>KE351655.1:21275-50513 GCA_000415185.1 Enterococcus faecalis 13-SD-W-01
CCGCAGAAGCAATCGTTTGAACACCGTTTAAATAGAGGTCATGAGCAAAGCGCCTTGACTTGAGTATTAAGACTCTTCTTCTCAGCAAAATAGCTTCCTATATTTTGCTGATAAGAAGCTTAATACCGAAAGTCAGCTTTGTGAACACCGTTTGCTAGAGGTCGTAAAAAAACCGCTTAGCTCCGAGCATTAAAGAAAAATCCGCTAAAACTGCTTTCCATGTTTTAGCGGATTTTGAATTTATACAGAGAAACAGCTAGACATCCCATCTGCTAACATGGTTTGTCTAGCTGTTTTTGTGGATAAAAAAGGACCTTACCGCCAACTTGATGCTGGTGATAAAGTCCTTTTATTAGTTACAGATTATAGTACACGTACCGCGAAGTCAGGTGTGAACCATTGAGTTGAACCAATAGTTACGTTTTGACCAGGACGTGGAGCGTGGATGTATTGTCCGCCGCCTAATGAGATTGCTACGTGGTAAGTTCCACCAGCTGATCCCCAGAATAATAGGTCTCCTGGTTGTGCTTGAGAAACAGAGATTCTTGTTCCTGCTGATTCTTGAGGTACTGTCCAAGAACCAATGTCACGGCCAGTTACTTGTTTGTATACATATTGTGTTAGACCTGAGCAGTCAAAACCGCTTGGCGTTCTTCCGCCCCATACATAAGGTACACCAATGTATTTTTGTGCTTCAGCAACGATAGCTGCTCCGTTCACGCTTGATGCTGGAGGAGTTACTGGTTGAGTTGGAGTTGTTGTTCCGCCAGTATTTGTGTTGCTTGTTCCACCGTTGTTTGTTGTGTTGCTTGTGTTTGTATTTGTTGTACCAGTATTTGTTGAGTTGCCTGTATTCGTATTTGTTGTACCAGTATTTGAAGAGCTTGATCCAGTACCGCTGTTTGACGTATTGCTTGATGTGTCAGTTGATGGCTGTGTACTTGTTTCACCTGTTGATGATGTATCAGCAGTTGAAGACTCTTCAGTTGATGGTGTAGATTCTGAACTTGTTGTTGTTTCTGATGAAGCTGTTTCAGAATTTGTTGTTGATTCTGAGCTTGCAGAATCAGATGCTGCTGTTGATTCTGAAGTTGCTGCTTCGCTTTGGCTGCTTGAAGCTTCTGTTGAAACAGTTGATTCTTGAACAGTTTCAGATGATGAAGCTTGAGTTTGTTGCTGTTGTTGTGCAGCTGCTTCCGCTTCTGCTTGTTGACGAGCTTCTTCTTCAGCTTGTTGTTGTGCAGCTTGTTGACGAGCTACTTCAGCTAAACGTTGTTCTTCACGGATACGTGCTTGTTCAGCTTCTGCTTCTTCTTTCTTACGGTTCAATTCAGCTTTTTTGTCTTCAGCTGTTGCTTGTTCCGCAGCTAATGAAGCTTTCGCAACATTCAAGTCTGCTTGTTTAGAAAGCAAGTCGCCTTTTTGTGATTCCAAAACAGCTTGGTTTGAAGCAATTTCTTGCAATTTCGCTTCGTTTTCAGCTTTTTTGTCTTCAACAGCTTTTTTATCAGCTTTTTGTTGATTGATCAATTCATTGTTTGCTCTAACCATTGTTGTCATCGCTTGTACGCGACCAACAGCATCAGCAAAAGAATCAGCATTCAACACAGCGTCAACGTAGTTTGAGCTTGTGTTTTGTACTTGTGCGTCACGGGCTTGTTTTTTGATTGTATCTTCACGTTTTTCGATACGTTCTTGCAAGTCTGCGATATCTTTTTCTAATTTAGCAGATTCGTCACGCAATGAAGCTTGTTTGTTCAACAAGTCTTGTGCTTGTGTGTTGATGTCTGCTACTTGGCTTTCCAATGCATCGATTTGTGCTTGTGCATCTGCTTGTTGGTTTTGCAAGTCTGCGATTTTAGCATCCTGCTCCTGAATCTGAGAATCAAAATCTTCTGCCGCGGCAGCGATCGGTGATGCTACTGCAGTCAATGTCATTGAACATACCATTACTGCTGATAATAAACTCTTTTTCACTCTTCATTCCTCCGACTGGCTTAGTTTAATAATTTAATAAATACCTAAAAATATTTAAGTCTTTCTTAACGATACAAAAATTGTACCATAGCAGTATGTCAGTGAGATAATAGTTATGTTACAAAAATGTTTCAAAGAGAAGTTTTAAAATGACAAAATTGTTCGTTTTTGCTTTTTCTCCTGCAAGTGTTTACTTTTTTGATACTTCAACGTTTCTGCTCTCTTGTTTTTTCTAGTATCCAAAAACACTGGAACTTCTTATCACACTTGAGAAAACGCTGACTTTTTGGGTGTAAAAATCCCCTCACAAAAAAAGCCGCTTTGCTTTAGAGCAGCAAATAACAAAGAAAAAAAGCCCCCTAAAACATCGGTATCTGTTTTAGGGGCTTTTAAAATCGATCATTGATGGCTGCCTTTATCTGTAAATATTTTCTTGAATGGAAAGATGAACAGAGCAAAGATAATCATATTCAGCAACAATGTTGGTCCTAAAAATTGTGTAATAAAGTATGTCGTGTTGACTGTGACTAATCTGAAAATCAGCTGGATACTCAGCGTGAACAATTCAAAACCAGTGACAAAAATGATCATGCTGAAAAATTCAGTAAAGACATTGGTATGGATCACGTGACTCAAACCGTACATCAGAAGCACAGTCAACGGCAGCGCGACTGCATAGATTCCTACAACTCCGATATAATACATGTCGAATACGATGCCCAAGATGATTGTTGCAGTCAGCAGATAACGCTTAGAAAAAGTCAAACTGCTGCACAGCAAGATCAGAATCAAAAAATGAGCATTAGGGACATACGCACCATTTGCCACGCTTTGAAGAAAGCGGGTCAAATGGCTGTCCAGCAGCATACAGAAAAACAGGATCGCTGGCAGGTAGTATTTCATCATCTCTTTTTTAAACATGGATTATTCATCCTCCACTAGACGCTTCACGATCGTTACTACTGACAGGTCGTGCATTTCTACGTAAGGTTTCACGTAAACTTCACGATCTAAACCGTAGCTGTCTGGTTTTGTTTTGATGACTGTACCGATTGGCAGATCTGCCGGAGAGTTGCCGCCTAGTCCAGAAGTTTGGACCACATCGCCTTCTTTGATCTCTGCATCACCTGTTAATTGTGTCACTACCAACGCTTGGAGTTTTTCGTCGTAATTTCTCAGCAAACCGAATGAGTTGCCGTTTCCTGAGCTGACACGTACTGGGAAATGATTGGAGCTTTCGTTTGATGAAGTCAATAGTTCTACTTTTGAAGAAGCTGCGTTGACTTCGATCACTCGTCCGATCAATCCTTTTTGCGACATGACTGCCATGTTGTTTTCGATTCCGTCGCGAGAGCCTTTATCGACGATCATGATATCTTGCCAGTTATCAGGAGAACGCGTGATAACGTTCGCTGTTACTTTTTCATAGCTTGTCAATGTCTGATCCAGATTCAGCTCTTGTTTCAGTGCTTCGATTTCTTTTTGGTAATTTTTGTTTTTCTGTGCGATTTCATCGTAGCTGTCGATTTTTTCTTTCAACCGCTCATTTTCTGCATAGGTCGTAAATAGATTATGGACAGAATTTACGCCGTTCCCGATCCATCTTGCAGGAGCAGAAATCGTTTTATCAATAATTGCAACACTATCGTTGACGATGGATTGGAAAAAATTCGTTTTCCCTTCATTTGCGCGTTGTGCCGCAGTAACACTTAAAATCGTCACCGCGATGATAACAATAATCAACGTAATAATAATATTTTTATTCGGATTGAACTTCTTCACAAAGACACCTCGGATTAATTAGACTCGTAGAATTAATTTTATCACTAAACCCTCTGAAACAAAAGCTAAGCAGCTGCTCTTAACGCTTTTTTAGCAAATCAGCAGCAAAACGAGTACTTGGTTATTCGTCTTTGCTTTGGATAACAGCAATGACTCCTTTGGTAAAGGAAAAACTAGCAGTTTCCGTGAGAAATTCATTACTTGCATAAGAGGTTGGATAGGACACATTTTCGCTGGTCAGCGTGTACTTGCTTTCTTTCAATGTCAGAGACTCTACTGGTGTCAGACAGCAATAAGCAAGGTATTTCATGTTTGGCTGCCTGTGGATCCGGTGTTCTCCAGGCAGATAATAAGTAAAATGGTTTTGGCGATCAAGAAGTGTGATCTGCGAAAGAAAGGGTTGGAATCTTGGTTCTAAACCTAACCACAAATTAGCCAATAGATGATCTAATCTTCCTCCTGTTGCGCCAATCAATGTGACGGAAGCTTCAGGAAACCGCTCAAAAGCAGAGACCATCCCCAGCTGTGTGTCCGTATCGTCTTTTTCAGCTGGTGATTGGCGCACTTCTTTCGCTGAAGAAAAAACGAGTTTCTTCTCTGCTTCGTTCAGTGAATCAAAATCACCTACCGCCAAATCAAGGGGAACTCCCGCTTCCAGCAGATAAAGTGATCCGCGATCGATCCCAATGAAATAATCATAGTCGCTTGTTTGGATTTGAGGCCATGTCGCTGGTTTCGCTCCTGCAGCTAACAAAATCTTCATTTAGGCTAACGCTTCTTTCAGTTTAGCGATTTGTACTAACGGCTCTGCAGCCGAATATACATAGGAACCTGCAACAAAAACATCTGCACCGGCTTCTTTACATTTTTTAGCTGTTTCCGGAACGATTCCGCCATCTACTTCGATTGCATAGCTAAGTTGTTTTTCATGACGCAGCTGATCCAGCTGAGTGATTTTTGATAAAGATTCCTCAATAAAGCTTTGACCGCCAAATCCTGGGTTCACTGTCATCACTAACACTTGGTCGGCTAAAGGAAGCACATGTTCGATCATGGATACGGGTGTTCCTGGATTGATCACTACACCTGCTTTTACACCAAGATCTTTAATCATTTGCAATGCACGATGGATATGAGCTGTTGCTTCAACGTGTACCATAATGATATCTGCTCCAGCTTTCGCAAAATCAGCAATGTATTTTTCTGGATCTGTGATCATCAAATGAACATCCAAAGGTAATTTTGTTACAGGACGGATGGCTTGGACGATGTTTGGACCTAAAGTAATGTTTGGTACAAAATGGCCGTCCATGACATCGACATGGATATAGTCAGCGCCGCCTTTTTCAACTAATTCGATATCTCTTTGCAAATTCGCAAAGTCTGCACTCAAGATGGAAGGTGCTATTTTCATTTTTTGCTTCCCCCTACTTCTTCTTTTTGTTATAAAGAGGTTTTCTTTTTTCGATTTCTTGCAGGAACTGCAGATAATTTTCATAACGGCTGGCTGCAATCTCGCCGCTTTCGACTCTTCGTTTTACTTCACAGTCAGGTTCTTTGACATGACGGCATTCTCTAAATCGGCAATGCACGGCTGCATCAACAAATTCAGGAAACTGTTTCGACAATTCATTTTCTTCGATAACCAAAAAGTCGATGGAACTAAATCCTGGCGTATCGGCAACGAGCCCATCATTCAATGGAATCAATTCCACATGTCTGGTCGTGTGTTTGCCTCGTCCTAAAGAATCCGAGATTGCGTTTGTTTCCAGCTCAAGCTCGGGAGCGATATGGTTCAGCAAAGTTGACTTTCCTGCCCCAGACTGTCCCATAAAAACGGTTAAATGATCCTTGAAATAAGGTGTGAGTCCTGATGCATCTCCTTGTGTTTCAGGAATGATCACAGAATAGCCAATCGTTTCATAGGTTTCTTTGATTTCTTGGATCTTTTCGTTTTGAGGATCTAAATCTGTTTTTGTCAAAAAAATGATTGGTTTGATTTTCTCGTACTCCAGCGTGACTAAAAAACGATCCAGCAGATTGTAAGAAAAATTAGGTTCTACCAAACTAGTCACGACGACACCGATATCTACATTAGCGACTGGCGGACGAACGAGCTGGTTTTTTCTAGGCAGTACATCCAGCAAATACCCGTCTGTTGGGTTCTCACTGTCAAACTCGACTTGGTCACCGACCAAAGGAGTGATTTTTCTTTTTCTAAAGTTTCCGCGGCCGCGTGTCTGATAGGTTTTCCCATCTGAATAGACATAATAAAAACCGCTGAGTGCTTTTCTGATTTGACCTTTGATTTGCGCCACCTCCATTTAGTTGTATTTTACCATAAAACAAGGAAGAAACTGCTTGTTTTCTCTATGAAACATGGAAAATAATCTAGTTTCAGCTAATGGTTTTGCTTCTATGACAAAATCCTGTTCCTTTCTCAAGAATAAAAAAAGACTTATCCAAAACATCGAGCATTTTGGATAAGTCTTTTAAATTTTAATCTTTATTTTCTGACTCAGCGGTTGTTGATTCAGCTTTATCAGATGTTGTTGTCGTGTCTGATGATTTTTCTTCAGAACTAGAGCTGGAAGAATCTTCTTCTGAAGACGATTCTTTCGCAGGATCTACGCCTTTCGAATAGACGACACTTACGACATCGCCTTTTGAAATGTCTGTTCCGGCTGCCGGATTTGTACGAATCACTTTGTCTTTTTCTACAGAATCGCTGAATTCATAAGATTCATGTCCCATGTAATCTGCACCGATTTCTGAAAGATATTTTTGTGCTTCGCTTTTCGTATAGCCAGAGATATCATTTAATTTTTTAGGTTGGCTTCCTTGACTAACTTCAAACGAGACTGTCGTTCTGGTTGGGTCGATCGCTACACCCGCAGCAACACTTTGGCTGACGATTGATCCAGAAGCAACGTTATCGTCGTAAACATAAGAGAAAGAAAGCATGCTGTCGGTAAAACCTTGTGCAATCAATTCATTGTAAACAGCGTTATAATCCTCACCTGTATAGTTTCTCAAAGTAACTGTTTGCGGTCCGTCACTGACGACGAATGAGATCGTATCAGAATCTGGTTCGACTTTTGAACCTTTGCCTGGATCTTGCGAAATGATATTGCCTTCTTCGACATCGCTGTTGAATTCAGTCGTTTTCTTGATCTGGCTTGCTGAAAAACCTAGAGACAAGAGTTCTGACTCCACTTCTTCATAACTCATATCTGTATAGTCTTTGAGTTCGATGGCTTTTGAACCGGAACTGATATACAGAGTAACTTCTCGGTTTTCTTTGACCGTCGTCGTAGCGGCTGGATCAGTTTTGACTACGTTGCCTTCTTCGATTTCTTCGTCAGCGATTTCTTGCGTTTCCGAGGCGACTTTCAAGTTCACGGCTTCTAATTTTGTTCGAGCTTCTGATTCAGTCAGTCCTGAAACATCAGGAACCACGACATCACTATTTCTAGTGGCGGCAAAATAAACCGCTGCACCAGCTACTAAAGCAACTAATGCTGCAATCAGTATCCAAAGCCAAGTTTTACGTTTTTTCTTTTTCGGCTGCTTTTCAGCAGGTGTTTCATCAGCAGCTTCAAGCTCTTCTGGCTCTGCATGCATGCTTTCCGTTTGATGGAGTGCTTCTTCATCAATGGGCTCGATTGCTTTCGTTTCATTGTGCATCGCTGCCGGCATCCACAGTGCTTCATTACTTCGGCCAGGCGATAAAGCAGTCGCAAGATCATCACTCATCTCATCTGCTGTCTTATAGCGGTCAGCTGGTTCTTTTGCTGTTGCTCGCAAAACGATGTTCTCTAAAGACTGCGGTACATTTGGATCAAGTGTAGTGATTGAAGGAAGATCTTCTTGGAAATGTTTCAAGGCAATCGTAACTGCTGATTCGCCGTCAAAAGGAACGCTGCCTGTCAGCATCTCATATAAAATGATCCCTAGTGCATAGATGTCTGATTGTTTTGTGGCCATGCTGCCCCGTGCCTGTTCTGGTGAAAGATAATGTACAGATCCTAACATCGAATTTGTTTGTGTAATCGACGTTTCAGACAATGCAATCGCAATCCCAAAGTCAGTGATCTTAACCACACCTTCTTGATCAATCAAGATATTTTGCGGCTTCAAATCACGATGGATGATACGATGTGCATGTGCTAATGAAATTGCTGATAAGATTTGCTGCATGATGTCAACAACAGTTTGATAAGGGATAGGATAATGTGTTTGGATATAACGCTTCAAGTCCATCCCTTTAACATATTCCATCACGAGATATTGCATACCCGATTCCTCGCCGACATCATAAACACTTACAATGTTCGGATGAACCAATTCTGTTGCTGCCAGTGCTTCTCTTTGGAAACGACGGATAGCTGTTTGATCATTTTGAAAGTCGAATCTTAGTACTTTGATAGCAACATCACGATCCAAAATCAAGTCATGAGCTAAATAAACATTCGCCATCCCGCCGCTGCCGATGTTCCCAGTGATCTGATAGCGGCCATTCAGCTTTTTGCCTAATTCTATCATGCGTGCTCCTCCTTGCCTTCGATAAGAAGTACCGTGATATTGTCTGCTCCGCCTGCTTCATTTGCTTGATCGATCAAACGCTCGATTTTTTCTGAAAGCAGCAGACTGCTGCTGGCGATTGCTGCGATATCAGGTTCTGATACCATATTTGTCAGGCCGTCTGAACAAAGCAGCAATTGGTCTCCCGGCTGCCAAAGATGCGTAGCAACATCTACTTCTACTGTTCCCGGCATACCAACTGAACGCGTCAAAATATTTTTGCGCGGATGATTGACTGCCATTTCTTCAGTGATTTCCCCAGATTTCACCAATTCGTTAACAAGAGAATGATCTTCTGTCAGCTGTTTGAGCTGCCCACCGCGGATCAAATATGCTCGGCTGTCGCCTACATGGGCAATCGTAAATTGCTCTTCTAAAAGGGCCGCTGCGACAATCGTTGTTCCCATGCCGCTGTATTCAGGCTCTTGCTGGCCTTGCATATAAATATCTGTATTCTCTTGCTGGATCATTTGGATAAACCACTGAGCGATTTTTTCATTATCTAAAAGTTCTTGTTCTTCCCAAGAGCTGCCCAAGTTCGTCACTGCCATTTGACTGGCTACATCTCCTGCACGATGTCCGCCCATACCATCTGCTAGTACAGCTAGCTTGACTCCTGCACGATTGACAAAAACATTCGCATAATCTTGGTTCGTATTGCGTCTTCTTCCTACATCTGATTGAAATTCAATCTGCATTCCTTCACCTCATTACTTTTTGCGCAAACAACAGATGAAAAACCCGTCTGTATAAAACTGATGCGGGTATATCGTCAGCATCTTCTCATTAATTGAAGATTTTAGCACAGGATCGGTGCTTACATCAACCTTCTCAAAATCAGGATGTCTTTCTAAAAAAGCAGCAACAACATCTTCGTTTTCTTCTTTCAGAATCGTACACGTGCTGTATGTCAGGATTCCGGATGATTTCAATGTTGGCGCACAGCTTTCCAAAATCGCTAATTGGATCTCGGGCAGCTGTGTCAAATCCTGCGCATTTTTTTTATAGCGGATATCTGGTTTCCGCCGCATCAAGCCTAAACCAGAACACGGTGCATCCACTAAAATACGGTCAAATTGCTGTTCGGCAAAGTGGTCGCTGACTTCTCGCGCATCCATTTTCATTGTACGGATTTGATCGCCAACGTCTAGACGATCAGCGTTTTCTTCAATCAAACGAACTTTATGATCATGGATATCCAAAGCCGTCACTTCTCCGCCGGCATCAGGATCTAAGAAAGTGGCAATGTGTGTCGTTTTTCCGCCCGGAGCAGCACACGCATCTAGTACTTGATGACTTGGCTGGATCTGCATTGCCGGAGCAACGAGCATCGAACTTTCATCTTGGACCGTCATCATACCTTCTGCAAATAAACGGCTGGCAGCTAGATGGCCTTTTTCAGCCACTACACCGTAAGGACTTACGTTGCTTTCCTTTGCAGAGATATGTTCCTCTGCTAGGACTCCGATAGCTTGCTCCCGTGTGATTCTTCGAGTGTCGACACGTCCGCTGACATGACTTGGTGTATAAAGAGATTCACCCAGTTTTTTTGTTTCGTCATAACCGATTTGATTTGCGAGTTTTTTTGTCAGCCAAACAGGTAAACTGATTTCTGTTGCCAAACGTTCCATTGGGTCTTGGATCGTCGCTGTATCCGGCAGGCCTTTTCTTAAAATCGTGCGCAGTACGCCGTTTACAAATTTACCAATGCCTGGATTTCCTTGTGCTTTTGCAATTTCTACTGCTTCATTCAAAATCGCATGGTCAGGAATCTTATCTAAAAAACGCCATTGATAAATAGATAAATGCAGCAAAGAGCGGACCCAGCTGTCGACTTTTTTTGCCTGACCGATAAACGGCTCCAGATAAAAATCCAGCAGCTGCTGACGGCTTAACGTACCGTAGACAAGTTCGGTCAATAAGCCGGCATCTTTTTTGTCTAATCCGCTTTTTTGGATCAATTCATTCAATAAAAGATTTGAATAAGCGCCGCCTTTATTTACTCTTTCAATTGCTTCTAAAGCAATGAAACGAACGGATTTTTTTAATTTACTTGGGACTTTTTTCTTCATTATTCCACCTTCTGGCCAACTTGTACTTGTTGTCCGCTGCCATTCAAGAATTCTTGGATGAGCTGACGTCCTTTTCCAGCTGGTTGTAATTCTTTGATTGCTAACACTGTTTTATCACCGCAAGCGATCCAAAGATTTTTTTTGTCTTTAAAAATAATCGTGCCCGGCTGTTCTTCTGTTTGCTCGTCCAAAGGTTGAACGTCTAGCAGTTTCCAGCGGCTGCCGTTGTATGTTGTAAATGCAATTGGCCAAGGTCTCATTCCCCGCACTTGCTGATCAACAGCTTTTGCATTTTTGTTCCAATCGATTGCTTCTTGTTCACGAGTGATATTTGGAGAAAAAGTCACTTCTTCTTCATTTTGGGGAACTGGTGCCAATTTTCCTTCAAGGATAGCTGGCAGATTATCTAACAATAAGTCTTTACCAAGTTTGCTCAATTTTTCGAACATCGTGCCTACATCGTCTTGGTCAGTGATTGGGATACTTCCTTGCGCAAAGATACCGCCAGCGTCCATTTTTTTGATCATTTCCATGATCGTCACGCCTGTTTTTTCTTCGCCATCAATGATTGAATAATGAACTGGTGCGCCTCCGCGATATTTCGGCAGTAAAGAAGCATGGACATTGATTGCTCCATGAACGGGTGCTTGCAATAATTTTTCTGGTAAAAATTGCCCAAATGCCGCCGTGATGATCACGTCTGGGTGCATAGCAATGATTTCTTCCATTTCAGGTGAACCAGAGATCTTTTCTGGTTGGAGAACTTTGATTCCATGTTTGACAGCTGCTTCTTTGACTGGAGAAGGGGTGATGATCCGTTTTCTGCCAACTGGTCGGTCTGGCTGTGTAACAACTGCTTGGACTTGATAACCGGCTTCGATCAATCCTTCTAAAATTGGGACAGAAAAAGCAGGTGTGCCCATAAATACGATTTTAGTCATCTTGATGTTCCTCCATATATTCTTCAAGTTTTTCTTCTGGGATTTGTTCAATCATTTTTTCGATAAACAAAACGCCTTCTAAATGGTCGATTTCATGTTGGAAAGCACGAGCCAAATATCCTGATGCAGTGACTTCGATCTCGTCGCCTTCACGATCAAAATAGCGAACGGTCACTTCTTCTGCTCTTTTGACTGTTCCATAAACATGCGGGATACTCAAACAACCTTCTACATCGATATCTTCGCCCTTTTTTTCGATGATCTCAGGATTGATGAGTTCGAATTTGTCTCCCTCATCAATTTCTACGACTGCGATTCTTAGGTTTTTGCCGATTTGCGGTGCTGCGATCCCAACGCCATCGTGAGCAACCATTGTTTCATACATGTCTTCTAACAAAGTAATCGTTTCATCTGTGATCACATCGATCGGTTGTGTTTTCTGTTTTAGTTTTTTGTCTGGGTGGATCAGTATAGGGTAGCGCATGCGTTGTCCTTTCTTAAATAAAGTGCAGCGGTTCGTTGTCGATTGCTACAAACAAGCCTTGCCGCTGCTCTGCTTGGCTGTCTTGCAAAATTTTCTCTAATAATTTATCAAGATACTGTTCTTTTTTATACTTGATGATCAATTGATAATAATATCGGTTTTTGACTCTCAAGATCGTGCTGGGTGTTGGTCCGAGAAGCAGACTTTGCGGACTTAGATGTTGTTTCAGCAAAGAAGCAATCTGGAAGATTTTTTTTGCTGCCGCTTGTTCTTCGGTATGACTAGCAGTGATTTTGACCGTATAATAATATGGCGGATAACCGCTGCGATGCCGCATATGCATCTCTTGCTGATAAAAAGCTTCGAAGTCCTGTTTTTCTGCCAGCTGGATCGCATAATGCTCGGGATTGAAAGTTTGGATGATGACTTCTCCCGCTTTTTCAGCTCTGCCTGCTCTGCCGGAAACTTGGGTCAGCAATTGGAAAGTGTGTTCACTGGAACGGAAATCAGGCAGATTCAAGGCGGTATCTGCATTCAATACACCCACTAATGTGACATCAGGGAAATCCAACCCTTTGGCAATCATTTGTGTGCCTAAAAGGATATCCGCTTCTTTATTGCCAAATTTCTGCAAGATTTTTTCATGAGCGCCTTTTTTGCGCGTCGTATCGACATCCATTCGCAAAATACGAGCATCTGGATATAATCCTTGCAATTCTTCTTCTACTTTTTGCGTACCTGTACCGTAGTAGCGGATTTTATTTTCTCCGCAATTTGGACAGCGATGCGGAATTGGTTCTTCATGTCCGCAATAATGACATCTCATCGACTTCGTATCCATATGCAAGGTCAAAGAAATATCGCAATTTGGACAAGGCAGTACATAGCCGCAATCTCTACACATCACAAAAGACGAATAGCCGCGTCGATTCAAAAGCAGCACCGTCTGTTCTTTGTTTTCGATTCGTTGACGGATTTTTTCTTGCAATGCCAAAGAAAAAGAAGAAAGATTTTTATTGCGTGCTTCTTCACGCATATCGACCACTTCTATTACTGGAAGCTGTGCGCTCGTTTTTGCACGCTGTGTCAATTTCAGCAAACGATACAAGCCTTTTTGTGCTCTGGCGCGTGATTCCAATGAAGGAGTTGCGCTTCCCAAAACGACAGGACAATGATGATACTTTCCGCGCCAAATCGCCAAATCTCGTGCATGGTAGCGAGGCGTTTCATCTTGTTTATAACTTGATTCATGCTCTTCATCAATGATGATCAGTCCGATATTTTCCAAAGGGGCAAAAATAGCCGAACGTGCCCCCACAACGACTTGGGCTTCATTCCGCTCGATTTTCCGCCATTCGTCATACTTTTCGCCTTGAGACAACCCACTGTGAAGCACAGCAACTGCTTCGCCAAACCGGCCTTTGAACCGTTCGACCATTTGTGGTGTCAATGCGATTTCCGGTACAAGCATGATTGCTGTTTTTCCAGCATCCAGAACATCTGCAATCGTTTGGAGATACACTTCTGTCTTTCCGCTGCCGGTGATTCCTTCCAAAAGAAAAACTTTTTCCTGCTCTTGGCGGAATGCCGCAATGATTTCGTCTGCAGCTTGCTGCTGTTCCTTATTCAATTCCAGCGCAGTCGTCTGCTCAAATGTCCGATGTTTATACGGATCACGATAACTTTCAACCTCGCTGATCGTCAGCCAGCCTTTTTCTTCGCCTTGCTTCAATAAGTGGCTGCTGATTCCTTTTTCACTAAAAACAGATGCGGGTACAGCATTTTCCATCGTTAATAAAAAAGTGAGTAATTCTTGTTGTTTTACTGCGTTTTTCCGCAGCTTATCCCATTCCGTCTCAAATATCTCCTTGGTCAAATCAGAAGACACCATTCGGATAGTTTTGACTTTGTTTTTCGTATGTACCTCATAACGAACGTCCACTGATTTTTCTTGGCGCCATTTCATCAAGGTCGACAGTACACCTGTTTCCTCTGCTTCTTTCCAAGAGATACTTTCTTTTCCTTGAAAAAAATCTTGAATCTCAGGAGTGTTTTTCAAAGGATAAATATTCTTTTCATAAGCAGCCTTCATGACACTTGGCAGCATCGTCTGCAGACAAGTGATCTTGAAAGCAAAAGTGATTTTTTTCATGTAGTCTGCTAAAGTCATCAATTCTTTATTTAATACAGGGGCAAGATCAAGAACATGAATCACTTCTTTCAACTCGTGGTTCACTGACTCGCTCGTGAAGACGTCCATGACAAATCCTTGAACATGTCTGTTTCCTTTACCAAACGGCACTTCCACACGCATACCAGGTTGAATGACCCCGGCCAGATGCTTCGGCACAAGATAGGTAAACGGCTGATCTGTTTGCATCGTTGGTACATCCACGATGATTTCTGCAACTAGATTCATGATATCCCCCTTTTGTTATTTGTAAAAAAAGATAAGAAACATCCCTTGGCATTTTACTAAAAAAAAGCAGTTTTGTCTTATCATCAAGAAAATCCTAACGAAAAATTAACGCTCGTTAAAAAAAGGAAATGGGCTGGGACAAAAATCACATTGACTTTCGACCTAGCCCTTCACTTATATTCATCCGTTTTTTGAAATAACAGCAAATCCTCCAAAAATAACAAGTCAATAACTGTTGTTCCCGACGTTTACAGGTTTTGTTCGTCGCGGATACGTTTTTCTAATTCTTGCTGTTCACGTTCTTTTTGTGCTTTGCGTTCTTCTTCTTCCATTTTCAGACGCTCGCGTTTTAATTCAGGATGCGGATCATTGACCACATTTCCTGCTTCGATTTCTTCTAGTGCTTGTCCAACACTTTTCACTGAATCGAAAGAATCGATCGTTGCTTGTGAACCTGCGTCTAATTCATGCGCACGTTTGCTTGCTAAAATCACTAAAGAATATTTTGAATTTACACGGTCTAACAATGAGTCAATAGAAGGTTTTAACATCATAAGACTACATCTCCTTTAACATTTTGATATATTTTCCGATCACACGATCCACTCGAAAGTGTTCGCTTGCGATGATATTTTTGATTCTGTCTACTGCTAGCGGCACTTCATCATTCACCACTGCATAGTCATAAAGAGCCATCATTTCGATTTCTTCTCTGGCTACTCTCATACGCTCTTCGATAACTTCTTCGGCGTCTGTTCCGCGTCCGACGATACGTGATTTTAATTCTGCCAAATCAGGCGGCGTCAAGAAAATAAACACACCATCCGGTACCTTGTCTTTTACTTGCTTTGCACCTTGGACTTCAATTTCTAAGAACACGTCTTTTCCTTCATCCAATGTTTTGTTGACATAAGATAAAGGTGTTCCATAATAATTTCCGACATATTCTGCATATTCCAGCATTTCTCCAGCCTCGATCATAGCCTCAAATTCTTCTTTTGTGCGGAAATAATAATCCACACCTTCCACTTCCCCCTCGCGCATTTTGCGGGTGGTCATTGAGATCGAATAGTGGAAATCATTATCTTCACTCTCAAAAATTGCTTTTCGTACCGTGCCTTTTCCTACACCAGACGGACCTGATAACACGATTAATAATCCTCGCTCTGACATGACGACGTCCTTTCAACTAGTCTTTTTTACTTAACGTTTATTTTGCACTTTTTTTCTGCAACTTTCAAGGGTTTCTTTATTATAGACAGATTTTCACAAAAAAGCTACCTCGCTAAAAGCGCGAAACGCCGCATGTATTCGTTCATTTGATTAAAAGCCCATATTTGAAAGTGTATTGATCACACCAGCAATTTCATCTTTTCTGGTCAATGCTTTTTCAGTTGGATCTTCTACTTCTTCCGCATCGATGCGAACGATATATTGGCGATTCATTGTGACATAAGTACCATCATTGATCAGTAAAGCAATCTCTTTTTCATCATAATAGGCACAAGCATCTTGCCATGCCTCAAACCCGGGATTTTCTGAAGGGACGTTTCTTTTGATGACGCTTTTTCCGCTAAGTTCGTGAAAAGTAATATCGTAGTATTTCATTTTTTCTGCTCCTTTTTTGCACCGGATATTCCCCGGATTTTTTAGTTTATGATTCTATGCTATTCGATATTTTGGATTTGTTCTCGGATTTTTTCTAAAATCGTTTTGAATTGGACGACTTGATTTTTTATTTCGATGGCTCCTGATTTTGATCCGATCGTATTGACTTCCCGGTTCATTTCTTGAATCAGAAAGTCTAATTCTCGGCCAACAGGAGCATCTGTATGAAGCAGTTCGTCCAGTTTTTCTAAATGGATCGTCAAACGGTCGATTTCTTCGTGGATATCTCCGCGTTCTAATAAAATCGCCAATTCTGTCAATAAACGGTCTTGGTCAGCTTCTTCGCCTAGGAAATCCATTAGTTTTTTCTGGAATTTTTGTTGAAAATCTTTTTCATAGACTGCAACAAATGTTTTTAATTTATCTAATAATTGCGTAAACTGCTTTTGACAGCTGCATAAAACTTCAGCTAATGCTTGTCCTTCTGTTTGGCGGCTTTGGTCCAACTGACGCAAAGCTTCCAAGATTGTTTCTCTAGCTAGGTTTTCTAAGTCAGCTTCTTGTTCGGTTTCTTGGATCATGATGAATTCTTCTTTGACTGCTAGCCGTTCGACTAAACGGCCAATAGAAAAATCAGAGTCTGCGCCATAGCGTTCTTGGACGCCTTCTTTCAATTGGATTGCTAGAGAATCCAACAAGTCCCAATCGATCACTGCTTGTTTTTGTGTACCGCCGATTTTGGTCAGATTGACGAACACTTCTACTCGCCCTCGGTTCACTGTTTGTTTCACTAATTGACGCAATTCCAGTTCAAATGGATTCAAGATTCTTGGACTGCGCAGCTGGATATCCAAAAAACGCTGGTTTACACTTTTGATCTCGATATCCAATTGATAGTCATTTGTTTCGCGGATGGCTTTGCCAAAACCAGTCATACTTTTCATTCGACAGGGTCCTTTCTCAGAAACCATTTGTTCCTCTACTTGATAGATTCAGTTACTACCTGTTATTTCAAATACAAGTAATCTAAAAATTTGCTGCATTTGCCTCACTACTACTGAAAGCCAAGTAAAGAACACATAGTTTTTACATTTCTTTTAGTGTTTTCTGCAAGTTTTCAAATTCTTCGTTGGACAACGTGATCCCTTTTCCCATTTTTTCATGGTCTGGTGCCCAGTCTCGAAGATCAAATTTCGGCGGACGGCCATTCCAACTGATAAGATTCAGTTCTTTTCGCCACCCTTTGTTGTTTTCCGATAAAATTGCGATTTCTTCTACGATTTCGTATGAAAATTCTTGTGCCATTCCATTTCCCCCTTAATATAACATAAGTATAACCCTAGCATCGTTTCGACTGGCTGTTTTTCCAATCGCTGCTGGATCTCTTTTTTCTTATTATGCTTCAATTCGTGCATCAGTTGCTTTATTTGTTCTTTCCGCGTTGCCGCTGTACGTTGCTGACGTCGGATTTCCCGCCACTCTTCCGCACTTATTTTAGAGAACATTGGCTGTTCTGCTTTTATTGTATGGCTTTCATAACGGCAAATCAATGAGATCAGTTCGTCTGGCTCATAGATTTTATTCGGCATGATCCGTGCATTTTTAGCAGATAATTCCAGCAAAGCCAATCCGCAAGTTTCAAAGACAACCCTGTCTTTATATATAGTACGTAATTTCTCTAAAAAATTTATTTTTTTGAAAAAAGAAAGTCCTAACCCTGTTTTTTCTTCTACAAAGAAAACAAAACGTTTCCAGATTTGTTCAGCTCTTTTTACAGAATGGAAGCTATACCAATTCCCTTCCAATTGATTGAGCATTTTCTTTGCCTCTAAATAACCTAATTCCAAGTTGGCTTGGTTTCTTTGTTCATCGAAAATCAAAAAGGTACCTAATGTCCAATGCGAGCCGCAATCCCAATAAATAAATTCCTGCGGCATCGTTATTTTTTTGCTGATTCCAGGTCCTTGGACATCGACAATAAAAGCTTCTGTTGCGCCTTTTTGAATCGCTATATCAACTGGGATATTGTTCCGATAGCCGCCATCAACGTAACACACACCGTCAATGACTTTGTAGGCCATCGCGGGATAAAAAGACGCGGAAGCAAGCAGCCAATCAGGGATTTTTTCTGGATCTTGCTTTTTGATATCTGTCACCACTTCGCTAAAGTCAGGCAAACGAGTCGAGATGGTCAAAAATTCTGGTGCCGAATGATCTTTGATTTTTTTAGGGTCCAGCATGCTTCTGATGAGATTTTCCAAAGGTGTCGTAGCGATTCCTTGATTCTTAAGCGCATTTTTTGCCAAGTGCTGCACATCGTAAAAAAGCTGTATTCTCGCTTGCGGATCGGCAGCGGCAGGTATTTCCGGCAGCGAAAGTACTTGTGTCGTTGACAACTTTGACCAGATTTTTTCAGCTAACCCGATATCCTCTTGTAAAATCAATGCACCGTTGATGGCTCCCACAGAGGTTCCTGTTATTATTTTGATAGGGATATTTGACTCTTTCAATGCTTTCCAAACGCCGATTTGATAAGCACCATGGGCGCCGCCGCCCCCTAATACCAGCGCTGTGCGGTAAGGCAGTTTTTTCGTGAATGAGTTTTCGCCCTCGTATCCTTTTTCTGAAAAAAGCGAAAGCCACCCTAAAGACAACAGCGTTTCATCTGCAAAGCGAAAACAGATCGACTCTTTTAAAAAATAACGGGAAAAACTTTCCAGCAGTGAAAAAAACGAATGGCTCTTTGAAAAAGTTCCATCAAACAATAAATTCGTGATAACCACTGTTTTTTCCGTCAATTCAATAGTCAGATAAATATGTTTTTTCCCTGTTGAAATAGACCACGCCTGCTGTTTTTTGGCTTCGCGCCAAAAGTTATCTCGGCTTTCTTGATTGCTTTTGAAAAAAGGCAGGACTTGTTTCGATCTTCGTAATGATTTGTACAATAATGGACGTTCAGACCAATAGACTTTTTGACTCTTCATTCTCGACCCCTCGCTAAAGTTTGTCTTTATCAAAGAACAAGGCATTTCTTTTTCAACAAATATACCATAAGCCTTTAGAAAAAACTTAAAAAAACATTTGCTTTACAGAATTGGTATACCTATTGTTCCAGAGTTATCGTATAATGAACATAAGATAACAAATGTATATAAATGTCAAAATTCATTAAATAATTTTTTCACGTACATTTTTCCCAAAAAAGAAATATATGTTTTTTCTTATTTTTCCTGAAAACCGCTTGAAACAGCAGAAAAATGAGGATTAAATTTAAAGAATGATTCTTTTTCAAATGTTCTGGTATCGGTTTTTCACAACCACTGTAACCGAATTTTAAAGTAAAAGAAACAAGCAATTTTCAAATAAATGTTGTAAAATGAAGAAGTCGATAATTAAGCGAGGAGGATCATGATGACTGAGTCAGTTTACGTACATATTGATACAACAAGCAACGCCGTTTTGACTAAAGGCTTAACTGCTGCTGATTTCTCCCGCAGTATCGTTCATCACCCTAAAAATCTGCTCTTACTTGATCCGGCAGCTGCTGCTGGAGAATATGAACCTCATACTGGTCTGAAAGTGATCCGAGGCGGTGACCAAGTAAAACAGTTTTTCCAGTCGATAAAAAGCCGACGCAGCGGAGATGATTTAAAATGGATCGATTTTACCGATTTGACGATGCTGAAAGAATTGTCCCCCTTGGAAATCTCTGAGCTGCTTTATTTCGGACATATGAAAACACATCTGCATTCGCCGTTTTTTTATAAATTACAGAATAATTTCGTTTATTTTGACTTGAATGATCAGTTGAATCGGATCTACTATCGCTATTTGGATGAGTTTTACCGCATCTTAGCGGATAAATTAAGTTTGATCTTAGAGAAAAAAATAAATGAAAAGAAATCATTCTTCCAAAAAAGTATCCCTGTTGAAAAAATCGACAGCGAACTATTGAAGGATATGCGCAACATGATGCAAGAAGGTGTGATTTTTTCTTTCGCTCAAAGCGGATTAGACAATGACGAATATCATATCCCGATCTATGTGATTGAAGATTATATCTGGAAATTAAAAGGCATCCGTTATCAAGAAGAACAAATCATTGGTACATTGATCTATCATTCTGGTAATAAAAGCTGGCGATTGGTCAGTGATGCAGAAGACTTTGCTTACAGTTTCAATAAAATCTAAAAAACCAGTCAGAAAATGATTCTGACTGGTTTTGTTTATTCTAGCCTAAGCTCTTTTTTCCATCTGGAACAAATAATGAGGGGATCGTGCGATAAATGATCAATAACGCAATGATTGTTACGACACCTGTTGCTAATCCGCTTGCACCGTTCATTACTAATGAGAAGATCCATGGATTCATTCCCCATAGCGCAAAACTTCCCCAGAAAACGACACCGGCGATAAAGTGCCAGAAATAACGAGCCAAAACACCAATAAATGTACCGATGATAATATTGAACGCTGCTGTTTTTTCTTTTCCTGACAAAATAGCTCGTTGGACTTTTTCAGCCGAAAAACCAGCCAGTCCGCCAAAAGCAAAAGCAATTGGATACTCAATCAACACTTGGATCACACTCAAAAAGTAAACTTGCCCTGTTGGAAAATGCAGAAGTCCCCAAATCAACCCAGAAAACACGCCTGCTTTCCAGCCTCTCCTCAAAGCGAATAATGTCAATGGAATCTGACCTAAAGAAATAGAAAAACTGCTGCCGATTTGAAGCGGGATCAAAGAGAGAATAAGTGCTAAAGCAGCGACGATTGTTCCTTCGATCCAGATTTTATTTTTTTGCATGAAAAGTTCCTCCTTGGAATACTGTCACAAAAGAGAGGTTTGTTGACATCACGATGCTTCAATAAAGTTTTCCACTAAAAAAACAGGACTGTGAATAAGATAACATCACAGTCCTGTTTGCTTTGTGGTATGAACGGGCATTGACACGCCCAGCTTTCATTTTAGGTCTCAAATCAGCACAGATAAGCTTCTGCCTGGCTGTTTTACTGAAAGAGTGTATGGAAAATGGACGGTCTTCATCCAATTTGCTCACACATTTATCCTAATTCACAATTCCTACGCTCGTATGATCGAAACAGGTTCGAAGGGTTTAGAATCACTTCAATCTCAGCCCAGATGGACTCCCCTTTGTGATTATATTCTTGTTTTTTATTTTTTGTTTTTCTTTATCGAAAAAAGATTATTTCTTTGTTTCGAATAAAGGACTAACTGGTTTGTTTTCGTGGATACGTTTGATTGCATCCCCCATCAAGCCGCCTACGCTGACTTCATCGATCTTATCAATTTTGCGGTCTTCTGGCAAGTAGATAGAATCGGTAACAACTAGACGTTCAATCGCTGAATCAGCAATTCTTTGTAATGCTGGGCCTGATAAGACTGGGTGTGTACATGAGGCATAGACACTTGTTGCTCCAGCTTCTTTCAATGCATTAGCAGCAAGAGTGATCGTACCTGCTGTATCGATCATGTCATCAATCAAGACACATGTTTTTCCTTTGACTTGTCCAATGATATTCATCACTTCCGCCACGTTTGCTTTTGGACGGCGTTTGTCGATGATCGCAATCGGTGCTTTCAAGAATTCCGCTAATTTACGGGCACGTGTCACACCACCGTGGTCAGGAGAAACTACGACTACATCGTCACCTTGGATATTTCTTTCCAAGAAATAGTTGGCAATCAATGGTGCACCCATCAAATGGTCAACCGGGATATCAAAGAAGCCTTGGATTTGGACAGCATGCAAGTCCAATGTCAGCATTCTAGTAGCACCAGCTTTTTGGATCATGTTTGCTACTAATTTCGCTGTGATTGGTTCTCTAGCGCGTGCTTTCCGATCTTGACGAGCATATCCGTAGTAAGGCATAACTACATTGATCGTTTTCGCACTTGCACGTTTCAAGGCGTCGATCATGATCAGCAATTCCATTAAGTTATCATTTACTGGGCTGCTTGTTGATTGGATAATGTAGACATGGGAACCGCGAATACTTTCTTCGATATTTACTTGGATTTCGCCGTCGCTAAACTGAGTAACAGATGATTTCCCTAATTCAACCCCAACAGCTTCAGCGATTTTTTCAGCTAATGGACGATTTGAATTCAACGCGAAAATTTTTAACCTTGGATCAAAGTAATGTTTTGACATGGAGACCTCCACTTTCTTTTTCACAACTCTAGAAATTCTTTCTAGTAAATAGTAGTCATTTTTCACAAATAAATCAAGCCCTATAAGCCACTAATTAAGATAAGGGAGTTTTTTTGCGTAACCTTCTTTGTTCTCTTGTCTTGCACGAGCAATGGCTAAAGCGTATTCCGGCACATCGTTTGTAATCGTTGAACCTGCTGCAATAGAGCTGTTTGGCGCTACATTGACTGGCGCGATGATATTCGCATTTGAACCGATAAAGCTGTGGTCGCCGATAACGGAAGAATGTTTTTGTTTTCCATCATAATTGACAAAGACGACACCGCAGCCGACATTGATTTCTTTCCCTAAAGTTGCATCGCCGACGTATGTCAAATGACCAACTTTTGTGTTTTCACCGATTTTCGCATTTTTCACTTCGACAAAGTTGCCGATATGAACACCTTCACCGATTTCTGCTTTTGGACGCAAATGTGCGTATGGACCGACGTCTGCTCCTTTTTTCACGTTGCTTTCTTCAATCACAGAATTTGTCACGACTACTTGATCTTCAATCGTACTGTCGACGATACGTGAATGTGCGCCAATCAGACAATCAGAACCGATTGTCGTATTTCCTTGGATCTGCACGCCTGCTTCGATTACTGTATCTGAACCGATAACTACGCCAGCATCAATATAAGTTGTTTTTGGGTCAACAAAGCTGACACCATTGACCATGTGCATATGATTGATTCGGTCGCGCATCAATTCATTGGCTTTTGCTAGCGCGATACGGTCATTGACACCCATTGATTCTTCGAAGTCTTCTGTTTGGTAAGCAGAGATTGTCGCACCTTGATCTTTCAAGATTTCGATGATGTCTGTCAAATAATATTCACCTTGTGCGTTATCTGTGCCAATTTTGTTCAACGCTTCAAAAAGAGCTTCATTGTCAAAACAGTAAGTACCTGTATTGATTTCTTGAACACGTGCTTCTTCTTGTGTCGTATCTTTTTGTTCGACGATTTTTTCAACGATCCCGATATGATCGCGAATGATTCGGCCGTAACCAGTTGGATTTTCTGCATGTGCCGTCAGGATAGTTGCACTCGCATTTTTTCCTTGATGATATTCAAACAAATTATTCAAGGTTTCTGTTGTAAGCAGCGGTGTATCCCCGCTGATGACAAGCGTTGTTCCTTTTTTACCTTTTAAAAATGACTCAGCTTGCATGACTGCATGCCCCGTGCCTAGTTGTTCTGCTTGCAAAGCGTATTGGCTGCGTTCGCCTAATTGCTCTTTGACTTTTTCAGCACCATGACCTACGATCGTGATGATTTCATCTGGGTTTGTTTCGCTCACTCGATTGATGATGTGTTCTACCATCGGCTTGCCAGCTACTGGATGCAATACTTTATATAATTTAGACTTCATGCGAGTCCCTTTTCCTGCCGCTAAAATAATTGCGTAACGTTCCACTTGGTCCACTCCTTCATTCTTTTCCTTGTTTCAGTTTAGCCTACTCGACCGTAATTTTCAACTTGTACCAATTAATGAAATTCCCACAAAAAAACAGGCGAGGTTTGACTTTTCAGACAGTTTACCTCTAGCCCGTAAATTTGAAGTGCGTTTTATTTTTTCAGCAGATTATTCTTTTTCGTTTGTCTCGGCAAAATAATTACCTGGAACAACTGTAATATTTTTTGTTTGCGTATCCACATCTTTGACATATAGAAGTGATGTATAATCATCGATTGCTCGATGCCCATTGAATTTTGATTCTGCAAAAACAGTAATACCGACAAGTTCTGATTCAAACTCTTCGATCATGCTCTTCATTCCGTTGACGGTTCCTCCGCCTTTCATGAAATCATCGACAACAAGAACACGAGATCCTCGTTTCAAACTTCTTTTTGATAATTCCATTTTTTCGATTCTTTCAGATGACCCAGAAACATAATTGACGCTGACTGTGGATCCTTCTGTGATTTTAGAATCGCGACGTACGATTACGAATGGGACATTCAAGTAATAAGAAACTGCTTGTGCAATAGGAACACCTTTTGTTGCTACAGTCATGACTGCATCGATTTTTTGTCCTAAATATTTGGAAGCAATGATTTTTCCTACTTGGCGCAGTAATTCTGGTTCTCCTAATAAATCAGAAAGATAAACATATCCTCCTGGCAGCAAACGGTCTTGTTCTGACAAGCGTTCTGCCAATGACTCGATATATTTTTTTGCTTCTTCATAAGAGATCTCCGGTGTAAACAACACTCCTCCAGCAGCCCCTGGAATCGTATCCAGGCTTCCATAACCTCGTTCTTTAAATGTTTTCTTTATGATCGCCAAGTCTTCGCTGATCGAAGACTTTGCGGATTCATAGCGTTTGGCAAAACTTGTCAATGAAATCAATTCATGTGGATGATCTAATAAAAACTGTGTCATGTCAACAAGTCGTTCACTACGACGCACTTTCACACATTTCAGCTCCCTTTTAGAAATTTTATCGTTTTACATTATATAAGTTTTTTTCCATAAATTCGAGCATTTTATGAAAAAAGAAGAAAATAGTTCGGCATTTATTAAAAAAGAAAAAAGAAAAGGGCAGAATAATCGGTTATTTCAGCGATTATTCTGTACTTTCCTTTAAAAAATTCTTATTGTTTGTTTTTGCAGCTGCGTTATCTTTTCTTCTGCTGTCCTCGTTTGACGCTCACAACGATTTTTTTGAAAATATTCACGACTAGGAACAAAAGAATAAAGATCAATGTAATTGTTGCTCCAGGCGGTGTATCCAAATAAAAAGAACTGCTTAACCCAGAAAGCATCCCGATAAATCCAACCAGAACGCTGATAAAAATCACCACATTGAATCCTTTTCCTAGACGCATACCAATTGCAGCAGGCAGAACCATGATTGCCGAAATCAATAATGCACCAGCAATCGGGATCATCACTGCAATCGCTACGCCGGTAATGATATTGAAAAACATCGACATCAAACGAATCGGTAATCCGTCAACATGCGCTGTGTCTTCGTCAAAAGTCAAAACATACATTGGTCTCTTGAATAAAAAGAACAATAATCCGATCACTACGAACAAGGCACCTAAAAAGTAAACTTGCGGCCAAGTGATAGTGACGATCGACCCAAATAAATAAGACTGGATACTTGTAGAGGAATTTCCTCCGCTTAGATTCATCAACACAAGTGCCAGTGCTAAACCGCCAGCCATCAAAATCGCAATCGAAATCTCTGAATACGTCCGATAGATTGTACGCAGATATTCTAATAAGATTGCCGCTAAAACAACGATCAGCATCGTTGTCATCGTTGGGTTCAAGTTCAGGAAGAAACCTAAAGCAACCCCCGCTAAAGATACATGAGAAAGTGTATCGGCCATCAATGATTGTCTTCGGATCACCAGAAAGACACCCAGCATTGGTGCAATACCTGCGATAAAGATTGCCGCTAAGAAAGCTCTTCTCATGAATTCATATGAAAGCAGCGCCATTGAGAATCCTCCTTCCGTACCAAGCGAATCTGTCTATCCGCATACTGTTTGATATCTTCATGGTCGTGAGTGATCATCAAGATTGCTTTGCCATGTTCGTGGGCGCTGTGCTGCAGCAAACGATAAAATTCATTTCTGGATTCTTCGTCCATCCCAGTCGTTGGTTCATCTAGAATAAATAAATCAGGATCTGTCGCAAAAATCCGCGCTAAGCTGATTCGTTGCTTTTGACCACCGGATAATTCTCCGATCCGGCGATTTCTCATATCCCACATGCCGACAGCTTCTAAAGCCCGTTTGACATGTTCGTGATCTTTATTGGTTAATTTCTTGAACCATTTTCCTCTTGGATATCTTCCTGATCTTACTAATTCCAAAACTGTGCTGGGAAATCCCGCGTTGAAGGAAGCTACTTGCTGGGGAATATAGCCGATACTGATTTTTTCACCTGCTTGATTTTTTGTTGCGATCTCGACTTTTCCTTTGGTCGGTTTCAATAAACCTAATGTTGCTTTGATCAAAGTAGACTTAGCCGCTCCGTTCTCGCCTGTTAAAATGACAAATTCCCCTGAATCCACATGATAGGAAACATCTTCTAAAACGGGTTCTTCGTCATAATAAAACGTTAGATCGGATACTTTGATATAACGCATGTTGCTGCCTCCCTTAGTTGATACTTGCTTTTAATGCTTCTAAATTCTGCTCCATGATCGTAATGTATGTCTCGCCGGCTTCCATTTGTTCAGAAGTCAAACTTTCTAATGGATTCAAAACTTTTAGCTCGACACCAGTTTCTTTGGCTAGTGTTTCTGCTACTTTTGAAGAAGCATTTTCTTCAAAGTAAATCACTTTCGTATTGTTTTTTTCTACAAATTTTTTCAATTCTGCCAAACGGCTTGGTGAAGGTTCCTGATCTGGAGAAATGCCGGAAATCGATTCTTGTGTCAAATCATATTCATTTGCAAGATAAGCAAATGCCGCGTGTTGTGTAACAAATGTGCGATTTTCTGCATCTTTTAGTCCGTCAGTAAATTTTTGATCTAATTCTTTTAATTGTGCGATATATGCGTCAGCATTTTTGGTAAAGATCTCTTTTTTATCTGGGTATTTTTCGCTTAGTTCATCGGCAATCGTTTGGACTTCTTTCATTGCTAATACAGGACTCAACCAAACATGGGGATCATATTCGTGGCTGTGATCGTGTGAGTGGTCTTCATCGTGGTCATGGTCGTGATCATGATCACAGTCGGTACCTTCTAAGCGTGTGATACCTTTTGCAGCTTCAATCATTTGTACTTGATCTGTATCGATAGCATTTTTCAAATCATCAATAAAGATTTCCATATCTGAACTATTATACACGAATGCGTCTGCATCTGCGATTTTAGCGATTTGCTGTGCGCTTGGTTCGAAATCATGGGGTTCTGTACCTGCTGGGATCAATAATTCTACATTACCTTCGTCTCCAACAACTTCCTTCGTAAATTCATACATTGGATAAAAAGATGCAACTACTTCGATTTTATCTTTACCTGCGTCTTCTGTCTCTGAACCAGAAACTGTCTGATTTTGACTCTGGCTGCCATTTCCGCAAGCTGCTAATAGCATTCCGCCTAATAATACTGTCATTCCTAAAAGATATTTTTTCATGCCATTTCTCCCTTCATTTCCTCCACTTTGTATAAATCGTAAATTTCCGATTTACCAACGTGAATTAATGTATCAAAATAAAAAAATACCGTCAATAGAAAAGACAAAATTTCTGATTTACAGGCGAAATTTCTTTTCAAATCGTAAAATAAATGAAGATACCTTCATATAAAGACTGATGTAAAGCGTTTTTATCCAAAAGAAAATAACCAGCTGAAAAATAAAACAAACTTTTTTCGGCTGATTATTTTATTCAAAACTATTATTTTAATGTCCGTACAAGATACACTTCTTCGCAGAAACCTTTCAAAGCATTATATACACGCTGCGCTCTTGAACGTTGCTGGCATAAAGCAAAAACAGTCGGTCCGCTTCCGCTCATCAACGCAGCATCTGCACCATATTTAAGCATCCGCTCTTTGATCTGATGGATCACAGGATGTCTCTTTCCTGTCACATCTTCTAAACTGTTTCCCATGTGTTTGACCATATTTTGATAATCATTTTCTTCAATTGCATTTACTAGACTAGCGATATCCGGATGATGCAGATTCTGTGCATCGACTTCTTTAAATACTGTTCTGGTAGAAACACTCATCCGCGGTTTGACTATAACGACCCAACATTGCGGCATTGCTGACAGAGGTCTGACTTTTTCCCCTTTTCCACCAATAAATGCTGTGTTGCCGTATACGCAATAAGGTACATCTGTCCCAACTTCCAGACCGATCTCAGCTAATTCTTCTAATGAGCAGCCCAAATTCCACAAACGATTGATTCCACGCAAAGCTGCTGCACAATCAGTGCTTCCGCCGCCTAATCCAGCGGCAACAGGGATATTTTTTCTAACAGAGATCTTCAACCCTTTTTGGATATCAAATTTTTGTTTCATAAGAAGTGCTGCTTGATATACATTGTTCCGCTGATCGACTGGTAAAAAAGCTTTATTTGTTTCAACAATGATTTTATTAACCGGTAATTCTTCAATCACTACATGATCAGACAAATCCACACTCGACATGACCATCTCCAACTCATGATACCCATCAGGCCGTCTGTGCAAAACGTCTAATCCTAGATTGATTTTAGCCGGCGCTTTTTCAATAATTTCCATCCTCTCACCCATTCGCTTAGTCTAAAGTCCCAAGTATTCTATCATACAGAAAAATAAAAGTATAGTCAGTGCTTGATAAATGGTTATTTTTTGCTGGTTAGCCTACGAAAAAATAAAAAGCGTTTTCTTTTGTACTTTTTCTTGAAGCCTTTATACTATAGTTGCAAAAACCAAATGAAAGGAAGTTTTAAAGATGGCTAATTTAGTTCCAAAAGATGCAAGTGGCGAAGAATTATTCGGACGTTTGATCAACAATTTCTGGCAAGATAGTCAATTGAATGTCGACATCAAAGAATTCGATGACCGCTATGAAGTCAAAGCAGATCTTCCTGGTTTCAAAAAAGAAGAGATCCACGTGGAATATGACCGAGATATTCTTCTTATCTCCGCTAAACATGAAAAAACAGATGAGACAAAAGATGAAAATGGACGTTATTTAAGACGTGAACGTTCAACAAGTTCCTACCAACGACAATTCACGATCAAAAATGTCAACGAAGATAAAATCAGTGCGTCATTCAATGATGGAGTCTTGCAACTTGACCTGCCAAAAACTGAACCAGGAAAAGAGATGAGAAAGAAAATAGAAGTGAAGTAGAGGTTGTGAATGAACCGTTCAGCTCCGAGCATTAAAGAAGAATTTCCTAAAATAGCTCCTCCTATTTTGCGAAATTTTGAATTAATGCCGAAGGAGTTGGTTCATGAACACCGTTTAGTAGAGGTTGTAAGCAAAGCGCTATGCCTCGAGTATTAAGACTCTTCTTATCCGCAAAATAGCTTTCTTTATTTTGCGGATAAGAAGCTTAATACCGAGAAACAGCTGAGTGAACACCGTTTGATCAGAGGTTGTTTTCTCAGTGTCCTGATTCGAGCATTAAGTCTCTTTCCAAATGAAAAACAGCTCTTCATGTTTTTCACTTTGGAAAGCTTAATG
>KE351655.1:50523-87940 GCA_000415185.1 Enterococcus faecalis 13-SD-W-01
CCGAGGATCAACTGAGAAAACACCGTTTATAGAGGTCGTAAATGAACCGTTCAGCTCCACAGCAGAACGAAGAAATACACAAAAACACTCGGCAATTAGATTTGCCGAGTGTTTTTGTACTTCTTCTTTATTGATTATTTAACCTTAAAGCTCTCTTTTATTTATCGATCTCCAAAATCACTTCTTCTGCGATACTTGGCGTCTTGCTTTTGCCTCGTCCAATCAACATAAACAATTGTAGTGTCGCAAACAGAAAACTGCTGCCTTTCAAATGAGCAAAATAACGTCCTTCCCAACGACCGACATAACGTGATTTTCTTTCATATGCAGATTGGAAAGAGTAAAAGAAATCTCCATAATTATAAATGATGTGCATGATTTTTTCTTCAAAGAACGAAAAGTCAGTCTCCCCGACATTTGCTAATGGTGCCAATCCCAAACTTGCTTCTTGATAGCCTTTTTCTTGATAAACCTCAAATAAACCAGCTAATAGGAAATCATTCAATTCTGTTGGCTGATCTGGCAAGACACGCAAAAGGTCATACCCAGCTAATTCATCAGAAATCGGTTTAGAAGTAATGAAACCAACCGTTTTTTGTTCTTTTTTCACTACACCGATGCCGCTTGTCTTCACATAGTCGCGGTCAAAACGCCCCACAGAGAAATACTTTTCTCTTGCGCCGCTCAACCACTCTTCTGAAACAGCAGCCACTTCTTCCATCAATTCTTCCGGCAATTCTTCATACCAGACAAAATGATAGCCTTCTTTTTTCAATACTTGGCAAACCAGCTGCTGTGATGCTTGCGCTGCTTTTTCTGATGCTAAATCAACGATACCTGACTCTCCGACTTTTGCAAAATGGAAACCTGAGTCGTGCAGCAAAACAACATAGTTTTCAGAAATCTTGTAGAAAGCAAGCTGATAGCCAAGTACATCTGCTTGTTGGATAAATGCGTGAGTTGCTGCTTTGTGTTTTTGCGGATCGCCAATCGGATCACCCAAAACAAAACATTTGTTTCCCTTAATCTGATAACCAAAAACAACGCAATCATCACTATTTTCCTGATAATAGAAATAACGGTATCCTGGTAAATTCAAATAATGACTTGTCGGATTTCCGCCATACTGTTTAAGAAGTTGTGAAAAACGTTTCCTGTCAAATTTTGTCCCCAGTTCAATAGTCGTATCTGCTAGATATTGATATAACACTGCTAAGGCAAGTAACGAAATGCTTAACCCAATCAAGCCTGAAAACCATACATCTTCTGAAGGAAACAAGAAAAAGCTGTTTGCTGTGAAACGTCCCACAAAAGATTGTCCTCTTTGAAAACCGGCAATACCATAAACAATGAACAAAAAGCCGAATAAACAGCCGTCAAAAAGGATCGCACCCCACGAATAAACAAATTTTTCTCGATAAAACTCTTTCCGAGACAGCCAGACGATACTTAGGATCACCAGATAGGCAACAACTAGCTGCCAAGACAACGTACGCAATACCGTATTCAAAATACCAAAAATCAGCAATACGATCGTTGGCAAAAATGCTTTTTTGACTTTCATGGCTGCTCCTCTCGCTAAGCCCAACAGCAAAAAGCCAATCAGCAAGTTCAATGTTTGGTCTAAAAAATTGAAAGAAAAAGGCAGCAGAATCTGAAAGAGACGACTTACAGCGGATAAATTAGTAATCGTCGAAAGCAAGATCATCATGATCCCGGCAAAATAAATCGCACTGACTAAAAGCCCATGAGCTGCTTTTTGAAACAACAATCGCGGAATGTTATCTAAGAATCTGTTTATCTTCACTCCTGTACTTGCAGAAAACAATCCAATCCCCGTAATAAAAGGAATCACATAATAAAATAAACGATAATATAACAGCCAAACAACCGCTGCTTCCTGAGAAATCCCCAATTGACTCAAACCTAAAATCATCAAGACATCAAATGTCCCCATTCCGCCTGGCACCATAGTCAGCATACCAATCAAGGTCGCAATAATGAACATCGGATATAACGCATACAGAGAGACATCAACCCGCATAAATTTCCCAATCAGTAAAAATACGAATAACGCGCCTGACCATTGGCCTAGTGAAGCTGCCAATAATCCCAGCAGCCCTTTTGGATAAAATTCCTGAAATAACGTTTTTCTCTTTAGATAAGCAAAGAAAAAAACAACAGGCGCTAAAAAGCTGCCGCCAAGGAGCCAAATCCAATAACTACGAAAAATACTCTTTTCTTGGATGAAAAAAATGTCAATAAATGTCACAAAAGCTAAGATCGACAATCCAGTCAGCATAAACAAAGCAACTTTTGACACCGTGGCCAAGACCTTTTTCCGATCCATCTGTTTTCCATAAAAGTTTGCACGCAAACTAGCACCGACAACACCGCCAAAACCAGCAAGATTATTGATTGTATTCGTCACCCAAGCTGAAAGAAAGAAATCATGTTTCGACATGGGCGGCATTCCTTTTTTCTGCAAGATCCTGACCGTTACCCAATCATATAAAAGCATTGGCATCACGCCTGCAAGTCCTGTTAAGACCATGCCGGCAATCGTGAGCCGTTTTTGTGCACCCATCGTTTCAAAAATATCTTTCCAGCTCATCCCATGCGCAATGTTTGCTACTTGATTTGCAACAAAAAGCAGGATCGAAGCGAAAAAAATCAATTTGAGGATCAAACCATGCTCTTTCATCCACTGAAAGACTGGATATAGTTTATTTTTCACAACATTACCTTCCTATGTTTGTCTGTTTTCCCCTTTATGTTAGCTTATTTAAGCAGTTTTTTCCACTTTCCGCCTATTCTATCACTTGCGCAACGACTAAAAGAAAGATATTCTTATTCACAAAAGGAAGGATGATCGGAATGAAATTAGGATTTATTGGTACAGGAAACATGGCACAAGCAATTATCTTAGGTCTTTTGAATAAAGAAACGATTTCTAAAGAATCAATTTTTGTTTCAAGCGGACATTTTGAAAATGCACAAGCTTTTGCTGAAAAAACAGGTGTCACAGCTTGCCGAACAAATCAAGAAGTTGCTGAAAAAGCAGATGCGATCATTTTAGCAGTCAAGCCTGTGGTCATTTCAAAAGTATTAGCAGAATTACAATCTTTCAGTCAAGAAAAGCTTTTTGTTTCTATTGCCTCTGGGAAAAAATTAGCAGACCTCACAAAAGCTCTGGATGATGAAAAAGCTGCTGTTATTCGAGTGATGCCAAATGTGAACGTGAGTGTTGGTGCAGGTGTTTCTGCTATTTGCAAAAATGAAGCAGTGAATGAAGAACAATTTACTCAAATCATTACTTACTTTGAAGCCGTGGGAAGCGTCTATCCTTTAGCAGAAAAAGACTTCAGCAATTTTATCGGCCTAGCAGGAAGTTCACCAGCCTTTATCTATATGCTGATCGATGCAATGGGACGCACTGGGGTTTTAAATGGGCTGCCAAAGAAAACTGCAACAGAAATCGCGGCAAAAGCTATCATGGGCTCTTGTGAGAAATTCTTGTCTGGGTCAGAAAATCCCTGGGAACTCGTTGATCAGGTTTCTTCTCCTGGCGGAACAACAGTCGCTGGTGTTGTTGCTTTGGAAGAAGCAGGCTTTATCCCAGCTATCATCAAAGGAATCAACGCAACAATCGAAAAAGATATCGCTATGCAAAAAGGCGAATAACATTTTGTTTCAAAAAAACTGCACAAAAAAAGCTTGGCCGAAAGCCAAGCTTTTTTATATTAAACATTTGTGTGTTTGTATAAACAATACGTTTATGTTTATTTCGCGTAATCTGTTGCTCTGGTCTCGCGAATAACAATAACTTTGATGTGTCCTGGATAATCAAGTTCTTCTTCGATACGTTTACGGATATCTCTAACCAAACGAACAGCATCTAAATCAGAAATCTCTTCCGGTTTCACCATCACACGTACTTCGCGTCCTGCTTGAACAGCAAAACTAGATTCTACACCTGCAAAGCTGTTGGAGATATTTTCCAAGTTTTGCAGTCTGCGGATATAGTTTTCAAGTGATTCACTGCGGGCACCTGGACGAGCAGCTGATAATGCATCGGCAGCTGCTACCAATACAGAAATGACAGAAGTTGCTTCTACATCTCCATGGTGAGAGGCGATAGCATTGATCACTACAGGATTTTCTTTATATTTCGCAGCTAATTCTGCTCCGATTTCTACGTGAGAGCCTTCGATTTCGTGGTCAAGAGCTTTCCCGATATCATGAAGCAAGCCTGCACGTTTTGCTAATTGGATATCTTCGCCTAATTCAGCAGCTAAGATACCTGCTAATTTTGCGACTTCGACTGAGTGTTTCAAGACATTTTGACCATAACTTGTTCGGAATCGCAATCTTCCTAAAATCTTGATCAAGTCTGGGTGAAGTGTATGGGCACCAACTTCAAAAGCGGCTTCTTCACCATATTCTCTAATGTGTTCATCCATCTCTTTACGTGATTTTTCAACCATTTCTTCAATACGTGCTGGATGGATACGTCCATCTTGGATCAGTTTTTCTAGTGTCATTCGAGCAATTTCTCTTCGAATTGGGTCAAAACCTGACAATACTACTGCTTCCGGTGTATCGTCAATGATCAAGTCGATTCCGGTCAATGTTTCCAATGTTCGGATGTTTCGTCCTTCTCTACCGATGATCCGGCCTTTCATTTCGTCATTTGGCAAAGTGACCACAGATACAGTTGTCTCAGAAACCTGATCTGCTGCACAGCGTTGGATAGCCAATGATAACAAGTTCTTCGCCTTGCGATCTGCTTCTTCTTTCGCGCGTTGTTCAGATTCTTTGACCATGATCGTTAATTCATGGTTCAACTCTTCTTCGGTCGACTTCATGATGACGCCCTTAGCTTCTTCTTTCGTTAAGCCAGCAATTCTTTCTAACTCTGTTTGTTGATCTTCAATCAGTTTTTCAACGTCTTTTTCCCGCTCTTCAATTAATTGCTGTTTTGAGCTAAGTATTTCTTCTTTGCTTTCCAGCGAATGTTCACGTTTTTCCAATGAGTCATCTTTACGATCCAACGTTTGTTCACGTTGGATTAAACGATTTTCTTGAGATTTTAATTCTAATCTGCTTTCTCTCAGCTCACTTTCAACTTCAGAACGATATTTCTGGTTTTCTTCCTTAGCTTCCAACAATGCTTCTTTTTTTAGAGTCTCTGCTTCTTTTCTTGCACTGTCAAGAATGCCTGCCGCCGATGATTGCGCGCCGGCGATTTCTTTTTCGTGACGTGATTTCTCAAAAACATACCCTAAACCAAGACCGACAATTAAACCGATGATAGCGAGGAGAATGCTGAATCCCATAAAATCCACCTCCATACTATCTTTTTCATTTTTATCACATAGCTTTCAACAAACTATTTTAATATTACCTATATGCGCATTCGCACCTGTATATGTAATAACACATATACAACTTTATTCTAATGTTTGTGTCCCAGAGTGTCAACTTTAATTAAGCTTTGCTTGGGTGCTGGATTGTCCTATTTCATACAAAAGTAACCGCTTAATGGCATAAACAGCTCCATTGCAAAAAAACAGAACTATTTTGTTGATCACAAAACAGTCCTGCTTTCGCAAATTATTCTTCTTCTAGAGGTAATTCTTCTTGTTTTTCGTCCTCAACTTCAAGAGGAGCGTCGCCAATTCCATAAGCTGCACGGACAAGCTCAGCGATTTCAGCCATCATTTCAGGATGACTTGCCATATAAGCTTTGGCATTTTCTCGTCCTTGACCGATACGGTCTTCTTTATAGCCGTACCAAGCACCGCTTTTGTCCACGATGTCTTTTTCTACTGCCATATCCAGCAATTCGCCTTCTTGAGAGATTCCTTGACCATACATAACGTCTACTTCTGCCACTTTGAATGGAGGAGCAACTTTATTTTTCACGACTTTGATTTTTGTACGGTTCCCTACGATATCTGTTCCTTGTTTCAATTGTTCCGCTCTGCGGACTTCTAAGCGGATCGTAGAGTAGAATTTCAACGCACGTCCGCCAGGTGTTGTTTCAGGGTTACCGAACATCACACCGACTTTTTCACGGATTTGGTTGATAAATAATGCGATCGTTTTTGTTTTATTGATCGAACCTGATAGTTTACGAAGTGCTTGAGACATCAAACGAGCTTGCAAACCTACGTGAGTGTCCCCCATTTCTCCGTCGATCTCTGCACGAGGTACTAAAGCTGCGACCGAGTCAATGACTACGATATCGATTGCTCCACTAGACACCAATGCATCAGCGATTTCTAACCCTTGTTCACCAGTATCTGGCTGAGATAAAAGCAGTTCATCAATGTTAACACCTAATTTTTGGGCGTATTGAGGATCCAATGCATGCTCCGCATCGATAAATGCAGCTGTTCCGCCGTTCTTTTGAACTTCTGCAATTGCGTGAAGAGCAACTGTTGTCTTACCTGAACTTTCTGGTCCGTATACTTCGATAATACGTCCGCGTGGATAGCCACCCACACCTAAAGCAACATCTAACGCTAAAGATCCGCTTGGGATAGTAGAGATTTGTTGATCGATCTTCTCCCCTAATTTCATGATTGAACCTTTACCGTAATTCTTTTCGATTTTCTTTAATGCAGCATCTAAGGCTGCTCTGCGATCATCTGCCAATCGATAATCCTCCTTATATTTCAACTTACAAAGCGTCGTTTCATTACTAATATCATATCGGTTTTGAAGACAAAAATCAAGAAAAACCGAACAAATATTCGCATTTTTTATTTCTTTCTTAATATTGTTCGACGAAGGATATCAAACCCTTTCATCACAGCACTTTGACGCACCGCTTCCCTGTTTCTTGGGAAGTAAAATTGCTCCGAATCAATGTTTCCTTGTTCGTCTGCCAATGCAATCCACACAGTGCCCGCCGGCTGGCCTTCTAAGGTATCTGGTCCAGCCACCCCTGTAAATGATACTCCATAGTCTGTCCCAGCGATCTCACGCGCTTTTAAAGCCATTTGTTCAGCACATTCTCTGCTGACTGTCCCATATTTTTCAAGAAGTTCTCGATCGATTGCTAAAAAGTTGACTTTTGTCTGTTCAGAATAGGTCACGAATCCGCCTGGAAAAACAGAGGAAGCCCCAGGAATCGAACCAATCGCCGCTTGAAAAGCACCAGCTGTCAGACTTTCAGCCGCAGTAACGGTCAATCCTTGTTCTTTCAGCAATTCCACTGTTACTTTTGCCAGCGAATTGTCATCACCATATCCATAGAAGAAGTCGCCAACTTTTTCAAGGATTTTTTCTTCTAAGGCTAATAATGCTTGCTGTCCTGCCTGGCTGTCTTTTGTTTTCACTGTCAATCGCAGCGTTACTTCATTGGACTTTGCGTATGGAGCAATCGTTGGGTTGATTTGATGATCGATCAGCTCTTTCAATTCAGTCACTAATTGCGATTCTCCGATGCCGTAAAAACGCAAAACTTTAGAAAGCAGTTGTTCTTCTGAAGGAAAGGTTTGCTGTAGCAGCGGACGGGCTTGTTCAATGAACATTGGTTTAAGTTCGTTAGGTGGTCCAGGTAGCAGCAGATAAGCGCAGGCATCTGTTTGATAAAAAGTTCCTAAAGCTAAACCCGTGCGATTCGGTAATGGCGTGCCGCCTTCAATGATCTGTGATTGCTGAAGATTGTTTTCTGTCATTTTACGTTTCGTCGTTTCAAAAAATTCCAGAAGTTTTTTATAGCCTTCCGTATTTTGGATCAGTGATTTCCCTAAATGTGCTGCGACTGCTTCTTTCGTCAAATCATCTTCGGTTGGTCCTAATCCGCCGCACAACACGATCAATTCACTGCGGCTCTCTGCCAAGGTCAATAACTCCTCTAAACGTTGGCGGTTGTCGCCAACAACTGTATGATAATAAACTTCGATTCCCAAATCTGCCAGCTGCTCGGATAAAAAAGTCGCATTTGTGTTCGTTACTTGGCCTAGAAGCAGTTCCGTTCCTACTGCTATGATCTCTGCTTTCATTTCTTTCCCTCTTCTCTTTTAGATACGCTTGTTTCCATAAAATATTTTATAAAATCAATTTTTTCTGAATCGATGGGTTCAGAAAAAGGAGCTGGACATTTTTCGGCCTGCTCCTTTCTGTCTATATTCTTTATTCAGCTTTCAAGCGGTTTGGCAAGTGTTTTGTTGGTTTCTAATTACATTGAACCTTTGAACACTGCACTGTTTTTGGCAAAATAATCGATCCCAGAGTAAATCGTGAAGATCAGACAAGCATAAAGCATGATTTGATCTAATGGAAGTCCCATCAAGTTAAATGGGATATTATTGATCAATAACAAGATGATTGCTAACATTTGAGTTGCTGTTTTGACTTTTCCTGGCCATGCTGCAGCCATTACTTCACCATGTTCTACCAACAGCAGACGCAAACCTGTTACGGCTAACTCGCGGCAGACGATGATCGCTATGACCCAACCTGGTGCTTTTCCTTGGTCCACCAACATAATGAAGGCTGTCATAACAAGCATTTTATCTGCTAAAGGATCGGCAAATTTACCGAAGTTCGTTACTAATCCACGTGAACGGGCAATTTTTCCATCCAGCCAATCAGTAATACTAGCGACTGCAAAAATCACAGCCCCTACTAATTGTGTAACAGCTAAATCCGTATTTCCCACTGTTACCGTTCCCCAATCTAATGGCAAAACGATCACTAAAATAAAAATAGGGATCATCAATATTCTCAAAACAGTTAATTTATTTGGTAAATTCACATTCTCGCGCCCCTTTCTCGTTTATTTTACGTGACTCTTGCCAAACTTTCCACCAGAAACTCTCTATTTTTGTGAAAAACGAACCATTTTTGCTGTAAAACAGTTTTATGAAGGATAAATAAAAACGAGGCTGCGACATTCGTCAAACAGCCTCATATAAAACGAGCTAAACATTATTGATCATTTTCTGCCGGAGCATATTCAAGCGTCAAGTTGACATTTTTTGTACTAGGATTGTTTTCTCCATTGACTGGAACATCTTCACCATTTGCCTTGATTGCTATATTGTTTGCTGCCCCAATCACGATGGTTGCATTTGGTGTATTCGCAGGCAATTCAGTTGCTTGGCTTTCACCAGCTGCCAAAGTCACTTGATAGACATAAGCATTATTAATCATTACGCCGACCCATACACGATTTGTAGCGGTAAATTCTAGTTTCACTGGATTTTCTGCTTGTTTCACATTCACAGCGATGGCACTTCCAGTATCTTCACCAGCCTCGATCGTCATTTTTGGTTCTTCGCTTGTACTTGTTTCTTCTGTTGTTTCTGATTCTTTTGTTTCTTCTGAAGTTTCACTGGTTTTCTCAGTCGTTTCAGAAGTTACTGAACCATCCACTTGTAAAGAAGAAGCTGTATCGGCAATGATTGGTTCTGAACGTCTGTCTTGCCATGTCATGTATCCAACTACTGTAATGATTGCTAAGGCAACAAAAATCAATAAAATAACAGGTAGACTTGTCCAGAATTTACTTGGTACCGTGTCTTCTTTACGCAGTTCTTTTCTAGAGCCCTGCACTGATTCTGGTTGAGGACGCTTAGGGACAGCACCTTCTGATAATTCAGTTTTTCCGTCAAAGACATCTACTAGTTTATCACCGTCTTCTCCCACAGCTTGCGCATATTGACGAATAAAGGCGCGAACATAGAACTTACCAGGAAGCTGGTCAAACGCATCTTCTTCGATTGCTTCAAGATAACGTTTTTGGATTTTTGTAATCTGTTGTAATTCATCTAAAGATATTTTTTTGTTTAGACGGGCTTGCCGTAATCTTTCTCCGATGGTTTCAAAAGCCACTCGCACATCTTCTCCAGTCTTTTCTATTCTGACCAACTGCTCTGTGCAGTCAGTATTGTTATTTCCAGTGTAGCATGTTTCCTGAAAATCAGGCTAAAAAATACTTTCCTAAAAATAAATTCAAAAATGTTGAACAACTGTGTCCAACCTCTCTTAGAATACCATAAAAAAATCACGATGAGGATAACATTTTCGCAAGACTAAAACGAAATTTAATACTTTTGAAAAAGAGGTTGTTTTCTCAGTGTTCTGATTCGAGCATTAAGACTCTTTGTCCATGGAAAACAGCTTTTCATGTTTTTCATGAACAAAGCTTAATGCCGAGGATCAACTGAGAAAACACCGTGTATAGAGGTTGTGAAAAAGCTGTCCAGCTCCAAGCATTAAAGAAGAATCCACGAAAATAGCTCCTCCTATTTTTGTGGATTTTGAATTAATGCCGCGAAACTAATACTCCGAACGTAGTCTTTTATCCTGAGATGAAAAAAGAAAACCCAAAAAGAAGCGTCCTTCTCTTTACATTTTCTTTATCAGAAATCATTTTTCAGCATCGGAAATGTTTGCTCGATTCCGATGCTGAAAAACTTATTGTTTGAATTATTTTATCTCTAAATCATTGTTATTTCAAAATCTGTTAAACTTCCAGTTTTATTTTGCTTTTGGTCTCATATAAAATTCACTGAACGCTTTCCCGTCAATAAATGCTTCGCCAACTTTCAGCACATCTTCCAATTTGATAGACTCGATTACTTCTGGAAAATCAAACAATGTTTTTTCACCAAAAAGACTTTGTGTAAACTGGTTTGCGATATACTCGATGGAATTCAATGATTGGAAATATTTACCCAACATTTTTTTCTTCATCAATGAAAAGTTTTCTTCGTTAACTTCTGGATCTTCCGCAAAACCTAACAAGATCTCTTTGACTTTTTGCGCTGCACGTTCCGGCTCTTTCGTATCGCCGCTGAAATCAGCAAAATGGAATTCACGATCAAGGTTGAATTCAAAGCCGAAGCTGTCATCGATGACCCCTTCATTATAAAGAGATAGATAGTTTTTTGAAGTATTGCCTAAAAGCATTTGGAATAACAGGTTCAGTGCTGTTTTATAACGGTATAATTTAAAGCCGTCTGTTGGTAACTCATCTTGTCCTTTGATACCAAGAACAAATTTTGGACGGGAAACAGCCATTTCCACTTCACTTTTCGCAACAATTTGATCATCTTCTGGAAAATATCGTTTGATTTCCTGTGCTGGCTCGAATTCACGGTTTTGATTGTTTCTAATCAATTCCATGATTTTTTCTGGGTCCATTTTTCCTACCACAAACAAAACCATGTTACTTGGCTGATAAAAAGTCCGATAGCATGTATAAAGATCTTCGGCAGTGATTTTATCGATACTTTCCACTGTCCCAGCTATATCGATGTGCAGCGGATGGTTAGGATAAAGATTATTGAGAATGCCGAAAAACAGGCGCCAGTTGGGATCATCTTCATACATCTGGATTTCTTGACCAATGATGCCTTTCTCTTTATCTACTGTTTCTTTGGTAAAGTATGGCGACTGAACGAAATCAAGCAGTGTTTCTAGATTCTTCTCCACTTGGTCAGTCGTAGAAAAAAGATAACTTGTCTTCGTAAAACTTGTAAACGCATTGGCCGAAGCTCCTTGCTGCCCAAAAAGCTGGAAGACATCTCCTTCTTCTTTTTCAAAAAGTTTGTGTTCCAAAAAGTGCGCGATTCCGTCAGGTACTTTCACTTTTTCTGTTTCACCTAATGGGATGAATTCGTTATCGATAGAACCATAATTCGTACTAAATAAACCATATGTTTTATGGTATTCATCTTTTGGCAACAAGTAGACTCTTAAACCATTCGGCAAAATCTCTTGATACAGCGTTTCATTGATCTGCGTATATTCTGTCTTATTCATTTGTGTTTCCTCCATCTAAAAAGAAGATAGCTTGCAATTTGATCTTTTCAGCTACTCTTTGTACATCTTCCACTGTTACATTCTCAATTCGAGACAACCATTCTTCATCTGTCATTTTTGTATAAGGAAGCCAGTTTTCCAAATAAGCTGTTTCGATTGCTGCTTGTGGAGAGTCCAGAGATAAAAGATACTGATTTCTCAGCATAGATTTGGTTTGTGCCATTTCTAATTCAGTTATTTCTCCGTTACGCAAACTTTCCAATTGTTCGTGGACAAGACGTAATACTTTCTCTCTGTTTTTTCCATCGATCCCAGTTTGTACGCTCATATAGCCGCGGAATGTATCCACATTGCTTGAAGCATAATAAGCAAGACTTTCTTTTTCACGGACATTCATAAACAGCTTTGAATGCGGGAAGCCGCCAAACAAACCATTGAAGACTAATAAAGAAAAACGATCAATTTCATCGTAGTAGACATGTGTTTGATAGGCTAAATTCAATTTAGCTTGTATCACGTCGTCTTGTTTTTGGCGTTCTTTGATAATGTTCTCTTCTGGCTGCATGTAAAAGATTTCAGGATGCGCTTCTTTTCTATCGGTAAAAGGCAACTGTCTCAGCGCACGAAAAACTTCCTGTTCCTCAACATCGCCAATCACAAAAATATCTACCTGATCTTCTGCAATCATTTTTTGATAGTATTCCGCAAGTGAAGCTGCTGTGATTTCTTCCAATTCGGCAACTGTCCCAAAACTTGGGATTTTTTGTGCTTCATCTTTGTCAAAATAAAGTTCTTGGATTGCCAAAGAAGCAGCTGTTTGCTTATCTTCATCCAAACTTTCTAAATAAGCAATCATGTTTTCTTTTTCCAAGTCAAAGGTTTGCTGATCAAATTGTCCATCCTTGATATGAGGATAAAACAAAATCTCTTTCAAAAAATCTGCAGCTTCACTCAACAATGTATCATCATTGATGTATTCGCCGTTAACAAAGCTCATGCCTGCATTCAGCCAGTGCAGACGACCTTTTTTCCCAACATTGGTACCAAAACTAGCGCCGTAAAGATCGGCTAATTTTGCGCTTAATTGTGTTTGATCGGGGTAATTCAAGCTGTTTGTTTCAAGCAAACTGCTCAATAAAGCACGTTTTGTGATTGTTGAGCGGTCTAATGGTGTCGTAAATCGCAGAAATATACGGATCGTTTTGTATTTTTTTGTTGGCAAAACATGCAGATTTACTCCTTCTGCTAATAATTTAGTCATAGATAAAACTCCTTCTCATTGCTAGTTATATTAGTATATCATAGATAAATCTTATTTTTGTGTGTTAGGAATCCCTTCATGTTTTAAATATTTCAACTTTTTTATAATCTCCGTTATACTAATTTAAAGATAAGAAAAGAAAGGAGAATATTTTTATGATCAAAGAATTTAAAGAGTTTATCATGAAAGGCGATGTCCTTGATTTAGCTGTAGGTGTCGTTATCGGGAGTGCATTTACCGGAATCGTTAACCAAATCGTTCAAGGATTGATTACACCGTTAGTTGGGTGGGTCGTTGCTGCGATTACAGGAACAAGTGATTTGGAAGGTGCTCTTTCTATTTTGGATTGGTCCCCTAGAAAAGGTGTGACTTTTGCATTTGGCGATGTGATTAGTGCCATTATTACATTTTTGATTACTGGTTTTGTTTTATTCCTAGTTGTGAAAGCAGCCAACCGCGCCAAAAACTTGCGTCCTTCCAAAGAAGAAGAAGTTGCAGAACCTACACCAACAGCCGAAGAATACTTGAGCGACATCCGTGATTTGCTTGCACAGCAAGTAGCAGAAGATAACGGACGACCAGCAGCACAAGAAGTTGTCGAACCAAAAAAATAACAACCTGAACGTTGTACACAAAAAGGCCGCGGAGAACATACTCTGCGGTCTTCTTATATTGGTTAGATATTTAGTTTGCTTCTTTTTTCATATCGATATGCGGGATATCATCTTCTAAATAAACATCAGAAACGGCTTTGAATCCAAATGATTGATAGAATTCCTGCAAGTATTCTTGTGCCCCAATAACGATTGGCTTTCCTGGGTACGTTTCTTCAATAACTTTTATTGTATTTTCAACGATTTTTCGGCCTAAACCATTTTTACGTTGTGATTCTGCCACTAGTACACGACCAAAATGGACAGCATCTCCTTCTTCAAAAATACGTGTATATGCTAAAACATTCCCCGCATCATCTGCAAAATAAGTGTGCAGTGCTTGCGCGTCTACTTCATCGACTTCTTGATACGGACAATTTTGTTCAACGACAAAAACAGCAATCCGCTCAGTCACGATTCGATAAAATTCTGGTACCGTCAACTCTGTGAATTTCTTTACATGATATTCCAAAAATGATTCCCCCGCTTCGATCTTTTTAAAAACAACTATAAAAAAAGAGCTGCGACATCTGTCAGCCAGCCTTTTGATAGTAATGCCTTCATTCTTCCTGCAGCAGTAAACTTTCTAGAAACAAAATAAAACGATCGATTTTCCCTCTAGAAAGAATCTCACTGCCTGAACCATGACACTTTGTTCGTAAATTCCTTAAATTGCTTCCGTTAAAAACTCGATTTCTACTGTTCGAGTAAGAACATCTGAATAACTGTACGATACTCGCTCAAAAGAATTTTCTTCAGGATCCAAATCAACAACGAACACTGAAGGATAAGTTTCTGTCAAAACGCCGCGGCGTTCTGTTTGACGTTTTCTTCCAGTCTGAGCAACCAGCATGATTGGGCTGCCAATGCGACCTTCTAAATCTTTCTTGATTGTAGCTAAAGTTGTTGGCATACAGTTTCACCTCAATAACTATTGTAACACAGTTATTGAAAAATATCAAGTTTACCATAAGGAAAAATAAAATGCAATAAAAATATTTTCACAAACATAGTTGTAAGCTCTTTATTCTTCGTTATACGCTTTCAAATATTTTTTTATCTTCATTTTCGCTCTTCCATAGGCACTCATCACTTGGTTCAAATCCATCGACAGCATCTCTGCCATCGAGACGAAATCCTGTCCATTTGCGTAGTGATAAAAAATCTGCGACTCTCTTTCAGAGAAATTGATTTCGCTGGATTCAATGGCTTCTTTCAGAAGAAGCTGCTGGACAGCCATTGGTTCCTGGATCGTAAACTCTGCCAAAAAGTCTGGACCTTCTGTTTCGATTTTGTGTTCGATCGACAATTCGTCCTTCTGATCTCGCCGTTTCAGCGCATTTTGTTTTCTCAAAAGTGAATAGATCTGGTTGCTCAGCACACGTTTATAATAGCTGCCGAAACTGACTCCTTTGCTTGTTTCATAAGTTTTCAATGCCCGATAAAGAGCGATCCTGGCTTCTTGCTCCCAATCTTCGTGTACATAGTGGCGCACATAATAGATGCTTCTCAAACGCAATAAAAGAGGAAAATACTTTTTATACAAAATAGAGAACGCTTCTTCGTTCCCGTTACGTGCCGCATAAAATAACTTTTCAGACATGACAATTATCCCTCCATAAACTGGTTTATGGAGGAATCTTATCATCTCTTCTTTTATGAGCTAAAAACCTAACGATGTTATTTGTCTTTTTTCATTAAATTGTCCAATTTTTCGGACAGTTTTTGTAATTGTTCATCATTCCACGGAGAATTTCGTCTAAAATCGATAAAATGCATATTTTTAGTATCTTGAGCAATATTTTTTTCGGTTTTTTCGACTGTTTTATATAACTCATAGGCAGAAGTTCGTAAAGCACCTTGCGAAAAAACGACCCATTGTTCTGCTAAATCACTAGTTGCAACAGTTACTTGTGTCAGACGATCATTCAATTCGCCTGCGATTCGTTCGATATAGGTGTCTGCTGTTTCATTTTCTTTGGTAAAAACCACTTCCAGCTGGTATTTTTTATAATTTTGCTGGATACCTGGAACAAGCTGGGCGTCAAAAACAACAATGATTTCCAGTCCTTCATATTTGGCATAGTTCGAGAGACGCTGTAAAAGCGCCTCTCGTGCCTCTTCCAGTTTTTCTTTTTTCTTCAAAAGAACTAATTCCGGCCATGAGCCAATCATATTATAACCGTCGACGATCAATAACTGTTTCTTCATGCTTAGTCCCCCTGACGCTGAGAAAAAGCTTGGTACATCAACAATCCGGCAGCAACACCGGCATTTAAGCTTTGTACATGACCAACCATTGGAATCGTCAGCAGTTCATCCATCTCTTTTTTCAATCCTGGACTCATGCCGCGGCCTTCATTACCGATCACAAGTGCAATTGCGCCTTGCGCGTTCCATTTTTGATAATTTGTCCCATTCATATCAGTCCCGAAAATCCAAAAACCGCTTGATTTCAACTGCTGTACAGCTTGAACTAAGTTGGTTACTCGAGCAACCGGCACGTATTCCACAGCGCCAGTAGACGTTTTTGCAACGATTGGTGTGATTCCTACAGCTCGATGTTTGGGAATAATGACACCATCAACACCGCTTGCATCTGCCGTACGCAAGATCGAACCGAAATTATGCGGATCTTCTAAGCTGTCTAAAATCAAGAAAAAAGGCGTTTCTGTTTTTTTCTTCGCTTCCTCAAGCAGTGTATCTAGCGAAAGATATTCATGAGGCGTGATTGCTAAAACAACCCCTTGATGGACACCATGGTCGCTCATTGTGTCTAGTTTTTGTTTAGGGACCCATTTCACCGGAACAGATTGTTCTTTTGCTTCTTGTTTCAGCTGATCGATTTTTTCGCCGCGTGCATCTTCTTGCAAGAATAATTTATTCCCCCGGCCTTGCTGTAATGCTTCTGTTGCTGCATGCATACCAAAAACAAAATTATTTTCTAGACTGTCTTCTGGTTCAGACTTCTGTTTTGGACGCTCTTTTCGAGGAAAATCATTTTTCTTTTTATCTTGAAAATTGCGGTTTTTACGGTCATTTTTCTTACCATTTTTTTCTCTATACATTTTTTTCACCTGCTTCCTGGATACACCATTTGATCAATTCTTCCATACGTTCTTTTTTCCCAGTCAAATGCAGATAGCCCATCAATGCTTCAAAACCGGTAGCTACGCGATATGTTGTGATATCGGCATTTTTGGCGCTTGTGTGGCTTTTTGAATTACGTCCGCGCCGATAATAAAGAAGCTCATCTTCATTTAAAAGGTCTTCATCTAACATTTTTTTCATCAATTCAGCTTGAGCTTTTGCTGAAACATAGTACGTGGCTGCTCGATGCAGTTTATTTGGTTTGGTTTGACCTTGGCTGACAAGATAGTCGCGAATATAGATCTCGTAGATCGCATCGCCTACATATGCCAATGCAAGGCCATTTAATTGCGTATAATCTCTCATGCTTCTCTTCTCCAACGTGTGCCTTGCGGTGTATCGTCCAACAATATTCCTTGTTCTTTTAATTGATCACGGATTTCGTCACTGCGGGCAAAATCACGATTTTTTCTTGCTTGATTTCGTTCTTCGATCAATTTTTCAATGTCTTCGTCTAATAAATCTTCAGAAACAAATAAAATGCCGAAAATCTCTAGCCAATCTGTGAATAAAGCGGCTCCTTCTTCCAGAACAGCAGCAGAAACTTCTGCTTGGTCCAAATAAAGGTTCAACCATTTTGCAAGTTCATATACCACAGTTATTCCATTAGCTGCATTAAAATCATCATCCATTTCTTGAATGAAGCGAGCTTTTAATTCAGCTAATTCTTGGATTTTTTCTTGGTCATCAGATAAAGAAGCTTGTGCATTCTCTTTTCTGAATTGCAGATTATCGAATGTGTTTCTTAATTTTTGCAAGTTTGCTGCAGCTTCTTTCAACGTTGTTTCGCTGTAACGAATAGGTCGGCGATACTGTGTCGTTGCCATAAAGAAACGCAAAACTTGCGGGTCAACTTCTTGGATCATGTCATGGACTGTGACAAAGTTTCCTAGAGATTTACTCATTTTTACATCATCTTCGCCAATCGTCACATAGCCGTTATGCATCCAATAATTGGCGAATTTTTTCCCTGTTTTTGCTTCACTTTGCGCAATCTCATTTTCATGGTGAGGAAATTCCAAGTCTTGGCCGCCGCCATGAATGTCGATCGTTTCGCCAAGGTGTTTTGTTGCCATAACAGAGCATTCGATGTGCCAGCCAGGTCGTCCTTGCCCCCAAGGTGATTCCCAAGAGATTTCATCTGGTTTTGCACTTTTCCATAACGCAAAATCTAACGGATCTTCTTTCAGCTGCTGTTCTTCACCTGTACGTTGGCTCGCTCCGACTTCTAGTTCATCAATCGATTGGTCGCTTAATTGTCCATAATTTTTGAATTTTCTTGTTCGGTAGTAAACATCGCCATTCTTTTCATAAGCATACCCATTTTCAATCAGTACTTGAATAAAAGAAAGGATGTCCGGCATGTGATCCATTACTCGCGGATGAAGAGTTGCTGGTTTGACATTCAGCGCTTTTGTATCTTCTTCAAATGCGTGGATAAAACGGTCGGCGACTTCAGGTGCTGTAACGCCTAATTCTTTTGCGGCACGGATGATTTTGTCGTCCACATCTGTAAAATTAGAAACAAAGTCGACTAGATATCCGCGATATTCAAAATAACGTCGGATAGTATCAAAAGAAATCGTGCTTCTTGCATTTCCGATATGGATGTAATTATAAACGGTTGGTCCGCAGACATACATCCCTACTTTTCCTGCTTCTAAAGGAACAAATTCTTCTTTTTCTCTGGTTAATGTATTATAGATTTTGATCATTCTGTTCTCCTTACTTTCTCGCCTCTGATACGAACTACTTTTGCTGGGATACCTACTGCCGTTGCTTCATCTGGGATATCGTGCAATACGACGGCACCAGCGCCTATTTTGGCATTTTCGCCAATCACGACTGGACCTAAAATCTGCGCGTTTGCAGAGATCATGGCACCTTTTTTCACTGTCGGATGTCTTTTTCCAGCTTGCTTTCCTGTACCGCCAAGCGTTACACCATGAAATAAAACGACATCTTCCCCAATTTCTGCTGTCTCGCCAATCACGACACCCATACCGTGGTCGATAAAAACACCGCTTGCGATCTGTGCGCCGGGATGGATCTCCACACCAGTGAGAAAACGCCAAATTTGTGCGTTGATTTTTGCCAGCAAATAAAACTTATGCTGGTATAGAAAATGTGAGGTCCGATGCCAAAATAACGCGTGTAATCCTGGATAAGTCAACAATACTTCAAGGGTGGATCGGGCTGCGGGATCATTTTCTTTGACTGCTCTGACTGCTCGTTTTAACCAGCTCATCTCCTCTTCCTCCTGATAAAATCATGACAACTTCTTTCTGACAACTTGTCTTCTGCGCTTAATGCTTCATTTATCATTTCAAATAAAAAAGCGTCTTTAAATAAGTTTCCTTATCAAAAGACGCTTTTCGCGTGGTTCCACTTTTTTTCACAATCAATGATTGCCTCATAAGCAAAAGTAACGCCTGCTCTACGTTTCCAGCTACTTGATTCGCTAGAACCACTCCCAGAAGCACTTCGAAAAAGATCGTCAACGGACTCGCACCAAACGCCGCCTCTCTGTAAACATTTCTTTTTCTACTTTTTCTGATCTTAATGTTTGTTTAATGCTTGTTCTAAATGCGCTAAAGATTTTTCGCGCCCAAGCAATTCGATTGTATCTGGTAATTCTGGACCGTGCATTTGTCCTGAAACAGCGACACGGATCGGCATAAACAAGTTTTTGCCTTTGATGCCTGTTTCTTTTTGGACTGCTTTGATCGATGCTTTGACTGTTGGTGCATCGACAACTTCCATTTGTTCAAGCTGTACTTTGAAAGCAGCTAAAACGGTCGGAACTGTTTCGCCTGCTAACACTTCTTTGGCTGCATCGTCTAATACAGGATGTTCGTTGAAGAATAATGTTGATAGATCAACGATTTCTGCAGCATAACTCATTTGAGGCTGGTATAGGCTGACGATTTTTTTCACCCATTCGATTGTTTCAGGTGTTGGATCTTTCTCCACACGTCCATCAGCGATCAAATAAGGCAAGCTCATTTCTGTCAATACATCAAGATCCATTTCTTTCATGTAATGGTTGTTTACCCATTCCAATTTTTTCGCATCGAATGCTGCTGGTGATTTGCTCAAACGGTTAGGATCAAACATTTTGATGATTTCTTCTTGTGAGAAAATCTCGTCTTCCCCAACTGGAGACCAGCCTAGTAAAGCGATAAAGTTGAACATTGCTTCTGGCAAATAGCCTAATTCGCGGTATTGTTCAATAAATTGAAGAATCGATTCATCCCGTTTGCTTAGTTTTTTCCCAGTTTCAGTGTTGATGATCAATGTCATATGTCCAAATGTTGGAGCTTTCCAGCCAAATGCTTCATAGATCATCAATTGTTTTGGAGTATTCGCGATATGGTCGTCACCACGAAGAACATGAGTGATTTCCATCAAATGGTCGTCCACAGCTACGGCAAAGTTGTATGTTGGCATGCCGTCGCGTTTTTGGATAACAAAATCGCCGCCGATATTATCTGATTCAAAAGCGATTTCGCCTTTTACCATATCATCAAATTTATATTCTGTATTTCTTGGTACACGGAAACGGATAACTGGTTCCATTCCTTGTGCTTCTTTTTCTGCTTGTTCTTCAGGTGTCAAGTTTGCGCATTTTCCAGCATAGTGAGGCATTTCTCCTCGTGCACGTTGCGCTTCTCTTTCTGCTTCTAATTCATCTTCTGTACAGTAGCATTTGTAAGCACGGTTGCTTGCCAAAAGCTGATCAATCAGCGGTTGGTAGATTTCTTTTCGTTCTGATTGACGGTAAGGTCCATACTTGCCAGGGTTTTCTGGTGATTCATCCCAGTCCATGCCTAACCAAGCTAAGTTCTCAAGCTGGCTTTTTTCGCCGTCTTCAATGTTTCTTTTTTGGTCAGTATCCTCGATTCGAATAATGAAGTCTCCATCATTATGGCGAGCAAATAAATAATTGAACAATGCTGTTCTCGCATTGCCGATATGAAGATGCCCTGTTGGACTTGGTGCATAGCGTACGCGTACTTTCGTCATTTTTTTCCTCTTCTTTCAAACTAGACTTGTGTGGCTAATAGCAAACTATTAGTTCTAAGCAGTAAAATTCATCAAAAATCTTAAAGCTACTCAGCTCAAATTTTACCTTCTCTGAGGGAAATAGTAAAGCCAACTGGCCGAATTTCCGGTCAATTGGCTGATTTCTTTTATTTAATTTGTCTTTTCTGGCTTGTTTGAATCTTTTTTGTTGTCGATTCCGCGTCCTGCATGTGCAGGTTTTGCAAAAATCATTCGTCCAGCGGCTGTCTGCAAGGCACTTGTGACAACGACTTCCAGACGTTCATTCATGTAATGCTGTCCGTCTTCTACAACGACCATTGTTCCATCATCCAGGTAAGCAACCCCTTGTTGACGCTCAGTTCCAGCTTTCACAACTAAAACATTCATGTTCTCGCCTGGGATAACGACTGGTTTGACTGCATTTGCTAATGCGTTGATATTCAAGACTGGTACATTTTGGAATTCTGATACTTTGTTCAAATTATAATCATTTGTCACGACTACCCCATCAAGAAGTTTTGCTAATTTGATCAATTTGCTGTCTACTTCATTGATATCTTCAAAGTCGCCATCATACATTTCGACAGAGATTCCTTCTTCTTTCTGCAAAGCATTCAAGATGTCCAGACCTCTGCGCCCGCGAACGCGTTTTAAGCTGTCGCCTGAATCTGCGATGTACTGTAATTCATATAATACAAAATTAGGGATCAGCAAAGTACCTTCTAAAAATCCTGTTTTTGCAATGTCATAAATCCGGCCATCGATAATGACGCTTGTATCTAAAATTTTATATTTATGGAAATTTTCTCCTGATTTCCGTTCTAATACTTGGCTTTCAATTTCTTCTTGCGTTTCTTGCTCGGTTTTTTTGTTCCGAGGTGCAAAGATTCTTTTCCATTCATCAATACGTGTTGTACCCATACGGAAACCTAGATAACCTAGAATAATCATCAAAACGATTGGCAATACGCTGTTCACAAAAGGAATCTCTAAGTTATACAAAGGTGTAGAGATGATTACCCCTAATGTCAGACCAATAATTGCTCCGATTGCTCCGAATAAAAGATACGTGAGACTAAGTTCGCTTAATTTTTGTTCGATTCGTTTGATGCCTGTTTCGATGTATTTTGCCAATAGCAATGATAATAAAAAGAAAATAAGTGCACCAAGCAAGCTATTGGTAAAATTATTGTTCAGCCAGCTGTTCGTATGTTGCCCAAGTGCATGCCAAGCTACTGGTAAAAAAGAAATACCCAAGCTTGCACCGGCAATGATCATCAATAATGTGATGACGCGTTTTTGCATAGGACTTTCCCCCATTCTATTTAGAAAATGTTTGTTCGTTATTTAAATACCTTATTCAAAGTTTCGGAAATCGTTGATACTCCTACGATCTCAATGCCATCTGGCTGTTTCCATCCGCCAAGATTGTTTTTTGGCAAATAGACTTTTGTAAAACCTAATTTTTGGACTTCTTTGACTCTTTGTTCAATATGGCTGACACGACGGATTTCTCCAGTCAGACCGATTTCGCCGATGAAACATTCTGTCGGCAGCGTACCTTTTTCTTTATAGCTGGAAGCAATGCTGACAGCAATTGCAAGATCGATTGCTGGTTCATTTAATTTTACCCCACCAGCTGCTTTTAGATAAGCATCTTGATTTTGGAGCAGCAAACCCGCTCTTTTTTCTAGTACGGCCATAATCAATGACACTCGGTTAAAATCAAGCCCTGTTGTCGTTCGCTTCGCATTTCCGAACATCGTCGGTGTAACTAGCGCTTGGATCTCCACCAAAATCGGTCTTGTTCCTTCCATTGCCACCACGATGGCAGAACCTGTAGCACCCTCTAAACGTTCTTCTAAAAAAATCTGTGAAGGATTCGCTACTTCTTCCAGCCCATGCGCATGCATCTCAAAAATACCAATTTCATTGGTTGAGCCGAAACGGTTTTTGACAGCGCGTAAAATCCGGAAGCTGTGATGCTTCTCACCTTCAAAATACAACACCGTATCTACCATATGTTCCAACATTCTTGGTCCCGCAATTGAACCTTCTTTGGTCACGTGTCCTACGATGAAAATGGCGATTCCGTTTGTCTTGGCGATTTTCAGCAGTTCCGCAGTCGTTTCTCTTACTTGACTTACACTGCCGGCCGCACTTGTGATATCTGGTTGTGTCATCGTTTGGATCGAGTCGATAATGACATAATCAGGATGGATCTGTTCGATAGCACGTGAGATTTCCGACATGTCTGTTTCGGCATATAAATAAAACTCGGTGTCGATTTTCCCTAAACGTTCGGCGCGCAATTTGATCTGCTCTGCACTTTCTTCTCCAGAAACATACAACACTTTACCGCCGATCGCGGCTAATTGCTGCGATACTTGTAAAAGAAGGGTCGATTTACCGATACCCGGATCGCCGCCGATCAAGACCATTGAGCCTGGAACGACGCCGCCGCCCAACACTCGATTCAATTCTTCTAATTTGGTTTTGACCCGTGGTTCTTTCTTCGGCACGACTTCTGCGATTTTTGTTGGTCGTGCTTTTTCACCTGTCAAGCTAGTACGATTTCTACGGTCTGTAGTATCTTGTTCGATTTCTTCGACCATTGTATTCCATTTTCCGCAATTCGGGCAGCGTCCTAGAAATTTTGGAGATACATAACCGCAATTTTGACAGACAAACTGTACTTTTTGTTTTTTCGCCATTGCACTGCCCCTCCTTATGTTGATTTTTTACTTGGTTGTGTTATTGATCAGATGAGCCGAAACCGCCGATTCGTTCACTGGAAGTCTGGTCTTGATCTGCTTTTAAAAACGGTAAGAAGATTCCTTGACCGATCCGTTCACCTTTTTTGATCGTGACATCTTTCAAGCCGAAGTTCACAAATTGGAACATGATATGGCCTTCATTATCTGCATTGTTATAATAATCGCTGTCGATCACGCCGACACCATTTGCTAAGAGCAAGAAACGCTTTAACGGATTGCTTGAACGATTCGCTAATTGCAAGAATTCATCTTCGCCCATATATGATTTGATACCTGTTGGCACTAAAACAGGTTTTAAGATTTTTTCGTTTTCTTCGTTTCTGATCCAGTCGATCATTGCCGATATGCCTTCTCTGACTCCTGATTTCCATATACTTGGAATCACACGGTCTTCAGCCGCTTCAAAGTCATAGCCCGCTGCGTGATGTGTTGCCCGCTGAGGCAGATTGATTTGCTGATCTTTGTATTTAGAAACAATTTCAAATCCTCGTTTTTTCACTGCTTCTCCTCCTTAATAGTCTACGTATTATTTTATCATACTCACGCAAACAAATTGACTTCTTTGCAAAATCTTCAAAAAATTCTGTTCTATTTATCAAATTATCTTAAAATCGTTGAGCAAACTGACGATTCGAGCATGACTTTTGGGAAGAAAACAAGTAAAATGAGGAAAATCGTTTGTAGAAACCGAATGTTTTTATACTATACACTAAGGAGTCTTTTATGAGAAAAGAAATAACTTCAGCTACCCGAATCATCGTCAAAGTAGGAACGAGTACGCTTGTTCATCCGAATGGAAAGGTCAACCTGACTGCAATCGATCAATTGGCCTTCGTTTTATCCGCTTTGCGCCATGAAGGGAAAGACGTGATCTTAGTTTCTTCAGGAGCGATTGGTGTCGGCATGAATCAAATGAATTTGAACGAACGGCCAGCGACTATTCCTGAACAACAAGCGATTGCGGCAATCGGGCAATCTGAATTAATGAATATCTATAATCATCGTTTTCACGCTTATAGTCAGCAAACAGCGCAAATCTTAATGACAAGAGATGTGATTTCGTTTCCTGAAAGCCGAAAAAACGTAGCAAATACTTTTGAACAATTACTGCTGAAAGGAGTTGTTCCGATCGTCAACGAAAATGATACTGTTTCAATTGAAGAATTAGATCATTTGACTACATTCGGCGACAATGACCAGCTTTCCGCAATCGTTGCCCAGCTAGTCCAAGCAGACTTGCTCATCATGCTTTCTGATATCGACGGTTTTTACTCAGACAACCCTGTCAGCAACCCAGACGCAGAATTGTACCATACCATTACTGCAATCGATGAACAAACAATGGCCAAAGCTGGAGGCAAAGGCAGTTCATTCGGTACTGGCGGCATGCAAAGCAAATTGAAAGCTGCGTCCAGAATACTTGATCTAAACAAAGCAATGGTCTTAGCAAATGGACAGCAGCCAGCAATCATTTTTGACATTTTAAAAGGAAAAGAAATCGGTACTTTATTTAAACGCAAGGAGGAAAAAGTATGATTGATTTGACACAACTTGGTAAAGACGCACAAAAAGCAGCGCGCGCTACAGCATTGATGGAAACCGCCGAAAAAAATCAGCTATTGCTGCAAATGGCAGACGCGATCGAAGCGCAGAAAGAAGCAATTTTAGAAGCAAATCAACTAGACATTGATCACGCAAAACAAAACGAGATCAGCGATACGATGATTGATCGGCTTGCGCTTTCAGATGAACGTATTGCTGAAATGGCAAAAGGCATCCGGAAAGTAGCTCAATTAGAAGATCCAATCGGCAAAGTCGATCGTATGTGGAAAAATGAAGACAATTTATTGATTGGTCAAAAAAGAGTTCCTTTAGGTGTCATCGGGATTATTTATGAATCTCGGCCAAACGTAACGACAGATGCCGCTGCTTTGGCATTCAAATCCGGAAATGCTGTGATTTTACGCGGCGGCAAAGAAGCATTCTTTTCTAACCAAGCAATTGTCAAAGTCCTTCAAGATACACTAGAAAAAGCAGAAACTCCTGTTCAAGCCGTCCAATTTGTCAATGACACTTCTCATGAAACAGCGGATAAATTGATGAAATTGACAGATTATCTTGATGTTTTGATTCCTAGAGGCGGGGCTTCGCTTATCCAGCGCGTAAAAACAAATGCAACAGTGCCTATTATTGAAACTGGTACAGGAAATAACCATATTTATATCGACAAAGGCGCGCAATTGGAAATGGCCCGATCTATTCTGGTAAATGCCAAAGCTTCCCGCCCCTCTGTCTGCAATGCAGCAGAAACATTGCTTATCCATTCCGAGATTGCGCCCTTCTTTCTGCCAGTATTAGAAAAAGCACTTGTGGACGCTGGCGTTTCTTTACGTGCAGATCTTAGAGCAGCCGAATACCTTGATACAGCATTTCCAGCAACCGAAGAAGATTGGTCAACGGAATTTCTAGATTTTATTTTAGCTGTCAAAGTCGTTGATTCTATGGACGAAGCAATCGAACATATCAATCAATATGGCACCAAACATTCTGAAGCAATCATCACTGAAAGCTATGAAAACAGCCAACGATTCTTAAATGAAGTTGATGCGGCGGCTGTCTATGTCAATGCGTCCACCCGTTTTACAGACGGTTCAGTGTTTGGTTTTGGTTCAGAAATCGGAATCTCTACTCAAAAATTACATGCCCGCGGTCCAATGGGGTTAAATGAACTGACTTCAACGAAATACATCATTTACGGGGATGGACAGATTCGATCCTAATACGCGCTTTTTTTTGAGAACCTGTTTGCTTGCAAAGAAGCAGAACCTTTTGACAAACGAACGATTTTCACTTATTCTATGTGTTCCCCGTGAAACATTTTCTTATATTTCTTCATTATTCAGCAGGATTTCTGCTAGAATAAGGAGAAAGCAAATAAGAAAGCATTCACTTAGTTCGCTTATGTTAGAAAGGTGTTTCCATGATTGAAATCATAACGATATTGATCGTGTATCTCATTTCCTTGAATCTTTCTGCTTTTTTTGGAGTAGGATTGCTGAGCCTCTTTTTTCAATTTAAAAAGAAAAAAGATCAGATGGGCAAAGACAGCTGGAATCACTACTTTGAAAAAATCGGCCCTCAAGGATTATTGATCCGATTATATATCAGCTATATGTTTGCGTTAAGTATTCTTTCCGCAGCAAACTATTTCGTGTTTTTTGACCATTCTCTTCCTTATTCATTGATGCTATTAGCAGCTGGTATTTTCCATTTGGGTTATAAATACCATTTGAATAAAGATCAGATTAAACAAAAATTCCACTGAAACAGTAAAAAAGACAAGGATTCTTTGAACCATTTGTATATGGTCCAAGTTCCTTGTCTTTTTGTTTCTTTACTCTTCTTGCTGGATAAAAAAACCATCAAACACTTCGCCATCATAATAACGGAGCAATTCATCAAGAGATAAGTTAGCAGTTTTTTCTTCTTCCGTTCTGTCTTCTGAAGCTTCAAGTAATTGCGAACGATATTCTTGATACTGCTGGACTAACTGGCTATAAGCTTCTTGTCTGGAGTTACCGGCTGAATTGAGCGTCGGCAGCTCTTTTAGCAGAAGGCGGTAAACCGGCTTGTTGTCTTCGATTTCGATTGGCAGTTCCACTACTGTCAATCCAACTTCTTCAAATTCTTCTGGGTACATTTTTAACACCTTCTGTCTTTGTATATAAAATATTGTTATACTAAACATATAAACAATTTGGAGGCGGATACATGCTGTTTTTTCTTATTTTATTGTTGATTGCTTGTTTTTTTATTTTAAAAGGGTCTTTGAAACAAAAAATCTTTCCACTGACAGCCATTTCCTTTTTTTACTTCTGTTTGACTTTTTATAGTTGGCAAAGCTTCAATCTGCCTTTGATGGACTGGCGTGTTTGGACAGTTCCATTTGTCTATTCGCCATTGAATAGCATTTTTTCTTTGCTTTACGCCTTAATCATAGCAGACGCGACTTGGTTATTCCAATCTTTAAAGACAAAAAAAAGAATCATACATACCCGAAAAATGAATTGGCTTGATTGGTTTGGTTTGGGAGCAACATTTCTTTTGACCTTTTCCGGCTTTTTATTTTTTGGCAGCAGTCGCTGGGCTATTCGTTATTTTGACAATCTCAAAATCGACCAGATCATTTATACACTTAATCAGCCGCTGACTGGTGCTGATCCTGCTCAAATCAAAGAATTCCTGGTAGATCCGCTGCTTTTCAGCATTCTTGGTACTCTGCTTATGATAACTCTTCTTTACTTTTTCAACACCCATTCTGTTCACTTTAAACAAACAGATTCTCTGAAGAAAAAGAAACATAAAAGATACAGCGCCATGATCATAGGGGTTTTCAGCTGTATTTTTGGTGCGATTCTAGGTGTGAGAGAAATTGGCTATACGGATGTTCGTGCCTTCTTTTTTGAACATACAGAACTCTATGATAATTATTATGTTGATCCTCGAACTGTAGAATTGAAGTTTCCTGAACAAAAAAGAAACCTGATTTATATTTTCTTAGAATCCATGGAAAGTAGTTATGCTTCAACAGAAATGGGCGGCATCAAAGAAAACAATCTGATTCCTAACCTGACACAGTTAGCACAAACAGAAGGTGTCCATTTTTCTAACAGTGACAAATTAGGCGGCATGCTGCCGATTCCTTCTGCTTCACATACTGCTAGTTCAATGGTCGCACAAACTTCTGGATTGCCGCTGCGGACTTCCAGTGGACTCCATGTCAATCACTACGGACAATTGGGCGACTATCTTCCTGGTGCCTATTCATTGGGAACGATCCTAAAAAACGCAGGGTATTCCCGCACACTTTTAATGGGTTCTGATGCTGATTTTGCCGCTCGAAGCAACTACTTTACACAACATGGCGAGTACGACATCCGAGATTATAAATGGGCGAAAGAAACTGGCAGAATCCCTGAAGATTATCGTGTTTGGTGGGGATATGAAGATGCAAAATTATTTGAATTTGCAAAAGAAACATTGACTGAACTCGGAGCAAAAGAACAACCTTTCAACTTTACGATGCTTACTGCAGATACGCATTTTGAGGATGGCTTGATGACGGACGAAACACCGATAATCTTTGATGACCAATACAGCAATGTCATTCACTTTTCTGATCAAGAAATTTATTCTCTGCTGCAATGGATCAAGGAACAACCTTTTTATGAAGACACGACGATCATCCTTGTTGGCGACCATTTAACAATGGATGGAGATTTTTTTGAGGCAATTGATCCGAATTATCAACGCACTGTGTACAATGTGATTTTAAATAGCGGACTTCAGACCACTCGAGCGCAGAATCGCTTATTTAGTGCAGTCGATATGTTTCCTACCACGCTTGCAGCGTTAGGTGTCAAGATTCCCGGCGATCGTTTAGGAATTGGGACAAACCTATTTTCTGAACAACCAACGCTCATGGAAGAATTTGGATACGAACAGTTTTATACTGAACTTTCACGTCGTTCTCGTTTTTATGAAAGAAACATTATCCAAGGAACAGACCGAACTGCTGCAGAATAGTTTTCTCGAACAAAAAAGGCTAGGACATCTTGTCCCAGCCTTCTTTTTTTATTCAAACTCTTCTTCTGTCATAAAGTAGTTTTGGTTGACTGCAATCAAAATCAAACTGACAGCAACAACGATTCCCGCAAAGTAAAACGGCCAATCTCCACCGAAATGTTCCCCCAGCTTTCCTGCGATATACGGCGCTAAAGCACCCCCGAAGAAACGGACAAAACTATAACTTGAAGAGGCAACATTTCTTTCCAATCCAGGAATTTCCATAGCAACTGTCGTTAAGAGTGTATTGACGATTCCTTGGAAAAAACCTGCCAAAATAATCCCTATCGGAACAAGGACTGCTATATTGAATCCTATTCCAGTCACTAATAAACAAAGAACAAAACCAATCACTGCTGCTAAAATCGTCTTGTAAGTTGTAAATTTCTTCTCAATAATCGGCGCCACGAAAATCGATGAAATAGCTAACAAAATACCCCAGCCGAAAAAGACAAATCCGACACTCATTTCTGAATAACCCACCAATAAGAATGGGCCATAAGCCAATAGCGTAAAGAAGCCAAAGTTATAAAGCAGTGCGATGATCCCTACTGAACGTAATTTGTGATTGCTCAATGCTTTTGCACTTTCGAATAACCCAACCTTTTTCGCTGGACGTTCTGTTTCAGGTAAAAGAATAACCAACACCAAGAAAGCACACGTCATCAAAACTGCGACACCAAAAAATGGATAGCGCCAAGATTGGCTGCCCAGCATACCGCCCACTAAAGGACCAACCGCCATCCCGCCGCCAATTGCTGCTTCGTACATAATAATTGCTTTTTCTGTATTTCCTACTAAGAAACTAACGATCGTGGCTAATGCTGTAGAAACAAAAAAAGCATTCCCGATGCCCCAACCAGCTCGCCAGCCAATCAGCATACTGATGTTATTAGAAAGTCCGCCTAGAGCAGAAAATATCACAATAAGAACAAGTCCTGATAACAATGTTTTTTTCAAACCAATTCTGCTGGACAGCGCACCTGTAAACAACATTACCGCACCTGTCACTAACATATAACTTGTAAATAAAAGCGTTGTTTGTGCTGGTGTCGCATCCAGCTGTACAGCAATCGTATTTAAGATAGGGTCAACTAATCCGACACCCATAAATGCTACTAAACAAGTAGCTGCGACGATCAAAGCTGCACGCATCCCGCTTTTCAGTTCTTTTTCATTATATTTTATTTCATTTTCCATTTTTCCAACTCCTTTTTCATTACTAATCATACATGAATATTTTTACATGTCAATATTTACATATAAGTTTTGCTTAAAGATATGGTATACTGAAAAAAAGGAGTGAAGCGAATGAACACGTTATCTTATGTTCTTCTATCCGTACTACTAGCCAGTCCAAAATCTGGGTATGAATTAAAACAGCTAATTACTGTTTTTTGGGAAGCCCATCACAGTCAAATCTACACGACACTTGCGAATCTAAACGAAAAAGGGTACGTCACTATCCAAGAAACATCCGATAGTACACAAAAAAAAGTGTACGAACTGACCTCAGAAGGACAAGAAATCGTCCATGAATGGATTAAAAAGGAAAGTCCGACCCCAACTCAACGTGACGAATTCTTAGCAAAAATCTATGCGTTTGCTACCTTGGATCAAGCCACTGTTCACGGTTTGTTATTTACACGAGAACAGCAATTGACCAAAGTAATGGAAAAAAATCAAGCAAAATTAGCAGCATTAGACTACCGAAGTAAGGAGGTTTTCGGTCGCTACGCAGTCATCCAACGAAGAATCTTATTATGCGAGCAAGAAATTAAATGGTGCCAACAAGTCAAAATGGAAATGAACCATTTTTTTGCTAACGGACAACCAAAATAAAAAAGACAGGAAATGCTGATTTTTCAGCCATTCCTGTCTTTTATTATTCGCTTTCGCCTGCTGTTTGCGCTGGCTGCGCTTGAATCATCTGTAAAATTTTACGTGAGATTGGTCCTACGATCAACAATTGCAAAGGTAATGCTGCAATCAAGTTCATACGCCATGTTGTTGGATAATGTGCAAGAATATCACTTGTTCCTTGCTCGATAATGATGCCGAATAAAGACATGAATGTCACCATACCCAGAACCATCAAGCAAGAAATCGTCAAAATCATTTGCCATTTCTTTTCTTTATTTACTGGCAATTTGAACGCGATTTTTTTTGCGACCACTCCTACAACGAAAACATCTAAAATAAATGCAACGATAAATCCTGGGATCAGCCCAGTAAATAAAGCAGTTAGTTGTAATGAATCATGCAGCCACAAGTTGTAGACACTCATTCCTAAGACCATCAAGAAACACATCAGCGTTGTAAAAATAATTCCTTCTTTTTTGTTTGTTGGCAAAAAAATCACTCCTTCAATTTTGTCACGAAGATTATCCTAGCACATAAAAAATTTTCTCGTAAGCAAAACTTTTCATTTTCTGAAAATATTTTAGAAAGAATCAAAAAGCGGCTGGGACTTTTGCCGCCAGCCGCTTTGATCTTTTTTATTCCTTTGTTTGTGCAATCGTCAATTGGGGTGCTTTAGTGCTGTACATGCCAATTTCCTGTGCAAATTTTTTCAATAAAGGATTTTCATTGTGTTTTGCGATTGCTTCTTGATCTGCCCATTTTTCTACCATCAAGTAAGTATTTTTTTCCTCAGTTCCTTGATAAAGACCATAAGAGATATTGCCTTCTTCTTGTTTAGAAGAAGCAATCAATGGTGCGATATCTTCTAAGAATTGGGCTTCTTTTTCAGGATTGATATAAAATAATGCGTTTATGATTATCATCGTTTCTCCTATTTGAATGTTGTGATTTTTTCTGGTGCTAGACGAACAGATTCATAACCTGTTTCTACGGCTTTCCCAATTGATAGGATCATTACTGGCACGTATCTTTCTTTATCCATACCAAATGCTTCAGCTAATTGATCTGCTTCAAAACCGCCGATCGGGTTTGTTTCATAGCCGTGTGCACGGGCAACAAGCATGAATTGCATAGCGGCTAAACTTGAATCGATTTTTACAACATCATTCATTTGTTCTTTTGAAAGAGCTTTGTAATGAGGAATGATTGCTGCTAATTGCTGATCGCGAACTTCTTGCGGCATTTTTCCTTCTGCTACAGCTTGGTCATAGATTTCTTCGCCGTATTCATAGTTAAGCATATCGCCGAAAATCATGACCATTGCAGATGAAGTATCATTTTGTCTTGTATTAAAACGGATCAATGGACGTAAGATTTCTTTTGCTTCATCGCTTTCTGCGACAACAAAACGCCATGGCTGCATGTTTACAGAAGATGGAGCTGTTGTTGCTTCTTGGATCATTTCCAGCATTTCTTCGTGAGAGATTTTGTAGTTTTCATCGTATAAACGGACGGATTTTCTGCCAAAGACGATTTCTTCAAATTTTGTTTCTTTTGTCATAGTAAAAACTTCTTTCTTTATTTATTCTATTGCTGCTAATTGTGCGTTTAATTTATCTAGAAGAACGAGCAGCTGCGCTAATTCTTCTTGGTTGAATGCTGGAGACAAAATAGTTTCGATGTCGCCATGTTCTCTTTCACAGACATTGATCTCTTGCTGTGCTTTCGGTGTCAATTCAACAAAGACTTCCCGATTGTTTGCAGGATTCCGCTCTCTTTTTACATAGCCTTTTGTTTCCAGCAATTTCAGGTGTCTGGTGATTGCCCCTTGATCGATCTGCATTTTAGATAACAAAATATTTTGCAAACAAGGACTTTGTTCTTTCAAAATCATCAATATCTCGTATCTTGTCAAACTGAAACCAATCTTTTCTTCAAACAACTGAGCGATTCTTTGATCTGCCAGTTTGATTTGATAAAGAATATGACTTACTTCTTGCAAAGACATTTTTTCGCCTCCTTCAACAATTGACTCGTCAACGATTGACTTGTCAATAATAAACCCGCCATGCCAAAAAAGCAAGTATAAAATGCTATTTTTTTATCCGCCATAAACTTTAAGCCCAATCACGCCCAAGACAATCAAACAAATGAATAGTAAACGAAGCGGATTTTTCGATTCTCCCAAAAAGAAAATGCCGTAGCCAACACTCAACAATGCTCCAAGCCCGGTCCAAACGGCATAAGCTACGCCAAGCGGAATCACTAATGCAGCTTTCCCTAAAATAAAAATCGAGACCATGATGGCCGCTACAGAAAAAAACAGCCATCTTTTCTTTTTGGTCTGCTGGGCTTTTTCTAAAAACAAGACAAAAACCAATTCCATCACACCTGCTATTCCTAAAAAGAACCAAATCATTTTGTTTCCTCCTCTTTTACCGGCGTACTTAACTTCAACCCAACGATTCCTGTCAGCAAAATAACCAAACTAAGCAATTTCATCAAATTGTGGGTCTCATGAAAGACAAAAATCCCCAAAAGACACGTTCCAGCTGTTCCTATCCCCGTAAAAACAGCATAGGTCATCCCTACGCCAAATTTATCAATGACCGTCTCTAAAAGATACAAACTGAGCAGCAAAAGCCCCACCGTTGCTCCTGTCCAAAAAATATTTGTAAATCCTTCACTTTTTTCTAAAGTAAAGGCCCAGCAAACTTCCAAAAGTCCCGCGATGATCAAACGTAAAAAAGTCATCTTTTTCCCTCCTAAATAAAAAAACGCGAAGAAATAACTTATCAGTGGCCTAAAGTTATTTTTTCGCGTTTTGCCCGGCGGCAATTCTATATTTTTCTTTAGTATAGCACATTCACAAAAAAACGTCCTAGTTTAATATCAAAAGTTATATAACTCAAATAATGAATAAGAATAGAAAACACGGAATTTTTCATTAAAAAACAAAAAATATTTTTTAATTTAAGGTATTATATATATAGGAAGAAAAAATTTGAGAGGATGAGGAGATGAAAAAATTTACATTTGCCACTGTCGTTTTGCTACTAGCTTCCGCTACGTTTCCAAGCACTGCTGCTCTAGCTGAAACAATTTCACAGGCTGAGACTGCTGAAGAAACCAAAGAAACAGACACTTTGGCTCCAATTGAAGATCCCCTGGCAGAAACCGTTCCTTCTGCAACATCAGAAATAACAGATACAGAAGAAACTGTCACAGATGAATCTGCGGCCAAGGAATATAAGATTCCTTCAATCACTGGGGAACCCGAAATGAGCTATATCCCTTATAGAAACGGCTTTTCAGCCCCAGAGAAAATCATTGTTTCTTTGACAGATAAATCGCAAGAAGAAGCGCTGCAAGGAGAAGTTTCTTTCCATTCCTACATAGACGCTTCTGGTATCACAGAGCGTTATTCTGCAAATTTTCCAGTACCGTCTGCAGATGATCAAGCGATCCATTTAGCTGTTTATCAAGGAGATACTGAAGAAGAAAAACAGCAGATCCAAACAAATCTTGCCTATTATGCAGCGAAACAAATCAAAACGTACCAGTTAGGTCTTGAGCATCTGGATACTATACTTTCAGTTGACGATTCGTTTTTCCAAACAGGATCATCCAAAGAGGCATTTAGTGAACTAGCAACTTATTTTTACCCTGAGATTACACCAGATATCACTATTACTTCTGTTGAAGTAATCGAATCGTTTATTCAAACCGAGAACGAGATCGGACGTTTGGATTCTCCTTTGTCTTCTGAAAGCAATACACTGTTTTCGGGAAATGGCGTAGTGACTAAAAAGGCTGAGACCTCAGCTGGCGAAATGTTCTTTTTTGTTGAAACGTCAGATCAAACCGGCTGGATAAGCGCAATAGAAACTATTGAACCAGTAATCACAGAGATCGATCCAATACAAGGAAAAGCTCTTTCTGACGATATAAAAGTTTATGAACAGTTGACAGACTTTTGGAAAGGCCAATCTTCAGGACGCATGTTGTCACCAGACAGTGTGCTGCAAGCAGAGAAACAAATCGATTTTCCAAATGAAACACTTTATTTTGTCACGCTAGATGGCCAATCTTTAGGATATATTTCTAAAACAGAATTGCAGTTCGAAAATCAGCCAGTTGATGAAGAAGAAACAACCGAATCGGTCCCAGAAACTTCAGATTCACCTGCCGAAAAATCAGAAGAAACGCAGCCAGAAGCAGAAATCACAGCCAGAAGTGCGCAGGCACCAGTTATTTCTTATTCTACACATGTAAGAAACCGCGGTTGGCTGCCATTTGTCTCCAACGGACTTTCTGGAACGACTGGGCAAAATCTGCAAGTAGAAGGATTCAGAATCAATTTACAGCTTCCCTCTAATTTAACTGGTTCGATCCAATATACTTCTTTTGTTCAAGGAACTGGTTGGCAAAACTGGGCTTCAAATGGCCAAATTTCAGGAACAACTGGGCAGAATCGCCGCATCGAAGGAATCAATTTGCGGCTGACAGGAGCGATTTCAAATCGATATTCTATTTCTTATCGTGTCCATGTCCAAAACCTTGGCTGGCTTCCTTGGACAAGTAATGGGAATCAAGCAGGCAGCTTAGGGTTTGGTTACCAAATCGAAGCCATTGAAGTCCGTCTGTCTGACCGTAACAAAGAATCTCCTCCTTTTGGCAATGCCTATGTTGAAAAGGAGCCCTCTGTTTTAGCTACGCCCCACGTGGCAAATCGCGGCTGGCTTAGTGAAACAGACGGAGTGAGACAAGTTGGAACAGTTGGACAGCGTTTAAGCTTGCAAGCTTTACGTTTAAGACTTACCGAAAATACCATCGGCGGTAATATCAGCTATCAATCACATCTATCAGGCACTGGCTGGGAGTCACGCTGGGCAAATGAAGGTGAACAAACGGGTACGACTGGACAAAACCGACCAATCGAAGCAATCCGGATTCGTTTGACTGGCACTATCAGTACACGCTACGATGTTTATTACCGTGCGCATTCTCAAGAATTTGGCTGGCTAGGCTGGGCAAGAAACGGGCAAGAAGCAGGTACACAAGGATATGCGTATCGCATTGAAGCAATTCAAGTCGTTTTAGTTCCCCAAGGCGGTGCTGCACCTGGGTCTACGGCGAATGCATTCCGATTAGCACCACCAGCATTGACATTGGCAGGACATGTTTCCAATGTAGGATGGACTAGCAGACGCGGGATTGCGCCCGTTATCAACTTTGCAAATCAAAATCGGCAGTTTGAAGCGATCCAAGCACGTTTTGAAAACAATCGTCATGGTGGTTCTATTGTTTATGATTCGCATTTAGCAAATACAGGTTGGACGAATGCTGTACGTGACGGGGCAACCTCTGGAACAACTGGGCAAAACCGTTCACTCCAAGCTTTTTCTTTCCAATTAACAGGTGGTATAGCAAACGATTATACGATTTATTATCGTGCATTCGTTCGTTCACGCGGCTGGTTAGGATGGGCTGAAAACGGGCAGCGTGCAGGCTCTGTCCAAATGAATTTGCCTGTGGAAGCGATCCAAGTTTCTATTTTGCCAAAAGATAGACGGCCTAGCGGATTCCAAGCCAACCAGTTGCCATTGATCGGTCAAGTGAATACCAGCACACCAGAAGGCCGTTTCGTCAACTCGATTGCGCCAGCCGCTCGTCGTGTTTCTTCTGCTCATGGTTTGTTTGCTTCTGTGATGATGGCTCAAGCAATCCTTGAAAGCGGCTATGGAACAAGCGTCTTAGCTAGCAGAGCCAATAATTTCTTTGGTGTCAAATTTACTCCAGGTGCAGATGATGGTCGTTTCGAGTATATCTGGCATGTCTCAAATGAAGTCATCAACGGCATCACTGTACCAGTCAATTCGCGGTTCCGCGTTTATCGTACCTTTGATGAGTCGATGCTGGATAATGCAGTCAAATTACGTTATGGTCCGAATTGGGATCCATTATTTTACTCGGGTGCTTGGCGTGTCAATGCGCGAACATTCCGCGATGCAACAAGAGCGTTGACAGGCAGATATGCCACTGATCCGCTTTATGATGTTAAATTAAATAATATCATCGAACGTTGGGCACTGTATCAATTCGATTGATACCAGCACGAAGCCCCCGCAGTTTAAAACTGCGGGGGCTTTTTAGTTAAGAGAAGCTATTTCCAATTTGCCATTCTTAATTTTTGAAATAGACATACTGTTTACAACCTCTACAAACGGTGTTCAAGAACCAACTCCTTCGGC
>KE351655.1:88145-177652 GCA_000415185.1 Enterococcus faecalis 13-SD-W-01
TTAACGCTCAAGTCATATCGCTTTGCTCACAACCTCTACTTCATTTCTGCTAACTCAAAGACCACTTTATCACCATTTTTCAAAACAATATCTTTGGCTCCTTTTGTCGCCATTTCTCCATTAATCGTAAAGGTCCAATATTTACTTGCTTGCTGATCTTGCTTTTGGCCGTCGATTTCAGTAATAAAACCATCGTCTGCTTTGATTGCAAAGTTTTGTTCCATGACTTCATATAACGAGTCGCCATCTTTGAATTTGACTGTTTGATTTGCTGTTTCTTTGCCATCTGCTTTGATTGTGACTTGAGCAGAATGCTGAGCGATTTGCTCGCTGGATGTTTGCTCAGTGTTCTTGTTTGTTTCACTTTGACAGCCTGCAAAAACAGATAAACTCATCAATGCCGCTGCTACTAATAGTGCTTTTTTCATCTTTTCTTTCCCCTTTTTTATAATCCGCATTTCAATTGGACTTTGCAATTTGTACATGTGCTGCAGCCGCCGATTTCTTCAATTGTTCCTTCATGACAAATCGGACAAAGTTCAACTTCGGAAACTTCATTTTCTTGACTTGCTTTTTCGATTAGCTCTGTTTCAACTACTTGTGACATCGTGTTTTCTTCTGCTTCAAGTGTCAATACTTGCGAGTCGCGGCTGCCATCGACATAAACAGTGCCGCCTTTTGCTCCCCCACGATAAAGTGATTCATAAATTGCTGCGACTTGTTTCACTTGGTACCCTTTTGGCGCATTGACCGTTTTTGAAATCGAGCTGTCGATCCAACGTTGAATCGTACATTGAACATCCACATGTGCTTCAGGTGCTAGATCCATTGCTGAAACAAAAAATTCTGGCAGCTGTTGTTTATTTGCTTGAGGATTTTCAGCCAAATATTCTTCCACGATTTCAGCATTGACTTCAATAAATTTACCCAGACGTCCGCTGCGGAAATAAGAAAAGGAAAAATAAGGTTCTAAACCTGTCGCAACTCCTGCCATTGTCCCAGTTGAGCCAGTTGGTGCGACTGTCAGCAAATGAGAATTTCGGATGCCGTATTTTAATATATCTTGACGAATCTTTTCAGGCATTTTTTGCATATAGCCTGAATGGATAAAGACTTCACGCAGTTTTTGAGTCTCCGCTTCTGTTTCTCCTGTCAAGAATGGGAAACTGCCTTTTTCTTTAGCTAATTCAATAGATGTTTGATACGCAGTAACTGCGATTGTCTCAAAAATCTGATCAATCAGCTGATTGCCTTCTTCTGATCCATAAGTTTTTTCGCAATAAATCAACAAATCAGCCAGTCCCATAACACCTAACCCGATGCGTCGTTCTCCTTTTGCTTGTTTTTCATTTTTATCAAAGAAGTAAGGTGTCGCATCAATAACATTGTCTTGGAAACGTACGCTTGCTTGTACTGTTTCAGCGAGTTTTTCAAAATCAACACGCTTGTTCTTTTTATCTGCCATATTTGCTAAATTGATTGCAGCTAAATTACATACTGCATAAGGTGTCAAAGGCTGTTCGCCGCAAGGATTTGTCGCTACGACTTTTTGTCCGTAGGCTGCCGCGTTTGTCATCTCATTTGCATTATCGATAAAGAAGATTCCTGGTTCCGCAGAATAGGTTGCGCAAAAAGTAATCAGTTCCCAAAGATCTCGTGCTTTGATTGTTTGGTATACTTTGACTTTTCGACCAGTTCTTTCCCATTCTCGAACGTCACCGATTTCTGCCCAGTTTTTATCATAATCAGCCATTTCCTCTTCAGAATACTCTTCAATTGCTGGGAAACGCAAGCTGTACTCTTGGTCTTTTTCGACAGCTTCCATGAATTCTTTGGTCAAACATACTGAAATATTGGCACCTGTTAAAAATTCGCTGTTGTTTACTTCATAGTGGCCGCCAAGTGCTGTTTTTTGGGCCAGTTCTTTTAAATAGCTGTTTTCTTTAAGTGCAAGCGTATCTTTTTCATCAAGGATTTTTTCGTATAATTCTTTTTCTGCAGGTGCGAGTGGGACAAAATTCAATTTTTCTTGCGCAAATCGTTGGATTGTTGGATTTGGATTTGTTTTTATCAAATGTTGGAGAACAGCCGGGTTTTGGATCTTTGAAATAATAAATTCAAAAATATCTGGGTGCCAGTCTGCCATCATGATCATTTGCGCCCCGCGCCGACTACCGCCTTGTTCAACTAAATTCGTCAGATTCGCTAAGTCATTCAACCATGAAACAGCACCAGAAGATTTGCCGTTCACGCCATGGACAATGGCTGAACGAGGGCGCAAAGTTGATCCGTTTGTTCCTACTCCACCGCCGCGGCTCATGATTTCCATCACTTCTTGACGATGTTGTGCCAAACCGCCTCTTGAATCATGGATAAAAGGCATCACAAAACAATTGAAGTAAGTGACTTCGGAAGCTGTTCCTGCGCCATACAGAACTCTGCCGGCAGGAATCAGATTTTGTTCTGCCAAATGTTGATAAAATGTTTGGAAAAGTTCTTCTTGATTGCCTGTTTGGTCATTTTTTGCAATCCCGTTTGCCACACGTTTGGCAATTTGTTCGAAGCATAGTTCCATTGGTTTTTCAACTTCGATTCGCTCTCTTTTTACACGTCCAGATTCGGCTTCTTTCGGATCAGTTAATGCGCTTCTGAACTCTTCTTCTACTTCGATCTCTAGCTGACTGCCTTCTATTTTTCGGACGATCCCGATACCTCTTGCAGGATATTTAGGATCAGCTTGCGTGGTTAAAACAACAAGGTCTCCTGTTGAAATCGTCTCGCCTTTCGGATCTTTGAATGCGTAACGATCCAACATGATAAGACGAGAAATGCCCTCAAATGTTTGAGTCATTTCTTCTGTGATTGGATAAACGCCTGGGAAAAGAAGGATCTCCTTATTTAATTTGTCTATTATTTCTGCAGGTAAACTGGTTACCATTTCCTCACTCCTCGCAAAAGATAAAACACCATATATTGTATTCGCAATTAATTATCACACTATATATAGTTTATTTCAACGTTGAAATAATTTATTTTTGTGGTAGAATGAGAATATTTCTCAATTAAACAAAACAAAAAAACCGGCTGTTGGGCCGGTTTTTTTGTCGTTTAAAAATTTGTTATTGCTTGGAGCTGATCGGTTCATTCACAACCTCTACTAAACGGTGTTCGCAGCATTGCTTCTACGGAATTAAGCCTAACAAATCAAAAATATGAGAAGCTATTTCTAATTTGTCATTCTTAATTCTTGAAGCAGACCATGCTGCTTACAACCTCTACATTTGCTCTTTACTTTTCAATGGCTCTTCGTAGGTCGTTCCATCATAGCAAAATCTTGTTTCAATGGTTGGCTCTTGGTCTTCAGCATACAGATATTGACTAAATGGAAAGTCGATACTTTCCCCTGATTTTGTTTCGTCACCTGAAATCTCATAGCTCATTTTTTCATTTACGTCTTGCTGGCGTAATGAATCCAATACTGCATCTACGATTTCTTGATCACTTTTTGGGTCTTTTACTAGTTTTTTATAATCTCTTAGAAATTTTTCTTGTCCTTCAAATAATTCCATTAACATATTTCTTCGCCTCATCATAATTGATTTATTTTTTATTCATGCTGCTGTTTTTCCAAAATACTTTCCACTGTTTCTCGAATATCTTTCAGATAGTTTGGCAAATAGAGCGGAATATCTTCAAACACATTGCTTTGGTTCGCATAAGCTTTCGGATCTAAAAATCCTATTTCTTCTGTGGCGACTTCAAACAATAATTGATTTGGTTCTCTAAAGTAAAGAGATTCAAAAAATTCTCTATTTTTAATACCAGAGTTATTGAAATTTTTCAGATTGAGTCTCTTGTCTACTGCCTCCAGCTCTTCCATCCCTTTTACGCCAAAAGCGACATGATGGACGCCGCCAATCCCTTGTTCCGCAATTGGATTTTCCACGTCTTGGATGATGTGGACTTCTTGATAGAATTTTTCGTCTTGGTTCTCGAGGATCGTCACTTCATTTTTTGTTTCAAAAAACGGGGTCACTGATTTTCTTTGCCAGCCAAAATTCAATAATTCTCTTTCCGTTGCTTCCGCAAATTGCACGCGTAGTTGGATTGCATCGATTCCGGTAATGGCATGTTCTGTTGGTATCCCTTCACTTGTATAAGGGAAATAATCGTTTGGGTCCTCAAAATCTCTAAGTGGTGTCAATGCCATTTGTGTGTTATCTGGCGCTTCAAAACGCAACATTGGACGCCCTTCAAAAGTTTCGATCCCATAGTGGCAAATATCGTGTTTTTCCAATTGTTCCGCCCAGAAGCCTAATGATTCAACAGTTGGTACTTTCATCACTGTACGTTCGATCGCATTTGTACCAAATTTGTTATCTTCACCGTCTCTTAGTTCAAAAAACGTTATTTCAGTGCCGACTCTCTGTGCAGCATCTGAAAAGAAAAGATGATACATCGAATGATCGTCTTGATTGATTGTTTTCATTAGTAATTTTAGCCCTAATACATTATGATAAAAGTCAAATGTAGGTTTAATATAGCGATTTAAAATGGAGATATGATGGATACGTCCAGTCATAGTACATCTATCCTTTCTACATAAAATCAAATTTTTTGGAGGTTGCTTATGGAATCATTTTTTCAAAAAGGGAAAGATCCAGATACACTTGTCGTTGCTTTTCACGGTACTGGAGGAAATGAATATCAATTATTGACAACGATTGCCAAGTTATTCCCTAATGCAAGTATACTAAGTTTTCTCGGAGATGTTGGCGTAGGCGCTCAAAGAAGATTTTTCGCCCCTCTTGTCAATCAAAAAGCAGACCGTGAAGATTTCAATCAGCATGTCGAAAATTTCATTGAAAATGTTTGGCCATCCGTTGAGAAAAGCAGTAAAAAAATTGTCTTTATCGGCTATTCAAATGGCGCGAACTTCTTGTTAGGACTATTAGAAAAAGCACCAAATATCGCAGATGACTTTATTCTCCTTCATCCAATCGATCTAGGGTACCAATTCGATGCTGCTTCAGATGCCAATGTTATCTTAACAACAGGTTCTCAAGACACTATCAGTCTCCCGGGCGATGTTTTGAAGCTGACAAAACAGTTGGAAGCTGTCTTTCCTTCTGTAGAATTGCTGATTGCAGACGGCAGCCACCAAGTAACATCAGAAGAAATCAACGAAATCCATCAATTTCTTCAACAATAAGAAAAATGACGCCAAGAGAGCACGCGAGCAAGTCGCTCAGCTCCTTGGCGTTTTTTCAGATCTTGCATAAAATTTTTTTGATCATAAAATCTATGTTTATTGTCAAAAAACAAAATTTTCATTTCAAATAATGACAGCCTTTACTTCCTTGTGTGCCAAGGCTAGAGTGAGTATAACAAAGGGAAAAAATAACGTCAAATATAAGAGGTTGTGAGCAAAGCGTTCTGGCCCGAGCATTAAGACTCTTTTATCCGAGAAAATGGCTTTCCACATTTTTTCGGATAAAAGCTTAATGCCGAGGGGCAGCTTTGTGAACACCGTTTGGAAAGAGGTTGTGAGCGAGCTGTTCAGCTCCAAGTAATAAGCTGCTTCTCTGGGAAATAGCTTCTCATATTTTTCAGAGAAGCAGCTTATTACCGAAGGAGTTAGCTCGCGAACGCCGTTTAAGAGAGGTCGTAAGCAACATGTTCTGCTTCAAGAATTAAGGACAAAAAAGAAAAAACAGCTTTTCATGTTTTTGGCTTTTTTGAATTTAATTCCGAAGAAGCAATGTTGAGAACACCGTTTAAAGAGGTCGTGAACAAAGCGTTCTGACCCGAGCACCAAGTAGGTACTGTTCCACATCGCATCACTTCATCCTTCGTGTTTCACAGCAATAAAAAAAATCCCAGAAAACAGATTAGGGGGGAAACCTGTTTTCTGGGATTTTTTGACGATAGTTAGTGTTTTCTAAATCGGGGAAGAATCATTCACACTTTTCAATCAGCGGATTAGTCGATGATTGTGTATTTTGTATCTGCTAAAGCGTCTTTTAATTCGCTGACAGAAGCATCTCCCACGACTTTTGCTGTTTTGCTTTCCAAATCTACCGTTGCTTCGGTCACATTTGTTAGACCTTCAAATTTTTCTTTGACTGCTGAAGCACAGCCATCACATTTCATGTTTTCGATTTTCACTGTTTGTTCCATTCTAATCTCTCCAATTCTTTCAATACTTCTATAATGGTTATTTAAAAATATGCTTTGTTTTTTTGTTCATGCAGCTGGTCACAAGAAACAGATTGCTTTATTTACTGTCTAGTTTCAAACCTTTCAAACGCAAGGCATTCAGTAAAACAGAAACAGAACTAAAGCTCATTGCTGCGCCAGCTAACATTGGATTCAATAATGGGCCGCCGAACAAATATAAGATTCCCATTGCAACAGGGATACCTAATGTATTGTATGCAAATGCCCAGAATAGATTTTGTTTGATGTTTCTGATGGTCAAACGGCTCAATTGGATTGCTTTTGGCACATCCATCAAATCACTTCTCATCAATACGATGTCTGCGGATTCCATAGCGATGTCTGTTCCTGAACCAATAGCGATACCAATATCTGCTTGTGCTAAAGCTGGTGCATCGTTGATTCCATCACCGACCATTGCTACTTTTTTTCCATCATTTTGAAGTTTAGACACTTCACTTGCTTTATCTTCTGGCAGAACTTCACTTAACACGCGGTCGATGCCGACTTGTTTAGCAATTGCTTCTGCTGTTCGCTTGTTGTCTCCAGTAATCATCGCTACTTCGATGCCCATTTCATGAAGACGTTCGATTGCTTTTTTACTTGTTTCTTTAATCGTATCTGCTACTGCAATGATCCCGACAAGCGTATTATTTCGAGAAACATACATTGGTGTCTTTCCTTCTTCAGCTAAACGATCAGAGACTTGTTCAAAAGTTGTAAAAGCAACGAACTGGCTTTCCATCAATTTTTTGTTTCCAAGATGGAATCGGTCGCCATCGATTTCAACGCTGATCCCATGGCCTGGAATTGCTTGGAAGTTATTTATAGGGAGAGATTTCAGACCTCTTTCTTCCCCTTCACGAACGATTGCTTCGCCTAGAGGATGTTCTGAACCTTCTTCTGCAGATTTTGCAATTTGTAAAAGCAGTTCTTCTTCTATGCCATTTGTAACGATATCTGTTACTTTTGGTTTGCCTTCTGTGATTGTTCCTGTTTTGTCAAAGACGATTGTTTGGATTTTATGTGTAATTTCTAAGACATCACCGCTTTTGATCAAAATACCATTTTCTGCGCCTTTTCCTGTTCCCACCATGATTGCTGTTGGTGTAGCTAATCCTAACGCACAAGGACAAGCAATGACTAAAACAGAAATTGTGATCGTTAAAGCGAATACCCAAGATTCTTGACCTAAAAAGAACCAAACTAAACCAGAAAGAATAGCCAAAACAATCACGATCGGCACAAATATCCCAGAGACCATATCTGCCATTTTAGCGATTGGGGCTTTTGAACCTTGCGCATCTTCTACGAGTTTGATGATTTGTGATAAAGCAGTATCTTTACCGATTTTTGTTGCTTTGAAACGGATAGAACCATTTTTATTTACACTGGCACCAATAACATTGTCGCCGACTTTTTTCTCTACAGGCATGCTTTCACCTGTCAGCATCGATTCATCGATTGAGGTACTTCCTTCAATCACCACACCGTCAACGGGGATTTTTTCGCCAGGACGAACAACAATCACATCATCGACTTGGACAGATTCGATAGGAATATCAAGGATTTCTGTACCGCGAACGACTTTTGCTGTTTTTGGCGCTAAGCCCATCAATTTTTTGATGGCTTCAGATGTTTTCCCTTTTGACACGACTTCAAAGTATTTACCCAATGTGATCAATGTTAGGATCGTTGCTGCTGATTCGTAATAAAGATTCATTGCAAATTCGGCATCGCCCATGTAAATCAAAACTGTCCCATAAAGACTGTATAGAAACGCTGCGCTGGTTCCTAAAGCCACTAAAGAGTCCATGTTTGGATGACCTTTAAATAATGTACGAAAGCCAACCGTAAAGAAAGGTGTACCTAAATACAAGACTGGCAGCAATAAAATAAGCTGAGTCGTTGAAAATGCAACTGGACTGTTCATTGGATCAAGAAATCCTGGCAGAGGCAAACCAATCATATGGCCCATTGCTATATATAAAAGCGGAACAGTGAAAACCGCTGAGATCCAAAATCTTTGCCACATGTTTTTGATTTGTTTTTCTTTTGCTTTTTGTTTGTCTTCTGCTGCGGATGTGCTTTCTTCAGGAAGAAGTGCTGCATATCCAGCATCGGAAACAGCTGTCATTATATCTGAAACAGAAACACTTGCACCTGCTAGATTGACATTCATTTTTTCTGTCGCTAGGTTAACATTGACATTGCCCGCACCTACCAGTTTGCTGACTGTTTTTTCAATCGTCTGCGCACAAGATGCACAAGTCATTCCTTCAATCAAGAATGTTTCTGAATCAGCTGGTTTTTCAGTGTCTATTGCTTTATATCCAGAGTTTCCGACTGCATTTTCAATGTCTTCGGCAGTCACTTGTGATGGATCATATTCGATATTCAATTTTTCTGTTGCCAGATTTACTGCGGCATTGCCGACACCAGTTAATTTTTTTGCTGCTTTTTCAACAGTCATCGCACAGGATGCACAGGTCATTCCTTCTATATCAAAAGTTTTCTTTTCCATGTTTCCCCCTGCTTTCTTATTTAAGCTTTCAATCGTCCCTGTTTCGTTTACATTTGAAAACGAACGCAGAATCATCTTACACCCACCGTTTACGTTTGTCAACACAAAAACCTAAAAAACATTTCTTTGCGTAAAAAATAGAATAATCCTGCGATTTGCTCAAAAGAAAGAACCAAGCTGTTTGTTATTCTAGACAGCTTGGTTCTTTCATACATTAATTTAATTGTGTTTGATCTCTTTTTTTCTTGGTTATTCTTTGATTTTTAATGTCATCGCATTAAGTGCAACAACGATTGTACTCAAGGACATCAAGATCGCGCCCACTGCTGGGTTCAGTACAAAGCCGATTGGTGCTAGCAAACCTGCTGCTAAAGGAATAGCAATGATATTGTAGCCAGCTCCCCACCATAGATTTTGGACCATTTTTCTGCGTGTTTGTTTTGCAAGATCCAAGAAATGTAAAATATCTTCTGGATTGCTGTTTGTTAGGACCACGTCTGCTGAATCAATAGCCACATCTGTCCCGGCACCGATTGCCATACCGATTGTTGCTCGAGCCAAACTTGGCGCATCATTGATCCCGTCGCCGACCATCATGACTTTTTTCCCTTTGTTTAAATATTCTTGAACGATTTCTTCTTTATTTTCAGGTAAAAGTCCGCCGTAATATTCATCTAATCCAAGATATTTTGCCACTGATTCTGCTGCTTTTGGATTATCACCAGTTAACATAACTGGTGTGATTCCACGTTCTTTCAACGCGGCAATAAAACTTTTTGCTTCTGGTTTGATTTCGTCACCTAATGCTAACATAGCTGCCAAACCATTATCAATAATCAAAAAGCTGATTGTGTTTCCTTGGTTTTGGTAGTTTGTCAAAATCGATGAATCAAAAGACAAACCTAAGCGTTGTACTTCTTTTTCGTTGACAATCTTGACGTCTTTTCCTTCTACTTGTGCTTCTAGACCAACCCCAGACAGGCTCTTCATGTCATGAGCTTCATAATAGTCGATATTTTTTTCTTTTAAATAATCCATGATCCCGATAGCTAACGGGTGGTTCGCATTTGTTTCTAATGCGCCGATATATTTCAACGCATCTTCTTGTGACAAGTTATCTGTTAAAACTTCTACGCCAGTAACAGTGAATTTTCCTTCTGTTAATGTACCAGTTTTATCAAGCATCACATAATCCATTTCATGAGCACTTTCTAAAGCTGTTCGGTTTTTCAATAACAAACCATTTTTGGCAGCGATCGAAGTCGAACGAGCAACAACTAACGGAATAGCTAAACCTAGCGCATGTGGACAAGCAATAACGAAAACTGTCACCATTCGATCAAGTGCGGTTGTCAAATCGGCTGCGATCCACCAAATAACAAAGGCTAGAATCCCGATAGTTAATGCAATATAGAATAACCATTTTGCTACTGTATCAGAGAGACTTTCAAGTTTTGATTTTTCACTTTGTGCTTTGCGCACCATTTCCATCACTTTAGCGAGGTAGCTGCTTTCGCCAGTTCCTGTAACGGTAATCTCAATTGTTCCTTGCCCATTCACAGAACCGCCGATAACTTTATCATCTACGTCTTTCATAACGCCTTTTGATTCTCCGGTAACCGCCGATTCATCAACTGTTGTACTTCCTTTTACGATCGTTCCGTCTGTAGGCATTTTATCCCCAGAACGAACAACTAAACGGTCGCCTTCTCTAACATCTTGTAAAGAAATCGTTTCTTCCGTACCATCACTATTCAGCCTTTTCACTGTATCAGGAAGCAATTCTGCTAGTTTTTGCAGCGCATTGCCAGCATTTGAAACAGCGTCCATCTCAATCCAATGACCTAACAGCATGATAACGATCAATGTGGCTAGTTCCCAGAAGAAGTCCATCACATGTTCATGCGGGTGCAGCAAATTCATAACAAAAGCATAAACACTATAGATATATGCGACAGAGATTCCCATCGCAATCAATGTCATCATGGCTGGGCTTTTTTGTTGAAGTTCCATTTTCGCACCACTTAAGAATGGTTGACCGCCATAAAAGAATAAGAATGTACCAATTGCTAAAATAACCCATTCAGAACCTGGGAATGTAAATTGAAATGGAAGCTCGACGCCCATCATTGGAGACATCAAGATGATTGGAATAGATAAAATCAATGAGAGCCAGAATTTTTGCTTAAAGTTTCCCATGTGCATCGAATGATCCATGCCGCCGTGGTCGTGCCCGCCATGCCCCATATCATGTCCCATATGACTATGATCCATTTTGCTGTGATCCATATGTTCATGATCCATTTGACTGTGATCCATTCTGCTGTGATCCATCTCGTCGTGATTCATTTGACTGTGGTCCATTTGACTATGATCCATTTCGTCGTGATTCATTTGACTGTGGTCCATCTCATCATGATCCATTTGACTGTGAACCATTTTGCTGTGATCCATCTCGTCGTGATTCATTTGACTATGGTCCATATGTTCATGATCCATTTTTTTACTCATTTTTTTCCTCCCCTTCTAACTAAAATATACGCTTAAGTCTATTCTAGGTGGCTATTTTTCATTTGTACAACAGAGTGCACTAAAGCGAGCCCAATAAACTACTTTGCGTTATTTGTTATTTCAGGGTTAGTTTACAATTGTAAACGAAATAAGTCAAGGAAGTTTGCTTGCTGGTTTTTCTCCCTTTTTTCAAAAAATTCATGGTACTGCTTGCAAGAAAGGATCAACCGGAGTTATCTTCTTCAAATCACCGCTGTAAATCATTTTTCCGCCCATCATCAAAAGCATTTGCGGTTTGACCAGGTTTCTAGAGATATCATATTTTACTACCCCGCTTGATTGTAAAAGATAGTAGACGAATTCCGAACATAGAAACCGATTCTCACTGATATAAGGAATAGAAAAAAGATGTAGAAACAAACCTGCATAATTATATTGGTACTGTGTCTCATTTGCAGCTATTTCATCGATTTTTGTTTTGATGATTATGTACTGTTCTTCCGAAACGGCTATTTCGATCACTTTTCCAGGCAATACTTTTGTCATCCCGTATACGCCTGTATGGATCGTTTCTTTTTTAAATGAGGCGAGAAACGGATTTCTAGGATGTTTGCGTCCAAAACTATACATTATTTCTAAGTTCACATCTAAAGAAATCGCTGCGTGTGTATACTCGTCTTTTGTGATTTGATGAATCGTTTTAGATAAAATCGTATTTGTCCTCGTAAGAACGATATAAATATTTTTCATGTTTTCTCCATAGGAAATGTTTCGCTTTTTTTATTTAAAGAGTTCTGTATAAAAAAATCAATTACAGTGCGCTAAGCATACATTTTTTGACTACACACGTCAACGACATTTCTTACTTTATATAGAAAAAATTGGAGCCATCCGCTCTCCTTTATTGAGAAGCAGATGGCTCCAGTTTTTTATTTTTATGCGAGAACTTCTTCGCTTGGTATTAACTCTTTCTTTTCACTAATTGCTTTAAACCAATAAGCACTTTTCTTTGGGTATCTTTCTTGTGTCTCAAAGTCGACATAAAACAAACCGTAACGTTTATTGTAGCCATTTGTCCAAGAAAAAACATCCATCAATGACCATAAAAAGTAGCCTTCAACAGGCACACCTGCTTCTCTTGCTTCTAAAATCGCCTGCAAATGAACAGAAATATAGTCGATTCGTGATTGGTCGTTGACTTTTCCATCTTTCAAGATGTCTTTGTCGCCCATGCCGTTTTCAGTGACATATAATTCTTGGCAATTCGGATAGGTTTTCTTGATATATAGCAACATATCTTTCAACCCTTCAGGATAAATCGGCCAGTCCCAATCTGTTGAGGGGATTTCAGGATTGTTGACACGTTTTCCTACCCCTTTCAAAGCGTGGATACTGCTTCCTTTTTTCCCTGTGCCGTTATGTCTGATTTCAGATTCTCCATCGTAGCTTTCCAAAAAGTGACTAGCATAATAATTTACGCCAAGAAAATCGAGTTGTTCAGCTGCTTTTTTCAGCCATTGGAAATCTTCTGGTTTTGTCGTGAAAGAAGTATCGTTCTCTGACAAGATTCCTTCAATTACTTCTTTCGTTTCTTGGCTGTATTCTCCTTTAAAAGTCGCATCCAGCAGAAATTGATTTGCCAAAATATGCTCTCTTTTGGCGGCAAGCTTGTTTTCAGGAAGATCAGTAATCGGATATTTTGACTCTAAGATGTGAACTACACCAATTTTGCCAGGATACTTTCCTTTTTTATAACGATCGACGATTTTTGCATGAGCAACCATCATATTATGCAGCGCTTGAACGGCTTTTCCTAAATCATACTTGATATTAGGCGGGAAATGTCCAATGATGTATTGCCCCGCAACCACAGACCAAGGCTCATTGATCGTAATCCAGTAATCGACTTTATCACCAAATTCTTGAAAACAAAAGTCAGCAAACTGAACAAAGCTTTCCAACATTTCTTCACTCAGCCAATCTCCTTTTTGATAGAGCGGCTCAGGTGTATCAAAATGATGCAGCGTCACAAAAGGCTCGATTTGGTTTTTACGACACTCATCAATCAGGCGATGATAAAACGCAACACCTTCTGGATTAGCAGGTCCAACTCCTTCAGGAAAAATCCGACTCCATGCAATCGAGATCCGTAGTCCATTAATGCCAAACTGATGTGCTTGCTGCAAATCTTCAGGATAACGATGATAAAAATCACTTGCTTGGCTTGGATCAAAAACACCTTGTTCTGCTAAATAATCATCCCAATAAGTTTTTCCTTTACCGCCTTCATTGACTGCTCCTTCTGCCTGATAAGCCGCAGTTGCAGCACCAAATATAAAATTCTCTGGAAAATTTGTCATGATTTCCTCCTAAGTGTTCAGACTTTCATAAACAAAGGCGATTGCCTGTTCAGGATTTTTGGCTAACGAAACATATTCAGCTCCTGTCGTAGAGACAGCCTGCACAGAATGTCCTTCTGTATCTTTCTTTAATTCATTCAGCATCGAAGCCATTTGCGGTGCCAATACAATCAAATCAAAATCACTGATCAATTCTTTGTGCTGTCCATACGCCATTGCTGTCGAGTCAACGGTCAATTCTTTTGCTTTGGCTCCTTTTTTAATGGCATTTGCCAGCATCGAACTTGTTGCACCATTTGCACAAAGTACCAATACATTGGTTTTTCCTAAGTTTCCTAATGAAGGCGCAAATTCAAAACCGCCTGTTTCTTCTGCTGCTTCTTTCTCGACCGATTCTTTCCCTTCAGTTGCTAAAAGTTCATTATCATAGACTTTGAAAAATGGGAAATAGATCAAAAAGTCGACCACTAAAAGAACAGCCATCAATAAGATTGCTTGGAAAGCAAAGCCCGTTCCCATGATCAATCCTAGTGGTCCTGGTGTTGTCCATGGCAGATTGTAAATAAAGCCATTCATACCAAATACATCAACAAAGAACTTGAACAGCCAAACATTGGCGATTGGTGCCGCAATGAACGGAATGAAGAAAACAGGATTCAACACAAGCGGTGCACCAAATAAAATCGGTTCATTTACACCAAACAATACAGGAATCGAAGAACTCTTACCAATTGTTTTCAATTGTTTGGATTTTGCTAAAAATGCAAACATCAGTGTAATAACTAACGTTGCACCCGTTCCGCCTAATGTTGCGACAAAATATTGTGTTCCTTGAGACAAGATTCTTGATGCATGTTCACCTTCTTGGAATGCTGAAAGGTTCATTTCCACATTTGTGATATAGATTGCCGCTACTGCTGGTTCCACGATGGATGGACCATGGATCCCAACAAACCAGAAGAATGCCATCGCACCAAAAATCAATGCAAGTCCTAAATAACCATCTGCCGCACTAAAAATCGGTTGGAACAAAGCAATGACTTTCTCCGAGAAACCTGTACCTACTAGAGAGCGGAAACCAAGATCAAATAACCAAAAGAAAATCGTTGATAAGGAAATAGGAATCAAATCTTTGAATGTTTGCGCAATATTGCCTGGCACTTCGTCAGGCATCCGCACAGTAATATTATTTTTCACACAGAAATAGTAGACATTCGGCACGATAAAACCAACGATGAAAGCTGTCAGCAATCCTTTTGTCCCCATATATTCTGTCGCAATGCCGCCATCGATAAAATCAACACCGATCAAGATAAAACCAATAAAAGCAGCAACCATTGTCGATGTACTGTTGATTTGATTTGTTTTAGGTAATTTGCTGTTGAATCGTTCGGTCAAACTCTTCGTCACTGTTGCAGCCATCAGCAGACCTAAGATTCCCATCGAACCATTGTAAGCTTTCATCAAGTTCTCTTCTACTCCGGCACCCCAGTAAAATCCGAAAATATTCGGCACATAAGCAACTAATAAGAAAACACTTGAGAAAAGGATTACTGGAATCAATCCGATAAAGCCATCTCGAATCGCTCGCAAATAAGGGTTATTGGAAATCTTTTCAAATGTCGGCTTCATTTTTTCGATTTGGACAACCATTTTATTCATACTCGCTAGCTCCTTTCGCCGCTATCTTTTATAGATATTTACTAAATGTTTCATTGTGTCTTTCAGCAACATCGTCGTCATCAAGTGGTCTTGCGCATGCACCATGATAAATCCGATCTCGATATTTTCGCCTCCAGCTTCAGCAGCCAGCATCTCTGTTTGCGACCGGTGCGCTTGGACGATACTGTCATTTGCTTCGGCAATCAATTCATCCGATCTTGTAAAATCTCCTAATTCCGCAGCATTCAAAGCTTCCATCAATTTTGAGCGTGCTTCCCCTGCAAATGCTACAACTTCAAATCCAATCATTGCTACTTCTTCTTTTGTCATATTCTTGGCCTCCAGTTCATTTTCGTTCGTTTATGTTCTTTTCAAACAAACCGTATAATGAAAACGCAAACAAGTCAAACATTTTTTTAAACATTGACAACATTTACAAACAATTGTATGATTATTTCGAACACAAACGAACAAAAAGAGGTGTTTTCCATGATGAAGGAAGAAAGACAGAAACAAATACTCCAACTTCTAGATTTATATAAAATAGTCAAAGTATCTGATATAAGAGAAAAATTGAATGTAACTGAAATGACCGTTCGCAGAGATTTGCAAGACCTTGAAGATCAAGGATTATTGATCCGTGTCCACGGTGGCGCAAAATCGATCGAGAAAGGCGAAATGACATCTGCAGAATTAAGCCACATCGAAAAACAGACCATCAATCTTGAAGCAAAAAAAGAAATCGCACAGTTGATCGCACAAGAAATCAAAGAAGGCGATACTGTATTTCTTGGCTCTGGGACTACAATCGAGTTAGTTTATGACTTTATGGAAACAAAGTATGCAAAAATCGTGACAAATTCGATTTACGTCTTTGAAAAATTCAAAAACGACCCTCGATTTGATCTTGTTTTGATCGGCGGCACTTACCGTCCAAAAACCGGCGCATTTGTAGGTACCATCGCCAATGATTTTGTCTCAACGATCCACGTGAATAAAGCGTTTATTGGCGTCAACGGTATTTGTGAGAACTCTGTTTACAATTCAAATGAGGATGAAGGACTAAGCCAATCCGTTATTTTGAACAGCGCACAAATCAAATATATCGTCGCTGACCACACCAAATTCAACAAACGAGACTTTTATCGTTTTTACGACTTAAACAATATCGATCACCTCATCACCGATTCTCAGACATCAACTGATGTTTTAGAAGCATATAACTTAAAAGCACCAATCATCCAAATCATATAGGAGTTTTTTTATGAAAGTCATCATTGGTTCAGATAAGGGCGGCGCGGGGTTGAAAAACTACATCAAATCCGTCCTTCAAACAACGGATTACAACGTCGTGGATGTGACAGAAACACCCGCGGAAAATTTCATTGAGTCAACAGAAAAAATCGTAGCAGAATTAGAAAAATCTGAAGACTCACTGGCAATCGCCTTCGATAGTCACGGCGCTGGCAGCTTTATGACAGCGTCCAAACATCCAGGGATCGTGGTGGCAGAAATCTCTGACGAACGTTCCGCTTATATGACCAGAGAACACAACAATGCACGAATGATCACTTTAGGCAGTCAAATCGTTGGTCCGGAATTAGGACGAAATATCGTTTTCGAATTTTTGAAAGCGGTATATAGCGGCGGACGTCACCAGATCCGTGTAGACATGATGAACAAAATGTGCTGAATAAGGAGGAAATTATGAAGATAGCTATTGGATGCGACCATATTGTGACAGATACAAAAATTGCTGTAGCTGATTTTTTAAGAGCAAAAGGACATGAAGTGATTGACGTTGGCACACATGGTTTTACTCGGACACACTACCCTATCTATGGTAAAAAAGTAGGCGAACTTGTTGCCTCAGGTCAAGCAGATCAAGGGGTCGTGATTTGCGGGACTGGCGTAGGGATCACAAACTCTGTCAACAAGGTTCCCGGGATTCGAGCAGCTTTGGTACGCGACATGACCACTGCGTTATTTGCGAAAAAAGAATTAGATGCCAATGTAATTGGTTTTGGCGGGCGTGTAACTGGAGAGTTTTTGATTTGCGATATTGCGGAAGCGTTTTTAAATGAAACGTATGACCCTTCTCCAGGAAATGAAGAGCTCGCTGAAAAAATCAAAGCATTGGATGTCAACGTTTCTTCAAATGATTCCGACGAATTTTTTGATGAATTTTTGGTCAAATGGGACAACGGCTATTACCATGACAAGGAGGAAGTAACACAATGAGAACACTGACAGCACGAAAAAAAGAATGTATGGACCAGCTTTCTACATCTTCTGGTATCATTGGCGCACTTGCGATTGATCAGCGAGGCGCTTTGAAAAAAATGCTTTTGAAAGAAAACTACCAAGGAGATATCGAAACAGCTGTCTCTACCTTTAAAAGACTTGTGTCAGAAGAACTGACTCCTTTTGCTTCCTCGATTCTTTTAGACCCTGAATACGGACTTTCTGCTGCTGAAGCAAAAAACCAGCAAGCCGGACTTTTATTAGCCTATGAACAAACGGGCTACGACACAACAGAACCAGGACGTTTCCCTGATTTGATCACCGATTATTCTGTCCAGCGTTTAAAAAATGCTGGCGCAGATGCAGTTAAATTCCTTCTTTATTACGATGTAGATGAATCACAAGCAATCAACGCCCGCAAACAAGCATTTGTTGAACGAATCGGCTCTGAATGTGCCGCGGAAGACATTCCGTTTTACTTAGAATTAGTTTCTTACGACAGCACGATCGAAGACAATAACAGCGCAGAATATGCGAAAGTCAAACCACACAAAGTCAATGAGATGATGCGGGAGTTTTCAAAAGGATGCTATCACGTAGATGTCTTGAAAGTGGAAGTACCAGTAAACATGAATTACGTTGAAGGTTTTGCCAAAGATGCCTCGGAAATCGTTTATACAAAAGAAGAAGCAAGAAAAGCTTTCAGAGAACAAGCAGAAGCGACCCACCTGCCGTTTATTTTTTTAAGCGCCGGTGTAAGCGCTAAAATGTTCCAAGAAACACTGCAATTTGCGAAAGATGCCGGTTCTTCTTTCAACGGCGTCTTATGTGGACGCGCCACTTGGAAAGACGGTGTAATGATTTATGCAAAAGAAGGCGAACAAGCCGCTCGCAATTGGCTCAAAGAACATGGCCGGCAAAATATTGAAGCGCTAAATACGATCTTGCATCAAACGGCTCAAAGCTGGCATCAAAAGTTCGCTTAAGGAGAGAGAATGTATGATTTTATCTGTCACGATGAATCCGTCTGTCGACATTTCTTACCAGCTGCCGACTTTAACAGCTGATACAGTGATGCGTTGTCAAAAATACAGCAAGACCGCTGGCGGAAAAGGCTTGAACGTAGCTCGTGTGTTGCATCAAATGGAGCAGCCAGTCATGTGTACAGGTGTACTAGGCGGAGAATTAGGTGATTTTATTCGTCATCAATTGACACAAGAAGCAATCGATCATCAGTTTTCGTCTATCGTACAACCTACCAGAAATTGTATCGCTATTCTTCATGATGACGGACAGCAAACAGAAATCTTGGAGAGCGGCCCAGAAGTCTCAGAATCTGAGATCCAGCAATTCAAACAAACATTTTCTCAGCTTGCCGAGCCAGTTTCAGTTATTACGATTTCTGGCAGCTTGCCGCTAGGAACAAAACCTGATCTTTATATTGATTTGATAAAAGAAGCCCAAAACAAAGGCAAAAAAGTGATCCTCGATACTTCAGGAAACACTTTGCAAGCTGTCTTGAACTCCCCTTCTGTCCCATATGCAATCAAGCCAAATCTAGAAGAATTACAAGGATTATCCGGCGAAGAAAAATTACAGACAACCGAAGAAATCAAACAACTGCTGACCGAACACCCGCTCTTTTCTGCGATTCCGCTGATCGTCGTTTCATTAGGAGCAGATGGCGCTTTAGCAAAATATCTTAATCATTTTTATAAAGTCGAGATCCCAAAAATCCAAGTAAAAAATCCTGTAGGCAGCGGCGATTCTACAGTAGCCGGACTCGCACTAAGCCTTGCACAAAATCATCCCATCCAGCAAACATTAAAAACTGCAATGACACTGGGGATGCTGAATGCGATGGAAGAAAGAACTGGGCATGTGAAAAAAGAACGTTTCAATGAACTTTATGCAAAAATCCAAATAACTGATTGCTAATACTTAATATCTTAGATGCTCCCGCAACCTTTAAGAATGTAACACTAGTTCTTAGAGGTTGCGGGGCATTGATTTTATCTAAGTAAGTATTCTTTTTGTCCTTTTCAATAAGAATATTCTGGTCTTTGTTATTTACATATTTAAAAAAAGCCTCTCTTCTCTATTTGTTATATGATATAATGATTTCGTTATTTATTGTCTAAAAAAGAGCATCAAACATTTATCTTCACCAAAAAATATTAAGCGTTTTCTAGTTGATTTAATCAAATCAATATATCATTTGTATATCTGGCGACTACTTCTACCTGCCTTTAAGTGGGAGTTGATATTTTTTATTTTTACGGAGGGTAAAATATATGGCATTGTTTGGGAATATTGTTCAAGGGGCGTTGGGAAACTATTCTGAAAAAACACCAGCTGAGTTAACAAAAGAATATGGGGATTATTTATTTGATAATGAAGAAATCACAATGGGGTATCAATTAGTTCGTGATGCGTTAGTTTTCACCAATCATCGGATCATCTTTGTAGATAAACAGGGCGCTACAGGCAGAAAAACTGCTTTTCACTCTATCCACTTAGACTCACTTATTGAAGTAGATATGGAAACGGCTGGTATGGGACTTGATGATAGTGAAGTAACAATTACTTATCTTGCAAATGTAAATCAGCGGTCAAATAACGAATCACATAAAAAACACAAATTTGAGTTCCCTAAGAAAACAGACATCCTTCCTTTATATCGTTATCTTGGAAATGTCTGCATGACCAATCGGGCAAGAATCAATAAATAAGGTTGATAAAATAATAAATAAGACACACGTTCCTCGTGTTAGGAATCCGTGTGTCTTTTAATATAAACTTTTTCAACTCTTTTCCTGTATCTCCCCTTGTCTCTCCTGCTCGATCTGGATTTTTTCGAACATCTTGAAAAATGGATAATAGATCGCCAAAGAAACTGCAAAACACACAAAAACCATCACACAGGCTACCCAGTTCCAATTTGACGTAATCAATGCTCCAAGTGGTGCCGGGATAGAAAAAGGCGGCTTGACCATCATTCTCGGCATCCAGCCTAAAATCGTTACAATATAGATTAAAATCGTATTTACAATAGGCACTAAAATGAAAGGAATTGCCAGCAACGGATTCATAACGATAGGTGTCCCAAAAATCATCGGCTCATTGATATTAAAGATTCCTGGTAAAATCGATAACTTGCCCAGCTGTTTCAAATAACTGGATTTTGAGAAAAGGAAAAGAACGACCAATGCCAATGTTGCCCCTGTTCCTCCCATTTGCGCATACCATTGATAAAATTGCTCCGTAAAAATATTCGGCAAATCAAATGCATTCGTTCCGTTTTGAAATAATTCAGCATTTTCAATGATTGCCTGATCCCAAAATGGGCGAATAATCGGCCCCATTACGGCATGCCCATGGATTCCTAATGCCCAAAACAAACAAATCAAGAACTGTGTCAAAATCCCTCCCAACAAGTTATTTCCTGTTAAGAAAACTTTTAATGGCGAGATTGCCAAGCTCAATAAATCATTTAAATTGAAATCCCAGAAATGACGCGGTACCCAAAACACCAAAATCACCAATAATGTAGGCAAAAGCGCTGCAAACGACTCCCCTACTACCGGCGGCACTCCATCTGGCATTTTGATCTCCAGATTTTTTTCTTTCGTAAACCTGTAGATCTCTACAGAAATCAATGCTCCGACAATCGCTCCAAACAATCCTTGAGCACCAAGCGGAGCAATAGGTACATAACGTCCACTTGCCACTGCATCTCCTAGTGCATCAACACCTTCTTGCAAGTTGACTGGCACGACCATCAACAATGTCGCTAACATGGACAGAAAACCGCTAGTGATTTTATCTAATTTGTACGTATTTCCTAAAAAAGAGCCAATAGTAAAAGAAGCATATAAGGACATCAAACCTACTGTAAAACGAAAAGGTACATCTAAAATCTGCAAGTACGGAGCAACAAGTTCTGTATACCCAGGAATCGGCAAATTAAGCAAAATCGTAAAAAAAGAACCCACGATCGTCAACGGAAAAATAGAGATTAGTCCATTTCTAATTGCCTGCAAGTGCCGCTGGTTCCCGATTGCATTCGCCAGCGGCAGCAGTTTCATTGCTAATTTATCAAGTGTACTTACCATAAAAAAACCTCCTTTTAATCGAATCCATTATTCTCGATCACTTTCTTGAACCATTGTCCTGATTTCTTGATTGTTTTTTCGCCAGTTTCTACATCTAACCGATAAAAGCCATAGCGATTTTTATACGCATTTCCCCAAGACCAGCAGTCAATAAATGTCCACATGTGATATCCTAAGCAGTTGCTGCCTTCATCCATTGCTTTTCTCAAATAAGTTAAATGTTCTTTCAAAAAATCAATGCGGTAATCGTCTTGCACGATTCCATCTTTTAAAAATCGTTCTTCCTCTTGGATACCAATTCCATTTTCTGAAACAAACCAATCGATGTTTCCATATTCATGTTGGATTTTCTTTGCAATATCATAGATCCCTTCTGGAAAAATCTCGATTCCTCTCGATGTATTCATCCGTCGCCCCGGCATTTCATATTCATCAAAAAACCACTCTGGTGAAAACACCCCTTCAGGATTAGGTACGCATTCTTTTGCTTTTACTCTGCGAGGCCGATAATAATTAATGCCTAAAATGTCGATTTCGGTCGCTGCAATCAGTGCTAAGTCTTCTTGTTTTATGTCTGGCATCTGATTGTATTTTTTTAGTACCTCGCTCAACTTGTCTGGATACTTCCCTTTTAAAAGAGCGTCGTTGACACTTTTGGTATAAAACAAATCCGCCATTTCTGCTGCGTATAAATCTGCTGGATTCTGGCTACGAGGGTAAACAGGAATCACGTCCAAAATAATCCCGATTTTCCCTTTCAAATCCATTTCTCTGTAGGTTTGGACTGCTTCGCAATGCGCTAAAATGATGTGATGCAAAACAGAAGCCGCACGCTTGAAATCCACCACATAAGGATAATGACGATCATGCAGATACCCCGCTTCAGCTGGGATCATCGGCTCGTTAAACGTAAACCAATATTTCACTCGATCACCAAATAATTCAAAACAAATTTTTGCATAACGTTTATATGCTTCGATCACTTCTCTGTTTTCAAATCCCCCTTTCTCTTGAAGAGCCATTGGCAAATCAAAGTGATAGAGGTTGATAAACGGCTCAACCCCTTTTTCGATCATGGTATCGATCACATTATTATAAAAATCCACAGCTTCTGGATTTATTTTTCCCACTCCATCTGGAATCAAGCGAGCCCAAGAAATGGATGTTCGCAGTGAATTAAAAGAAAGATCACTCATCTTTTGGATATCTTGACGATAATCTTGATAGAATCTCGATGTTTTCTCGGTCGTCACGCCTTCATAAAACCGATGATTGAACTTTTTTGAAGCATAATCCCAGATATTCTCACCTTTTTGATCCCCTTCTTCACGTCCTTCTGATTGCGTTGCACTTGTTGCTGCTCCCCAAAAAAATGTATCAGGAAATTGTGTATTCATATTCATTCCTCCATTGCTGTTGAACTATAAATAATCCATCTATCAAAACACATTGAAGATTGCGCTTTCATAAATTATAATCAGAGTATAACAATGATTATAATGTTTCGTTAGACGTTTTTTGTTCTTTGTCATGTATGTCGTTTCTGGTCACATGTCCCAAATTTGTCACAGCTCGTAACACAAGGAGGCTATTATGTTATTTCTAGATTACATTCCTGATTTAAATCCGCTGGAATACGAGATTTATCATTACGTTTCAAATAATCTAAAACTTGTTTCTTATATGAGGATCCGCGAATTAGCGAACGAAACTCATACCAGTACTGCCAGCATTTTACGTTTTTGCCATAAATTCGAATGTCATGGTTTTTCAGAATTTAAAGTCAAGCTTCAACTATATGCTGATTCTCTTAACCAAGCCAAGATTACCGACTTTGACGAAACACAATATATCCATTTTCTAGAGCGAGTCAGCGAACCATTCTTAACGAAGAAAATCGAAAAAGCAGTTGAACTTTTAGCCGAGAAAAAACTCGTCCTTTTCATTGGCTCAGGCTCTTCTGAACCCATAGCTGCGTATGGTTCGTTGTATTTTACAAATCTTTCTCAAACCGCCTTGCGAATCGAGGATCCTTCCAATTATCCGATCGAATGGTTTCCTGATGAGATTTTGGCACATACATGCGTGATTGCTTTATCTGTGACGGGCGAAACAAAAGAAATCATTCATTACATCAAACGTTTAAATACGAAAAAATGTACGATTCTCTCCATCACAAACAGCGACAGCTCAACGATCAGCCAAATGTCTGATCTTAATATTCCTTATACGATCAACCGAGAAACGATTTATAAAACAAGTGATAACCATGACAAAACGATTGAATTGACTTCTCAGCTTCCTGCACTTTTTTTGATTGAAAAAATCGGAAAAAAACTTCGGCTCCAAAGAAATATTTGATCTTCCATTGCTTTAATCCATGCAAAAAAACCGTAAAAATCAATCCATCGATTTTTACGGTCTTCGTTTCTCTAGAGATTTTATTTTATGATTCGCCTACCATTTCGCCGGCAGGATCTTGAAAAATTTGAACTTCTGATTCTTCGGCCGTTTCTTCTAATTCTTCATCTTCCACAAATAAATGGATATTTTTCTTGCCATAAACATACGTTGTTGTAAAACCAACAAGAATGCTGATAACAATTCCGATCATAAATGTGGGAATCGCGCTTGGTGTGATCGAAATGAACCCAATAACACTTGCAGGTCCCATCGCCACAGCTAGAACATGGAACAACCCAATAAATATACAAGCTGCAGCCGAGGCAATCATGCCGCAGATGAAAGGAAACTTCAACTTAAGATTCACACCAAAAATCGCTGGTTCTGTGATTCCAAGCATAGCTGAGATACCTGCTGATGTCGCCAATCCTTTTTGTTTTTTACTTTTTGTCAGTAATAAAACCGCAAATGTAGCAGCACCTTGAGCAACGTTCGCCATAGAAGCCACTGGGAAAATGAATGAACCGCCTGTCCTAGCAACATCTGCTAACAGAGTCGTTTCGATTGCTGGAAAACTTTGATGCAATCCTGTAATAACGATCGGCGAATAAAAGAAACCAAAAATCCCTAATCCTACAGCGCCCGTGGTTTGATACAACCAAACCAGACCATTTGTTAACCCATCAGAAACTTCCCGCATCACTGGACCAACCACTGTGAATGTCAAGAAACCAGTAATGATGATGGCAAGCATTGGGGTAAAAGTAAAATCAAATGCGTTGGGGATTCGTTTGTGGAAAAATTTTTCCAAAGTCGCCAAGATCCATGCGACTGCTAAAACCGGTAAAACAGAGCCTTGATAGCCGGCTTGCGCAACATTCAGACCAAAAAGATTCCAATATGTCATGCTGCCTTCTGCAATCGTATTTGCTACATCATAGCCCGTTACTAAATCAGGCATGACCATCGCCATTCCAATAGCAGCTCCTAAATAAGGATTTCCGCCAAAGCGTTTTGTAGCAGAAAAACCAACTAAGATCGGTAAGAAAAAGAATGGTGCAGCGGAAAGTAAATTGATAATAGCAGCGAAATCTGTTACACCCGGATACATTTCTACAACAGATTGAGGACCAAACAGATGCTGTGCTGTCAAAACGTTATTGATAGCCATCAATAGACCACCTGCGACAAGAGCAGGAACAATTGGTACAAAAATATCAGACAATACCTTTACAAAAGCCATAAACGGGTTCGTTTTCTTACCTTTTGATGCCACTGCTTTCAAATCAGAAGTTGAAGCTTCTTTGACATTCGTCAATTTGACCAATTCATGGTACACATTATTGACATCTCCTGCGCCGATAATGATTTGAAATTGATTATTTGCTTCAAATGTTCCTTTGACTGCCTCGATTTTGTCTAATGCTTTTTGATTCACTTTACTTGGATCTTTTAACACTAAGCGCAATCGCGTGGCACAGTGAGCAGCCGCTTGGATGTTTCCTTTACCTAGAGCTTTATTTATTTCCTCTGCAACTTTTCTGTAGTCCATACCCTTTCCTCCTAAATAATCAAATAATAAGAATGTAACCGCTTTTCAAAAACAGTATGACACGCTTAATGAAAAATGTCAAACGTTTATCAATTTAAAAACATTAATAATCAAATAAGCATAAAACAAGGAATTAATTGGTTCCAAAAAATGATAAACGTTTGACAATAATGTTGTCCTATTTTAGTATAAAATCAGAAATACATTTACAAGGAGACCGATTATGCCGTTAAAAACTACGTGGACAAAAGAAGAACGTTACCGCCCTTATGAAAAATGGAATCCAAATCATTTGCGTTCGCTAGAAAAAGCAGCTGAACGTTCACTTTGGCGGCTTGGTTATCATATCCAACCCCAAACTGGATTATTAAATGATCCAAACGGCTTTTCTTACTTTGATCACAAGTGGCATCTTTTTTACCAAGCCTATCCCATGGGGCCCATCCATGGATTGAAATCCTGGTACCATTTAACTTCTGAAAATCTGATTGATTGGAAAAATGAAGGGATCAAATTATTCCCTGACAGCAAATACGATAGTCACGGGGTTTATTCCGGCTCTGCGCTGGCATTTAAAGATCAATTATTTCTTAGTTATACTGGAAATGTTCGTGATGAAAATTGGGAACGTCATGCTTACCAGCTAGGCGCTTGGATGGATAAAAACGGGGTGATATCTAAACAAAAAGAGCCATTGATCCATCAGCCGCCAAAAGGTTATACTGCAGAATTCCGGGATCCGCAAATCTTACCTTTTGAAGAGGGATACCTCATGATCATCGGCGCCCAAAATAAAGAAATGGAAGGCAAGATCCTTACCTATTTCAGCAAAGATTTATCGAATTGGGAGTGTTTAGGTGAATTGGCTTTTGCAGAGGAAAAAATGGGTTTTATGGTTGAATGTCCCAATCTTCTATTTACTGAAAATTGTGCTCTCTTGTTATTTTGCCCGCAAGGTTTAGATCAAACTATTTGTCCGTATGAAAATATCTATCCTAATATGTATGTGATTGGTGAATGTTATGATAAAGAAAAGAACACTTTGATAGCCCCCTCTCCTTTGAAAAATCTCGATGAAGGCTTCGATGTTTATGCTACACAAGCCTTCCATGCGCCAGATGGACGTTTATTAGCTATCAGCTGGTTGGGACTTCCTGAGATCAGCTATCCAACAGATCAAGAAGGCTGGGCGCATTGTCTAAGTCTTGTCAAAGAACTAACAATCAAAGATAACCGTCTCTACCAGACACCAGCAGCGGAAACTAAAGAGTTGCGTACAGGTAAAGCTGTTTCTCTAGAAAAAGAACTGAAAGATTTTTATGACTCAAGAGATAATCAATATGAACTAAACATTACTTTTTCCGAAACAGCTTCTGGAACCCTTACTTTATTTGCAGAAGAAGGAAAAAACAACGGTCTCGTGATCAGCTTCGATACACCTCGTGGTACAATGAAAATTGACCGCAGCCAAGCTGGCACCCCATTTGCTGAAGCATTTGGTTTGACCAGAGAATTCACTATAGGCGCGAAACCGTTGACGCTGCAAATTTTCGTCGATTGTTCCGTTGTCGAGATTTTTATCAATCATGGGGAGCAGACTGCTTCATTACGAGCCTTTCCTACTAAAAAACAGACTGGAATCGTTATGGACAGTGACAGGACTCCTGAAGTGAACCTATGGCAGCTGCGTAAAATGGACAAAAAAGGATGAAAAGAATATGGCTGTCAAATTAACAGATGTCGCAAAAAAAGCTGGCGTCTCACCTACAACCGTCTCTCGCGTCATCAATAACTATGGCTCATTAAGCCAAAAAACAATCGATAAAGTACACGCTGCAATGAAAGAATTAAATTATCAGCCGAATTCACTTGCCCGTTCCTTACAAGGTAAAAATACGCAATTAATAGGTTTGATTTTTCCAACAGTAGCAAATCCTTTTTTCGGCGAACTCGTTGAACACTTGGAAAGCCGTTTATTTGAACTTGGTTATCGCTCTATTTTGTGCGACAGTGCCAACAACAAAGAAAAAGAACGCAATTACATCAATATGCTTGCTGCAAACAAAGTGGACGGTATCATTGCGGGCGCTCATAATCTTGGAATATCAGAATATGAAAATATCGAATTGCCTATCGTTTCATTCGACCGTTATCTTGCAGACGGAATCCCGATCGTAGGCAGTGATAATTTTCAAGGAGGTTATGCAGCTGCTGAATCGTTGTATTTGAGAGGCGCTCGAAAAATCGCGATTTTGACAGGTTCTCATGAGTCAAATTCTCCGACAAATCAAAGACTAAACGGCTATCTGCATTTCCTTAAAGAAAAAGAAATCGAACCACAGATCTTTCAGTTTCATTCTGCAAACCAATCGACCGCATTAAAAAATTTAGAAATCAAACGAATTTTAGAAAACGAAGCGATTGATGCTCTCTTTTGCACAGACGATCTAACAGCGATCCTTGCTTATAATCAAGCCCAGGAATTAAACATCAAGATTCCAGAAAAGTTGAAACTAATCGGCTATGACGGCACAAGATTCATCCAAAATTATTTCCCGCAGCTTTCAACGATCGCTCAACCAATGGAAGACTATGCGGACATCTTGATCGATCTTTTGTTACAACGAATCAAAGACCCAGAAAAAACACTGGAAAACCACTATTTTTTACCAATAAAAATAGTGCAGGGACGTACAATTTGATTCCATTTCCTTGTTCAAAAAACAAAACCCATATAAACCAAATACCCGCACAACAGAAAACATTGTTGTGCGGGTGTTTTTTGTAAGCTTTGAATGCCGGAAATAACTATCATTTTATATTTAAGGTACAAAGTTCATCCATTTTTCTTTGTCATTTTCTGGATGACTAACAAAGTTGAACAAATCTGGATTCTGTTCATATTGATAATAGATTGGCTCTTTTGGTTTGATACCGAGCTCTGTATATTCTCTTGGCTTTTTGACGATTAATTCGGCAGAAGTATAATGATCATTTTTCTTCCAAATCAACTTGTTTCCGTCCTCAAAAGCAGGCAGAAAAGCAAACCCTCGCTGTTTTTTCAGTCCAGTATAATCGAATGCATAATCTCTTACACACCAAGCCCCGAAGCGCATGCTTTTCTCTATTGAGGCGTTGATTGTACAATGGCCCCAACCTGGCGGAACAATGACGATATCTCCTGTTTCTGCTTCGACAGCATAACATTTGCCAGCAGTTTTTTCGATACTTTCCTGCATATAAATCAATGCCTGCCCTTCTAAAATCTCGTATACTTCTGGTGTAGACATCTGACTTATTTGTGATATTGCATGAACATGGCCTTGGCTTTTGATTGGTTCATTTCCTAGTTTACCCGCGGCATACTCCACTAACCCGTATAACAGTCCTCTTTGACATAAATCAAGCTGATCTTTCTTCTTTCCCACATCCATCGCAATCGTATAAATGATTTCAGGTCCTGAGACATTTTCATTCAGCAAACTGTGGCGGATATCTTCTAAATATCTATTTTCTGCTTCAGTTGGTCCAAACATATCCTCACTGTAAATAAAGCATTTATTTTTTTGGTCAAAAAATACATCCAACTCATCTTTTTTCATAAGCTCTCTCTTATAGTCCTCGAATAAAAGCTTGGATCACCGCAACTTTTTTATCAGGATTTCCCTGATTGACAAGTCGGTATTCCTTTATCTGTTCTGGAACGATAAAGGTTTCTCCATAGTTGACATTGAAGGGGTCAAATTCCCCATCCATACTTTCTACAGTGATTTTTTCTCCTTCTACCAAGTTCAGCATATTGACACTATCCATCGTTTGAACTTCCACAGCACCTGAGAACCAATATCTTCGTGTTTCAATTAATTCCAGTTCGTTCAAGCCAGTCTTTTCGATAATAGTATTGTCGGTCTCTTCAATCAATTCGGTTGGATTGATCAAGTTCTCTTTTACCCATTTTGTGTCGTAATCGATTTGGACATTTTTTTCTCCATGTTCCAAATGGACAGGTCGTGGTATCCCATCTAAGCCAACACGTTCCCAATCCCATAATTTAAAAGTAAAGATATATGGTGTTTGGCTGATTTCTAAGACTACCGTTTCTGGACCGCCGCAATGGATCGTCCCTGAAGGAATAGAATAATGGTCATGTTTTTTTACTGGAAAACAATTGATATATTTTTCGTCTGGAAAGCGAAAATCGCCATTTTCTGCTTTTTTAAGATCCGCAAATAATTCGTCTTTGCTTACACCTTCTTTGACCCCTAAATAAATCGTTGATTGCTCTTTTGCATCTAATATATAATAACTTTCATTTTGCGTATAATTCATTCCAAATTTTTCTTGGATATATTCAACCATTGGATGAACTTGTAAACTTAGATTTCCGCCCCCCACTGTGTCTAAATAATCAAAACGGATCGGAAATTCTTTACCAAAACGAGTACGTACTTTCTTGCCCAATAATTCATCTGGAAATTGATGGACAGCGTTGATGGCGGGAATCTCGATTACAGTATCGCCAAAACGCAAAAGCAAACTGTTTTCTTCTGGAACACCATCAAATGCCCAGCCATAATTTTCTGCGGAAGGATCTAAGTTGAACTTTTCTTTCATCCATTGGCCGCCCCAAACACTTGCATCAAAATATGGAACTAGGCGAAACGGCTGGGAAACAACTTCTGCTAGCGCTTGACGATAATCTTTTCCTGACACCATTTTTGGTTCGCCTTTTTTATTGGTATCTAAAAGATAATCAATCTTTTCATATAATTTTTGCTTTAAGCGATCTGCCATTCGCCATTCAAAAAAGTACCCTCGTTTGAACTTTCTCAGTGCATCTTCTTTCTCATTTGCTCCCTGCCAGTTTGGCATGCCTTTTCTAAAACGCAGCTGAATTTCCCATCTTGCTAAATCTGCATAGACTAATGTGTTGGGGTTTTCCACTAAAAGAGAGGCACCTGTTCCATATACAATCACATTTTGGTTTGTATTCGATAATTTTTCCTGGATTTTTTTTAATTCATAAACAGGGAAAAAATCAGCTAATTCTGCATGAGACATAACACCGAAAACTCGATCATCGGTTAGTGTCTGCTGAATCATTTTCGTCACTGTTTCTGCATCATAAGCATAATCATCTGACCGAATCAGCAAATAATCATGACATTCTTTTCTAAGAGCCTCCTCGATTTCATCAAGATCAACTCCTGGATAACACTCGATTACTATCCGATTTTTTGTAGTCTCTGTGTTGCTTTTTTGTAATTGACCCAAGATGGCTTTGTAGCCTTCCCAGCTGTCTGAAAAATGCTTGATCGTTATTTCCGGTTTTAAATTATAAGTCATGTTGCTTCTCCTTTTTTGTCATATTGTTATAACATTAAATCAGAAAAACTCTTCCTCATCCTCTTCTTCTGTCAGCATATCCACAATGCTCTCTTTTCCCGTCAGAATCGCATCTTTAGCCAGCGCTTCGCTGGTCTTGCTTTCTCGAGATAAAAGGGTCTCTAAAACGAGTGCCAGATTCATACCTGAATACATCTTAAAAAGCAGCTTTTCAGAAACAGCAAGATCTAACACATTCGCTCCTGGCGATCCAGATGGTATGTCGCTGATGATGATCCATTCCCCTGTTTGCATTGCTTCATTTATTCTTTTTTTGACAGTTTCTCGAAATTTTTCTATCCCATCTGCGTCAAGTTCCACAGCATAAAAGTTCTCTTGTTCTCCAGCAATGAATTCTGCTGCTTTTTTCATCCCTTCTGCAAGACCAGAATGGCTGACTAGTAAAACACTGATTTTCATTTCATCATCCCTTTTCCAAATTTAAAAGAATTGTGCGATTCCTACACCAATGAAAGAAACTAAGAAGTACAAGCCAATCAGTTTCAGTGGTGAGACACTTTTTTTAGCCATCAAAAACCAAGAAAAAATAACTAATAATAACGGAAGCAGACTAGGAAAAATCCCGTCAATCAATCCTTGGACATCGATCGAAGCTTCACTCATATTGATGACGATCGGCAAATCCAATTTCACGTAGCTAGCAGCAACCCCGCCAATTACGATCACTCCGAGAACAGAAAATGCTTGAGTAATCTGCTGCGCTTTTTTACCAACAAATACATCAACGGATTCCGCACCTAATTCATATCCTTTAAAAAACAAAAATCGTGTTCCTGCTATGATAATAACGTTGAAAGAAATAATGTAAAAAATCGGACCAAGAATATTTCCGCCAGCGCCCAGCCCCATTCCGATAGATAACAAGATCGGGATCAACATCCCTGGAATCATCGAATCACCAATACCAGCTACAGGCCCCATCAAACCAACTTTCAATCCATTGATGAATCCATCATCGATTTCTTCTGCTCCTAATGCTCTTTGTTCCTCTAATCCGCACACAACCCCGTTGATCAACGCACCTACTTGAGGCTCTGTATTGTAAAAAGCAGAATGTCTTTTAAGTAGTGCTTTCTTTTCTTCAGGATGATTTTTGTACAACTTTTCTGCAATAGGCTCCATTGAATATGCAAAACCAAAAGCAGCTAGGAATTCGAAACTCATTGCGACCAGATTGTACATCATCCATCTCACATATGCTTTGTTGAGTGTTTTTTTGTCTAACAATTGATAGGTCTGTTTTTCCATTTAAAATTCCTCCTCTTCATATCCGCCATCCGCTGTCATTGCTTCACCGCCATTGTTATTTGAAATTGCTTGATAATAGATATACGCAACTACACCAGCCACCACTGCCAAAGCAATCATATTCAATTTCAAAAAAACGACACAAATGAAACCGAATACAAAAAATAACAATAAAATATTTTCTTTCACAACAGCTGTCAGAAGCATCACGATCCCGATTGCCGGCAGCGCGCCTCCAAGAACACTCATGACATCGATCAAATATTGCGGCATGCTTGCTAACATTTGAGAAGCAAAAGAAGAGCCAAAGTAAACAACCAAGAAGCATGGGACAGCTCGTAAGGCAAAGTTAAGGATTTGCGGTCCTGCAACTGTATTTATAAAGAAACCTCTATTATCATTTTCTTCAATCGCCTTTTCTGCTCTGTGATTCCAAAAAGAGTTTGCTACTTGATAAAAATTGAAGACGATTGTTCCAATCACTCCGATCGTTGTTGCCATCGTCACTGCTACTTCTGTGGAAGAACGTGATAAAATCGCCAACGCAATCGCTGGATATGCAACAAAATTCAAATCAGCCGGCATTTGCCCCCCAGGTGTGACCAATGCAATATATACCGCTTGTACTGCGATACCAATAATAATTCCTTGTTTTACATCTCCTAAGATCATACCGACTAAAAAACCTGAAACTAACGGCCTCGTCAACGTATACCAGCCGCCTGTGACTCCGAAAAGCCACGGTGTGCTCAAAGCCCCTAAATAACATAGGATCGCAATCATTGATGCTTGAAAAAATAACATAATTTCTCCTCCTATTCTAATAAATCACTACTATTACACTTCTTTGCTGATTTCTTTCCATGATGTTCCTTTTGAATCTGGTACTAACTTAAACTCAATATCCATACCTAGAGAATCTAATTTTTCAAAAGCCTTGATTTCTTCTGGTGTCACTGCTGCATTCGGACCGATTTTTTTCGCATTTTCCCGCGCACTCATTGGACCAACATTCAGCTGTGGACAAAGAGAGATAAAGTCTGCACCGCTTTCATAAAGTTTCACGAGTGTTTCTGGTGTCTTTACGATCAAGAAATAGCTTTTCTTGCTTTTTGCGATATCTTCCCATTTCTGAAACGTTTTATCCACCGTCATAACAAACCCTTTTAGCGGTTTTGGTACAGCTGCTTTTAATACTTTAGATAGGACTGGGTTATTTGCTGAAGGATCATCTACCGCAATCACGCCATCACATTTTCTTTCACTCATCCATCTTGTTACTACTTGTCCATGAATAATCCGATCGTCTACTCTAATAAATGATATTGCCATTTTCGCCAGCTCCTCTATTGTTATTATGTTATGACATTAAAGCTAATATTTGTTATTTATAAAAAAACTAAACATTATATCTGTTTCTCTACAGTAATTCTCTTTTCTGATAAAAAATAGCGTGATTATTTTTACCAGAAAAGTTTACTGTATCGTCTTATTCAATTCAGTTCGACATAGTAGCGATATTTATCGCCAATGTAATAACAGTCACTGATTTCTTTAAACCGTCCATCTCTTTCTGCAGTCATTCTGACACGTTTCAAGATAGGCGTTCCTTTTTCGATATCTAGAACTGCTTGTAATTCTGGAGTTGCAGCAATTGCTTCCACATATTCACGACTATCATTGATAAGAATTCCGAATGTTTTCAAATAATCATAAAAAGAATCGTAATAGTCCTTACTATCCAACGAAAAATCATGGATATACGGGATATGCGTCACGAAATACGCAAAAGCTTCCCCTTCAGACGTTCCGCGAATCCTACGCAACTGCAAGACTTTTGACCCTTTTTCAATCGATAATTGTTTGGCCATCTTGTCTGTCGCTGAAATCAAATCTACTTTCGCATAAAGCGTTTTAGCTTGTTTCCCCAATTCTTCCATTTCTTTGGTAAAACTTCGGACCATCGTATAATGTTGTTTTTCATCCGAGTGATCATTGGCTAATACAAATGTTCCTTTTGCGCGTTCACGATAGAGATAACCTGCACGTACCAGTTCGTCGATTGCTTTACGAATCGTGATTCGACTAACGTTATAAATCTCGCACAATTCAAGCTCAGCAGGTATTTTTTCTCCTTCTCCCCATTCGCCAGATGATATCTTGAATCGCAGATCTTCTGATATTTGGCTGTATAAAGGAGAACTTCCGCTGTCTTTGAAAAGTTGTTTTTTCATTTTTCCACCTCCATCATTGTTCTATTGTTATAACAATAATACAAGAAAGCGTTTTAAAAAGCAATAAGAAAAAAGAAATTTCTATAAAAAGAAGATGATGATCGATTTTCTAATGAACAACAGGCTCCTCATTCTGTCTTTTCATCGCCTCGTCATAGACTTCGCCGACCAGGTCTTTATAACTTTCAGGCAATGCTTCCCATGAGATCAAACGAACTTTTTCGACATAACTTCCTTTATGTTTCACCATTGCGTGACTTTTTTCGTTATCAGTTGCGCCGTGTTCCAATGACAGCCATATGCCATGTCCAAATTCATCATTAGCTATCCAATATTCATTCTCCATAGATTCTTGCGTGACTGGCAGTACAGTATAACCAATTTTGGTTTCTAAAAAAGGATTGATTCGATCAAAAAAAGGACTTTGGTATTTATATGTATTGAAAAATAAACCTATCAGCAGCAAAAAAGCAAAAGCTAGACTTCCCCAAAATAAAAAAGGATTGCCTTTCTTTTTTTCTTTAGGTAACTTCTCTTGATGTAAAGATTTCTCTATAAATGAACAATCCAATATCTCTCCTAACTCCAACAATAATTCGACATCAGGTAATGTACGTCCGGTTTCCCAGCTGGAGATTGTTTTATCTGATACGCCAAGTTTTTCTGCCAAAGATTTTTGTGTCATTTTTTTGGTCAATCGCTGCTCTTTGATTTTCTCGCCTATCCTCACCAAATCTTGCCTCCTCTTCGATTCTACACTTCCTAGAGCTCCTCTACAGATTCCAGATTTCCATTTGTTTCCGACACTATTAGTATAAAGTATGCCAAAACAAACAACAATTCTAAAAATACAGGTGGTGACTTCTTTGACCAAATTTTTGTTTAAGTTCTCTGTTCTTTTTCTCTTATTCATGCTTTTATTTGGAAATCTACTAGCAGCTGTGAAAGAGGATTCCGCGCTGAAAATCAACCAAGTTTTTTCTCATACAGATAATTATTCTCCTCTTCGATTACCTATGATTTTCACTAAAGAAAAAGAATATGTGGATTTCTTGAACATACTTTCAGCTGTAGAAAATGAAACCAACATTTCTTTCATGAAGCGTACAACAAATGAAACTTATTCTATCCGGAAAACTGCCGACTTTCGTTTTCTTCCGAAACTAGAAATCTTTCTTTATTATCCAAACTTAAAGACAGCATCAACATACTCGCCGCACCTAACAAATACACAGTTGAAAACACTGGATATTCTTCATTCTGTTCAAAATCGCGACTATGAAGGTGACTTTTTCGTACGTACAAAAAACGAAAAAAACTATGTCGATTTTGTTTCTCGGCTGCGTGATCGTTTCAATAGTACATTTCACACAGATTATTCAATGGATGATTTCGCTGATTTTGATAATCAACAACATTTTTCTCTAGGACTTGATAAAGATATCTTCAACATATCAAGCTATCTTATTTTTGGTATATTCTTTTTATTTTCGATTTTATTTTTTTTGCTTTTCTCTTATACAAAAGACATCAAATTATTGAGAGAAAATGGTTTTTCCATCCAAAATGTTTTGGTTTTCCTACTAGGCAAGCGGTGGTTTCTTGTATTATTCATCAGCTTCCTATGTCTGACTGGTATTTCCGCTAGTTATTCTAAAGGTGTTTTGTTTCCATTCCTTTTATCAGCTTTCACATTGTTTTTTTCTTTATGGTTATTTTCTCTTTTTATTATTTTCATGATTCTCAATATACATTGGTTTTTAAATAGTACGATTCTTGGCCAAAAAAGATACTTGGGTATTTTTATTCTTCGCTTTCTTTTCTGTTCTTCCTTGATTTTAACCAGCAGTGAGACATTGCAGATTATCTATTCTAACTTTTTACCTAATGTTGATTACCAAATTCCTGTGCAATTAAAAAACGAAAGGTACCAAACCTTTTATCCGTTAGCCATTGGCAAAAACCAAGTAGATTTTATTTATTCCAACAAACTTGATCAATTAATAGATGATGTTCTATATAAACCGCTCAATGAAAAAGACAGCGTTCTGGTCAATGTTTCAGATTATCTGATTGAAGAAAATGAAGAATTCGGCAGAGGCATCCATATCAATCCGAATTATCTCAAAAAGTTTCCGATACTCGATGAAAACGGAAAGAAAGTCCAAATCTCGGAAGAAGAAAAAACGCGCATCTTACTTATACCAGAAAGATTCAATTCATCCGAGAATCAAAAACGTTTGAAAAAAATAAAAGATTATTACTTAGACAAAACAATGCAATTTTCAAATGAAGGAAACCTATTTCTTTTTATCCAAAATGATCAACCTATTTACACATTCATGCCGAATCAGCCCTACATCAATGATTATCCCTTACTTATCGTTCAAACACTTGCCAACAGCGACTATTGGGACAGAAATATCATTGACGGTTCTCTTTATCCACCTTTAAAAATTCGAATAGATCATTTACCAGAAGATTTTATCCAACGTTTATTACAAGAAAATCAACTAGCAGATAACTTACCATTTTTAGCTGATTATTTTGATACTGAAGCAATTCAAGTCAAAAAAATGACTGGTTCTTTTATGTACTTGCTGTCTATGACTGCTTTTACATTGCTCGGCTTTTTCATTATCAGTTTTCTAACTGCCAACTTTTATTTTGATTTCAACCATAGAAAATTACTGCTACTGCGAATCAACGGCTCTTCTTTTATTGCTGCATATAAAGAATATGTATTTGCGTTATTTTTACAATTTTTAGGAACCATTCTTTTCTTACAACTGCTTGGCGATTTTACTAACAGGCTTCTGGTTACATCTTTCATGATTTTGTTACTAGATTTCATCACTTCTATTCTTTTTATTTCTATTCTTGAACAAAAAAGACCTAAGTAATTTTTAAGGAGAAAAACCATGACAGAAAAATTAATCTCGATAACAGATGCCGAAAAAACAATCCAAAACAAGACACTTTTCTCAATAAGTGATTTTTCAATCAACAAAGGCGAAATCGGCATTATCACTGGAAAAAGCGGCGCTGGAAAAACCACGCTTTTAACTATCTTAGGATTGGGCGACACCCTTACAAAAGGCAGTTATCTGCTTTTCAATCAGGAGGCAGAACATTACTCTGCCAAACAAAAGTTATTATTAAAAAGACAAAGAATCTCGTTCCTATTTCAAGATTATGGGCTCATAGAATACGAAACAATCGGCTTCAACCTAGAAATCGGGCTAAAATATATCAAATTATCCAAACGTGAAAAAACGTTATTGATGCGACAAGCACTGGAACAAGTCCATTTAGACAAAAAATTAAATACGCCCATTTCTTCCTTATCTGGCGGTGAAAAACAAAGAGTCGCTCTAGCAAGGATCATCTTGAAACCCTCTGATTTGATTCTCGCAGATGAACCCACAGGATCTCTTGATACACAAAATAGGGACCATATTGCTGAACTTTTGGCGGGGTTGACAGAAATGGGAAAGACCTTGATTATGGCAACGCACGACCCAGAATTAGTCAAGTTGGGGGATAAGCAGTTGGAGATTTGATTTGTATTGATGAGTCTGTCAATTAGATGTAGAAAGGATAGTAAAATGACGAATAAAAAACAGGCATTTACAGTTTTCTTAACTTTAATTTTATTCATACTTACGCTTTTTGCCACGCCAGTTGCTGCAAATAACGTATCTGGTGATATTTCTTATTCAGATACGGACGCTGGTTTTATTCATTTTGATGAAAAAGGAAATATCGTCAATGCATCTCTCCCTTCTGATACTCTCCCATCCTCTAGAGCGACAATCAATCACTCAACAGGTAGAAGGGTCTACTATTCAGAATTGTATAATGTTTTTAGAAATAAGCGAGGGCACTCCAATCACTACAGCAGAGTTTATGCGCGCCATGGATCAAAAGCACGAGTAGGAAATGACACCAGAAAAAGTAATTCAACAAAAAATAACTGGTCTTACGCAGTTGCTAACGGAAAGGCGTCAGATACATTTTCTTGTTGGTATAATCCAAGTAGTTGGTATTGATAGTTAGTTGAACAATCATTGACAGGCTCATCAATGAAAATAAATTTCTATTAAAAACGGAGACTCATTTCACGAGGCTCCGTTCTGTTTTATCATTCTTCTAAATCTGTGTATTTTTTATTTGAATCCTTGCTTTTTGAAACAGGATATTTCAAATTATTTTTGATCAACTTTTCTTCAATGATTTGATCGATATCCAAGTCCAAATTATCAGCCAGCATGTGGCAATAAATCAATACATCGGCTAATTCTTCTTTGATATGCTCGATTTCTTGATTGCCTTCTTCTGCTGTTTTCCATTGATAGATCTCTAAAAGTTCTGAAGCTTCTAGAGAAATCGATAGTGCCAAGTCTTTTTCATTATGGAATTGACGCCAATTTCGTTCATCTCTGAATTGGTTGATTTTATCCATCGTGGAGTTTTCTTCATTTTTCATATCTTAAGTTCACCTTTTCCAGCCTTGAGCAGCGCATTTCTAAGTTCTTCATCTACAGCATAAATATAAAGACCGTGTTGCGTCAATAAAATTCTCCAACAAAAAAACATCCCCTTCTCAGAGGATGCTTTTCTACTCTTACTTATTACTTCCGTATCTATAGTTCATTGAATGCTGAAACGATTTTTTCAACTGTAAAGCCATATTCTCGGATATTTGTTTCTCCGGGGGCACTGGCGCCGAATGTGTCGATTCCTATCGCTTTTCCTTCACTTCCGACATAACGTTCCCAACCAAAAGTGGCGGCCATTTCAATGGACACACGTTTTTTTACATTTTTTGGTAAGACAGATTCTTTATAATCCTCTGATTGCTGATCAAATAAATCAAAACTTGGAAGTGAAACAACAGCAACATCTTTTCCTTGTTCTGCTAATGCTTTTTGCGCTTCAATTGCCAAGTGGACTTCTGATCCTGAAGCAATTAAAATTCCTTCTGCTTTCTCTTTTGCAGGCGAAAGAATGTAGCCGCCTTTTGCTACATTTCCGTCCGCTTTTTCCTTTGTCCCAGGAAGTACTAGTAAGTTTTGACGACTTAAAACTAACACTGTTGGCGTTTTTTGGGATTCCATAGCAACTTTCCAAGCTGCTCGTGTTTCATTTCCATCAGCAGGTCGAATGACGTGTACATTTGGCATACAGCGGACACTTGCTAGCTGTTCCACTGGTTCATGTGTGGGTCCGTCTTCACCGACTGCAATTGAATCGTGTGTAAGAACATAGGTAACTGGTGTTTTTTGAATCGCTGATAAACGAACTGCTGGTCTCAAATAATCGACAAATACAAAGAAGGTCCCACCATAAACTTTTGTTCCTCCATGCAGTTGGATTCCATTCATAGCGGCTGCCATCGCGAATTCCCGTACACCAAACCAGATATTTCGTCCTTCATATTGGCCAGGTTCAAAATCTTTTTCTGCGGCTGCCATGGTATTGTTTGACGAAGATAAATCAGCTGAACCACCCCAGAAACTTGGTACGTTTTTTGATAGGGCTTGAATCATTTCTTTTGAAGAAACACGGCTTGCTTGGCTTGATCCTTCATCATAAAAAGGCATTTCTTCTGCCCAATTTTCTGGTAACTTTCCAGAAAATGCATCTTCAAATTGCTGTGCTGATTCAGGATATTTTTCAGCATATTCATTAAATAATTTGTGCCATTCTGCTTCTGCTTTTCCCCCGCGATCATTGATAGTCTCTTTGAAGCGGGCAGCAGCTTCTTTAGGAACAGTAAACTCTGGGTGATTCCATTCATGGCTTTTCTTTGCAAAAGTTAAGCCTTCTGTACCCAATGGAGCGCCATGTACTTTGTTCGTTCCTGCGTCTGGTGCACCAAATCCAATAATGGTTTTAACTTCGATCAATGTTGGTTTTTCTGTTTCTTTTTGTGCTGTTTCAATTGCTTCAGCGATTGCTTGCAAATCATTGCCGTCTTTAACTAAAATGTGCTGCCAACCATATGCTTTAAACCGTTCACCTACATTTTCTGTAAAGGATTTTGAAGTTGGTCCGTCAAGAGAAATGTCATTAGAATCATAAAGAGCAATCAATTTTCCTAACTTCATATGTCCAGCCATAGAAGCCGCTTCTTGTGAGACACCTTCCATCAAATCCCCATCTCCGCAAAGTGTATAGGTAAAGTGATCCATTATTTTATAGTCAGGTTTGTTGAATTGGGCAGCTAAATGCGCTTCCGCCATGGCCATTCCGACAGACATAGCGAATCCTTGACCCAATGGCCCTGTTGTTGCCTCTACACCATCTGTATGGTGCACTTCTGGATGTCCTGGGGTTTTTGATCCCCATTGTCGAAAATTCTTCAAATCTTCCAGTGTTACTTGGTAGCCCGCACAGTGTAACAGGCTGTACAGCAATGCAGAACCATGACCCGCAGATAAAATAAATCGGTCGCGATCAGGCCACTTTCGTGAAGTTGCTGGATTGATTTTCAAAAAACGACTCCACAATGTGTAAGCCATTGGCGCAGCTCCTAATGGTAATCCGGGATGCCCAGAATTTGCAGCTTGGACTGCTTCGATACTTAACATACGTAATGTATTTACAGCTAATTGATCTGTTTTATCAAACAAAATAAGTTCCTCCTTTTGACTCTCGTGTTCGATCCTTATCTATTTTTGCCTTTTTAAGAGAGACCAGAACTCTTTTCCCAGTCTCTCTTTTTTTATTTATTCGATTGTTTTCCCGGTCATTTCTTCATAGTCTGTTTTCATAATAGACCACGATTTTTCAATACGTTCATCTAACCCAAATAATCCGCTTCGTCCAACAATATAGATATCTGGATCTGCTGCATCGATTTCTTTAAATGATTTACGATTTGATGAGCCATCCATTTCGATGACATAGTTATAGCCTTTTTCTTCTCTAAGCTTACGCAATGCTACGATTTTGTCTAATGTACTGCTGATAAAACGTTGACCTGCAAAGCCTGGATCTACTGTCATGATAGTGATTTTATCGACCAATTCAATATAAGGAAAAATCGTTTCAATAGGCGTTTCAGGATTTAAAACAATTCCTGCTTTTAAACCGGCATCGTGGATTTGATCAATTAATCGAAAGGCTAAACCATCAAGTAATTCCACATGCATACAAATCCATTCACATTTCATTTCAATCAATTGGTTTACCCAGAAACTTTGATCCATAACCATTAGATGTGCAGACAGAGGTAAATTACTGATTTTGCGTACTTCTTCCATAAACCATGGTGATAAGGTGATATTTGGTACATAATGACCATCCATGATATCAATATGATAAGAATCGACATGATCATTTAAAAATTCGATTTGTTCTTTAAATTTGTCCAGATCCATTGTCATTAACGATGGTGAAAATCTTGCTTTTGTCATACGTGCTCCCCCGCTTTACTTGCTTTGAAATGCTTCCCAGTCTTTCATGAACTGACTGATTCCTTTATCTGTTAATGGATGACTCCACAATAATGAATACAATACTGGCGGAATTGTTGCAATATGTGCCCCAGCCAGACTTGCTTGTTCGACATGTTCTGTGTTTCGAATACTTGCAGCAATAATTTCTGTGTCAAAGTTATAGATGTCCAAAACAGTCCGTAGTTTCTTCACTAATTGGATGCCGCTTGTTCCAATATCGTCCAGTCTTCCTAAGAATGGAGAAATGTAGGATGCCCCAGCTTTTGCTGCTAATAAACCTTGTGACACTGAAAAAATCAAAGTTACATTTGTTTTGATCCCTGCTTTTGAAAGTTGGCTGACAGCCCCTAAACCAGCTTCAGTCATTGGGATTTTAATGACGATGTTGTCCGCCCATTTTACGATTTCTTCTGCTTCTTTAACCATTCCTTCTGTATCCAAACTTGTTACTTCGGCTGATACCGGACCGTCAACGATTGTACAGATTTCTTTGATTACTTCTTGAAAATCGCGGCCTTCTTTAGCAATGATGCTAGGATTTGTCGTTACACCATCTACTAAACCTAACGCATTTATTTTTTTGATTGCTTCTATATCAGCTGTATCTAGAAAAAATTTCATTGTTTTTATTCCGCCTTTACATTTTTAGTTATTTTCTAAAAAATTTGTATATCATCCAAACTGATTTCTTCTTCTTCACGTTCTTCAATAACATCCTCTTCTGTCACATTTTTCTTGATAATTGCTAAAACAGAAGCTGTTACCACAACGTTTACTAAAATAGCAACAGCACCGGCCCATGGTCTTGTCATCGTTGGCAGCATCAATACACCGCCAAATGGAACAGTTGCATCTGCACCTAAAATCATCGTTGTTGCTCCGCCGGCAAAACCGCCGATCGCTGTAGCAATCACACCACGGACAATATCATTCATGACCAAAGGAATAACACCTTCGACGATGTTGATGACACCCATTGGCACAGCTGATTTCAATGTTTCTACTTCTACTTTTGTATAGATATTTTTACCAAACATTTTTGCAATGAAATAAGCCAAACCAAAGCCGATTGGTGTTGCAGTATTTACTAATTGCAATGCTGTGATTGGTCCATTTAGACCTTCTGCTTGCATCGTTAAAACAAAGGCAAAAACGGTTTTATTGATTGGTCCGCCATAGTCAATACCACTCAGTAAGCCGATAACACCACCAAATACTAATAGAGAAGAATTACCCAATCCATCTAGGAAGTTTGTCAAAAGTGAGGTAAATGCAGCGATCGGACCGCCAATTACATAAACCATGATCAACCCACCAAGAATGGAAGAAATAAATGGAATGATCAATGTTGGCAGCAAGCCTTTTGCCCAATTTGGGACTTTAATATATTTTAAAATTGCTAAAACAAGAAAACCTGCCATGTAACCGCCAAAAATCCCGCCGATAAAACCTGCACCAATTGCGTTTGCTGTCAAACCAATAATGAATCCAGGAGCAATCCCAGGTTTTGCAGCAATCGAGAATGAAATCCCTGTAGCGATAACTACTGGCAGTAAACCAAGACCTGCGCCGCCCATTGTTGCTAAAGCATCCCAAAGAGAAAACTGCCCTTGCACAAGCGTTCCCTGGCTTGTTCCGCCAAATGCCATACCAATGGCAATCAAGAATCCTGCACCGCAGACAATAGGGATCAAATAAGAAATCGCTGTCAATAAGTGCCCTTTTAAGTTTAGTTTTTTAAGTGCATCCATTACTTTTCCTCCTCTTTTTAATTAACGACTTGTTTTTCAATGACTTCTTGTGCTTTTTCAATTAACTTACCTGGTGATTTTACGGCGATTTCTGTCGGTACTTGAATGATTCGTTTCCCTTCAAAACGTTCTCGACCACTGATTTTGACATCTACTGCCAAAATAACGATGTCCGCAGCAGCAATTTGTTCTGGACTCAATTCATTTTCGATCCCGATTGTTCCTTGCGTCTCAACGTGGATCTCATGTCCTGCTTTTTTTGCGGCATTTTCTAATTTCTCTTGTGCAATGTACGTATGCGCAATTCCTACAGTACACGCGGCTACACCAACGATTTTCATTGTTTTTCCTCCTTCTATATTAAGCAAAAGCCGAAATAACACCGTTTACATCTTTTGCTTGGATCAATTTTTCTACAACTTCATCATTGCCAAGTTTCCGTGCAAATAATGAAAGTAATTTCAAATGACTTTGTGCACCTTCATTATCATTTCCTACTGCGAATAACACTATTCCTTTTACACCTTTACCATCCAGCGTTTCCCAGGGGATCTCATTTTCTGTCACGCCAATCGCAACGCCAACTTTGTCTACATAAGCACTTTTGCCATGAGGGATTGCGATATAATTGCCGATTCCAGTTTGCCCTTCCGCTTCACGAGCATAGACGTCTTTGATAAAACCATCGCTGTCTGAAACATAGCCGTTTTCTCTTAACGCTCCTGCTAATTCTTGCAATACTTCATATTTGTTTGTTCCTGTAAGTTTTGTTTTAATGATTTTCGGATCAATGATTTCTGTTACTTCCATCTGTATCAGCTCTCTTTCCTATTGATGTATCACTTCTGCAGCTTTTTCAATTAATTTATTTGGTGATTTTACAGCAATTTCTGTCGGTACTTGAATAATTTTTTTCCCGTCAAAGCGTTCCCGGCCACTGATTTTGACATCTACAGCTAGGATGACGATATCAGCTTCCTTGACTTGTTCAGGCGTCAATTCGTTTTCGATCCCAATTGTTCCTTGTGTTTCCACATGGATTTCGTGTCCTGCTTTTTTTGCTGCATTTTCCAATTTTTCTTGCGCGATATACGTATGTGCGATTCCTACGGTACATGCTGCTACTGCGACTATTTTCATAAATAATTCCTCCTAATTCAGCCATTGCTGCATTGCTTCACTATCTTTTTCTTTTTGTAATCGGTTTAAAAATTCTGGATCAGCCAATCTTCGCATAAAACCTGCTATTTGGCGTTTTACTGTATCTGTTTCCTGTTCTGGCAGCAGTACAGCGATGATCAATTCTACTGATGCGATATTCGGCTGCCAATTTTTGATTGGCTGCCGAGGCTGGATGATCAGGATTGCGGTTTCTTTTACCGAAGCATTTTCGATGTGAGGTAAGACAACTTTTTCATCAATTTGGATATTTCCGTTTTTTTCACGTTCATAAAGGGCTTCTTTTATTTGCAGCACTACGGTTGGATTCTCTGGAAAAAGTTTTTCGCTGATGAATTGATATGCCTCATCTCTAGTTTGCAACGGACAATCAATGAAAATCTGAAATAAGTTATCTTTCATGGTAGATTTCCTCGATTTTCTTTTGGATTCTTGTTTGATCATCTGCTGTCAGCATGGCACTGACAAGCAACGAGTTGACAGGTAACTGTTCATTGATACCGATTGTTGTTAAAATCAGCTCGATTTCAGGATATTTTTCCAACGCTGAATGATAATTTTTTGTTGAAATCACATCCATAATCTCCAATTCGGGAAACTTCTTATCCACTTTTACTTTCAATAATTCTGATGTCCCTACGCCTGTTGTACACATAATCAACGTTTGGATCGGCAGTTGATGGGTTTCGATGACTCGTGCAAAATATAACGTGATAAAACCGATTTCATCTTTATTTATCAACGGTAAACCAAACTTTTCGCTGACTTCTTCTGAAACTTCGGAAACATAATCAAAAATTGTTTCATAAGTTAATTGGATTTGATCCAACAAGCTATTTTTCACACGAATTTTGTTTTTCAAACGGTTCAGCATTGGTTTGATATGGCTTTCTAAATCGCCAAAAATCGTTTCGCTCGTAATTTTGATGTGCAGACGTTTTCCGACTTCTTCTAGATAATAGCTGGTGATATTTTTGACTTCTTGTGAAAAGATTTGTGTTTTTTCTGAGTGATTTTCCATTCTGGAAGAAACTAGATATTGGACTAAGAAATAAACTTCACTTTGTGGAAGCTCGGTTCTCAAATACATCTCAACATTTTGAATAATCTGATAAGCGATTTCTTTTATTGATTTGTCATGGTCTAAAAATTTCAGTTGTTCTTTAGTCAAATCATCGTTAGTTAATTGATAATTGATTTTTCTGGATCGGCTGATCAAGATATAGAGATGAGAAAAAATATTTACATTGTAAGGATAAGGAATGTTTCCTCCTAATTTCTTTTCAATGGATTTCAACTGATCTGAGATAAACAAGACATCGTAACGATTAAAGTTCAAACCAGAGGAAGTATCTAAATCATCAATATCAATGATATTTAACCGTTGAATCAATTCTGTAATGGCTCGTCGGATGTTTTCCTCTTTACCTTTGATAGCCAATGTACGATTTTTTCTGATTAATTTTAGGTCATATTTCTTGATTCGTTCAGCAATCGCTTTTTCATCGTTTGAAATGGCTGAATCACCAACATAATAATCTTTGAATAACTCAATGATTTTATTGGGTTTTGGTGAAGATAGGAGCAATTCCTCCATTACTTTGTCTTGACGTTCACTAGGCAAGACTTCTAATGCTGGTTTATTCATAGCCTTTGATTGAGCAATGAATTTTTCATAATCTAATTTGTAGCCGCGTCCTTTTTTAGATAAGATCAATTGACCTTCTGGAAAACTTTCATTGATTTTTTTAATTAAGCGGTAGACAGTTTTAGTCGAGATATTCATAGATTTAGCAAGATCTTCAGAAGTCATGTAATCTCTTTGTTTTGACAAAAGAAGTTTAAGTTTGTTTTCTCGATTGTTTTGACTAGTCATGCCTATCCCCCCTTTGCATCTTTATCATAAGACATAATCACTCGTTTGCTTCACTGTCTTTTGTCCATTGCAATGGACAACTTTTGAATACGTTTACATAACGGTGGTTTTCCTATTCTTTTATTGTAGCGATACAATGCAAAAAAAGACACCCGCCAAAGTTGGAGAATGTCTTTAATCGAAGGATTTTCAACTGTTTATTTGTTCTAGTTTATTTTTCACTCGGAATACTCCACCTCTTTTGGATATATTCCATTAAGAAAACATAACCTGATAAAAGGATGCATATGCCAAGAATCAAAGGAATGGTCAATTCCACGCCGCTGCCTGTATTGATGCGGAAAGTTGAGGCATTTGTATTAAATAGGGTTGGATAAATAGATAACAATATATCTTTTAGATCATATTTCCCTAGTGGTGGGAGCGCTAAGTTATATATTCCGAGAAGAAAAATTACAAAAAGGGGATTTTTCAAGATAGACGTGGCATAAAAACAAACGACAAAGCTAATAAACGAAACAAAGAAGAGTACCAATATCTGCAACGGTGCCCGGTCTAGATAAGAAAGTTGACGAATCAAAGACGTATCTACGTTAACTGTCTCATCTAGTTGAATAAAAAAGGCAGAAAGAGATTGAAGGAGGAGAAATGTGCCAATTGCTGCACTAAGGAAAAGAAAAAGACTAAGTAAACTAGCAACTATTTTATTCAAGTTTACTTTATTTTGTGATTCCAAACTTATTCTAATCTTAGAAGTTTGATACTTTATTTCTGCATTTGCTACGACTATGCCATATATCCCAGCAAGAAACGGAAAGAGAACAAAGAAAGAAGAGGAGAGCAACTGATTAATGCCATTTTGAAGGTTCATCGCAGCCAAACTTGAATGATAAGCCATATAGTAATATTTAAGTGGGTTTTCAATCAGTTCCATGTTATTCTGAAAAGAAACACCAAAACTATCCATTAATAATAGATTGATATCTTCACCATTTCTGAGTGCTTCATCTGCGTACAAAGTAAAGTTTCTTAGGTTGCTGCCAATCAAAGTAAATTGAGAAAAGAACATTATGAGGGATAAGAAAATAGTGATTACCAAGAAAAGATAGAATATCTTGGATCTCCTCTGATAATAAAACTCAAATAACATCATAATCTCCTTTCGGGCGCACAAACAAATTTCCTAAATCTTTCTCTTTTACCTTGTTCAATGACTGGTTTTTAATTATTAAAAATTCGTCTCCCAGGTCCATATATAACTTCTCATGTCCACTCAGTAATATCACTGAATGTTGTCTTAATTGTCTCAATGAATGTATTAACAGCTTCCTGTTTCCTTGATCTAAACCATTCAATATTTCATCAAGTAGAATGATATTTGGTTTCAGTAACACCAGCAAAATCAAAGAAAGCATCTTCTTCTCTCCCAATGAGTAATTTTTGACTTTTACCTTTTCAAGAAAACGAACAGATAAAAATTCAATATCATTCTCCAAAATCTGTTTCTTTATATTCTTATTTTTTGAAAGAATTATAAGATTATCTATTCCAGATAGATTCAAATAAAAAGGAGTGGAATCAAATACACAAAATTGTTTCTCCGACCCCTTTTTTATCTCACCTTGAAAAGCTTCTAACCCTAAAATACAACGAAAAAGCGTCGTCTTTCCTACACCATTTTCTCCATAAATATAATAAATCTTGCCTCTCTCAAAAATGAAAGAGGCATTGTTGAATAGAATTTTACTATTATAGCTTTTCGAAAAATTGTTAATTTGTAGCATAGTAAAATTTTTAAAATCCGTATTAATACCAAGTGAAGGAACCATTACCATGAACTCCATACTGATCATTAAAATCAACGTTAAAGATAGTTACGTCTCCCCATGGCGTAACAGAGCCAGCACCAATAGTCTTTGATCCACGCCATCTATGTGTATTTGCTGTTGTACTCATACGTGTTAGACCTCTAGCTCTAACAATATTCGGGAAAATCCAACCTGTTTCTTGAAATCCGCTGCTGCTTGTCACTCTTCCCCCGCTAATATTAAAATTAATATTGTCTCTTGACCACATGAAAACAGATCCTCGATAAAATGACGCTCTTCTTGATGATCTAAGCATTGAATTATCTTCCATAATTTTATTTTCCGAAAAATTATTAACTAAGTCTTGTGCTTCTACTGGCGAATCAAACTGATTTGCATTAGCAAACGAGGTAGTTGGAAAAGCAACTCCTAAAGCAACAGCAACATTCAGTAATAAAATATTTTTCATTTTCATTATTTACACTCCTCAATTTTGTGATTTAACAAAACGAACGCAATACCAAACTTAATACTCTCTCTAATATTTAGTTATAAAAATCCCTCCTTTCTTTTTAAAATCAATATTCCATTATTATTCTTAGCAAACCTTGGCTTATAAACTATATCAAGGAATGGAATATTTTTGATTTTAGTTATTAACTAAGAATAATATTTTTTTATATTCTTCGTAACAGGCAATTTACTTTTCTGAATTTTGATTATATAGAATGGATAAGGTGACAGACATGAAACTTTTTTATAAAATATGCGTTAATATGGATTGATAATAGATTATTAAATAGGTTTCATAGTTATAGGATGACATTCTGGAATGACTCATTTGGATGGACTAGATAAATATGCATTTAGACTTATATAATTTACATAACTAATTTATTTTTAAAAAAACACAGTATAAACATTTAATTAAAAAGGTTATTTACAAAAAAATTATATCAAAAAATAACTATACCAAATTATCTTTTTTTTCATTAGGTTGTGAAATTAGAAATTTTATAGAAATACTATATTAAATGATTTTGGGGTTTGTGCTTGTTATTAATTGAAAATTTAACTATGGAGGTTACAATTCTTCCAAATTTACTTGCCTATCTGCACGTCCAATCAAGTACCGGTCATGAGAAACCATGATGACCGTTGTGCTCTTGCTAGAGCCACTCGTAGTTTTTCTCCTCCAGAAAACTGATAGCTCTTTTTCTAAACCAGTTTTTTCAATAACCTTTTTTCTTTTTTTAGAGATATTTTTATAAAAATAACCATTATTTTCCCTCCAAAAATTCTATTGTATTTTTCTTCTCAATCGTTAAAAATGTTTGATACAACACGATAAATTCCACCAATAAAAAGAATGAAAAGATAAGCACATCTGTCACTTGAAAAGAGTAGGCAGCTACATAGATGAAAAAGACAAGATATTGCAGCCCAGAAAGAAGAAACATACTCTTATACGTTTTGAAAAAAGAAGCACCATTTAATCGCCAAATAACAAATTTTTGTTTGTGAAGGCGAAAATAATTTAGCGTGGAATAGGAAATCAAAACGATAACTAGTAAAAGAGTAATCGATAATTCAACGATTCTTTGCCTGATATCTAAAGAATAAATCATTTGTTGTTCTACTTTTCTTAGTTGATTTATTGGTATTAAAAAAGGAAAGTTATCTTCTAGACCAGCTTCTTTCAATAATGGAAGATATCTATTATAAGTTTCTTGTGGAGAGCCATTTAATGGGACTTTTAGAGGTTCAGAAAAACTACCTCCTGTAAGAAAATCCCTTTGAAAAAGCGGAGTGTTATTCAATGTCATTACATGAATAATATTTGGTTCAGTAATTGTATAAGATGTTTCTTGGTCAAAAGCAAAGATTTCTTGTTTATTTTGAATAGTATAAAACAAAACATCCTCAGTTGTTTCATTCAAAAACCAAGCACGGATTTCAGCAAACTCTGCCATCATTCTTTCCGGAATGAATATGATCTGTCGCTCTTCTTCTTTATCGATTTGAATAGGTTGATTCGTTATACTAATGATCGGATATTTGTCTAAATAATTGATATTCACATAAATGGAACGATGAATCATTTCAATTTCTTCTTCAAAAAAGGGCTTTGTATCCACCTCTATCGCTCCGTCTTCCAGCAATTGTGTGAGAAGAGGTTCTTTATCCAATCCTCTCATAGTTGAAGAAAAATCCATCAATGTAGATTCATTCCCTCCAAAATTTGGATAAAAAACCGCGTAATTTTCCAACTTTTCATTTCCCATTTTTGGCGAAATAAGGACAGGGGCAAATTCAGCTAATGGGAGGAGTTGGATGACACTAAAAAGTAAAAGCACTATTTTTATAAAATAAACGGTATAAAAAAGATTTTTTCCAAGTGATTGATGATTTAACTGTTTGCCTAATGAAACATGCTTTAGTAATCCTACGACAAAATAAGAAAGAAGCAGACTAAAAATAAAGAAAAGCAACTGTATTAGCACAAATAAATAGTTCATCGAATGCAATATAAAAAGTGAAGCTATCAGGTTATTCAAGAAAAACAGAACTAATAACTCTTTTAATAACAATGTATGAACGATTTTTCTGCTTGAAAATCCATTTAGTCGATAGATGGCAATGCGACCATTATTCTCTAGCAACCATAAAAGTAGAGAAAATATGTAAAAAATCAGAAAGAGCATTAGAGATATGGTTTCTAATGGAGGTGATAGATTAAGATTTGGGTTGATACGTTCATACTGAAAATCTTCTAATTCGTATTCAGTTTCAAATAAATGGTTGTAGTTGTTAGTTAATTTCGATAAGAATACATTCAACATTTCTTTGTCTTTTGTTTCAACAAAAAATCTAGCTGGATTCAAATTTTCGACCAGTTGAATTGGCAGAATAAAAAAACCTTCATTATTCTGAAGTCCGTTTTCTATATGTTTTGCATCAGGATATTTCTCTACATTTGTGGCAAAATAATTTTTTTCATTGATCAATTGCGGAGATACTTGAAAATTTTTTAACAGAGATGTATCCCTTTGTTCTGAAACAAAAAATTTGTGTTCCCCTCCCACATTCTCAAAAGACAGATTTCCTGTTTCAGCAAACTCATTATCTCTTACTCCAAATGACGAAATTCTTGCCATATAGTTTACGTTTAATTCTTTAGAGATTGATTCCAGCAGTTCAAGAATCATTCTTTCTTGCTGATTAGATACAATAAATTCAGGAAACTTGAATTCTGTAAAAAAATCTTCTGTATTCGTTTTTCTATGAAAATCTCCCACCCTTTCAATATTTTGAATCGTTGATGCAACTGAAAGACTAAACAAGAAAGAGAGTAGCAAAACAATTCTTTTTAGTATTTTATTAGTCACCTGCAGAGCTCCTTATCGTTTGTGTGTGTATTACCCTCTCATCATCTGCTCAACAACCTACAATTAAATTTTACCCAAAAAACAGAATAAAAATCAAACTAATTATAGATTTAATGCATAAATATGAAGCAATGGTGATAAATTAACAAAAACATAACCATAAAAAAACACTTCCTAAGAATAGAAAGTGCCATGACATAAATGTACACAACTTGATTTATTCATAAAAACCTGCTCTACTTACGGGGCCACCTCATTATATCAATAACACAAAAAAACACACCTTCCAAAATGAAAGGTGTGTTGTGCTCGAATCGTATAATTGAATGGTACTCGATTTCCTGGGAAATCTCCGTCCCATACTGTATTCGTAAGCGAATAGATTCGCAACGACTCCAGAAAAATTAACGTTTTGAGAATTGTGATGCTTTACGGGCTTTTTTAAGACCTGGTTTTTTACGTTCAACCATACGTGCGTCACGAGTAAGCAAGCCAGCGCGTTTAAGAGCTAAACGGAAATCTGGGTCTACTTGTAACAATGCACGAGCGATACCATGACGGATAGCTCCTGATTGTCCAGCGTATCCTCCACCATTTACGTTAACAAATACGTCATAAGCGCCTTTTGTTTCAGTAACACCAAATGGTTGGTTGATAACTTCGCGCAAGTCAGCATGCGGAATGTATTCTTCAACATCTTTTTTGTTTACAGTAATTTTACCAGTTCCTGGTACTAGACGTACGCGGGCAACTGCATTTTTACGACGGCCTGTGCCGATATATTGAACTTGTGCCAATGAAATTCCCTCCTATTAGATTAAGTTTGTGATGTCTAAAACTTCTGGTTGTTGAGCTGCATGTGGATGTTCTGCTCCACCGTATACATTCAATTTAGTAAATTGTTTGCGGCCTAAGGTTGTTTTAGGAAGCATACCTTTTACAGAAGTTTCGATCAAACGACGAGAATTTTTAGCACGCAATTCGCCAGCTGAGATTGATTTCAATCCGCCTGGGAAGTTGCTGTGACGGTAATAAATTTTGTCAGTCGCTTTTTTACCTGTTAATTTTACTTGGTCAGCGTTGATTACGATTACGAAATCACCAGTGTCCACATGTGGTGTGAAAGTTGGTTTATTTTTACCACGTAGTACAGATGCAACGATTGTTGATAGACGTCCTAGTGGAACATCTGTCGCGTCTACTACATACCATTTACGTTCTACTTCGCCTGATTTGGCCATATATGTTGTACGCACGTTTGTTTCCTCCAATTTAAGTTCTGATGTTTGACATTCACTTCGAGTTTCCGGGGCTCTTTGTGGGGCAAACAATACCATTTAACATATTAACTGCTAATACCGACAATGTCAACGTTTTTCTGCGATTCCCAATGATAAAAAACAGATTTTACAATAATTTTTTGATTTATATGGTGCGGCTTTCATAAATAAAAGCAGATAAAAAAACGAGGGGAAAGAAAATTCCCCTCGTTGCGCATTCTATTTGCATCAGAAAACTATTTAAAATAACACAAAACAATAAAACACTCTTCTGTTTGTCATTTTATCCAGTTTATTTCAAAAAACTAAGCATCGATTCCTGGTGCTTGATCCAAATGTGCTTGGATCATCCAGATACGTTTTTCTGTGTCTGTTTTGAACCCGATAAAGATATCTTGAGTTGGATCGTCGCCTTCTTCACCAGAAACTTCGATTCCTTTTTGATAAAGGTCAGCTAAATAGCGGTAACCTTCAACAAGGATTGCTAAACGTTCTGGGATTTTGCGGTCCCAACGTCCGATTTCATCAGGGATTTTTGTGTTGTCCGCAAATTCACGCAATGTTGAATAAGGTGAACCATCCAAAGTAATCAAACGTTCAGAAATCACGTCTAATTGGTCATTCAAATCATCCATGAACTCGTCCATCATAGGGTGCAATGTAAGGAAACCTGGTCCGCGCATATACCAGTGTGTTTGGTGAACAACGACTGACATTTGGCTTAAATCTGCTACTAATTGGTTCAATACTTCTTTTGTTTGTGGATATTTCATTCTGTATGCCTCCTAACTTTTCTTTACAATTAAAATCATAGTAGACTTCAGAAGAAAAGTACACCGAAAACCTTTATTTGAGAATGATTTTCATCCTCCAGTTTTTAATACGCGTGTTATTCCGGATTCGCTAATTTTTTACGAAGCTCTGCAAGTTGTTGGTAATTTTCGGCCATTTGTTTTTGCGTTTGTACAAAAAGCGGATAAATCTGCTGATAAAGCTGATGGTTATCTTCTTGTACAGCAACCTGTTCTGTTTCTTCAAATAAAAAATGTGCTTCTTGGAATTCATGGATTTTGCCCAGACTTTGCCAGCCTAAAATAACTGAACCAAGAGCAGAAGCTTCATTGTTTTTTGGAAAAACCAATGGACGTCCCAAAATGTCGGCCATGATTTGGCGGAAAACTTCCGAATTAGCAAAACCGCCTGTCCCTCGCAATTCTGTTATCTTTTCAGCAATAACTCCTGTCCCTGCCAAAATCCTTCTTAAGTTGAAACAAATCCCTTCCACGACTGCCCGAATCATTTCTTTCTCTGTATGATTCCGGCGCAGCCCTACAAAACTTCCAGAAGCTTCTGCTTGCCACAGCGGCGCGCGTTCTCCTAATAAATATGGTTGAAATAACAGTCCATGTGAGCCTGGCGGAACTTCTTCAATCAATGAAAAGATTTGCTGGTAGTCGGCTGGCGCATCGGAGTGAGCAAAAAAAGTCTGCCTTGCCCATTCAAAGATTCCCGCACCATTGCTAGTCGCTCCGCCAACAACCCAGTGTTTTTTGTCCAAAACATAACAAAATGTTTCCATGTTTGGATGCAGATAGGGTTCCTTCGTGATGTAGCGCAACGCTCCGCTTGTCCCGACAGTCAAAGCTCCTTTACCTTCACCAAACGCGCCTAGACCTAGATTCGATAGCGGACCATCTGCACCGCCTAGTACAAAAGGCGTATTTATTGGCAATTGCATCTTTTCTGCATATCCATCTTTTAGACCTGTAAATAACTGTGTAGAAGGATAGGTTTTCGGTAATTTAGTTGGTGAAAGATTGATATAATCTAACGCTGTTTTCTCCCATTCAAAAGTATGGATATTGAAATAACCCGTGCCAGATGCATTCCCGTAATCACAGGCTAGAATGTCGAAGAAACGTTGGAAAATCAACTCTTTTATCCCAATAAAATAAGCCGATTTTTCAAAAAGCGCTGGATTTTCTGTTTGCAGCCATTTGATTTTTGTCAATGGTGTCATTGGATGGATCGGCGTTCCTGTCAGCTGATAGATTTCTTTTCCTAGAGGCAGCTGTTTCAAGTTTTCTGCTTCACCAGCGGCACGGTTATCCGCCCATGTGATCATTTTTGTCAGTGGTATTTTCTGGTCATCGAGCAAAATCAAGCTGTGCATCGCAGAAGAAAAAGAAACAAAGTCAATCACCGTTTTTTCTGGTAATTGCTGAACAACTTCTCTGATCACATTTATTACACCTTGAAAAATCAGTTCCTGATCTTGTTCGGCCATTCCTTCTGTTTCTTGGATCAATGGATATTTAAAATAACAGGAAGCAAGAGCTTTCCCATTATCAGAAAATGCTGCGGCTTTGGTTTGTGTCGTTCCGATATCGACACCGATTGAAACGTTCATAGGTCACCTCTGTAAATTTGTAAAAAAATAAGCGCTCTGATTGCGTAAGTATTGTTAGAAAGGAGAATTATATGCTTATTTTCTATTTTGTCCTGGGATGTATCGTTGGTTCGTTTTTCTGCTTAACCGCGCGGCGGCTGCCTTTGCGCCAATCGATCCTTTTCCCGCGTTCTCATTGTATGTATTGTCAGCAAACACTTGCTTGGACAGAGCTGATTCCAGTGCTTTCGATCCTCTTGCAAAAATCCAAGTGTAAGCATTGTCATTATACTCTATCTAAGAGTTATTTGTTAGCGGAAATTAGCAGTGGTCTGTTGTTTGTTTATTTTTTCCATATTAGAAAAGACCCAGATTTATTGACTTTCATCTGGATCTTTTCTGCTTTTTTGTTAAGTTTGTCGGATTGTTTCTATTATCAAGTGGAATCCAGCATCTTGTTTTCTTCCTGGATACTTTTGTGGTCTGGCTGGCTTCTTTCCCAGACATTCCACTGGCAAACGGTTATTCTTATGTCTGTCAGTACTATTTTTCTTTTAAAATATGCTCATTCATATTTCGGCGACGGCGACACATTGCTATTACTCTGTTGGAGCGCCGGGATACCTGTAACAGATTTATTTCGATTATTGTTTTTTGCAAGTATTGCCGGATTAACTGTTTTTGCGCTATACGCTCTTCTTCAGCGGAGACCGCTGGAAAAACTGCCATTTGTTCCTTTTTTAAGTTTAGGATTGCTGGCAGTTCTCTGAAGCTAGTTATTTTTCCAATTTCTCTCGATAAAGTCTGCTCTGCCTGATCCTTTTTTGTAGCGTTCATAGTGCTGCTGATTCTTTTTATAAAAGCCTTGATGATATTCTTCTGCTGGATAAAATGCTTGTGCGGGCTCGATTTTTGTCACGATTGGTTTATCGAATCTGCCGCTGTCTTGCAGTTCTTGTTTTGACTTTTCAGCCGCTTCTTTTTCTTCTGGTGTTCGATAATAGATCACTGGACGATAAGAATCTCCACGGTCAGCGAATTGCCCCAAAGCATCTGTTGGATCTGTCTGCCGCCAATAAATGTCCACTAATTCTTTATAAGAAATAACATCTGGATCATATTCGATTTCTACGGCTTCTGTGTGACCTGTAGTCCCCGTGGTTACTTCTTCATACATTGGATTTGGTACGTGCCCGCCTGTATAGCCTGATGTCACAGAATAGATACCTGGTGTTGTTTCAAATGGCTGGACCATACACCAGAAACAGCCGCCTGCAAAAATCGCTGAATCTTTTGCCATACTCAATCTCCTCCTTTTTCTTCATCATACTTCGCATTTTGCAAACTTGATAATGATTTGCTTGTGATATTAATGAAGAAGTGGCGCCATTTTAATAACTTATTTATCTGGAAAGGTTATTTCCAACACAAAGAATTCATGACATAATAAAAGAAAAGTGGAACAAATGACGAGGAGCATACTTGGATGGCAGAAAAAGAACTTTTAACTATCGGAGAAATCTCAAAAATGAAAGATATCAGTATCAAAGCATTACGCTATTATCATGAGGAAGGAATATTGATACCAGCCTATGTTGATCCCGCAAATGGCTATCGATTTTATACAGCAGATCAGTTGTTTTTCCTTGATCTGATAAAGATATGCAGAGAAAACCATGTGCGTATCAAAGAGATCAAAGAACTATTTGACCAGAAAAGCGATCAAAGCATCAAAACATTCTTAACAAAAAAAGAAGCAGATATCCATGAAGAAATCCGTGAGCTTCAAAACAGATTAACAGTTATTAGTGCATTGAATCGCACGATGGAAGAAGATAATTCCAATTATGAAGAAGTTACCTCTCAATTCTTCGATGAACGTTATCTTCTGCAGCTTCCAGCTAGCGGCGACGAAATAGAGGAAATCAAATTATTTGATCATTTGGATAAATTGGTTCAACAATTTGGTATGAAAACGACTTTTCGTTATGGTTTAGTCCATACTTTTGACCAATTGGGTATCGAGAAAAAAATTGCAGTCTTTTGTGAAGTAACTCAGGAAGACTACTTAAATAATCCTGAATGCGGCTATTTAAAAATTTTGCCAAAAGGAATGTACCTCGTTAAAAACTGTGAAGAAAAAGAAACAAGTTCTGAACGTAAAAAACTTTTGTCCGATCATTCAAAAACTGCCGCAAAAGAACCCATCTATTCTTTTTATTTGGTCAAAGATATCTTTCAAGTCAAAAATCCGCCGATCCAGCTGCAAATTTCGCAAAAACCAACTGGAATATGAATGTACAGATCTACGCCCCCGGATTCTATTACTATTTTGACAGCGCATACTAAGGTTGGTATAATATATGTAAGAGGAGTTGCGCGAACAACTCCCCAACAGCACCGATTAAGACGGTGGCAGATATAACTTGATATTTCAAAAAGAAATAGCTGGTCTCCTGCTAAAGTGACGGCTATTTCTTTTTGCGTTGATTTGCTTCCTCCATTGCTTGATAGAGCTTCACGACTGCGGTCAAAAACTCAAGTAGAGCTTTTCCGCTGGACGCGATCACTACGATCAATGCAATGATTTCTGCAAAGGGCAAAAGGCGTCTCCTTTCTTCAGATTTTGGAAGTACGTTCATACGCCCCACCTCACTTTCAATTAGATAGCCCCCGTCTTTACTTTACTGTCGTGATTATTCTAGCACACATCAAAGCTCCGTTTCCTTGACTTTTCAAAGAAAACGGAGCTTATTTTATGCTGAAATTTTGCTGTTTCATTTTATCCAAAACTTTTGATAAATATTTGGGTAAGTTTTCTTAAAGGATTTAAAATAACAAACTGGCCCAATTGTTGATTTTACATTTTGTTATTTTATGATTTTTGGATAACATACTCATAGATAAAGTTATTATTGGTCATTTTTTCATCACCTAAGTCAAAAATCTGCTCGTTTTCTCCTCTTCGTACAAAGCCCATGTGCTCATAAAATCCATAATTACTCATTGTATCCGTGTAGACATAGATTTTTTGAGCTTTCTTTTCTTTTTGATAGGCAAGAAATTCATTCAAAAGTTTTTTCCCGATTTGTTTGCCGCGCGCTTTTTCAGACAGGGCAAAAAATTCGAGACATCCTTGAAATTCTGCTTCTTTTCCAGCAATCAATTCTGAGTAGGCTTGATTGGTCTTTTGAATGAAATCCATAAATACATGTTGTTCCTCTTTTTCCAAAGACAAGATTTCCATAACTTCTGGTGAATAGTCATCTAGAAGCATTTTATAGTTCCGTTCCTCACCTTCTCTTGACCCAAAAATAACTCCTACGACTTCCCCATCTACTACGGCCGCTTTTCCAAACGTACTTTGGTTAAGGATTGGGCTGATAAACATTAATGTGATCCCAGCTTCAACGATTCGCTCATCTGAGATAAATTGATCTGCATGCCAAGCTTCTGCGGTGATTTCTTTGATTTTTTTCAAGTCTTCTTTTCTAACATCTCTGATTTCTAGTGTCATTTTTATCTCTCCTTTTCTTTTTCTATCTACAGTTTAAAGTCTCCACTGCGGGGTAGGGTCAAGAAAAAGTGATAATTTCTAGAGAATAAAGTTGCTAAATAAACTTATGACGAATAATCTCCTACTATTTTTGTGTTTTCTTTTTTTCAAGTTCATGATAACTGTCTATAAAAGTCAACATGCTAGGAATAACTATAGAAGCTGTTGGGAGATTCTCTGGGTGTCCGATACCCATGGCAAGCATTCCCGCTGCTTTTGCTGCTTGACAGCCAGCCTCCGAATCCTCTACGACAAGACATTTTTCTGGAGGAAGTTTACATGCAGTTCTTCCTTTAGTAAATACTTCTGGATCCGGCTTTGCTTTCTTAACTTGATTACCATCAATGATTGCGTCAAAATAAGGTAGCAAGCCCGTTTTTTCGAGTATTTTTCTTGCATTTTTGCTTGCAGAACCTAAAATGATCTTGACATTTTTATCTTTCAAGTACAGGATAGCTTCTTTTGCTCCCGGTAAAATAAAAGATTGATTCGTTTTCTCAATCAAAGTTAGATAATGATCGTTTTTCTTTTTCATGAAAAGCTGTTTGTCTTGCTCTGTATAACTATCAGACGGTTGTTTTAGAGAAAGCAGTATATTCAAAGATGTTTGTCTAGAAACGCCTTTTAATTGTTCATTTTGTTTTTCTGTAAAAGGAATTTCCAACTCGTCTGCTAATTGTTTCCAAGCTTCAAAATGACAGGAAGCTGTATCCACTAAGACTCCATCTAAATCAAATATCACACCTTTAAAGTTCATTGTTCTTTACCTCGAAAACAAGTGGTTTTTAGAAGAGCAGCAATATTTTGAGACGTTCTTTGCAGATTCGGCTTTGCTTGATTGTATAATTCATCTAGTGGATCAAGACGAGGAATAATAGGAAAAATCGCATCGATTCCGTATTCATAAAGTTTTTCACTTTGGTCACCAAGAATTCCGCACAAAGCAATAACAGGGGTTTCTTTAGGTACCTGTTCTGCAAGCCCGATTGGCGCTTTTCCTTTTAGGCTTTGACCATCCATTTTTCCTTCACCGACAATAACTAAATCAGCTTTCTCTGCATACTCATTGAAATTCAATAAATCTAGGACATACTTGATCCCTGAAACGATTTTTCCATGCGCAAACACCGAAAGCCCTGCACTAATACCGCCACCTGCTCCACCGCCTGAAAGTTGAAGCGCTTCTGGAGAAATCAATTCATAAAAATTTTTCAGTGCTTTGTCGATTTGAATAACTTCATCTTCTTTTAAACCCTTTTGAGGTCCAAATACTGCAGAGGCTCCTTCTTTTCCGCAAAGATGATTTGTTACATCCGTGATTACAATAATCTCCACCTGTGCAAAGTTATCTTGAACTTTTTCTTTACTAAACGAAGCAACTTTGCCAAGATTTTTTCCGATTGGATTGATCAGCTCATTGTTTTCATCAAAAAATTCATAACCTAGACCGGCAGCCATACCTATTCCGCCATCATTCGTCGATGTTCCGCCCACGCCAATCACGATTTTTTTAAAACCTTCTTTTATGAGGAATTTAATCAATTCACCTGAGCCTCTAGTAGAAAGTTCTAAGGGACGACGTTTTTCTAATGGTACACTTTCCAGTCCAGAAATTTCTGCAATTTCAAAAAAAGCTGTATCTTTTTTCTTTGCATAACGGACTACTTTTTTCTCACCAAAGGCGTCAGAAACTTCTGTTACTTGATACTTTAATCCCAAACTTTCCGCGATAGCATCTATCGTTCCTTCACCTCCATCTCCTACAGGAAGCAGATCATATTCTGCGGTAGGAAAAACTTTTTGGAAGCCGCTTTGAATTGCTTGTGCTGCCTCTTTAGCTGAAAGACTTTCCTTGAACGAGTCTGGTGCGATCAAAATCCGCATCTTTTTCCCTCCTCTCCAATCGAATTTCTCTTCTTAAAATATGTTCTTCTCCCTCGATTATGATTCGCAAAGGTTCTTTTGTTTCTTTGCATAAAATAATATATTCTTTTGATAAATCAAATGTGATGTTTTGATTTTTCCAAATAAAAGAAAAAGAAAGACGTTCCCATTCTTTAGGTAATTTGGGCTCTATTAACAGAGTATTTTTTGTTTTTTCAATACCTGCAAAGCCAAAGATCACCGCTAACCATATTGCCCCTAATGATGCTGCATGAAGCCCTTCGTCAGATGAATGCGGATCAGGACCTAGGTCTATTTGACAAGCTTTCTGAAATAATTTATACGCCCATTCAATATCTCCGATCCGGCAAGCCACAATCGCATGTATCGCTTTGCTCAGAGAGGAATCATGAATCGTTCTTTTTTCATAATAACGCAGGTTTGCTTCAACTGTTTCTTTTGTGAACATTTCCGGCAGCAAATACATAAGCATCACTAAGTCTGCTTGTTTAAGTACCTGAAGTTCATTTATTTCTTGGCGGGAATAGTCGAGTAAAATCGCTTGAGTACCAGCCTCTTCACGGTATTTTTCTACGTCTATATTCGGTTTTTTTAGAAAAGTATCATCTTGTGGGATGATGTGGTTCGTTTCTGGTTTAGGTAAATATAATTGACTCAAAAATACTTGGCACCTTTGAATAAAACTTTCATTTCCGGCTTGTTGTTCCACTGCCATTTTCACGTTAAAATAGGCAAGATAATTAGTATATGCATTGTTATTGATGTGTTCCGTGTATTCATCTGGTCCAATCACATTATGGATTTCCAGACGACCATTCACTTTACTTGTTCTACTTAACCAGAACTCAGCCGTTTCTTTTAGTAATTGTTTTCCTTGTTGGTCCATGAATAACTCATCTTCAGAAGAGAGGTAATAATCCATGACTGCATAAGCAATATCTGCAACTATATGATGTTCTGCGACTGCAGATGCGACTTCTTGCCTCACACCTGTTTTGATATTGATTGCAGCAAACTTTGGTGTTTCTTCGTAGCCGCTGAATGCACTCTCCCACGGAAAAAGAGCCCCTTGATAATCATTTCTTCTTGCTTTTTCCCGCGCTCCTTCTAAACGATCAAAACGATAGGTAAGCATATTTTTTGCTGTGACTGGAAAATGATGCAGAAAAAAAGGCAGGATGAAGATTTCCGCATCCCAAAATACATGCCCTTTATAACCTTCTCCTGTCAATCCCTTAGCACCCACACTATAGCGTGAATCATCTCTAGGCGTCATAATATTCAAATGATAGCATGAAAAATCTAGCGCTTGTTGATCAAATGCTGTACCACTTGCAACTTCTACACGTCGTTTTTCCCAAAAAGACGACCAGTAATCTGCTGCTTCTTTCACTATTTCTTGATACGCATTTTCTGCTGGCAGTTGTTGGATGCTTTGCTTAAAAGGATCGGTCGTTTGGAAAGAGGTATATACTGCAACAGTTTTTTCAAGTTTCCATGTTTCGCCAACCTTTGCATGTCCAGAAAATGCACCCATGATTTGTCGGTTTTTTGCTTTGAAAACACCGTTACGATTAAACTTCGCCGCAATACCGATATGAATGTCGCTTTCTGATGTTTGATAGGACGCCGCGATTTGATTTCCATCAAAAACGCGCACTTCGTTTTCTAATAGCTGTTGGATTCCTTGATTTGTTTGCTGCGCATCAATACCTGTATTTATTTCGATAGAACAAGCTTCGGTCAAGGGAATAAGCTCTACTTGAATCGCTGCTAGATGTATATTTTTCTGACCCGCGATTCGCTTTGTTTTCATTTTTATTTTTTTTCCCTTTGCTGTTTTGAACATAACTTTCCGAACGACTTCCCCAGTCTCTAAATCCAGATAACGATCATAATCCAAAATTTCTGTCGTTTCTAAAGAAAAAATTTCTTGATCGATTTTTATTTCCATTTGTATGATGTCAGGAAGGTTCACTAAGTCTGATGTCTCTGATCCGTGAGCTTTGTTATAAACTCCTGATGCAAACATTCCTCGCCTTTGTTTGCGGTAGTCTTCTTCCTGCGTACCTCGTATCCCTAAAAAACCATTACCAATAGTGAATTGGCTTGCATACTTATTTATATATTCTAAATCAAATGCCTTTTCTCTTGTTTTCATAGATTGATCGGCTCTCCTATTTCAGATGATTGATACAGGCTTTCAATGATTTTTTGAATTTTATAACCCTGCCAACCATCAGCAATCATTTTCGTCTCATCTCCTAAAACTCGTTCCACAAAATGAGCTAAACTTTGATGATTCAGGTCTTTGTGTTCCTCAGTGGATTTTACCAAGATAAGTTCTCCTGCTTCATCTTTAAAGATTTCTCCTGGATAAAGGCTAGCCCCTGCATCTTCTCCACAAAAAGAAACGTTTAATCGATCTTCTTTTATATTTAGAGCAAACGAAGTATTCAAGCGAATCACTCCGCCATTTGCTAACTCGATCGTTCCAAATAGAGCATCTTCTACTGTAAATTTTTCAGGATCCCAGTGGCCGAATTTTCCATTGTTTTTTTTCGTTCCAATTTTTTGGAATTCATAAGCTTGGACCTTTTTTATTTCTGGAAAGTCTAGCAAATACATAGCCGTATCTAACATATGGATACCATAATCGATAAGTGGTCCGCCGCCTTGAAGCTCTTTATTGATAAATGTACCCCATCCTGGCACACCTGAACGACGCAGTGCTTCTGCTTCAACATAATAGATTTCTCCTAAAAGCGGCAGGTGTTGTTTCAGCATTTCTGCTTCACTTGAAAAGCGGTGTTGAAAATTATATGCGAGGACCTGACCATTTTTTTCAGCTGTTTCTGCCATGATTCTAGCTTGTTCTGCAGTCATCGCTGGCGGCTTTTCACAAATAACTGAAGCTCCTGCATTCAAAGCTGCTAGTGTACTTTCAAAATGAAAACGATTGGGCGTACAAATACTGACAATATCTGGTGCAACTTCGTCCAGCATGGTCTGAATAGATGTATACGCTTTGTTAAAACCTGTCCGCTGACAAAATTCTTGGGCTCTTTTTTCACTCAAATCGGCAACTGCTGTTAATTCTAAAACTTCTGAACGTTTTTTATAATAAGAAGCATGAACTTTTTCAGCTACTTGCCCTGCACCAATGATAGCTACTTTTTTCATTTTTTTCTCTCCTTTTGAGATGAATCAAAGACATTGTTTCGATCCAAGCCTATTTTCTGTTGGTTGGACCGAAACAACTTTTGAGCTTTAATCAGCAGTATTTTTCTGTTCTGCATTCGCTAGACAATTTTTTAAATAACCAAGCGATGATTTATACTCATTCTGTTCATCTTCTCCACGTAAACGGCATTCATAAACTAAAAAACCGTCATATTCATTTTTTGATAACGTGCGGAAATGTTTGGTGAAATCAATTGCTCCTGAACCGGGTTGGTAACGATGATTATCTGCCAAATGAATATGTCCCACATATTTTTGATGTTCTGTCAAAGCTTCAGAAATTCCATCTTCTTCAATATTCATGTGATAAAAATCAGCAATGATCTGAACATTCTCCAACTTATTGGTTTCGATATATTCTCTCGCTTCTTCTAAGCGATTGATCATATGATCTTGATAACGATTTAGTGGTTCCAAATAAATAACTGTCCCTGTTTCTGCTGCCACTTCATCTAAATATTTAAGTGATTCACTGACTGCTTTCCAATCACCTGCTTTTGTTCTTGGCGATTGCATCGGTGGTAAGCGGTAAGTAAACATTCCCCAAGCCGCTGGGATAACGATGCCTTTTCCACCAACTTCTCCTAAAGCTTTCAGGATCTCAGCAATTTGTTGAACGCCTTGTAAACGACGTTCTTCAATAAAGTCCCCGATCCATCCATCATAGCCATTACATGCAGTGACTACTGGAAGACCTGTTTCTTGAATGGCTTCTTTGACTTTTTCTTTATTTTCTACTAAAAGTTTACCGTCAATCTCAAACCCTTCGAACCCCATATCTTTGATAAACTGGAATTTTTCTTTGATGTCTTTTGGAAAGAATCCTTGATCTTGTGTGCCGAATCTCATCTTTTTTCTCCTTTCAAATCAATACCCATTTTGATACTTTGATCAGGAAACTGATCTACATAGTGCATATAAGCTTCTGCGCTTTGTTCAAACGATACAATTGGTTCAATAATGTCTTCACAATCTAAATAACCATTCATCAGCAATTTCCAACACGTATCCTCGATCCGCTTTCGATCCCATCGAGGATAGTCGGGATTTGGCTCGCTGGATGCACGGGCAAAGACGATTTTTGCGTTGTTGAAATGCGCTTCTCTTCCTAAGTTGAAACCCGCTGCAAATGGCTTTGCAAAAGCAACATATGAAATAATCCCACCATATGCAATCCCGCGAAGTGAAGCTTCCAATGCTTGCGCACTCCCGCTAGTTTCAATCACAGAATCCACACCAAGTTTTCCAGTCAATTCTTTCAATCGAAAACCAGTATCTTCCTTCAGAGGATTGATGGTGACATCTGCGCCGTATTTTTCAGCGAGCTCTCGTCTGCGGGCAATTGGGTCAATCCCTATCACCAAACTTGCTCCTGCTTTTTTTGCAAGCTGGATAGCGATTTGTCCAATAGCACCCAAACCAAATACTGCCACATAATCACCCGCTCGGACTTTTGCTTCTCGCAAACCGCTTAATGCAAATTGAGCCGGATCATAACAAACAGCGTTCTTCCATTGTGAAAGATGGTCTAATTTTCGCAATTTGTAATTATCAATGCCTGATGCAATCAGTGTTTCTTGAATGGGTCCATAGGTACATACAATGTCATCTTTTTGATAATCTTTGACATCTTCACCTACTTCTTCAATTTTTCCGACAATCATATTTCCTAACTGGAATTCCCCAAAAACGATGCCTCTTTCGCTTTCTTCTTTTCTTGGCATAAATAAACGCCATTCTTCTGAAAATTCTTCGTCGATAAATGGACTGGCACCACGAAAATCGACCACTTCGGTTCCATGTTTAGGTGAAGCAAAGATGACATTGATTTTCACTTCATTTTTTTCGATAGAACGATCTTCATACTCTTTAAATCCTGCTACTCTTGGTTCTAATGCTACAAGTTTCTTCATTTTTATCCTCCATTTTTATCCTTTGACGCCGCCTTCTACAAGATCTCCTTTGATGAACCTCTCTGATAACGCATACATAATAATGACTGGTAGAGCCGTAACGAGTGAAGCAGCCATCATCCTTCCCCAGATATAATCGGGTGTGCTGAAAAGTGTATTTAAGCCAATTGGTAAAGTAAATTTATCCGAGGACGACAAAAGGATCGATGCAAACAAATAGTCGTTCCAAGCAACCATAAAACAATAAACAAATACAGAAATGATTCCTGATATAGATAACGGTATAATGATTCGGATAATGATTTGAACCCGGTTTAATCCATCAATCATAGCCGCTTCTTCGATATCTTTTGGAAGTGTATCAAAATAGCTCCGTAACATAAAAATCGCTGTCGGCAAAGTTTGAACGATCATCGTAATTACTAATGCTGTATTCGTGTCGTAAAGACCAAGACTTGAGATGATCCTGAATAATGGAACAACAATCAGGATTCCTGAAAACATATAGACAGTGTAAAAACTTGCATTGATTTTTGAACGTGCTTTAAAATTCAATTTTGATAAAGCATACGCTCCGCTGATACCGATCAACACTGAAAATAAGGCGGAAGACAGCGATACAGCAAAACTATTTTTAAAATACATGAGGAATGGGAAAACATCGGCGTTGAAAATCGCCTGATAATGTTCGAAAGTCCATTCTTTAGGCAAGATCGTCTGATTAACTGCGATTGCTTCTTGCGGGCTTTTGAAAGAAGTCATCAACATAATCCAAAAAGGAAAAAGATTAATAATCAAGAACAAGATGACAGCGGCATAAAATGCTGTTTTCTTTCCTATTTTTCTTGGTTTCTGTCGTTCTTTTAATTTCATTTATTCAGATTCACCCGCTTTCTAGAGAATAAAATCACTACTGCAATGATGACAAATAGAAGTATAGAGATTGCTGCTGCTTTGCCAAGGTCATTGTGAGCAAAAGCTGTTTGATACAGGTAAACACCCAATATGTTCACTCGATTTGTAAGCAAAAAGACATCCGTGAACATATAGAACATCCAGATCGAACGCAAGATAATTACTGTAGCCAGAACGGGTTTGATTGCTGGGAGTGTGACAATCAAAAACTTCTGCCAAGCATTTGCACCATCCATTTCTGCTGCTTCATATAACGATTTATCGACTGTTTGCAAAATAGCCAAAAACGATAAAAATGCGTAAGGATAGTAACGCCAAACAGCAAATAATACGACTAAAAAGAAACTAGCAGTCGGCTGGTCAAACCAAAGCGGTGCCTCGTTGAATAAATGAAACCTATCTACCAACACATTGTTGACAATTCCAAAACTGTTATTGAACATATATTTCCAAGCAAAAATCAAAGAAATAGAAGGCGTGACATAGCTTAAAAGAATAAGCGAGCGGACAGTTTTTCTAAACCTAAATTTCCGATTGAACATTATTGCCGCGGCCAATCCTAAAATCGTGCTTCCTGCAACAACTAAAAAAGTGTATGCAAATGTCAGTCCCAGTGAACGATAGAATTCACTATCCTTTAAAATATCTAAATAATTATCTAGTCCTATGAAAATCGATTCCAAATTAGGATTTAGCGGAATATCGTAAAAGCTGATCTGGATATTTGAAAGCATCGGCAGCAATACCAGCACCGTCAGAAGAATCATGCTGGGCGCCAATAATCCAAGTGCTAATTTAAAATCAGATTGTTTTCTTGATTGATTCATTGAAACCTCCTTGCTCACAACAATCTTTCAGAAATAGTTAATTTCCTTCTGTATTTTTTTGAGCGTTTTCCAATACTTTTTCTACTGTTTCATTGCCTACAGTTACACTATTAACTGCTTTTCCGATGACTCCAGCACTTGTGATATCACCCATTTTTGTGAAATTTTTCTCTCCGACTAATCCAAATACCTGCACTTCATCAAACGCTTCGGCGATTTCTTTTGGCAACTCACCAAATGCTTGGATAACTTCATTTTCTTGATAAGTCGGCGAGTCAACTACTTTTTTATTCACTGGTTGTGCACCACCTGGCGACATCAAGATCCATTTTTCCATATTTTCTGGACGAGATAAAAACTCTGCAAATTTTTCTGCGGCTGCCTTTTTCGTTTCTTCTATACCAGATGTGATCGTCAATCCTGAAACCGTGCCATAAACTGCTGCGTCTTTTTTGGTTGGGATCGCAAATCCAATGGAATCAGCTTTCTCCGCTTCATAAACAGCAGGCAAGATATAAGTCGAATAAATAGCCATTGGTACAGTCCCGTTCATAAATGCATCTTTAATTTCTGTTACATCGTTTGATCCTGGCATCGTAAATTCCGACAATTTTTGATAATAGGTCAATGCTTCTCTCATTTCTGGTGTATCAATCGTCACATTTCCATCTTCATCTAATACGTTAGCGTTGTTTGACAAAGCGAATTGAGAGAATGCTTGTTCACTCATCGTTCCTTCTGCCGTTGGAATCGCTATACCAAATTTTCTGTTTTCTCTATCAGTGAAATGTTCAGCGATCTTTAAAATGTCCTCCCAATTTTGCGGTTCAGAAAACCCAGCCTCTGACAACTTTTCTTTGTCGTACCAAATCCCTTGCACCCATCCGCTGATTGGCGCTGCGATGTAACTTTTTCCATCTTCAGAACGTACAAGACTTTTTGCACCCTCATAGTAATTTTCTTCACCGGCAGATTCAATGACCGATTGTACAGCTTCCTGATCAATCAATTCGTCTTTATCCATCACTTTTGCAAAGTCTTGACTTACCTCCATTACTTCAGGCAGCTCTCGTGAACGTGCCAATGTGACAACTTTTGTATTGAATGCGGATTCTTCAACAGGAACTTGGCTTACTTTGATATCTGGATTTTCCTTTTCAAATGCTGCTACGATTTCATTAATAACGGAAAGTCGGTCTTGTTCCACAGAAGAGTGCATGAAGCGAATAGTCGTTTGTTCCTCTGCTTCGCTCGAATTTCCTCTTCCACACGCGGAGAATAGCAGAGTTGCAGTTGCTAGCGATGTAACGGCGATGAATGTTTTTAATTTCATTTTTCCACCTCTTTTTTTATTTTCAACCACAAGTACTGGTATGGCTGTAGCTGCACTTCATTTCGATATTCAAATTTTCTTTTGTTGAATAAATCCCAATACTCCGCATCTGGTAATTTGTAAACAGATAGCTCATTTGAAAAATTATAAATAGCTAAAACTTGTTCTTCTTCTATTTTTCTAATAAAAGCTACGATTTGATTATTGGATTCTTGAACAATCATTTCCGCATCTGGATGGAACGCTTTGACCGTTTTGCGTGTACCCACGATTTCACTCAATCCGTGATAAACCATTTTTCTCAATGGCGTGTTTTCAAGTTCTTCTCTGATTTCATCAAGTTCATATTTTTTCCGGTTGATACTTCGATTCTCCCCAGTTTTTTCGACGCCGTCATAATCATTTCTGCTTCCTAAAATACTTTGGATATAAATAGCAGGAATCCCAGGAACCGCTACCAAAAGTGCATGGGCCAATAAAAATCGTTGTTTTCGCAGCTCATCTTCGTCTTTTTTAGCACTCAGAGCATCAAGGTACGTAACATTGATTTCATAAGGACTAGTTGTGCCATTTGGATTCTTTTTGTAATTGACCAAGGCACCTTCTTTTTTCAACTCTTCAACTAAATTCTGAATCTCTGTTTCTGGAACAATACCCCTGATTGGATTTAATCCGATACCATCATGGGAAGCTAAAAAGTTAAAGAAAGTTGTTCCTTCTTTCGTATGTTCAAGCGAACTTGCCCAGTTTTTTAAATAAGTCGTATTTCCAGTGTGGATAGCATAAAGTACTAACGGGGGTAGTGGAAATTGATAAACCATTTGTGCTTCATTACTTCCATCACCGAAATAGCTGATATTATCTTTATGAGGAACATTAGTCTCAGTAATCAAAATAGTGCCTGGCGCAGCTTCATCTACTACTTTTCGAAACACTTGGATGATTTTATGCGTTTCCGGTAAATGGATACACGAAGTTCCTAATGTTTTCCACAAAAAACCGACAGCATCCAGACGTATAAACTCCGCTCCTTTTTCTAAGTAAAACAATAAGATATCAATCATTCGAAGTAACACTTCTGGATTTTTGAAATTCACGTCTACTTGATCTGCGCTGAAAGTCGTCCAAATGTTTTTTTCTTCTCTATTTTTATCTTCAAATTTCGTCAATAAAGGACTGGTTCTTGGACGTGTTACTTTGCTTAAATCTATCGTTGGATCTAAATCAATAAAGAAATCTTTATACTCTGGATTTAAAGCCAAATATTCCTGAAACCAGATACTTTTAGCAGATAAATGATTGCAAACAAAATCAAACATGAGACGTGTCTCTTTAAACATTTCTAGGTCTTCCCACGTGCCATTCTTTTCATCTATTTTTTGATAATCTACTACGGAAAAACCATCGTCTGATGTATAAGGAAAAAATGGTAAAAAGTGGACGATGTTGAATAGTTCTGATAAATACTTTTGATAAAAATGACGGAATGAAACCAGATTTGCTTGACCTTCTTCTGAAAATTGATCAGCATATGTAATCAAAAACAAATCTTGTTCGTCCCAATGCTGTTTGGCTGATTTTATTGCAAGTTTTTTGTGCTTCGTTACACGTTGTTTGATTTTCTCTGATAATTCTATACTGAGTTCTTTGTTGTGGTAAATCTCAATTAAGAGCTGTTCATACATATATCAAACATCCTTTCTTTTTTTGGGAGCGTTCCCAGCAACTAAATAATATTACAGAAAGCGCTTACTGTCAATGGTATTTTTAACAATCTTTATATAGCAACAAAAACAAAAAGAATAGACAAACGAAGTCCTATATTGTACTATTTAATTGTTGTAATAGCGCTCCCAAAATGGAGGATAATGAAAAATGAAGCCAACTATTTATGATATTGCAAAAAAAGCAAATGTCTCAAAATCAACTGTTTCCCGTGTGCTGAATAATCAACCGAATATATCATCGAAAGCCAAAGATAGCGTGCTTAAAGCCATTGAAGAATTGGATTATGCACCAAGTAAAATAGCCAGAGGATTAACTGGCAGTGGATTTGATGCGATTTTAGCCGTTAGCCATCGTACTTCCGATACGACGTATGGCAATCCGTTTTTTTCTGATGTCATTCAAGCAATTTCAGGTATTTCTGAAAAAAATCATTTTGATTTGATTTTACAAACAGCTCGCACACCTGAAGAAGAATTGGAAAAATGCAAAAAGAAAATCCAAGAAAAGATGATTAGAGGAATCATTATTTTGAGCTCTTCTATGGATGAGAGTCTGCTTTCTGAATTAGACCGATATGGGATACCAATTGTTGTAATTGGGAAAGTAGATCAAAAATATGAACATATCTACTCTGTTGATACGGATAATTTCCAAGACAGTTATGATTTAGTCAAAGTGATGATTGAAAAGGGCCATACAAAAATTGCTTGTCTTCATGCACCTACGGAAGTCCATGTTGCTAGTGATCGATTAAATGGTTATCGCCAATGTTTATTTGACCATCATCTAGATCTTCGCAACGAATGGATCATTAATGGCGGTTTCCGCTTAGAAGACAGTCTTGATGCAGTAGAAAAACTGTTGAGCCTTCCCGAAAAACCAACGGCGATTTTTACTACAGATGCCTTGAAATCATTAAGTGTGTATAAAATATTGGATCAGAACCAGCAATATATCCCGAATGATCTTTCGATTGCTGGATTCAGTGACTATACACTTTCTTCGCTTTTTTCTCCACAACTTTCCCGTATTGATGTGCCGACAAACCGATTAGGGGAAGCGGCAACCGAGCTGCTTTTTCAGCTTATCTATAAAATGCCGGTAGAAGACCAAAAAATACTGGTTCCAACAGAACTAACTTTAACTGACTCTATTTCTGTGAATCACGGATAAGTATATTATACCAATATCTTTTTCATAAATAATTAAAAAAGCCAAAACACCTCAGCAAGGGCTGGGTGTTTTGGCTTTTTTATATTAATGTTTTGACAACTTCATATTACTTATTCGTGTTTCACTTGATTAGTCACGCCAGCCCAAATCTGGTGCGATGTCTTTTACGATTGTTTCTAGTAAATGCATATTGTATTCTACACCTAATGTATTTGGTATTGTTACAAGAACTGTATCTGCTTCTTGGATTGCTTCGTCTTCAGCCAATTCTTTGACCAATTTCTCAGGTTCTCCTACAAATGTTTTACCAAAGATTGTTGGATTTTGATGATAAGCAAGATAACCTACTTGATCTTGTCCGCCATCATTACCAAACAGGCGGCGATCCAAGTCAGTTGTGATTGGCTGGATGGAGCGAGTCACAAGTGTTCTTGGCTCAAAATCATGCCCTGCTTGTTTCCACGCTTCTTTATAGGCACGCAATTGATTTGCTTGCTGTACATGGAATGGTTCATCTGATTCATAGTTTACCAATGTTGAAGATTGCAGATTCATTCCGTTTTGTGCAGCCCAGATCGCTGTTTGTTGTGATCCAGCACCCCACCAGATACGTTGACGCAAACCTTCTGAATAAGGCTCGATACGTAATTTACCTGGACCTTGCGGGAACATTGGTTGCGGATTTGGTTCTGCAAAAGCTTTTCCTTCAATCAATGATAAAAATTCAAGAGTACGTTCACGTGTGATGTCTTGGATTTCTTCTTCGCTATAATCGTAGCCGAAATATTGCCAGCCGTTCAATACTTGCTCTGGTGAACCACGGCCCACGCCCAATTGCACTCTTCCTTGTGTGATGATATCTGTCAATCCAGCATTTTCTGCCATGTAATAGGGATTTTCATAACGCATATCGATCAACCCTGTACCGATTTCGATCTTGCTTGTTTTTGCACCGATTGCTGAAAGCAATGGGAATGGCGAACCAATTTGATTGGCAAAATGGTGGACACGATAATATGCACCATCTACTCCGATTTTTTCTGCTTCAACAGCTAATTCGATGGATTGCAGATACGCATCTGCTGCTGTTTTTACCATTGATCCTTGGTCCATCCAATGACCAAAACTTAAAAAGCCGATTTTTTTCAAGATAATGCCTCCTTTAGCTTTATCTACTATAGATGTTTTTTTGTTCTAAGACGTCCTGATTCTACTACGTTTTTTCTAATATGGCGAGCAATTATACTCGCAAAAGACGGTTGTTTGTCTTAAAGAAAAACAGATCGGAAAAACAATCATTTTTCATAAAATTTATCCGCAAAAATGACGAAAAAAGGCAAAATAAAAAACACCTCCGCCAAACAAAATTTGCTTGGCAGAGGTGCTTAATCAGCGCTCTGATTAACGTTTGTTTTCGTTCATTGCATCTTCAGCAGCCATTTGTGCTTCGATGTCAGAAATGCTGTAAACATTTTCGCTTGCTACGCCGACTTCTTTTGGTTCCATGTCACGGTAACGTTGCATACCTGTACCTGCAGGGATGATTTTACCGATGATAACATTTTCTTTCAAACCAAGAAGCGGATCTTTCTTACCGCGGATCGCAGCGTCTGTTAGGACACGTGTTGTTTCCTGGAAGGAAGCGGCAGACAAGAAGCTGTTTGTTTCCAAGGACGCTTTTGTAATACCTAGTAATACTGGACGAGATGTTGCAGGAACGCCGCCAGCGACTAATGTATTGTAGTTTTGGTCTTTGAAATCAGCAATGTCTAGTAATGTACCAGGAAGGATATTTGTATCACCTGGGTCCATTACGCGAACTTTACGCAACATTTGACGAACCATTACTTCGATATGTTTGTCTCCGATTTCTACCCCTTGCATACGGTATACGCGTTGTACTTCACGCAATAGATAGTTTTCGACAGATAATACATCACGAACTTGTAATAATTGTTTAGGATCGATTGAACCTTCTGTCAATGGTGCACCACGATGGATCATATCGCCTTCAGCGACTTTCATGCGTGCTGTATAAGGAACAGTATACGTACGTGTATCTGTTTTCCCTTTGATTGTTACTTCTTTTGTACGTGTTGAAGGATCTTCAGAGATATCGATCACATCACCTGTAACTTCAGTGATGACCGCTTGCCCTTTCGGATTACGTGCTTCAAAAATTTCTTGGACACGAGGAAGACCTTGAGTGATATCGTCTCCAGCAACCCCGCCGGTATGGAAAGTACGCATTGTCAACTGAGTACCAGGTTCACCGATTGATTGAGCAGCGATTGTACCAACTGCTTCACCAACTTCAACGTCAGAACCAGTTGCAAGGTTACGTCCATAACAATGTTTACATACACCATGTTTTGTATTACATGTGAAGACAGAACGGATCGTTACTGTTTCGACACCTGCATCAACGATTTGTTTTGCAAGATCTTCAGAAATCAATTGATCGTTGCCGATGATCATTTCACCAGTAGAAGGATTGAAGACTGATTTACGTGTGTAACGGCCAATCAAACGTTCTTCTAATGATTCGATGATCTCGTTTCCTTCACGAATTGCTTTTATCTCTAGACCACGGTCTGTACCGCAATCTTCTTCACGAATGATGACATCTTGGGCAACGTCAACCAAACGACGTGTCAAGTAACCGGAATCGGCTGTCTTCAAGGCTGTATCGGTCATACCTTTACGAGCTCCGTGAGTAGAGATAAACATTTCCAAGACGGATAGACCTTCACGGAAGTTTGAGATGATCGGCAATTCCATGATTTGTCCATTCGGCGCAGCCATCAACCCACGCATACCAGCAAGCTGAGTAAAGTTGGAGATGTTACCACGGGCTCCAGAGTCGGACATCATGAAGATTGGGTTTTTCGCATCTAGACTTTCCATCAGTTTTTGTTGGATTTCGTCTTTCGCTGCGTTCCAAACACCGATAACACGTTCATAACGTTCTTCGTCTGTGATCAAACCACGACGGAATTGTTTCGTGATTGTTTCGACTTGTTTATGTGCTGTTTCGATGATTGCTTGTTTTTCATTCAGAACACTGATATCCGCGATACCAACAGTGATACCGGCATGTGTTGAATGTTTGTATCCTAAATCTTTCATACGGTCAAGCATTTTAGATGTTTCAGTAACTTTGAAACGTTTGAATACTTCAGCGATGATGTTTCCTAGGTTTTTCTTCTTGAACGGCAATACTAACGGTTGTTCTTTGATATGAGTTGGAATATCTGTTCCAGCTTCAACAAAGTACTTGTCTGGTGTTTGAACAGTCAAGTTGAAGTCCGTTGGTTCGTTCAAGTATGGGAATTCTTGCGGCATGATTTCATTGAAAATGATCTTACCGACAGTTGTGATCATTGTACGTTCTTTTTGCCAATCAGTGAATGGTTTGTCACCTAGAGAATTAGGGTTCACACCAATACGTGAATGTAAATGAACGTAGCCGTTGCGCCATGCGATGACAGCTTCATTTTGATCACGGAAGACCATACCTTCGCCTTCGCGTCCTTCTTCTTCCATTGTTAGGTAGTAGTTACCTAGAACCATATCTTGGGAAGGAGTTACGACTGGTTTACCGTCTTTTGGATTCAAGATGTTTTGTGCAGCAAGCATCAACATACGTGCTTCAGCTTGTGCTTCTTCATTCAATGGTACATGGACCGCCATTTGGTCTCCATCGAAATCGGCATTATAAGCTTCACATACAAGTGGATGCAAACGGATTGCACGGCCTTGTACTAAAACTGGTTCAAATGCTTGGATACCTAATCTGTGAAGCGTAGGTGCCCGGTTAAGAAGAACTGGGTGTTCTTTGATTACGTCTTCCAAAACATCCCAAACTTCGTCTTCTTGACGTTCGATTTTACGTTTTGCGTTCTTGATATTTGAAGCAAGTTCGCGTTGTACCAATTCGCGCATTACGAATGGTTTGAACAATTCGATCGCCATTTCTTTTGGCAGACCACATTGATACATTTTCAAGAATGGTCCAACAACGATAACGGAACGACCAGAGTAGTCAACACGTTTACCCAGCAAGTTTTGACGGAAACGACCTTGTTTCCCTTTCAACATGTGAGAAAGTGATTTTAATGGGCGGTTACCTGGTCCAGTTACTGGACGGCCGCGACGACCATTATCGATCAATGCGTCAACTGCTTCTTGCAGCATACGTTTTTCGTTTTGTACGATGATTCCAGGAGCGTTCAAGTCTAACAAGCGTTTCAAACGGTTGTTACGGTTGATAACACGACGATACAAGTCATTCAAGTCACTTGTTGCAAAACGTCCGCCTTCTAATTGGACCATTGGGCGCAAATCAGGAGGGATAACTGGAATAACATCCATGACCATCCAGCTTGGTTCGTTTCCTGAAGCACGGAAAGCTTCCAAGATGTCTAAACGACGGATAGCACGTGTACGTTTTTGTCCTTGTGCTGTTTTCAATTCTTCTTTCAATTCAGCTGCTTCTGCATCTAAATCTACGTTATCCAATAATTGTTTGATAGCTTCGGCACCCATTGCTGCATGGAATTCTTGGCCGTATTGGTCACGTTTTTCGCGGTATTCGCGTTCAGTCAATAATTGTTTTTTCTCTAAGCTTGTGTTACCTGGTTCAATGACCACATATGAAGCAAAATAAATGATTTCTTCTAACGCGCGAGGGCTCATGTCTAATACAAGACCCATACGAGAAGGAATACCTTTAAAGTACCAGATATGTGAAACAGGTGCTGCTAATTCGATGTGACCCATACGTTCACGACGAACTTTTGAACGAGTAACTTCAACGCCGCATCGGTCACAAACGATGCCTTTATAGCGAATACGTTTATATTTTCCGCAGGCACATTCCCAGTCTTTTGTTGGACCAAAAATACGCTCACAGAATAACCCTTCACGTTCAGGTTTCAGTGTACGATAGTTAATCGTCTCAGGTTTTTTTACTTCGCCATAAGACCAGCTTCTGATTTTTTCGGGAGAAGCCAAACCTATTTGCATACTTTCGAATTTATTTACATCGATCAAAAGGGGTTCCCTCCATTTCGTTTAATGGCAAAACCGCAAGACGGCTGATCTGTGCCGTCTCGCAGATGTATAGACTGGATTAGTCTAGGTTATCTTCTGCAGTTTCAAAATTTTGGATAACGTCCTCTTTGTTATCTTCGATTTGTTCCGCCGCTTTTTTCTCTAATTCTTTTGCTGATTGTTGTTCAGCGAATTTTGTCAATGCGTCGACAGTGATTAAATCATCATCTTCGTCATCCATGTCGCGAAGCTCGATTTCTGCTTCTTCGATATCCAAGACACGCATATCTAAACCAAGTGATTGTAATTCTTTTACTAAAACTCGGAATGATTCAGGCACGCCTGGTTTTGGAATTGGTTCACCTTTGACGATGGCTTCGTATGTTTTCACACGTCCAACAACGTCATCTGATTTGTAAGTCAAGATTTCTTGCAATGTGTAAGCAGCTCCGTACGCTTCAAGAGCCCAAACTTCCATCTCACCGAAACGTTGTCCACCAAATTGAGCTTTACCACCCAATGGCTGTTGTGTAACAAGTGAGTAAGGCCCGATTGAACGGGCATGCAATTTGTCATCGACCATGTGGGCAAGTTTGATCATGTACATTACCCCAACAGATACGCGTCCGTCAAATGGTTCACCTGTACGTCCGTCATAAAGAACTGTTTTCGCATCGCTTGCCATACCAGCTTCACGTACAGTTGCCCATACGTCTTCATCGTTCGCACCATCAAATACAGGTGTTGCTACGTGGATACCTAGTTGGCGTGCAGCCATACCTAAGTGTAATTCCAGTACTTGTCCGATGTTCATACGAGACGGCACCCCTAATGGATTCAACATGATGTCGATTGGTGTTCCGTCTGGTAAGAATGGCATATCTTCTTCCGGCATGATTCGGGAAACGACCCCTTTGTTTCCGTGACGTCCGGCCATTTTATCGCCTTCGTGGATCTTACGTTTTTGGACGATGTAAACACGAACTAACATGTTTACGCCTGGTGATAATTCGTCCCCAGCTTCGCGAGTAAAGATTTTCACGTCATGGACGATTCCGCCGCCGCCATGCGGTACACGTAGAGATGTATCGCGGACTTCGCGGGCTTTTTCACCAAAGATCGCATGCAATAGACGTTCTTCTGCAGATAATTCAGTTACCCCTTTTGGTGTGACTTTACCGACAAGCAAGTCGCCGTCTTGTACTTCCGCACCAATTCGGATGATACCCATTTCATCTAGATCTTTCAATGCGTCTTCGCCGACATTCGGGATTTCGCGAGTGATTTCTTCTGGTCCTAATTTTGTATCACGTGCTTCTGATTCATATTCTTCAATATGGATAGATGTATACACGTCATCTTTGACTAAACGGCGGCTCATGATGATCGCATCTTCATAGTTATAACCTTCCCATGTCATGAAACCAACTAAAACGTTTTGACCTAAAGCCATTTCGCCTTGTTCCATTGATGGTCCGTCTGCTAATGTATCGCCTTTTTCAACTTTTTCGCCTAATGTAACGATTGGACGTTGGTTGTAACTTGTTCCGGAGTTTGAACGACGGAATTTTGTTACGCTGTATTTGTCCAAAGCACCATTATCACGGCGTACACGGATTTCGGCAGCGTCGACATATTCAACGACACCGTCATGTTTACATAACAACGCAGCACCTGAGTCATGCGCTGATTTATATTCCATACCAGTTCCTACCCATGGCGCTTGAGGGTTGATCAATGGCACAGCTTGACGCTGCATGTTGGCACCCATCAAGGCACGGTTGGAGTCATCGTTTTCCAAGAAAGGAATACATGCTGTCGCAACGGCAACTACTTGTTTAGGTGAAACGTCCATATAGTCAACTTTGTCGATAGAAACTTCCAAGTTTTCACTTTGGGCACGAGCCATAACAACATCTTCAGCAAATGTTCCGTCTTCATTCAACAAACTGTTTGCTTGGGCAACGATGTAATGGTCTTCGATGTCGGCAGTCAAGTAATCGATTTGATCAGTAACACGGCCAGTTTCGCGATCTACACGACGGTAAGGTGTTTCGATAAATCCAAATTTATTGACTTTCGCATAACTTGATAAACTATTGATCAGCCCGATATTTGGTCCTTCAGGCGTTTCGATCGGACACATACGGCCATAGTGAGAATAGTGAACGTCTCGAACTTCATAGCCGGCACGGTCACGTGTCAATCCACCAGGTCCTAAGGCAGATAGACGACGTTTGTGCGTCAATTCGCCAAGAGGGTTTGTTTGGTCCATGAACTGTGACAACTGAGAAGAACCAAAGAATTCTTTGATACTTGCTACCACAGGACGGATATTGATCAACTGCTGAGGAGTCAATGTTTCTGTATCTTGGATCGACATTCTTTCACGAACCACACGTTCCATACGAGCTAGCCCGATACGGAATTGGTTTTGTAAAAGTTCGCCGACTGAACGGATACGGCGGTTACCCAAGTGGTCGATGTCATCCACATTGCCGATTCCTTCTAATAAGTTCAAGAAATAACTCATTGAAGCAATGATATCTGCTGGACGGATCGTTTTCACAGAAGTATCCAAATAACCGTTGCCGATCACGTTTACTTCACGTTCTGGATCTTTTGGTGAAAATACTTTGATCACTTGGACTGTCATTGGGTCTGTTACTACACCGTCTTCTGAAGGATAGTAAGTGACTGAATTCAAGCCGTTCTCAATGTATGGAGCCAAAGTTTCCATTACTTGGTGTGTTAAAACTGTTCCTTTTTCAACGATGATTTCGCCTGTTTCAGGGTCAACCAATGTTTCTGCTAAAGTAAGGTTTAACAAACGTGTTTTCAAATCTAATTTTTTGTTGACTTTGTAACGACCAACATTTGCTAAGTCGTAACGTTTTGGATCAAAGAAACGAGCATTCAGCAAGTTTCTTGAGCTGTCTGCAGTTTTTGGTTCGCCTGGACGAAGACGTTCGTAAACATCTTTCAATCCTTCTTCTGTACGTGAGTCATTTGCATTTTTGTGCAAATCTTTCTCGATCGTGTTGCGCAATGTTTCGCCGTCACCGAAGATTTCGAAAATCGTATCATCGGAACCAAAACCTAACGCACGAACCAAAACAGTCAATGGGATTTTACGTGTGCGGTCGATACGTACATAGGAAATATCTTTCGCATCTGTTTCCATTTCTAACCACGCACCGCGGTTAGGAATAACAGTTGATCCAAATCCTTCTTTTCCGTTTTTGTCCACTTTACCATGGAAATAAACACCTGGAGAACGAACCAATTGAGAAACGATAACACGTTCCGCACCATTGATGATAAATGTTCCTTGTTCTGTCATTAATGGGAAGTCGCCGAAGAAGACTTCTTGCGCTTTGATCTCTCCAGTTTCACGGTTTGTCAAACGCAAAGTCACATGTAATGGTGCAGAATAGTTTGCGTCATGCGCACGTGCTTCTGCTACAGTATACTTTGGTTCTTTCAATTCATAGTCTACAAATTCCAAAGACAAATTGCCGTTGAAATCGTCAATTGGCAAGATATCTTCAAACATCTCTCTTAATCCTTCATCTAAGAACCATTGGTAAGAGTCTGTTTGAATTTCAATCAAATTTGGTAATTCCAGCACTTCACTGATGCGTGCAAAACTTCTACGTTCGCGGTGTTTTCCGTATTTTACTACGTGTCCAGCCAAGCTCTTCACCCCTCTAAAATGTCATTCAAAAAGACTACCCGATCAATCGTTACAAAATAATTACAAATATTATAATTAGGTAACAACAGACATTTTTTGCGGCTTTTAGGCAAAAAAAACCAAAAATAGAACGTTCTCTTGAAACTTTACTTTCGTGAGCTTCTACTTTTGTGTTCTTATTTCAAAGCCGAAACGGACAATATTTCGTTTCTGCCTTCTCTTCATCAGATAGTTTTTGCAACTTCATATAATACACGTTTTTACTATATAAGTCAACCCATTTTCGCCCTTTCTTTTCAGGCTGCTTCCAATAATTTATTTTCAGAATTTTCAACTTGTTGTTGACAGGAAAAACACAATTCGCTATACTTCTACTTAATTCAATTTGTGGAGGAAATTTATTATGAGAACAATACAGCTTACACCCACACAACTGAATAACTTTTACTTTAGCTACTTTAGATAGGTTTGTATTCATTCATGATGGATACAAACGTTAAACAACTTGTTTGTATCTATGATGGCTAAAGAACTTTGTAATGCGACAGAGGGCCACGTAGACGATTACGCTAAGTGGCTGAGGAAAAGCATACAAAGAATCTTATATTTGTATCTTAAACTTCGAATTATCCAATCCATTTAGACGTATCATATCGTCTGAATGGATTTTTTTGTTTTTCAAAACTAAGGAGGAAAAAAAGATGAAGAAAAAATTATTGATTGGTGCAGGAATGTTACTACTATTAGCGTTAGGTGCTTGTGGAAAGAATAACGCAAACGGCTCAGGAGATGACAAAAAAACAGTCGGTGTCTTACAGCTAGTCCAACACAACTCACTTGATGCTGCCTATAAAGGATTCAAAGAAGGATTAGAAGAAGGCGGCTATAAAGAAGGCGAAAACTTGACCATCGATTACCAAAATGCCCAAAACAGTCAAGATAACTTGAAAAGTATGAGCGAACGTCTGGTCAGAGAAGACCCAGATCTATTGTTAGGAATCGCTACTCCCGCTGCGCAATCTCTATTGAATGCAACAACAGACATCCCGATCGTCGTAACTGCCGTAACAGATTTAGAACAAGCACATCTAGTTGCTTCAAATGAAAAACCTGGCGGAAACGTAACTGGAACAACAGATATGGTACCGATCAAAGAACAAATCAACTTGCTGTTATCCATCGTTCCAGATGCAAAAACGATCGGGATCATGTACAACAACGGTGAAGCAAACTCTAAATTACAAGCAGATCTTGCCGAAAAAGAACTGAAAAAAGCAGGTGTGAAAGTAAAAGTATTGACAGCTAATTCTACAAATGATGTCCAACAAGTAGCAACAAGCCTTGCCAATGATGTAGACGGCATCTACATCCCGACAGATAACACATTCGCCAGTGCAGCAAGCGTGGTTGGCGAAGTAGCCAAAGAAACAAAAACACCAGTGGTTGCAGGTTCTGTCGATCAAGTCAAAGAAGGCGGATTAGCAACTGTCGGAATCGATTACGAACATCTTGGTCAACAAACAGGCGCTATGGCTGCAAAAATCTTAGACGGTGACAAAACACCTGCAGACTTGCCAGTAGAAAGTCCAAAAGATCCAGAACTTTACATCAACAAAGACATGGCCGAAGCTCTTGGAATCGACCCTGATAGTATCAAATTAGAGAAATAAAAGGAGATCATTTTATGAATATACTTTCACTTTTGCTTTCATCCACTTCTCAAGGTGTGCTTTGGGCACTCTTGGCAATCGGGGTGTACTTGACTTATAGGATTTTAGATATTGCGGATTTGACTGCTGAAGGAAGTTTTCCTTTAGGTGCAGGGATCGCAGCTATCAGTATTACCAACGGGATACCCCCTCTTTTGGCAAGTCTGCTTGGATTTGTCGGCGGCATGGGGGCGGGTCTGATTACCGGCTTGCTGCATACGAAATTAAAGATTCCTGCTTTGTTAGCAGGAATCATCACGATGACAGGTTTGTATTCTATTACTTCCCGCATCATGAAGGCACCAAATATACCTTTACTTGGTCAAGAAACGATTTTCACATGGGTCCAAGATCTCGGAATGACAAAAAACAATGCTGTAATGGTCGTTGGTTTGATTTTTGCACTTATTGTGATCGGCTTGCTTTTTGCCTTCTTCCGTACAGAAATTGGTCTTGCGATGCGCGCGACTGGTGATAATTTAGCAATGAGTGAAGCAAACGGCATCAACACAGACAACATGAAAATCGTCGGCTACATGCTTTCAAACGGCTGTATCGCTCTTTCCGGCGCACTTTTAGCACAAAACAACGGCTTCGCGGATCTGAATTCTGGTATTGGTACAATCGTTATCGGACTTGCTTCAATCATAGTCGCTGAAGTGTTATTCAGAAATCAACCGCTTTTGATTCGTTTACTGACAATCGTTCTTGGTGCAATCATTTACCGTTTCATTTTAGCGCTTGTTTTCGAAATGAATGTTGAACCAAGTGATTCAAAACTTGCTTCTGCTATCGTCTTAGTTATCTGCCTTTCTTTGCCGCAGGTCCAAGACAAATTGAAACTAAAAAGACCGAAACGATCAAAGGAGGTTTAATTGATGGAACCAGTATTGAAAATCGAGAATCTGCACCATTATTTTGAAAAAGGAACCGTGAATGAAAACCACGTACTTAGAGGCATCAACCTAACGATCAATCCAGGTGATTTCATCACGATCATCGGCGGGAACGGCGCTGGTAAATCCACACTTTTGAACAGTATCGCTGGTACTTTCCCAATCAAAGAAGGACATATTTATTTACAAGACCAGGAAATTTCTAAAAAATCAGTTGTCTCTCGGTCAAAAAAAATCAGCCGTGTTTTCCAAGACCCTAAAATGGGGACAGCGGTTCGCTTAACTGTAGAAGAAAACTTAGCTTTAGCCATGAAACGCGGAAAAAAACGCGGCTTCTTCTCTGGCGTGAAAGCAAAAGACCGCGACTTTTTCAAAGAACAGCTTGCGCACTTGAACCTTGGTTTAGAAAATCGGATGCGTACAGAAATCGGTCTGTTATCTGGCGGTCAGCGCCAAGCAATCACTTTGTTGATGGCAACACTGCAGCGTCCAGAATTGATTTTGCTGGATGAACATACAGCAGCTCTTGACCCTGCTACTTCTAAAACCGTTATGGAATTGACAGAAAAATTGATCAATGAACAGCGATTGACTGCATTCATGGTCACTCATGATATGGAAGACGCAATTCGTTATGGCAATCGTCTGATCATGCTTCACCAAGGACAAATCGTCGTTGACATCAAAAATGAAGAAAAACAACAATTGACTGTACCGGAACTCTTGGATATGTTCAAGAGAAACAGCGGCTCTGCTCTCAAAGACGATCAAGTGCTGTTAGGCTAAAACAGGAAGCCAGCATTCCAGCATTTTTTATAAAAAAGTTTCACTAAAGAAAACATCTTTGACCTTCTTTTTTGGTCCAAGATGTTTTCTTTGTTTTATCTGCTTGTTTTTATTGCTAAAATAGACGAGAAAGGAGCTTGATTCCATGACTACAAAAGAAAAAGTACTTCAATTACTGAAACAGTCTCCCGATTTTCTTTCAGGTGAAAAAATAGCACAACAACTACAACTTTCCCGCACCAGTGTTTGGAAAGCGATAAAAGAACTTGAAAAAGCAGGCTACCAGTTTGAACATGGCGCAAAAGGCTACCGCTACTTGCCCTCAGATGTTTTAGACGAAAAAGAAATACTGCATGCTTTACAACAATTGATTCCCGATTTAAAAGTCAATGTTGTCAGCACCTCTGAATCAACCATGAAAGACGCAAAATTAGCAGCAGCACAAGGAGAAGATTCCCCTGTATTATTTGCTGCAGATATGCAGGAACAAGCCCGCGGACGATTCGGACGGCCTTTCTATGCAGAGCCTGGTCGAGGGATTTATATGAGCTTGCTCCTTCATCCAGACAAACATTTTGATGAACTGCCGCAATACACGATCATAGCGGCCAGCGCTTGTGCCAAAGCTATTGAAGAACTGACAGGAAAACCAACAGCCATCAAATGGGTCAACGATATTTATATGGACGGAAAAAAGGTCTGCGGCATTCTTTCTGAAGCTGTCAGCGACATGGAATCGGGCAGGATCAGCCATATCATCATCGGAATGGGCATCAACTTTTCTTTACCTCAAGAAGGCTTTCCAGCAGAAATCAGCGAAAAAGCAACTTCGATTTTCCCAGATGGTCAGCCGACGATCACCCGCAACCAATTGATTATCCAAATCTGGAAAGAACTCTTCACTTATCTTTCCCAAAACAAGAATGATTTTCTTTCTTTCTATCGAGAAAAATCGTTTGTCCTTGGCAAAAAAGTAAGTTTCACCCAAAAAGGCAAAACGTATACAGGAACTGCGGAAGCTATCAACAAAAAAGGCGAATTGCTCGTTCAAACAAAACAAGAAATGATGACCTTATCTTCTGGAGAAATCAGTCTAAAATCCATCGAAAATCATCCGCATCTGACAAAAGAATAATGTTATCACTAAAATAAGACACTGGATCTATGGGGGCACAGATCCAGTGTCTTATTTTATTCTTATCTGTAGTGCTGCTGTACGGCTTACGCAGCAAACTTCCCCAAGTTGCTGCATAAGCTGCGTACAGTATAAGCAGTCTCTATCTTATCCATATTTTTCTCTATGTGCTTTTCGTTGTTAACTATGTGCTTGGCGAGACTGCTTACAGCTAAAAAAGGGGTAGAAAGATCATCAAGTTTACTTTAACATCCCCTTGCTCCCTAATATATTGAGTTACGTAGCTCAAAAACTCATGATTTAACATGGCAAGCGGAAATTTTCAGCAAAGAACAGTGGATCTAACTTAATTAAATAATAAACGATATAATGTAATCTCTATTATTTTGTATGCGATTACAACATTAAAAAAAGCCAAAATATCACACAGATATCTTAGCTTATTAAATAATTGCTATTCAAACATAGTCAGCCCTTTTCCTGATTGCGATAAAAACGCAATTGATTAAAAGGAGAAAGATAAACCACTTTCATATTAAATTTTTTCACCACGATACTTCGAACCATAAATTTATCTTCACTCGTCAATTCCCTTCCGATTTGTTCCTCAATATCCTTAAATGAAAAATGCTTTTTCCTTTTGAGCAGCTTTTTGATGATATCGATTGCCGCTCGTTTCGATAAGGTATACGTCTCTCTTTTCAACAGAATTCTCCTCGGTTCATTTTTAGTTCTACCTCAAGTATAGTGCGAATTATATCATGAGATAATTCCGACTTCGGAACGATAATTTCGAAAAGAAAAAATTAACGATATAACGAATTAAAAGCCTTATTTATCAACTATTTCAGCCAAAACAATTATTTTTTTATTTTGCAAAAACCGAACGCAAAAGAAACATTCCCCATGCTAAACTACACATTAAAGAGACGAAAAGAAAGAAGGAACAGTATGGCTCAAACCAAGCAGATTAACGCCCCACATCCTAAAAAAGTTATTTTCAAAAACGATAACGAACTTTTTGAAATAAAAAAGAAGCACAGTGATTACCAACTTTATCAACTGGCCCAAAAGGAAAGTTATCGGGAACTTTGTGCGAGCCGAGAAAAGTTGAAGGAAATCGAAAAGAGACTTTCTCATGTGTCAAGATTTGATAAATTGTTTCGAAAAAACAAAATTGCTTCGTTGAACCAAGAAAAGCAGACTTGTCAGCATAAAATCAATTCTTTGCAAACAATCATCCACACACAATACCAAGCATTAGATAGAAAAAGCATCGGTCAGCTAAAAAGTACTCACCAAGCACAGCTGCAAAGAAGCAGTCTAAGACGTTCAGACAAAGAACACGCCAGATAAACCAACTGTCCTCGAATTAATGGACAGTTGGTTTTTTGGCAAGTTTTTTGTGATTCTAAATAACATCATTATTTATTTCTTGGGAGAAAAAAGAGAAACGTCCACTGCAAAAAACGATGTTATGTTTGTTATATACGAACATAACAAGGAGAGATTTTATGAAAGACAATCGAACAGGACAATCTTTTGAAAAGCTTTTAGGTGCAGCCAAAGACAGAGTAAATCAAACAGATCATGACATCAGTTTAGAGCAAAAAAACAGAGCGCGCGATGCATTAGCAGCAGAAAAAAACTACAACAACGCCACTCCTCTAGAGAAAGCGAATATAAACTTAGAGAACGCAAAACAAAAAGTAGAGGCCATCCAGAGCGAAAAAATTGGGAAAAACATGCCTGAAGAAGAATATAACAACTGGCAAGAACGATTAGCCGCAGCGAAATCAGAACGCGCTACAGCACAAAAAACAGTAGATAAACTATCTTCAAAAACAAAAATAACAGCACCCAAAGAACGAACCGAAGATCAACGCACCAAAGTTGCATTTCACAAAACAAAAGAAGAACTCCGTAATGATAGAAATGACCTAGATAATATTAAGGCGGAGCATTCACAAACTCTTGGTGAACAAAAAAAACTCAAAACTGCAGAGTTAAAAATAGACACAAAATTAACAAACGTAAAAAGTGAATTGGAGAACCTAAAAAATCCAGGACTGTTTACACGCCTTCTTAATGCCATTTCTTCCAGCAAGCAAAAAGAGCATAAAGCAAAAATCGAAAATTTAAATAAGCAGATCACCGAATTAGACAAAGAAAAAACAGGTCTATCTACACAAAAAAACTAACCGCAAAAGAAAACTGGGTAGACAACACTCGACGAGAATTAGCAGCGAAACAAGCACCGAGTCAAGTCATACTGAAGAAGAAAAGCTCTCCAGAACGCTGATTTTTCATTTTTTATAACTTATGCTTTAAATGCAGACTGAACGTTTGAAACGTTCAGTCTTTTTCATGCAAAAACACCACGTGAAGTCGTCCCATGACTTCAAGTGGTGTTTGTTTTGTATCTTAAGGAAGTATCTCAAAGCGATAATGGATATCCAAACCTAATCGGATCGCTTCACCATATTCACCAAAGTAATTTCCACCAATCGTAAATTGTGCAGATTGGCTTGGTGATAAGTTGGCAAGAAGCTGATTCGATGTATTTTCGTGCAGGCCTACAGTTGTTGTACCTGCCTCCATCACTAATCTGACAGCATTACTCGTTCCAGTTGGCTCATTGGCCGTAGAATCAAGCAGAGCAAGCTGATTATCGTTGGCCGTCACATCAACCTTCTGGATATTCACGCGCACCCCACGCTCACTGTTATTCTCGATTGTGTATACCGGTGAGACCACTTTTCCTTCATAAAGATCCGTCGAGCCGAAAACCATCTCTTTAGGCAAGTTTACATCGATCAATGAGGCATTGCTTATTACGTTGAAGTCTACAGTATACTCATACATAGCTTCCTTTCCGCTTGCCAATGTTTCAGCAACACGAATGACTCCTGGAGATTTTCCTGGACGCGTAACATCTGGTAACTCAGCAAATTCGACCACACGCATATTTGGCAAATTCGAAATGTCGATAAATTCCGCTACTCGATTCTGCAATTCTGCTTCAGACGTATCCATCTCGATTTCATGTTCTGTCGTCACTGCTCGATTGATACTAAGCGGACGATAACCAGACGGCGTTACTTCATAGTAAACCTCGCCGCCATGATTCACGAATTGATCATTTACGCGCAGAACATTTTTATCAGCTTCAGCGACCCACGTGCGAACGACATCACCATAGTTGACTAATCTTGTGCCCCATGTATGTGCCACGGACCTAAAAGAATTTCCTTGAGCTGTGATAGAAAAATTACCTGCGTTATCCGATAGTGTCGCGTTGAGGCTATTTCCCATATCAAACCAATTTAATCGATAATAGGGAACAGCAATATAACCCTGATGAAGCATACTATTAGCAGTACCATTTCCAAATGCACTGATAATTCTTGGTTGCGTGCCGTGATGAAGAGTAAAAGCAGCAGCTGTTTGTGTATTCAGATCATTATCCCCACCAAAAACAATGCTATTGCCCCATTCGACAACGATTGGCAACTCCACTTCTACAGGAGGAATCCCTTCTTCTGTATAACTAACACGAATCCTTGGTCTATTCTGCGGAGTACCTGCTATTGCAGTATTAAAGAAATTGTTCCTAATAAATGTAACATCATATTGATCTGATGTTAAAATCTGATCACCCATTGTCACTTCAAGATAGGGATTGAAATCCATCGCTTCCACTTCAGTAGTCGGTGTTCCCAACAGTACTGGAATGTTCTCAATACTTACGTTAAGAGGAGCCAGTACATTGATGGTAACGGGGTAATCGTATTGAACGATTCTTCCTGTACTTAATGTTTCTTCGACCCTGATCCTACCTTCTACAGGTCCAGGGCTTGAAGTATTCGGCAATAGTGAAAAACCAACTACTCGTACATTTGGTGAATGGGAGACATCAATGAATTCATTGACTCTATTTCGTAATTCTTCTGCAGAAGTATTTAACATAACATTTTGTTCTTTGGTAATTGCTCGATTGATACTAAGCGGACGATAACC
>KE351655.1:177662-205753 GCA_000415185.1 Enterococcus faecalis 13-SD-W-01
TCGATTGATACTAAGCGGACGATAACCAGATGGCGTTATTTCATAGTACACTTCGCCGCCATGATTCACGAATTGATCATTTACGCGCAGAACATTTTTATCAGCTTCAGCGACCCACGTGCGAACGACATCGCCATAGTTGACTAATCTTGTGCCCCAAAGTCCCAGCACTATACTCCTAAAAGAGTCTCCCCGAGCTTCGACAGACTGGTTCCCTGCATTATTCGATAATACCGTGTTGAGACTATTTCCCATATCAAACCAATTAAATCGAAAATAAGGAAAGCCGGCATAACTTGGATGAATACTACCATTAGTCTCACCTATTCCAATAGCTGAAGTGATTTTCAGTTGGGTTCCATGATGAATAGTAAAAGCGGCAGCTGTTTGCGTATTAAGATCCGTATCCCCACCAAAAACTACGCTATCGCCCCATTCTACCTCGATTGGCAAGTCCAGTTCCACAGGCGCAGATGCAAGCGCATGGTTAACCCGAATTCTTGGTTTAATGTTAAGTTCACCTACTGTAATCGCATTGGAAGCTTCACTGATAAAGCTCAATTCATATTGATCAGAAGTCAAAGCTGTTCCGCCTAATGTGACTTCTAGAAATGGTGACAAATCCATATTTTTAATATCAATTGTTGTTGTCCCAAGCGGCACAGAAATAGTTTCAGCACGTACATTAAGCTGAGCCGCGGCTATATTGAAGGGAACAGTATAGTCATACATGACACTTTTTCCGCTTGCCAATGTTTCCTCTACTCGAATGATTCCTTCGTCTCGCCCAATACTTGATGTATCTGGCAGACGTGTAAATTCAACCACACGCATATTTGGTAAATTCGAAACAGCAATGAATTCTGCCACTCGATTCCGTAGTTCTGCTTCAGAAGTATTTACCGTGATTGTTTGTTCTGTCGTCACTACTCGATTGATATTCAATAGACGGTAACCATCTGGTGTTACTTCATAATAAACCTCGCCGCCATGATTGATGAACTGATCATTTTCACGTACACGCAAAACATTTCTTGTAGGATCTGCAACCCACGAACGAACAACATCCCCGTAATTAACTGACCTTGTGTTCCAGCGCGATACTACGGATTTTTGCTCATCTCCCCGCACTTCAATAGACTGATCCCCTGCGTTATTCGTTAATAACAAGTCGGAACCAGCTCCCATATCGAACCAATTAAATCGGTAATATGGAACTCCGCTATAACCTGCACGCACAGATCCACTAGTAGTACCAACTCCAATAGCTGATGTAATCTTCGGATTATTTCCATGATGCAGTGTAAAAGCAGCAACCGTTTGTGTATTAAAGTTAGAAGCAACTCCAAAAACAACACTATCGCCCCACTCTACTTCGACTGGCAGATCCAATTCTACAGGCGCTGCAGAAGGATGGCTAACTCGGATTCTTGGTCTCGTTTGAGCTTGTCCTACAGTATTTGTATCAAGAGTGTCCCTTACAATATTCACTTCATATTCACTAGGTATCAATGTTCGTCCATCAAGTTTTACTTCTAAAAACGGTGCCAGATTCATATCTCGAATATCATCGATTGTTGTCCCCAACGGTACTGAAACAGGTATGGCATTTGCCTCAAGGGTAGAAGCTATGTTGTTAATTGTTATAGGAAAATTGAAACCCGTCCCAGCTGGTTGGCCCACACGCGTCGTAAATGAATCCCGTTCGTTACCGAGTCGTATAGATCCACCACCATATTGGTACGTCGCAATTGTAGCACCTAATGATATATAATCAGTTCTAAAAGTTATCTGCTCTGTAGGACGACTAGGATTCCAAGACCCTGTCCTTGTAAGATTAATCGTAAGAGTCATCGTGTGTCCATTTCTGCTAAAAGAAGAATCCACTTGTATGCCGCTACTACCGTGTGGACCTATAGACAGACGCAGTTCTCGAAAGTCAAAAATACCCGGATACCTTGGATGATCGCCATAATAAATATGCGTGAACCAAGGCGTGGTAGCCGTCCAGTCATTCCCAGCAATATGCGCTATCCATGAATCGTTCCTTCCAGCGTCATAGACAGCGTGTGTAGGGAAAGAGATAGTATGAGTAGCTGTTGAACCGATAGCTACTCCTAAATCAATATTCTGATTCGCAAAAATGCGAAACAAGCCCTCTTCAATATACATTCTATTTGCATATTCTCTTTTGGTTGCACGAAGCTCAGGTGTTAAACGGTAATCAGCACGCGGAGATGGTCCTTCAATGATTTCTTGTAAAATCCCATCCGCATCTGGCAAATTCTCTGGAATCGGCGGCGGCAGTACTTCTGGTTCCTCTTCGACTACGGGCTCTTCTTCGATTATCGGCGTTTCAACAATCGGTTCTTCTTCAGCAGATGATTCTTCTGCTGGCGGCGGTTCCGGAACAGGCTCAGCAGAAGCTGGCACTTCCTCTTCCACAGTTTCTGCTGGATTCGCCTCAGTTGTCTGCTCTATTTCTTCTGTTTGCGGAGCCGCTGCGGTTTCTTCTGTCTGAACAAACGCTATATTATCATCCATGTATGCGATGGTTGGACTGAAACTCGAGCAGAGCAGGGCACCCACACATAGCAATTTCAATAATCTCATCTTTTTCTCCCTCTTGTTTTTACTGTTATTCTTTTTTGTATTGTGTCGTTCAAATAATCCATTGAACACCCGTATTAACTTTCAAAAACAATACAGGTCCTCTTTATTTTGTATGATAAACGGATTTGAGTTTCTTTCGCATGAACAGCACAAAAACGATGAGCAAAAGAACGCCGCCTGCTGTAGCAATCCAAGGATTGGTTGCAGCATTTGTTTGAGGAAGATTTTGACTGATATTGGCTAATTCTCTTTCTTCCGAGGATGTTTCTGTACTTGGTGTCTCTTCTGTACCAGGTGTTTCCTCCGGTGCAGTCGTTTCTTCCGTTGGCGGTGCGGATTCTTCCGGTTCAGACGACGTAACCGTTTGTACACCGATTTGTCCAGTGACTTCAACATTACTGGTTGTTCCATAAACAATACCGGTTGTTAGGCTGAGCAAACTAATAAATGTTATGAACGGAACCCATAAAAAAGTTTTTTTCATCTCTACACCCCTACAGCTTCAAATCGTAAAACCAGTTCGTATCGCGGACGAATCGGTGCACCAAATTCGAACCCTTCACCGACATTTCCAGAAAATGAAAACTCGGTGACATCGTTTTGATTCGGCATCAATGTCAGTTCAGTTGGAAAAGTTGGCGCAGCGGAAGGATGGACTAAAGACAATGTCTGCCCAACCGTATCGTTCTCCATGTTCAACGTCAGATCCGGAAGCTTGTCCGCATCTGTTCCTTTTCTAAAGTCACCCACTGAGACCCGCACACCAGCTGCTGATCGATTCTCTATCCTGTAAACAGGCGAAACGATTCTTCCGCCTGTCTTATCTGTCTGGCCAAACAAAACTCTGGCAGGGATCATCACATCGATCCAATCTTTTGGGTCAGTCGGGCCAGGTCCCGGGCCAGGGTTTGTCGGGTCCCATTCGCTGAATGTCCCTTCTGCCGGAACGACCGCCTGTTCCTCTCCTTTTATTGATTGTGAAGGGGTATTTGGATCAACCTCGCCAGGTGTCCAAACATTTCCATGCGCTGCTGCAGTCCCGATCCCAGCGCTTCCTAAAATAAATAATGCTGACATAAAAATGTTGTTTAATCGTTTCATTTTCTCCTCCTTGTTCCTTTTTTATCCATCAAATCAGCCGCTGACTGTTAGATTCCCCACAACAGAAGAGGTTCCGACAACATTCATTTCTTCATCGTAAAATCTTACAGTGCTGACTGTTTTATAAGAACCTTCGTCCACTTCCCGCAACAATCTCCCTTCGCTGACATAGTGCCGCGGCTGGATCACACCGGACTCATAGATTTTCTGATCCTCTCCTTCAATATAGGTCACCACTTCCATTGCATAGTCATTGCTGGGCGGATTCTGGATATTCACTGCCCCGATTTCTTCCTCTGTACTGAAACGCATCGAGGTATCTAACCGTAAACGAATATAGTCGCCGTCCGCTTGTTCTTGTAAAAAACGAAGCAATTCATCTTCTGACATCTCTTTGATAAAAGAAGTATCCGCATAATCTAGATTGGCGACGAGCTCAGGTTCTTTTTGAAAATACTGGTATGTAAAAAAGGCAATCAGCACGGCTAAAATCGCTGCTGCTGACAAAATGGTCTTTTTCTGTTTTTTCGTTTTCAAGTCCTCTCCCTCCTATCTTTCATTTTGTTAAAATCGAGCGGATCAAAACGCGGTGAACAGCTTTGGCAACTCTCAATTTCCTGCTTGCTTTCCCCCGCAGACATGCGAGCAGAAAAGCGCTACGCAGCTTGGCACGACGCTTATCTAAACTTTATCAGCTTTTAGGCGGGCAGCTGTGGCGACTTTTTCTTTTTTTTGAAAAAATTGCTGGTCAAAAAAATGCAAAAAAAAAGACATTGAAAAAATTTTTTTCAATGTCTTTGCGTATTCTATTAAAAAGCGAGCCAAATCGTTGGTTTTAATTTTCCCGATCCAAGATTTGTTTTGTCAAAGTAATCAGGTTTTCTCTGGTTCCTGATGTGTTTTCTGGTAATTTCGCCAAGTCTTTTAAGGCTTTTTCTGTATATTCAGCGGCTAATTTTTTAGCATAAGCGACACCGCCGGAAGTATTGACGATTTCTTGGACGGTCTCTACATCTTCGTTTGTCATGTCTGCTTTCTTCATTAAATAAGGAAGTAATTTTTCTTTTTCATGCTGCAAACTATAAATCAGCGGCAAAGAATATACACCTTGGCGCATGTCTTCCAACACTGGTTTGCCGATGTCGCCGCTTTGTTTTGTATAATCTAGGATATCATCGATTATTTGGAAAGCCATACCGATTTTATGTCCGATGTCTCCTGATTTTTTCGCAAAACGTTCTGTTGATCCACTTTCATAAGCGCCGACAAAGCAGCTCAGTTGGAATAATTCTGCTGTTTTCCCAGAAATATTGTTCAAGTATTCGTCTACGTTCAATTCTGTGTCATAGCGGTCATCCATTTGTCCCAGCTCGCCATTCAGGACTTTTTCCATACTGCGGGAATTCAATTGGAGACTTTTGAGAGAAGTAGAATAATCCGAAAGCAATTTGAAACAGCAAACAAAGAGATAATCTCCTGCATAGACAGAGACACTATTTCCAAATCGGCTGCGGATATTCGGTTTTCCGCGGCGCAAGTCTGCTTCGTCCACGATATCATCATGGATCAGCGTTGCCGTGTGCAGCATCTCAATGGAAGCAGCTAATGCGACTGCTTTTTTACGGTCTTTTTCTGGTCCAAATTGTGAGAACAGCAACTGATATGCTGGTCGCAAGAGCTTTCCGCCTGCATGAATCGTTTCTTTGATTGCTTGCTCCACTGGCTTATTTTTCAAATGGATCGAATCTTCCATTTGCTGGAGTGTCTCCGCCAGCTCATTGACAAGACTTGGGTACTGTTCCCACATTGGGTGTAGCTGTAGCTTCATAAACAAACTCCTTGTACAACTTATTTTTTAAGAAAAGCAGAACGCCATTGCTGTTTGTTCTTGCTGTGCTGTTCGTAATCTTGCTGGAACCGCTGCAGTGTATGGACATGGCGCAAAAGATAATTCGCAGCGATCCCAATAGCAAATCCTGACAAGATGCCTAGGAAAGATAAAATCGGCAAGTACAGCATCACCGTCCAAGATTGTGCAATCAAAGATGCCATCGCAAGCTGCCCGACATTATGCATAAAGCCGCCTGTCGCGCTGATCCCGATGATACTGACTCTTTTCGGCCCCAGTTGTTTAACTAAGAGCATCCCGAAATAACTAAGTAATGAACCGCTCATACTATAAAGAAAAGTTGAGATCGTTCCGCCTAGAAGTGTGGTCAAAATCAAACGCAGCCACAGCAGGAAGAAGCTGTCTCTTTTTCTCATCGTAAAAATAGCAATCAGTGTAATCAAATTCGCCAAACCTAACTTTGCACCTGGCGCAAAAGCAAATGGATAAGGAATCATATTCTCAATCAGACCGATTACCACGCCTTGCGCTACCAGCAAAGATATATAAATCAATTTTTGTAGTCTGCTCATAAGTGGTCAGATCAATAAATCAATTGATCTCCTTCACTCCCATCTGCGGATCGAACTTCGATCACTAATTTGTGCGGCAGACAAACGATCGTCTCGCCATTATCTTCTGCCCAGCCTCGGCGGACGCAAACTTGATCCGAACAGTCGGCTTCGCTGATCCTGATTTTGTCGCCGCTGACTTCGATCAAATTATAATCTCCGTGAGCATCTTTATATTCATATGTATAACTTTTTTGTCCTTCTTTTAAAGAAAAAGTTTTGATTTCTTGACCGTCTACTCGTAAGACCGCTTCTTTTTCCGCAGAGGCGCCTTGCTGCTGGATACTGTATACTACGATTGGTGCAAACGAAAAAAGGATCAACAGAAAAACAATGACAAAATCCCAAGGTTTGAATAAACTTTTCTGGATAAAATCTTTCAGCATTTTGGTTCCCCTTTCTCGAAGCAAGTATCCTCATTTTAGCATAGGTGAAGGGGTTTCGAAAGAGATGTTTCGCTTTAAGAAGCAAGAATAAAAATAAAAATCGGATTGGTTTGTTTTTGGTTTATTGGACGCGCTGACAAAATTCTTTTCTTGATTCTTATGAACATAAAAAAGTCCGCAGCTTGAAGCTGCGGACTTAGATGTCTGTTTCTATGTTCTTATTGTCTCTTTTCAACAAATGTTATTTTAGGGGAGATTATGTAATACAAGTAACTCTTTTTTTTGATAAAGGATCAACTCAAGCTGGTGTTTTTTCTAATTTAATGTATTTAAGATAAATCTCTGGTTATTTCTTCCGTGCTGTGCGTGAAGAATCAGATTTTGATCTAAATGTACATCATTGTCTTGAATATCTAATACTGTGTTATAAGCAACATTCTGTAACATATAAACGTCCCCATTTGCGTGAGTACCAGAAGGAATCAATCGCCATTGCATTGCTTCTGCCGAGATCAATTCACTACCTACATACCTGTGCCCTTTTGCACTAAAACTATTTGTTGCTCCTAGAAATCCTGTGTCTCCTGTCAAATTAGCACCAACTGTAAAAATATAAGCGTCTTCAGCTTGCCTATAGGTCATATTCCACTGCTGATTCCATCTTCCTCCATTGGTGAACATGATGGCATTGTGTCGATTTTCTAAACTCCAGTCGACTACGCGTGTAGGATCCATTACACTTTGGATAGAGACACGTTGGCCATCATAGCGATCACCCACGCTTCGTTCACTCGCATCTGCTGAACTATTGCCTAAAACTGTACCAAATGACACTGCTAAAAACATACCAAGAACCACTTTTTTAAATTTTTTCATGTATTTTTCCTTCTCTCTTAATTATTATTTTTTAGGATCCATTTATTTCCTAATTATGTAAAAATAGTTCCCCTCCTTCTAACCTAATAATAACAGGAGATTTCCACTGTTATTTCTCAATTTTTTCTATCTAAAAGAAAAAATTGGTACCACATAAAAAAATCCGCAGCTTCAAGCTGCGGACTTGATTATCGTTTCTATGTTTTTATTGTCTCTTTTCAACAAATGTTATTTATGGGGTATGTAATACAATCAAATTGGTATGGTATCTAATCCAACACATCTAAGATAAATTGTTGGTTGGCTCTTCCATGACGTGGATGAAGAATCAAAGTAGGATAGCTATTCACATCGCTACCTGGAATATCTAATACTGTTCCGTCAGACATATTTTGCAAAATATACACATCGCCTCGTTCATGACGCCCTAAGTGGTGCAACCTCCATTGCATAGATGCTAAATTGGTGAATTCAGTGCCTATCAATCTGCGGCCCTCTCCATTTCTCACATTTCTAGCAGTCATAAAGGCGGCAAGTCCGTTCTCATGATTACCGCCTGTCATAAAGATATATGAATCATTGGCTTGTTGATAGCTCATGCGCCATTCTTGATTCCATCTCCCAAGGTTATAATATATGATAACATTTGCACGATTTGCCTGACTCCAATCAACAATACGATTCCCATTTACCATACTACGAATCAAAACACGACGCCCATCGTAACGATCGCCTACGCTTCGTTCACTTGCATCTGCAGGACTGCTTCCTAAGATCGTCCCGAAGATAACAGCTAACAACATACCAAGAATTACTTTTGTTTGTTTTTTCATATAATTTCCCTTCTTTCTGTTTTTATTTTAGGATCGTTTGATTTCCCAGTTTTTATCAACATATATTTTTGATCCCTCCTTAATAAAAGCATAACAGTTAAGTGCTTACTTATCTTTTCAACTTTTTCTTTTGTTTGGCAAAAGTTCATTTATTCATGTACAACATTTTTTGCCAAAAAATAAGCCGTCTGCAACAGAGCGCTGCAAACGGCTTAGATAATTTTGTATTATTTTTTTTGGTGATTGGCTGCTTATTTTTTACTTATCGCCATATCGCGCTTTTGGCTTCCCATACCACCAGCTGCCGATTGTTTTTTGCAACCATGGAATTACCCAGCGGTCTAAACCAAGGGCGCGTCCTGAACCATTCATCAAAGCAAATGCTACAAAGATGAACCAGATGTTTACCCAGTAGAACATACCTGACAGACAGAAAGTGATGACCAAGACGATTGTTGTTGCACTACATAACCATGTAAATAAACCAGCAATCAGTGCAAGAGCTAAAGCAATCTCAAAGAATACCATGAATTTTTGGAAGAACATCGCAACGTCATTATTTGGCATAATCACTTTCATAATGTTGTTGAACCAATCCGGTGTCTTTTCGATAACTGCCATTGGATCTTCGCCATAAGCATAGCTTAATCCAAAGTGAGCAGCTTGTGTCGTTGCTTCAGTTGATGCTGCGCCAGCTCCAGAAGCTGCTGTTGTTGCGTCACTGCCGGCTGCAGAAGCGCCGCTTGCAACATCTGCTACATTGTAATCCCAAGTCCAAGGGAAAACACTGTTACCTGTAAACCATGAACCATCGCCAAACCAAGTGCTTGGTTTTAACACTTCGCCGTTACCAACGATTTTCTTGAAGGCTTCGATGAACCAAACTAAACCGTAGAAAATACGTAACGGTACGCTCCATAAGACATTTCCGTAACGAGAAGAATGGCCTCGAGTCACGTTGCGGTCGTCTTTAATATGGAAAAATTCGTGCATCATATATTGGAACATATAGTAGCCGGAACGAATATCGAAGAAATATTTCAAGTTCACGATATGTTTCATTACAATTGCTAAAAATCCGCTTAAATGAATCTTATCAAATAGGTTGGCTACGCCCCATTTTGCTCCGATAGAAACCATAAATCCTTGATAATTGCCTTTGAATTTATGTTTTTCTCCGCCTTTGATCGTCGCAACGATATTTGCTGCTGCTGTGTGTCCAGTTTGTTCCGCTGCTTGAACGATTTGCGGTGTTGGTGTATCAGGAAATTCTTCATAGAAAACAAGGTCTCCGATAATATAGATATCTTTGTCCTCATATCCTTTTGCTTGCATGAATTCATTTGCTACAAGACGTTGGCCTCGAGCTGCTTCTAATCCGAAGTCTGCTGCATCTGTCGTACCTTTGACACCAGCTGTCCAGATCAATGTGTGAGTTGGGATCTTGCGTCCGTCTTTTAATTTGATGTGATCAGGCGCAACTTCAACGATTGGTGCATTCAACAACAGTTCTACTTGTTTTTTCTCTAAGTAGCGTTCTGCTTTCGCTGCATCGTTACGTCCTAACATGTTCAAAATCGTCGGCATTGCTTCAACAACCATCAATGTAATTTCGCTTGGATCAAGTTTGTAGTCTTTTGCCAAACGTTCTTTCCAATCGATCAGTTCACCGATCATCTCGATCCCTGTAAAACCAGAACCGCAGACAACGAAAGTCAACATTGCTTTTCTTAATTCATCATTTGGTTCGATAGCTGCTTTTGCAACAGTTAATTCGATATGTTTGCGGATTTTCACTGCATCTTCGAATGACCAAAGAGTAAATCCGTTTTCTTTAACACCAGGAGTACCAAAGTCATTTGGTTCGCCCCCCATACCTAAAATCAAGTGATCGTAAGGGTAGCTTCCTAATTTTGTTTTGACGATTTTTTTGTCTTTGTCGATCCCGATCACAGTATCTGTCACCAAATCGACATTCTTTTTACGAGAAAATAATCGTTGTAAATCATATTGGATCGCTTCAGGCTCAACACGTCCTCCAGCAACCTCGTGTAATTCTGTCATCATAGTGTGATAAGAATGGCGATCAATCAAAGTAATCGTTACGTCTTCTTTTTTAAGTTTTTTTGCCAGGAATTTTGTAGCTGAAACACCGGCATACCCTGCACCTACAACGACAATGTTTTGCTTTGTCATTGATAATCCGCTCCTTATAAACATTTAAGTTTGATAATTAATACACAATCTCCATACATTATATATACAATAGGTACGTTTGTCTAACTCCTTTTTCTCTTTTTTGTTGTTTTTATTAAAATAAAGCCAGTGCGTTATTTTCACGAAACTTGCAGAAAAGAAAACGGTTTTATTATTACGCATGTTATTTTAGGAAAACGGTTGACTTATTACCTACTTTTATTACAATGTATAATGAATCACAAATTAAAATTGTGCGAACAAATTAGGAAATGGTGGGGTAAAAAATGAAAAAAAATCGTTTTGTTACTGGATTTGCTGTTTTAGCATTTTCAGCTTTAGTATTGGGAGCATGTGGTGCTGACAATAACAGCGGAGACTCAAGCAGCAGTGCAACTTCTGAATCATCTGCAGCACAAACATCTGAAAGTTCAACAGAAGCAACTGAAGCAAAAGTTGTTGCTGGTGCGCCTTTACAAGACGGCACATACAAACTTGAAGAAAAGAACTACTCAAACGGCTACCGTGCAGTATTTGAAATCACTGTAAAAGACGGTAAGATCGCTGAATCAAACTATGACAACATCAATGAAGACGGCAAGTCAAAAGTTGACGATGCTGACTACAACAAAAACATGAAGGATAAAGCTGGTACAAACCCAGAAGAATTTATCCCTGCATTGAACAAACAATTAGTTGAAACACAAAGCGCAGGCGACATCGAAGTTGTCACTGGTGCCACTCATTCAACTGAAAGCTTCCAAAACTATGCACAACAATTGATCCAAGCTGCACAAGCTGGAAACACTGAAACAATCGAAATCGACAATGGCGCTGACTTACAAGACGGCACATACACATTGGAAGAAAAAAATGACTCAAACGGCTATCACGTAAAATTTGAAATGACTGTTGCTGACGGCAAAGTGTCTGAATCAAACTTCGACTACTTGAACGCTGACGGACAATCTAAAAAAGATGATGCTGACTACAACAAAAACATGAAAGCTAAAAGCGGTACAAGCCCAGAAACTTACATTCCAGAACTTAACGACGAACTTGTTAAAGCAATGGGTGAAGAAGACGGCTCACCTGCTGATGTTGAAGTTGTAACTGGTGCAACTCACAGCTCACATTCATTCATCATCTACGCGCAACAATTGGTTAACGCTGCTGAAAAAGGCGACACAACACCAATCAAAGTTGACAACATCGTAACAGAATAAGCAATCGAAACGACGAGAGGCTGTGCGCTACATTTGCAGCCTCTTTTGCTATAAGTTTTATGTTAAGATATGAGAGGACGATCTCAAAATCTTTAACATTTAGAAGTGAAAAGAGGAAAGTTATGCGTAAAAAAGTTCTGCTACCTTTATTAGCAGCAGGAATGTCATTATTCATTTTAGGTGCATGTAATTCTACTGGTTCAAAAACAGCGGAAAGCACTGCCCCATCTGCAGAATTACGAAAAGAACCGTATGCTGAAGAACAGTTTTTGCTTGGTACGTATGTCCGAGTTCGTGTTTATGATGAAGGAAAAGAAGATGCTTTAGCACCTGCTTTTGCTCGTGTCAAAGAACTAGGCGATAAAATCACGATCAACCAATCAGGATCAGAGATCGATGAAGTCAACAAGCAAGCTGGGATCAAACCTGTTAAAGTCTCAGATGATGTCTACAGTCTTTTGAAAGAAGCATATGAATACAGCAAAGATTCTCATGGCGGATTTGATATGGCGATTGGTGCCATCACACAGCTTTGGCGAATCGGTTTTGATGATGCGCGCAAACCATCTCAAGACGAAATCGATCAAGCATTGAAATTGGTCGACTATCACAAAATCGAGATGAATGATGAAGAAAAAACCATTTACTTAAAAGAAAAAGGCATGATCATCGACTTAGGTGCGATTGCAAAAGGCTATATCACAGATGAAGTAATCAAAGTCTTGAAAAAACATGGTGTCACAACTGCGATAGTTGATCTAGGCGGAAATGTCTATGTTCTTGGACACAGCCCTCGTGCGGAAAATGCCGATTGGAATGTCGGTATCCAAGATCCAAACCTTTCTAGAGGCTCTGTTTTAGGTACAATCAAAGAAAGCAATAAAACGCTTGTTACTTCTGGTATCTATGAACGTTATTTAGAAGTCGATGGTAAAAAATACCATCACTTGTTCGATCCAAAAACCGGCTATCCTTTTGATAATGATATTGCCAGTGTAACAATCATTACGAAACGTTCGATCGATGGCGATGGTCTGTCAACTGCTGTCTTTTCTATGGGCGTCAAAAAAGGCTTAGAATACGTTGAAAACTTAGATAACGGTACGAACGCGATTTTCGTAACGAAAGAAGGAAAAGTCTATGTAACTGACCCTATCAAAGATGAATTCAAACTATCTGAGGATTCTACTTATACGATGGGCGACCGTTCAGAACTGAAATAGGAGCGAGAACATGACACTAAAACTTTTTTTGGAAGTCGTTGAACTTCGAACGAAAGTAGCTAGTGTATTTCCTTTTGCGATAGGGGTTTTATTCTCTATCGCTTTTTTTCATGAAGTACATTGGCTCGACACGCTGCTGTTTTTTGTCAGTATGCTGATTTTCGATTTGGCAACGACTGCAATCAACAACTATATGGATTTCCATAAAGCACATTCCGATGTCTATAAACAGCAGGAAAACGTGATTGGACGAGAAAATCTTTCATCTAAGCTTGTGCGAAATATGATTTTTCTGATGTTAGCTTTTGTGCTGATCCTCGGATTGATTTTAGTTTCCCGCACAGGCTGGCTGACGCTGATTATTGGGGCGATCTGCTGTTTTATCGGTGTGTTTTATACATTTGGTCCAATTCCGCTGTCCCGCATGCCCTTGGGAGAGATTTTCAGCGGATTGACAATGGGATTTGGTATTTTCTTTTTAACTGTTTATATCAATACACATCGAGCAGATATTTTTGACCTTACAGTTTCTTTTGTAACAGGAAGATTTGTTTTGGAGGGAAACTTTTGGGCAGTTGCTGCGATTTTTTGGGCGTCTCTGCCTTTAGTATTTACGATTGCGAATATCATGTTGGCAAATAATTTAAGAGATTTGGATCGCGATATAGAAAATCATCGTTATACATTGGTGTTTTACATTGGACGTCCAGTTGGTGTTTTGTTATTCCAAGGTTTGATGTTGGCCTGTTATCCAGTAATTGTGCTTGGCTGGTTTGCAGGAATTTTTCACTGGCCTGTCTTAGTTACTTTGCTGACATTGCCAAAAATCTATCAAAACTTGACCCAATTCAAACAAGATCTGCCTCACCCAAAAAGTTTCGGCTATGCGATCAAAAATATGATTTTATTTAATTCAAGTTATGTTCTTGGATTGTTGCTGATGATTTTATTTGGATAAAAAATGAACCCGCCGCGAGGAAAAACGCGGCGGGATTTTTGTATTTAGCGGATATTTCCCTGCTCTCTTCTGAGTAGCGGCTGCCGCTCTTCTTTTGTAGCTTTTTTTGCGGAGAAAGTTGCTGCTGCTCGCTGACGGACTGCTTGTCGAGCTGCATTTAATCTTTGTCGGAGCGTTTTTTGCTCTTTATTTTTTTCCATGCCAGTTAATCGCTTAGGCAATAGTCTTTCTTTCCAAGCATTCTCATCTCCATAGGTTTTCTCATACACTTCCTTTAGTTTATCGATCTCACCTTTCGCTGGTTTAAAATCCAATTTGATATTGTCAATTGTCGTCACTTCATCGTGAGGATCTTTTTCTTTGATATAGTCATAGATATTTTTAATGGTTTCGTCATAGGAAGAAGAAGCTGTTTTAAGGAAGATTTCTTGCCAATGGTTTTTATCTCTAAATCTGTAATCTGATTTTGCTGCATCTTTTTCTACTTCAGAAACTATAACGTCAATTTGTTTGAGGGTACTTTTTTCAAGTTTTCGTTTACGTGATTTTGCTTTTTCTATTTTTTTGGTTACATCCTTGAATTTATTTTTGCTAAAAACGATATCGCGACGAGCCGCAAAATACTCTTTTTCATACCCTGCTGCTTTGCTTAAGGAATCTAGGTATTCTGCCATTGTCACTTGATAAACAGCCAGTTCATTTTTGATTGTCTGAAGATCTTTATTAACAGAAATCGATTTACTCAAAGATGTGCCCAGGCTTCGCATTTTTTTATTATTGTATGGAATGAATCATTTCGTAGTGAGGCGATATCGTGCGATAATACCATTTCGGGTGTACTACACAATATCTTGTTTATTCCCTCATCTTTTATTCCCCCCTCATGGTGTAGTCCCTCATGGCTTAGTAGAACTATTCTACTCTCTAAAAATTTCTTTGTACCTATTAAATCTTTTAATTCTTTTTCTTTGGCTTCGTCCATCGCTCTTCTCCTTTGGCATTTGCTTCTTTTTAAGACCTCTCTAGTCTTCTCCTATCAGTCGCAACACGACGCTGAGCTGTTTGTCTGCTTTGAGCCTCTCTCGTAGCTGCTTACATAAGAGAATCGATCCCTGCTCGTCTATCACGGAGCACTGCTTGAGATCCTCTTGGAAAATTTTGCTGTGCATTAGAGGCTTTGTGTTGTCTTTCAGATCCTATGATTGACTCCAATTGCGTTAACCTAAGTGGAGGGATAGCTGTTGCTGTGCCTATTGCTTCAGTGTCTCCTGAACCTCGATCTAGCACACGATCCTGTGCTCTTTCGTCACCATATTTAGGTAGACGTCCTTTCCATTTCGCTATTGCCTTTATAGCCTTATTTATTAATGTCTCTAGCTTATTGCTCTCTAATTGTGTTTCAGTAAGTTGTGTTTCTCTGTTAAGATTTTCCAACTTCGATTGATACAGTTCATCAAAAACTGTTTTTACATCGCCTATACTTCTTTTCGTTTCATCGAAGGGGCGGATTGAAGGAGTTCTTTTTACAGCGTTTGTTTTTTTATTTTCATTTACTGAGGGACTTCTTTTTATACCACCGTCTTTATTCATAAATTTTATAAAATCTGCATAATTTTTTTCATACTTTTCCTCTACCATAACGTCTTCACTCCTTTCTCATTTTATAAGGATACTTGCTGACCAGCACTATGAGGGCGAGCAATCCGGCTTAGTTGTTTTGTTGCTTTCACTTCACTTGAAGATACAGCGATATCTTTCAATGACTTGAAGCTTGAAATCGATACCTCGCTAGTTGTTCTGCTGAGATTATTGCTTTGCTCGTTCTCATTTTTATTTTTATTATTGCGTGAAGTTTCTGGACCATCCACACTAGATTTGTCCCTTGAATTTTTATTTCTTCTGTAACATTGGTAAATAGCTTTTGGCATCGTCCACAGTAGTAGTTTCGCCAATTTCCAAACAGCGGTGACTGCTAACTTGACCACCGTTCCTACTATACAAAATACACAACACAATAAAGGTAAATCATTGCTTTCCATCTTACTCCCACCTTTTAATAAAATTTCGCTAGTTACTCACTTATAATGATACGTGGATATCTGTGCTTTTTCGCACCTACTTTTTCGAAATTAATAAAAAGGTGAGCAGTAATAAATCCAAGGAATCCTCTTAATAAAACGGTTGGTTTCTTAAGATGGTAAAAAAACAGTGAACTAAAAATAAAAAGTTTATTTTTAGTTCACTGTTTAATAGAGCCTGAAAGTAAATCAAGAAGAATACAGCAGCTTTTCAAGATTGCTCCAAAAAGAACGTGTTGGCACTTTCGATATTTTTAGGATTTCGGAAGAGACACGACTTGAATTGAGCGAAAGATCGGTTAACACAAGATCATATTGATTGATCAAATAATAATCTAAAGTGAAGATGTCTTCTTTATAGATATCGATTGTTTTGAAAAAAGGATATTTATTTAAAATCAGATTTTTATATAACAGTGACACTCCTGCTTCTTGGGAACTTAACACTAAAATCGATTTTTCTTTCAATTTAGGCTCTACTTGATACAGCAGCCTTTTTGAGGAAACCATTAGTTCCAGCAGCAGTTCTTTGTATAGAAAGTCATTTTTTCGAATATGCGTTAGATTCGATATTACCAGTGCATTTTGATAGGCTTTCCAGATGCGCGGCCGTTCTTTTAGAATTTTGTTATAAAAAATATCTGTATAGCTTATCCTGAAAATCGTCAATTCTTTATAGAAATCGATAAAATTTGAAAAATAAACAATCTTCTCAGCGGTTGCAGGTTCTTCAATATCAAGCAAAAAATAAAACTGTTTGATAAGAAGGCCTATTTTTTGAAAAGTATAGTTATCGATATCTTTAGGATTCGCAAATAATAAACTGATATACGAACTCAAAATATTAGAAACATTTTTTTGGTTTACTGCAAATTTATACTTTTGATCCATTGTTGTACAAAAAACGGTATCTTCTTGGATCGTACTCAAGATCGATTGCACGACATGCGGTTTATCGATTAAATTTTCTTCCGGAATAAGATGATTGTTTCCGATACGAATGACCGAAGTAAAGATGTAATAAACAGCGTGGATCATCTTAGACGCACTATAATTTGGATTTTCCTGTTTTTTCAAACAGCGTTTCAACATCTTATAAATAGTCTCAAAATGCGGCAAATCTTTTTCCTTATATATTTCTCTGAACATACTTGAGAAAAGTTTGCGGACCTGTATTTCATTCCCCGTTATCGTTACCTTTGTATCTATAGAGATTTTGACGTCTTTTTTTTCTTTGGCAAAGTACGTATTTATTTTTGCAATACTCCTCCGAACGCTTGTCTTGCTTAAAAATAGTTTTGCGGCAATATCAGATAAAGTTGGTTCTTCAATAAATGCACACTTTAATATCCGAATGTTCACAGATATATTGAGAATCTTGACGAAGATATCATCTAGATTCAAATGACCTGGCATCTTCAATGTCACCCCTTTGTATTGATCAATTTCTATATACGCCGGAAAACAAGTTGTATTGAAATTGTCGATATCTGTCACTATCGTTTTATCTGTCACACCCAACTCTTTCGCTAAATCATTCGTATCTGAAACATCCATGCTTAACAAACACACTAATGCGATTTGCCTTTCTAATTGTTTTTCCAAAAATCCTATCATGATATGTTCTCCTTTCTAAATCAACCCTTTCATCTATCGTACAGTTATTTAGGTAGGTCCTTAGCCTCCTCTTTTTTTTCTATTCGGAAAAATTGATCTAGAAACAAGCGTTTTCTATGTTATAATTATAGGGTTTTTAAAAAACATCAACAATAACGTATATACAAGTTTTTAAAGTATGTAAGAACTAGCAAATAACCTTCATTTAATTACAGTATCATCTGATAGTCCATTTCCTTCAAAAAAGAAGGCGAATAAAAATAATAATATGTCATTGTATAAAAAACATAACGAAATTTCATTTCTAAGTCAAAACATATCCATCGAATTCAGCAAAAAAACTTTAAATATAGCATAAAACACACTTATTGAAACAAATAAAATAAATTTTATAATAACTAAAATAAAAATAGTTGCGGTAATTTTATATAGCAGAAACTTTTATTTCCAAAAATAGAATTATCTTTACCAATAACATAAAAATAAACACTTTTTTAATTAAAGCAGATATACCCAAATAAAAAAGCATAAATTAAATAACTTAATTATATTAATTTCAAGTTTATTAAATCACCATAAATCGTTATTTTTAAATACAACATTTTGGATTTGAAATATTCCGACTATTTAATTGTTAAAAATCACTGTTATTTTCTTATTTTGCTCTCTTTTTTTGTTATCATTAAAATTGAATTTTGTTAATACTCAATACAAAATATGTGATTTACCTATTAAAAATGAGAAAATAAAAAATAAGAAAGTTTGAATATTAAAAAACAAAAAGGAAAGGAAGTGAATGGGCGTTTTGTTTCATTAAAGACAACTTTCTATCAACGCCCTCTAAATGACAAATGAAATGAGCATCCTCGAAAAATCTTCCGAGCGGCAGATAAGATTAGCGTTGTTGCTTAGTATGGACCATTGGAACGCCGACTCGCTAGCAGATAAGATTGGTGTCTCCAAAAAAACGCTGATGACTGATATCTCAGCATTCAACTTTTCCTATGTCCCTGCGTACATAACTGTTACTAAACATAGCCAAACCATTTTGAAATTACCTCCGCACTTGAATCTGGAAGATATTATTAAAAAAATATTGAATGAGTCGGCACATATCAATGTCCTGAAAATGATCTTCATGGAACAGCCTACTTTGACTGCTTTATCTAAAGCGCTGTACCTTAGTAAAGCGAGTATCCGCAGAATCATCATTCGCATCAATCATTACTTTCAGCATAAACAGCTGCCGATTACACTCAGTCTTGATCCAAATGTTCAGATAACTGGTGATGAAATATACATAAGACAGTTTTTTTGCAGCATGTTTCGTGAACTTTATACACCTAAACAATTACCCTGTTTTGATATGATTGCTACTCTTTTAAATCGTTATTTTAAAAAGAAAGAAAAAACGACAGAAATCACTACATACAAAAGAATTTTTGGTATTTACTATTTATTTACATCTATCATACGCATTGGACAAGGCCATTTAACAGCAGATTCTCAATCTCTTTCAAATTTTGAAAATATCGAACTTTTTTATGAAATCGCCAAAAATAACACTGTTTTCAGTTCTACTGTACAAAAGAAATATAATTTCTGTGTAAATAGACAGACGATTTCAAATCTATTAAGTTCGAATATCCAGCTGTTATTTCTAGATGATATTCCTTGTTCAGAAAGTGATTTGCACCATCTAAAAGCTTTCACAGACTACTTTTATGCTTTGTTAGATATCCATGACTCTCTTACACCTGAACATATCAGTCAACTGCAACTCTTTATAACATTTTATAAAGAATTGCAGCTTTTCAAGACGTGTTATATCGAATTATTTTTTGATACGATTTTAAAAGATCATGTAGATATACTTCATAGTTACGAGAATAGTATTGTTAAGTTCGGCTTTTATACGATAAAGAAAAAACAGCTTCTCTATGAAGAACTGCTGCTCGAATTGATTACTTTGTCACCTGCATTATTAAATCGTCTCATTCCAAAAACAAAAATCGACACCGTGTTACTTCTTTCTTACCAAGAAAAAAGAGTTTCTTCTTTATATAAACAATTGCTGTTGAAAAAATTCCCTCGTCTTGACCGTATAGATATCTATACAGATAATGTGTTTACAGTTGATTATCGACTGCTTAATGATTATGACTTAGTGTTAACAGATGTTGAACTCGAAACTTCTAAATTAGCAACCAAAATTTTAAAGATTTCTAAAATACCAACGACCTCGTTTTGGAACAATCTAGAGATGCTTTTCCATACGTAAAAGACAAGAAAGAAGACAAAAAAATGCCCTCAGTCAATGAACATAAAACTGAAGGGCATCTTTTTTTATTTTTTAGCGCATCGTTACGAATTCTTCTGCGCCAGTTGGATGGATCGCTACTGTATTATCAAAATCTTTTTTAGTTGCGCCCATTTTGATTGCTACAGCGAATCCTTGCAGCATTTCATCAACGCCTACACCAATTGCGTGCAAGCCGATGATTTTTTCTTCTTCGCCTAAACAGATCAATTTCATTTCACATTTTTGACGATAGTCATTCAATGCAAAATACATTGGTGTAAAACGTGATCGGTAGACTTTGATTTGGTCTTTGCCGTATTTTTCCAAAGCTGCTTCTTCCGTAATGCCGATTGTAGCAATTGGCGGATGCGTGAAAATAACCGTCGGAACCAAATCATAGTTCAAATGTTCTTCTGTTTTTCCATTGAATAGCCGTTCAGATAATCGGCGGCCAGCAGCAATAGCAACTGGTGTCAAATCGAGTTTTCCAATGATATCTCCCACAGCAAAAATGTGCGGATCTGTTGTATTCTGGAATTTGTCTACTTTGATAAATCCTCGTTCATCCAAAGCAACATTAGTGTTTTCTAAATTCAATTTTTCTGTATTTGCGATTCTTCCGCCGGCAAATAAAACACTGTCTCCAGTCAATTCTTCACCATTTTCAAACGCCACTGTATAGCTGCCGTCTTCATTTTTTCTGATTTCTTTTGCGGTATGCTGTGCATAGGTTTTGATACCAGCTTCTTGATACATTTCGACCAAGTTATCTGACAACATTTTATCAAAGGTGCGTAGTGGACGTTCATTACGATAAGCCCACATCACTTCTCCGCCTAACCCATGGATAACACCTGAAAATTCAGCAGCGATATAGCCTGCCCCTAAGATGATTGTACGTTTAGGCAATTCAGTCATCTTGAAGAAACCGTCAGAATCTATTGCGTATTCACCACCAGGAATCGTCATTTTACTTGGACGACCTCCAGTTGCAATCAGAATTTTTGGTGCAGTATATTGTTTGCCTTCTACTTCGATTGTTTGGCTGTCAACAAATGTTGCAGAACCTTGGATCGCTTTGACACGATTGCTGTTCAATCCGCGTTCGTAAGCTCCATGAAGAAAATCGATGTATTTTTCACGTCTGGAAACAAGACCAGCAAAATCGAAATCCTTGATCTCTGCGTCGATGCCATAGCTTGCTGCATCTCTTTCAATCGTTTCGATGATCGTACTTGCTTGCCACATCACTTTTTTCGGTACGCAGCCAACATTGACACAAGTACCGCCTAAATATTTTGCTTCTACCAATAATACTTTTGCGCCATGCATTCCTGCACGGTTGGCTGAAGCAATTCCTCCTGATCCTCCGCCAACGACTATATAATCATAAGTTTCCATTTTTTTCCTCCTCGTTTCACGGGTAAATGCTATCAGAGATTTTATATGTAAATGCTATTAAAACGTACATTTTTTTTACATAACGAGCTGAATCGCTCATGCGTTGCTCTGATGGCTTGATGTTTTTCAGCAAAACCTGATTTCTCAGTAACTTTCCACTGAAACTAGACAATAACTCAAAATTTTCCAAAAGTCTAGAAAGAGGATTTCAAAACGTTTTCTATATCTAATACGTTCATGGCCTCTATTCAAAAGGGATACGCAAAGCTGACTTTTGTCATTAATTCAAAATCCGCTAAAACATGAAAAGTTATTTTAGCGGATTCTTCTTTACTGCTTGAAGCTGAACAGCTCGTTCACAACCTCTTTTTAACGGTGTTCGCAACATTGCTTCTTCGGAATTAAGTTCAAAAAAGTGAAAAACATGAGAAGCTGTTTTTCCTTTTTCGCTCTTAATTCTTGAAGCATAACATGTTGCTCACAACCTCTTTTTAATCCTTCAACTTACGGATCATATCTCCTGGTTTGACTGGCTGTGCAACTGGCATCGTCAATACCATCATTGGATTTGGAGCACGGTCGATTGATTCGCCATCTTCGTTATACATCACTTCTACTGTTTGATGGAAATGATTGAATCCTGGTCCATAAAATTCAATCGAATCGCCTACAGAAAACAGATTTCTTTGACGGATTGTTGCTATTTGAGTTTTTTCGTCATAGGCTAAAACTTCTCCGACAAATTTATAAACAGGGATTTTGCGGCGCGCGCCGAAAAGCTGTTCATTTTCTGAAGGTGTATCATAGTAAAAACCTGTCGCTAATTCGCGTTGGGCTACTTTCCAAAGTTCATCGATCCACTCTTGTTTGCAGACATAGTTTTCAGGATCTTCCATATAGCTGTCTACGGCTGCTTTGTATACATTTGACACAGTTGAGACATAATGGATAGACTTCATTCTTCCTTCGATCTTGAAGCTGTCTACTCCGTTTTCAATCAATTCAGGAATGTGTTCGATCATGGCCATGTCGACTGCGCTCATCGAATATTCTTCTTCCACTTCGCCTGATTTGGTCAAGCTTCGGCGTTCTTGTCCAAACGGCATATCGAATAGGTCATATTTCCAGCGGCAAGATTGCGAACAGCCGCCGCGGTTCGCATCCCGCATAGACATGTGATTAGATAGTGTGCAGCGTCCAGAATAAGAAATACACATCGCACCATGGATAAACGCTTCGATTTCGATATCTGTGTTTTTACGGATTTCTGCTACTTCTTCCATCGAAACTTCACGCGCTAAAACAACTCGTTCTAAACCTTCTTCTTTCCAAAATTCCAACGTTTCGTAGTTTGTTGCTGATGCTTGTGTCGATAAATGGATAGGCAAACCAGGCGCTTCTGTTGCACAAATCTCGATCAATGCTGGGTCAGAAACAATCACTGCTGAAATTCCAACATCACGCAAATTACGGAAAAATTCCCCTGCTCCTTCTTGGTTTCCCTCATGTGTGACCATATTTGCGGCAACATAGACTTTTGCATTGTGTGCTTTGGCAAATGCCACACCTTCTGCCATTTCTTCATAGGAGAAGTTTCCCGCACGGCTTCGCAAACCATAGGCATTCCCGCCGATATAAACAGCATCCGCACCATAATGGATCGCTGTCTTCAATTTTTCCAGTGTTCCAGCTGGAGCTAGGACTTCTGGACGTTTTAATTTTTTCTTTTCAGTAATCATTCATCCTGTACTCCTTTACTTGATTGCTTCAGGATCTAGGTAAAAGAATCCTGTATCTAATTCTCGATTTTCAGGGTGTAATTCTTTTATTCTTTGAGTTGCGGCTTCTTGTTCTTCTGGTGTCCAAGTTCCTGACTCGATTTTTTGTTTAGCTTCTACAAAAATTTTCGCGACAGCAGTGAACCGATCACCAGGAGTAAAGATACCATCCAATTTCCACGTACGGTAATTTTCGTCAAATAGCAACTGCAATTCATTACTTAAATTGATATCGTTATTCGCAAAAATATGCGTACCATGCGTGTCTTCATAAATAGAATAATGTGTTTCGTCCTTTTTGGGTTCTGAGATGAAAAGCCCACGTTCACGGCTAACTTCTTCATCTTGTTTGGTAAAGTTATAATAGTTTTGCAATAACGGACGTTTAGATTGATGAATACATGTTGCCCCATAAACAAGTACTTCTGCAGGAATCTCTAACATTTCCTGCATTTTCTTCATTTCTTCAAAAGGCACTTCTCTCGCTAATACTGCGCCAACTGCTCCTTTTTTGCCCCAAAAATTGATTTGACGTGAACTAGTCACAAGCGTTTCCCCATCATATATATAAGGTATTTGAAGGTCAGCATTCTTTTTCATTGTATAAATGACCCCAGTATCTCCGACAGTGATGACATCCACATTGATCTCTTTTAGGAAACGAAGATATTCAGGGATTTTTTTCATTTTTTCCGGGTGCATGAGCCCGTTCACAGCGATATTCGCTTTTTTACCATGTTTGTGAATCAATTCTACTAATTGGCGCTGCTCTTCTCGTGTAAAAGAATGAGGCAGTCTTAGACCAAATGTTTCCTCGCCAAAATATAAAGTATCTACGCCTGCTTCCAGCAATTCTTCTGCTTGAGCCAGGGACTCGATAGTCGTAATGATTTCTATCATGTTTACCTCCTTCTGCAACGTCATAATAGTAGCATAGCTGTCAGAACTTTCCAATAGAACTTTTATTTAAAGTCGGATTTTTGAAAGTTTCAAAGAGGTGATTTTTTTAAAAGAGAGCGGCTATCTTATATCAAATAAGACAAATTTATCTGATGTTCAAAATACCGATTTTTCTATTTTGAAAAAATATTTGTTATTTTTAATAAAAAAAGACTGGGACTTGTCAATGAATGACAAGTTCCAGTCTGTATAATCTTTTATGCTTGAGGAACTAGATTTTTTTGTTTAGGTTTGGGCTTTCGTACACTTAAAGTGATTTTACCTTTTGAAGCACCAATCGTTACATGATCGCCAAGATGGATTTGTCCGCTTAATAATGCTTCGCTTAGACGATCTTCTACTTCTTTTTGCAATGCTCGGCGGATTGGTCTTGCACCATATTCTGGATCAAAACCGACTTTTCCGATTACATCGATTGCAGCTTGAGTGATTTTGATTTTCACGCCTTGTTCTGCTAAACGTTTGACGATTGTTCTGCTCATGATTTGGACGATTTCATGGATTTCATCTTTTTCTAGAGAACGGAATACGACAGTTTCATCGATTCGGTTTAGGAATTCTGGACGGAATGCTTTTTTCAGCTCTTCCAAGATACGTTTTTGCATGACTTTATGATCTTTTGTTATGTCTTGGACATTAAACCCGACATTTTTTTCTTCTCGAATTTGCGTTGCGCCAATATTTGAAGTCATGATGATGATGGTATTTCTAAAATCAACTTTTCGACCTTTTGAATCAGTCAAATGTCCATCATCGAAGACTTGAAGTAATAGATTGAAAACATCTGGATGAGCTTTTTCAACTTCATCAAGCAAGACCACAGAATAAGGTTTTTGACGGATTTTTTCGGTTAATTGTCCGCCTTCATCGTAACCGACATATCCTGGAGGTGAGCCAATCAAGCGGCTTGTGCTGTATTTTTCCATGAATTCTGACATATCGACACGGATCAATGCATTTTCACTGCCAAACATTGCTTCTGCCAATGCTTTTGCTAACTCTGTTTTACCGACTCCTGTTGGCCCTAAGAACATGAATGAACCAATTGGGCGTTCTGGATCTTTCAATCCGCTGCGGGCTCTGCGGATTGCTCTTGAGACAGCTTGGACCGCTTCGTTTTGCCCAACGACACGTTTGTGGAGAATCGATTCTAATTCCAGCAAACGTTCGCTTTCTTTTTTCTCTAATTGGCGTAGTGGTACGCCTGTCCATTGTGATACCACGGCAGCAATATCTTCTTCTGTTACTTTGTCAGAATAGCCAGTATCCTTTTCAGCTTCTGCCATCATTGATTTTTCTAGTTTTTGATAGACGCTCTTTTCTTTTTGGCGTAATTCAGCCGCTGTTTCAAAATCTTGACGGCGAATTGCTTGTTCTTTTTGATCAATTAGGTCTGAGACTTGTTTTTTTAATTTATCGATTTCTGTTAATTCAGTCGTCCGATCTAAGCGTACTTTTGCAGCAGCTTCATCAATCAGATCTATGGCTTTATCAGGCAGTTGTCTAGAATTGATATAACGGACAGACAATTGCACGGCTGCTTTAACTGCTTCATCTGTTATTTCTACGTCATGGTGTTCCTCGTAACGTGAACGCAGGCCTTTTAAGATTTCTTCCGTCTCATCTGCAGTGGGTTCTTCCACTTGGATACGCGCAAAACGTCTTTCCAAAGCAGCGTCTTTTTCGATGTATTTTTGATACTCATCAAGTGTTGTTGCGCCAATCGTCTGCAATTCTCCACGTGCTAAGGCCGGTTTGATAATATTTGAAGCATCGATTGCTCCTTCTGCTCCGCCAGCACCGATCAATGTATGCAATTCATCAATAAACAAGATGATTTGGCCGTCTTGATAGATTTCGTCGATTACTTTTTTCATGCGGTCTTCAAATTCACCGCGGTATTTTGTTCCAGCAACTAATGAGCCCATATCCAGCATCATCAAGCGTTTGTCTTTCATCGTATCAGGTACTTCGCCATCAACGATTTTTTGAGCAAGACCTTCTGCGATAGCTGTTTTACCAACACCAGGCTCGCCTACTAAAACAGGGTTGTTTTTTGTTCGTCGGCTAAGGATCTGAATCAGTCTTTTGACTTCATTTGTGCGTCCTACTACTGGGTCCAATTGATTTTCTCTTGCTGATTTTGTCAAATCTCTGGCAAGTGAATCAAGTGTTGGTGTTCCTTTCACTGATTTTTTGCTTTGCGGTGTACGACGGCGGTTCATTCCGTTGCGTACATCTTCGTTCAACCCCATTTTTTTCTTTAACGATTGGCGAAGTTTAGGCAAGCTGACACCTAGGTTTAATAGGATTCGGTTAGCCATGATACTTTCATCTTTCAGTAAGCTAAGCAATATATGTTCTGTACCGATTTTCTTTGCTTCCATTTTTTGTGCATCGCTGCTAGCCAAAGCAAAAATCTGTTTGGTTCTTGGAGAATAAGGCAGATATGCACCTCTTGTATAAGATTGTACCTCTCCATAACCAATAAGATGTTCGATTTCTTCGCGGATATCCATATCATCAATATCCATTTCGCGAAGTGTCTTTCCAGCTATCCCATCTGGTTCTAATACTAATGCTAGTAATAAATGTTCTGAACTAACAGATTGGTGCTTGAATATTTTTGCTTCTTGTTGTGCAAGTTCTAACACGATCTGTGCTTTTTGCGTAAATAATTCATCCATTTATGATTCACTTCCCATCTTCATAACTTAAACGTTCAAGAAAAGCTCTTAAAATCTGAGCACGAATATAGTTCTCGTATTCGCCAAAGTTCAATGTACTTTTAGCTACTGCGCTCAGCATTAGATTCCCTTCTTTTTTCGTAATAATTTGATCTTCGTATAATTTTTGAACAATTGCGAATGCATCTTTTTCATTGATTGTTTTATCAAATAAATGATTGATTTGATCCAACATTTGCCGTTTATCCGAAATTTGGACTTTTGCAATTCGTATATAACCGCCGCCTCCGCGTTTGCTTTCGACTAAATAACCGCGTTGAATCGTAAATCTGGTATTGATAACGTAATTGATTTGCGAAGGTACACAATTAAAAAGATTAGCCATTTCAATTCTCTGAATCTCTATCATTTCATTTTTTTCTAAAAATTTCTTGATGTATGACTCGATTAAATCTGAAGTATTTTGATGTGCCATCACATTCATTCCTTTGACTAATATTGACCTTAATTATAGCGAAATTAATAAGAGAATGAAAGGAGAAAGCTTTTTGTTAAAAATATTTTTAAATTAAAGACAAAAAAAGATACGGAATGAAAATTCCGTATCTACGCGCCCAAGAGGAGTCGAACCCCTAACCTTTTGATCCGTAGTCAAACACTCTATCCAGTTGAGCTATGGGCGCATATTCAATTGTTAAAGATAGTATAATCCGAAATACTGTAAAAAGCAATTAAAAATAAAAAAAATCGGGAAGACAGGATTCGAACCTGCGACCCCTTGGTCCCAAACCAAGTGCTCTACCAAGCTGAGCTACTTCCCGAAAATATAAAAAGACTACGCGCCCAAGAGGAGTCGAACCCCTAACCTTTTGATCCGTAGTCAAACACTCTATCCAGTTGAGCTATGGGCGCATATTACAAATGCCGAGGACCGGAATCGAACCGGTACGGTGATCACTCACCGCAGGATTTTAAGTCCTGTGCGTCTGCCAGTTCCGCCACCCCGGCGTTTAGTGGTTTTGGCAAAGCGGAAAACGGGGTTCGAACCCGCGACCCCCACCTTGGCAAGGTGGTGCTCTACCACTGAGCTATTTCCGCATAGCAAAATGCCGGCTAAAGGATTTGAACCCTCGACCCTCTGATTACAAATCAGATGCTCTACCAACTGAGCTAAGCCGGCCTATTCACAATAATCATATTTATGCGGGTGAAGGGACTTGAACCCCCACGCCGTAAGGCGCTAGATCCTAAATCTAGTGCGTCTGCCAATTCCGCCACACCCGCAAAAAATATGAGCCGTACAGGGCTCGAACCTGTGACCCTCTGATTAAAAGTCAGATGCTCTACCAACTGAGCTAACGGCTCATATGGAGGTTAACGGGATCGAACCGCTGAC
>KE351656.1 GCA_000415185.1 Enterococcus faecalis 13-SD-W-01
CCGATTTTCCCGCCATAATAGGTAACGAAAAATGACGGAATAAATGAAATGATAATAGCTAAAATAGGACCTAAAATGCTTCCTTGCTGGGCAAGATTGATCCCAAAACCAAAGGCTAAAACACGTACGGTCCCTTGAAAGAAAGAGTCGCCGATTCCTGATAATGGTCCCATCAGCGAAGTCTTTAAGGCGCTGATAGCTTCTGGATTGAAATTTTCCTGGTCTTCCGCATATTGTTCTTCCATGGAGGCTGCTAATCCCAAAACAAATGAACTTGTTTGCGGTGTACAGTTGTAATACGCCATGTGCCGCTCATAAGCATCTATTTTCTTTTGAGCATCTTCAGGTTTGTCATAAATTCTATCTATGATTGGTGCCATGCCATACATAAATCCCATATTCATTTGCCGTTCATAGTTCCAAGAAGCTTGGATTGCCCATGAGCGCCAGAAGAATTGCCAATATTTCCAACTGTTCGGATCTTTTTTAGTCATTGAAGAAACTCCTTTCTATAAATCGTCTAATGGATCAGGTTCGCTTACAGAGGTCCCGCTGTTTTTACCGTTGAATTTGACTTGTGCCATCACAAAAGCCACGATACATGCAAAGGCTGCAACTCCTGTAATACTTAATCCAGAATAGGCAGTGATCAGAAAACCAAGTAATAAAAACGGAATCATTTTTTTCGTCAACATCGTTTGCAGCAATAAAGCAAAACCATAAGCTGGCAAGATTTTACTTGCTAAAGTCAATCCATTCGTCAACCATGCCGGAATACTGTTCACAATATTTTTAACTAAATCGGTTCCAAAATAAACGGCTAAAACGATAGGAATAAAATACATCAGCGAGTATAAAACCACCCCATAGACAATGTGGATCCGCCGCGCTCCGCTGAATTTTCCTTCGGCGATCAAATTATCTGCCCAGTGCGTCAAATTCGAAAGTACCGTTCGCATCAAGATCCCAAGCATTTGTCCCAAAACAGAGATTGGAATGGCAATGGTTAATGCTGTTTCGGCATTTGAATCGGATAAAATGGCAAAAGCTGTGGCAATAATGGAAGCCATGTTCATATCTGGCGGCGCTGCCGCTCCGATATTTACTAGGCCAAGTGACATCAATTCAAGAGAAGCGCCAACTAACAACCCTTTTTCTAAATCTCCCAACACTAAACCAACCAGCGTACTGACGATCAACGGCCGTTCAAAATTCATCCTCCCCAATAATCTGGAATCAAGGATACAGATTATCCCGATCAGACCTAGGGTAATTGATTGAACCAACATAACGCAAACCCCTTCCTTTTAAATCATTGTATTTAGATCCTCTTTTTTGGAGGTTGGAACCTGTTGCATGAATTGTTCGATCCCCATTGCTTTTAATGCTTTTGCATCTTCAACCTCTTGTTCCGTCAAAAAGATAGCGTTGCTGAATTGTTTTGATCCTTCTTTTTTGATGATACCGCCATAATTGACAGCAGAGATTTTTGGATATCCTTCACAAAATCGGCGAACGTCTTTTGTATTCCCAAAGATCATCATGATATTTTCGTTTAATGTTTCGATTTTTGTCATTTTTGCCAGTGTATTTTCAATCGTAAAGATATTAAGTTTGATTCCTTGAGGTTTTGACAGTTCTAAAGACATCTTTTTAAACTCATCATTGGCTGCTTCATCATTCACTACGATAATTCGATTGATTTGTAAGGATTTGCTCCAAGAAAACACTACTTGGCCGTGTAATAACCGATGATCGATTCGGACTAACTTGATCATAAATCATCCTCTCCTTCTTCTGATTTCTTTAATAAACTGCTGCAATCGACTAACGACTGTCGGCTTTCTTCAATAATTGATTCTAAATCTTCGGGAGCAATTGGACCGGACTGGGTAGCAATCGATACCACCAGCGGCAAATTCATTCCCGTAATCAAACGCAGCGCAGGGTCTTTTTTCAATAACGCCAACATTTCATTATTGACACTTCCTCCAAGAATATCTGTGAGGATAAATAGATTTTTCTTTCCTAATCGTGTAACTAAGTGCTGGATTTGCCGTTCAATGGGCTCGTCTTCATCGCGATAAGCCGAGAGCGCATGAATGTTAGCCGCAGGACCCAAAATCATTTCAGCAGTTTGTTTTAGACCTTGAGATAATTCACCATGACTTGCTAGAATGATAGTATTCATTTTTCTTTCCTCCTTACTGACACTTTTCTATAAAGCAAAAGTCGTGCCAACTTCTGTTTGGCTAGTAGAATCCGGCATTGCAACTGCTTCTTCAACACTTTTGATTAGTGTTCGAAAAGTGTTCATTGGATTTTATGAAAGTGTTGAACATTTACAGTCTAATTAAATTGGTTTCTAATTATTTTGTTCTCAATATAAAGGTATTTTCTGAAAAATGAGTTTTATTTTCTATTGAGTTTTTTAAATGGCATTTTTTAATTCTCCGTAAAAAAGTTTTTTTATCATTCGAATTTAGAAGGCTCAATTATCCACCTCCTGAATTCAGAAAATAAATATTTATAAGTGGTCATACTTTAATTTTCTGTAGCAATAACAACTTAAGTTAGTAATTGTTATTGCTTTTTTTTATATTCAATTCAGATAAAGGTTTTAATAGTTAGGTCTACAGCTAGAAATTGCTTTTATTTCATTACAAAAAAGGGAAACAATGTTATCGTTTCCCCTTAGGTTGTCAAGGTCTTAATACTTGGTGCTTCCATCCAGGTTGTGTATGATTAACTTATTTTTTTAGTCAAAAGCAGGAAAGTATCGATCTACCAGTTCAGAAAGAGTAACTCATAAAGAAGAAGTTAATGGTATGATAGTATGCTACATGTTATTGTCCTTTCAAAATTTACTTGTTACTATAATATTAAATATTAATAAAAAATTTGAATAAACTAAAAGTAGTTATAGAAATTTTCATAGTAAAAAAGTATGAATTATTTATAAAATGGAACGGAGGAGAGTGAATCGATGAAAAAATTCCTAAAAGAAAGTGTCTATGAACATACATTAAAGCGCTTAGAATATATATTTTCAAAATTTGATCATATTGTGATTGCTTTTTCTGGTGGAAAAGATTCGGGAGTCTTATTAGAATTAGTTTATAAATATTACAAAAGTAACTCTAGCAAAATAAAAGTATCGGTATATCATCTAGATTATGAGGGAGGTTATCGTAGTACATTAGACTATGTAAAAAGAAGTATAGGAAAATATCCTGAATTT
>KE351657.1 GCA_000415185.1 Enterococcus faecalis 13-SD-W-01
AAAGTATACTAGTATACTTTTCTACTTTTTTATTAGACGTTAAAAATGTAAAATCAATCTCTCTTTTTATTGACACACAAAGAGAACGTATGTTCTAATCTCTGTGCCGAGGTGAGTGTTATGTTAGGGAACCAAAATCCAATCTTTGATTATCATAAAGAACCTAGCAGGGACATCCTATGTATTGACTGTAAATCTTTTTATGGTGCGAAACGTTCCTAACTGAAAAGGTTAGGCACACAAGATTTTCTTGTGTAGAACTAATGATTTGAGGAGTGAAATGACGGTGTAACGACCTGAAGCGCTCCCTCTGATACTCCGATTGGCAATACCTTAAGTTAGAATAGGAATTGTCAAAAGCTCGGTAAAGTCGGCTGAGAGTTACCGCAGTTGCATTATGCAATCGAAAGCTGTTCAGCGGTGAATGGCGTAACCTATAGGCCGGGAGTCCAGAAATTACTCATGGTGAGAATGTGCAGCTGCACTGACGAACTCGCGAATGTACGAATCTATAAGCTTGGGGTACAGAAATGTATCTTACCCGCACAAATATTACTGTGACAAAGGGTGTAGCTTGCGGTTAAGTAAGAATCGTAGATATAAACAACCGTGCAATGTAGTAGGCATTGGAAAGTTACAGGTTCAGAGTGAGCGCCTAAAAGTAAATGCAGGGATAAAATCATTGGAACGTTGAAAGCTAGTGTCGTGGAGGACTAACTTCCTTTGAAACGGTTGAGACGAAGAATAATAAGCTCATTTACACTAGTGAGAGTAGTGGCACAGTACCTATGAAGCAGTGATAATAAGCTGTGGAGGGATAGCCACAAGTCAATTTGCTTTACTAACAGTTATGATACAATCCATAGAATCGAGTATGACAAAATAAACGCCGACGTCCAAAAGGAGGCGGTGCTATGGAAAACGTATCAGCATCACATTCAATTCGCCATATGGAATATTATGGTCTGTACGGTGGGAAGCAATTAGTAGCGTTGAGTTAACAGATCACTACTTTGAATTTTGGAAAGATATATTGCCAGATAGGAATGACGCATTCGACGATTAATTTATATTGTGTGATAAACTTTCTGTAGCCTTTTTCA
>KE351658.1 GCA_000415185.1 Enterococcus faecalis 13-SD-W-01
TTGGAAAAAATATGTCAATTTTTTATTACAGACTTTGCCTACTGAAACAAGAAATATTTATTTAAAAAAGTTTATTTCTTCAAAAAAATACTGGCTAGAAAAAGGTGGAGCATTACCTTTATCTGTTGTTGATGAATTAAGAAATACATCATTATCTTTTATTGACTTAGGTCAGCCTAAAAATAATCGCAACTATAAATCTGAGTATAGGTCTATTCTTTTCAAAGCGTACCCAGATGAGGTTTCGATTAAACACTTTCGTTTAATTCCTTCATACAAAAGAATGTGTATTACGATCTTAAAGAATGATACCTCTTGTCGATATATGGGATTTTCTCAGACTAAAGATGAATTACAAAAGAAAGAGGAGGCCATAAATCAATGGAAACAGAAAAAAAGTATATAAGTCCTGTATACAATGTTCAGAAGATACCTATTGAAAAAATACATGCAAATGACTACAATCCTAATAAAGTAGCTCCAGTTGAGTTAAAGTTACTAGAACAGTCTATCTTAGCAGATGGTTATACGATGCCGATTGTCTGCTATTACGTTAAGGAAGAAGGATATTATGAAATTGTAGATGGATTCCATCGATATTTAGTTATGAAGCAATCTAATGAAATTGCTGAAAGAGAAAACCACTACTTGCCTGTGTCAATTATTGATAAACCGATCACAGAAAGAATTGCTAGCACAATTCGTCATAACAGAGCAAGAGGAGCGCATTCCGTTGATAGTATGGTAGAAATTGTTCAAAAATTAGTGGATTCTGGATTAAGTGATAAATGGATTATGAAAAATATTGGAATGGATAAAGATGAACTATTACGGTTAAAACAAATTAGTGGATTGGCCTCATTATTTGAAGAAAGTCAATTTTCTGAAGCTTGGGAAGAAATCTAATAGCTAAGGACATTGTGTAGTACGATACCTTACAAAGTTATATATTTAAAAGAAATAATTACTTATTGTAACATTAATATTTAGGAATGAGACGATGCAACGATTTTCCATTAATTCCAAAGAAACTGCTGCATCGTCTTTCCTATTCTATCTTTCTAAGTTATCAAGGTAACAAAATATTGTCGTTTTGGATATATTCCAACGTTCTGAAATCGTCTTAATAGGCATACCACTATCAACTAAAGTTTTTAGTAATTCTAAATCTTGAGAAGTTAATTTTTCAGGTCGTCTTTCGAATCTTCTTTGAGCACTATTGGCAGTTTGACCAACAGCTGATCTTTCTAAGACTAAATTACGTTCAAATTCTGCAAAAGCTGTAACAAGTTCAAACATGAGTTGACCATCAGTGTTATATTTATCTATTGTGATATTTTCTTGAAGACTATGAAAACTCACTCCTCGTTCATTCAAGCAATTTATGATAGAAATTAAATCTTCCATATTCTTTCCTAATAGATTTAAACGCCAAACAACAAGTGTATCTCCTGAACGAACAAAATCGATAGCCATTTCTAAT
>KE351659.1:0-41980 GCA_000415185.1 Enterococcus faecalis 13-SD-W-01
CTACGAACAAGGAGGATTATACCACATGTCACCATATAAGAAAATCCGCATCAGAAACAAAATGACGCTTGATGAACTAGCGGAACGAATGTTGATGAAAAAATCGCTCGTCCGTAAGATGGAACAGCCGAATATTGTTCCCTCGCTTCATTATCACGCAAACTTTAAAGCAATTTTCAACGTTACTGACGAAGATCTGAAAGGAGAAAAAGAATGACCAGGAACGAGGCTTTCCAAGAAATTCTTAGCCTGACCCCTGATCCTAGCTGGATGAGTGATCCGGTGAAAGTAGCGAGAGTTCAGGCGTTGTCTAGGATCGCAAACGGTGAAATTAAGCCCCGCAAGAAAACTAAGCGTAAAAGAAAAGTTATCGAAGTGTATCACAATGACAAACTATTGATTGAAGGATACTCAGATACCTTAAGTAGAGCTTTTGGGATAACTGCGCAAAGACTAAATGATAGAGCACGATCACAGTTTGTAGATTCGAGAGGTCGGCTTTTCAAATATAGGGAGGAAAAGTGATGAATAAAAAAGTATTAATTGATAAACAAGCATTGATTGATGAGCTACTGAAAATACCTGGTGTGGGATCTAATAGTGACGCTTTAGAAACGATTAAACGTTTCCCATCGTATGAACCACAGAAGCCAGTTGTGCCGAAGTTTGTGGCGGAATGGTTTGAGGAGAATAAGGATGATTTAGAACAAAATTTATTTAATGTTTCGACACAAGTTTATGAAAAGGGGGCAAAAAACGATTTCGAAAAATGGTTTTTAAGTCTCAACGAGAAGCCATATGAGACTCTCATACGCATGAAAGACGGCTACGAGGTCGAGAAAGATCCGCTTTACTACGTAGCTGATAAGGAAAATGGTCTTTTCCGGTCTAAATTTTTCGTTATTCGACGTTGACAGAAAACACATCCAGTTTATCCGCCAACGTTCCGAGACGATTCCTTTTACTAATAAAGAAAAAGCTGATGCAGTTGCCCTGTTGACAGGTGGAGAGGTGGTAGAAGGATGATAGGTTTTATATTTTTCGGGTTATTCGTTCTTCTCGTGTTAATTGCAAACATTAGCTTGTGGGGAGATTTAAAAGAACTAAGAAAAGAGAACAGTTTTTTAAAAGGGATTTTACTTGATACAGAGTATGCACATGTAGTGGAACAGTTAAACAGAGATTATAAATAAAGAAAAGAGAGGGTTTATACCATGGCAAAAATTAATTTGAATATCGAGGCAGAAACAACAGAAGAGCTACAAAAAATCTTGAAAGAGTTGACAGTTGTCGAAGCAATAGAAGTCGCAACTTCTCAAGCGGACACTGATATGAAAAAAGAGGCAACAAAACCGAAAAAGGCCAAAACAAAAAAAGCAGCTACAAAAAAGCAGGAGGAGGTTTCTACGGAATCGACTGCAGACGCCGAACCATCGAAAACTGGGGATCAAGTAGAGCCTACTGAAATTGATGACAACGATGTCGAAAAAACATCCTCTGCAACAGTTGGAAAATATCCAGGCGCGACAAAAGTCGATGTACAAAAAGCAATGGCCATTGTTATAAAGGCAAAAGGCAAAGACGTCGTTAAAACAGCGTTTGGGCGTTGCGGTGCCTCAAAATTATCGGAATTAAAAGAAGAGGACTATTCTGCTTTCATCACCGATCTTGAAGCATTGTCAGGTATCGACAATTTGGTGGGTGATTAATATGCCCGTAGGAAAACATGCTCTGTTAGGGGCCAGCAGTGCACATCGGTGGTTAGTCTGTCCGCCGATTGCACGGCTAGAAGAAAAGGTAAAAGACCAGGGCTCCTCCTTCGCCGAAGAAGGGACGGCCGCTCATGAATTAGCTGAGTTGACCTTGATGAAACGATTCAAATTGTTGTCTACTCGTGCCATCAATTCGCGACTGAAATTGTTTAAAGAATCAAACACCTACTACGATCAATCAATGGAAGATTATGTCTCTTCTTACTGCGATTTAGTCGAAGAGCGATTCAATGAATACGAAAATGCCACAATCGAGTTAGAACAAAAAGTCGATTTCAGCGATTGGGTCCCAGAAGGATTCGGGACATCCGATGTTGTTATCTTAGCGGATAAAACGATTGAAATTATTGATTTGAAATACGGAAAAGGGGTGCCGGTAGATGCCTACCTCAATCCTCAACTGATGTTATACGCATTAGGCGCAGTCGATAAATACGACATCATCTATGAATTTGAAACAGTCAAAATGACAATCATCCAGCCGCGACTTGATAATATTTCGACTTTTGAGATTGACAAAGGGGAACTGCTTTACTGGGCAGATAACTATGTGGCCCCTCGTGCTGTTCAAGCTTACGAAGGAAACGGTGAGTGGACGATCACTGACGACGTCGTGAAATTTTCCAAGGTTCGTGCCCAACTTCGCCCAAGAGCTGAACGAAATTTTGAATTGATTGATAAATACGATCTAAAGGAATCGCCTCTTTTAACGAACGACGAAATTGCCGAGATCCTGGAACGTGTGCCAGAAATCAAAAAATGGATCGAACACGTTGAACAGTACGCCTTGCATAAAGCAAGAGACGAAAACGAAGAGTTTCCAGGGTGGAAATTGGTTGCAGGTCGTAGCAATCGAAAAATCAATGATGAAGAATCGCTCATGTTCTTACTCGAGGCAGAAGGTTTCGAAGACGAGGAGATTCTAAAACCTCGAACGCTGCAACCGATCGGACAGCTAGAAAAAATAGTCGGGAAGAAAAAATTTGAAGAGTTGGCCGCTGACTTCATTGTGAAGCCGGAAGGCAAACCGGTCCTTGTGCCAGATACGGACAAACGCCCACCGTTGAACGGTGTAGAGAGTGCAATCAGTGATTTTGAAGGAGTGGAATAGATATGGGGAAAAAAGTAAATACGAGTGAAGCGATGGTTGAGGCTTTTAATAAAGGTGCGGAACTAGCAGATGAATTGTTCGGAGATATCGCGGAAGCAGAATTCAAAATTGTCCAGCCTTTTGATGATGGACACGCCGTGATAATCAGTGTTGAAGGAGAAGGCGAGGAACGGTCTATCAAATATGATGTTTCAGATTCAGTGATTGTTCTAGAAAAACGAGAAGGCACGTTAAACGTGTTTATCTAGAAAGTTGGTGTAAATATGGCACAACAGAAGCCCGTCATTTTTCAAGGTTCTGGCTATCGAGTGGTTCGCAGTGATCCTCGAAACGTCGTACTAGAGGTTCTAGCTAAAAATGATGAGGGTAAAGAAGTCTATCAATTTAAAGTCTATTTTTTAACGATTGAGGCGGCTTTAGGCTCTTTGGTCACTAATTCCTTATTAGTGGATGAAACAAAGACCATGAACGCCGCAAGCTATCGAAAAGCGATTATGGAAATGAAAAATCAAATTCTTTCCGACATCAAAGAAGTTTTCAATTCTTCAACAACGTCCGATGATTTTGATATCGAAGACGATGAATTATTTCAATAAAAAAAATAAACGAAAGTAGGAATTTAAAAATGGCTAAAGTAAAACAGATACGTGGATATCCAGATTATCTAGTTTCTGAGGAAGGAAAGCTGTTTTCTACAAAACGGGGCTTTCGTGAATTGAAACTTCGTAAGACCAATTGTGGATATTGGGGAACCACTTTAAAAGTTGAAGGTAAACGAATCGATGTAATGATACATCGTTTGGTAGCAGAAGCCTTTATTGATAATCCTGAAAATAAACAACAGGTCAACCACATTGATGGTAATAAAAATAATAATTCTGTTGAAAATTTAGAATGGGTAACGCCTTCTGAAAACCAAATTCACGCCTATTTAAATGGCTTATCTAATCAGGTGAAGGGTGAAAGACATTATAATCACAAACTGACCGAGAATCAAGTTTTAGAAATAAGAAGTCTTTTTTTAAGTGGCTGGAGCAAAACAGCTTTAAGTAAAAAATTCAAAGTGTCAAGAGCTAATATCAGAAAAATAATACAAAGAAAAACGTGGAAACACGTCTAAAGGAGAAATTTATTATGGCAAAAGTAAACGGAACAAAAGTGATTACTGGGAAAGTGAGATTGAGTTTTGTACATGTATTGGAACCACATGCAATGGAAGAAGGACAAGAGAAAAAATACTCTGCAATGCTGATTATTCCGAAAAGTGATAAAGAAACGCTTAAAGCGATGAAAGAAGCAATCAAAACAGCCTATGAAGCTGCAAAAGGGGACAAATTAAAGGGCGTGAAATTTGACCGTCTAAAAACGACATTACGCGACGGTGACGAAGAAATGGATACAGAAGACTATCCAGAATTCGAAAATGCAATGTTTATCAACGTTTCAAGTAAAACAAAACCGCAAGTCGTGAAACGCGAAGACGGCATGTTGGTAAAAACAGAAAATCAAGAAGATGTCTATTCTGGCGTGTATGCCATTGCCTCTATCAATTTCTATGCGTATAACACAGCAGGAAACAAAGGTGTTACCGCTGGGTTGAATAACCTTTTGACAACAGGAAAAGGCGAGTATCTAGGCGGCCGTGCAAGTGCTGAATCCGATTTCGGTGATTTAGACTGGGACGATGATGAAGATGACGACGATATGTTTGCATAAAAGTGAATAGGGGCGGCAACGTCCCTTTTCTTTTGAAAGGAGAATTTGAATGGAAGAAGAAACAAGACCTGTTTTTTTACCTATTGATTTAAAAGATGTTTTCGAATTAATTGAGGGAGGAAAAACGAATCTTATATATTTCGTTAACGATATTGGTTCGCTCTTACCTGCGAACGATTATTCATTCTCCCTGGATGCCCTGCCTAAAAAATCATTCTACGTCAAACCGGATTATTTACCAAAAACCGAACAGGAGGCTGGAAAAAATGAAACCAACTAAAGCACGATTGAAGAATTATGTGAACGAGTTAAAAGAATCAGTCATCAACGAAATAAGAGCGAAAAAATCAAAAGCTGTTGATGCTCATGTGGAAAAAGAGTGGTTAAAAATAGACCCGGATTTTAAGAAACTATATGGCTATTTTAAATCACTGGAAGATCACAGAGATCTAAAAAATGAAATCGTTGATTTGTTAAGTCAGAATGATTTAGTGTTGTACTCTTTTTATCGGGATACAGAGTCTAGAGATTTTGACCAATATAAACAAGATTTCTTAGATAGAATCAACTCTGGATCTGTGAAGGGGTTAGGGGAAGTCCAAGAGATTTATAATCGAGAAATTAGAGAAGTAGGAGAGACCTATGGTGCTATTGCAGAAAATCTTATAAAAATTACCGTTAAACAGGGATTGATTTATCTCGAAGAACTTGGTTTCAACATAGATATTTTTAAAGAGGAAGAAGCACAGCCACCAATGATTGTAATCGACAAAAGCAAATTGCGACTACCCTCATCATTGAAGGAAGATAAATGAAAACTTTAAACATCGATATCGAAACCTATTCAGATAAGGATTTAACCAAAGTTGGTGTTTACAAATATGCAGATAGCATGGAATTTGAAATCCTGCTGTTTGCATATTCTGTCGACGGTGGACCTGTCCAATGTGTTGATTTCACAAAGGAGAAACTTCCTGCGGATATTTTTGAAGCGTTGCGTGATCCAGAAGTTCTAAAGATTGCTTTTAATGCCCAGTTTGAACGTGTGTGTCTTTCTAAATATTGGGACCTATCTTTTTTAGATCCATGCCAATGGCATTGTACGATGGTCCATGCCAACGAATTAGGGTTACCTGCCTCGCTAGGGCAGTGTGCAAAGTATTTGAACATTGAACAGCAAAAAGATACAAGAGGTACGCAATTAATTAATTTCTTCTCGAAACCTTGCAAACCAACCAAGAAAAACGGAATGAGAACAAGAAACCTTCCTGAACATGCTCCGGAGAAATGGCAAACATTTATCGATTATTGTATCCAGGACGTAAATGTCGAAATGGCGATCGCGAATAAGTTGAATCGTTTCCCTGTTCCGGAGAGTGAATGGAATCTCTATAGTTTGGATCAGCGAATCAATGATCGTGGCACAGAAATCGACCATGAATTGGCTTCGGCTGCTGTTGAGATTATGGCGGACTTAGGAGAAAAAGGACTCTCTAAGATGCAGGAACTGACAGGACTAGAAAATCCCAACAGCCTAAAACAGTTGAAAGAGTGGTTAGACCAACAAGGAACACCGTTCGAAAAACTAGGGAAAGAAGTTGTCTTGAAAGCCATTGAGCTTGGTAATCTGCCCGAAAAGGTAGCTGATGTCCTTCGTCTGCGATTGAGTCTGTCAAATTCCAGCACGAAAAAATATTTGATGATGGATAACGCCCGCTGTTCAGATGGTCGTATTCATGGCATCTTGCAGTTTTATGGCGCCAACCGGACAGGGCGATGGGCTGGGCGATTGCTACAAGTCCAAAACCTTCCGCGAAATTACTTGAATGAGATTGAGTTCGCTAGGGAGTTGGTGAAAGCCAAAGACACCGAGGTCATCGAATGGATGTACGATGATGTGCCTGATACATTGAAACAGCTGATTCGTACAGGGCTAGTCGCTAAAGAAGGTCACCGTTTTATCGTTTCTGACTTCTCTGCGATTGAGGCTCGAGTGATTGCCTGGTATGCCCAGCAAGATTGGGTACTGGACGTTTTCCGCACGCATGGAAAAATTTATGAAGCGACAGCGGCACAAATGTTCCACCTAGGAGAGGTCGAGGATTACGACTGGAAGAGTTACGAAGGCAAAGCGATGCGCCAGCGTGGGAAAGTGGCCACACTTGCTCTAGGGTATCAAGGTGGTCCAGGAGCGCTTAAAGCGATGGGTGCTTTAGATAACGGTATCCAAGAACACGAATTACAGGATATTGTCGATCGTTGGCGGACGGCAAATGCCAAGATCAAGAAATTCTGGCACGAAACACAACGGGCGGTTATTGACTGTCTGCAAAATGGTGGCATCAAAAAAGGCCCTCGAGGGTTGAAATTCTACAAGAAAGCGGGCTTTTTATTTATCCAGCTGCCAAGTGGTAGAAAACTGGCTTATGCAAAAGCACACTTGGAAGACGGTGAGTATGGTCCTGCCATTTTTTACGAAGGACAAGGCGATAAAGTCGTTTTTACGAAACAACAAACGTACGGCGGTAAATTGGTGGAAAACATCGTCCAAGCTACGGCAAGAGACGTATTGGCCGAAGCAATGTTGCGCCTCGAGCGTGAAGGCTACCCAATCGTTTTCCACGTGCACGATGAGGCAGTGGCCGAAGTACCAGACGGCGAAAAGTCTATCGAGGATATGAACGAACTTATGGCCGTGGTTCCCGATTGGGCAGAAGGTCTGCCACTAAACGCCGAAGGATTTGAGACAAAATATTATATGAAAGATTAGGAGGAAGCAGAATGAAATATAAATGCCTAGAAACATTTAGTGTTCCTGAATGGGACGAATTTGAAAACTGTGAGGAAGATCGTGAGTTTATTGTTCAAGAAGGTAGTATTTGGAAAAGCGATAAGCCTATCGCAAAGGATGACCAAGAAGTGTTTCTGAGTAGCGATGAAAGTACTTTAAATATTGCAAAAGAACTCTTTGATTTAATGTTTGAGGTGGTGGAAGAATGTTATTAAAAATAATTGTAGGGGTCATCTTTTGGATTATGACCCTACTGCTAGGGTATTACGCGGGAATAGACGAAGGCCGCAAAAAATAGAAGGGAAGAGTGAGGATGGAACAGCCTAAAAAAAATGTGACTCTCAAATACAACGGTGAGATCCATCTCGCTATTGGTAGTTCCAAAACTGAGAAAAAATGGAAAAATCGGCAAATGTCCTGGGCGGAGTTCCTCGACAGATTAAGTACACCGACGATCACCCAGGAAACTGTAGAAGACTACAAAAAGATGCCGAGGTCAAGACAAGATAACGTGAAAGACGTCGGTGGTTTTGTCGGCGGCTGGCTGAAAGAAGGCAAACGAAAAAGAGGCCATGCCCAGCAGAGAAGCCTTGTCACGTTGGATGCTGACAGCACGACGCTAGATTTTTGGGAAGATGTGCAGCTATTGTTTGACCATGCGGCTGCTATCTACACCACACACAGTCACCTGGTGAAAGGTCCTCGTTACCGTTTAATTATCCCCCTTAGTCGTCCTGTGACGGCAGAGGAGTACGAACCTCTAGCAAGAAAATTGGCTGAGATATTCGGTATGGATAATTTTGACGACACCACCTACCAAGCTGAAAGGTTGATGTATTTTCCCAGTCATTCTATCGATGGGGAGTATTTCACTGCCTTTCAAGATTTGCCATGGGTTGATCCAGATGAGGTGTTAACTTCGTATGAGGATTGGCGAGATTCCAGCTTTTGGCCAGAATCCAGTCGGGGTCATTCGATTCGAGAAAGCCAAGCAAAAAAGGCTGGGGATCCATTAGACAAAAAAGGAATCGTCGGGGCGTTCTGTCGTACGTATGACATCATTTCAGCCATCGAAACCTTTTTGTCCGATGTTTATGGACTGACAGGGCACGGCGATCGCTGGACGTATTTAGAAGGTTCAACAAGTGGCGGCCTAGTGATTTACGATGACAAGTTTGCTTACTCACCCCATGGTACCGATCCGGTAGGGGATCAATTGGTCAACGCATTTGATTTGGTCCGTATCCACAAGTTTGGTGACCTAGACGATGAAGTCAAACCGACGACAAGAATCGACAGATACCCTTCGTTTAAGGCCATGCGCGATTTTGCGATGGATGACCCAGAAGTAAAAACCTTGATCCAAAGTGAGAAATTATCGCAAGCGTTGGAAGACTTCGACGGCGACTTGGAAGAGTTGGACGAAGAAGACAAGGACTGGTTTAAGAAACTCAACCTTGAAATTGATGAATACGGGCAAATCGCCTCTTCGGCCAAAAACTTAGAAATTATTATGCTAAACGATCCGAACTTGAAAAAGAAGATTTTCATGAACACTTTTTCGAATCGTATCGAAATAAAGGGAAACCTCCCCTGGCGTAAGCTTAGTCGGGACAATATGTGGAAAGACAGCGACGACGCAGGCCTTCGAGTGTATATCGAAAAAATTTATGGTATTGCCAATCGTGGGAAAATCGACGATGCCCTGATACAGGAAATCGAAAGAAACTCTTATGATCCGGTAAAAACGTATTTGGAAAGTTTGGATTGGGACGGCGTCCATAGGATCGAAACGTTACTGATCGACTACTTGGGGGCAGAAGACACACCATTCAATCGAATCGTCACGAAAAAGTTTCTGACGGCTGCAGTTGCCCGGATTTTTGTTCCTGGTATTAAGTTCGATCACATGTTAGTCACAAGCGGTCCGCAGGGAATAGGGAAGACCTTGCTTCCTTCTGTTCTTGCTGGGGATTGGTTCTCAAACAGCTTGGAAGGCGTGACGGGAAAAGATTCCTATGAAGCGCTGCAAGGCGTTTGGATTATGGAAATGGGCGAATTGTCTGCGACGAAAAAAGCAGACATTGAAGCCACCAAACATTTTATCAGTAAACAAGAAGACATTTTCCGTGTTGCCTATGGCCGTCATAAGTCTTATTTTAAACGGCGCTGTGTTTTTTGGGGAACCACGAACGACAATGAATTTCTAAGAGACAAAACCGGGAACCGCCGTTTTTGGCCCGTCGATGTCGGTGTGAATCCTATTAAAAACAAGGTGTGGGAAATGCCGCAAGAGATCCGTGACCAGATATGGGCGGAAGCCGTTTCTTTGTGGGAATCAGGTGAAACGATTTATTTAACGGGGGAACAGGAACAACTAGCATTAGAAGCCCAAGAGATGCACACAGAGTCATCTAGCATGGAAGGGGAAATCCTTGAATACCTGGATATCCCAATAACAGAAGACTGGTACAAACGGAGTAAGCAAGAACGTCGTGAATATATCCAGGGGTGGGGTACCGAGCTTCAGGAATCCGGCAAGGAAGTTAGAAACAAAATATGTATTGCGGAGATTTGGAACGAATTGTATAGCGGTGATTCGAAAAATATTCACCCGGCAAAAGCAGCAGAAATTCGTCAAATTTTGAACCATCTACCTGGATGGGAGAAAAATAAAAAGAATAAGGGTCGGCTAAGATTTGGAGCCGGATATGGTATCCAGTCAGCCTTCATGCGTGTTACACCCTAAAATAGAAATACTTTAGTACCAAGGGTTTAGCTGTCACACCTATTACTTAAAAAAGTGTGACAGCTAAAAAGGTGGGCGTCACACCTGTCACACCTAATTATAGTCAAGTGTGACGGGGGGGTGACACCTCTATTTCTTGAGGCAGTAGGTGTGAAGTCCTACTGTCACACTCGTCACACCTTTTTCTCTTCATATATAGAGAAAGTTAATATACATATATATGGGATATAGATATATATGTAAAACAGGGGTTTTAGCCTTTTCGCGCGTGCGAGGTGTTACAAGTGTGACAGCAAAAGGAGGAAAGAAATGGAATTAGAAAAAGATATCGAAAAATATCTAACCAGACAAATAAAATTAATCGGCGGTCTATGTTATAAGTTCACATCCCCGGGAGTCAGAGGAGTGCCTGATAGAATTGTCCTTCACCGAGGAAATGTGTTTTTTGTAGAAGTGAAAAGGCCCGGAGGTAAACCAAGAAAAGATCAATTGAAAATCATAGAAAAATTTAACAATCAGCTGATTCCCGTTTTTGTGATCGATACAAAAGAAAAGGTAGATACCTTAATTTATGCGATGAAAAAGGGGATAGCGAGACTTATGCCGTCAATATCAGGGGAAAAGGAGTGATCTAAAACATGAAAGCAAATTTACACCCATATCAAGAGTATTCGAGAGATTTCATCATTGAACATCCATACTGTGCGTTACTCTTAGATATGGGGCTTTAGCTGGGGAAAACGTTATCAACCCTATCCGCTGTTGATGAACTGTTGCACACTTTCGAACTTATCGAGAATGTGTTGGTGATTGCGCCTTTATCTGTCGCAAAGAAAACTTGGACGGACGAGATTGAGAAATGGGACCAACTGAAACACCTAACCTTTTCAAAAATTTTAGGGAACGAGAAAAAACGTCTCGAAGCCTTGAACAAAAAAGCAGATGTCTATTTAATTAATCGTGAAAATGTAGAATGGCTTGTGAACTATTACCAAAGAGCTTGGCCATTCAAGACAGTTATCATCGATGAATTGTCTAGCTTTAAATCCAATGGCGCAAAGCGTTTTAAGGCACTGAAAAAAGTTCGACCGAAGATGGAACGAGTGATTGGCTTGACCGGGACGCCATCACCTAACACGTTGTTAGACCTGTGGCCACAAATCTATTTGCTGGATCAAGGCGAACGATTAGGAAAAACAATTACCCAATATCGAAACAAATATTTTGTTCCAGCGCAAAAAAACGGTCATATCGTCCATTCTTGGAAATTGATTCCAGGTGCAGAAGAGGCTATATACGAAAAAATAAGCGATATTTGCGTTTCGATGAAAGCAAAAGACTATCTCAAGTTGCCACCACGAACAGACAATATCATGAAAATCGAACTTGCTGACTCCGATAAAAGGAAATACAAGGAACTAGAAAGAGAATATGTTTTAGAGCTTTCAGATTCTGATGTTGTGGCAAGTAATGCTGCCACATTATCCAACAAGCTGTTACAGCTGTCTAATGGTGCGATATACGACGAGAACGGGGAAGCAAAGGAAATCCATTCAAAAAAACTAGAAGCATTAGAAAGTATCATTGAAGAGGCACAGGGGCAACCTGTCCTAGTCTTTTATCAATACAAGCATGATCTCGAAAGAATCCTAAAAAAATTCAAAGAAGCGAAGAGCTTAGACGTTTCTGCCGGAGACATCGAAAAGTGGAATGATGGAAAAATCCCAATCCTTTTAGCACATCCACAATCGGCAGGCCATGGGTTGAACTTGCAAAAAGGTGGCCACATTATTGTCTGGTTTGGCCTTACCTGGTCCTTGGAATACTACCAGCAAGCAAACGCAAGGTTGGATCGTCAAGGCCAAACAGAACCTGTTATCGTCCATCATCTTGTCACAAAAGACACAATCGACGAACAGGTAATTGAATCTTTACAAAACAAAAAAGTCGGACAAGACGCGTTAATGTCTGCCGTAAAAGCAAAAATCGAGGAATACAGGGGGTAGCTTATGGCAAATGGATTGACCAAACATCAGCTTGAAATTATAGCTGCTGCTGTTTTGAGAGAACAAGAGAAGAAAGAAAAAAAGAACCAGGAACCGAAAAAAGATTGGCGACTGAGAAATACCAAGTTATTGCTAAAGCATTATCGCTGGTTAACAAAGCACTGCGAAGAGATTGTCGAAGACTTGGACGAGTATGAGGATGTGGTTTTTGATCCAGAAGAGTTGAACCTCAAAGCGTTGATGAAATACAAAGTAAAAACCAAGAAAATGATGGATTATTTCGACACGGTATGGGGATCATTTTATCAACACTGTAAAAACAGGGGCAAAATGTCACAAAGGCGCGCAGATGTTTTATACAAAATTTATATCTCCCCTGCAGAATTTAAAAAGATTGAGATTGCAGAATTCTATGGTGTAGACGAGTCTACTATCAGACGGGATGAAAGCAAAGCCACAAAAGAACTATCAATTTTTTTATTTGGAATCGACAGCTTGAACGATTTAGAAAAAATCCTCTCCGTCTGAATGCACAAAGCGTGCCTTGAAAGCGCCGATTTTATGTTTTATTATGATAGCGTGAAATAAATGTGAATAAGAGCAAATGAAAGCTAGAAACAGGAAAAGTTTTCTGCAAAAAACAGATATCGGTACAAAAAAATAAAAAAATCATTTCTTCTTTTTTTTCAACAGCTGCTATCTGTTTTTTATACACGGGATCATCTCATTTTGAGGTGGTCCTTTTTTACATAGAAAAGAGGTGAACAACATGGGACTAACCGAGAAACAAAAACGTTTTTGCGACTATTATGTTGAATCAGCGAATGCAACAGAAGCGGCAATCAAAGCCGGGTATAGCAAAAAGACCGCACGAAAAATAGGTTCTGAAAACCTCTCAAAACCAGACATCAAAACCTATATAGACGAGCAACTTGAAAAGATGCACAATAAACGAGTAGCAGACGCCCAAGAGGTTTTGGAGTACCTGACCTCCGTCATGCGAGGCCAGTACACAGAAGAGACGTTGATGGGGATAGGAGAAGGCGCCCAAGCAAAAATTGATATTGAAGTGGGGGCAAAGGATCGTATCAAAGCCGCCGAATTACTCGGCAAGCGTCATGCGCTGTTCACTGATAAGGTTGACTTGCAAACGGGCGATATTGTAATCAAGGTAGGTGAGTGGGATGCCAGCGACGAAGCCGAAGATTAATATTATCCTCGAATTTCCTAAACCATCAAAAGTTTTTAACAAACATATCTATGACGTTCTGAACAATTATACGAAATTCACAGAGATCCACTATGGCGGTGCATCCAGTGGAAAATCTCATGGCGTTGTTCAGAAAGTCGTTATCAAGGCTTGCAAAAAATGGAAGAAGCCTCGGAAAGTTTTGTTCCTTCGAAAGGTTGGCCGTTCAATCCGCGATTCGATTTTTGCCGATGTCGTTGCCTGCCTCTCAGATTTGGGTCTCATAGACCGCTGTAAGGTGAATATGACGGACTTTCGTATAACTTTACCTAATGGCGCCGAATTCCTCTTCAAGGGCATGGATGACCCCGAAAAAATCAAATCTATCAAAGGAATCTCCGATGTCGTGATGGAAGAAGCTACGGAGTTTACCCTAGAAGATTACACACAGTTAACTCTTTGCCTCCGTGATCGTAAACATCGAATGCGACAAATCTTTTTGATGTTTAACCCGGTAAGTAAAACAAACTGGGTCTACAAGCATTTTTTTGCAGAAGACGCAGAAGTGGATTTTAAACGAACAGCTATTTTCCACACCAATTACAAAAACAATCGATTCCTTGATGAAGACAACAGGAAAACCATTGAGGAACTTCAAAAAAGGAATCCAGCTTATTATCGCATCTATGCGTTAGGTGAATTCGCTACGTTGGATAAGTTAGTATTTCCTGCATACGAATCGAGAGTTTTGGACAAGGCGGCGCTTCAAGCACTGCCCTCTTTTTTTGGTCTCGATTTCGGTTATGTGAATGACCCATCTGCATTTATGCACGTAAAGATCGATGAAAAGAATAAGACGTTATATATCGTCGAGGAATTCGTTAAAAAGCACATGCTGAACGACGAGATTGCCGAGACGATAAAAAGCTTGGGCTACGGAAAGGAAGACATCGAAGCGGATAGTTCAGAAGAAAAGTCCATCGCTGAAATTCGAGTCAAAGGCGTACCAAAAATCCACGCAGTTAAAAAGGGCAAGGGTTCAATTTTACAAGGCATCCAGTTCATCCAGCAATACAAAATTGTGATAGATTCTCGATGCTTCAAAACGATCGAAGAATTTGAAAACTACACCTGGAAAAAAGACAAGAAGACAGGTGAGTATATCAACGAACCAGTAGACACGTACAATCACACCATCGATGCCATCAGATACGCTTTGAATCGTGCGATATTCAAACTAAAAAGCAACAATCTGGGTAATCGCATGCGGTCAGTGAAGGCATTCGGTTTCTAGAAAGGAGACAACATGGCAAACAACGTAAAATTTTTAAGTGGTCGACGTTTCAACCCAAAAGCGAATGATGTTTTTAAGATGGCATCGGAAGATTTCGAACAAATCGACTTTGCAAGTCAAGCCTGGATCAAACAGCTTGAACGATACATCAGACGCCATCAAACAGAACAGGTCCCACGTCTGGAAGAACTAAAGAGGTACTATTTATCGGATAACAATATCAAGTATCGGCCTTCAAAAACAGATGAGTTTGCAGCGGATAACAGAATCGCTAGTGACTTTTCTAGATATATCACTATTTTTGAACAGGGGTACATGTTAGGAAAGCCGGTTCAATACAAAAATGAGGATGCTTCTATCCAGAAAGAAATTGAAAGTTTTTCAGTTGAGAATAACGAGGCTTATCACAATGTCCGCATAAAAAAAGATTTGTCTATTTATGGCCGTGCCTATGAATTACTTACGGTAAAACTAGTTAACGAAAAAGCAGTTGTCAAGTTGACGCAGATGAGTCCTGAACAAACTTTCATCGTTTACGACGATACCAGTGACAAAAACTCACTGTTTGCCGTCAATTACTACCGAGTGGATTATGGTGATAGCAAGTGGAAAGATTTCGTCAATGTCTATTCAGGTGATGCTATTTATTATTATGTGAATGACAACCAGAAAAAAGAGGTTGGTTTGGTCTTTGATGGATCAGAAGAACACGAATTCCAAGGTGTACAAATCAACGAGTTTGAAAACAACGAAGACAGAACAGGTGCATTCGAACCTGTATTAGACTCAATCGACGCCTATGATCTATCTCAATCCGAACTAGCTAACTTTCAGCAAGATATGATGGATGCGATGTTAGTTATCACAGGAAATCCTTATACAGGGACTGACGAAAACGACTTCGACGAAGAAGGGCGTGTCAATCCTAACTCAAAATTAGGTGTGACCCTAGCTTTCAAAAAAGCGCGTGTGATGATCCTAGACGACAACCCGAATCCAGAAGGTGCCACCCCTAATGCCTTCTACCTCGTAAAAGAGTATGACGCATCAGGTGCAGAGGTTTATAAGCAACGTCTAGTTTCAGATATCCTGCGTTTTACTTTTACTCCTGATATGTCAGACGAAAATTTTGCTGGCACGCAATCAGGCGAAGCGATGAAATACAAGCTGATGGCTGCGGACAACCGCCGAGCAATGCAGCAGCATCTATTCGAAAAAGGCTTGATGAGACGACTTCGGTTAGCTGTCAATATCTGGCGCATCAAAGGGAACGATTCAGTAGCATATGACAAAATCAATAATACTAACATCATCTTTACTGTAAATGTTCCTAAGTCAGATAGCGAGATTGTTACTTTAGCCAGTCAGTTAGTAGGACAGGTTTCCGATGAGACACTATTTGAGATTCTATCAACGGTAACGGGTGTTGATCCTGATGTGGAATTGAAGCGAATCAAGGGAGAAGCAGGAACACAGACGACACCAAGACGTCCAGAAGCAGAACAGGAGGATACAGAAAATGGAAAATCATGAACTAATTCAAAAAGCTATTGAGGTTTTACAACGATTAGATCCAGAAAAATTAGAAACAGTTTCTATCAGAACAGGGAATTATGAAGATGGAAGTAAATCACTTGAGATTGAAATTTCTTGGCCGGCAGAAGAGCAAGAGGGTACAGAAGATGAAAACAATCAATAATTATTTTTGGTTTATCCGTGAATCACAAGCTTTCATGCAGGGATATAATCCTGTCGTTGTCTTTTTTAAATCTCTTTATAAAGGATTTGGTTTCTGTAAAATGATGAAAGGGAGTTGATTAGATGGCCGACTCCCAAGAATACTGGATCAAGCGCATGGACGAAATAATGGCCCATGTGGACAGGACAGATTTAGATTTCTTCGATGAATTACAGTCCGTTTATACAGAAGCCCGTCAGAACGCCCTGAAAGAGATTTACGGATTCTACACACAATACGCCAAAGATAACGCGATTACTGTTCAGGAAGCTAAAAAACGGCTCATGCGTGAAGATTTAAGCGACTACCGTGCCAATGCTGAGAAATACCTTAAACAAGCGGAAAAAGACCCTGAACTGCTGAAACGTTTGAACGAACAGTACAAAGCAGGGAAAGTAACGAGGCTCGAAGCTTTACAACTCGATTTAACCTATCAGCTGGGGAAGTTGGCAGGAGAGCTACACAAGTCTTTTGAATCCTATTTGAAAGAAGTAGCTCAATACACCTATCGAAAAGTAGCTTTTGGAAATTCTGCCAGTACGTTGAACCTACCCGCATTGAAACAGCTGATCGAAACACCGTTCAACGGTAAAAATTATTCTCAAAGTATCTGGGGCAACGTAGATGATTTGGCAGAAGACCTGAAAAAATTATTATCCCAAGCATTTATCAAGGGGATGAATCCCAGCGATCTGGCTAGAGAGCTGCGGAAAAAGTACAACGTAGCAAAGGCAAGAGCCGAGGCAATCGTTAGAACAGATGGAACGAATATCATCAACAATGCCACCGTAAAACGTTACCTTGAGGCAGGTTTGACCAAGTACGATTTTCTCGCCCACATCGACAGCAGAACAACGCAGACCTGTAAAAGCCTGAACGGTAAAACTTTCGATTTGAAAGATTATCAACCCGGTACCAACGCACCGCCGATGCACGTGAATTGCAGAAGCACGATCGTACCAAACGACGAAGAGCTATCAGCAGGTAAAGGCAGCACAGAACAACATGCTTTGGATCAAACCAACATGAGAGAAAAGGTTGGCGATGAAAATTATGAAGCTTTCATTGAAAGCCTCGAATCAATTGAAAATCCAAAAATTAAAGCGTTGCTGGAGAAATTTGGTAATCAGTTAGATTTCAATGATTTATCAGATGGGAAAGATTTTGTTCGAGGAAACATGGTGCAGCTATCCCAAGAAGCGTTTGAAGGTGCTGCATATAAAAATCCTTTGCAGGTTGTATTCCATGAACTAGGACATGCTATTGACAATCTAGGCATCGAAGCCTTTGGCAGCGAATACGACCGTGTATCCGAGATGCCTAAATATAAACTCAAAAATGACATCAATAACGACCTGTTAAACCTATTCAATGGTGATTTATCAGCAATCAAGGGTGCCGATTATCAGAAGTTGAAAAATTTGAAAAAAATGGATATTTTTGATCAGGGAGCAATTATCCGTAAGTACAAAAAATTAGCAGAAGAGAATCCGAAAATGTATTCTTCTTTATCAGACATGATGGAATCAACAGGAGCATTTATCGATCATCCACTTGATTTTGGTCATGGTTTAAAATATTGGAAGACTTACGGAATGCAAGAAGCAGAATTCTTCGCTCATATGGCAGAAACTGTCGTCAACGAAGATTCAAGAAAAATGATGTATGAACTGTTCCCGTCTGCATCCAAGAAATGGGATAAAATGCTAGAAGATATTTTGGGGGCGGTGGATTAAATGTTTACCAGTGAAGAGGGAGCGTATCCCATCATCAACGAAGCAGTTGATAAATACGAAAATCATTTCAGCAAAGAATTTCCATTATATGAGTACCTGCACATCACCAAAGATGAAAAGTACGATTTCTCTTTAGCAGGAGCGAACAAACTTGCTCAATTCATAGAGGATTGTATAAACGACAAAAAGCCTGTGCTTATCCCCGAAGGATACGACGATAGGCTATATTAGGAGGATAGATATGATAAAAATACCCCTAGTTAAATTTGATAATGGCATGTATATCGATGACAAAAGAATCGACGGATTACTTGATGTGAAAATTGAATCCAACACTGATAATTTTTCCGAAGTGTCTGTTAAATTTATATGTCAGGTGGACGGTCTAGACAATATAAAGCCCCAAACCTACAGTTTTAAATCTGATGAGCCAAAAAGAGAATACAAACCAAAAAGAAAGTACCTAAGCCGCTAACGCAGTCTAAGTGCTTTTTTATTTTGTCTGCATGTCATTTTTGGTCATTCAGAAATGTAGGTTTTTGATCATCTAAAATGTAGTTTTTTAGTCCAAGCGTGATGACATAAAAAGCTTCGGTATGTGCAAGCATTGATCCACGTTAAAAGCAATGGAAGGAGTAAGAACTATGAAATACAAACGACTAATGCCAATGAAGCTACAATTTTTTGCCGAGAATGAAGGCGGAACAGAAACTCCGGATAATGAAACGCCTGAAATCAATGTAGAAGAGTTGAGCGATGAACAGTTGGCAGCCATCAAAGAAAAATACGGATTTAAGGATGACGAGGATGTTAATTCTATCGTCCAGTCCAAACGTACACGCTGGCAAAAGGAGCTAGAAAAAGAAAAGGATGAAGCGGCTCGATTAGCTAAATTATCCGAAAAAGAACGTCAGCAAGCTCTTTTAGATAAAGAAAAAGAAGATTTCGAAAAGGAAAGAGCACAGTTCAAACAAGAAAAACTCTTTGTCGAAAAAGGTAAACAGCTGACAGCTGAGGGGCTACCTAGCGAATTTGCGCATCGTATCGTTGGCGAAACAGCCGAGGATATCTTGGCAGACGTGAAAAAACTTCGCGAGGAATTCGACAAAGCTGTTGAGGCTAAAGTCAACGAACGTTTAGCAACAAAACGCACAACTCGTGTGGGCACTGGTGCTGGTCAAATGACGAAAGCAGAAATCATGTCCGTAAAAGATTCAGCTGAAAGACAACGTCTGATTGCTGAAAACAGAGACTTATTTTAGGAGGAAAAAGCATGAAAAACATGTCAAAAACAAACAAAGACAATTTATTAAAAATGAATCTGCAGACATTTGCTGCAGAGGACGGACTAACAACAATGGACGATTTGGGTGAAATCAAATCCATTGATTTTGTGAATCGTTTCGAAGCAGGTATTAAAGAGTTGCTAGCATTATTAGGCGTGACTCGACTAGAACCGCTGACAGCAGATATGAAAATCCAAATGTATAAATGGACTACAAGCCTAAAGGACGGAGCTGTCGCAGAAGGTGAGGACATCCCTCTTTCTAAAGTTACCCGTGCGAAAGATCGTTCTTTTACAGTAACTTGGGGGAAATATCGTCGTGCGGTTTCTGCTGAGTCTATTGCTCGTCATGGTGCATCTTTGGCAATCGACCAAGCTGATAACAAGCTATTGCGTCAAATCCAAGGCGGGATCAAAACAAAATTTGTCGATTTTCTTGGGACAGCCCCAACAGTAGCGGAGGGCGGAAGCTTACAAAAAGCTTTGGCACAATCTTGGGGAAAATTGGCAACTTTTGAAGAATTTGACGGCGCTCAATTTGTTTCTTTCGTAAATCCTTTGGACGTAGCAGACTATTTAGGCGATACAGCTGTATTAGCTGACGCGTCGAATGTGTTTGGTATGACCTTGCTTAAAAACTTCTTAGGTGCTTCAAATGTAATCGTATTGAATGCCGTACCACAAGGGACTGTTTATTCAACAGCTGTAGATAACATCGTCCTAGCATACTTGGATATGAAGGCTTCTGATTTAGGTGATATTTTTGTAGACTTTACAGACGAAACGGGCTTTATCTCTGCTACACGTGGTAGTGTATTGCGTAATGCTACTTACGAATCTCTATTCATGAATGCGTTAGTTCTATTTCCTGAAATCCCAGCTGGCGTTGTGCAAGCTCCTGTAGGGACGGTTACACCCTAAGGCTCCCGGAGGCACTCAAGGAACTTTGAACGAAGACGGATCAGTTGAAATTTCTTGGGATGCCGTTGACGGGGCACAGGCTTATGTCATCCGCTATGGTGACGCAAATCAGTCCGATCCACACCAAACCATTTATATGGGATACAGCGAAACAAATAGCTGGACACTTGCGGCAGAAGATGTACCAACTTTGGAAGAAGGAGACGAAATTTATTTCTACGTCCAAACCTTTAACGATTTAGGTGAAGGTGCTAACGACATCGAAAAAGCTGCATTCTTGAATGAAAATAAACTAGGTTCAGCCTGGTCCGAACCAATCATTCTGACTAAATAGGGGTGACCGACTTTGCTAGAAGAAGTCAAAACATTACTCGGGATAACAGATGATTTACAGGATACGCTAATCGAATTGCTTATCAAAGATAGTGAAGAGCGTATCCTGTCAGCACTGAACAGCTTTGCGCTTAAAAATGGGACGGAAGAATTAAAATCCGTGCCTACATCTCTGTCTTATGTTGAACGTGATGTTATTATCAAACGTTTTAACAAAATGAACAGTGAAGGCGCAACGGCAGACAGCGAAGAAGGACGTTCCTATACTTGGGAAAAAAGTTATCTCGACGAGTACCTAACGATCTTTGATGAAATCACCAAACCAAAAAAAAGAGCTGGCAAAGGGATTGCGAGGTTTATCTGATGAATTACAACAAAAGGTGTACTTTCACATTTACCGAAAAAGTACCTGGCTATCTCGGCGAAGACGAGGTTAAATCAGAAACAAAAACTGTACCTTGTGGTAAATCCTCGCTTTCTGCTTCTGAACAGATTGATTTGTTCGGGAAATATGAACGCAAAGCTTTCAAACTTCACCTACAAGGAATCTGGGAAAACATAAGCGAGATTGAATTTGGAGGCTTGAAACGGAATATATTCGATCAGAATTTTCATCGTAACTCGACTGTTGTGATCGTCACATGAGTAAGACGGTCAAATTCGTTGGCGTAGATAAATTTACACGAGGTATCACCCAGCAAAGTGTAAAAATGGAAAAAGCTGTCAGTCAAGAAGTTCAGCGTTCTATTCTAAGAGTAGAGAAAAAAGCGAAACAGCTGGCACCTTGGGACTCCGGCTTTTTATCCAACAGTATTTACTCAATGATGACATCCGTTTTAATAGGTGAGATAAAATCTCCTGCAGATTATTCGATTTATGTCGAAGAAGGAACACGGAGAATGGCGGCACAGCCGTTCTTGTTCCCAGCCGTAAAAATGGAATACGCTGTATTTATGAAAAATCTTAATAAAATCGTGAGAGGGTGATTCGATGGAACACGCTCCAGGTACAAAATTTTTAAAAGGAATCTCTGAGGGCTTAGCTCAAACAGGGATTCCTGTTTACTTTAAGCTCCCTGATGCTAGCGTTATGGAGCCTTTTTACGTGATAGGCACACATCTTGACGATGATAGTCTTAGTGCTAAATTCGGTCCTGCTATTGTCGATATCGAGTTACAGATTGATTTGTTCTACCCTATAAACAGCCGCACTGAGGTTGAGGATGCTATTTATTTAACCAAAGCGGTTTTAGGTAGGAGAAAGAACATTACATCTAATCTGAGTACAGACGATTCGATCGGCAGAGAGGTCTATCACGTTGTTTTTAGGGTATCAGATTATATTTAGGAGGGGTTAAACATGCCAGAAACAATTATTAATAACGGAGTTACAAAATTTCAAGGAAAACCTATCAAGGGGAAACGGGTATGGTATTTTATCCAATCCGTGGAAGCTGCAATTGGTTCGCCTGCGTTATTGCCAGCGTTTCAAACGGAAGGTACCACAACAATTGGCGGTGACAGTATTGATGAACAAACCAAAATGGGGCGCATCATCATGAAATCTACCGATGAACATGCCATTGATTTAACTCAATATTTTGCACCAGATGATGAATCTATCCAAGTGGTTGAAGACGCTAAAATAAATGGAAATTCCATAAAAGTATGGCGAGTCGTGGTAGATGATACTTTGGCTGTAGAAGAGGGTGAAGGAAGTAAAGCCTATCCTGCTAAATTCGGCTATGGAATACCGGATGAACTTGAGTATGACGAAGGGGATGACCTTGTTGAAATCAGTTATACATTAAACATCGTTGGAAAACTTCAAAACGGTACTTTTCCTCTTTCTGATGAAGATGTTCAAATGATTGAAAACTTGTACAACTACCAACGTCCTGGTGAAACAACAGGAGACTACAGCGATATTCAAACAGAAGTAACACCCTGATGCGCCCCGGAATGTAACCGGGGTTCTTAATACAGATGGGTCCGCTTCTCTTTCTTGGGACCCAGTGCCAGGGGCAAAATCGTATATTCCACACTATACCGATGCGAATCAAACAGATCCGCACGATGCCAACAAGATGGGGTATACGGAAATGAACTCTTGGACGTTATCAGCTGCAGATATGCCGCAACTAGAAGCTGGAGATGAAATCCGTTTCTACATCCAAACTTATAACGAAGTTGGCCAAGGAGCTAACGACATTGAGAAAGCTCGCTATCTACACGATGGTGATTTCTTGGGTTCTGCATGGTCTGAACCTATTGTTTTGACTAAATCGCCCTAAGCCTCCCCGAATCACCTACGTTGATACTTACATTGTGGGACAGTCTACTTGGGTGACAGGGGAGCATTCAGGGAGCGAGCTAGCTAAAAAGGTTGGCTTGTACATCAATGGAGCGAGAATTTACTCCGTGCCAATTGGCCAAGCTGAACCCGGTCATTTTAAGTATTACAGAAAAGACTTAAAGAAAACAGATGTTGTGAAAGTCTACATTGCAGATGCAGACGACAAAGAACTAGATAAGGCAGATGTGCCAATATCAGAAGGCTAGAAATAGCCTTCTTTTTATTTTAGGAGGAAAAAATATGCCATTCACAGTTGAGTTAAAAGGAAAACCACTAGAGATCAAATTTAATTACGCATTGTTGTTCAAAGCAAATAAACGTCTAGGCTCAAAAGATGCAGACGGAAATTCACAAAAGGACGGTGCGGGTGTTCTTTTCGCCCAAGTCTTAGAAAAAGACGACGATGCACTAATCAATATTATCAAATTGGTCACAAAAGGTGATCCGTCAGAAAATGACATCTTAGAGGCAATTGGCACTTATGTTTCTGCATATGAAGATGAAGAAGAGGGCTACAATGCAATTTTCGAAAATCTCAAAGAGGAAATGCTGAATTCAGGTTTTTTCTTGACGAAAATCAAAAAATACATCAGCAATCTGGAAAAAGCGGCGAAAGCAATCAAGGAACAAAAACCGGACGAAAAAATCCAAGACCCGAAAGCCTCAGCACAAGCAGTTCAAGAACTGGCAGACACGATGAAGAAAGAAATCTCATCGTTGACTGTGCAAGACAAGGACTAACAGACATTGATCTAATCATGAACTGTTATCTTTGGGAGCTTGAAGCGCTTCTCGAAGGTTTGGCTTTGAAGCAGGTAGACGAGAAAGAACAAAATGCTATTTTCGCTTTCAACCTTCGATACGTTTTGAACGATAAAAAACCGAAGCTGAAAAAAGTTTTCGATAAGGTGAAGGCTGAAACGAAAATCAGAAATATTTTCTCGAGAAACAAACCCGCGCAACAAACACAGCCAAACAAAACAAAAAGAGTTAAGGAAGCAATGGACTACTTCAAAAATAAAAAATGGGGGTGAGTTGATGGCTTTTGATGGATCAATCAATGCGATAATTGGTGCCGATATTTCGAGTTACACCGAAGCGATGAGCAAGATAGCAAATATCACATCGCAAACGGTGAATAAAGTCTCCCAGACACTTTCAAGCACAAACGGCATTGTTCAAAAAGTTGGGCAAGTGATGAGTCATTTAGCAGAGCCGCTTCTTTCAAACGTCTCTAAAGTGATGCCTCAGACAGTTGCGCTGTTTGAAAAAGCAGGTGGACAGATTCAGCGTACGATCGCAAGCATCGGCGAAAAAATACCCCAGCCCATAAGGACGGGGTTTAAGGCTGTCAATTCGGCAGCCCAAGAAATGGGTTCAAACCTTACGCAACAAACTGGTTTAATAAAAAGTGGATTCTCTGCGGCCGCTTCTAAAATACCAACGCCTTTTAAAACAGCCTTTAAAACGGTTAGTTCTAGCACGGGAGAGGTTGTCTCCAAAGTCACATCTCTAGGCACACAAATTGGGTCTAAACTAACAGGCTCTTTTAACAGTGCAGGTTCAAAAGCTGCCAGCGCTTTAAACAAAATGACCTCAGGTGCAGAAAAAGCCTCATCCAGCACAAGCAGCCTAATAAAACAGGTTATTGGTATAGGGGCAGCATATGCAGTGGCGCAAAAAGGTATTTCTGCATTGACCAGTGGTATCAAAGAGATTATCGGTGATCTAAATCAAGGATCAGCGACATGGAAAACCTTTAATTCCAATATGGAAAACATAGGTAAAGGCAAAGAAGAAATTGCCTCTGTAAAAAAGGAATTGCAAGATTTTGCCACAAAAACTATCTATTCTGCTTCTGAAATGGCTACAACTTATAGCCAGCTTGCTGCAGTTGGGATAAAAAACACAGATCAGCTTGTAATGGGATTTGGCGGATTGGCCGCCGCGGCTGAAAATCCATCCCAAGCCATGAAAACGTTGAGTCAGCAGGCCACTCAAATGGCAGCAAAACCAATGGTTCAATGGCAAGACTTTAAGTTGATGTTGGAACAAACGCCAGCGGGTGTGGCAGCCGTAGCAAAAGAGATGGGTATGTCTACCTCAGAAATGGTTACAGCGGTTCAAGATGGGACCGTTAAAACCGAGGATTTTTTCAATGCTATCACTAAAGTTGGTACTAACGATACGTTCAGTAAAATGGCCACTCAATACAAAACGGTTGGCCAAGCGATGGACGGGTTGAAAGAAAGCATGACCAACAATCTACAGCCAGCCTTCGACACTCTTTCTCAGGTTGGTATTGATGCAGTCAGCAAAATAACGGATTCTTTGGGTAAAATCCATTTTGACAGAATCACGGCTATGGCTTCCAAGCTAGCTGATGTGTTTTCGGACAGATTAGGTAAAATTAATTTCGATTCATTAGTATCCAATGTAAATGTTGTTATTAATGTTTTCGACCACTTTATTACTGGCGCTGATCTTTCTTCTGAAAGTATCGTAAAAATTCGTGATGCTGTTCAAAAAGCGCTACCTGTTCTAGCTGTATTGGGTTCTGCTCTAGTATTAGGGCAGGCAGTTCCTGCAATTGCCGCACTTTCAGGTGGTTTCACTGCTTTTTCAGGCGTTCTAGCTGGTATTGTCAGTGGTCCATTTCGATTGTTTAGCTCAGGTCTTTCGAGTCTCATCGGTTTAATCCCTAAAATTGGTAGTAGCTTATCTTTAGCAAGTTCTGTCGGTATGGGTGCTTTAGGTGGCATGACTTCTGCAATGGGAACAATCATGCAGGTCGCTTTATCTGCAATCGGTCCAGCGGCCATTTTAGGGCTAGTTGTAGCAGGTCTGGGATTAATCAATAATCAATTCGGCGAACAGATTGATAAATTACTGAACACGGTCACTACAAAAGGACCCGAAATCATCACCAATTTGGTGAACGGTATTACGTCACAGCTTCCGCAGTTGATGGCAAGTGGTACCGAATTAATCGCGAAATTGGCTAGCGCGATTTCTACGATGATTCCCGTTATTATACAAGCAGGTATCCAAATCATCGGAAGTTTGGTGCAAGGTGTTGGCCAGAATGCACCTTCTCTCATTTCATCTGCTTTACAAGTGGTAACATCCTTTATCAGTTCTGTAGCTTCTGCACTGCCTCAATTGTTATCAATGGGAATGCAACTGCTACTAAGTATCGTGAACGGGATTGTTCAAAACATTCCGCAGATCGTAAGTTCTGCCCAGCAAATTTTAATGTCCTTTGTTGGATCGGTAGTTCAAAACCTGCCTCAGATTATTAATACAGGTATCCAGATTCTTATGAGCCTGGTCAACGGGATCACTCAGCTATTGCCTCAGCTTTTACCTGTTGCGTTAAATGCAATCTTGATGCTGATTCAAGGATTGATGAACAACATCCCGCAACTATTGAATGGTGCTGTGCAAATTGTAAATTCATTGGCTTCGTTCATCGTTCAAAACTTACCGATGTTACTCGACGCCGCATTACAAATTTTAATGGCCATTGTCAATGGGATCGTACAGAATTTACCACAAATCATCAGTTCAGGTATTCAAATTATCATGACTCTGGTAACGACTGTAGCGCAAATGTTACCTCAAATTGCGCAAGCCGGTTGGAATATTATCACTTCCTTAGCTGGTGCCATTTGGGACGCTATTCCTAATGTCCTTCAAGGGGCCTGGGATGGAATCAAAAACGGGTTCTCTAATCTGTGGAACACGATCACAGGTAAATCTGGTGAAACAAGTACGAAAGTAGCAAGTGATGCATCGACCACAGCTACAAACATGTCAACATCCTACGCACAAGCAAATACGAATGTTACGAACTCGATGTCTGGCTTGAACTTCAATGTGGGATCATTGAGCAATCAGGCTTCGGTTGATGCTGTGACAGCTGCTGCAAATGCGAATTCTGGCACTACAACCAACTATGATGCGCTGAAAAACAATGTTTCCGGGATTATGAGTACGGTAAATAGCACAGTAGGCGCTAATTCTAGTCAAGCGGCAAGTTCCGCGACCACAGAAGCCAATAATGCCTTAAAAGGAGTGTCAACGAACTTTGATAGCATTTTATCGAATGTGACACAAAACACTTCTGGTGTAGCAAGTGCTGTAGACTCAAACATGAATGCCGCGTCAGGTGCTGCGTCGAATGCTTCTGCGCAAATGTATCAAAATGTTGCAAGCAACGCCCAGGGAATCAATAAAGATTCCACTGCAGAAATTACGGCAATGTCAAACAACATTTCGAATTCGATGAAAACAATGAACACCTCTGTATCTACATCGATGAACAGTGTAGTTTCTTCTATCAATTCCGGATTCTCGAAAATTTCTGCTGCCAACAAAACAGCTATAACATCAATGACTCAGTCAATGAACTCAGGCATGCGAAGTTTAGTCAGCGCAGTTTCTAATGGCATGAATAGCGCTGTTTCTGTGATGACTTCCACATCATCAAGAATTATAGCTTCGTTCAGTAATTTGGGTGCAATACTTCAAACGATTGGATATAACGCTGGTATTGGGCTAAACAATGGGTTAGCAAGTTCCGCAGGGACTATCTATTCCACTGCTAACACTATCGCCAATAATGTTGCTAATACAATGAGAAGAGCGTTAGACGTCCACTCTCCTTCCCGTGTCATGAAAGAGATTGGTGGGTTTGTGGGTGAAGGTTTGGTCCTTGGTATGGCGTCTATGCAATCTAAAGTAGATAGTCAGGCATTAGCTTACGCGAGTGCAATCCAAGATCAAGAGTTTTCCGCACAGTCTGTAGTAACAGCTGATACACGCAGCGTTTCGGGAGCTATTTCCTCATCTATGGAGGATCTGAGCGATGAAGTAGAAAACAGTGCAAGTTCGACAATTAACGTCACAGTTGAGCAGAATTGGGATGGAAAACAAGTCTATACTTATGTGAAGACCGAGGATGCTAGAAATCAAAATCGTATCAACCTTATCAACAAAAAATAGGAGGGCAAGAAATGGATTTATATATCGAAAAGGATAATTTAAAAACAAGAATGTCCTCCTTGGGCATTCTCATAAAAGATATACAGGTATCAAACGTTAACCTGGAATCGAACCGAAAAAAGATCAACGGTAAAAACGGGAACTTATTCCTAGGTGCGACATATACAGAAAAAAAAATCACAGTTGTCGGTAACTATTACGCAGAAAACGAACTGGAAGACGATTTGATACAGGACCGTATCAACGGTTTATTAGTAGATACTACGCCTTATTACATCACAAAAATGTATTCAGTGAATAGCAACTTGTATAACTTCGAGCGACCAGGTGAGAAAAAAGGGTTTGACTTGTTCAAATCCGAAGACCAACGTTTGTATCACTATCGCTATAAAGTATTGCTTGATGGAGAAATCAGTTACGATTTCCAAGGATTGAGCGGAGCGGGACTTCTTTACGAGGTCTCGTTTTCGTTTATCACTGCGGACATTCCTTTCGGGATTTCGGTGCCCCAAGATGATGACTTAACCGGTAGTGTGGTCATCCAATATAAAGGAACTGCGCCGTGCAGTCAATTAGAGTGGCCGTTTTCTATTAAAGTGGTCGCTGCCCAGGATCACATGGCGAGTTGTTATTTCAGAATCGGTGATCGAACTGTTAGTTATGTTGATTCATCTAAACAACTAAAAAAAGGTGATGTTTTGATGTTTAACGGAGTGAGCACTACTTTAAACGACGTGAACGTAAACGACAAAACAAATTATAACTATTTTGTTTTAGAACCTAATCCAACGGGCTTTATTTCTTATCACTGTGATATGCCTTCTCTAATAACACTGGTCAATAAGGTGGAATTTTACAAATAAAAAGGTGGTGATAGAATTGACGATATTTATTGACGTATCTGGAAATGAATATTTAGCTCTTACTGAGTTGACTTACAGCCACAAAGTAAACGGAGAAAAATCGCTGAAAGGGACTATTTACACTAATGACGATGTCATAAATAAAATCGATCGAGGTTGGTCTCTCAAATACGAGGATGAAATTTACTGTATCACCTATGCGTTGCCTGTTGATAATGGGCAGGCTGTGACTGTTGAATTTGATGCAATCCACGAATTTTTCTACAAAATGGGAAAATCTTCCGTTTATACAACGCTGGACGGCTCTAATACAGCCATAGCTTATCTGGATTTAATTTTTACTAACAGCGGCTATACCTATTCTTTGGGAGCGACTATTCCAGCTTTCGAAAAAGAGAGCTTCGGTATGAAAAACCGATTGGCTCTATTCAATGATTTTATTGATAGTACAAATACAGAGTTTAAAATTGTAGGAAAAACAGTCACTATTGTTGAAAAAATAGGGAGTGATCTATCGACGATCGTCCGCAAAGGGTTCAACTTGCAAGAACTAGGGCTTGAGTATAATATCAGCGATTTCGTTACTTACGCAAAAGGATTTGGGGCTTTTAAAGACCCAGACGATGAAACGAAAGGCAGACTAGAAGTCGAGTACAGAAGTCCTTTGGCAGATGTTTACGGTGTTTTAGAAGCCGATCCGGTTGTTGATGAACGATATACAATCGCTGAAAATTTAACGACAAAACTAAAAGAACTGGTTGAAGGCTCTTACAGTATTTCGGTTTCCTTAACGGTGGAAGACTTGCAAGCGGCCGGATATGAATACGGCTTTCCTAGTCCTGGTGATTACATCATGGCCATAAATGAAAATTTAGGATTTCAGCAAAAAATCCGGATCGTCAGCATAGATGAGTCGATTGATGTTTTAGGTAACTCCTCGGATAAAAGTGTTACGTGCAGTTCTTTAAATTTAGTTGAACAAAAAAATCAAGCGGACGCCAGCAACTCTCAGACTTGGTCTGATATCTCTAATGGCGTAAAGCCTATCCCAAGTGATTGGCTGGCGGATGCTATCCAGACGGCTACAACTGACTTGCTAAATGCACGTACTGAACTGAAATTCACCTCTAACGGAATCTTGGCCATTGACAAATCAGACAGCAATCGTGTGGTTATCATGAACTCAAGTGGTCTAGGCGTATCCACTGACGGAGGTAAAACGTTTGGCGAAGCGATCACAGCCCAAGGAGTCAACGCCAGTGCTATCAACACGGGAATTTTAAAAGCGATTAGCATTCAGGGGGTTACAATCTCGGGTAGTACTTTTGAAACTACAAGTGGTGCATATAAAACCGTCCTAAAAGGCGGGAATATGACAACTAGTTACAACGGAAAAAAGTTTTTAGTAATTGATGGTACATCATTTGAACTTTATCAAAGTAATGGAACTTCTCTTTTAGGACAGTTAATGCGCGTACAAGATAAAGAAACTAAAAAAGAATCGATGACGTTTGCTGCAGAAAGGGGTCAATATATCTCTTTGGCCTCAAGAGGGACAGACGGTGTCTATTACAGACAAATTCACCTCGACGGTAGTTCAGGCGAAGTGAGTATGAACAATCTGACAATGAATGGGGTCATTAAAGATGGCGGACTATCTAATTTTTACGCCTCTAAAAAATTCTGGGTACCAAATAACGTAGATTTAGATTTTTATTCCAATCTAAATATGAATGGTTTCGATATTCAAAATCAGTCAGATATACGTTTGAAAGAAAATATCGAACCAACACAAGTGGATGGAATTGCTGAGACGAAAAAGCTAGAGTTTTATGAATTTGACCGCAAACAAAACTATCAAACAACAGATGGACGAGCGCAACCCAATTCGAAAAGAGAGTTGGGTTTGATTGCACAATATACTCCGTTTTTAGCTGAAACATCTGACAGGGATCACTATTTACGGTTAAGTATGTCAAAACAAATAATGTTGAATAGCCTAACCAATAAGCAGCTGATTGAAAAAATCGAATCTTTAGAAAAAAGGATTATCGAAATTGAAGAAAAATTGAAGGGAGATGACATCGAATGAGTGCGGATTTCATATTCGATACCTCAAAAGACGTTAACGGCAGTTATATCGTTTACGGACGTGTAGCGGATAATGAGGGTGTTTCTAAGCAAATCGGTATTCTCGAGAATGGCATGCCTTTAAACCTGACAGGTTTTACCATCACTTTTGAGGGTATTACACATGAGGGAAAAACGAAGGTGTTTGATACGGGGGGCGTGACGGTCGTAGATGCTGCAAAAGGAACATTCAAGTACACATTTCCTAACTCGGCATTCACCGTATCAGGTAAATATGAACGGGCCTATTTTTCCTTGGTCAAGGATTCGGTCAGATATACTACAGCTGATTTTGAGATCGTCGTCTTTGAAAATGCGGACATTGATGCGGAAGAAGCAGAAACGATTATCACAGAATACAATAAACTGATTGCAGAATTGTACGCTTTGCAAAAAAGCAATATTGCAGAGCTTCAAAAACAGCAGGATGAATATATCAAAACTACCGATGCAACATTTGCAGCTATCAACCAGAAAATTACTACTTTACAAACACAGATCACTACTTACGAAACAAACGTCACTGATGCTAAAAACGCGGCAATAAGTACGATAAATGCTGCTTTAGAAGAGTTCAAAGCCGGAGATTTTTATACTAAAAGCGAAGCTGATGCAAAGTTCATGCTGTTAAAATCTGCGGAGCGGAGTTTACTTACACTGAAAAATGCCACTGTTACAGTTGAGGACTGGAACACCCTTACTACCACAGGTATTTATTACTGTGCGGCCGCAACAGGAGCAAACATGCCTTGCACAGGAACGCTGTATGGCTATCTAACAATCTATAACACTTTAGCAGTCATTATCCAAAAATACGAGTTTCAAGGTGCTATGTATATGCGTACCTACGCAGGGAACCCTGCTGCGTGGGGTGAATGGAAAAAAATTGCTTTTTCGAGTGAGGTCGTTGATTTAACCCAACCACAATCTATTGGAGGGATAAAAAATTTTGTAGATGGTCTTCAAATGACAGGAAAAGAAGTTGCTGTACAAGACCAAATTCCTTTGTGCGGCATACACGGAGAAGGGACAAATCTTTCAAAAATTCCCAATGGTACAAAAATTCCAATCGGACCGCTAGTTGCTACAGATTTTGGGCATGAAGCAAGTGACTTGCCTTACACAATAAGCAGTGACGGAAATACATTAACAACAACTAGGGCATGTGTTTTGCTTTTCGAAGGAACAATAAAGATCCATGGGAACAACACGCTGAAATATACCTATGTAAAAATTAGAAAAAACGGAAGTGATACTAATTTTACATCGTTAGGAAGTAGTGTGAATTCTAACTACATGACTGCACAATCAGGTCAATACGTTCACACACTGGCTGAGGGTGACAAAGTTGAATTCACAATCGAAGTAGCAGAAGGCGGAGTGTTGTTTGCAACACAATTGCTATCATTAAAAATTACAGAAGTAAAAGCAGTTCAAAGCTAAGGAGGAAACACAATGAAAACAATTTGGCAATATGGACGTACTGGTGGAAAGCAACTGGAAGTATCCGATGATTTCCCAGTACAGTTTCCTTTTACGGATGTACCACCTCTTAAAGGCATCGCACTTGAAGATCAATTTTTCATCCCATCAGAAAATCGATGGAAAGAAATCATCAATGCGTTAGATCGTGAAAAATTGGATAACTTAGAAAAATTCTACGAAGCTCTTAAAAGTGAGAATGAGGCACTTACATCCAAAGCTGAAACAATGAGCCAGTTAAACGCAACACTGATGCTTAATGACGTAGCAATCAAGCAAGAAAATACAGCGTTGAAGGAAAAGGCTGACACATTAGCTCAAATCAACTCGAGCACGATGCTTGCAGCTGTTCAAAACAGTAAAGATATTGCAGCAATCAAAACACAATTAAATCCAGAAGGAGGAGTTGAATAATATGTTTAGCTATGACCAAATCAAACAGATGTATGATTGGGATTGCTTTACTGATGAACAGGTTAAGAAGTTCGTCCCACTATGCATCACAGAAGAAGAAGCAGAACAAATTATTAATAAAGAAGAGAGCACATCTTAATTGATGTGCTTTTTATTTAGGGAGACGTAAGCCGATGTTTTTACTGGTTATTAAGGAGCATATTGAACATTTGCTTGAAGTGAACGGCACGATTATGGCATTTACAGGTTTTACGATTCTTGGGCTAGTCAGTGCGGGCTTCAAAGTAATTTTGAAAAACTACAAAGAATTGAAAAAGCGAAATGAGAAACTCGATGAAATGCTGAAAAAGCAAGAATCGATACAAAAAGATATCAGCGAATTACAATCTCAAGGCGCAAAAAGGCAAAAAGCCAATATTGCCAGTTTGCACGATCGAATTTACTCAAATTATGAAACGATCTTAAGCCGTAATCCTCCTGTGGTCACGATGAAGGAATTGAACAATTTAGAGTACCTTTGGGAGGCATACAGCGGTTTAGGCGGCAACGGAACAGGACAACGCATGTATGAGCGTATTTGTGATTTACCAATTATAGAAGAGGTGGAAGAAATATGAAAAACATCAACTGGAAAGTACGTTTGCGGAACCCACAATTTTTGGTTCCTTTTATTTTATTTTTACTAAGTACAATCGGGTCTATTACACATGTGACAGATGCTGACTTATCTACGTGGAGCGGCATTGTAAAAGTGGCGCATGGTTTAGTGATGAACCCGTCTCAATTATTCGCATTAGCTTTTGCATTGTACGGCTATATCGTTGATCCAACAACAAAAGGTGTAAAGGACAGCGAACAAGCACTAACCTATGAAAAACCGAAAGGAGAATAACTATGTCATTAAATGTAGTAGATTTATCAAACAACAACGGTTCAAAAAATATCGCAGATTATCCAGCAGATGCTTATATGTTCAAAGCGACAGAAGGTTCGAATTTTGTCGATAAATATTGTGATCCATTTGTTCAGCAAGCTATTAAGGCAAATAAACCTTTTGGCGTTTATCACTTCATCGACGGCTCCAATTGGAAAACACAAGCTGATTTCTTTGTTAAAAACGTACAAGGATATATTGGAAAAGGTATTTTAGTTTTGGACTATGAAATGTATGGTCGCCAAGGTACATCGGTCTTAAAACAGATGTTGGATTATATCCAATCAGCAACAGGAGTTAAGCCGCTTGTTTATACGTCGGCTTCTGTTTTATTTGAAGAAGATTTTTCAGAAATCGTAAAAGCTGATTATGGGTTATGGGTCGCAGCTTATCAATCGAAGTTCCCTGCTATTAAACACTGGAAAAATGCAGCGATGTGGCAATATACATCTACACCATACGATAAAAACTATTTTTATGGTGATGCAAAAACGTGGAAAGCCTATGCTTCCAGCACGCCAATTTCCCAAACCGAAGAAACGAAAAAAACACATGACCAGGAAGTCGCAGCAAGCAAACCAAAACACCAGGGCAATGCTTATGGGAAGCTTGATAAATTCACCATTGTCTCGCCTGATAAAGCATGTGGTGCCGGATGGTTGGTTCCAGATAAGCCACAAGGACCAATCGGCACATATGCTTATGTGTTAGTAATGGAACACGGCACAAGCAAAGAGTTTACTCGAATTCAATCAAAAGGGATCGCACGTCCGGACGTCAAGAAAGCATACGGCTATCAAGGTGGCGATGCATTAGGCTTTGATGTTACTTTCGATACAGATTGGTTGAAAGGTAAGAAAGTCGACATCATCCTACGCCGATGCAATAAGTCAAACGGTGAAGAACCAGTAAATGATGTACGTATTTCTGATATTTATTTGAGTTTATAGCAGCTTGAACTTGAGTGGAATTTCACATAAAAGCTAGTTTTTTTGTAATAGCTATGTAATAATTAATTTGCCACCACAACAAAGAGGACGAATCATATTATTATCTCGTCTATGTCCACTTTTATTTTTTGCAGTCGTTGTGGTGGCTCTCTGTACCCTTAGCTCAGTTGGTCAGAGCAGACGGCTCATAACCGTCCGGTCGTAGGTTCGAGTCCTACAGGGTACATAAAAAAGCCCCCTTACTATTAAGGGGCAGCACGTATTATTTTTTAGTTGTAAATGTATTTCCGCAATTTAGGCAATGCCATTCATTTTTCCCTTTTTTGCCAGCAAAACCAGCAATAGCACCCACACCACCTGTTAAAACAGCACCTCCGATAGCTTTACCTGTCGAGAAGCCTTTTCTGTTATTTTGCATAAACTGAACGTTCATGCTTCGGCATTTGGGGCAATGAATACCAGAGTGGAAAAGGGGAGCTTTGTTCTCTGCTTTTTTTGCCTCAGCTTTTTCTTTATTTTTTTGGATTCTATCAGGGTCGTTTTTCCATTCTTGGAAAGAGTCAACACCTTTTTCTGTTGCTTGTTTACTTAAGTCTAACGCTTGCTTACCAACTTTTTTCCAATCAACCATATTTTCATCTCTTTTCGATATAGTATATTTCTACATATACATGATATCAATAAGAGGGTATTTTGGGTAGCTGGAAATCTGCAGTTTTTTAGATAACAAAATATTTTTAAAAAATTAGTGGCAGAAATGGTGGCAGAAATTATTTTCGAACATAAACGTTTATTATCTTTTGTAGTTAAAAACCTTGATATATAAATATTTATATTCATTTTTAATCGCTAAGGATGTTATATAATCTAACTCGTAACGCGTAGGTCGTAGGTTCGATCCCTATAGCTGGCACTACGTGAAAAAAGCCGTCATATCAAGGGTTTCGCTTGATTCATGACGGCTTTTTCTTTTTCTTTTTTCTGCTTTGTGGGCAGAGATGTGGGCAGAATATTTCAAAATCCACTTACTTTCTGCTCGAATATCAAATTAGCCGATTTGTCGTGCTAATTTTCCATCAATGTAAACAGTATAAATTGATTCTACTTGTACAACTTCTGTTGAATGGACATAGTATCTTGCTGTTCTGCCATTTTGCTGCAGGTATAACAGATAACCTCTCTGATCATGGCCGCGGCTCCAAGATTCTGTACAGTTTTTCTTCACTGTAAAATATTTCGACTGTCCGCCACTCCAAGTACTGATCCCTGCGCTTATTTGCGAGCTGCTTTCATTTTTAAGATAAATAGTTGTTTGAGTTGGTTTCGAACGGTACATTTCCTTAGTGATGTAGTTTCCAGCACTATTTCTTCTAAAACGATCAGCATCTTTATTTACTGTAGAAACTGGTTGACCCACACTAGATGATTTTAAAACATCTTCAAAATAATAACTAGTATTTGCAGGACTATAATGAACGTTGAATAAATTACTCTGTCTAACAGCGATTAAAAAGCCCCGACTATCTGAACGAGACCAAGTTTCTCTTTCTTTCGGACCAACGCTGTAATATCTATTCTGTCCTGTACTGTATGTATTGACTGAAAAATCTGCCCAACTGTATATATTATTGTTTCTAATACTGATATTTGCGGATACGGGCATACCAAACGATGTAAAAAGACTTATTCCACCTATCAAACCAATCAAAAATTTTTTAAACATACCAAATCTCTCCCTAAAATTTTATTTTCAGAGTACACTCAATAGGATACTCTACGAAAATTATACGATTTAGTTGTTCTTTGTTTCGTTGGATTCGTCATTTATCACTTGATTTTTAGGGAAGAGTATCTTTTTAACAAAAAATAAAAAATAAATAATCTCCATTCATTTACTCAACATGTATCAAAATAGTTCAATTATAGACAAAATAAAAAACGACCAACCGCTTATTAAGAGCGAATGATCGTTTTTCGGATGGCACACATCTTAATATTGGTCACGATTTCTAACTTTAGCAGAAATCATTGGGAAAAATTTTAAGCAATAAAGAGCACATAAACCAACGACAACATAAATGATTTTTGCCAAAATAGTTGTAGATCCGCCTGAGATAGAAGCAACTAAATCGTATTCAAATAAGCCGACAAGCAACCAGTTCAAGCCTCCAACGATCAATAGTGCTAATGCGATAGAATCTAAAATTTTCATTATAAAAACCTCCTTTTTATTATAAAATGATTATATAGCAATAAACATAACAATGCTTATATTATGCTTGGATGATTTTGAATGGTTTGTATGCTTCCAGAGAAGAGGAAAAGATAATCCTTGTACTATATTGGAAAGCATGTTATAGTAATTAAGTAATCTAATTTGAACCGTAATCTGAGCAATATATTCTATTATAGACCTCCTTTTACTAAGTAATAATTAATTGCAATAAAAAACGTATCTCGAATACGTAACAGGAGGAAACATAATATGAATAATGGTACAGTAAAATGGTTTAACGCAGACAAAGGTTTTGGTTTTATCACTGGTGAAGACGGAAATGACGTATTTGCACATTTCTCAGCTATCCAAGGTGAAGGCTTCAAATCTTTAGAAGAAGGACAAGCAGTAACTTACGATATCGAAGAAGGCCAACGTGGACCTCAAGCAGTAAATATCGTTAAATAATTACGAACTTTAACCGTCTCATTGAGGCGGTTTTTTTGTGTCTTGATTTAAATAAAAACGCGGTTATCTGACCGCGTTATTTGGGTTTTTCTTGATTTGTATAATAAATCGGGGCGGCTTGCTCAAAGGTAAAGGTATCAAACCAATCAGCAATTTGGCGGCCGAGAGATTTTGCCATTGCCGAAGAAGCTTGGATTTGAGCATTCGAGATGTGGTTGACGTGAACACCAGCTGTAATGACACAATTTCCTGGTAATTTTTCTTTTATTTCAGCAAATAGAAAATCAGCGAGTACATCATCTTTGTGAAATCTTCCATGATGACTGGGAAAACGAGTGGTTTTTTTCCCTCCATCTTTTGAAAATGCGGTAATTGTACCAATATGAGGAGTATCACCGCCAGTAATCGTAATCAGCACATCATTGCCAATGATTGTTGTTTCTGCAATCATTGGGTAATTTTCTTTTACCACTTTAAATCTTTTTACCATGCTCAGATTCCTTTCCAACGTCCGCCGGTATCATTTTCGATACCTAGTGCATCCATGATTTTCATGGAATGATGATCGACTAGGTCTTGGATAGTTTTCGGCTGGTTATAGAAAGCTGGGATAGGCGGGATGATTTGGACACCTAAATGGGCTAATTTAGTAAGATTTTCTAAATGGATCGCATTTAAAGGGGTTTCTCGAGGAACAATGATCAGTTTTCGTTGTTCTTTCAAAGTGACATCTGCAGCACGATTGATTAAATTATCGCCAAATCCCATTGAGATCGCAGCAACAGTTTTCATACTAGCTGGTACAACGACCATGCCGTCTGTTAAAAATGAACCACTAGCGATAGCTGCACCTAAATCACGTATCGAATAATGATAATCTAGTAAATTTTCTAATTCTTTTAAGCTAAGTTCAGATTCTAATTTTAAATTTTCTTTCGCCCAGCTGCTGATGACGCCGTGTGTTTCTACATTGGGGATTGCTTTTAATTTTTTGATTAGGTCAATAGCGTAGATAGTCCCTGAAGCACCAGTTACACCAATGACGATTCGTTTTGGTCTATTCATTTTGTCCACCTCGTAAAAGTTATCAAAAAAAGAAGTTGAAAAATGCAAAAACAGCTTTAAACGTTTTTGCATTTTTCAAATTTGGTTCTTGAAGCAATTAATTATTTATTTTAGATATTTCTTCCAATCAGATACTTCTTTGAAACGTGCACGCACAAAATGTTCTTTCATGTCGTACGGCGCTGTACCGTCAAAAATAGTTTTTGCACTCATGCCGCGATAGCGGATAACACCTGGGTTGTATGCTGGAAGTTCGGATGGGTCAAGAGGATGGTTCCGCATGCCAGGAAGAACGATGATATCTTTATCTCCTTGGAAACGTGTATTAAACGTCCACATCACATCATTCATATCAAAAATATCGACATCTTCATCTACCAAAATCACTGTTTTTAATTCCTTGAAAGAAGAAAGAGCAAGAATCGCTGCTTGCCGCTGAATACCTTCATCTGCTTCGTTTTCTTTACGGATCTGCATGATCGTCATCAATTTTCCGCCGCCCGCAGGAGGATTATAGACATTTACGACTTTATTTGGGATTGCTTTGTCAACCAATGATAGGATGCTTGCTTCAGTTGGGATTCCCGCCATTGAAACATGCTCTTCGCTTGGTCCAATCGTTGTTTGCATAATTGGGTTATCTTTTCGATGAGTGACTGCTTTAACTTTGACCACATTCACGGCAGGATTTGCATCGCCATTGTAACCTGGAAATTCCGGCATCGCTTTTCCTGTATTTGTGTTGATATCTTCTTGCATTGTCTGGTTTGGCAAAATCTCTGCTTCGATGATAAATTCCGCGCGAGCAATACCAACTTCGTCAACACTGACGCCATCAACTAATTGGACAGGCTCATTTCTTAAAGCACCTGCTACCCATAATTCATTGTAGCCAAGAGGCGTGGTTGGCGGTTCAAAAGTAGTACCAATAGCTATAGCTGGATCTAAGCCGATATTGATCGTGATCGGCATGGGTTTTCCTAGGGCTTCAAATTGTTTCTGGAAATGACCGATATGGCGTCCGCCAGGCATAATATACATGCCGATTGTATCTTTATCTTCTAAAACCATACGATGGATCGTAACGTCACTCATGGTTTTTTCTGGATCTGACCCATAAACGACACCCATAGTAATATAAGGTCCAGCATCTTCAGGGGTATTTGTTGGAGCAGGCAAAATTTTACGGATATCAAAGTCTTTCTCTGTAGCTAAATGAATCACTTCTTGTGCAGGTGCGTCTTCTTTTGTTACTTTTACAGGTTTAACTGGGTTCTCAACAGAATCTTTTAGAAGACGTCCCAATGTTTTGTAATCGTGGTGTAAAATTTCGCCTACTCTTTTTCTGCTAGCCATTGTTCCGATAGAGACACGCGTATTTGGAAACCCTTTGATGTTATTGAAGGTCATAGCAGGTCCTTCTTGAGTGGGGCGCATCACAGTGCCACCAGCACCGATATAGCGGTAAACACCTGAAAGTTCAGCATCAGGATCAACTTCGACATCGGTTTCGTGATACTGTCCAGGGATTTCTTTTAGTTCATCCAACACTTTTCTTAAATCATAAGGCTGATGTTCTTTTGTCATAAAAAAATGACCTCCTTTTTCTCTCTGCATCTATCGTAAGATGTGAAGAAAAAGGAAGCAATTCAACTTCAGCGTTCTGCTATTCCAAAATGGAATTTAATGATTTGTTTTGAGTTCTTCCCAAAATAAATCGGAAGCTTTAGAATGTTCACCTGGTTTTCGGATAAAGGAAAGGTAACTGATCTGATTTTCTTTTAAGGGACGCGAAACAACGTGAGAAGAGAGCAGTTTATCTACAGTTTCTTTCATAACGACAGCGATACCTAAATCACTTGCTACCATATTAAGCAATAAATCGATTCTTGTTCCTTCATAATCGATCACGGGTTCAAAACCAGCTTTATGACAGAGTTCAACGACTGCTTGATATAAATTGGTATTTTTTCCCAGCATCAAAAAATGTTCATTTTTCAACTGTTCAATAGACAAGACTTCTTGTTTTGATAAAGGATGATTTTTCGGTAGTAAAACAACAAATTGATCTTTATCTGTAATGATCGATTCGTACTCTTCAAGTTCGAGTTGAAAAGTACGTGCGAAAAGAATACTGTTTTCTGACTGCCGCAATGTCGGAAAGAGTTCATTGCTTTCTTTTTCTTGGATCTGGATCTTTATCTCTGGGTGTCTTTTCAAGAATTCGGATATTTTTTGAAAACCGCGGTAATTTGACATAGTGGGAATCGTATAAATCGTCAATGTTTGATTTTGTTTTGCTTCATGCTCCGCTAAAGTATGTTTCAAACCTTGATATTGAGACACGATACTTTTGGCAAAAGGCAAAGTCAATTTTCCTGATTCTGTCAGGTTGACTTTTCGGTGTGAACGTTCAAATAACTTGGTCTCTAATTCTTTTTCTAAAGCAATGATCTGTTTAGAGACATTTCCTTGTGTGGTGTAGAAATTCTCTGCAGTTTCAGTGAAATTTTTTGTTTGGGTCAAATCGATGAATAATTCTAATTTTGAAATTTCCACAAGTCTCGCATCCTTCTTTTACTATTCCATTTGAGAATAGGATAACACAAAAAATTGAATAGGTAAGCAGAAAAAATCTTGTTAAAATGGATATGCACGTTTCAAGGCAAGAAGATTTATGAAAGAAGGAGAATTTATATGCCAATTGGTGTAATCATTAATACATTATCTATTTTGCTAGGAGGGATCATTGGCGGACTTCTAGGCAGCAGATTAACAGAAAAATTCAAAACAGAGATCAATTTGGTCTTTGGTATTTGTTCCATGGGGATGGGAATCAGCTCGATTGGTTTGATGAAAGATATGCCAGCTGTTATTTTTGCATTGGTTATCGGAACGGGTGTAGGATTAGTTCTTCATTTCGGTGAATGGATCAATAAAGGGGCCGCACTTATGCAAAGACCCATCGCAAAACTGATTCCAAACGAACATCTAGACATGTCAGAAGAAGAATTCATCAATACATTAGTGACTGTGATCGTCCTATTTTGCGCAAGCGGCACGGGGATCTACGGAAGCTTGGATTCTGGGATGACTGGCGACAGCACGATTTTGATCTCAAAATCGATTTTAGACTTTTTCACCGCATTGATTTTTGCATGTAACTTAGGATATGTGGTTTCTGTTATTGCTATACCGCAATTTATTATTTTCGGCAGTTTGTTTTTATTAGCAGGAGTCATTTATCCTTTGACAACCCCTGATATGATTGCTGATTTCAAAGCATGCGGCGGCTTTTTGATGTTGGCTACAGGTTTCCGAATGATCAAATTGAAGATGTTTCCAACAGCGGATATGATTCCGGCAATGATACTGGCCATGCCATTTACGTGGATGTGGATCAATTGGATAGTGCCGCTTATTAGTTAGAGGTCGTGAAAGAACCGTTCAGCTCCG
>KE351659.1:41990-42381 GCA_000415185.1 Enterococcus faecalis 13-SD-W-01
AAAGAACCGTTCAGCTCCGAGCATTAAAGAGGAAATCTACAAAATAGCTCTACATATTTTGTGGATTTTTGAGTTAATGCCGAAGGAGTTGGTTCTTGAACACCGTTTAGTTAGAGGTTGTGAGCAAAGCGTTATGGCCCGAGCATTAAGACTCTTTTATCCGCAGAAATGGCTTTTCACATTTCAGCGGATAAAAGCTTAATGCCGAGGGGGCAGCTTTGTGAACACCGTTTGGTTAGAGGTCATTTTCTCAGTGTTCTGTTCCGAGCGTTAAGACTCTTTTCAACGGGGAAACAGCTTCTCATGTTTTTCCGTTGAAAAGCTTAACGCCGAGGAATAACTGAGAAAATACCGTTTGATTAGAGGTTGTGAAAAAACCGCTCAGCTCCAA
>KE351659.1:42391-79293 GCA_000415185.1 Enterococcus faecalis 13-SD-W-01
GAGGTTGTGAAAAAACCGCTCAGCTCCAAGTATAAAAAAAGAAACGCCGCAAACAATTTTAGCTGTTTGCGGCATTTTTTATTTGGCTTTATTTGAAAAAATGTTCAAAACACTGTGCTATAATCGTTTAAAAAAAGGAGCTCGTTTATGACTGAAAAACAATACAGCTTTGATTCAGCTATTTATTCTTCTGAAGTAGGAAAAGGCGGTGCGTATGTTGTTTTTCCATACGATGTCCGCGAAGAATTTTCTGCCGGCAGAGTCAAGGTTTCTGCCACTTTTGACGAAGAACCTTATGAAGGAAGTATCGTCAATATGGGTCAAAAAAATCCAGATGGTTCGATCTGCTATATTTTAGGGATCAGAAAAGATATTCGCAAAAAAATCGGCAAGGATGTCGGGGATACAGTGCACGTGACTGTGGAAAGAAGAATGTAATTGTGTTTTGGTTAAAAACATAAAAAAAAAGAGGCCGCGGCCTCTTTTTTTATTCTGCACGCAATGCAATTGCTGCATCTTTTTTCGCTGCCATTCTAGCAGGGATGTGTCCGCCAATCATTGTCAAAATCGTTGAAATAACAATCAAGATCAATGCATGGATCGGATTTAATTGTGCGACATTTTTTAAGTCAGTCATGCTGTATAAGAGACTGTTGATAGGGAATGTAGCTAGCCATGCAATCAGGATACCCAGCACACCAGAAGTGATACCTAGGATACATGTCTCAGCATCGAATACACGAGTAATATCTTTTTTACGTGCACCTAATGCTTTCAATACACCAATTTCTTTTGTTCGTTCGATAACAGAAGTATAAGTGATGATACTGATCATAATCATACTTGTAACTAAAGAAATTCCGGCAAATGCAATCAGAACATAAGTGATCGCATCCATCAATCCGCCAGTCAATTCCGTCATCGTACCAGCTAAGTCAGTATAAATGATCTTATCTTCTTCAGATTTTCCTTTGTTGAAATCATCTAAATAATCCAAGACTTTTTCTTTGTCGCCAAAGTTATTTGGATAGATCATGATGCTTGAAGGAAGGCTGTCGCCGCCAAGGTAGCTGATAACTGTTTCTTTTGCTGAAGCATCTAACGTTTCGTTTGTCAAAACATTACGGTCGCTGTCTTTTTGAGCAGTGACGATTTCAGAATTTTTGTTTTCATCGACGATTTGTGTTGTCAATTGATCACTGTACGCAACACCTGGTGCCAAAAGATTCATAGTTGAAGAAGATTTGACACGCAAGATTCCGCTGATTTTTACTTCTTTATTTGAAGCAGCGTACATTGCATCATAGTCTGTATTTGGAATAAAGTTTCCAGTTGGTAATTTTTGATAGAATGTATCGTTATTGATTACTTTGAATGTTGTACCAACGATTTTATCGAAATCGATTTTTTCGTTTTCTTTTACATCAAAGCCTAGATTTTTCAGAGCATTGATATTGGTATTGTTATTTCCATCCACAATGATTACAGCATCAGTCGCTGAACTTGGGTATTCACCAGAAAGTAGAGAATAGTTGTCTTTTAGGAAATCACCATGTCCATCTTCCAATTGTGTTGGGAAAGTAGAAACACCGACCCCAGTCATTGAAGCCATTGCGTTGGCCATAGAAGGTGCATCGGATGAAAGATTGTCATTTGACAAGTTCACGGTTTGGACTTTGCCGTCTACATCACGTAAAAGATTGATTCCTGTTGAACGTGTAAAACCGATATTGTTGCTTAATTCAGGATCGATATTTTCGATGTAATCCACGTATTCTTGGTCAATATTGTTTGTATGTTGGGATCTGTCTGAATCACTTACTTTTGCAGTTACTGTTTTAGTATCTGGGAATGAGCTATTGCTTGAACCGAGAGAATCTTCGTCAGAAGTTGGTTGGCTTGTCGTAACTTTTGAGATCGTTATCGGGAATTGCGACATTGTTTCTGACTGCGTTTGGTCGATTTGTTTTTGGAATCCTGTTGATAAAGATAACACGATTGCGATTCCGATAATACCAATACTAGATGCAAAAGAGGTCAAGAATGTACGACCTTTTTTTGTACGAATATTATTGAAAGAAAGTTTTAACGCTGTCCAAAAACTCATTTTTGTCCGACGTAAATTAAATTGATCATCTTTTGGACGTTCAATGTGCGGATTTGAGTCGTTACGGATTTGTCCGTCTGAAAATTCAATGATCCGATCAGCGTATTGATGTGCTAATTCTGGGTTATGGGTAACCATGATAACAAGTTTTTCTTTCGAAAGTTCTTGGATCAGTTCCATGATCTGAAGACTTGTTTCTGTATCTAATGCGCCAGTTGGCTCGTCGCAAAGCAAGATATCTGGATCATTTGCTAACGCTCGGGCAATCGCCACACGCTGCATTTGACCACCAGAAAGCTGGTTTGGTTTTTTGTGCATGTGTTCGTTCAACCCAACTCGGCGCAATGCTTCAGTTGCTTTGGCGCGTTTTTCGTCTTTGGATACACCACTCAAGGTCATCCCAAGCTCTACATTTTCGATGATGCCTAGATGACCGATCAAGTTGTAGCTTTGGAAAACAAAACCGATCGAATTATTTCGGTAAGCATCCCAATCTGCATCTTTAAAGTCTTTGGTTGATTTTCCGTTGATGACCATGTCGCCAGAGTCATAATTGTCCAATCCACCAATTACATTCAGCATCGTTGTTTTACCAGAACCGCTAGGACCTAGAATCGCCACGAATTCTTGTTTACGAAAAGCAACAGATACGCCATCTAATGCTTTTGTCGTCGTTTCGCCAACTTTATAATATTTTTTTATATCTTTAAGTTGTAACATATGTTTCCTTCTCTCCTTTAACAATCTTCTGTATACTACAATGTAGAATAACATGAACAGTATAACAAGTGAATGTTAACTGAATATGAACAAACTACCAAAAATACATACATAATTTAGGAGAACAATAAATGAATGTGATTTTAGTGATAGAAGATGATGAAAATCTTCGTTTATTATATCAATCAGTGCTTATACGCGCAGGTTTTCGCGTGTTTTTAGCAGCAGAAGGGGACGAAGCCTTGCAAATCATGGATCAGCACCATGTTGATCTGGTAATTACAGACATCATGATGCCGCATATGGATGGTTATCAGTTCTTGACACTGCTTCGTGAGGCAGGGATGGAATTACCTTGTCTTTTGATCACGGCAAAGGAAACATTGGAAGACAAGAAAAAAGGGTTTCGTTTAGGAGCGGATGACTATATGGTCAAACCTATCGATGTCGATGAGATGCTTTTACGGGTGGAGGCTTTACTGCGTCGGGCAAAAATCAACCACAGCAGTCAGCTGACGATTGGCGAAACCATACTTGATCAGCAAACATATATGGTACAAATGAGTGACCATAAAGAAGAATTGCCGCAAAAAGAATTCCAAGTACTTTATAAATTACTTGCTTATCCAAACAAAATTTTTACCAGACAACAACTGATGGACGAAATCTGGGGGCTTGACTCCAACACCGATGAGCGAACAATCGATGTTCATATCAAACGTTTAAGAAATCGGTTTGAGGGAAATCATGATTTTCAAATCGCGACGATCAGAGGTCTGGGCTATAAGGCGGTCCTTGCAGAATGAAAAAGAAGATTTACTCACAGTTATGGATTTATTTTTCCAGCATCGTTTTCTTGACGATTCTGGTCACGATTGCTTGTTTAACAGGGATCATCTATGTGATGACACGCAGCGATACTTGGCAGCCTAGTCACGAACCGCCGCTTGTGCCGCTTTTTATTTTTGCTGGTTTCAGTATTATTGTAGGAACAGGAACATCGGTTTTTGTAGGACATCGAATCTTGCAGCCAATCGTGGAATTACGAAAAAGTATGCGGGAAGTAGCTAATGGTGATTTTTCGATCCAGCTTGATGAAGAAAACCAAAAAGTGGCAGAGGTCCAACAGCTTTATGCAGATTTCAATACCATGGTCCAGAAACTGAACAGTATCGAGCTGCTGCGCGATGATTTTGTCTCCAATGTGTCCCATGAATTCAAAACGCCTCTTGCAACGATTCAAGGGTATCTCCAGCTTTTACAGAAATCAGATCTTTCTGAAACAGAACGGCAAGTCTTTTTGCAGCGCATGCTTGATGGGATGGGACAGCTCTCGCAATTGACAGAGAATACACTAAAACTCAACAAATTAGAAAATCAGGGCGGGATTTTTGAAAAGAAAGTCTTTCGGATCGATGAACAAATCCGCGAAGTACTGCTTTTTTTACAACCAAAATGGGAAAAAGAAGAACTGGAATTAGATTTGGATCTAGAAAAAATCGAATTCTGTGGAGATGAAGAACTCTTATATCAAGTTTGGTTGAATATCGTTGACAATGCAATCAAATATAATCGTTCGAATGGGAAGATAAGCGTCAAAATGATCCAGAAAAATGGACGGATATTAGTTGAAGTTACGGATTCGGGAATAGGGATGAGCCCAGAAACGATGGAGCGGATCTTTGATAAATTTTATCAAGGCGATACCAGCCACAAAACCAAAGGCAACGGACTTGGATTAGCGCTAGTCAAAAAAATCATTGATCTTCATGGGGGGAAAATCACGTATAACAGTCTTTTAAACGTAGGAACAACTGTTGTAATCGTTTTGCCTGAAAAAGAATAAAACAATAAAATAACTTGAATAATGCCAGTGTATTGGAGAAACGCCCAAAAAAGTCAGTTTTTTCGGAATAACTTTTGAGGTCTCTCCATATCACTGGTATTTTTTATTGACATAATATTATATTTCATATAATATTGATTTAAATAAAATATGATGTCTAATAAAGAATGAAGGTGAATTTATGCATATTCAAGTCCCAACGCTCTTGCTTGATGGAACGGTACTCGCTGCTTTGAGCAGAGAAGATATGTATGGCTATGCATTAACAAAAATCGTACAGGAAAGTTTGAATATCAGTGAATCAACGATGTATCCAGTATTAAGAAGATTGAAACAAGAAGGATATCTGGAAACTTATGATGAGCCGTTTGAAGGAAGAAACAGAAGATATTATCGACTGACAGATCGAGGACATGAACAATTGAAAGAAATCATTGTCCATTGGGTCGTGTTTCGGGATTCTTTAGATAAGTTATTGGAGGATAATAAAAATGAATGAATACTTAAATGATGTCATGGACTATACTCGCGAGATTCCAGAAGATGATCGTATAGACCTGATCCAGTATTATGAAGAATATTTTTTGGACTCTGGAAAAACAGTCGAAGATATTTATGAAGAATACGGTACACCGAAACAATTCGCACTGATGCTGAAAATCAATTATTTCTCTGAAGAAGATGATTCCCCGGAAGCTGAAAGACGTCCCAAAAAAAGCAGTCCCAAAAGACAAATGCGCTTGATATGGCTGATCATCTTAGGGTTATTCGCTTCACCGATCTTGCTTCCGCTCGCACTTGCCTTTGTTTTAGTGATCGGCGGTCTGCTTTTTGCTTTGATGGCACTTATCTTTAGTATCTATGTGTTTTTCATTTCGATTTTAGGCGCAGGGCTGTTCTTAGTTATTTCTGGAGTCGGTGTGTTTACCCAATCGATTCTCAGCGGCTTATTCTTTATCGGTTTAGGAATGTTAGCGACAGGTGTTGGACTATTTTTCGTACCGCTGCTATTAAAAGGAACAAAAGCCTTGTTCCAATTAGTCATAAATTTTGCGAAATGGGTGGGCCGACGATTCGTAACTAAAAGAAGAATCTACCCTACATTATAGAAAGGACAGTGCCTAGAAATGAAAATAAAGAATCTATTAGTGATTGGCGCAGGCTTGATGTTAGTTGGCGGTCTGTTGGCAGGAATCACTTATACCCTAGGAGCTCAAAGAAGCATGACATGGGATCACGGGCCTAAATTGATTGAGATGGGTACAAAAACGACGCAGGTCGATTCATCTGAAGTCAAGAAACTTGTTATCCATACTGAAAACCAAGGAATCGAAATCAGAAGAGGGTTGAATTTTGAAGTAAATGCAAAATATATCAAAGGCTATGAACCAAAAATAACCACTGAAAATGGCATACTGACAGTCAATGGAGCTGGTTCAACTGGACGAGTACAAGTCAGTCTCGGCGATACCAGTGAAAGAATCGTGATTACGATCCCTCGAGATAAAGAATTAACAGAGGTTGCAGTGGCAACTACGGACGGTTCTATTGAAATGGAAGGAATCAACAGCAAGAAATTCCAAATCGAATCGTATGATACATGGTTAGATCTATCTGAACTTAGAGGGGAAACCTTGTCCCTGAACCAGCAAGACAGCCATCTAGAGGCGGAGCACCTTGATTTTTCAGAGATGCACGTCACTGGCAGCGACAACTCAATGAATATTGAGGATTTAACTTTACGAAAAGCAAGTTCAATCAACGTCAATGATGGTCATGTTTCTCTGGAAAATATTTCTATCCCAGGCTTTTTGATCCAAATGGAAGATGGTCATCTGCTCTATAACGATGAAGAAATACAACAAAATCCTTATGAACAAGGAGATCAAAAGAAAGCATTGGCTATCGATATGAGAGATGGACAGCTTTCGATCGATACGGAGGATTAAAAGCAAGAGGAGGTTTTTTACAAACCTTCTCTTCTTTTTGTTGTTCTAGGAGATATTTTAGCTATTTCACAGAAAAATATAGTAAAATAGACGTATACATAACTGAGAAAAACCGGGGGAGAAAAAATGGAGAAAGAACCATCACTAACGCTTTTACAAGAGGAATTTGAAACTTTACATAACATGCTTGAGGAATTGACAAAAACATTTTATGACGAAAAAGAAGAAAAATTGAAAGTATCTTATCCAAATAATTCGGAAGGACGTCAATTAAAACAAGCGCATTTTGAGATTTTCAATCATCTGGAACAAGTGAGAAAACAGTTGGAATACTTTTCTCAGCCAATCGCAGATACAGGAATCTTGAAATATGATCATGAAAAAGAAGGTTTTGTTTTTAAATCTCTCTATCATGATTTTCCATTAGTTTCTGGTATGACTTTGGAAGTGTTAGTTGAGGATTACTTTACTGAGGAAAAACATTGGTTGAAAACACGGTTAGAATACTTGCCTCAATCTGCTGGTGAAGGCTACCGCTCTAAAAATCATTCATATGGCTGGTACGTAGCTGAAGACAAAGAACTGCAGCTAGAAGGTGCGAAAGCAAGATTGAGAAAGAAGTGAGGAGAGGATAAAAATGACGACTTTCCAAGAATATTTAGATACGATCGAAGAACCAGCACATAAAGAAAAATTAACAGAAGTATTACAATGGGTAGAAGAAGAATTTCCTGAATTGGGGACAAGAATTGCTTGGAACCAGCCGATGTTCACCCATCACGAGACCTTTATCATTGGTTTCAGCACAGCAAAAAAACATTTTGCAGTGGCACCTGAACATGCTGGAATCGTGAAATTTGCTGAAAAAATCGAAGCAGCGGGCTATACTTATACGAATCAATTATTCCGTATCCAGTGGAACCAGCCAGTCAACTACGCGCTTTTAAAAGAAATTATTGCCTTCAATATCACGGACAAAGCAGAATACACCACATTTTGGCGCAAAGAAAACAAAAAATAGCTGATAAATTGTAGATTCAAAGGACTGTTGACGAATGTCGCAGTCCTTTTTTGTGTTCTAACGTTAATATGACAAAATTGAAAGACGATTGAAAGCCGAAAACAAGGAAATTTTCAGAAATGTTTTCTATACTAAACACAACAGTTAAACGAAAGAAGGAAAAACAATGAAAAAATTACTTTGGGGTCTAGTGATCACTATTATTCTAATTTTCGGTGCCTATAAAATCACTGAGATGACGGTGATGGGCGGAGATACGTATTACGTACAAATCACAACGGATGGGCAAAAAGAAGTAGCCAAAGACGACAAAGGACAAGAATACGTTTCTTATGGATATTCCTTACCTGGATTTAAGGAAGACGGTTCTGAAAAAACAATGGAATTTAAAGGTATGAATCCTCGTCCATTGAAAAAAGATGCTTATTTAAAAATTACTTGGAACAAATCAAAAGGCGTAACAGGCTATGAAGAAGTCAAAAAAGCTGATGTACCTAAAAAAGCAGCTGAAAAACTGGAGGAGGAAAAATAAAATGGAAAAGATCGTTGATATAAAAGACATCACAAAAGTTTATGGAAAAAGCGGCGAACAACAAACTAAAGCGTTAAAAGGAATTTCTTTCGATGTGGAAAAAGGAGAGTTCATCGGGATCATGGGAGCTTCCGGATCAGGGAAATCCACACTTTTGAACCTTTTATCTACATTAGATAAACCAACTTCTGGAGAAATCCGAATCAACCAATCAGATGTGACGAAATTAAAAGGAAATAAATTAGCCGATTTCCGAGCAAAAGAAATCGGATTTATCTTCCAAGATTTCAATTTGCTGGAAAACTTAACTGCACGAGAAAATATCGCTGTTCCGCTTTCGCTGCAAAATGTGAAACCAAAAGAAATCAAACGAAGAGTCCAAGAAGTGGCAGAAAGATTATCGATCACCCATATCTTAGACAGCTATCCATCTAAAATATCTGGGGGACAAAAACAAAGGGTTGCCGCAGCACGTGCCTTGGTTACTCAACCAACGATTTTACTTGGTGACGAACCAACTGGAGCCTTGGATTCAAAAAGTGCCAGAGATTTGCTTGACACAATGGATGAGTTGAACCGTAAAGATGACGTATCGATTTTACTTGTGACACATGATCCATTTTCAGCAAGTTATTGTCAAAGAATCTTATTCATTAAAGATGGTGTTATCCATGAAGAAGTAAAACGCGAAGATCAAACAAGAGATGAATTTTATCGTCAAATCTTGATGATTTTAGGCAATTTGGAACAGTAAGGGAGGAAAAAAGCATGTTATGGAAATTATCACTTACTGGTATCAAAGGCAGAATGCGTGATTATATCGTACTGTTTTCTGGACTAGTTATGGCTTCAGCAATCTTTTACATGTTCGAATCAATGGCAAGCAATGAAGCTTTTCTTAAAAGTAATTCAACCGTTGCATCCACTGTATTGATTTTTCGTTTAGGCTCTGTATTATTAGGAATCATCACCTTTGTATATGTACTGTATGCCAATTCATTTCTAATGATGATGCGTCAGAAAGACTATGCGATGTTTATGACATTAGGAGCAAAAGGAAGTAAAATTGCTCAAATGATCTTTACCGAAACATTTGTTGTGGGATCAATTGCGACTCTTGTCGGATCAGCAGTTGGTATTGGATTAACCACGATCGTTAACAGTTTGCTAGTCGAACAGTTAAATTTGAAAATCACTCATTTTTCACCGCTCAGTGTTCATGGGTTGATTTATACAATCGTATTTTTTGTTCTTTTGTTCTTGCTTGCTGCTATTGTCAATGCTGTATCGATCGTAAAAAAACCAATTTTGACTCTTTTACGTGCCAATCAAACACCAGCAGAAGTGAAACAAAACAAACTTTCTTTTGCACTTGAAGTCATCTTCGGTGTTGTATTTTTAGGTATTGGTTATTATGTAATGACAGAATTAGGTAAATTCCAGTTGATGGGTATCGTTATTGCTTTGATCACTATCGTATTGGGAACATATCTTGTTTTCCATTCAGTTATTATCTTCTGTCTTTCATTGTTGAAAAAATCTGAAAGCATCTCAATGCGCAAATTGAACAATTTCACGATTTCTCAATTGACTTTCCGCATGCGTGAATATACACAGATGTTGTCAATGGTCGCAATGCTTTTCGCTCTTGCGTTAGGCGCATTGACTGTTGGTCTAGGGTTCAGAAATGAGATTGCAGAATTTACAAGATCAGTGTCTCCATATGATGTTTATTTAAATAATGCACAAAAAGTAGATCAATCTAAAGTAGATAAAGCAGATCCAACATTCAGTGCAGTCTATGACCAAAAAGAAAATGATTCAACGATTTATTTCAACATTCAGCAATTTGAAGAAAAACCGTTATATATGTTCAAATCAAAGAACATTGAAAAACGAAGCTATACATTTGAAAAGATACCTGCAGATAAATTAGCAGCAGATGTAAGTATGCAAGATGAATTGCGACAATATCTATTACCAGAACAAGAGACAAAAGAAATCAAAGTTGTTTCAAAAGCAGAATTTGACCAACTTGCTTTACCAGATTCACAACTTCAATTGATCAAAGTAAAAGATTTCGCAGCTTCTTTAGAACCAATCGAGAAATTAGTAAATCTAAATGTAGAAAATAACCCATCCTACAAAGGAAGAGAATATGCAGTGACACAAAAATACGATGCATATGAAATGTTTAATGGGATATTCTCAGGACTTGAGTTCATGGGCTTCTTCCTAGGTCTTGCTTTCTTGACAATGCTGGCAAGCTGCCTGATGTTCAAAATCTTGTCAGGTGCAAACAGCGACACAGTCCGTTACGAAATGCTTGAAAAAATCGGGACGCGCCAACATTTGTTGAAACAATCGATCCGAAGAGAAATCGGTGTGTTATTCTTAGCACCAGGAATCTTGGGTGTGGTTCATGTACTATTTGGTTTGAATATGTTCAAACTATTGATGAGCAACCCATACTATGATCTTTGGATACCATTTACGATTTTCTTTGTTCTATATCTGTTTTACTATATTTTGACAACGTGGATCTACACGGGAATCGTATTGAAAAAGAGGTCGTGAGCAAAGCGTTATGACTCGAGCACCAAGTAGGTACTATTCGACATTGAATCCCTTCGTTCTTCGTGCTTCACAGCATTAAGACTCTTTTATCAGCAGAAATAGCTTTTCACATTTCAGCTGATAAAAGCTTAATGCCGAGAGTCAGCTTTGAGAACACCGTTTAGAGAGAACCGCGACGGATACCGGCCGTCGCGGTTTTTTTATGTTGCTCGTGAAACGATTTCTTGATGTTCCAGCTGCTTCAAAATGTGCTGCAGCGAAAGATTTTCGTATTCTTCTTTTTTGGCTCGTTTTCGATAATCGGTAGGGGTCTCACCAGTTTTTTTCTTGAACATGCGGCTGAAAACGATCAAACTATGAAAGCCGGCTTGATAAGCGATTGCTTCTACCGTTTCATTTGTCATCGAAAGCAGGAACGCAGCTCGGTTGATGCGGATACCTAACAGATATTCTTTGACAGACATCCCTAGATTTTCATGGAACACACGAGAAAGGTGACTCCGATTGACCGATAAATGATCAGCGATTTCTTGAACAGTGATATCTTCAGTATAATGTTCACGAATAAATTCGATCGTTTCCAACGACAACTGTGACAGCTTTTTTTTATTTGGACTGGGAATCACACCGTTATCTGCTAAAAGTAATCGAAGAAATCGATACAGCAGCTCTGTCAATTTTAGTTCATTCGCCAATGTATCAGCAGCGTAATCAAAACACTCTAAAATCACATCGGTATATTTTTGGATATCTTCTGAAATAATTGTATAATTTTCTTCTTTAAAAGGTGTGTGGGCAATGAGTTTTTTTGCTGTGTCTCCGCTAAATGAAATCCAGGCATAGACCCAGGGCATTTCGACATCTGAGCGGTAAAACGTGGATTCACCAGGACGTATCAAGAAAATATCCCCTTTTTTCAACGTATATTGCTGATCACGAACATGATACGTTCCTTTGCCGTCTAAAACGATGTGGACGATGTAATTATGGCGGATCGCCGGACCAAATGAGTGGAAAGGCAATGTTTTAGAGATGCCGCAAAAATCGAAGACCAGGTCATTAGATAGAAAATGTTGTTCTTTTTTTAAAAATAAAGCTTGTTCCATCTGCATTCCCCCTTTAATTAACAATCTAGTAGTTTCTTTTGATAAATGCAACAAAAAGTTAAATAGTCGTCACATTCGGCTGATGGAAAGTAAGCGATTACTTGTTAAGATAAATGTATGAAAAATTTCTTTATATGACAAATTAAAGCGCTTTATTTGTTAAAATAAATGAAAAGGGGCTAGCAATAAAATGAATGAGAAAATGAAACAACGAGTGTCGTATGCTTTAGGCGCGTTTGGACATGATACGTTTTATGTCACGTTAAGCACTTATTTTATGATTTTCGTTACCAGTTCTTTATTTGCAGGTGCAGATAAAGCAACAACAGCTAAAATGATCGGTGTTGTGACAAGTTTAGTCGTAGGGATTCGTTTAGTTGAAATCTTTTTTGATCCAATCATCGGAGGAATCATCGATAATACGCGATCGAAATATGGCAAGTTCAAACCGTGGTTAGTGATTGGCGGGATAATCAGTTCTGTTTTGCTGATTTTTCTTTTCAGTAATTTTTTCGGTCTATCGACAGCTAATCCAACCGTCTTTATTTTTGTTTTTACAATCGTTTTTATATTGCTTGATAGTTTTTATTCATTCAAAGATATCGCTTTTTGGTCAATGATCCCAGCTTTGAGTACAGAGACAAAAGAACGTGAAACATTAGCTACTTTCGCTCGTTTCGGTTCTTCACTTGGTGCAAATGGTACGACATTGATCGTTGTTCCAATCGTTACGCTTTTTACGTATTTAGTGACTGGTTCACATACACAAGGAGCATCTGGCTGGTTCTGGTTTGGGGTCATCGCGGCGGTTATTTCTGGCGGTACAGCAATCTTGACTGCTTTTGGGACAAAAGAAAATGATAGCGTTATCCGTCAGCAAACCGAAAAAAGCGGAATCAAAGAAGTGTTTAAAGCAATTGGGCAAAACGACCAGCTGATGTGGCTTTCTTTGGCTTATGTCGCTTATGCAATCGCAAATGTAGCAACGACTGCTGTTTTATTTTATTTCTTCAAATATGTGCTGGATCAACAAGCCATTTATTGGGTCGTCGGATTAGTAGCAGCAATCTTAGGTTTGATCGCTGTTCCCCTGTTTCCAGTTTTAACAAGACTGATTTCCCGACGTTATGTTTATCTTGGCGGACTAGCTTTGATGATCTTATCTTATGTATTGTTTACTATTTCAGGAACAAATTTGGTGTTAGTTATTATTGGTTTGGTTCTCTTTTATTTCCCGCAACAGCTTATTTTCCTTTCTGCACTGATGACGATTACCGATTCAGTAGAATATGGCCAATGGAAAAATGGGATCCGCAACGAAGCTGTGACCCTTTCGATTCGTCCGCTTTTAGATAAAATCGCCGGCGCCTTATCAAATGGGATCGTTGGTTTTATCGCTGTCGCTTCAGGAATGACAGGTAAAGCAACCGCTTCGGATATCACGATGCAAGGAATCGCGACATTTAAAGCATATGCATTTTATGCTCCTGCAGCATTGATGATTTTCTCAGCTGCAATCTTTGCTTGGAAAATCACACTGACTGAAAAGAAACATGCGAAAATCGTGCAAGAATTAGAAACCAAATTAGGTGTTGAGGAAGAAGAGTCCGTACTTATCAGCGAAATTTAGGAGGAAAATGGATGAAAATCGAGAAACAAGACTTTGGCGGCGGTTGTCACTTGCTGACGATTGAAAATGACAACAAAACAACACTTGCAGTATCTGATTTTGGTGCCAGGATCGTTCGCTTGACGGTTTTAATTGATGGGGAGCCGCGCGAATTGATTTTAGGGTTTGACCAAGCGGAAGAATATCAAGAAAAAGATCCTTATATCGGTGCATCGATCGGCCGTGTAGCTGGAAGAATCAAAGAAGGACGTTTTGTGATTAATGGTAAAAGCTGTCAAGCAGATACGGATCCGAAAACTGGTCATACATTACACGGAAATAATGGTTTTGATACAAAAAAATGGGCCTACACAACAGTCATCGGCAAAAATGAAGCTTCAGTCATTTTTTCATTGACTAGTCTAGACCAAGAAAACGGGTTTCCAGGAAATCTAGATGCAGAAGTTCGCTATACATTGACAAATGATGATGTTTGGCGTGTGACTACTCGCGGTATTAGTGATCAAGATACATTGTTCAATCCGACTAATCATGTGTATTTCAATTTGTCAGGAAATGTGGACGAACCAATTGATGAACACACATTGCAAGTAAATAGTGACCTGTTTGCTAAGTTAAAAGAAGACATGATCCCAACAGGTGAGATTTGTGCAGTTGAACAAACACCATTTGATTTTCAGGAACCGAAAAAATTGAAGACGGTCTTCAAAAGTGAGTTTCAACAATCACAAATGGTAGATGGAATCGATCATCCATTTTTCTTGAAAAACAATGGTCATTTTCTTCCTGTAGCAACCTTGACTAGTCCAGATGAAAAAGCAGCCATCGAAGTCTCAACAAATGCTTCGTGTGCGGTGATCTTCACAGCGAATTTTGGCGAAAATGGTCCAAAAATGAAAAGGAAAAAACTGGTAAATCATGGCGGCATCACTTTTGAGACGCAAGAAGCACCTGGTTCAGAACAATTCGGCAGCTTTGGCAATATCTTTTTGCCAGCTGGGCATGTGCGAGAATGGGTAACAGAGTTTAAAATTTTAAGCAAATGAGGGAAGTACAATGAAAAGAAGTCGTGAATTAAATACAAAATTTGCAGAAATATTTGGTCCGAAAGAAACGACTCAATATTTTTCTCCCGGACGAATCAATTTGATTGGAGAACATACCGATTATAACGGCGGACATGTTTTTCCGGCAGCAATCACTTACGGTACATTTGGTGTAGCTGCACCGCGAGAGGATAATAAAGTCTTTGTTTATTCGACCAATTTTGAAGAAGCGGGTGTCATCACTTTTTCACTCGATGATCTTTCTTATGATAAACATGCAGGCTGGGCAAATTATGTCAAAGGCATGATTTTGAAGGTCGCAGAAGCTGGTTATTCTATTCCTAGAGGGTTTGATCTTTTAGTTGAAGGAACGATCCCGAATGGTGCAGGACTTTCCAGCAGTGCTTCTTTGGAATTGCTGGTTGGGGTTGTTTTAGAATCTCTATTTGAATTGCCCATCGATCGTTTAGAGTTAGTAAAATTAGGAAAAAAAGTCGAAAATGAATTTATTGGTGTCAATTCAGGGATCATGGATCAATTTGCCATCGGTTTTGGCGAAAAAGATCAAGCCATCTTATTAGATACCAATACATTAAAATATGAAATGGTCCCTACAGAATTAGGCAGTTATGCTGTAGTCATCATGAATACGAACAAGCGCCGTGAGCTTGCAGATTCAAAATACAATGAGCGAAGAAGCGAGTGTGAAGAAGCACTGAAAAGATTACAGGAAAAATTGTCCATCAATTCTTTAGGCGAATTGTCAGAAGAACAATTCGCTGAAAACGAATCACTTATCGGGGACGAAACACTGATCAAACGCGCAAAACATGCAGTGACAGAAAACCAGCGTACATTAAAAGCAAAAAAAGCATTAGCAGGCGGGGACTTAGACTACTTCGGTCAGCTGCTGAATGCCTCCCATGCGTCCTTGCAGCATGATTATGAAGTGACAGGAATCGAATTAGATACGTTAGTAGAATCAGCACAAAAACAACCAGGTGTTCTAGGCGCCCGAATGACTGGGGCAGGATTTGGCGGCTGTGCAATTGCTTTAGTCGAAGAAAAACAAATCCCGACATTCAAGAATAATGTTTATGATGAATATGTCAAAACAATCGGCTATGCGCCTGACTTCTATGTTGCACATATCGGAAGCGGCACGCAAAAAATAGAAGAGCCGGAAGCTGTACGATAAAACGAAAACAACGATCGGCTCCACAAATAAAAAGGACTAAGGCATAACGCCTTAGTCCTTTTTATTAAAACGCTGGTTTATCTTACAAGTTTGATTTCCACCAGCTGTTTGCCAAAATCGTACCTAAAATCGGCAATTGTTCAGTGGTAGTAGTTAAAACCTGGCTGCGCGGCGGGATTTGATTGGCTGAAAAGTGATAGAAAATATCCCAAACAGTCGCAATCTTGAATCCTGCGAAACCAGATAAGAAAGAAGAAGCAGATGTACGTCGAATAGCAAAAGGACTTGTTCGATCGTTCAATCTTTGTTGACTTGACCAGCGAACAGGAGCAGTAAAGGTTCTTGTATCCTGTCTTGTGTTTTGTCTTGTTCCCTGATTTGTCTCTTCTTTTGGCTCATCGTATTGTGTAAGATCATACGCTTCGATGATCGCATTTAATTTTTGAGCATATTGTCTGTCTGTGGCATAACGACCTTGTAAGTGAGCTGTCGCTTCACGATAGGTTGCTGCTTCAGATTTCCAAGCAGGTTTGTAGAAATCTTTATTGCCGGAAATACCATTTTTAAGCAAATCAGCATAATCATCTAAGCTCTCTTTGTAACTTGGATATTTTCGGAATTGAGCACGGATTTGGTAGCTGTTTCCTTGTAAATCCTGTTCAAGTGTATTGAAAGAGACACTGCTGCCTTCAAAACTTCCCTTGATACCGAATAGATTATGATTTGGTTCTCTTGACAACAAACTATTCCCTGATCCGCTCTCCAAAATTGCTTGTGCTAACATCACAGAAGCATAGAGACCTTCACGCTGACCAATTTCTTGAGCAAAACCGGATATTTTTTCCAAAAATTGATCCGTTGTCTGATTTCTTGAAAATTGGAATTGGTTCAAGCCGTCTAAGACTGAAGAACCACCGGGAGTCAAAGAACCAGATGCTGTTGGCAAACCACTGATATTCACGCGCACAGCAAAATCAGGCGTGAAATCTGAAATCGATGTGACACGAACTGAATCATTTGGTTGCGGAGCATGGATAAATCTGCCGCCGCCAATATAAATCGCTACGTGGTGAGTAACGCCGGTAGATGGTCCCCAGAAAAGTAAATCTCCTGGTTGTGCTTGGCTGACAGGGATTTGGGTCCCAGCATATTGCTGTTCGCCTGTCCAAGCGCCGATGTTATGTCCCGTTGCTTTTAGATAGACGAATTGGGTCAAACCAGAACAGTCAAAACTTGATGGTCCTCTTGCTCCCCAAACATATGGCGCGCCAATATGTTTGAACGCTTCCTCTACGATGGCTCTTTGGACAGCTGTCGTATTCGTAGGAAGGGCAGCATCAATAGGCGTCTTCGTAACAAACTGTGAGGAATCTGTCCCAGCTACAGCTAATGGATCAGAAGCTGGTCTTGGGTTGTTTGACGAGTTGGCTGTGTTTGATCCAGAAGCAGGGCGATTTGGCCGATTCGTTGTTGACGAATTGCTTGAATTATTCTGCTGATTGTTACCCGACGGACGGTTATTGTTTCCGCCAGATGTCGAAGAACCCGAACCATTGTTGTTCGTATTGTTATTGTTGCCGTTATTGTTGTTTCCTTGGTTTCCATTTTCAGGAGTAGTAGTTGAATCGGTTGTTTCATCTGTTGACGGCGTCGTTGACGAATCTGTGGATGAATCAGTTGTCTCATCCGTTGAAGAATCCGTCGTCGTATCTTCAGTTGAAGAATCTGTACTTGAGTCGATCGTTTGGAAGACGGCTGTAAAAGTCGCGTCTTGCTTGCCGATAGTGAATGTCCCGCTCAGTTGATCTGCTTCTGGACTGAATAAGTCAGCACCAGTAATCTCAACAGAAACGATTTGTTCGCCTTCTGATGGTTGGATCGTATAAGTGATCTTCGTTCCTTCAGCTAATCCGCTTAGTGAACCAGAAGATACATCAAGAAGTTGTCCGTCTGCTGTTTTGAACTGGACCTTGCTCGCAAGTTCTGAATCGATGAACAATGTGTGTACTGCTTCGGGCGTTTGCGATGAATCTGTCGTTGCCGCAGTATCGCCTGTACTTTCTGAGGAAGACGAAGACGTTGTATCTGTCGTCGCTTCAGCAGAAGAACTAGCAATTGCTCCTACATCAGAACTTTGAGACGTTTGATCATCAGCAAAAACAGGATGCGCGGCTAAGATAGTCGGCGCAATCAACCAAGAAGCGGCTAAAAGTCGCAGTGTTTTGTTTGTTTTCATGATTATCTAGTCCTTTTTCGTATTTTGTTCAGAAAATAGTTCTTATTAGTTAAATGGGGGAAAGGATACGGATTTTATATAAAATACGCATGCCTGCCTAAATTGTACCAGAGGATCCATTATTTCACAAAAAATATCCGTACCTTTTTTGTACAATTATTTCTCTCATTTGGAAAAAAAAGAAAAAATAGTAAATTTATTCTGAATCGAAAATCGTCAATAGTTCTGCTGTTGTTCGGATATCAGCGATTTTTGGGAAAAGTTTTTGGAAAAATACGCGATGCAGATCTTCATCACGATCCCCGCAAGCATCTTCGACAAGAATCAAATTGTATCCGCGTTGGTAGGCATCTAAAGCAGTAGCGTAAACCCCGTTCGCTGTAGCTACACCAGTTAAAATCAGTGTATCGATCCCTCGTCGACGAAGCTGCAGATCAAGAGAAGTGCCATAAAAAGCACTTGGGTTATATTTAGTGATCTCAACGACATTTTCAACTTCAGGATCAGAAGCAATGGGTAAAGCAAACGTTGTGAAGTCTGCTGGGACTTGCATTGGAGAATGCATGGTTTGTTCTTTGTTTGAACCTATCAAATGGAAGGTTTGTACATCTACATTAACTAGCGCAAGCAAAGCGGGTGTGTTTTTTAAAGCTGCAGCGATTTGATTGTTTTTTTCAAGAACACTTTCTACAGGATAAGGAACGAGGGTACCGTTTAAAATTCCTTTTTGCATGTCGATAGGGACAAATGCTGTTTTGTGCAAATCTAAAGTATTTTTGGACATAAAAAAAGCCTTCTTTCAGTTATTTTTATACACGATTTTTTAGAGACAGTGTAAATTTATGCCTTCTTTTCTTTTTTGTCAATTCTTTCTACACCTAGCTGATTGCCTTTTTTATTGGTAGAATAGGTATGAAAGCGGAATTTATCTGATTAATAATAAAAATTTGGATAAAAAGAGTGAGCAGATCATCCTGCTGATTCTGGATATAGAGGAATAAAGGAGGGAACCGCAATGTCGAAATCAGGCAGCAAATCAAGCGGAAGTTTGGTAAAGGACTTTGCTGAACATTGCCAGTTCTCTGATTTTGACAGCGTAAATCAATGAATTATGTAGAAGTCAATCATGTATCAAAACGATATAAAATGGGTGAAACAATCATCACGGCAAACGATGACTTATCTTTTTCGATTGAAGAAGGAGAATTAGTGATCATCTTAGGTCCCAGCGGCGCAGGCAAATCAACTGTCTTAAATATATTAGGGGGAATGGATACACCTGATGAAGGCGAAATCGTTATAGATGGGGTAGATATCGCCGCTTTTTCAGACAAAAAGCTTACAGCTTATCGACGAACGGATGTCGGGTTTGTTTTTCAATTTTATAACTTAGTTCCTAATCTGACAGCAAAAGAAAACGTAGAATTAGCCACAGAAGTCGCACCAGATGCTTTAGATCCTGTAGAAGTCTTGACGCAAGTAGGGCTTTCGCATCGTTTAAATAATTTCCCCGCACAACTTTCTGGCGGCGAACAGCAGCGAGTATCCATCGCTCGTGCCCTTGCTAAAAATCCCAAATTACTATTGTGCGACGAACCTACAGGAGCACTGGATTTTGAAACAGGAAAACAAGTACTCAAATTACTTCAGAGCGCAAGCAGAGATCATGGAAATACCGTTTTGATCATCCCCCACAATTCGGCGCTGGCACCTATCGCAGACCGAGTGATCCATATCAACGATGCAAAAGTACGCCAGATCGAGCGGAATGAACATCCTCAATCAATCGATGATATCGTATGGTAGGAGGACGGAAAAATGAAAAACAAAACCTATCTCAAAGCTAGTTTTAGAGAAATAAAGCAATCAAAAGGCCGATTTATCGCGATAATAATGATTGTTTTATTAGGTACACTATTATATGTTGGTGTAAAAACAGCTGGTCCTGTTATGCAAAAGACAATGGATCATTATGTCACGCAGCAACATCTATCTGATCTGCAAATCATTTCAACAGCTGGTCTATCACAAAAAGATATCGATCTCGCAGAAGAAGTGCCAGGTGCCGAGGCAGAACCCGGCTATCAATTCTATTATGCAGATGCAAATAAAAATGAAGTCGTCCAAGTGTTTTCTTATGATGCACAAGGAAAACAAAACCAGCTGACACTGACAGAAGGGCATTTTCCGAAAGATAAAAATCAAATCATTTTAGATGAAAAAGCAAAATCAGCTGGATATAAAATCGGGGATGAGTATCAAGTCAAAGAAGAAGATATGCTTGATGTGACAAAGTATACGATTTCAGGCTTTGTCCGATCACCGCTGTTCATCAATAAACTGGAACGAGGATACACGAATATCGGGAATGGTTCAGTTGATTATTTTGCTTATATCCCTAAAGAAAACTTTACTTCTGAAAATTACTCGATCCTGTATTTAAGCTTTGGAGAAATGGACTCAGAAACAGTATACAGTGACAGTTACCAAGAAAAAATGGACGACAAACAAGATCTTGTCGAAAAGAAATTCGAAAATCGTCCTGAAGAACGTTTAGCAGAACTGAAAAATACAGCAGAAGATGCACTTTCTGGCGAGAAACAGAAAGTTGCAGACGGCAAAGAACAATTAGAACAAGCGAGAGCGCAAAGTGCCGCTTTTGCACAACTTGACCCAACGATAACTGCCTCTTTAGATCAGCAAGAAGCAGAGCTGAATGCAGCACAAGAAGAGATTGCTGCCCGGGAACAAAAAATCGCTGAACTGCCAGAGCCTTCTTACTTGTATCGTCAACGCTCGGAAAATGTCGGTTTCCAAGAATTTGGTGATTTAGCGGATCGAATCGCAGCCATTGCGAATGTTTTCCCATTATTCTTTTTCTTCATTGCTGCATTGATCACTTTTACGACAATGACACGAATGGTAGAAGAAAACCGCAGCGAAATCGGGATGCTGAAAGCATTAGGCTACACTAAATTGGAGATTGCTACAAAGTACATTATCTACGCATTGCTGGCTTCTATTTTAGGTGTTGGATTTGGTGTAGTTTTAGGAACGAACTTGCTGCCAAGAATCATTTTTGAACTTTCCAGTGCCCAATATGATGTGGGTGAAGCACGGATTTTTTATGATTGGGTGCCGATTGCTCAAGCTTCCGCAGCTTTTCTTGCAGCAACATTTGGTTCGGCATTGATTGTTTTGCTGAAAGAATTACGGGAACGTCCAGCAACACTTTTACAACCTAAAGCACCAAAACCAGGGAAAAGAATTCTTTTGGAATATATAAAACCATTATGGTCAAGATTGAGTTTCAATCAGAAAATCAGCTATCGCAACTTGTTCCGCTATAAATCCAGAATGTTCATGGCAATCGTCGGTATTGCAGGCTGTGCTGGTCTGATGGTCGCTGGTGTCGGACTGAAAGATTCTTTAAGTGCCGTTGGAGACAAACAATTTGGACCAATTACTGATTATCAAGCAATCGTTACTGCGAATGAAGATGCGGATAATCAGAAAATCGAAGACACGCTTTCTGATCAAAAAGACGTAACGAGCTGGCTAACGACAGAAAGCCAAACGATGGAACTTAGGAAATCGGGAATTCCGTCACAAAATGTCACGATGTTTGTACCAGAAGACAGTCAAGATTTCGCAAACTATGTCCACTTAGAAGATTTGAAGGGAACGGCTGTCGATCTGCCAGAAGATGGAGCAGTAATCACTGAAAAAATCGCTGATACCTTTGAAGTGAAAAATGGAGACAAGATTACTTTATATGATACAGATCAAAACAAGATAGAAGTGACGATCAAACACATCGTTCGAAACTATCTAGGAAACTTTGTCTACCTATCGAAAAATGCATATCAGCAAGTATCAGATAAAGAGTATTCTCCAAATGCCTTTTTAGTCAAAACAGAAAAAATGTCTAAAAAAGAAGAAGAAAACTTGTCTAAAGCATTTCTTGATACAAAAGAAGTGTCGAATACTTCCTTTATTTCTAAACAAATCGAAGTTCAGGAAGATTCGATGGCCAATCTAGATGTCGTCGTGTTGATTTTTGTGGTATTGTCTGGTTTATTGGCATTCATCGTGCTTTATAATCTGACGAATATCAATATTTCTGAACGTGTGCGGGAACTGTCCACAATCAAAGTGTTAGGTTTCTTTGACAAAGAAGTAACGATGTATATCGTTCGTGAAAACATCATTTTCACGATTTTAGGAATCATTGGCGGAGCAGGTGTCGGCTATGTCCTGACTGAGTTCATCTTGCAGCAGGCATCAATGGAAAATGTTATCTTCCCATTAGTCATCAGCTGGCAAGCTTATGTTCTGTCTGCAAGTTTGACCATCCTTTTCACAGTCATCGTTATGATCGTTACCCATTTCAAATTGAAGCACATCAACATGATCGATGCGCTGAAATCGAACGAATAGAGTTTAAGAAGAAGCTGTTTGACTACTGTCGCAGCTTCTTTTTTATTTTGGGGTGTACAAGAACTTTTAGGAAAATGGTGTAAGCGGTATACAAAGAAGCTTTTTTTCGCTATAATAAAAGAAAATACAACTTGTATATATAAGTTACAAATGGCAAAGGAGCGGGAAAATGACTTTTAAAGAAAAAGTAATCTATCAAATTTATCCTAAGTCTTATAAAGATACAAATGGCGACGGAATCGGGGATTTACAAGGAATCAAAGAAAAATTGCCTTATTTAGAAAAATTAGGTGTTGATATGGTCTGGTTGAATCCAATCTATCCCAGCCCGCAAAAAGATAATGGTTATGATATCTCAAATTACACAGCAGTCGATCCGATGTTTGGAACAATGGAAGACTTTGAAGAACTAGTGGCTGAAGGAAAAGAACATGGTATTGAATTTATGTTAGATATGGTACTGAATCATGTATCGACAGAACATCCTTGGTTCCAAAAAGCGCTTGCAGGAGATACTTATTATCAAGATTTCTTTATCCTGCGTGATGAACCCACAGATTGGATCTCAAAATTCGGCGGCAGTGCTTGGGCACCATTTGGACACACTGGAAAATATTACTTGTGTCTATATGATGATACACAAGCAGATCTTAATTGGCGAAATCCAGTAGTTAGAGAAGAGTTATATAAAGTCGTTCGCTTTTGGATGACAAAAGGAGTCAAGGGATTCCGCTTCGATGTGATCAATGTTATTGGAAAAGATGAAGTTCTTAAAGACAATCCAGTAAATGAAGGAAAAGCAGAATATACAGACAAACCAATCACGCATGAATACTTAAAAATGCTCAATCAAGAAACATTTGGCAATGATCCTGAAATCATCACAGTTGGCGAAATGAGTTCAACGACCATCGAAAACTGTGTCTTGTATACAAATCCTAAGCGAAAAGAATTGACGATGACGTTCAATTTCCATCACTTAAAAGTGGATTATGAAAATGGCAAGAAATGGGCCACTATCCCATTTGATTTTAAAGAGCTGAAACGTCTCTTCCATTCATGGGGAGAAAAAATGAGTGAAGAAGATGGCTGGAATGCTTTATTTTGGAATAACCATGATCAGCCTCGTGCCTTGAATCGTTTCGTCGATGTCGAAAATTATCGCGAAGAAGGCGCAAAAATGCTTGCTTCAGTCATTCATTTGAATCGCGGAACACCATACATTTATATGGGAGAAGAAATCGGGATGATCGATCCAGCCTATACTTCGATCGATGATTATGTCGACGTGGAATGTTTAAATGCTTATCAGATGCTGATAGCTGAAGGAGCCGGTGAAGAAGAAGCTTTCAGACAAATCACCAAGAAATCCAGAGATAATTCCCGCACACCTATGCAATGGTCAGCGGAGGAAAATGCTGGGTTTACATCCGGTACTCCTTGGCTGAAAGCGGGCGCTTCCTTCAAAGAAATCAATGTTGAAAATGAAACAGCAGATGGTATTTTTGCTTATTACCAAGAGCTGATCCAGCTTCGTAAAGAAAAGCGGTTGATTGCTGAAGGCGAGTATAAACCGTATGCGCCAGAACACCTACAAATCTATAGTTATATTCGTACACTTGAAGATGAGGAACTATTGGTTGCAGCTAATTTTTATGATAAAGAAACAGAACTTGAAGTACCAGAAAGATTTTTAGACTCAGAAATCTTGATAAGTAATTATTCTGATCCAGAAATTCAAGAACAGACAATATTACAGCCTTACCAAGTAATCGCTTTGTACCGAAAAGCAAAATAGAAAGTAAATAGAACAGATTTTTAGAATCATCAAAAAAGACTGATCCGCACAGGGGTCAGTCTTTTTTATGCAGCTAAAACAAGTTTTTAGAGAAGATTATTCGAAATAATCTTCCTCTGAGAAAGCAGATTTGTCATAAGTTCCTTTGTCTCCGTAATAACGGTTATATCGTTGTTTGAACTTACGGAAGAGATAAACGACCAGCAATTTGACCAAGGTATAGAATGGAATACCAAAAATCACACCAACTAGTCCTAACAAGTCTCCCATTACCAATAAAATAATCAAAATCGTGATTGGATGGATGTTCAATCTGTTTCCCATTACTTTAGGAATGATCAAGTCGCCATGCAGCAGCTGGACAGCAAACCAGACAATAACGAATTTTACAGCCATAAAAGTTGAATCTTGGAATGCAATAAACAGTCCAGGGAAAAAGGCGACAAATGGACCGATATAAGGAACGATGCACAAAATCCCCGCAGCAATCGCTAAGATACTTGCAAACTTAAGTCCAATAAGCAAGAAAATCCCCCAGTAGATCGCGCCTAAAAGCAGCGATGCAATAATCTGTCCTTTTATGAAACCTCCAAGCTGGCGATTAGCAATTCTAACCAATGAACGAAAGTCTTCCCGAAAAGCTGGCGGAACGATATCCAAAGTCGTCTGATAAAATTTACGCGGATCTTTCAATAAAAAGAAAGCAATGATCGGACCTGTAAATAACGTAATGAAAGTGGTCGTGATCGCTGAAAAAATATTGCTGATTTTTTCAGCACCGCTTTGCCAATAATCACCAATGAAAGCAGACAGGTTTTTTGTTGCCTGGTCAATAGAATGAGAAATTTGGTTCAAAGAGTCTGCAAAAGGTGTATCCACAGCAAACTGCTGCAGCTGTGCTTGGACGTCATTGACAACCTTTGGAAACTGTTGGATCAAGTCTTCTGCTTGCTTCTGGAGTATGGGATAGACCAAGACACCGGCAAAGCCAAGGACGGTAAGAATCACACAATAAACAATAACAAGCGCGATACTCCGCGACATTTTTTTACTCATCCTTGTAATAATGGGATCTAGTAAGTAATAAATAATCAAAGTAAATAAAAGAGGCGGCATCGTTGTTGCAAAAATTACCCAAAAAGGTTTAAAAATAAATGATATCCGATGAAATAAAAAAATAGCAAATGCACTTAAAATGAGCAGTCCTAAAATATAATAAGACGTTTTACCTCCCAGAAACCGAATAAGCTTCGATTGTTTCTTTTCCACAATAATCCTCCTTTTCTTTCTAGCTTCAATTATAAACAGAAGCATTTGAAAAAAGAAAGCCGGACGTCGCGAGGAAACTAAATTCTTTCAAATGTACAAAAATAAAAGAACTTCAGCAAACAATCTGATTTGTTTGCTGGAGTTCTGCTTTTCGATTTTTCGATGTTTCAGATCAATTTTTTTAATCCTCGAATGGAAACCGGAATGACTTCACCGTTATTCAAGGTCACTTCACGAGCCCGTTTATTGATTGAACGGATATTTTGGCTGTTGATGACATAAGATTTGTGACAGCGAACGAAATCTGCGTGCTGTTTTTCAACATCTTTGATCTTTTCATAAAACTGCATTTGCGCATGCGTAAGGTGGACCTCTAATTTATGAGGAGTACCGGAAGCTGTTGAAAAGTATTGGATATCTTTGACTGGCAGAAATTTGATCTCATCATTGAACTCTACTTTGAAGATGTCTTTTTGAGGTTCGGATGTTCGGAAATCCAAAAAGATCTTGCTGAGTAATTGTTCTACATTTTCTTTTAGGTCAAAAATATCTTCCTTTAAGATATAGTCTGTAGGCTCAATGTTGCTTTTTAAAATCGTCAATGAAAGATCGTTATGTGAAGTTACATAAATAATCTTGCCTAATGGATCAAGTTCGCGAATCTTTTTACCAAGAATGATTCCGTTGAAGTCGCTGCCTTCTAATTCGATATCCAAAAAGTAGATACCAAAAGAAGAAGTACGTACTTTTGCCGCTTCCAATAATTCTAAAGGATCCGAGGTCGCGCAATGAACATAACTATCCAATTTTTCGATCATGATCCGGTTTTTGATCACTGCGTTTAGAATCTCTAATTGTCTCTGATCGTCTTCACAAATATATATGGGAATCATTATTCTTCTCCTTCTATGTAAGCTGGATATGGATCGTCTGGATAAAACGCTGATTCTCAATCGTCGTTTCTAAAAATAAATGATTGCTGCTGTTGATAAGTTCATCCAAAATGAAGAGTCCGAGACCATCATTCTGGTTTTTATTTTTCGTTGAGAATCCTTTTTGTTTCAAGACGTTTAGTGGTAGTTCGTTTAAAGTCGAATTTGCTACCCGGAATAAAATAAAGTTGTTCTTTTTCAAAATAGATAGTTCGATGGTTTTCTTTTTCGTGATCTCTGCACCTTCGATGGCATTGTCTAAAATGATGCCGATCATACGAACAAGATTTACGGTGTGTTTTTTGTTCAAGGAAACTGTTTCTGGGAAATCGATGTGGACATGCAATCCCTTTTCCTGTGCGATCATCAGCTTCAGCGAAAGTAAACTGCGTAATTCAGGGCTTTCCATTTTGTCTAAAACACTGAGGTTAGCAGGAAAAAGATTCAACATCTTTCTTGTCGGTAATATTTGCTCATCATAATACTTCTTCAAACCGTCTAAATCTCTTTCTTCTATATAACTAGTTAATGAAAACAGCAAGTTCTGATAATCATGTTTGAATTCGCGAAGTTCTTGATAGTTTTTCTCAAGATCTTTGATATATTCGCTTTGTAGTCGAACTTGCTGTTCTAATAATTCATCTGCTAATTTTTTGTTGGTGATTTTTCGGTAATAAAATAAAATGAAAAGACCGATCACAAGGTAAAAAATGAAAAATCCTGTGTTCACTTTCAGCGTTTGGGGAGTTTCGCCGGAAAAACGTGTATAAAAAATTATGACGTAATAAGTGAATACAATACCGTTACCAACAATTCCTAGAATATAACGATCAATTTCACGGAAAAAGTTCTTCATGCAGAATCGGAATCCTAATGACAAACTAAAAGAAAGTGTCGTTGCAATAAACAAATGTAAATATTGTAGAGAATCGCCTGGTTTTATAACGGCAGTGTTTTTAATAAAAAAGTCAACAAAGCTTGCAAGATGATCTCCTAGCAAAGAAGCTAGAATACCGTAAGGAAAAGCATACAGAAGTTGATTTTTCTCTTTTGAAAAAATCAAGAAAGTAATTGCAAGCACTCCAATAACAAAAAAGGTTGTAAAAATGTCAATCAGTGAATACATGTATCCTGAGACGATACTGAATAGCAACGTAGTAATTAAAAAAATCCGCTTATGTTTTATTTCATTGTCAATAAACAGAATATTAGATGTATAGACGAGATATTGTAAGGCTATAGGCCATAAAAACATAAAGTACAGCTCCCATTGATTTTTCCCAATTATAGCATATCTAAGAGCTTATTTTTTTAATTTCTCAGGGATTTTGAACTCTGACATGATACCAAAGCAGCAGCCTGAAACAAAGAAATCTGAAAGGCTTGAAAGTTGGTTAATGATTACTTTTTTCATGTGAAATCCTCCTAAAATTCATTAATGTATTTACACTTGGAAGTAACATACATATTTCTAAGACAATCCCTAGTATTAAATAAGTAGCGAAGTCATAAGAAGAAAAGAATAGACTAACTACTGCAAACAAGACAAACATACCAATCGCTTTTTTCAGTAAGGGTGGACGTTTTTCGGGTTCAATGGGATTTAATGCTGTACCTTTTGATCCATAGCGCAGCAGCAAGCCAAAGCAGACTGCCAAAATCAGACACATCAAGAAAAAGGGGATTTGGATATCCAGTAATTTGAAGCCTAAAGGAAGGCCCCAGAGATATGCGATGGTCCAGATAAGACAAGCAAATTCTGAATCAGAATGCAGTCCATAAGCATAACGTCGTATACAAATGTATGAAAGAAAAGTAATTCCTGTTTCATACAATGAGTGAGTGACGAGAGCAAAAAGAAAAACGACTGCCAGTTTCAAAACATTGTTTATCAGTACATCGATCGCAAATTTTACTTGGATATACTTCAGATCTTCCGTTGATGTTTCTGTATCAAAAAGGATGGACATGATCTTGTTTACAAACTTTTCTTTCATTTATGATTACCTCCACTATCTAGTTTATGCTAAAAATAAAAAAAGATTCTTTTTACATCATAAAAAGACGTTTTGAGCTCAAAAACGAAGAAATTTAACATAATTGACACATAACAGGTGAGCAAGTTGAACAGTTTTGATGCCAAAACTGCTTTTTAAGACATTTTTTGTCCAAAGCTCGTTTTTTATGGTAAAAAGTTAGTGACTTAGAAAACAGGATCGGAGGAGCGCACGATGGAAAATGGATACGTATTTGAAATCGGAGAAACGTTAGCTTTTGAATCAGATTTGTTTGAAAAACCGGTAGAAGGAAAAATCGAAAAAATCTATGAAAATAGTGTGATGATCCGCGTGACAAATTGTTGTTCATCGGATGAGGAAACAGCACATCAGTTGCATTGGCAGCTTATTGTAAAAAAATCGCGAGCAGTACATGCATAAAAAAAGAGAGATAAAAAAGATGCGGCCAGTAAACGATCCTGGACGCATCTTTTTGCAATTATGATCTTTTTATTCCTGACTCATGATAAAAGTACCAAATTTTGAATGTTTCGAAACAAGCAAGCAGGAAAAGCAGGATAGAGACCATGAAGATCGCCTTCGCTGCAAACAAATGATAGCAAAAAACAGAAGCTGCAGCCCCAAAAATAAACGCAAGGACTACTAACAAATAATGGATGAATTCATCGAAAGCACTTTGTTTTTTTGTGGTCATATAATCGTAAAAATTTGTTGCTACACCTTTTAGATTCCCAGTCGTAAATACATTCGTATACACACGTCCGTTGATTTTATCAAAAGATACCCATTGAACAGCAGCTGTAAAAGCAATCAAGATCGTTACTAATGCAGGATGGACATTCAACGGTGCCAAACCAATCAGGAAAAAGACAATTGCTTCAAAATAAAGGACGAACAAACGCCAAGAATGCTGTTCTTTCTTTTTGAAATAATCGATCAAAAATTTTGTCAGCAAGATCCCTAAGACAAAAAAGCAGGTAGACAAGACTTTTGTACCTACGCTGAGCCATTTTCCATCAAACGCTTGGATGATCGTCAGAATGATGTTGCCTGTCTGTGCAGAAGCAAATGCATCATAATGGATATACGTATAACTATCGATTGCACCACCGATAAATGTTAATAAAAGTCCGATATTCCGTTTTTCATGGAAGGAAGACTTCATATTTCATCACCTTCATCTCTAATTTACATAGTAATATTAGCACATTTTTTGAAAATAAACTGTATATTTTCTGAACGAACAAATAAATAAAAACATTCATTTCATTTTTAGGTCAAGTTTTGTTACTATTAAGAAAACCAAAACACAGAGAAAACATACAGAAGGATGGGAGTACAATCAATCAGCTGGAAGAAACCAAAATTCGTCAGCTAGAAAAAGAAGTCAAAAGCTGGAAACAAAAATATCAAAAACTGCAGCAGATCTTCCGTCTGCAAGAAGAGATCATTGCTAGTTACGAAGCAGCTTACGGGGAAGCCCCCGGACTTATTGACGAAACAAAAGAAGAAAAAGGGACATCTGATCAACTGTTTTTCGACCATATGGAAAAACGTTCCTATAATCGCTTTAATCAGGAACAGAGAGAAGCCATCATTTATGATATGGAGAAAAATCTGCGGATCATTGCGGGTGCTGGAAGCGGGAAGACGCAAACGATTTGTGCCAAAGCTGTTTATTTGATGAAAGAAAAACAAGTAGCAGAGCAAAGAATCTTGATGATCACCTTTACGAGAAATGCAGCAAATGAATTGAAAAAAAGAGTAGATAACTTTAGCCAAAGAAAAACAGACGTACATATAGGTACTTTTCACAGCATTTTTTTCCGTCTATATAAAGAAATCAGCCATCATTTTCCAGAATCAGTCAGAAGCATCGGAGATTTTGGAAAAGAAAGCAGTCAGCGGCTGTCTGGGTATTTGCAGCAGCTGATCCGAAAATATAATCTTTTTGTCTTTGATCAATTCGGCGAAAAAACCATTGCCTCACGCCTTGATTATTGGCAAAATATGGATTTATCTCACGAAGAAATCGTAGAGTTAGTAAGAGAAAAATTTGATTCGATCGAAAAAAATGCGGCACAACCTATCTCCCAAAGGCTGCATTTGCTGCTGGATGAGTTAGAGCAAATCAAAGAATCGGAGCGTCTGACAGATTTCAATGATGTGTTGAAAAACTTAAAAAATGCTTTGGAGATAAAAGAGATCCAGCAGTTTATCGGTGAAAAATATGATTATTTATTTATTGATGAGTTTCAAGATACCAATCCTTTGCAATGGGAGATCGTTAAACGCTTGGTGAAGGATACAAAGATCAAACTGATAGTTGTAGGTGATGATGACCAAAGTATTTACAGTTTCAGAGGTTCAGAACCTGCATATATCAAAAATTTTGACCAAGAGTTTCCGACTGAGACACTGTTCTTATTGACGAATTATCGTTCAAGAGCAAGTATCGTCCAAAGTGCGAATCGACTAATCAAACACAATAAGAATGAGCGCATCGAAAAATCAATGGTGCCGGCTCAAGCAGAAAAAGGCATTACAGAAGCATTGTATTTTCCTGATACACAAGCAGAGAGCCGCTGGATCATCCAGCAAGTTCGTTCGTTTTTGCGGAAAAAAGGAAAATATAAAGAAACCATCATTTTGTATCGATCCTTTTCGCAAACCCAACAGCTTATCCAGCAACTATTAACTACAGATATCCCATTTGTTGTGGAAGCAGATACTACGTATGAAGGAGTCTTTGGGCTCAAAGTCTTCCGCATTTTCTATGAGCGTTGGTCTGCTTGGCTGAAAGCTGATACAGAAAAGAAAAAAAGAGATGCCTATCGTCAATTGTTACGTACGTTTTTTGCCAATTGTTATTTGAAGAAAAAGGATATTGATCAATTTTTCTATGGAAAACAAACTGAAAATCCAGCTACTTATATCAGCAAGAAAAATCCTGCGCTTAAAGACAAAGAAAACTTGCTAAATGGCATGCTCAAGGAACTAGAAAAATCAGATCATCCGGGGTACAAAATAAAACCGTTATTCCAATATTTTATACAATTGCCTAGAGTGACAAAAGAGTTGGATAAAAGCGAATCAGGCTGGTTGATGGAAGAAATCGAAAAACATCCGACTTTCCATAAACTGCAAAAAATGGAAAAACAGATCCAAAGCGAAGCGAAACAATTAAAAACACGCTTGATTGCGTATCATCAAGGAAAACTAGATGCGCTTTGCATCCAAAGTATCCATAAAAGTAAAGGCCTAAGTTACCGAAATGTTTTCTTGATTGGCTGCAACGAAGGGAATATTCCTCACAACGGCGTGATGGAAAGAGCAGCAGTGCCGGCAGAAACCATCAAAAGCGAACCAGTCACAACGATCGAAGAAGAACGCCGCCTGTTCTATGTAGCAATGACAAGGGCCAGAAATCGTTTATATTTATGCGTCCCTCAAACAAAAGGTTCACGCTCGTTAAAACCTTCGAGATTTATTAGAGAAGCAGGTATATATCCTAGAAAAATCACAGAATAAATGAGAAACATAATGATTTTATTCTCTGTTTGTGATAGTTTTTTAACTTTTTTATGTTTTTTGCTCACAAAACTTAAAATTTTTTATGTTATTTAAAAATAAAATGTATAAAAATAAAAAATCTATAAATATGATGAAATATAACTTTAAAGAAGAATTTTTAAGATGTTCTATTAAGAAATAACTTAGTAATTAAATTTACTAAGTTATTTTTTTATTTTTTGATACCTTTCTGTTGGTTTTTTATCAAATTTTCATGTAATATTGTATTATAATTAAAAAGGAGTGAGAAAATGATAAAATTATATACTTCACCTAGTTGTACTTCTTGTCGAAAAGCACGTGCTTGGCTGCAAACCAATCAACTTGACTTTGAGGAAAAGAATATTTTTGCTGAACCTCTTAGCGAAAATGAGATTCGTGCAATCTTGGCTGCAACTGAGGGAGGAGTCGAGGATATTATTTCCACTCGGTCGAAGATTTACGAAAAACTTGACTTAGACTTTAATGAATTATCATTGACACAAATGATTGTTTTGTTTACAGAATATCCGTCCCTTCTAAGACGTCCGATTTTGATTGATGATCGTCGTGTGCTGATTGGATTCAATGAAGACGAAATACGGTCGTTTGTTCCTCGTGATGTTCGCTGTGTGGCAAGAAACTTGATTTATATGCAAAACGCGGTCTTTTAAAAAGAGTCAAGGAGGAGAGAAGGGAGAAAAGTGAAAGTAAAAATCTATGGAGCTGCTAACTGCATCACTTGTTTGAAAGCAAAAGTGTGGCTGGAAACGAATCATTTGCCGTATGATTTTATTGATCTTGACAGAACTAGTTTAAGCCAAGAAGAAGCAGAAGAGTTGTGCAGTTTTAAAGAAGCCGTGCCGGAGCAGATGTTTGCAACATGGTCCGAAGCTTTCCCGCAAGAACTTGAAGAAAATCTCTCTTGTTTAGACAAAAAACAGATCGTAAAATTATGCAGTGAACATTCTAAAGCTTTAAGACGACCGATTATTATCATCGATGAGGTATTGTTTGTTGGGTATGATGAACGATTGCTTTCAAAAATCGTTATGAATGAGCAGAATAAATAAATAAAAAACAAGAAATGAATTGTGCAGCATAGATTTATGCCGGAATTCACTTCTTGTTTTTTTAGTGATCATTCAGTGATTGTTTCTGGTTCAGTAAGTGTGTCTTTGTTTTTAGGACTTTTTTTATAGAATAAGGCATACAGCACAGCGCATAATACAGGGATCACTGCACAGAATTGATATAAGCCTGAGAAGGATAACAGATTGCGTAATTCACCCATAATGTAAGGTCCTACACCTAAGCCTAAGTCTAAACCAATAAAATAAGTGGATAAAGCAATACTTATACGTGGTCCTGTTACTTTTTTCAAACAGATTGCTTGTCCATTCGATATAAAGGTACCATAACCAAGTCCGATTAATGCACCAGAAAGTAACAGCATCCAGCTAGATGTCACGAAACTTAATACGATCAAGCCGATAGTCAAAAAGAAATAGCTGGGATACATCACGTAATTTTCACCCTTGTTGTCAAAGATACGACCAGAAAGCGGACGAGTAAGAGTGATTACCGTAGCATAAACAACGAAGAAAAATGAACTTGCTGTTACTAAATGGATCACTTGTGCATAAGAAGAAAGGAAGGCAAGAACACTTGAATAAGCCAAACCAATCAAAAAGGCAATCAATGCGATGAACAGTACTTTGTATTCGATAAAACTGTCTAAGGTCCATTTTTTCAAGTTTTCGCGATGTTCTGATGTTAGTACGATATTTTTTATCGGCATGAAGAAACATGCGATTGTTGTCAGCAAAATCAGAACTGTCGAAAATACGATAATGAAGTAGAAGTTTGTTGTATTTAGCAAAATCATTCCAATGAAAGGTCCGATAGCTGCTGCTAAACTAGTGCTCAATCCGTAATAATTGATTCCTTCACCATTTTTTGATTTAGGGATATAAGCGGTCACGATGGCATTGGTTGCCGTGGATACAGCGCCGTAACCAAATCCGTTTAAGAAACGAATCAGATAAAGAATCGTGATCGTCGGCATGTACAGATATGCTGCAGTAGTTATCAAATAGAAAAGAGCGCCGTAACGCAAAACTGCTTTTCGACCGTATAATTCGATTTTCTTACCGATATACAAACGAGCAAGCAGCGTACCTATGATATAGATACCTGATGCAAGGCCAGCTTGACCAGTCGTAGCGCCGAGATGATCTTGTGCAATAACAGCAATGATAACCATCAAAAGATAATAAACAAGATAGACGATAAAATTGATAACAGTGATACTTATAAATCCTTTATTAAATAATTTCTCTTCCATTACGGATTGTTCACTCCAATAGTTTAATTGATATTCGATTGTATGTTAAAAAGCAGGATGCAAATGTAAAGAAAATTCATCTGCTGTGTTTTCAGATGTGCCGGCACATAATTCTTTCAATTGATTGATTTTTTTCTCAACGTCGCTGTAATTAGAAGGATAGCGATCGACTAATTGATAGATAAACAAATCGCGAATCTCCATGAATTCTTCAACGATTTTTTCTTCTTGAAGATTCAATGTTTCTTGACTCGTACGCAGCAGTAAATATTCTTGATATGCATCATTTAGGAAAATAAGTGCAGCATCACGGTCGAAGCGAGCGCGGTAAGCAGTATCAAGTCTCTCTAATAACAAATCAGTCCATTTTTTCATAGTAACAACCTCTTTCTTTTTGTTTTACAAGAGCAACTATAGCAGTCTCTTTTTAGAAAAAAATTCGGTTTTGTTATGCTTTTTCGTAAATGACAAATAAAAAACAGAAAAAACAACAACATATGTTAATGTTTTTTGTAAATTTTCAGAAATCAGGAGTAGTGTATCTTAATATTGCAATTGATTTGATGTACAATAAGAATAAAGTTGGTAGTGAAAAGGAGTGCGCCAAAAAGTGGATAGCAGGATCTTGAGGAAGTATATTGACGAGCATTCATTTCCGGTCGTGGTAAAGAAAAAGAAAAAGTATTTGATTTACGAGGGATTGCAAGATAAGTACGTTTATGTTCTGAAAAAAGGGGTTATCAAAACAAGCGTCATTTCGAAAGATGGACGGGAATTCAATATTGAATATATCAATGGTCTGGAAATCGTCTCTTTATTGAAAGATGAATACTCGCAGTTTATTGACGCACCATTCAATATCCGTGTCGAATCGGATGAAGCAGAGCTGTATAAAATCAACCGTGTAGAGTTCTGGCGGCACATCAATAGTAATCTTGAATTGCAAAATTATGTCAAAGATTATTATCGGATCCGTTTGCTTCGTTCGATGAAAAAAATGCAGCAGATGCTGATGAATGGGAAATTCGGGGCGGTTTGTACCCAATTATATGAACTTTATGATATGTTCGGTGTTGTGGTAGAAGGAAAAGGCATCTTGATTGATTTTGTAGTAACAAATGAGGAAATCGCTCGTTTCTGCGGGATAGCTTCCGCTAGTTCTGTTAATAGAATGATGCAGCAATTGAAAGAACTAGGAGCAATCGAGGTCAAAAACAGACATATTTGGATCAAGAATCTTGATATTATCAAAGAAAATATCATTTTTTAAGTAAATGAATAGAACACATAGGAAAGTTGAAGGGAATCAGTCAGCAAGATGATTTTTCTTCGACTTTTTTATTTTTTTCTTCAATAATCATTTTATATATTTTGCGAGATGCCTTGATATCATGTATGCTCTAAAAAGTAAGTTAAGCAGGATTGGAGGAAAACGAAATGCAGAAAGAAAGTTTTCTATCAGCAGATCAAAAAACAAAAATCGGTCTTACTGTTTGGCGGCCGGAAAAGGAACCAACCGCTGTCGTTCAACTTGTTCATGGAATGGTCGAGTTTAGTGAAAGGTATGCAGGATTTGCTGATTTCTTGACTAGCAAAGGTATCGTTGTTGCAGCACACGATCATTTAGGACATGGAGAGTCTATCAGAACCCCGGAAGATTATGGCCATTTTTCAAATGAAAAAGGAATCAATCTTCTATTAGAAGATATTTCATTCGTCAATCAAAGATTTCAGGAAGAATACAGCCATTTGCCTTACTTTATCTTGGGGCACAGTATGGGATCGTTCCTTTTGAAAAGTTATTTAGGAAAATATCCGACTTCTTTGGATGGGGCAATCTTGATGGGGAGCGGCTGGCATGCTGCTTTAGAAATGCGTGCAGCAGAAATGCTTTCTTCGGTTATTGGTTTATTGTATGGGAAAAAACATCGTTCGCAATTTATCGATAACTTAGCCTTTGGGGGATACAACAAAAAGTTTGAACCTGCTGACACAACAAAAGACTGGCTGACCAGAGATAAAACAGAAGTAGCAAAATACCTGCAAGATAAACGAACGCAATTTATCTTTACAACAGCTGCCTATAATGATCTTTTCAAAGCAATCCGTATGGGAAGTGAGAAAAAACAATTACGCAATATTCAAGAAGGACTGCCGCTGCTAGTGATTTCTGGAATGGCTGATCCAGTAGGGAATCAAGCAAAAGGGGTCCGGAAATTAGCGAAGCGTTTGAGCAGTGAAACGGGGAACCCGGTAGAAGTAAGATTATACGAAGATGCAAGGCATGAACTGCTGAACGAAATAAATAAACAAGAGGTTTTTCAAGACATATACCAATGGCTGAAAAAGAATATTAAAAAAAATTGAAGTTTTCGTTGACAGAATAAAAACGGCATGGTATATTTTTTCTTGTCGTTTCGACCACCAATTTTAAAATCAACCTCGTTATTATAACACGGTGATTTTAATTGGTTTTGAAAGACAAGTTGAAAAGATTGAAAAAACTTCAAAAAACTTGTTGACAAATAACAACGAAACGGTTATGATTAATGAGTTGCTAAAAGCACTTCGCGAAACA
>KE351660.1 GCA_000415185.1 Enterococcus faecalis 13-SD-W-01
CCTAATGGGTTCGTCATGCTAACAGGTAGTCCATGGGAATTGTACACAATGCTAGTAACTCCTTTGAGAGGGTTGACTATTTTGTTTAGAAAAGCACCAGAATAGCTGTACGTAGTTTTATTTCCTTTAGAATCTGTTGCACTAGTAATCCGCCCTTGTTTATCTACTCCAAAGCTCGTTTTAAGCCGATTATTTATTTGAATAGAGGTAAGATTTCCCGCATCATCATAAGTATAGACTGTTTTCTTCCCATCAAAATTTTTTTCACTGGTTATATGATTCTTTTTATCATATGTGGCTTCTTTCATTGCCCCATCAAAACGTATTTCAGTTAGAATGTTTCCGTTCATATCATACGTATAAGCAGTTGTTTGACCAACTTCATTCGTTTCGCTCGTCAGCCGGTTCTCTGCATCATAGGCTTTTGACACACTGCTTCCATCCGGATAGCTGATTCCTGTCGTGCGGTATTGTTTGTCGTATTGATAGGTAGTGACAGCTCCATTCCCATCCGTAGTAATAGTCTGACCATCACTGTATTTCAGTGTGGAAACTGCTCCTATCCCATCTATTTGTTTAACAACACGGCCATCTTTGTCATACGTATTTTCAATAATTTTATTCCCATTTCCATCATACCAAGCAGTCATGAGACCGTCTTTGTTGTACTCATACCTTGTTTTTACACCAGT
>KE351661.1 GCA_000415185.1 Enterococcus faecalis 13-SD-W-01
AATGGCAAATACTTTAGTAAGGGCAGGTGGAGTTTTTGCTGAAGAAGCAATTTCTAATACTTCACAAAGTAATGCTGTTGCTTCTAATACCTTAACCGCTTTGGAAAAACCAACTGTAGAGACACCATATGTTTATCGATCATCAGTCAAAGGAACAATAAATCCAAATAACGCATATCAGATTTCGGATACTGAAAATTTTGAACATGTTATAGGCGGTAAAACAAATTCTTCTGGTAATTTTGAGAAAACTGCTAGTGCGTTAGATGCTTTATCTAGTGTAACTAATATTAAACATGTCCCTGGAACTACGCTTTATGTAAGAAGCGTAGATACTTATCTTAATCCTACCCAGTTCAGTGAAGGAGTGCCAGTTTTAATTCATTATTCTGCACCTGTGGTAGAACCTAGCTACAATTATACACAAGAGATTACAGGTACAGCATATCCAAATTCAGAAGTATATATTTCTAATTTAGAAGGTTTTGACAACTTAGTTACGGTAAAGACGGATGCATCAGGGAATTTTAAAGTACCTGTTTCACTTTTAGGACAACTACCAAATTATAAAGGTAATACTAAGTTATATTTCAAAAGTGCAGATACATCAACAAGTCCTGCAATGAG
>KE351662.1 GCA_000415185.1 Enterococcus faecalis 13-SD-W-01
ACTAGATATATCAAATATATTTAGTATACTAAATATATTTTTTATCATACTGTGCCTGTGCAATAGGTATAGTGTTAAGGAGACTTCATCACTTACAGACTTTCCACATTTTCGAATATATTCAATATACTAGATATAGTAAATATATTTACATGTAAGAAAATAAGTTTGCTACATGATCATGTCGATAATGTGCTTGTTTATTTAGTCCTAACAAGCCTCACAATGAGTTTGTTTCACTACTTTGAATTTTGGAAAGAACTTTTTCCTGAAGAAAATGACGCATTTGACGAATAAAAAGTAGCCAAAAAAGCAGATTGCTCACTAAGAGAATCTGCTTTTTCTGATTCTGTACGGTTGTTTGGGGTAAACAGCACTTTTGAAGAAAATCACCTTTTCTTCACCGTTAATGTTACCATAGAACTGTTTCGAAACAAATGAGAATCAGCTTCTATTTTGACTACATTTAGACATAGCGAAAATGAGATTACTTATTCACCACTTTCGACAAAGAGCCACTTCACCACAAATAATTGAGAGAAGGTCTCTTCGTCCAACACAACAAAGTTTCCTTCCGCTAGTTTCAAAATATAGTCTCCAAAATTAATGGCTTTTGCCCC
>KE351663.1 GCA_000415185.1 Enterococcus faecalis 13-SD-W-01
ATCTTCCTATCGTCAATCCTCCCACACTACGAGAAACTGATTCTATACCAAATGTGTTATATACTTGCGTAACTAATTTTACACTGTAATATTGACTCTTTTCAGCAAACGTAAAGTACATTCCTTCGCTATAGCCATAAAAATTATATAGATTTACTGTTTAAGTATATAATTTCGCACTGCCTAAACTCAAGCGTTTATAAATACGATACCTCGTCGAATTAGGACTTGTTATATTAAATAGTGTTTTTTCATCAAATAAGTTTTCTAGTGAGTAGGGCTCCTTTACTGAATAAAAATCATATAGTAAATCATCATTTGTCACAATATATGTTCCATCTGAATGAACCTCTGAACCTCTAAACCTCTATATAACCATATTGGGGTACATGGAACATAAGGACGAAATAGTGTGGTAGCACAATTATGTTATTTCTCATTCGCAAATGATAAAGATTTCTGATCAATTATTAGTTTACATTTTTATTTTACGATCAGGCCTTTTAAATAATCTTCAAAAAATATAGTCCAGATTGTTATTTCTAAAAAACAATAGAGTATACTCTGTCGATCTCAAATTCGTTATACAACTGAACATAATTAAATGCACTTCTAAAGATGTGATACAATGAACAAAAAATAGATGTCAAAAACACACAGAAACTCATCTACATATTAAATTAATCATCATAATCAACGTTTATAATTTGTTTCGTGTATGCATCAATA
>KE351664.1 GCA_000415185.1 Enterococcus faecalis 13-SD-W-01
CATCGAGAAATCGATGTCCTTTTTTTGTGCATAAAATCTTATACTGATACGAAAATTTGTTCGCATTATAATGAAAAAAATGTCTGGAAATGTTATGATAAAAGAAAATTTAAAAGGAGGGGAATTGATGGTCAAGTTTATCCATGCAGCTGACCTGCATATGGACAGATCTTTTGAAGGTTTAGCATCTTTAGATAAAAAAACACAAGATTATTTATTGAACGCAAACCTTGCTGTTTTAGAGAATATCATAGAAGCATCAATTGAACATAAAGTTGACTTTGTTTTATTTGCAGGAGACAACTTTCATCAAAACCGCCCTTCATTAAAAATGCAAAGACATTTTACAGAACAAATGAATCGGTTAAACAAAATTGGGATACCAGTCTATCTTATTTTTGGGAACCATGATTTTTATCAGGAAGAGCGGTATTGGTTTGATTTTCCAGAAAATGTACATCTTTTTACAAGTGAAGAAATTGAAACAAAGAAATTACAAGTGAATTCAGGAGAAACGATTTCTTTAAGTGGTTTTAGCTATAGACATCCATGGATCCAGAAAGAAAAAGTCCTGGAATTTCCTTCAAGAAGTAACACAGATTATCACGTTGGTATTTACCATGGTGAATTAGGAACGGAAGGAAAAGGAAATTATGCTCCTTTTTCTTTATCTCAAATGAAAGAAAAAAACTATGACTATTGGGCACTGGGACATATCCATGTACCTTCCGTACTGAACAGTACCCCCTATATCGTCTATCCAGGAGCTCCGCAAGGTCACACGCAAAAAGAAAAAAGATCAGAATCTGTGCTGTTAGTAGAACTGGATAAACAGCATAGTGAAATCACACCAATAAAAGTTTCGGAAGTGACTTGGCTGACCAAAGAAATTTCCTTGAAAACCGCCGCAACGACTTCTGAAAGTCTGATCATTATTGAAAATAAACTATCTCAGTTAAATGATTCATTTTATCTGGCAGAAGTACAAGTAAAAGATCATCAGCATTTAGGAAGTGCTTTTTCTGAAAAAATAGATTCTGGTGAATTATTGGAATATTTAAGGGATAATTCCAGTAATCCAACGTCAAATCTTTTTATTTGGCGTATCTCTATTAAAGAAGAAGGAGATCAAGGGAAGATTCCTATCTATGTATCCAATCAGTTAGTCGAACAATTATTTGAGCAATATCGTTCACCAGAAGATTTTAAACAAGTATTAAGAGAAGTTTATGGACATCCCGAAGCAGCGAGAGTGATTGCTGAACTTTCGGATTTTCCTGAACAAACAGTAGATTTAGCGAAAGAACTGTTGGCTCAAGACTTTCTTTTTGAGGAGGCAGCAGAATGAAGATCAATCGAATCGAGATCACTGCTTTTGGGAAATGGCGTCAAAAAAACTTTCATTTTGAAGAAGGAAACCAGCTGATTTACGGTGGAAATGAAGCCGGAAAGTCAACGATTTACCAATTTATCCAAGCGGTTTTGTTTGGATTTCCTTCGAAAGGGAGAAAGAAAAAAGACTACACACCAAAAGATGGTGCAGCATATGGCGGACGCCTGTGGATTACTCACCCTGTACATGGAGAGTTTATAGTCGAACGCTACCGCCAGCAAAACAGAGGCAAGGCAAAAGTGATATGGGATGAACGAATAGGCGGAGAAGAGTTGTTGGAAAGCCTAATCAACCCATTAACAAAAGAGCTATTTCAACAAGTCTTTACTTTCCAGCAGGAGCAATTATCAGAACTAGACGGACTAAGAGAAAAAGAACTCCATGATGCCTTGATTTCTTTAGGAATCACTGGAAGTTCTCAAGTTTTCCAAAAACGGCAAGAATATTATCAAAAAGCGCAGCAGCTGTTCAAGAAAAAAGGCCAGAAGCTTTTACTGAACCAGCAGTTGAATGAATGGAAAATACTTCAAGGGAAAATCAAAGAAAAACAGAATCAGGAATCAGCATACAGTCATCTGGTCAATGAAAATCGGCGTTTAGAAGCTGAAATAGAAGAATTACAAAAAAAGCTAGGAAAAATTGATCAAAAGATAACACTTTATCGCCAACAAGAGCTGAACTTTTCTTTATATGAAGAATGGCAAAATCTTAAAGAAAATACATTGGAAGAATTACCTGATCAGCAATTACAGAATACATTGTCTGATTTTTATAAAAAATATCAAAATATGGCGGAACGTTTAGAGGAACTGGAAGCATCGCTCGAAAAGCATAGCGGAATGGATCAGCAGTCAGCTAGATATTATTTCTATTTAGAAAAAGAAGAAGAATTGAAAAATCTTCAAAAAGAACAGCTGCATGTCGAACACCTCGCATCTGAACAGAGAAGATTGGCTCTTGAAATCAAAGAAACCGAATCAGAAATGAAAATCCTAGAAATGCGTTGGCAATGGGATCGAAAAAGTCCGCCGAAAGAGTTCTTGTATCAAGAAGCTTGGAATGATTTTTTGGAAAAACGTCAAAAAGCTCAAGAAAAACTCAATCAAGCACAAATCCGCAGTGAAGTACTCAATGAACAGCAGCAGGTAATCGACCAAGAAATCAATGAACTGGAACAAAAATACCCGTTTTTATTACAAAAACAGTCACCCAAACCAGCTTATGATTTCAAGAAATATGGTATAGCGCTGGCAGTTGGAATTCTTATTAGTATTTTCTTGCCAACACCATGGCGGTTCATGTTCATTCTTTTAACAGTCGCTGGCGTCATTTTTGCCGGGTACAAAAAAATGCAGGAGCCGCAGCAGGAATCTCAAGAAATCAAAGGGATTTGGCAAGAAAAATTAGGTCAGCTGGACGCTGCTGCAGAACAATTGGCAGAAGTCGAGAGAAGCAAAAAAGAAAGTCAGCTATTCCTTACAGAATCCATACAACAATTAGCGCTTTTTGCTCAGTCATACAACTTAGGAGCAATGGATCAGCTAGAAGAGATGCAGCGGTATGGTCAGGAAGTAACAGATTATCATAATCTTTCTTCAATGCTCGCTGAGAAGAGGATAAGGTATCAAGAAATCGATACTTATTTCCAAGAATTAGACAGCAAATTTGCCGTGACTGAAGAATGGCTGCCGCTGCAAGATAAAACGTTGTTGGATAAATTCTCGCATTTGTCTGCATTTATCCAAGAAATGGAACAAATGAAATTTGCCAGAAGCTACCAGCAAAATACATTGCTGCGACAAGAAATCAATCAATTGAAAAGCAAACAAAAAAGCTGGCTTCAGCAGCACAAAAACTCGCTGGAAGCAGCTGGATTAGCCTATCCGTCTGAAGTTCCTATTTACTTACAAAAAGCTGCACAAACAGAGCAACAGGCAAAACGACTGGAGGAATTGACAGAAATCTTAACGCCATTATTTGCGAAACCTGTCACGAGAACAAAACTTCAAGACGATTTGCAGCGCGGAATACAAGAAAGAAGTACTCTCAGCTTACAATTAGACGAACAAAGAGAAAGCCGCCAGCGTATCCTTCTCCAAACAGAAGAATTACAAAAAGACGGTACATTAGATGAACTTTATCAGCAAGAAAGTTTGAAAAAATCAGAGATTCAAAGCCTGTTGCAGCAATGGGGAGCTTTGGAAATAGCTGGAACGTTTTTAGGTGACTTATCGACTGAAATGAGTGAGCGTCAGCTTCCGCAGCTTTTACAGATTGCGGGTCGTTATTTAAGTTTATTGACACAAAGACAATACCAGCAGATTTTATTGAAAGAGAATGTGCTGACATTGACGAATGGATTGACGGAATTTCCTATTTATGAACTTTCTACGGGCACAAAAGATCAGCTGATCATGGCGATCCGCTTTGCTTATCTAGAACTGGAAGCTGGTAAAGGCATCTGTCCAATCATTATTGACGATGGTTGGCTGCACTATGATTCTCAAAGAAAACTGCAATTGGCAGAGCTACTGGCAGAATTTGGGAAAAAGTATCAAGTAATTTGTTTTTCTTCCGATCAAGAAATGGTAAGCTATTATCAGAAGCTGCAGCAAGCGGTAAGAAAAATAGAAGGAGCATAGCATGAAAAAAATTCGTGAATTAGCAGTAGACGATCAATTTGAAATGTTTGTCTTGATCAAAAACGCAGATGTCAGGATAGCAAAAAACGGCAAGAAATTCATTGCCTTCACTTTTCAAGATACGTCAGGTACGATCGACGGGAAATATTGGGATGCTTCTGAAGAGGAGATCAAAAAATTTACTGCAGGAACTGTTGTGTTCTTGAATGGTAAAAGAGAAGTTTATCAAGGCAATCCGCAAGTCAAGATCCTTCATATGCGGGAAGCGAAAACAGATGAACCAAAAGAGCCTAACTTATATATGGAACGTGCACCAATAAAAAAAGAGGCAATGGAAGAAGAAATCAACCAATTGTTATTCGAAATCACGAATGCACATTGGAATCGAATCGTCCGTTATTTGCTGAATAAATATCAAAAAGAGTTTTTTGATTATCCAGCAGCCAAAAGAAACCATCATGCGTTTGCCAGCGGATTAGCGTATCATACGCTGACTATGCTGCATTTAGGGAAGTCGATTGCTGATGAGTACCCAGAATTGAATCGCGCGTTATTATATGCAGGGATCATTTTACATGACTTAGGAAAAGTGATCGAACTATCAGGTCCGATGTCTACAGAATATACTTTATCTGGAAATCTAGTAGGGCATTTGGTCTTGATCGATGAAGAAATCGTCAAGGCGTGTCTTGCATTGAAAATCGATGATTCAAATGAAGATGTTCTAGTGTTAAGACATATGGTTCTTTCCCATCATGGGTTATTGGAATATGGATCACCTGTAAGACCGCGGATCATGGAAGCAGAGATCCTACATCAAATCGACAACATCGATGCTTCGATGCAGATGATGCTGACCTCTATCAGACAAACAGAACCAGGAAAATACACAGATCGTATTTTTGGGATGGATAATCGCAGTTTTTATGTACCTAAGGAAAATTAATGGATCATTTAACTAGAAAAAAAGCTGATATCCGCGTAATTGCGGATATCAGCTTTTTATTTTTTAATTTGAAGAATCTGTTTCTTCTGTTGTGTCAGTTGTTGCGTTTGTATCCGTTGTTGCAGTTGTGCTTGAAGTTGATGTCATGAAGTTGCTTAAAACATTTTCAAAAGCATCATCTTTGATTTTCACATTTGCATCTTTCAATTCTTTACCAATAACTTCTGTTACAAAGGCTTGATCATTACGTTTTGCTTCGGTAGCAACTTCAGTGACTTCATCCTTGAATTTATCCATGTCGTTGCCTTTAGCTTGCGTTTTCACCATTTTAACAACATAGAATTCTTGTGCATATGTCGTCATGTTTGTTGTAGTAATAACATCTGAGATCTCATCGTTTTTCAACTTGAAGGCTGCTTCTTTGACTTCATCAGGCACTTCCGTTGAGCGTGAATCAAATTTGATTGTTCCGCCGTCTTCTTTGGTAGCATCGTCTGTTGATTTGTCTTTCGCTAATTCTGCAAAGTCTTTGCCGTCGTCTGCTTGTTTCTTCACATCTTTGGCATCATCTTCACTATCTAGACGGATGATTTGTGCTTCTACTTCTGGATGGAAAGATTCCCACGCAGATTTCATGTCTTCATCTGTCAAATCGATATGATCTTTGATTCCAGCTTCAACGACTAAGTTTTGTCGAATCGATTCTTTGAAAGAGTCAACTGTAAATCCAGCTGCTTCTAATTGAGATTCGAAAGTATCGCCGTATTGTTCTGCTTGTTCTTCATAACGTTTGTCTACATCTTCTTTTGAAACTTCATCGCCATATTTGTTATCGAATACTTTATAGATAATCATATTTTGGACTAATGTTTGGTTTGCAGATTCTTTCTTTGCTTCTTCATAAAAATCAGCAACAGTGATCTTGCCGCCTTTCATTGTTGCGATTTCTTCATTGTTACCGCTTGAACAAGCTGCGAGAGTAAAAACAGCTAAAGCGCTTGCAGCTGCTAGAATAAATTTCTTCTTTTTCATTAATAGTAGCACTCCTAATTGGGTTTAGTATTTTCCATCACACATATAACTATACCATACCCCAATTCCTAAAAAAAACCCTCAATTGAATACTTTCAAACAAAATTCAAACTTTTATCATAAATAAGATAACGAACGTTCGTTTATTTTTCTTCCATTTCAGGTAATGAAGCCAAAATCTTATCTGATTGTTCTTTGATTTGTTCGACTCTAGGAAGTGCTTGGAATTTGAAATCTTCAATATCTTTGTTGATTCCTGCTTTAAAAGCAGGAATCAGCGTGCTTGCTGTTTCTTGTGTTTCAGCTAACGAAGTTTTGAAATGTTTAAGACTGTAGTTCAATTCTTCTGTTAATTCAGCAGCTTCATCAAGTTCTTCAATCAATTTCTTACGTGTTTCATTTCCGCTTCGAGGAGCAAACAGCAACCCGCCGACAGTTCCTGCTGCTGCACCGAAAACGAGACCTTTTACAAAGTTTTTAAGCATGCTTTTCACCTGCTTCGTGTTTGATAGAGGCTGCAAGTTCTGTTAGTTCTTCTGCTGTGTACGCATCTTGATGATGACCAAAATGGATCGAGAAGTCATCTTTCTCACTGTAGCGGGGAACCAAATGGATATGTGAGTGGAAAACCGATTGATAAGCCAGCTCACGATTGTTATTTAAAACATTCAATCCTTGCATTTCAGGAAGTGCTTTTTCCAAAGATTTAGCAATCAGAGGAACTCTTGAAAAAACTTCTCCCGCTAATTCTGGATTGTATTCAAAAATATCAGATACATGTTTTTTTGGAACCAGTAAAGTATGACCTTTCGTTGTTTGCGAGATATCTAAAAAAGCATACACTTTCTCATCTTCATATACTTTGTAACTAGGGATTTCCTGGTTGATGATTTTACAAAAAATACAATTTTCCATTCATTAGACATCCTTTCATACTGAAAATAGCTTCTTATCCTAACTTTACCATAACTGAAAAGAATTGGGAGGAAAAAAATCCAATGATGAGATTTTCTTCATGGTATAATAAAAACAGCAGAAATTTGGAGGAAAAAGAATGGTTTTAAAGATTGAGAACGTCACGGGAGGCTATGGCCATATCCCGGTTTTGAAAGATATAGACTTCACTGTGGACTCTGGTGAAATGATTGGTTTGATTGGACTGAATGGTGCTGGAAAAAGTACAACGATTAAGAACATCATCGGCTTGTTAGAACCAACAAAAGGAAAAATCGAAATCGATGGGTTAAGCTTGAAAAAAGAACCGGAAGAATACCGCAAAAAAATCGGCTATATTCCCGAAACACCTGCTTTATATGAAGAACTTACTCTTAAAGAGCATATCGAAATCACTGCGATGGCGTATGATATCCCAGTCGAAACAGCTTTTTTGCGGGCAGAAAAACTGCTCCAGACTTTTCGATTAGATAAACGGTTAGAATGGTTTCCAGCAAACTTTTCTAAAGGAATGAAACAAAAAGTCATGATATTGTGTGCTTTTTTGATTGAACCTTCTCTTTACATCATTGATGAACCATTTCTAGGATTAGATCCATTAGCTATCAATGCTTTACTAGAATTAATGGTAGAAATGAAAAATGAAGGTGCAGCTATCTTGATGTCAACGCATATCTTAGCTACCGCAGAAAAATACTGTGATCGTTTTGTCGTTCTCCATGAAGGAAAAGTACGTGCTCAGGGTACATTAGCAGAGCTTCAACAAGAGTTTGATCTGCCAAGTTCTTCTTTGGATGAAATCTATGTATCTTTGACAAAGGAGCAGGGAAATGGATAAATTTTTTCAGCAGCGTTTAGCAAAACACCAGAAAAAAATGATGAAATACCTGAGATATGTGTTCAATGATCATTTTGTTCTGGTTTGTTTGTTTTTGCTGGGCGGTACAGGGTTGTATTATTCAAATTGGATAAAAACACTGCCGAGTCATTTTTCTTTAGGCGGCTTGATTGTTGCTGTTTTTTGGTTTTTCTGTCTATTTGCCGGAAAGTTTGCAACGTTGGCAGAACCAGCTGATTTGGTCTTTTTGCTGCCGAAAGAAAAAGAAATGAAAAGTTATTTGAAACGCGGACTGCGTTACTCGATGATTTTGCCAGCTGTTATTCTGGTTTTGACGGGCGGGTTTGCTATGCCGCTTGTCGTTGTGAGCACGGGCAATCCTTTTTCTATGTATTTTATCTACTTGGTGCTGCTGTTTTGCTTGAAAATCAGTGAATTCCAAGTTCGGTGGGCAGCTTTGACTCGAATGCCAGAGAAGAGCTTGAAAATGTGGCGCGGACTTTGGATGGGAACATCGTTAGCTGTGTTATTAGCAGCACTTTATTTCTCTGTGTGGGTCGGCGTTGCATCAGCGTTGATCCAAGCGATAGTTTTCTATTGGTTCTTGCAAAAAAAGAACACAGCAAGTTTGGACTGGGAAAAAATGGTGAAGCAGGAAGAAAGCCGTCTTTATCAAATCTATCGCTTTATCAACTTGTTCACTGATGTGCCAGAAGTGACGGCACGGGTCAAACGGAAGAAATATTTCGACTTTTTATTGGGTCGTATCAAAACGACAAGCCAAAATACTTATCTTTACTTATATGCGCGCCGTTTCCTTCGCGGTTCAGAATTCAGCGGATTGTATTTCAGACTTTTGATTATTGGTGCTTTATTAAGTGTAGTAATCACAGAATTTTATCTTAGCTTGATCATAGGCAGTCTATTCTTATATTTGATTGGTTTCCAGCTGCTTCCTTTATACAACCAGTTTCAGTACATGACCATGACGCGAATCTACCCAGTGCCAGCATCCCAGAAAGCGAAAGCAATCAAAACGCTGTTAAGTATCGTATTGACTGTTGCAGCAGTGATTTTTGGTCTGTGTTCTGCATTTGCTTTACCTGGAACATTGATTGAAAAAACAGTACCGATCATTGTATATTTGCTGGTCGTTTTACTTTTTATTCTATTTTATACACCGCGGCGGTTGGCAAAAATGGGCGAATGATCACCCTAAACACTGAAGATTTGCAACTATTTTAGGAAACGCAGCTTTTTTGAAAATAAAATGCCGAAAAAAACGTATATACGCTTGACGTTCAGAGGCTCGGCGACTAGAATAATAAGTACTGCAAACAAAGAGTGAGAGACGGGAGAAAGCATGATGGAGTTTCAGCTGGACCAAGACTGGCGTTTACGGCCTATCAAAGGGGATACCGGAAAAACGTATATTGGTATGAGAGATCAAGAAAAGGTCTTTATTAAACGGAATACAACACCAATGCTTGCTGCATTGTCTAGAGAAGGGATTACCCCGAAACTCGTTTGGACGAAGCGGATGGGAAATGGCGATACGTTGACGGCCCAAGAATGGCTTGAAGGACGGATATTAACGCCTGATGAAATCGGACAGCGCAATGATGTCATTGATGTGCTTTACCATCTTCATCACTCCTCTTCTTTAAAAACGATGCTGAATCGAATTGGCGGACAAGTCATCACGCCAGAGCGGATGCTGCTGGACTATGAAAATGAACTGCCAGAGATGCTGCAGGAAAACCGGTTTTTACAACTTGTCCATGAATTTCTCAGAAGTCAGCTTCCTGAAACTTCTGTTCAAAATTTTACTGTCGTCCATGGAGATGTCAATCATCGGAACTGGCTTGTTTGTCAAAACTATTTATACTTAGTAGATTGGGATTCGATTACTTTTGCAGACCCGGCAGTTGATATCGGCACGATCTTGGGCAATTATGTCCCATTGTCAAACTGGAATCAATGGTTGGTGAGCTATGGTATTCGACCAAGTGATGAGGTATTAGAAAAAGTCCATTGGTACGCGGTGATGAATCTTTTGCAAGAAGTTGTACGTTATTGCAAAAGAGGAGAGTTCAAACGAATGAATGAAGAGATCTTGCAGCTGAAACGGATTTTCAGCGGCTGATTTGTTGTTTGTTCTTTCTTTATGATTCCGCCAAGCAATTATAAATTGGTTTTATTTATGAATAAGAAATAACTAGAGTATCAAGAGGATGCGGCACACTGACTATCCTGAGTTTGGATAAATGGAGCTGCAACCTCCTCTTTTTTAATGAAAGGAAGAAAAGAAATGCGCGTTCGAAATCGTCCAGGAGCTGCAGAATTGCTGGCAGCACATCCTGAATTTGTCATCAGCGATCCAGAAAAATGGAAAGGAAAGTGGTCTGAACTTTTTGGTAATGATCAACCCATACATATTGAGATCGGCATGGGAAAAGGCCAGTTTATCACTGGGATGGCAAAAGCTCATCCAGAAATCAATTATATCGGTGTCGAGATGCAAGTAAGTGTGATTTCTATTGCTTTGGACAAGCTGCTTGAAGAGCCATTACCTAACTTGAAGCTGCTGCATGTCGATGGCTCGGCCTTGACGAATTATTTTGCTGACAGTGAAATCGACCAAATCTACTTGAATTTTTCTGATCCATGGCCTAAAAAACGTCATGAAAAAAGACGTCTGACCTTCAAAAGTTTTTTGGCAGTAGATGAACAGATTTTACGTCCAGAAGGCGAGATCCATTTTAAAACAGATAATCAAGGGTTGTTTGAATATTCGCTAAGCAGTTTTTCTCAGTACGGTATGATTTTGCAGCGTGTATGGCTAGACCTTCATAAAAGCGATTTTGAAGGAAATATCATGACGGAATATGAAGAAAAATTTTCTTCAAGAGGACAAAGAATCTATCGTGTGGAAGCTAAATTTCCCGACAAAACAAAAAAAGCTTAATAAATCATAAAAAAATAGAACTATCCAGATAAGAAGGAACCTCATGAGGGCGAACTTCTGTCTGGATATTTTTTTGTTTTGAAAAAAATAAAAAAATTTCGGTGCGTATCTTATCGGTGAAGGGAGAGAGAAAATGGACATTATCCGATTATCCGATCAGATCATCGACGAAGGCTTTCGTGAAAGAGCAGAAGACATCTATCTTTTGCCCTATGAAGAAGGCTTTCAGCTTTTCTTTCGCTGTGGTCAGTTTCGCATACTGAAACGTTCTTTTTCACTACTTGAAGGACAGCAGCTGATTACCCGTTTCAAATATTTAGGGCAAATGGATATTGGGGAGAAACGCAAACCGCAAGCTGGATCATTCACATATTCGCTGGACAAACAAAAAATCCGGCTTCGGCTTTCTTCTGTGGGCGATTATCTTCAACGAGAAAGCTTGGTTATTCGCTTGCTGTATGGGATTTCTGAATCAGAATTACGTTATTTTTGCACAGAAAGCTTTTCTTTATTGGCAGAAAAGGCAGCGGCTAGAGGCCTGTATCTGTTTAGCGGTCCGGTTGGCTCTGGAAAAACGACATTGATGTATCGGCTGGCGCAAGAACAGAAACTGCAAGTATTGACGGTAGAAGATCCGGTTGAAATCGAAGTGCCGGAATTTTTGCAGCTTCAAGTCAATTGGAAGATTGGACAGGATTATGAACAGTTATTGAAATTGGCATTACGCCATCGCCCAGACTTGCTCATCATTGGCGAGATAAGAGACGAAAAAACAGCTTCAGCGGCTGTGAGAGCAGCTTTGACGGGGCATCGTGTATTTGCTACTGTCCACGCACGAGATTTGTCAGGAACGTTTACTAGGATCAATGAGCTGACAAGCCGAAGAAGCGAATTGACCGAGTGTTTGAGAGGGATCGTTTACCAAGAATTACTGCCAAATGACCAGCAGCAGCCTGCATTATTGTGGAGCTACCGATTTTTTGAAAACCAGGGACTAGTAGAACGGACATGGGAAACAGCTTATAAAGAAGCTAAGAAAGGAGACTGGAAGACAACATGCCTCAAAAAACGTTAAGCACAAATCAGCAATGCCGTTTTATGACACTGCTGGCAGATTTATTATCGAATGGGTTCAGTTTGCAAGAAGCGTTATCCTTATTGCAAAAGATCAGTCTATTTCCTGAATCAGTTTTAGAAGAACTCCAACATTCTTTAGAAACAGGAAGGACGTTTCAGGAAATACTCCGCTGCATTGGATTGAAGGAAGAACAGCTGCTCCAAGTCGAATTAGCAGAGATCCATGGTGATTTGATTGCTACGCTCCAAGGAATCGCGCAACAGCTGACACTTTTAGAGAAATTTCGCAAAGATTTAAAAAAACTGCTGAGCTATCCCATTTTGTTGTTCTTTTTTCTGTTTGGTATTTTATTCAGCATGCGCCAGATCCTTTTGCCTCAACTCGTATTATCTGACATGATCGATTCTGCGCATTGGGGGTTTAAGCTGATCCAATATGTTCATCTTTATCTATTAGGGGGTATCTCACTTTTTCTTTTTTCAGCAGGTGCGTGGCGGTTGCTGGCGCGGCGCAGAGATGTGATAACTCGAGCCGATTTTTATGGACAGTTGTTTTTTATTGGTTCTATATTCAAACTTTATCAATCTGCTTATCTTTCCCTAGAGATTGGAAAGTTATTTCAAAAAGGCTTGGAATTGAAACAAGTGATTTTCTGTCTTAAAGAAGCCAAAAAAGGCAGTTTGGCACAGTTGTTTGCTGAAAGAACAGCTGTGAAATTAGAAACTGGGGAACCTTTGGCGCAGCAATTTGAAGACTGTGCATTTCTGACTGCTGAATTCAGCCGAATCATTCAGCAGGGAGAGGCGAAAGGAAATCTTGGGAAAGAACTATTATTTTACAGCGAAGTAGCGAGAGATCGCTTTTTTCAAAAAATCGATCGTTGGCTCCAATGGCTGCAGCCGATTTTATTCTTAGCTGTAGCACTGTTTATCTTGCTGATTTATGCTGCGATATTGCTGCCGCTTTATGAAAACATGGGAGAGGTACTATGATAAAAATACTAGAGAGAAAACCAAAAAAATTTTTGCTGAGAGAAGCTTTTTTTTCCGCTTTTACTTTGATCGAAATGAAAGATAGTAAATATTTAGTTACTTGCAAACTTCCAGAATATGTCTAAATGATCTGGATAAACCTTAATACTATCAATTAAATATCGCACGATTCTCTTTTGCGATTCATACTTTAACTCAAAAATACTTTCTTTAATTTTCCCTAATTCATCAATAGCTTTTTGTGGATCTAATACAGGTTTTTTGTGTTCTAATCTATCTAATTTATTTTCTAACACCTCTTTTTTCGTTTCAATTTCTTTTCTTCTTTTCTCTAATTGATCTTTAGAAAATGTATCGTCTAAATATAGATCAATTAACTTTTCGAGCGATTTCTCTAATTTATCCATTTCAGTAATATATGCACTATTATCAAAAATACTGTCTTGATTAGAAAAACTGGTTATATAATTTGGATTAAGTCTAAAGTTCTCTATTTCGGTTAATACTTCTTTTTCCAAGTTATTTAGACTATAGTTTGGTGAAGTACATCCATTAGGATTTCTTTTCATAGTTGGATTATGTTTTTTAGTGTTTCTAGTTGCACATTTGTAATATCTATAGCGTGTACCATCTTTCTTCTTAGGATTCATGCCAATCTCAAACGACGAACCACAAAGGCCGCATTTTATAAGTCCCGACAGCATATACTTTGCTTGAAAAGGGCGGGGGTTATTGTTTTTCTTATAAGCTTCTTTTTGTCTAATAATTAGTTCTTTTTGTACTTTATCAAATACTTCTTTGGTAACTAATGGCTCATGATCACCTTGATAATCTTCATTCAAATAGCGATTAATTCCGGCATAGACGGGATTATCCAATATTATTCGTACAGTTCTATGGCTCCAATTTACCTTTTTACCAATGTGGCCTTCCTTATTTAAGGTTTCTTTTATTTTTGTAATTGATGAGCCATTTAAATACTCAGAAAATATGCGCTGCACGATAGATGCTTCGAGTGGATTAGGGACGTAGTTACCATTTTCGTATTTATAACCAAAAGGGATAATAGACCAAGACATTGCTTTTCCTGTCTTTGCACGCCCGACTTTTCCCATTGTCATTCTTTCTTTTATTTGTTCACGTTCTAATTGTGCAAAGACCGCTAGAATACCGATAGAGGCTTTACCGAAAGGAGTGCTTGTATCAAAATTTTCATTTAGAGATACGAAAGAAATTTTATTTTTTGTGAATATATCTTCAATTAAATACAACGTATCTTTTTGGGAACGTGACAAGCGATCTAGTTTATAAACAAGAACTGCATCAAACTTATGTCTATTTGCATCAGTGATTAATTTCGAAATTGCAGGTCTATCAATAGTCGAACCTGAAAAACCTCCATCTTTATATATTTCATATATATCCCAATTTTTTATTTCACAATATTTGGTTAACTTATCGACTTGTTCCTCAATAGAGTAGCCAGATTCTGCTTGTTCTAAAGTCGACACACGTACGTAGATAGCTACTTTCATAATAAAATTCTCCTATTACTTCAAATTATTTGATATAATAGGCATGACAAATAAGCCTATTATGGGTTTGTTTTTTCACGAGAAACACGCACGCTTTGGTCGGTGAGGCGTGTTTTTCATTTTATATTTTCTTCAATTGTAAAAGTCAATTATAAATTAAGAAGCTCTTTTTTCTTAAGATCGAATTCTTCTTGGGTTATAATCTCTTCGTCAAGTAATTCTTTAAATTTTCTTATCTCGTCTGATGCAGAAAAATTTTGTTTAGTACTTGTTTTTTCTGAATCTTCTTTTAAAAGGATGTCTAATGTAGAGAGTATTTTATCTGCTAAGATTATAGCATCTTTATATATAATAGAATTTTGTTTGACGCTGTGAGAAAGTAATTGCAGATACACAACGGGAGTATCTAAATTATTCATTTTAAATTTAATTTTTAAATTTTCGACTACTGTACGACTTTTCTTTTTACCAGTTACTGCTCCGACAATCGCACCCGCTCCACCAAAAGTTAGCGCACCGACAGCAGCACGTCCCAAACCACCAGAAGAGACGGAAGACCCATTTTCGACAATTTCATATCCTTCAATTTGATCTAGATTATAAATGTTTCCGGGTTTAGAAATATCTGTAGTTTTAAACTGGCGATTTTCTGTATCAATGAACATTACTTTGCCGAAAGTTCGATCTGGATTAAATGCTTTAAGCTTATTCATACTTTCGATTTTTTCTTGTTCTTTCAAAGCTTTCTTTTGCACTTTCTCTTCTTTTTTCATTTTTCTTTTACTAGGCTTTTTTTCTTTTGTCGTTTTAAAAATTTTCATTAATTATTTCTCACCCCAAAATTTTATTTGAATAAATCCCAGAAACTAACGGTAGTTTTCCTATAGATTTTATTGTATGCTGCTTTCTTCGGATTTTTAATCGCCCCGGTTCCTTTTTTACCATACCCAGGGATTACTGCTTTTTTCATTGCTCTTTTTGCTTTGCCCGTGGTCCGAGCGCTAATGGATTTCTTTAAGCTAGGTTTTCGCATTCCGATTTTCATAGAATATCTCCCTTCATTCTTCTTCGGCTTTAGCAACCGTTAAACAATTTTCATCAAAATAGAGAATATAGTCCTTATATTTATAACTAAGCCCATATTTTCTATAGTAATATTCTAATACTTCTTCGAAGTAATCCTCGGTGACTCCTAGATACTCTGCGCAATCATAGTTCGAATGTAAATCACTAAGGGCACAATCAATTAAATCATCTAGGGTCACTAAGATTTCTACTCCATAATCTCGCGCTTTAGTTTCTTGTTTGCTGTTCTCTATCGAGTTTAAATTAAGAATATTCCCAACACTAGTTTTGTGATGTCCGTATTCTTCTGCTAAAATTTCCCTTTTTCTAATCAGAGGTAAGTTTTTATCGATATAAATTTTGCCATCTCGATAAAGCCCTTCTTTGTCGTATCTATTGCGAATATATCCTTCTAATACGGGAACCTCATTATATACCTGCTCTAACAGAATCTCGTAATCATTCAAGCAAACCACCTACCTATGCCATTTATCCCACTTGGCTTGTTTTCTTTCAAAATCTTTATCTAAATCATCAAGATATGATTCCAATTCTTCGATTTCCTCTTCTGTGTGAATGTGATCCGGATCCACAGAATGCGCTGCAAGAGTATGAATTTCTTCGCTTTCAGTTTTTTTACTTTCTATAGAAGTAATTTTATTTTTCTGTTGTTTTTGCAATTCAATTTCAGCGAAGTTGTAAACTCTTTTTTGCCTTCGTTCGTCAAGCTGGTTATAAATGGAAGATATGTCGGATTGAGGAAGACTATGTTCATCCATTCCTAGAATATCCAAGGGTGATATATTTAAAGCTTTTGATAAAGCTACTATTTTGTCTCTACCCATATTTTCTATCATGCCATTTTCCCATTTTCTCACAGTAGACTTTCCAACGCCTACTAAATCCCCAACCTCTTGTAGGGTCATTTTCTTTTCTAATCGTTTTTGTTTAATGATACTTTCCATAATATTTTTTTCACCTCAATTCTTGCTTGTTTAAATTCTAGCACAAAAGTGTCTTAAAGGATACATAAATATATTAAATCGCATAAAAATTTTTTATAATAAAAAAAAGTGTATTTTAAGACACAAATTACTTGACGTTAAAAAAATGGCGTGGTATATTTTATGTGTCTTAAATGACACAAACCGTTTGGGAGGTGAAAAAAATGAAGTCTAATTTATTTTTGGGGCAACTTAAAGCAAAAGGTAAAAACGTAGAGTGGCTTATCACGCAAATGGACAAACATGGAATTAAAATTTCATATTCAACTGTTTATAAAAAATTACGTGGTGAAACAGAGTTTACTGCTAATGAAATAAAAGCTATTTCATTAGTTATGAACTATTCTAAAGAAGAGATGTATGATATTTTTTTTGATGAATTAGTGTCTTAAAGGACACACGAATAATAGAAAGAAGGTGAGTTAATGGAAGTCCGTAATTATGACTGTAATGGAAAATTTATTCCGGATCTATCAAAAGTCGTATTGCCTGCTGAGTTCGGGAACTTTCTTTATAGAGTGTTTGAAGAAGAGGCACGAGAGAAAGCAGAGGAAAAAGAGAAGGAGGCCAGTTAATGGCGTACACGCTGCAGCAAGAACATCAGATTCTTCATCTTATTAAATGGCGTAGAAAACAATTGCAAGATGATCGGTCGGCACTTCGAAAAGCAAATGAGCTTACGGAGCGACAGGCTGAATTGATTCAAATCGAACTTGACGATTTGCACATGTTGGAAATGAAAAATAGGGAGGTAAGGCTATGACCAAATTAGACACATTGGTGATGGGCTTGATCGTAGCAATGCTAATTTCCATCGCACATTTCAGCCTAACCATGGGCGTTATCTTCGGTACAGCATTGTTTTTGATTAATTGGATAGACGCAAAAAACTTTAAGGAGGATGGAAATGACTAGATCAGAAGCCCTAAAAATCGGCAAAGTTTGTGCTGATCGTTGGTGGAAACACAACAAGCCAATCATTTTGAGCAAGCAGCACATTGAAAGACGGAAGGCA
>KE351665.1 GCA_000415185.1 Enterococcus faecalis 13-SD-W-01
ATACATCAACAAGTCCTGCAATGAGTTCTGTAGTTACAACAAATATTGTAGGTACTCAGACAATTATGGAAAAGCCAATTGTGGAGACTCCTTATGTTTACCAAACACTATTTAAAGGAACTACGACACCTAATACTCAAGTTCTGATTTCTAATACTGAAAATTTTGAGCATTATCTGAATTGTAAGTCGAATGCTGCTGGTGTTTTTATGGATCTCGCTTCTGATATTGATTATTTAGGTAAGTTAACTAACAGACCTGTTACTCCAGGAACTACACTTTATGTAAGAAGTGTAGATAAGATACCTAATCCTACGAATTTTAGTGAAACAGTGCCCGTTTTGATTCATTATCCCGCACCTGTAGTAGAGTCTAGCTACGATTATAATCAAGAGATTACAGGTACAGCTTATCCAAATTCAGAAGTGTATATTTCTGATTCAGAAGGTTTTGATAGTCTGGTTACAGTGATAACCGATGCATCAGGGAATTTTAAAGTGCCTATTTCACTTTTAAAATCACTAACAAATTACAAAGAAAATAATAAGTTATATTTTAAAAATGCAGATACATCAACAAGTCCTGCAATGAG
>KE351666.1 GCA_000415185.1 Enterococcus faecalis 13-SD-W-01
AGCATGAATATTTCCATGGTAATTGGACAGTTTAAATGAAAGTTCAATAGCATAATATTTTCCATGAAATCATCACTACGGATTTAATATGTTTTGCTTTTATGTTTATCAAGCTACGCATAAACATATACATGAACATGTTGGTATATATGTTTATGTTGAAGATGTAAGATTTATAAATTAGCAGGTTAGCAATTTTATCTTTATAAAAAAAGAGTTAATATACATAAACATATACATGTATATTTAAGTAGCATAAATATTTCCATAGTCACTGGATATTTTTCTTGAAAGTCCAAGCGCACAATATTTTCTATATGTTCATAAACATGTATATGAACATGTATATGAACATATATTGTGGTACATAAAGTAAGATATGTTTGCGACTTTAGAATACTTTAGAAAGAATATTAGGATTAAAAAGTATGGAATGATGAGAGAATGGAAATTCATATGCTATATTTAAGGGAGAATAAAAGCTGATATAAAGGGATTTAGTTAATTAGCATAAAAAATTCCATAAAAAGTTAGTTTACTTTTTTTAGAATAATAGGGTAAGATTAATTATAAGAAAAATACATAAAAAAAGAGAGACGGAAATAATTGATTTTGGCGAATCAACTATTTCTGAATCACATGTAACCACCACATGTGTTCGCGCTCGTCTCTGGTAGGTTATGTAAGCGGCTGGTAACCACTTATGTAATCGAAATTGAGTTTCGGACTGGTAATCCGAACTAATTTCAGTATACCAAAAATAGACGAGTAACTCAACATAAGTACACGCTTTCGCTTGGGAATTTTTAAGAAGTTTTAATTTCTGAGGATTGTTGTAGAAAAGAGAGAACACATGATTTGCGAGGAAAGCAATCTTGTGTTCTCTTTTTGATGGGAAAGGACAACATAATCGATGTTGAGTGGAATCTATTCCGCTATTCTGAAGAATAGCATACGTACATACAAATATCGAAACAGCACCATAAAGCCAGCTGGTCATATTGACTCTAGCAGAAATGGTGCTATCTTTGCGTACCGCAGCAAGCAATTAATGAATGCTGGACGTGGAATAGTGATCACGTCTGAAGAAGCAATCTTGGAAAATGAACAAAATTTGACGCACTGGACACCTAATTCTTATCGATATGGCACGTATGCTGACGACTACAGAACAGTGGTAAAGGGCCACTCTGAGAAGAACTTAAGCCAAATCAATACATTTGTCGTTGATATCGATACAAAAGAAAACCACCAGGGCGAGATTATTTTAGCTTGTCTGGACCAAGTAGGATACATGCCAACACTAGTTTTAGAGTCTGAACATGGTTATCAAGTCTATTTTGTCTTAAAAACTCCAGGTTATGTCACGAAAAAAAGCAATTTTAAAGTGATCGATGTAGCGAAAAAAATATCTAAAACAATTCGACTTCAGTTGGCCAAACAATTGAAAGGAATCGATTTAGGCTGCAACCACTTTGGGATTGCACGCTTCCCACATGATAAGAACATCGTTTTTCAAGAATTGAATTATCAATATACATTTAACGATTGGATTCAATGGTCCATGAAGATTGAATCCAATCAAAAAACACAAGAAGAACTGGAACGAAAAGTAGTCGTTTTCCCGGAGAAAAAAGAGATTCGCCAAGTAGATGAACCTTGGTTCGACATGTTGCTGCATAAAGCAAATATTATCGGAGGACAAGGACGCCTTGGACGAAACAATGTCATTTTCACTCTTTCTTTAGCCTACTATTCTTCTGGCTATGCCCTTGAAACTTGTGAATACAACATGTTTGAGTTCAATGAGCGATTGCAAGAACCGATCGCTGCAGCTGAGTTAGAAAAAATCGTACGTAGCGCTTATTCGGGGTACTATCAAGCTGCTAGTAGAGAGTTTATTGTCGATCTGTGTCAACAGTGGGTGTCACCTACATTGAAAAACAAAGACTTATTTACTCCAAAGCGAGGCTGGTGGAAATTTAAAAAGCCACGTGAACAAAGAAAATACAGTCATAAAAAGGAATGGAAAGCAGATTTATTAGCTTATTTGAGCAAAAAAAGCGAGATTTCCAAGCCTTATTTAGTACTGTCCAAGAAAATCTTGGTCTCAGAATTAGAAATGCCAAAGCGAACGTTGGACAAAGTCCTTCAAGAATTAAAAGCAGAGAATGAGATCTTTTACCAGGTAAAAAGTGGACGAAATGGAGGATTGATCATTGCTTCAGTAAAAACTTTATTCGGAACGATCATTCAAGCGAAAAAAGAAATGAAACAGGCTTATATTGCAGCAATCACAGCAAAGTTTGGGTTAACGGAATCATTTGTTCAGGAAACATTCAAACAGCTGGAAGAGCCTCTAAAACAGGCAGAAGAAATTAAATTGTTTGAACTGGATACAGGTTAAAAATAAAAGGTGCAAATTGCCTTTTACAATATATCTATGATACATGTCTCCTCCTTTCCCACATACACCAAGAGTTACCTGGGATTATCTTATAGTTAAACTTATATTATGATGGGTGATCCTTTCCTTAGCTACCTATTAGGTGTTATACTTAATACTGCAAATGCAGTTATAGTCTGTAGTCATTTGGGAGGTTATCGAGATGCGGATGAAAAATTATGTGTACTCACATCCAGTAAATGCATTTATTATTGGGGAGTTAGGGATTTCTGTAGAGGTTTTCTGTGAACTTTATGGGTTTAAACAAGGGACGTTATCTGCCTGGGTGACTAGGGAGAGGGAAGTATCGGAATTGCCGATCTCTTTTCTTTATGCTTTGTCATTAGCAGCTGGGGAAACTATGGATAAAGTCTATGATCGTCTGTGCGAGTTTGAGAAGAGTTACTCAGATTTTAAGAAGTTAAATGCGAAAAAAAGAAAGAAGAAACGACTTTAAAGTTTTTAGATAGTGAACTTAGAGTTAAAGTCATATTTCGAAAATTGAAATTTGAGATTACAAGTGATTTTAATAATTATCTCTAATGTAACCATCTTTCGTTGTTGTATTTCTTAAATAGGTGATTGAAAAAGGAACGTCCATTCGATAATATAGAATTAATAATATATTAGGAGCTTATAAAATGAATGATTCAATAACAATGAAATTTTCTATTCCTGCAGATTCTGAAGGATTTATAACAAGAACATGTTCTATTTGTGGGGAAATTTTCAAAGTATTTGGAGTTGCAATTCAAGAAGATTTTCAAATTTTACAATGGTGTCCTTGTTGCGGCTTATATGGACAATCATTCATTAGTGAAGAAGAAGTTGAGTTGGCAGAAAACATGGCAATAAATGCAGCTTATGATATGTTTAATGATTTTTTTAAAGGAATGGAGAAAAAATATAAAAAAGGTCCTGTCGTTTTCAAAACAGAAAAAAAACTTGAACACGAACCTGTTGATCCTATTGTTTCAAAGACAGAAAATTTAGAATTAAAAAGATATTATTGCTGTAATGAACAAGCTAAGATTACCCCAAGTTTAAAATTTGAAGGCGGATATTGCCCGTATTGTGGAGAGATGACAAATGGAGATAACTAAAAAAGAACTCAGAAAAGTCAGTAGAAGATTTAGAGGTTTAGGATCGAGAGTGATGCATGCTCATTATAATGAAGTGAATTCAATAATAAAGATGTTTGTTGATTATATTGAAAAAACACCGATATTAAATGAGTTCGTAGTGAGTCTTTATAGAGAAATTCCAGATTTTGAGTCTGATTTAGCTCAAGCTTCTGGCTATGGACAACATATTATAGCAACAGGTGATACACCGGAAGAAGAGGTTAATACAATATATCAGATATTAAAATATATATCTCAAAATCCAGATTTTGACGTTGCTATGCTCGGATGGGGGTACACATCTTCGAAAAAATTTCAAGATATGGTAGAGGCATTTGGAAATAGATTGGTTCAGCCTTTTATTTCACATATTGATGATTACTTAATGGATATTTCAACTGACATGGGATTTGATGAGGAGAATATGTTTATGATTACAATTAATGGTGGAAACCCACAAGTAAATATTTCTAACGATAATAGCAATTTGACTGCAGCACAATACAATAGTATAGATTTGGATTCTTTAAGTAAAAATATTACGGAAGTTCGTAAAGAACTGAAAGAATCTGATATAGATGGAGAAATGAAGGAGATTTTACTTGCTAACCTTAATGTTGTTGAATCAGAATCAAAACAAGAAAATCCGCAAAAATCTGTCGTGAAAACAGCGCTGACCACGTTGTCTACAATAGTCAAGGGAATACCTAGCGCGGTTTCAGCAGCAGAAGGGATACAGAAAATAGTAGATATTTGTTCTAAGCTATTTTAACCATTGGGATAATTAGAAATATTTGTCTACTCTAGATTTTACAAAGTATCGAGATACTTTGTAGAGGAGTGTTTTTTAATTTTTTAGCACGTTGAGGATTAACGCGAGCTTGCGAGTGTTATTATCATTTGCATTAGTATCTTTATCTATAAAAGTATCAAAACAACAAACTGAAATTGCAGACTTAAAAAAGAAATTTATGAGATAAAACTTTTTAAAAATACTAATAAAAAGTGATCCTATAATCATAAGACACATGAAAACCCCGGAGAGGTCGGATTCTCTAGGGCTTTTTTTGTGGGTAGAGTCATTTGTCTTTGTTTTAGTGCCTTGTTTACTATGGAATGTTGTTTATATGTTGTTTATATGTTGTTTTCAGTTTATAATATTAGTAATAGAAAAAGGAGTGATCACATGGAAAAGACGAAAAAGAAACCTATTCACGTTTCAGTTGATGAAAATTTGAAAAATGATGCTGAACAATTATTTGATGAGTTAGGAATAAATATGACAACGGCTATTACAGTCTTCCTGAAACAATCAGTAACGAAGCAAGCGATCCCTTTTAAGATTGAGAAAGGAAATCCAGCTACTTTACAGGCTATGAAAGATGTTGAAGATGGAAATGTTCATGGTGGTTTTTCTTCCGTAGATGAATTGATGGAGGATCTAGATGCTTGATATTTTTTATACGTCGCAATTTAAGAAAGACTATAAAAAGGCTAAAAAGCAAGGAAGAGATTTAGCAAAATTAAAAAAAGTGTTGGTTCTTTTACAAAATAAACAAAATTTGCCAGAAAAATATCGCGATCATAATCTTACTGGAAGTTACGCAGGCTTTAGAGAGTGTCATATTAGTCCTGATTGGCTATTAGTATATAAAGTTGACGATGACCAATTGGTATTAGTACTTGCTAGACTAGGATCTCATAGTGATCTCTTTTAGACGGATTGGACCATTTACGATTAAATAAAGGCTGTTATCGACTAATAAAAAAAGTCATCAGAATTATAAGTTAGACTGATGACTTCATGAAGAAGATATTTTCCCGAAAACTTCTTAATGGCTTGGACGAGCAGAGCGAAGGAAAGGCTTTGAGAACGTCGAGGGCTAACGCGAGCTTGCGAGTGTTGAAACATAAGGAGACTATAGCGTGGAATATAAAATGTCGTCTCCAGGTAATCCGCGTTTGATCACGTTGTTTAAGCTATTTTCGATGATGTCTGTAATACTTAGCAATTGATCGTTGCTTTCTGTTTTTATCGCTGCGATTAATTGTATTTCTTGCAGATATTGTTTTACGTTGTTTAAGGCAGTTTCTTTCTCCTTTTTAGTTTGAGCAGCAAAGAAAGCATGTCTCATATTTGAAAGCTTCAGTAACAATTCGAATTCGATAGAAGGGCGGCTTTTTAGTACTTCCTGAAGTTTTATACAAGCTCTTTTTGCGTAAGAAAGTACTGCATGATCAATTTTGTCCGGAGAGACTGCTTTATCTATCAAGGAATCGGCAATATTAGATAAAGTTCCAGGGAGAAGATGTAAAATGTTTGAGTCGATGGGACTGATAATTTCTACTTGATAAGTTTCTAGCTGTTCAACGAAATAACACAACTGTTTTGGAGTAAATTTTGTCGAGAAATCCATAATCAATTGAACGTAATAATTGGTCCAATATTTCAGATTTTGAAGTTGCTTGAAGATGTCGTCAATTTCTTTTTTCGAAATTTGGGGGATTTTATCTGAATGTTTATGGAAGTGCTGCTGGATGTATAAATAATATCTGTACAGCTGTAAACTTTTTTTTCTTTTTCTAGCAGTTAATTCGTAGATCTGTTCTAATTCGTAGATCGGCAATTCATCTTTTAATGCTAGCTGCAGTTTGGAACGGATCATGGAAATTTCACCATTTTCTAAGTTGTCTACGTCGTTTAAATCTGTTGCTTTGATTTTTAATTTCTCAGTGATCTTATTGAATTCTTCGAAAGAAACTGCTCGTACGCCGCTTTCAAATTTTGAATAAGCGCTTTGGGACATTATTCCTTCAGCAACTTTATTTTGGCTCAATCCCTGCTTTTTTCTAATGATTTTTATAAGGGAATTAAATTCCATATCAAAACAAGTCTCCTTTGTCAATAAAAAAATGCGTTTAGTTCAAATTAGAATATTCTGTTTTTTTCGTTGTCTTTACACCTACTTTTAGTTTATAGTTAGCTTACGATATCGAAAAGAAAATAATTTGCGCAAATACTACTTTGTGAGGTGAAAATATGTATCCGTTTCCTTTTAATCCATTTGATGCACAAGTAACTCGTCCATAATATACTTAAATTTTATAAAAAAACGTGTACTATGGTCAAATTATTTATCTAGTCTTTATAAGCTAGTAATAACAAGTGGTTGTTTTAATTAAAAAAAATAAAATAACTTACGTGATGGAATAAAAAGGTTTACAATTTATTTGAAATATGGTTTGATTTAAGTGAAAGTATGTTCGTTGAAAATTTAATCAAGGTGCCAGGGGAGCATTTTTTATGTAAACTTGAGCATGCAAACAACCAAAAAAGAGAGACGATCTCAACACACCTAGCATAGCTAAAGCTACCAACTTTAGTTACGTTCAGGCAGTGTGTGAGTGAACCTCGATCATGTTGCATCATGATCTGGATTCTAGTCTCTCCTGTCGTATGACGATGGTCATGCAACACAGGTAATTATATAATACTTTTTTGATTTTTTAAATCCTTGACATTCGTGAAAAGCCAAATTTAACCATAATTTAGCTTATTTGTTGAACCGATTTATTAAGCAAGAAGTGGAATATATTACTGTGTTGTACATGTATCAAGAGATACATTGATCATATCATGCTTATGGGAGAGGGATGACAGATAATGTTATCCCTCTTTTTTTGTTTGCGTGTTCACTTTGTGTAAAAAATTATTGAAAGAGTTGCGTATATATGTGAGAAAGGAGAAAACGAAATGTACAAGATTTGTTCGCAGAAGGATGTGCAGCGAAAAGCAATAACGATCCGTCTGTTTGATGGTTCGACATGGTCCAACTTCAATAACGGCCAATTTATCAACCAAAAAACGAAAAAAACCGTTCCACTTCACAAATTGTACTATCAGGTACGAACAGTTGCAGCTTCGGGAGGGGTAGTTTTTGCCAAACGAAAAATCAATGAACAGACACTTTATTATCTAGAAAAACCAATTAAAATCAAGCGTTTCTAATGCTGAAAATGAAATGAATTCTTGTTATTTGCAAGTAACCAGCCTTGCGATTGATCCTTGAAAAAAAATAAAAGAGTATCGAAAATCGAAAGTGATTTGACAAGGCATAAAGTTCTTACTGTCTGTTTATGCTGATACTCGAAAAGAAAAAGACAGTCCTGCATAGGGTGGTAGCTATGCAGCATATATTATTTAGTTGTCGATTGATCAGATACGGCACAGGTAAGCGTTCGAAAGAACTATCTGTTTGAAGATGGATGTCTTACGTTAGTAACTCCCGATGATCGCTGACTAAATAAGGTTGTTCATTCTCCTAAAATGGTCAGGTTCTCACTCATCCTAAAAGTGTTTATACCAAATTATTTGCAAATAAGAAGAATTGATCAGTGAATAACATAGAAAGGAGAAGGGTCACAATGAAGGAGTTAAAAGAATTACTGCAGTTTCTACGAAGCTCTCGAAAAAGAGTTACTTTACAAGAATACGAGCAGTTGACAAATAAACAACTTACGTTTACCACGAAGGCGCGGCTCATTAACCATATACAAAAAAGTGATGTCCTAGAATATCAAAAACAAGAACAAAAGTTTTATATCGTACTAAGTAAGCAACATTCCTGACTAACTTTTACTAAAAATTTGGAGGGCTGATATGAAAGCAGAGCAGAAAGCTGCATGGAATCTTTTCCTAAAAATGACACCATCAAAAGACTGGATGGATGATGAAAAAAGTGTACAGGCAGTCCACTCTTTGATGAAAGTAGCAACCAATGAACCAGTAAAAAGACGAAAGAAAAAGGAAAAAAAGAGACTAAGGGGAAGAATGGCAAATGACAAAAAAGAACAGAGAACAGATTAAAAAAAGAAAGGCTAGAGAACTTTTTACAGTCGATGAGTTGATGCTTCATGAAGAACAGAAGATCTTTTATGCACGAAGAGAAGATGTTTTGGGATTATGGTCAGACATGAATAGAAATGGCATTTTTTTCGGGGAAGATGCCTATATCATTGAGAAGAAAGAACTTGATCAAGATGAATTTTATAAGCAGCAAACACGAAATATGAGGTATACAGAATATTTGCAGATTATAGATGACGAGGAAAAATATGAGCCAGAAGTTTTATTGAAAGTTCCTATCGCTCAAGTATCCGGCAGTAAAAAAGGAGCCTACTTTGTCATTGACCGTGAAAAGGTGACAGAATCGGTTGAAACAATGCAAGAAGCAGACATAATGAACAAATGATTCGAAAACAATACTTTATGAAAAAGTAACTCCTGTGATTTAAAATAACTGTAAAAGGATCACTCAAAATGTTGTGCTATGATTTGGATGGAAAACGTTAACAAAATTTTAGAGCTATGTTAATTTGAATGCTGCCAAATCCTCACTGAAAATGTGGTGAGTATACATTGAAAAAGGAGAAAATATGAATAAAAAAGGACACTGGGGCATTGTTGGTGCCACTATTGTTGTGGTTGGAGGAATGGCAGTTTTTACGATCAATGAGCAGAATTACAGTAAACAAGTGGAAGCTGTAGCAAGTGAACTTTCTGCAAGTGAAAAAATGATGAAACAAATCGAGGGAGAAATCAGCGCGTTGTATGCCGAAGGATCAACGCAATTTTTAGATACAGAAATCTCGCAAGAATCCATCGATGCAGTGCAAGAACGACTTACCAAATATCAAGAAACAAGTCTAGCGAATTATGAAAAAGTAGCAAAATTACGAAAAAATGACCAAAAAAACCACCAAGTCGATGCAAAAAATCTATCGACGCTGCAAGGTGAAATGAAACTGGTTCAAGAAAAATTCGATTCCCAGCAAGCCATTAATGCATTATTTCAAAAGGATTATCTTACTGGAACTGACGTGAATAAAGATGTGGTCATTGTAGACGATCTTTCCGCAGACAAAGTAGCTGATGCTAAAAAGGCGCATTTTCAAGATGAAATCGACGAAAAAGACGAAAATCAAGCTTTTCAAGGCGCAATCAATAAAGGCTTTGAAGTGGCGGAATCTCAGCTGAAGCAAATAGACAAAGCGAAAAAGGCTGTGTCAGAGCTTTACAAAGACAATGAAGTCACAGACAAAGCTACCAGGGAAACGTTTGATACTACCAAAAAAGAAGTTCAAGCAATCAAGAATGAAAAAGCACGTAAATCTTTCGATGCAGCGTTGAAAGCGATCGAAGAAAAAGTAAAAGAAGATGAAGCTGCAAAAGAAGCGGCAGAAAAACAAGCCGAAGAAGCCAAACGACAAGAAGAACAAGCGGCAGCAAACAGAGAAACGCAAGCAACTACCGCAAGTGCTGAACAAAATGAAACAGCGTCCGCTTCGGAAACACCAGAACAAGAGACAACTGCTACGCCAAGTATCAACACGCCAGCTATAACACAACCAGTTACACCAGCACCGCCAGCTTCAAATGGAAATAGCGCCAGTGGTTCTCAAAATGTTGGCGGAGGTTCAAATTCAGGCGGTTCTTCAGGCGGAGGAAGTACAACAACTCCACCACCTACCACACCTGCTCCTCCGCCAGCACCAGAGAAGCCATACGCTTTGAATCCTTACACAGGAAGTGGAACAAGGTACTTAAGTTACGCAGCAGCAGCAGCAGCTGGTGAGAAATGGATGTTAGAGTCACCCAATTCAACAGGTGGTTATATCGTTTATACAGAAGTATGGTCTGATGGATCTAGAATATATTATTTAGAGTTATATTAAAAAGAAGACGAAAATGCGTCTTCTTTTTTTGTGAGGTGAACTATAAATATGGGCAATTACTGTCAAATAAAATGTCAAAAGGTCTTTCAAGATGAAGAAGTTTATCAAGCTACATTGCGTGAAAATACAGGCTTTCTTATTTTTGAAAAAAATGTGATTGAATTTTATTCTACAGATGAAAAAAATATATACAGATATATTGAAAATCAATTAATGGGTCTGAGTGATGAATACTCAGATATTCTTGAAATTGGTTCGGAAAAAATTTTAGAAGACAGTCATTTTATTTCTTTTGAAAACTTCAATTCGGAGGATAATAATTATTATGACTATATGTATGAGGTGCTGAATGCGGATATCCAACTTTTACTAGTCCAAACTTCAGTTTTTGAAAAAGAAAGTATGATAAGAACACTCTCGGATATTGCGTCAAGCGCTATGAAACTAAGAGTTATACTATTCATAACTAATAATGTTCGGCCTAGCATTTTACCAATATTGAACTTTGCACAAGTAAATAATCAAGCTATTGTAGATGTTATAGAGTATAAAGAAGACTACAATAAAAGAACTTCCTTAATTGAACGTGTAAGCCATTTTATAAAATTCAATCTAATGATATAATTTTTTAAAAAGGATAAAATGATGGTCGAAAAGTTCTATGCATATTACAAAGAAAAACGGATTAACGCTTACCAAGCTTTAAGAAAGAGAAATAGAAGTGAAATTGAAACATCACCTATTGAAAAAGCTGAACTATTTGATTCCTTACATGAGAAAGATCGTTATCCACTTAGACCTGTCACGGCTCGCAATAATAAAGGGTTACCTTATTTTGCTTATTACCCGGGATATAGTCCTGTTGGTAATTCTTTAGAAGGTGTCGGCGGGAAAGAAACGCTAGCGCACAGTTTATTCCAGGATGTATTTCTTCAAATTTCACAATTTAGGCTTGAAGACGGCAGTGATACGATGTCTATTTTTATTGATAACGTCACAGTTGATTTAAGGGTAAGAGTAAATGAACAAAATTATTATATTATTGATGTAATGTATAGATTAAAAAAAACAGAGCCATACAGTTACTATTACAAATGGAATGGATATCTTGCTTTTGAGATCGTAGTTACCACGAGGGTAGCGAAGGATAAGGTAGAACAGCTATCTTTGAGAGGGATTCAGATATGTTCTTTTAAAGTTCCTAATATAATTAATAATGCTTTGAAACAGATTGAAAATTCTTCAGAAACTGGTCAGATTTCTGAAGAAATTTATCAAAAACAGTTAAAAAAGTATCTTTTATTATACGGAAGTGATAGATACAAAGTATGGGGGAAATTACTCGGAACTGTGGTCACTAAAGATGAATGGAAGGAAAAATATCAACAAATGAAATTATATGAAGAACAAGAGAAAGATATGTTGAACAGAATACGTTCTTGTGAACACAGATTACAGGAATTACAAAAAATTGAACGAGAGTATAATAGAAAAATCAATAAGCTGAAGGATTTTAAACAAGAGTTAACTAATAAAGTAGAAAAAATAGAGAATGATAAAGAAAATATTTCATCCTTAAATGAGATAAACCAAAAATTATTGGAAGAAAATGTATTTTTAGAAAAGAAGCAAAAGCAATTAAACCAACAACTAAGAAAATTGAGTAAAGATAAAGAAGATTGGGGAAAACATCCTATAAAAATGATGTGGAAATCTCTAACAAAAAATAAATGATTTGATTATATGTAGAAGACGAGAATATCGTCTTCTTTTTTTGCGAGGTGAGTCGAAATAATTAGACGTTGCCGTAGTCCTTCTTATTTTTGAAGGACTTTTTATCATTTAGTTGAACAAGAACAGGAGGCAGATATGAAACAATACCAAATAAAATTGAAAATTTGGTTCGCTATCGCTATGTTATTAGGATCTTTTTTAAGCCAAACAGGTATCGCGGTTGCGACAACGATTGATAACACAGCTGGTAGAAAAAATACTTTGCTGAATGGAGAAACAAGCAATAGTGAAGATAGAGAAAAAGTTGAAGCTTTTCTAAAAGAGCACAAATTAATACAAGGGGAAGATGGAAAGTTTTACACCACAGGAAAAAGTAACTATATAAATTCTCCTTTTAATTTTGACTCTTCTCTTAAATCTCGTAATGGTAATAGTATTGTTTACGTTGATCCTAATGCGCATATCGCAAATATTGACATACGTTTATCAAATGGAAATCGAGAATATGGTTGGTATGGAAAACGAGTTAACGGTGATATTGCAATGTGTATTGAACAAGGAGTTGCTCTAAATGTGGGGGCCAATGGAGGATACACTGCTATTCTTCAAAATACAGACTTAATGAAACGTCTTTCACTAATTAAATATTATGGAATTATCGTTCCAGGTCACACGTTACAAAGAGAACTCATGACGCAAATGCTCTCATGGGAACAACAAGGACTTACACCCACAAGTGTTTCAGGTGTTTTTTCAATGAGTGATTATCAAGCTTTTAAAACAACTGTAATGACTGAAGTAAATAAATTTTATATGACACCATCATTTAGTGGTCAAACGGTAACTTTAAAGGTAGGAGAAAGTGTTACATTAACTGATACAACTGGAGCATTCTCAAATTATAGAAATACACCGGGAGTTAACACTGCACGCGTATCAGTATCCAAGTCTGGAAACAGTTTAACAATTACAGCTAGAAGTGATTCTAATGAATCAGGAATCCTACGCTTTTTATATGATATTGATTCAAGTTATCAAGGAGTACCAGTAATTTTTGAGCATCCTTATACACAAAATGTGATGCTTGGTTTTGTTAATGATCCAAGTTTTTTTAGTATAAATGTCAATGTCCAAAAAAACGGCAATGCCCGCATTCGTAAGGTCGACGAAACGACCAAACAACCGCTGACAGGTGCC
>KE351667.1 GCA_000415185.1 Enterococcus faecalis 13-SD-W-01
CTTATTTCTCACCTATTCACTTTTCGGTATAAATGTTTTGATTATTTTCTATTTTAAGATTCGAATCGTTGATAAGAAATCAATCGTTTGTCTAGATACTTTTGAATTTTTTTTGGACCCAAAATCGTATAAACATCGAGTAAATCAACGCTTTTCTTGGAAAAATCGTCCTCATTACCGTTCATATCTTCTAGATATTCATCAAGAACAGACACACTAAAAATCAGTGTATAATCTTCCCCACAAAGATAAGTTAATTTCTTTTTAGAAGTAAGAAATTGAGAGAAAAGCAAGAAGCACTCACAAATTGTTACTACCTGTTCCTCAATTTCTAGGCGTTCTAGTCCATCCCTAACTGATTCATTTACTTCACAACTCTTACCTTCTTTTTGAAGAGTATATAGGATAGTGAAAAGGAACCTATCCACCCACTTTTTTTAAAGTGGGGGCACGTTTCCTTATGCTCTTTACAAAATAGGATTAAACTTGCTTGACGAAATAAAAAAGACGCATGAAATCATGCGTCTCACCTAAAGGAAAGATATAGAAAAACACAACACTGCATTACGTAGGTTGTTTTGCTTAGGGATGATTTTATTTTATCCTACTAATCAAGCAATAAAAACTATTTTAATGCAGGATTTTTTTAGTTTGATGTTTAAATTAACAGCATATTATCGTATTATTTCAATCTTTAGAAGAGCTTTACAAACTTTTTCTTGTCACACGATTAATCTTTTCTTGCAGCTTTTTAATCAGCTCTTTGTTCAAATCAATCGAGGCTTGTAACGTCTCGATTTGTTTGCGTGCTGCTCGTTGTTCTTTCTTATACCCTTTGACCTTGTAATCGACGGCATGTTGGGCGTAATCTTCATCGTTGATTCGTTCCTTGACCTTGTCTTCGTGAACATAGTAAATAAGATCTTGAGGTTCCTGCATGTCTACTTTTGGATCGATTTTCTTCGGAACGATTGTCAAGCGCATAGCGACATAGCCCTTTGGTACGTTCTTTAGCTTTACGATAAAATAATCATCGGAAATTTTATTGATCATGGCTTTAATCGCTTGATAGTCTCCTTTCGCTGTTTTGACTTCCACTTGATAATTTAAGTTCGCTAGCTCTTTCAATAAACTTTGGTCTTCGTCATCGATCACAAACTCCGCCACGAATTCCTGCCCACGTGATGCTCTTGAAACCATTGTTAATTCTTTCGTTCCTAAGAAGGTATTGGTGCTGACTTCATCGGGTACATCGATTTTTTTATGAGTGTAAATAGGACTTGCGACGATCAAAAAGCCGAGGACCAAAAGGCCCCCCAGCCGTCGACTATATTTTTTTCTTTGTTTAAAACGCTCACGCGTTGGTTTTTGCTTTCGCATGATTCTCCTCCTTTATTGACGAGTAAAATAAGTAAAGTCTGTCACCTGCCATTGACCATTGACCTGTTCTTCTGTCAGTGACACACCGCCTTTGATTTTTTGTGGTTTCACGTCTTTAAATTATGGATTGCTCACAGTGTAATCCAGGAAGACGACAAAATTCTGTTTGTCTTTTTCTTCCGTAGGCTGCGCATACGCTTGTGCTTCTCCTAACGTGATCGTATACGTATCGTAATCATGATCTGCTTCTTTGCTGCTGCCTGGTTGGAGTTTTTGAATCACTTCTTGAGACACAATGGGTTTTAATTGTTCCGCTGCTTTTTCTGCATCGATGGATTTATCAATCGCGATCTTTGCAAATGACTCCGCCGTTTCAAGCTGGGTTTGTGTCACGTCTTCTTTTGCTTTTAGTCCTTCTTGGTCCTTCAGCTGGTCGATCATTTGGTCTTTCTCATTGATAGATTGCTTCAAACGATCAATTTCTGCTGCTCTCTGAGATTTGTCTTCTGATCTTCTTTTAGCTGCCAAAACAGCGCACAATTGCCGATTAAACTGATTGCTAAGACAACTGTTAGGATTGTTTTGAGTGTTTTATTTTCCATCTTTTTCTCCTTAGATTTATTTTTTTCCACTGTTCAAAAGGGTGAGCGGATCGATCCACGTGCCATCGTCGGTGAACGCATGTGCTTCTGCTTGGCGCCAATCCATACGTGTGATGCCTAGATGCAAATGATCCGTATCGCGTGTCCCAATGACTTGTCCGACCTTCACTTGATCCCCCACTTTTACACGAGCATCGCTTGTACTTGAGGCAAATTCTTGGTAGATCATATTTAATCCCCCATCGTTGATCACGATCACACACGCACCTAATTCTGAGATACCAGGATTTCCAACAAACACAACTTTTCCTCCGTGCACGGCGTGCACTTCACTGCCAGGATGATCGACAGAGCCAAAATCCAAGCCGTCATGGAAACCATTCAGTCGGAATTCTCCTCCTGGGTTTGTACCAAACAATTGATAACTTTGGAAAGAGCTGCGGTCTAACAAACTGCCAGGAAATGGGTTGGTCCATTCGCCAGTGATCGTGCCGTTATCATTGTTGCCCTCGCCCCAATGTTTAATCGCAAATTCGTCGTATTCTGTTAATTTATTGCTAGTGATGATGTTCATTGCACCGATATAATACGGGCTGCTTTCAATAATCCCTGCGGCTGCATAACCCCCTCGTCCCAAAACCAAAAGGTCTGCCCCAGGACTCTTATTGCCCACGCAAGCGTTGAAATTGGATTGTGTGGCCACCATGAAGCCATAAAAACTGAAGGCTACTTTAGGATTGGGAAACTTCATGTACCAGCCACCTTCGCTGCCGCCAATCCCACGAGCGGTACCCTTCGGGAAGAGACAGCCATCAAACCAAGTGATCCCAAAAAAGTTGGTATCTTCTCGCGCAGACAAGGACGTACCAAACGCCGATTCGTACCCGTACTGAGACAAGATCACACTCGGAAGCAATTTGTATTTTACTGCAGCCCCTACCGCATATTGAGCGATCTCATCAGAAAAAGGACCGCGTCCTTTGATTTCTTTATAGATCGACAAGCCTTCACTGTATTCCCCTGTAAAGGTCTCTCCTCCTCCTGTATCTGAACTTGAGTCATCAATTGATCCAGCCGCAAGCAAGAGAAAAACCGTTAAAAACAACGTAATGCCTAACGTAATCAAGCCTGCGGAACTGCCAAACAGCCACAAAAATAAGCGCCGCTTGGCGCGACGCTTCAGATGTTGCTTGATCAAATTTTCGTCTTGTTTTTCCATGAAATATTCCTAACTTTCTTATTTTTAACAACAAAAAAAGCAAAGAATGATAAACGATTCTTTGCTTCAGTAAAATAATTTAATTTTTTCAATACATTCTTCTAATACCTCTTTTGGTGCTGCCTCCACGAATTGAAATCCTCGACTTTCAATGTCAATCATCCGATGGTGTTCTAAAAGAATTTGACCTTTTATTTTTTTGTTCCGTATAAATTTACGTGTACGGGAAATGGTTTTGCTTTTGTCGTTATGGGGGCAACTCCAAACATATAATTTAAATACTTATTTGGTTTAGACAAAATAATGCATGGACGTTTTCCTTGTTGTTCATGTCCTTTTGTTGGATTTAAATCAATATAGACAAGGTCTCCCTGTGCTAATTCTTGATAGTTCTTTTTCACTAGATGATCTCCCTACCATGTGTATTTCCCCAATCGTATTTATCTGATTCGCCAAGTGGTTCACCATCATACGTAGAAAATAATTCATCTAGCGATTCGGGCTTTTTCTTTTTAGGCGTTAAGATAATTTTCCCTTCAGTTACCACCATCTCAAAGGTTAGATGTTCTGAATCAACCTCTCCCAATGCAGATAACTCTTCTTTCCCAAATCGAACACCTTGTGAATTGCCCCATTTTTTCATCTCAATCTCTTTCACTAACATAGCAATCCCTCCTTCTTCACACGAAGTATATACTTGTATAAACCAAAAGCCAAGTAACTACTTCCCACCATCAAACAGTTTTAAATTTTAAAACCTTTCAACAAGTACACTATACCCCATTATATATATTTGTATACAAAAAAAATATATAACTATATAAAAACCAGTTTTGATTTTTCTTCTTTCCTTCACTGATCAGTGAAGGTTTCATCGTTTCTCAATTTCTTCAACTAATAAAATTCCTAAGTAACCAGATGCATTTTCTAACGCTTTTAAAATATCAGAGCCGCTTATTCTGGCCATAACTAGAAAATCCGCAAATAACATACTACCTTAATAGACAGTTAAGGTAGCACGTTATTCAAATTATTTCTAAGAGGGGATACGAAATATAAAACCGTAATAGTGCGGTAGCACAAAAATAAAAACACAAAAAACATTGATTTAACAGCATTTCTTATGTTTTTTCAGCTCTCACTACCGCTATTTTATTTATGGATATTTCATTGATATCTTAAAGAGCAACTTAAATTTTATTTTTATTTCTAGGCCAAAGTAATATTAGTAATCCAATTTGTAATAATAAAAACAACCATACTGACCAAGCGGGGAAATGTTTAAATATATACTCTTTAATATTTATACCAATAATATTTGCCCAAAAAATACGCAGAAAATTAATTCAGCAACTACATGGGCGTAAAATAAACATTCTTTTCTCATTGTATCGGTTTAAAAGAAAATAAAGACAACAATTTTTATATCCCAATGTGCGGTATCTCTACTAATATGGAAATATCTAACCATACCATTTTCTAAACCAACTTGAATATGATCTTCAATATCTGTAAGGTAATTCATAAAATCCGCTATTATTTTTTCATCAATTTTTGAATTCCAAATCGCCGGCTTTTTTAGGAAAAGAGAAAACAGAAATAGCCTGGAACAATGTGATTAAACATGGATTACCCGAAGTTCTTATGGTTCTTGTTTACTTGATCTCTTCAATTAAAGCTACCGCCATATAATTTTTCTCAACTGCTGTAGATTGATCTTCCACTTGGACTTGTTCAATGAAAATAACCGCAGTATTATTGTAAATATATTTTATTGTCCCTATAATTGGTAAAGAAAACCCTATAGCTTTGCATCTAACCTTGATTCCAATTTTAACTTCATGTTTTTTTCCATAAATTTCCACCTTTTTTACATATCCTTGTGAATTGACAGACAAACCAATAAAGTATTTAAAAGCTTATTTTGAAACTATTAACAATAGAATTCAGACTCACATTCCATAAATTTCAATAAAACATACTAAAATCATTTCTTATTCCTAAAAAACTAGATACTATTAAACTTCATGCCTCTTTTATTTCTACCATAATTCTATATATTTATACGACTTAATAAGGGTATGATCTAGAATCAACCGCATAATACAGGCAATATTTATATTTTTATGTATCTACTTTAATCTTCTTATACCCTAATCTTATGTATGTTCTGTTAAACTTTGAACCACAGAGTATACTATATTATATATCTATTCAACAAAAATATTGTATGACTTACAATTTTATGATTATTTATTATTACTTTATAGCAAAAAAAGCTTATAATTATTCAAGGAATACATATTATAGTTCACGGTGTTCGCACTATTATTTTACAATAAACTGTTTACACCCTAAAAGTCTTTTATAGTAAGATAAAAATAAAAATATCCCCTGTTAAAAAGGAAGTCATGTAATGAATATTAAAGAAATTAGTCAAATGTATGACATTACGCCTCATACTTTACGTTATTATGAAAAAGTCGGACTTCTTTCTCCTGAATATGCTGAAAATGGTTATCGACAATACTCTTATGAAGATATGGAGCGGTTAAACACTATTCGAGATTTACGTTTTTTTAATCTTTCTCTTGAGGAAATCAAAAAATATATTAATCATAAAAATAGAGATTTGACAAAAAAATGCTCCAATTTGAAATCACTAATTTACAGCAGCAAATCCACTCCTTAAAAGAGAAAGAAAAATTTCTAAATGACCGTTTAGAACTTATTGAAACCGTTGAAAAGAAAAAAATGTTATCAGTAGAGAAGGTTACCCACCCAGTACGTCAAATTATATTAAGTCAACAAACAGATATTAACGGAAAAAATCTCTATTTAGAGCTCAAAAAATTACACAAACAATTTGAGAAAAGTTTGTATGCTAATAATCAAAATGTCTTTGGTACATGCTTAACACCGCATAACTCCGATTTTACTCATCAAGTTTTTTATTGTCTAAATGATGGCCATACTCTTGAGCACGTTACTACCTTACCTGCTGGAGATTATTTAAGGGTTTGCTACAGTGGTACTTATAAAAATCGAAGTTCCGCAATTCAAACGTTAAAAAAGTATTTAAAAAAGCATCAGTTAAAAGCGGAAAGTTTTTATTATGAATTCTATTTACTAGATTTCCATGAAACAAATTTTCCAGAGGAATATGTTTCAGAAATTGAGGTTTATTTGATACCAAATTGATGATTGATCACTTTTATTGTAGATATGCTATTTTTAAACGACGTCTCTTACAATACATATTGAAAGGCATTCAACACCTAACTACAAGAGTCTAGGTAATGAATGCCTTAATTAAGTTAAATCCCTCTACAATTGGATGATAAAATAAATATTTCGCGTTTTTTATCTTATCTCACAGATAGAGCTTTTGAATAAAAAATACTGGTAAACTTCTTCTCTAACTCCACTACTAAGAATAGGATTACAGAAGGAAAAATACTCATTAAGAATTGATTTAAACTTAGTGGTGTCGTCTGTACAACCATTTGAAGTGGCGGGAAGTATACCATAGCCAATTGTAAGACTATCATCGCAACTAAAGACCAAATCAATGCATGATTTTCCAATAATCGATGACTTAAAACTGAATCTGTTATTTCACGACAATTAACCATGTAAAATGCTTGTCCAAAAACCATAGCATTAATTAAAATTGTTTGACGTAACGCTTCCCCACTAAATAAACTCATCGTAAAAAATCCCAGTAACGTAATTAAGAACCCAACATAGAGAATTCGGAATAAGGTATAGCGTGAAATAATTTTTTCACTCATTAACCTTGGCTTGCGTCGCATAATATCTTTATGAGCAGGTTCAAAACCTAAAGCATAAGATAAGGTGATTGATGAAACTAAATTTAACCATAAAATTTGAACTGTTGTTAAAGGCAGCGGTAAATTACCTAATATAGAAAAAATTAATAACAAACCTTGTGCCAAACAAGTTGGTAAATAAAATAAGGATAGACAATTTAACCTTAGTTAATTTGAGTTCTGTACACACATGTCGTAGTAACATATTCAAAATAGCAACTTCCACTGCTGTTTTACTTTAATTTTTTTAGTATTAGTGAACTTTCAAAGCAAATAATCGTAAAATACTACAGACTGTAGACAAACACCTCTTTGTATTAAAGGGTTAATCTACAGTCTGAAAGACTTTTTTGTATTTTTAAATTGTATCAAATATGTAAGGCAAATAATTGAGCATTTTTACCTATCACATCTTTTATTTCTAAAAATCGATTTTATTTTAATAATAATAAT
>KE351668.1 GCA_000415185.1 Enterococcus faecalis 13-SD-W-01
TGCAGGAAATATTTACGTAGACCAAACGGATATAATGTTAGAAGCAGTTCATTAAAGACAAAAACTGTCCCTATTATGATACTAAAATGAAAGTATTATTTTTATGAAATTAAAAATTGCAGTTATCTCAAAGTATACTTTGAGATAGTCGTAATTTTTAATTTCATTTAAATTATCCCTTTATTGACAAATTTGAAATAAAAAGCCATAGGATTTTTTGTTTTCCATAGCCATGTGGCTAATTTTTTTAAGTTCATGGCAGCAAACGTAAGCATCGTGTGCGTGGCGACTTTTTCAAGACCTCGACATCTCGTCCAACGCATACCATGCTTTTCTTTTGCATCTGCAAATATTCGTTCAATAGTTTGTTTTCTCATCATTAGAATCACCCCAGAATAGTTTGTGCAATTAGTATAAAACAAAAAAACTGCAAATAACTCTCCAAATTTAGGCATTTGTCTACAGTCTGGAATTAAGTTTCTTCTTTTTTTATTTATATTTTATAAATTATAAAATATAAATTACATTTTATAATTTTATCGATAAAGACTAAAATAAAGGGATTAGGACACAAAAATCAACTAGATAACTTCACTAATTAAGGTATAACTTATACTATATAAAATGTAGATATATAAAGAATAAGTTATACTTTAAAGCGAGGTGTGTTAGAGTAAGGCCGAATACTATTATCGAAATCAAAAATTATTGATACACAAAGAGAAAGCATGCTCTAATTGCTATATCAAAGTAAATAAGTATCTCGTAATCAAATTAATTAATGCTGTCCAAAGTAATTCGATATTGAGTAAAATTTCACATAAAAGCTAGTTTTTTTGTAATAGCTATGTAATAATTAATTTGCCACCACAACAAAGAGGACGAATCATATTATTATCTCGTCTATGTCCACTCTTTTTTGCAGAAGTTGTGGTGGCTCCCCGTACCCTTAGCTCAGTCGGTCAGAGCAGACGGCTCATAACCGTCCGGTCGTAGGTTCGAGTCCTACAGGGTACATAAAAAAGCCCCTCGATACGAGAAGCAGTGTGGGTATCAGCTGTGATGTCTCATCTTTATTTTCTTATCGTTACTTGGTGTTCGCTTATCCAAGCCCAATATTATAGTCAATATATACAAGTAGACATGTAAATAGGATCTAAAAGATCTATCACACTTTTCAAAAAATAAAATTAAAGAAACGAAAGCCCAGAAAATCTTTCTTGGGCTTTTTTTGATTGCTGCTGCCATTTACTAATAAGGTTTGGAAGAGTAAACTAAATAAAAAAGGAAAACGAGCTCTTTTTGATCTCTGTAGGAGGATCGATAGGAAGATTCTAAATGATTTTTAGTTATTTGGATAGGGGATTCTCCATGAAATGACCGTAAAAAAACAGTGAAATATAACAACGTAGTTATTTAAATGTTTAGAAATTTCACAAACTTTGGCAAAGAGAAAATCAAGTGTTTTGTGTGGTTTTTAGCTAAACCAATTTTATTTCACAAAAATTCAGTGAAATAAGGTTTGGGGCTGCTGGTACTTGGTATAGGACGTATTATTCAACTAGAGAATTAAATAACAAGTAATAGGAGTAACAAATGGAACGAAAAAAAATAGAAATAATTGAAAAAGTAGATTCAATTGATTTTTATAAAGCAATATATAATAAAGCCTGTAATTCATTTTGGGAACTAAGAGTTACTTTTTTTATTTTAGCTGTGGTTGGAATCTATGCCATATCAACTACTTTAGGTATATTTATAGGTGAGCTTATTGCAAAAACTAAGACGGTTAATACTGATTTTTTAGAGGTATTATTTATGCTTGGAATAGTATGTTGGTTACCCATGTTTCTTTTTTTTTATAGACGGAGTAACGGAAGAAGCAAAAAGTATTTGGTATATTTAAAAGAGCTTAAAGTTGAGAGAAGCCTTAGTGATAGTGATATTGATCAACTATTAGAGGATATTTTATATTTGAAAAATAAATTTAAAAAACAAAGAAATGCTTTATTTAAGGTAATTTTAGAGGTCTGTAAATTAGTTGTTTTACCAATTACAGTGGCTATTTTTACTAGCCCTGCTGGAAGTAACTATATTCCTTGGTTTATATTATTTATTTTTTTTGTATTCATAATTTTATTGTATATTGGATTTGATTATAAAAAAATTGATCTTTTTAAAAATTTAGGTGTCAAGAATCTTTATATGGTAACTTTAGTAGAAGGAGAACTAAAATATTTAAAAAAGTTATAAAGTAATTACTAATTTTTAAAAATGGGGAGTATATATGACTACAAAAACAAGGTAATTCTATTATGTTGACAGTACCTAAAGATTTTAATGTGCCTAATGGAGTAGAAGTTGAAGCAAAACTTGTAGAAAATGGTATTCTTTATGAATTTGTTGAACCACAAAAAGAATTCTGTGATTTTAGCGAAGATATTTTATATAGTCAATATACTAGATATATCAAATA
>KE351669.1 GCA_000415185.1 Enterococcus faecalis 13-SD-W-01
GAGAGACATTCATTGGAAAAAATGAAGAAACGAGGTCTCTGTCATCAATCTCTAACTTAAATAAAAAAAGAACACCTATCGCTAAAATCCAAAAAACTCTCTGTTTTTTTATACTCATACAAAATCCCCTTCCTCTTTCGCAATCCCCTATAAATTTATTATACAATGCAAAAAATAAATAACACAGATAATCTTTATTGAATAGAATAGTATTGTATATTTTTATTGATAAAGCATGTCACTTTTCTTTTTGAACGACATAAATTTTTCTAATTATTTAGCATATTCTTAGTTATAGCGCCAATTTTTGTTGATCTAGTCATCCAACTAGTTTCTCATTAGTTAAATGAGAAAGACGATTGTTGAGCAAGTTGTCTCTAACCTACACATCGGTCGCAACGAGCGTAAAAAAAGGCAACCCTACTCGCAATAGGATTACCTTTCGTGCTATTCATGTAGAACTTATCTCATTTTGTACCTAAAGTATAACATCCTTACAATAAGCTTGTAGACTTTGTATGTACAGTCTTAACAAATCCTTGTACAGTTCAAAATAGCCATACTTTCCCGTCTTTCTAATAACACATAAAAGAGTCCTTCTACAATAGTAGAAGGGCTTCTCGGTGTTACTTGTGATCTGTATAATTTTATTTCGTACCTAAAGTGTAACACTCTTAAAATGAACTTGCAATTTCATGTATTATGGGCTTACATCTCTCTATTCTGTTATAGGATAAAATTTTTGTATTTCTTTTTCAAGTCCAAATACACGCTCACATGTTACACACTGCCATTTAAATATTTGAATATCTATGGTGATTGGATTGAAGATAAACGTGTTTTGTTAATTAGACACGATCGCAGCGCATATGACTTGGTGGCCAATAACACTTAAAATTGTGTTGATTAATTGAAATCATAAAATTTCTATCAAATGTTTCTCTATCAAGTAGTATTTTTGTGCCTCCTCCTAATTTTATGAATATGGATTGTAAGAGTAAACCCACTTTCACTTTTTGGAATATTTCGATTGGCCGAATATATAAACGAGAAGAGGACACATTCAATATAACAACATCTTCTAAATATACTCCCGAATCTATATAGATAGTCACATTACTCCTGATAATTAACGGAATCTGCTGAAACGTAAATCTCATAATTCATTCCATTAGCACTATATAACCTAGCAATGATGTCGTTTAATTGCCCCACTTGACCCTTTTGATTGGATAGATCAACTGTCAATTTATCGATTTCTTCGTCTGATAAATTCTCATGAGCTGTTAACCGTCCATGCAACGTTTCAAATATTTCTTCTTTATTATTGACTCGAGCATCAACTGAACTATTCTTGTATAATGAAAAAAGTATAT
>KE351670.1 GCA_000415185.1 Enterococcus faecalis 13-SD-W-01
ACTATAAATTAGTACTTTGTCTACAGTCTGCTCTTTTATTGTCTGTATGTAATTGATATAGGGTAATGCAAATACCTGCTTTTCATTTTGTATTGAAAGAAGCAATATTTCTTCTGCATTGATTTGCAAAGTAAAAAACAGCTTTTTCAATGTAACATGGATTTTTTTGCGTACCTCAGCTAAATTGCTGTTTTTATGGATATAGTCAAATGGGATGATATTACGAGTAACGATAGCCATGCTTTGGTCTGTGTAATTAGTGATAAAAATGATTTTACAAAATGGATTTGCACGTCTAAGCCATTCTGCAATATCGATTCCTGTATATTGATTTTTTAAATTTATATCAATAAAAAAGATGTCAACATCTGTTATATCAAGCGCAGGAATCGCTTTTATAAATGAATTTATAGAGTTTATAGGTACGATTTCTGCAGAAATACCAGAATGTTGGATAAATTCGCCGATTGTTTCTTCGATAAATTTCTGGTGTAATAACTGATCTTCTATAATGTAAATTCTTTGCATTCTTTACCTCCAAATAAATTTTCCTATGAAACTAGTAAATGAAGTTTAACAAAGACTTGAATAATTTTATAGACTTATGACATTAAAATAACGTCAAAGGATGAAATCGCTACGTAAAAGAAATGAAAATAAAACGAAGATAAGACACAATGAGTCATGGGGGATAGATTAATAATATATAAAAGAGAAAGGAGAATATAGCTTATAAATAAGGAATATATGTAAAGGTAGAAAGTTGGAGAAATCAAGAATATCTGAGAACTATTTTGTTAATGAATTTTTTTTATGGGAGGAAAAAGGGTTTTGGGATGTATAAAATAACTAATAATATTTATCTCGAAGAAAAAGGTTACGGCGTACTGATCATTGATCACTTAAAAAGTCCTTTTTTAAAGTATACGTTGAAAAATGGACGCCCAGTTTTAAATGAAAAGATTTACTTTGTTCATCCAGGAGCAGATAAAGTCAAAGTCAAAGAACTTAGCAAGCAATCACCTATGTTCATCCAAGTTTCGAAAGAATTAAACAATCTTGTAGAAGATAAAAGGGGAGGAAGAAATGAATAAAAAGTTGGCAAAAAAATTTTTTACATTATCGTTGGTCGGGATTTCTTTATTAAATGCACAGGCACTGACTGCCTTTGCTGAAGATGTACAAAAAAATGACGGTACATTAGTGATGAATGATGCAACAAATCGTATTGAGGGATTGAATGCTTCTCATATGTGGTCAAATGATGGGGGAAACAATTGGACACGGGGAAGAGAAGGGCAATTATTCAGAGGAACCCAAGAAGTACGTGTAGCAGCTTTTGATCAAATTGTCGTTGACAGTCCAGTATGGCAAGTAAGAAGTTATCCAGGAGGAGCAACTGTCATTTATAACGGCAGTGTTTGGCGCAATGCGTATTGGGCGGAGCCTTCAGATAGACCAGGAAGTGCTTCTGTTTGGCAAAAAGTAAAAGATTTGCCAACGCCTTCAAATATTTTTAATTTTAATCGTTTTACTGGCGAAGAAGCAGAACGATTGCAAAAAGAAGAAGCGCAACGAATTCAAAATGAGAAGAAAGTAATTGGTTATTTCTCAAACTGGCACGGATACAAAACAGACTATGAACCAGATAAACCAGACTATAATTATAGTCAAGGGATCATTGACGGAAAAGGATACGATCCAGTCGATGTTCCTTTTGATAAAATTACTCATGTGAATTATGCTTTTATGGTTATTGATCAAAACGGTGAATTGGTTTCAAATGATCCTTGGGCTGACTTTGATGATTCCCATGAAGGCGGGGGCAGAAACTACATCAATCAGATTACTCAATTAGCGGAAGAAAATGATGTTGCAGCAATGGTTTCGATTGGCGGTTGGACGAATTCAGTCGATGATCATGGATTTGATCATGCCACAGCTACGCCGGAACGGATGGATCGTTTTACTACTCAGTTAGTTGATTTTATGCTGGACTATCATTTTGATGGGATCGATATCGATTGGGAATATCCAGAGAATGATGAACAAAAAGAAAAATTTGTAGCTCTGATTAAACAGCTGCGTGAAAAGATGACTGCAGCAGGTAAAGAAAATGACATTTACTACCAGTTAAGTATTGCAGTTACAGCTAGTCATGAAAAAATGGAGTTTATTGCGCCCGAAATTACGAATGATTATGTCGATAACTTCAATGTAATGACATATGACTTCCGAGGTGGATTTGATAATCAGACAGGTCATCAATCACCACTATATCCAAAAGTAAGAGATGACAAAGATCAAAAATTCAATATTTCAGCAGCCATGGAAGAATACCATAAAGTTTACGGTATCCCTAAACATAAGTTGATGGTTGGTATGAGTTATTACTCAAGA
>KE351671.1 GCA_000415185.1 Enterococcus faecalis 13-SD-W-01
TTTTACGAAATTCTTCTTTAATGCTCGGAGTTGAGCGGTTCTTTCACAACCTCTATACACGGTGTTCAAACGATTGCTTCTGCGGAAATAAGTCCAAAAAGACAAAAATGTGAGAAGCTATTTCTGTCTTTTTATTCTTATTTCTTGAAGCAGAACATCGTTTTCACAACCTCTTTCTTACATCTCATCTCTATAAGTCCAAATTTCTTCCGTCAACCGTGGATACGCAGCAATCTCTTTTTTTGTTTCCTCGTCTGTTTGGATGCCCCATTTTTCAAAAAACGGCAATAGATTTTTATTGGCGACTTTTGAGGCACTTTTAATAAAATACTGCTGTTTTACTTCGCCATCCCAGTCCATATCTGCTTGTTCTTCTCGGTATAATTTATGAAGGTTTGGATAAAACTCTTCGCCAAATGCCAACTCCAATTGCCAAAACATCACTACTCGAATAAAATCTTCTTCGATCATCTCTTCTGAATTATAATCTCGATTTTCTTGTGCAAGATATCTGAATGCATCTGCATAAACATTTTCACGTTCCAAACGAGTTCGGATCCCAGCTTCTTTTTCAGCTCTTAATGAGTAGATATTTGCTGTGACTTCTGCTAATTCTCCCCAATCTAAGGCCTCATTTTGGTATGTATGCCCCATCTCATGGTAAATCCCCCATTGATTTTGCGTGTCTGGCTGCAATACTTGAATCATCGCGTCTGCAGAACAGCCTATATGTCTATAATACGCATACATCCAAGTGTCTGTCGTTGCTGATTCTCGCAAGTGCTGAACCGAGCCAATCGACGTGCGATGCAAAGCGCTGCTGTTATCTAAACCGTGCGTACGATTATGCGTGTATGTTACTTGATCGTGTTTTTGTAAAAGCATTGTTGGATTCTTGATTAGATGCAGTGAATCCGAGGAGCCAGTGATAAGCGTATTTTTTCCCACAAGTTCATAACCAGGAATCTCAGAATACTGCAATTGTTTTTCCCATTCTTGTTGAGTCGTTTCGCCTAAAACAAAACGTGGAATATTGATACCGCCTTGAATCGTTACTTTCAGTTGCTGATTTGTTTGAGTATGGGTGACATTTTGCAGGTGAATAATTCCTTCTTCGTTATTTGAGATAATATTTTGACCTTTTTTCAAATAAAATTTTACTGGGTCTCCTTGGGTATAACGCGTAAGTTTGATAGGTGTGATCGTATAAGAAGGCATTTGTTTTTGGGAAGTTCTTTCATCCACGTTGATAATGATCGTATCATTTTTTCTTTTATAAATTCCGGTAGATTGTGCATCACTGAAACCGAACCATGTTTGCAAAACATCATAGGCATAATCATCGACATCTTCTGATTGATAAAGATTTACTGTTGTTTCTTTATTTGCTGCATCATATGATTTTAAACCAATATCTTTCTTTCCTGCTGTTTCTTCTGCTTTGCCAACTACCGGTTTGACCATCGCTGTTGTAAGTGCTACTGTACTCAAGAGGGTAATCATGATTTTTTTATTCATCGTATTGCTCTCCTTCATATAAACTTTTTTAGGTAAAGATTTGCGGTATCATTAAACTAAGCCGTTTTTTATCGTATCGAAAGTGGGATACAGCAAATCTATAACCAAAATATAACAGTGTTATCATCTCTCATCATCAAATTTTTCAATAACATCACTATTTTATTATTCTCTGCACAAAATAAATAAATTAAACAAATTAAATGAACCGATTCATTAAATTTAAATGAAATCACTAAATATTCCTTCTATATCATTCTTATGCATCTTTTCATACGTACTTTTTAACTTCTGTTTTTTGAAATTTCTGCAAACAAAAAAACCATACAAAATATGGGGAAAGTATTTTGTACGGTTTTATTTGAATAGGTGAACTATTGTAGTTTGCTTCCTGCTGCTTCGTCGATGATCACAACGACATCGTCATGATTTTGCAAAGCACTAGCTGGCATATCCGTTGTTACAGGGCCTTGGATCATACCTTGGATGGCATCCGCTTTGTTTTCGCCGTAAGCCATCAAGACCATTTTTTTACCTTTTAAGATTGAGCCGATACCCATTGAAACAGCTTTTGTAGGAACATCTTCTACTTTATCGAAGAAGCGTTTGTTTGCATTGATTGTTGATTCAGTCAAATCAACGACAGAAGTTGGCCCATCTAATGGCGCGCCTGGTTCGTTGAAACCAATGTGTCCATTTTGTCCGATTCCTAAGATTTGGATGTCGATTGGGTTGTTTTCGATGATTTCATCGTAATGTTTGCATTCTGCTTGCAAATCAGCTGCTTTTCCGTTTGGTACATAAGTTTCTTTAAATGGTTTTTTGTCAAATAATTGTGTGTTCATAAAATGGCGGTAGCTTTGGTCATCAGCTTCGCCTAAGCCAACGTATTCATCTAAATTCACAGAAGTCATTCCACTGAAATCTAAATCGCTTGAAGTCATTTCTTTATACAAAGTAATTGGTGTGCTTCCTGTTGCCAAACCAAGTACTTTCGCACCGTTTTCCATGCCTTCTTTGATAATTTCAAAAGCTTTTTTTCCGCCTTCTTCAGCGTTTTTTACACGGATGATTTCCATAGTGATTGCTCCTTTGTATTTGGTATAGCCCAATTATAGCACCTTCTTTTCCTTTGCGCAAGATTAGTCTAGACCAAATTGCAAAAACAAGGAATATTCTTTATTTTTTCCGGAAAACTACGAAATAAAAGAAGTAAGCAGCCGCTTGAAAACCGAGCCCCAAGAGCGTAACACCCTGCCAGCCAAAATGCTGCCACATCATTGTACCGAAAAAGGAACCTGCTGCTCCACCGATAAAGTACATAAACATGAACACTGTGTTATTTCGATTACTCGTTTCAGCACCCAATCCTTGCACGCGTGTCTGATTGGCAACTTGACCAAATTGATTGCCGATATCTAATAAAATAATAGCGAGCAATAGGACGAAAAGATGACCGCCGCCTAAAAACAGCAGCACAAAGCTGATTGTCTGCATGGCTAGACCCATCAACACGATTTTTCGCTCCGCATAGGAATCAGCTAATCGTCCAACGATCGGCGCTGCGACAGCTCCAACTAGTCCAAAAATAGCTAAGATCCCTGCTTCAAATGTTCCCCAACCATAGACTGGACTGCTAATATAGAAAATCAAGGTTGACCAAAAAATAGAAAAACTGCCAAACATAAAGAAACCATTGATCGAAGCATCTCTCAGCAAGCGCTGTGTTTTTACTAGATAAGGCAAGCTTTTGATAGAATCAGTATAAGATAAAGGCGATTTGCTGCTTGCTACTCTAGGTAATTTGATGACAAGCATCACGGTCAATAAAAGCACGGCACACAATGCAATGAAGTACATATAACGCCAATTGATCACACTTGCAACAATCCCAGATATCGTACGGGAAAGCAAGATACCAATCAGAAGTCCGCTCAGTAAAGTCCCCATCGTCTTCCCTCTTGCTTCTGGACCTGCTAAAACAGCACCATAGGGAATGATGATCTGCGGCACGATGGAAAGTAAGCCAATCAAAAATGAAGCGGCGGCAAACCAAAGAAAACTAGGTGCAAAAAAGGCAGCCAGCAATGAAAGCGCCGATAAAGCAGACATCCGAATAATCAGTTTGGGACGATCAACGACATCTCCAAGAGGCACTAAAAAAAGCAGCCCCAATGCATAGCCCAATTGCGTCAGCATCGTCAAGATCCCGATTGATCCAGTATCAATCGAAAAGCTTGCAGCGACTTTCGTTCCGATTGGCTGGATGTAATACATATTTGCAACGACTACGCCGCAAGTTAACGCTAAAAGCAGAATAAGCGAATTTGAAAGTGATATTTTTTCTTGTTTTTCCATCTTGTTTCCTCCATTTCTTTTATTAGTTTACCTCTTTCAAAATAGATTGGAAATAGAAAAATGACTGTTCTTTTATCGAAAGCTGCAATTCAACAAAAAAAGAACAACTATCGTAAAGACAGTTGTTCTGCTCTTTATTTGGCTCGATGTTTGCGTCGATCCATATGAATAACCACTACCAGTACACTTAGGCAAAGTACACTTGCTACCAATAAAAGCGCTCGTTTGCTGTACCCATGAAAAAGAGCTTCGCCCCCGCAAGCATATAGTAAAGAGGACGGAATGGTGCCGATCAAAACGGCAAGTAAAATATCTCTTATTTTTAAGTTCAGTGTTGTTGCTGCAAAATTGATCAATGAAGAAGGAATGAACGGGATCATATATCCAACCATCACACCGATTTTTGGATGTTTCATTTCACGAATCGCTTTTACCCAACGATTGGACTTTTTTGATTGATCGAAAAGTTTTATATGCTGCATCAATGCGATTGATAAAATATTTCCACAGGTATTTCCCAATACATTAATCAACGTACCGAGGAACGGTCCATAACTCAATCCAACAATCACACTAATCACAGAAGTTGGGATTCCAGGAACTGCACACATCAAAGAAGTTAACAAAATCAGGATGAAAGCCGCGTAAAAACCATGGGAGCGAATAGTTGCCATCAACTCTTGGCGGCTGGCTTTTGGATCAAGAAGCAAATGGATATCTGGCTGATATTCCAAAAAAAGATGATAACCGATAAAAAGAATGAATAAAACTCCTATAGAAATCAACGTGATCCTTGCCTTCTTCGTTTTCATACGCCCTCCCGCTTTCTTCTCATTCTAATTTCAGTTTAGCATAACTTATCTATGGAAGAAAAAATTGCGATTAACGAAAGTATTTTGAGGAATAAAAAAAAGCCCTCGGATCTTTGAAAACAAAGATTCGAGGACAAGTATGAACAAAAAGATTATTATTTTTATCTTTGAAAAATAGTTAGTATCAGAGTTATATTCGTATATCAGATAGTTAAATAAAATTCATTAAAACGAAAGTCTTGATACCCGCCTGCAGTATTACCTGTTTTATCATTAGTTCGACGGAATATTACATCAATCACTTTGCCATTAAATTGTGCTTTTGGAAATACACCTTGGATTCCATATTTCAATCCATTAGGCAAACCAAGATGAGCATTCACATCATCACGAACAATCCCAGGCGACATTCTTCTATCTAACTCTTTTCCAGTACCATGTTCCAACACTAAAACAAAACCATACTCATAGCCTGGACCCATCCAACCGCCAGCAGTAATATATCCAGTAGGCTGTTCTTTGAAGATTTCAATTTTTGCTTGCACACCATTTGCACTTTTGATTGGTGAACTAGCGATAGCTTCGTCATGAATCTGTTGTGGTGTCTTTTCGTCTGTACTTGAATTTTTAAATTTATCATACCAGTAACGTGCTTGCGTCTGACGAACTGGCTGGTTAGGATTTGCTGGTCTTTCATAATAGCGGATGAAAATATCAGCTAACGTTTCAGGACTTTGTGTACTTTGAGTAAATTGTTTAAATGTCATAGACGGATGATAAAATTGCTGATTATTTGCTACTTCCCATTCAATTCGTTTACACTGACTGATTACGTTTCTGTAGTCTAATCCATTCGCATTAGCCCAATCAATGTATTTAGTAGCTGGAGTCCATTGAACCAGTCCGTATCCTCCAGACATGTTCCCAACAATGTCTGATTCCCATCGGTCGGCAATGATTCCGCTTTCTGATTGCATATTTCCTAAAAGAGCAGCAACGGCTTGTTTAGTCCATCCTCTGTTTGTTAAATAATCCCAAATCTGTTTTGCCGTTTGTTCTTGTGTTCCCATTTTACATCTCTCCTTGTATTTTTATTTTTTATCGTTTGTTAGAGTCAACACCCTATTTATAAAAACGCTTACAATTACTTTTTAGAAACTTCTTCCGATGCATTTTTTAACTTAGTTAACCGATCTTTTACCCAATTAGGAACGGGAACGCCCAATTGTCCTAAATTTTCTGTGATGGAGATTCCATAAACTGCAATATAAAACCATACAAACCCAGTAGCTATTATTTCTAACCCTAGAATTTTCAAATATGGATAAGCAATAACCACTAAGCAGACAACCAGCATATGTTTAACAATCCCGGCTAGTCCTTCTGTACTATTTGCATTCTTCACGAAAATCCCTTTAAAGATCCCTGTAACAATATCTCCAATAACGAACCATAAAAATATTTGTACATATCCGTTCGTTAAAAGATTTCTAAATTCATATAATAATAAGGTATTGTTAATTGCCATATTCACCTCAATCAAAAGCTTTCTTTTTCCAGCCCGCTTCTTTCATCTTTGTCTTTTCATACGTTTTACAAGAAAATTTAAGTTAACTATCTATTACCAATGATAGTTTTCTAAACTCACAGGATCTTCCATCACTGATTCCACTTTAGAGAAAGATAATCAAGATCTTTTGTTTCAATAACCGTGTGTATTTGTTTTAAAAATTCAAAACTGATTCTTCGCCTCCTTTCTCAAAATTCATAAGCTAATAAAAAAACTAATTTACGTTGACTTTTTTTAAAACTAGATTTAAAATAGGTGCATAGTTAAATAAGATTAGATAGCTTTATAAAATAAACATTCTAAGTTTGCCGACCACGAATAGTTATTATTAAGGTATCTTTCTTAATATTTTTAGTTATTAAATTAGCTTACAAACACAGTTTATTAAATTTAATTTTAAAAGTCAAGATTTAAACACCTGGTTTTTAGTTCTAGTTTTAATTAATTTGTAAATAAATCGGAGGAATATTGATATGACAGCTTTTGATAGACTCAAATCTCTTTGTGATAGCCAAGGTATCTCAGTCAATGATTTAGAAGAAAAACTTGGTATCGGTAGAAATTCACTTTATTCTTGGAAAAAAAATATTCCTAAAGGCACTAATTTGATAAAAGTTGCTGATTATTTCAGTGTTAGCACAGATTATTTGCTAGGACGCACAGATATCTCTAAGGTTGTAGAAGACCAAATTATAAATGACGATTTAGAAAATGCTTTAGAAGGTGCCATGACATGGAATGGCGAGCCGCTTACTGAACAAGATAAAGAAGCAGTAAGAATATTTTTGCAAGGTAGAAAAAGCAAGTGAGGTTATAGTGTATGGACAACATTGAGAATTTACTGAAAGAAAATGGAATTAGTGTAGTAATTACTAACACCGAAACGAAAGGATTTTATCTTCCAAGTATAAAAACGATTTTTCTCAATCATAATCTAACTGAATTAGAACAAAATAAAGTTTTATTACACGAATCTCGCCATGCGCTAAATCACAATGAATTAATCGTTTTATATAGTAAAACGATTTTTCGCTCAAAAATGGAACATGATGCAAATAAATTTATGATCGAAGCATTACTAAAAAATTATATAAACGTATTCTTACTATCTGTGGAGCAAGTCGATTACATGAAGTTTATGGATTACTATGGAATAGAATATGAGTGTGAAGAATATATAAAGCAGCTGATTTTAAATCAAGTAACAAGCGAGAGGTATTCAAATGCAATGTGAAAGAATTTAAGAATAAAATAAAATCTAGAGAGCTGAAAAACATATCATAACGCTCTCTTTTAGAAATTCAATTATATTGATCAAAAGTATGAACAGAAAAATAAAAAACACCAGAATCCTATCATATCAAGGATTCTGGTGTAAACAATTTTAAAAAAATTATTTAACAGTTACAGATGCGCCAACTTCTTCAAGTTTAGCTTTCAATTCTTCAGCTTCTTCTTTAGATACGCCTTCTTTAACTGGTGCAGGAGCTCCGTCAACTACTGCTTTAGCTTCTTTCAAGCCTAAGCCAGTTGCTTCACGAACTGCTTTGATAACTTTAACTTTTTGGTCTCCAGCTGCAGTCAATTCTACAGTGAATTCTGTTTGTTCTTCAGCAGCGCCGCCAGCAGCAGCTCCACCAGCTACAGCTACAGGAGCAGCAGCAGATACGCCAAATTCTTCTTCAATAGCTTTAACTAGGTCGTTAAGTTCTAGGATAGTTGCTTCTTTTAACTCAGCAACGATGTTTTCAATGTTCAATGCCATTTTTGTTTCCTCCGTTTAAATGTTTTGTAATTTTTATTTATGCTATGCGGCAATTAAGCTGCATCTCCATCTTCTTTTTCTGCGACTGCTTTGACAGCGTAAGCCACGTTGCGGACTGGCGCTTGCAGTACAGATAGTAACATAGAAAGAAGTCCTTCGCGGTTTGGCAATTTTGCCAATGCTGTGATTTCTTCCAATGAAGACACGCTGCCTTCGATGATACCGCCTTTGATTTCTAATGCTTTTGCTTCATTAGCAAATTCATCCATGATTTTAGCTGGTGCAACTACATCTTCGTTACTGAATGCAACGGCTGTAGGTCCAGTAAATACTTCGTCCAAGCCTTCTAGTCCAGCTTGTTTTGCAGCACGTGAAAGGATTGAGTTTTTGATAACTTTCATTTCTACGTTTGCATCACGAAGTTGTTTACGTAAACGAGTTACTTCATCAACAGTTAGTCCGCGGTAGTCTACGATTACTACAGATGCTGCTTCTTTGAATTTTTCGGTTACTTCATCGACGATTGCTGCTTTTTTAGCGATTATTGCTTCACTCATTTTGAGTTTCACCTCCTGAATTTTGATGGAAGAGTTCTTGGTTGAATCAACCAGAATCGCTCATCATCTAATCACGTTGTTCTTATTGATTTTACTCTTCTAATCACTTCGTTCTTAGTGATTCACAATAAAAAAACTCCATGCCACCGTAGACATAGAGGGACAATTGAATGTTCTCAATAGATGTCCTCGGTAGGAAATTAAGGCTATCGCCACCTACTGTCTTCGGTACAGTTAATTATTAACCTCAATCAGCTTAGCACGCTAAGCTGATTGAGTCAAGAATTATTTTTCAGTTGGATCAGCTGACTGACTAACCTAAAAGATTAGAAAGAAGCTTGGTCTACATGGATACCAGGTCCAAATGTTGTTGTAACGCTGATATTTTTCATGTATTGACCTTTTGCTGCAGATGGTTTAGCTTTCACTAAAACATCATGGATCGTGTTGAAGTTTTCGATAAGTTTGTCTGTATCAAATGATACTTTACCGATTGGCACATGTACGTTACCAGCTTTGTCGACACGGTAAGTTACTTTACCAGCTTTAACTTCGTTGACAGCTTTTGTTACGTCCATAGTAACTGTTCCTGTTTTAGGGTTTGGCATCAAGCCTTTAGGACCTAAGACACGACCAAGTTTACCAACTTCAGCCATCATGTCTGGAGTTGCTACGACTACGTCAAAATCGAACCAGCCGCCTTGGATTTTTTGAACCATGTCAGCATCGCCAACGTAATCAGCACCAGCAGCTTCTGCTTCTTTTGCTTTTTCGCCTTTAGCAAATACTAAAACAGTTTGTGTTTTACCTGTTCCGTTTGGTAATACAACAGCACCACGGATTTGTTGGTCTGCTTTTTTAGGGTCTACGTTCAAACGGTATGCAACTTCAACTGTTGCGTCGAATTTTGCAATACTTGTTTCTTTTGCTAAAGCAACTGCTTCCGCAACTGGGTAAACTTTATTTGAATCAACTTTTTTCAATGCTTCTTGCATTTTTTTGCTCTTTTTAGCCATTATGTTTCCTCCTTGATTGTGGTTATAACGGTTGAACCTCCCACGTGTTCTATATCTTTCAATATAGAGCCAACTGAGAAGCTACTTCCTCGGGATGCAGAGATTATTCTACAGTGATTCCCATGCTTCTTGCAGTTCCTTCAACCATGCGCATTGCTGCTTCAACGTTAGCTGCGTTTAGGTCTTCCATTTTTAATTCAGCGATTTCTTTTACTTGATCGCTAGAAACTTTAGCAACTTTTGTTTTGTTTGGTTCGCCTGAACCTTTTTCGATTTTAGCTGCTTTTTTCAATAATACTGCAGCTGGCGGTGTTTTTGTAACGAATGTGAATGAACGGTCTTCGTATACAGAGATTACTACTGGAATAATCAAACCAGCTTGATCAGCAGTACGAGCATTGAATTCTTTTGTGAATCCCATGATGTTGATACCCGCTTGACCTAGTGCTGGACCTACTGGCGGAGCTGGAGTTGCTTTACCTGCAGGAATTTGCAATTTAACGATTTTTTCTACTTTCTTTGCCACGAGACATACCTCCTTAAGTCCGTGATGTGGTTAATTGGAGATGCATATTTCTCCTCCCACGTTTTATCTGCCGAAACTTTCGACAAATTGGTGCAGTTCGGATGCACACTGATACATTATAGCAAATATAAACTATTTTTCAATGTTTTTTCACAGAATATTTTCTCTCGCTCAAAAACAAATAAAATTATCCTTAAAAACTTGAACTGCCGCCTCCCATCTCGCTCTTTTGTGCTACACTTAGACTGCAAAAACGGCAATCTATCTTTACTTGCGAGGTGGGGAAAATGGAAGAATTAAGATATAGAAGTGTTTTTGATATTATTGGCCCTGTAATGATTGGTCCAAGCAGTTCTCATACGGCTGGGGCTGCCCGAATCGGAAAGATCGTACGCAGTATTTTTGGTGAACAGCCTGACTCTGTAGACATCTATTTGTATGAGTCATTTGCCAAAACATATCGAGGCCACGGTACAGATATTGCCTTAGTAGGCGGTCTACTTGGGATGGAGCCTGATGATGAGCGTTTGGCTGATTCTCTAGAACTTGCGTATAACGCAGGTATGGAGGTTTTATTCGTCCCTAAAAATGAAAAAGCAGAACATCCAAATTCTGTGCGTATGCTTTTGACAAAAGGAAACCGTAAATTATCCGTTACAGGAATCTCTATCGGAGGCGGAAATATCCAGATATCCGAATTGAATGGATTCAAGATTTCTTTAAGTATGGGAACGCCGACTTTTATTATCGTCCATCAAGATGTTCCGGGCATCATTGCAAAAGTAACAAATATCTTGTCCGCAGCAGGAACCAATATTGGTACGATGACTGTTACGAGGGAATCAAAAGGCGACAATTCCATCATGATCATTGAAGTTGATGATCCTCAAGGTAATGAGACAGTTGCAAAATTGATGGAACTGCCCCATATCGATAGTGTAAATTATTTTGACTAAAAGGAGTCTTAGCAATGTTTTTATCAATCAAAGAACTTGTTGAACAAGCAGAAGCCTATCCTTCTGTCGCTGAACTGATGATTGCCGAAGAAGAAAATATGACTGGCCGTTCGCGGGAACAGATCATTGCGCTGATGGAAAAAAATCTTTCGGTCATGTCACACTCTATTAATGAAGGAACACAGGGCGTGACTTCAGTTACAGGAATCACAGGCGGAGATGCTAAAAGACTAGATACCTATTTGGCGGAAGGAAACTTTTTGAGCGGCGAAACGATCTTAAAAGCAGTGAAAAACGCCATCGCCGTCAATGAAGTGAATGCCAAAATGGGCTTGATCTGTGCTACACCAACCGCTGGAAGCGCCGGCGTCGTCCCTGGTGTATTGATGGCTGTCAAAGATCGGTTAAATTTAGATCATCAGCAGCAGCTTGAATTTCTTTTCACTGCAGGTGCTTTTGGATTAGTGATTGCAAATAATGCTTCAATCAGCGGCGCGGAAGGCGGCTGCCAAGCAGAAGTTGGCTCTGCCAGCGCAATGGCTGCTGCCGCTCTTGTTTGTGCAAATGGCGGAACCGCGCATCAAGCAGCCCAAGCAGTCGCAATCACTTTAAAAAATATGATGGGCTTGATTTGCGATCCAGTCGCTGGATTAGTGGAAGTTCCTTGCGTCAAACGCAATGCGTTAGGATCTTCTCAAGCTTTCATTTCTGCAGATATGGCATTAGCTGGAATCGAAAGCGTGATCCCGCCTGACGAAGTTGTTGCAGCTATGTACCAAGTGGGCAGACAAATGCCTTCTATTTTCAAAGAAACAGCAGAAGGCGGATTAGCCGCAACGCCAACCGCAAAACGTTTAACAGAAGAATTGTTGAATAAGCAAGCATAAAAAAGAGCCCAAAACATCAGTTGATGTTGTGGGCTCTTTTTTTATGATTGATTTAATCCAAAAGTTTAGTATTTTTTACTTCATCGATCGTTTTTGTTCCAGCAAGCTGCATAGTGATAGCTAATTCTTTATTCAAATGTTCGAACACGGAAGTAACGCCTGCTGCTCCGCCAAGGTTTAAGCCATAAATCACTGGACGGCCGATTGCTACTAGGTCTGCCCCGCTTGCTAATGCTTTGAAGACATGTTCGCCGCGGCGGACACCTGAGTCAAAGATAACGGGCACACGTTTGCTTACTACTTCTGCGATTTTCGGCAGTACTTCAAAGGAAGCTGGCCCACCGTCTAATTGGCGGCCGCCATGGTTTGATACCCAGATTCCGTCAGCACCAGCAGAAATGGCTACTTCTGCGTCTTCTGGGGATTGGATTCCTTTTACAAGTACTGGCAGATTTGTCAGCTCTTTGATTTTTCTGATATCTGCTGGCGTCAATTCTTGTTTTGCAGCCGCATAGATTTCTGCGATCCCTTTTCCAGCACCATTTCCGCTTGCGCTTTGTTCGCTGTAAGCAGCCAAATTAGGCATTGGTAATGGGAATTGGAAATTGTTGATGATATCTTCTTCACGATAGCCGCCTAAAGTTGAATCAGCTGTCAAAATCACTGCTTTAGCGCCTGCTTCCACTGCTTTATTTAAAATAAATTCATTGAAACCATCATCTTTGCTCATATATAGTTGGAAAAATTGGGGTGCATCTGGTGCCGCAGCTGCTGCGTCTTTGATTGTTGTATTTGCATACGTACTAATGGAGAAAATAGAGCCTGCATCAGCCACTCCTTTTGCTGTAGCTGCTTCTCCTTTTTCGTGAGCCAATCCTTGAGCAGCAGATGGCGCTTGGATAATTGGTGTATCTAAATCAATGCCGAAAACAGATGTACGAAGATCTGCAGAATCGATTCCTCGTAAAACACGCGGCATGATTTTTTTTGTATTAAAAGAAGAAGTATTTTCTCGCATTGTCCATTCGTCTTCTGAGCCTCCGCGAATATAACCGAAAGCACCTGCTTCCATTCGCTCTTTTACTCTGCCTTCTAGTGAAGCGATATTGACGATATTGATTGGATGTTCTTCATTACTTGCTTGATAAGCCATAATAAATCCTTCTTTCATGTTCTTGATTACAAAAACATGATATAACACTTACAAAAAGTAAGCAAATATTTATACTTGGATTTTTTTTACTTTCGAGAGCAAGGTATTCTTATCTATCCCAAATAAAACGGCTCACCAATTGATCCACTTCTTTGCTTTCGTGCAGTTGACTATGCGCAGCACCTTTTATGATCTGTTCCTCCACAGAATTCCCGTGTTGTTTCAGCAATGGCGCAACGGCGAATGCGCTACTCAATGGAACGGTACCATCACTTAAATCTGTTTCAGATATTTGTCCGCCAACAAGTAAAATCGAAACGGAGCTTGGCAGATTTTGGATGTTTTGCTGATAATCCTGATAGCGGCTGGAAAGTATAGATGGACCATTTGCTAAAACCTCTTCCGCTGTCTGTTCATTATTCTCTTCTACAAAATCATTGAAGGGAGCGCCAAGTGCCGCGAATTTTTCTACTTTTGGAAGTGAAGTGTCCTGACCATATGTGACAAGATAACGAAGTGCACTGACCCCGCCCATCGAATGACCAATGATATTTACTTTGCTGATACCATATGTTTCTTTTAAATAAACTAAACTGTTTTTGATCCATTCGGTCTGGTTCCATTCATTGTTTTGATTATCTGAAAAAACGACTTGGACCATTGGATCATCTGCTTTTCCGCTCAATTCGCCTTGTGCTTGGATACTTCCATCTGCCGCAACCGTTAAAAGCAGTTCATTTTTCCCTGCTTTTTCTTGCTCCAGCCGTTGAAGCATCCCTTTGAAGGAATTGATGGTTCCGCTGTATCCATGGAAAAAGAGCGTTGGTACGGCTGTTTGTTCTTGCTGCTCTGAACTTGCTGTTGTTTTTACTGTTTCTGCTGTTTTTGAAGAGCTGGTTTGTTCTGCTTGCATCCCTTTGTCTTGGCACCCGCTTAAAAAAAGAAGGCTCAGGACAAACAATGCACTGATACTTAAAACATTTTTCACGTTTTTTTCTCCTTTCATTCAAACAAAAAAGCAGCAGCCTTCAGCCTTTTGACTGGTGGTCCGCCGCTTTATTCAATCTTTCAAAATTTGTGATGATTGATTTAATCGATTTTGTCTACTTGTTCGAAATCAAGTTCTGTACTTGTTTCGCGTCCAAACATATCGATATTTACTTTTAGTTTTTCTTTTTCTTCGTCGATTTCGCTGACTTGTCCTTCTAATCCAGCAAAGGCACCTTCAATGATTTTCACTGTTTCGCCAACTTGGACTTCCAAATCATTTTGACGAACGCTCATACCGATTGAACGCAAGATATGGTTTACTTCTTCTTGAAGCAATGGAGCTGGTTTACTGCCGGCGCCGTGTGAACCAACGAATCCTGTTACGCCCGGTGTATTACGAACAACATACCATGATGAATCTGTCATTGTCATTTCTACTAATACATAACCAGGGAATGTTTTATGAACGATTTCCTTTTCTTTCCCGTTTTTTACTTCCGTTTCTGTTTCTTCAGGAACTACAACGCGGAAAATATAATCACCCATCCCCATACTTTGTGCACGAGACTCGATATTTGCTTTTACTTTATTTTCATAACCAGAATAAGTATGCAGTACATACCAATTTTTTTCAAAAGATTCCATTTTGCCGGCTCCTCATTTCATTGTAAAATAAAAAAACCTCAGTATACCCGAAGTTTTTCTTCAAAACGATTATAGCACGTTCTGCTTGGTTTTACTAGCGTCCTAGCTAAGAATCCAGCTGAACAAGTGTTGGATAGCTGTATCCATCACGTAAAACATGACACCAAAAATGATTGATGTCTCGATAACGATCAATGTGTCGCGGCGCAATTGTTTCTTTGAAGACCAAGACACTTTTTTCATTTCTTCTTTTACGCTTTTAAGAAATTTCATTCTGCTTCCTCCTTATTTGGTTTCTTTATGTAATGTATATTGATTACAATATTTACAGAATTTGTTGATTTCTAAACGTTCTCCGCTTTTACCTTCGCTAATAGACTTTGTATAGTTTCTAGACCCGCATACGGAACACGCTAAAGCAGCTTTTTTCTTCGCCATTTTGTCCCTACCTCCTTACTGAAACTCACAAATATACAGAATAACAGTATCATGGAAAATGTTCTTTGTCAATTTCTCCTAAAACCTTCTATTCATTCCTAGCTTCTTTATGATATGATTAAAGAAATTAAGAATTAGATTAAAATGTACGAAACGGAGGTACTTGTTATGCTGCTGAAAACAATGGTCTACAAGAAAAAAGATTTAACAACAGTGAACGAGACAAATACATTAGAACAAGCATTAGAGATTTTAGAAACATCTGGTTATCGTTGTGTACCGATCCTTGATGAATCCGGACAGATTTTTCGTGGAAATATTTACAAAATGCACATCTACCGCCACAAAGCAAATGGCGGAGACATGACACTTCCTGTCACTTACTTATTGAAAAACGCCACAAAATTCATCTATGTGAATACATCATTCTTCAAAGTATTCTTTACCATCAAAGAATTGCCGTATATCGCAGTTTTAGATGAAAATAACCATTTTTACGGGATCTTGACGCACAGTTCTTTACTGAATATGCTTTCTCAATCATGGAGCATCGAGCAAGGAAGCTACGTATTAACGGTTGCTTCTACTGGAAAACAAGGCGATTTGGCCTCTATGACAAAAATTATTTCTAAGTACACAAGTATTGCCAGCTGCATTACTTTGGATATTGGTAAAGACGAATTTATCCGCCGTACGCTGATTACTCTTCCAGCGCAAACGACAAAAGAAACATGCGATACGATTGTGAGCCATTTAGAAAAGAAAAATTTCAAAGTAGTAGAAATCGAAGATCTGCAGCATGCAGAATAAAGAGCAGAAAATCTTTTTGCTCAAATAAAAAACGGGCAATCTGAAAATCTGTCAATGATTTTCGGATCGCCCATTTTTTTAGATTCTTTTTTCAAAATGGATTGTTTTATTCAAGTAATACATCAATGGTGCTGAAATGACCATGATGATGAATTCGCTAAGTGCCAATGTGCCGTAAGTTACCCAAAAAGCATGACCGCCTGTCGGAACAAGCATATACGCGATCAAAATCATACTTACTGTAAAAAAGAGCGTATTTAAAGCTAAACGGATCTTGACATCTTTTACTTTGTTTTGCAGCAATGCTGTCAAACCAAGTGATAAGAACGTCTGTGTCCCGCCAAAAATCACGTCCATGATCCCAAAACCAAAGAATGCATTGTAGACGATGACTCCGCCTAAAACACCCCACAAAAGTTTCCGATTGAAAACTACCAGATGATTCAAGCTTTCTGATATTCGAAATTGGATCGGCCCTGAAGAGACAGGTGCGACTAAAATCGTTAATGCTAAATAAAGTGCCATGATGATCCCATTTACCGCAATGACCATCAATGATTTGCTGCTTTTTGATGCTTGCATAATTTCTCCTCATTTCTCCTAGTTTTTTTGCGCGGGATGGTTGATGAACCGCGGACCTAGTTGTTTTTTTGCAAAACGAACTAGAATCGAAAAAATTTCTTGGCTTCAGTTTTCACTGAAATATCCCGAAATCTTGACCACAATCATTCATTATAACAGAAGGCTTTTTCTTTTCAACAACTAGCTGATATTTCCTGGAAAAGTAATGTTAAAACTCAAAAGTAAACGTTTGCAAAAAGAAGCAAAACATGGTATAAAATAGGTGTAAGGGGTCATAAGAATTCCCAGTAGCGCAGACGAAGCAGGTTCTGCTGAACAGAATTGTTGTGAAACTGAAACGAAGATGTAAAGGATGTGGGAATTTGAGCAACCTCTTACTTATCGTACAGGGTCTAACAGATTGTTGAAGAACTAAGTGGACACATGAACCTTAGATTTCTTCTCCGGAAAAGTACCGGATCGAGCATCTGTTAGATCTTTTTTATTTATTTTTTCTTTTCCTCTGCTATAATGTGTGGGAAACGATTTTGAATAAACAGTTTAAGAAATAGATTTCGCAAACAGCGAGCCTTGGCTGTACGGAGTCCTCGACAAAAACCAAGACAATGCTCTTGGCTTTTTCTTATGGAAGAATAAAACCATTCTTTCAACTTAAGCTGCAGGAGGAAAAAATGGATATCCACTATCATTTATTGATCAACCAAGCGGCCGGCAGCGGAAATGGCAAAAAGACCGCAGAAAAAATCATCAAATTGCTGGAAGAAAAAAAGCTGGTATTTACTGCTCACTATAGCGAGTACGCTGGACACGATGCTGAAATCGCTGAACAATTGGTCCCTTCTCTGCTTCCTTGGCCTGAAGATAAAGAAGAATTGACAGAACAGAACGAATTTCCTTTAGTCGTTGTGATTGGCGGGGATGGTACCCTTCATCAAGTACTCAATGCTTTCCATTATTTGGGAAAAGAATTTCCAATCGGCTATATCCCAGCTGGTTCAGGAAACGATTTTGCACGGGGGATCGGTTTGCCTCGCACAGCAGAACTGGCGTTAGATCGCCTTTTAGCAACCACTGAACCGAAAATGATCAATTTGCTGACTTTTGAAGAAAAAATAAGCGAAACAAGCGGGATCTTAGTTAATAATTTTGGGATCGGCTTAGATGCAGCTGTCGTTCATGCAACCAATCATTCTGCTTCTAAAGAACGATTGAACAAGTATAATCTAGGCTCTTTTGCTTATATTTTTTCGATTGCACGGGTACTGTTCACACAAAAAGGATTTCCGCTTTTAGCAGATGTCGGCGGCAAGCAGCTCGCTTTTTCAAAAGCATTTCTGTGTACCGTGACAAATCATCCTTATTTTGGCGGCGGGGTTGCGATTGCGCCAACAGCTGAAATCGCAAAACCGAATATGGATTTTATCCTGATTGAACGAATCAATTTTTTCAAGATTTTATGGATCATTGGTCTGCTTCTTCGAAAAAAACATTTGAAATCAAAACATGTCCATCACTTTACAACAAGTAAACTTCGCTTGACCACAACGCTTCCTCAGTATGGACAAGCAGATGGCGAAGATTTGGATTCTCAATCCTTTGATTTGCAATTTGGGACCAAAAAACAGCCCTTTTGGTTTCTTTAAAAGAGTCAGAAACAGACTTTTAAATACAGTAAAAACCGCAAAACGATTTTTACGTTTTGCGGTTTTTGATTGTTGGAAACAAGTATTTTTACAACCACTAGCCAAACGGCGTAATTTCCCCCATCCCAATCATTGGATCGATTTTCTCTTCTTTGATCAGTTGAGTGGTCAGAATATAATTTTGAGGCTCTTCTTCCACAATTGGTTCTGGTGTTTTTTCAGGCGCAAAAAGACTGATTTCTTCTGTTTGTTCATCCGGCTCATCTGCGATCGTTTCTTTTTTTGTTTTCACGACAGCTGGTTGGCGTTTCGGTTCTTCTGGTGTTGTGTAGACACCATCTTCAAATGGGTCATCCCCTGCCAGAGAATCTTCGTAAGCAGTCAATTTCGTGCGGATCGTCAATGACATTTGTTCATTGTGGATGATCCGTTCTTTTAAAGTCGTCAATCTTACTGCGGACTCATTTTTCACACAGGTTTCGTAGGCATTTTCTTCCCCTAGTAAAATCAACAGATCTTTACTCCGCGTAACAGCCGTATATAAAAGATTTCGCTGCAGCATTCGCTGATACTGGTGTACCATCGGCAAGATCACCATCTTGAATTCACTACCTTGGGACTTGTGGATCGAACAGCAATACGACAAAGTGATTTTGTTCCATTCATTTCGCTTATATGTTACTTCATTCGCGTCAAATTGAATGACCAGTTCATCGACTTTGTCTTCGGAATCTTTGGCTAAAATAATCCCAGTGATCACGCCCATATCTCCGTTAAAAACATTCACTTCCGGTGTATTGACGAGTTGGAGCACCTTGTCTCCGATTCGATAAACCGTATCATTCCAGCTGACTTCTTTTTTCCGTCCGTCAGAAGGATTGAAAATCTCCTGCATCATTTTATTCAATGCGTCGATTCCTGCTGCACCGCGATACATCGGCGCCAACACTTGGATATCTTGGGCAGTAAAACCTTTCTTTTTCGCTTTTGCGACGATTTGTGAAATCAGCGGTTCGATTTGGTATGCATCGCTTTTGAAGAACGAACGGTCTTTCTGGTTTTTCGTAAAATCGGGCGGTAATTTTCCTTCTTTGATTTCATGGGCTAAAGGAATGATACTCGACCCGTCTCCTTGACGATAGATTTCCGTCAATTCTACTTTTGGAATCTCATTGATTTCCATTAAATCATGCAATACTTGTCCGGGTCCAACTGATGGAAGCTGATCTTTGTCTCCGACTAAAATCACTTGCATATTTGTTGGAATTGCTTTGAACAAGGTATTTGCCAGCCATGTATCGACCATCGACATCTCATCGACGATCAATAATCCGCCTTCTAATTCTTTTGTGCTCATCGTTGGTGTTTTTTCTCGACCATTCAATCCTAATAACCGGTGGATCGTACTTGCTGGGAGACCCGTTGTTTCATTCATTCGTTTCGCCGCTCTTCCTGTCGGTGCAGCGAGCAAAATCGGAAAAATCTCTTGCGTATATTTATTGGGATCTAATTCCAATCCGTTCAATTCAGCAAAAAGATGGACGATTCCGTTGATCACCGTCGTTTTCCCTGTACCTGGGCCCCCTGTCAGAATGAATAATGGTGATTTGATTGCTTCAGTAATGGCTTTTTCCTGTGAATCGCCATATTGGATACCTAGTGTTTTTTCCGTCAAACGAATCGTTTTCTGGATTTCTTTTTCGGGATAACGGATCTCTTTCTTCCGATGAAGCAGCCGTTGAATCGAACTGCCAATACCCCATTCAGAAAAATACAAACTATTTTCATACAAATTGGTTTCTTCTTGCTGTATTTTACCTTCTTCGACCAGTTGGATAATGACCGAAGCTGCCTGATCAGGTGTTATTTCAATAGGTCGGCTGGTTTCTAGCAAACGAATCGTCTGCTGCAGCAAATCTTCAGCTGGAACATAGGTATTCCCCGTCTGGATGGCCTGCTGAAAAATCTGATGTAAAACAGCCGCGCGAATACGGCGAGGAGAATCCGCAGCGATCCCGATTTGCTCAGCCAAATTATCCGCACGTTTGAACCCGATTCCCTCGATATCTTCCACGAGCTGGTACGGATTTTCTTGAATGATATCCAGCGCTTCATTTTTATACGCTTGATAGATACTAAATGCCAGCTGGCTCCCAAATCCATAACGATTCAATCCCATGATGACTTGATCCATACCATGATTCAAGCGAATCGTTTCAGCAATCAATTCACGTTTTTCTTTGGTTAATCCCGTTATTTTTTTGAGTTCTGACGGATCAGAAATAATTCGTTCAATGGCATCTTCACCAAGTAACGCGACGATTTTTTCTGCCGTTTTTTTCCCAATACCAGGAAATTTATCACTCGACAAATACGCAATGATCCCATTTGCTGTCGTTGGTTTTTCCTGTTCGTACCGCTCCACTTTTAATTGTCTTCCATACTTTGGATGATCGACTAATTCACCAAAAAAACGGTATGTTTCATTTTCTTGTATTTCTCCAAAACTGCCAGTTGCAACAATTTCTTTTTCTCGAAAATCCGCATCTGTTTCACTGACATGGATAAGAAGAACTTTGTAGAAGTTGCTTGGGTTTTGAAAAAAGACCGCTGCTACCGTGCCGACAAAATAAGGCATTTTTTCTGGCTGCATAAGAGGAGCTCCTTTCAATCTATAATAATGGTTCTGGTTTCGTATCCGAACCTAAAAAATCAATATTGTTCCACGTTTTTAATTTGTAAGGCGACTCATGTGACCCTTCCGTCTCCAAAATCGTCAAACTGCTGTTATATAAACCGCCCATCTCGCGCAATTGGCTGATTTCTTTCCCCAGCATCCATTGAATTGCCGCAGTCATCGATGCGCCATGACCAACAAATAAGACTGGACCTGTATGTTTGGCTGCTGCTTCGGTCACAACCGCTTCGATTCGTGAAATTGCCTCTTGGATCGGTTCGCCATTAAAAGGTGTTGGATCATATTTGTCTAAATGATGTCGCAGATTAGGCAAGTTTTCAGGATATTTTCCATACATTTCATCAATCGAGCGTCCTTCTAATTCACCCAGTCCAAGCTCCTTCAATTGATCGGTATAAATAATCTCTGTCGGATGAGCCAGCTCTTGGTTGATGCCTTGCGCTGTATCTTGTGCGCGTTTTGCTGTACTCGAATAAATCACTTCAAAAGGAATCTGCTGTATATGCTGGCCAAACAGTTTGATTTCTTCATAACTATGAGGCAATAGCGGAGAATCGCCGTTGCTGCCTTGAAAACGGCGCTCCAGGTTCCATTGTGTTTTTCCATGTCGTGTAAAATATAGTTCCATTGCGGCGAACTCCTTTTAAGTTTGATAGTTCTATTTTAACGTAAAAAACAACGATTAATCCAGCTTGTCGTTTTCATAGTGATGTGTCAAATCAAGATCAGGGAATCCTTGTTGTCTCAATGCTTCATAAACAATCATCGCAGCAGTATTTGAGAGGTTCAATGAGCGGACATGTTCATCATTCATTGGGATACGCAAACATTTTTCTTCATTTTCCCGCATAAACTCTTCTGGTAAACCAGTTGTTTCTTTCCCAAATAAAAAGAAGTGCTCTTCTCCATCTGCAAAATTTTCATCACTGTAGACTTTGTTTGCAAATTTAGAGATCAAGTGCAGTTTTCGTCCATTCAAATATTCTAAAAACGAAGGAAGATTTTTATGATACGTGATATTCACATCATTCCAATAATCTAATCCGGCTCTTTTTAAATATTTGTCGTCTGTTGAAAAGCCCAGTGGTTCGATCAAATGCAGCGGTGTATTAGTAGCTGCGCAAGTTCTAGCGATATTTCCTGTATTTGCAGGAATCAATGGTTCAAATAAAACGATGTGATTCATATCTATCAACCTCTCATCTTTATGTTTGCTCTTTTCAGCATGTTTTTTTGAAAAACGGCATAAAAAAAAACGTATCAACTCGGTGTCAGTCACTGCGAGTCGTTACGTTAGTGAAGCTCTTTTCACTAACTTTTATCAGAACAGGAACCTGATAAAAACCAATGAAAAAACAACTTGTTGCTAATATACCACCAACTTTTGCGTTTTGCAATAGTTCCTCTGAAAAAAATCAGAAAAAACGCGTACTCTTAGTTCCTTTTAATAATTCTATGTCAATTGTAATTTTTCTTAACAGATTTTCTTGTAATTTTTCTTTTATTGACGCTTCTACTTGCCATTCAAGCGGCGACATGGCTAATAGATCTAACTGATTTTCTTCCGGTATTGAAAATTCATAGGTTACACGACGGCGTTTCACCAGCTGCATCGATTCTTCAAATTTTGCAGCTACCCGTTCATTAGAATAATTTTGTTTTTCGGGCTGATCCGGATAAAACGCTTGGCGCAGCTCTTTTAAATAGCCGCTTTGCGGAACGATTTTCAGCACTTCGCCTTCATCTGCCAGCACGCGCTGAAACTCTTGATAATGGGAAGGTGAAAAAATATTCAGGATCGTTTCGAATTGTTTGTTTTCAAATGGCAGATTTGTCAAATCTGCTACACACCAAAATGCGTCCATTGGCTGTTCTGTCGCTGCATAAACGCCTTCTTTTGAAATATCGAAACCAATTGCTTTTTTTATAGCTGTCAATTGAGATAATTCTTGTAAGAAGCTCCCTTCTCCACAACCTACATCCAAGACCTTACTATTCTTCGGCATTTCTTCTGCCAGCATTTCTAAAACCGGGGTATACATACCCGCTTGGATCATTCGTCTTCGCGGCGTAAACATCCCTTGGTCGTATTCTGTTTTAACTGCATGTGTCAAAAAATACAGTGTTCCTTTTTTTGACAAATCATAACGGTGGTTTTGTGTACACACCAGACCATTTGGTGTTTCAGACACGGGATTTTGACAAAGCGGACAGCGGAACATCGAATGATTTTCTTTCAAAAACTGTCGGGCACGGTCAATTTTTTTCAACATAACTTTTCCCCTCATTTCTTTTTTATCTTACCTTTCCCACCAGACTTTAGCAAGCCCGAAAAGTATGTTACAATGCACAGGAAACAGGGTTGCTGAAAGCGAAAATAAGCAAATTTCCACAAATAGAGGGCTGCTATTTTTTATTTATTCGAACCCTCTCTTCTCGCTGATAAAAGCTGCAGCTGCCAAAAAAAGGAGGCAAAAAAATGATCAAAGAATTTTGCGCAGAAAATTATACATTGATTCCTCATGCCATCGCTAAAGGTGCCGGCCGCATCGAATTATGCGACAATCTAGCTGTGGGCGGCACTACGCCAAGTACAGGAGTGATCGAGGAAGCCTTAAGCTATGCTGGTGAAAAAAACGTTCCGATCATGACCATGATCCGTCCGCGCGGCGGCGACTTCGTTTACAACGACATCGAATTAAAAATCATGCACACCGACCTGATCGAAGCAAAAAAATTAGGAACAGACGGCGTTGTATTCGGCTGTCTGACGCCCTCTGGCTGGTTGGACGAAGAAGCCTTGGAATTATTGACAGAAACAGCTGAAGGACTTCAAATCACCTTCCACATGGCTTTTGACGCTATTCCTGAAGACAAACAGCTAGAAGCTATTGATTGGCTTGTTGACCACGGTGTCCACCGCATTTTAACGCATGGCGGAGCTGCTGGTACACCGATTGAAGAAAATATCTCTCATTTGAAAAAATTGATCGACTACGCCAATGAGCGCTTGATTATTTTACCTGGTGCAGGTATTTCTTATCAAAATGCAGAAACAGTTGCTGAAGCATTAGGTGTCAGCGAAGTCCACGGTACGAAAATCGTGGATCTAGGGTAATTATTTTTTCCAAAAAAATAATACGCAAAAAACATACAAAAAAGGCCGCGAAACATGAAAAATGTTCCGCAGCCTTTTCTTTTTTACATAAAATAAGACATAAACAATGAAGCAATATTGAAATAAATCAGCACACTCGTCAAATCACTCAGCGTCGTGATAAACGGCCCGCTGGCTACTGCCGGATCAAATCCGAGTTTATCCATCAGCATCGGGATCAAGCTTCCTGCCAAATTAGCAACAGTGATCGCAAACAACATCGCCATCCCGATCACAAATCCTAAGATGAAATTATGCTTCCAGAAACCGACGATCAAGAAAATCGTCAGTCCTGTGACCAAACCAGTAACTACCCCAGTCAGAACTTCTGCTAAGACGAGCTGGAAAAATCCGTGTTCTTTATCATCAGAAATCGCCAAACGACGAACAGCTACCGCCAAAGATTGGGTCCCCGCGTTTCCAGCGGTCCCTGTGATCAAAGAGATGAAAACCGCTAAAATACTCGCTTCGCTCACTAAGTCTTCATAATGACTGATCAGTGAAGCTGTCGACATCCCCAAAAAGAGCAGTGTAATCAGCCACGGCAAACGTCTTGAAGCTGCTTTGACTGGATTTTCATTGATTTCCTCAACATTGACCCCCGCCAAACCAGAGTAGTCGCTAGCTGCTTCATCATCGATTACGTCAATGATATCATCAACCGTAACGATTCCCAGCAGATGGTCATCATAATCAGTAACAGGAAGTGCTAGAAAGTCATAGTCACGGAATGTTTGGGCAACATCTTCTTGATCATCCCCCACTGATACAGAGATGATCCGCTCACTCATCACATCAGCAATCATGGTATCGTCCTCATTCACAATCAAATCTCGAAGTGAAATAACACCTACCAGCTGATTTTCTTGGTTTACGACATAAATATAATAAATCGTTTCAGCAACATCAGCTGCATTTTTCAATACATACATTGCCGAACGTACGGTTTGATTCGCTACGATCGAAACAAATTCCGTAGTCATGATCGCACCAGCAGTATCATCTTCATAGTGCAAGAGTTCTTTGATTTCGCTGGCATTTTCAGCTGGCATCAAACTCAAATATTTGGCCATTTGCTTCTTATCTAAGGTATTCAGCAAATCGACCGCATTATCGGTATACATTTCCGCGAGCATATCAGCTGCATAGCTAGGCCGCATTTCTGAAAGATAGTCTTTCATATATTCATTGTCTTCTTCGATGGTGTCGAACATATCGGCAAGTTCTTTAGGAGACAGATACGCATAGATCATCTGGCGTTCTTCTTCTAAGAGTGATTGGTAGAACTGACCCTGCTCATAAATGTGCATCTCCAAGAAATCATTTCTAAATTCCTGGATGTTGTTTTTTCTCAAATCTTCTGTCAACTGGGCAAATCGTTCCTCTAATTCTTGATTTTCGTCCAAACCAATCTCACCTCACCTTAAATTCTCAACTGTTCAACGACTTTCGCCATATCTGCCGCTAACGGCTGTTCAAACACTAGCAGCTCTTCTGTAAAAGGATGGAAAAACCGTAAATCATAACAATGCAGCGCTTGTCTCTGGATACCCAGATCCATTCTGCCGCCATACATCTCATCGCCTAAAAGCGGACAGCCGATGGAAGAAAAATGGACTCTGATTTGATGGGTCCTTCCGGTATGGAGCTGGATATCTGCCAGTGCAGCTTCTTTAAGCTGCTTTTCCAGCCAGTATTCTGTTTCTGCATACTGACCATCTGTACAGACTTTCCGCTTCAATAAAGAAGTCAAATCTCTGCCTATCGGTGCTTGGATCATCCCATGTTCTTCCAGATGATCAATTGCTCCGCTAACAAGTGCTTGATATTTTTTTACAAATTTCTTTTCCCGCAGCTGGACATCTAGTTTCGCATGTGCAAAACCATGTTTCGCAAAAAGCATCAATCCTGACGTGTCTCTATCTAAACGAGTGACGACATGGATCACTTGGTTTTCATATCCTTGCTTTTTATAATAAGCTTTTACACGATTAGCCATGGTACCGTTTGGATGATATTGTGCCGGAATCGAAGAAATGCCTGCTGGTTTATTTACCACTAGGACATGTTCATCTTCAAAGACGATATCGATCGGCGTCTCATCTAACAGGACAGTTTCATGCTCGCCTTCCGCAGGAATCACAATGGTTACCTTATCATTCTCTGAAAGAGAAAACAAGACATTTTCCGTCTGTTCGTTGACTTTGATTTCTCCGCCTTGAAATTTTATTTTCGCTAATAAACCTTTAGAGATGCCCTTCTCTTTTAGGAAAAATTTCAATTTTTGTGTCTGTTCTTTTTCATAGATCCATGTAAATTCCATTTTAGTCCTCACCAATAAATGCGTCTTTTACACGATGCCAAAAATGCATGTGCCGATAAGAAGAAAAATGGATCCGTTCTTCTGCTATACGATAATAAATAGAATGGATGTCTTCTTTTGCCACTTCCAAATGATCAATTGTCACTTGGTAATCCTCAGTATTCTCAAGTTTGATTTCCAGCCATTCATTATGGGCAATGACGATTGGCGAACCGAGCGTCCGAAACACACGGTTATTCAAAGAAGCAATCTCTGCTAATTGAAACGCGTTGATACTTGGATGGATCACTGCGCCGCCTACACTTTTATTATAGGCTGTCGATCCTGTAGGGGTAGAGATCGCTAAGCCATCCCCACGAAAACGTTCAAATAATTCATTTTTGATATATACATCTGCGACCATGGTTCGGTTTGCACGTTTGATCGTTGACTCGTTCAACGCCAAAAGATGCTTGTCTGGTTTATCATTTCGGTATTGGACACGCACATCTAATAACGGATAACTGACTGTTTGCCCTCTGGTGGAACACAAGCTGTCGACCATCTCCGGCAGTTCGTAGTCGCGCCAATCTGTGTAGAAACCCAAATGCCCAGTGTGGACGCCTAAAAAACTCACTTCATTCAAACGATGGCTGAAACGATGGAAAGCAGACAGCAGCGTCCCATCGCCCCCTATCGATATCACTAATTCCGGGTGTTGCATGTCGACTTGGATGTCTGCTTTTGCTAAAAGAGTTTCCAGATTCTTGGTAACCGCTAATGATTTTTCTTGATTATTATGAACGATCGCTACCTTCATCTGTCTCCTCCTCGTTTGTGTTGATCAATTTGCGGTAATAGATATCGTTTGGCGTCCCCCTGCCATGAGAAAACAGACGTTGCGCTTCCTGGATCTCTTCACGAATACTGGACATCTCTTCATCTAAACGATAAGCGGCTTCTGCTGCTCTTTGCAGTCGTTCACTCATTTCTTCAGGAAAAACTCCTTGATATTTGTAGTTCAGCGAATGTTCGATCGTCGCCCAAAAATTCATTGCCAGGGTCCGGATCTGGATTTCTGCTAAAATCTTTTTCTCACCGCTGATCAGCTGGACCGGATATTCGATGACCAAATGATACGACCGATAGCCGCTTGCTTTTTTATTGGTGATGTAATCTCGTTCTTGGATAACATTCATGTCTTTTCTATTGCGAATGATCTCCACCACATGATGGATATCCTCCACGAATTGGCACATGATCCTCAATCCTGCGATATCAGACATTTCTTCTTCTAAACGGCTCATAGGGATATGCCGCAGCTGCGATTTCGTAATAATGCTGTCGACAGGTTTCACCCGCCCCGTCACAAATTCGATGGGAACATGTCGATTCTGTTCTCTGAATTGTTTGCGGATCCCCCGCAGTTTCACTTTTAATTCCGACACTGTTTGTTCATAAGGTGCTAAAAAAGCTTCCCAATCTCGTTCCATAATTGATACCTCTACTTTGCACTAACATTCAGTTTTTATTTTACCATAGAAAAAAGAGTTTCAGTAATCCACCTACTTAGGATTGACCAAAAATAAAATTTCAAGCACAATAAATGATAAAAGGAGCTGTGATTATGGCACAAAACTTAGAAATAGAATATAAAACAATGTTGGATAAATCAACTTACCAGCGCTTGCTTGCTCATTATCAGCTGAAAGCAGAAGATTTCCACACACAGACCAATTATTATTTTGATACAAAAGAAGACAGCTTGAAGAAAAAAAATTGCGGCTTGCGAATTCGTTTGATGGATAACCAAGCAGAATATACGTTAAAAACGCCCGATCAAAACGGCCGTTTAGAAACAACCGACTTTTTTTCTTACGAAGAAGGAGAAACCTTTATCCAAACCAGTACTCTGCCAAAAAGCGGCGCTGTTTTCAACAAACTTGCTGAAATCGGTGTTTCTGCCGATGAATTGTCCTCTATCGGCTATTTGACCACCAAACGAGCAGAATTCAGTATCAGCGAAGGGCTCTTAGCACTAGACGAAAGTATCGCAGAAAATCTTCATGATTACGAATTAGAATTGGAAGTTTCACATGCGGAAAAAGGAGAAAAAGATTTTCAACATCTATTGGATACATTAGGAATACCTTTTCAGCCGGCAAAAAATAAAATCCAGCGAATGATTGAATCAAAAAATTAGAATCCTTTCATTTTCACAAGGGTCTTAGTTTCATTTTTTTCAGTTTTTCTGTTAAGTTAATATTTGTACTAAAACAATATATTTATTGATTAGAATCTATTTTGGGGGAGATTCAGTATGATTGAGATTTATTTATTCGTCAATCCATTGGGGAAACACTGTTACAATATCGAACAGCAGATTTTGGAATTTATCGAAGAAGACTATGGGAAAAAAGAGTTTCATTTCCGCTTTTTGCCTTTAGTAAATTTGCAGACAATTGGGGATGTCATGCAAAATCAAGGAATTTCAAAAAACGATATTCAAAAAAGAAATCAATTATTCTCAGAAACCTATTCAGCAGCCTTAGATTGTAAAGCTGCCCAGTTTCAAGGAAAGAAAAAAGGACGTCAATTTTTGATTCAGCTGCAAAAAACAGTTGGTTGCGAAGGCACGCCTTATTCACCAGCTTTAGCTGAAAAGATTTTCAAAGAAATCGGCGGCGATCTAGCCATGTTCAAAGAAGATCGGCAGTCTGAATTTGTCAAAGAAGCATTTTTTGCAGATCAAAAAATCGCACGGGAAATGGGCATTGTCCAACATCCTTCAGCAGTCATTTATAATTACGCAAGTGAAAGAGATTTTGGTGTCCTTGTTGAAGGCACTAACAGTATAAAAAGTATCAAAGAACTTTGTAAAACCGGCAAAGATGCCTACCAGCTATTTACAAACGGGAAACCTTTACATATGGGGAAAGATACAAATTACACTGCAACGCCAAATCACTTATTTTTATTATCTAACTGATCGATGTGCGTTTATTCCACCATCTGTTTATAAACTATAGAAAAAAGGAGAAACTGTTCTTGTCGAATCGACAACACAGTCTCTCCTATTTTTTATGGCAAAAATCTATCAGAAGAAAAGTATATAGTTATTATGCTTTTTCCAATTCTTCAATCAATTGTTCTAGTTCATTCAAACGTGCTTCAAAGACAGCCATCGCATCTTCGATATAGTCAGGTTTCGTCATGTCGACACCTGCTTTTTTCATCACTTCTACTGGATAGTCGCTGCTTCCAGATTTCAAGTAATCTAAATAATGTTCCAATGCCCCTGGTTCTTTGTTCCAGATTTTTTCAGCCAATGCCGAAGCAGCTGAAAAGCCTGTTGAATATTGGAAAACATAATAATTGTAATAAAAATGAGGGATTCTTGACCACTCGAATTTGATTTCCGGATCTTTTTCTACAGCTGGTCCGTAGTATCTTGCATTCAATTCGCCATAGCTTTCATTTAAGTATTCGCTAGTCAACGGCGTGCCTTTTGCGTCTTCTGTATGCATGAAATGCTCAAATTCAGCAAATTGTGTTTGACGGAAGACTGTTCCTTTGAATCCATCTAAATAATGATTCAGCACATATGCGCGGACGCGAGGGTCTTTTTCTGTTTCTAATAAATATTCCGTCAAAATATTTTCATTTGTTGTTGAAGCGATCTCTGCTAAGAAAATCGAATAGTCGCCGTATACATAAGGCTGATTTGCGCGGGTAAAGTAACTATGCACACTGTGGCCCATTTCGTGGACAAGCGTGAACAACTGATCTAGCGTATCGTGCCAGTTCATCAAAATATATGGTTTTGTATCGTAGCTTCCAGATGAATACGCACCGCTGCGTTTTCCTTTGTTCTCTACGACATCGATCCAGCGATCAGAAAAAGCTTCTTTTACCACAGCAAGATATTCTTCGCCCATTGGATGCAACGCTTCTACGGCTTTGTTTTTCGCATCTTCATAGCTGAACTTCACTGGTGCCTCACCCAAAACTGGTGTATAAAGATCATACATATGCAAGGTATCCACACCAAGCAGACGTTTTCTCAATTCCATGTAACGATGCAGCAGCGGCAGATTTTTGTTTACGACATCTACTAATGTATCATATACACTTTCTGGAATGTGGTTCGCGCTCAAAGAAGCTTCCCGCGCAGAAGAATAATTTCTGATTTTCGCTTTGAAGTTGTGCCCTTTGACGTGTGTTCCTAAAGTCGAAGCAAATGTATTATTGAATTGTTCATAGACGCTGTAAAGCCCTTTAAACGCTGCTTCGCGTACAGAACGGTCTGTGCTTTCAAGGAATTGTCCATAAACACCATGAGACAATTGGATTTTTTCTCCGTTTTCGCCTTCAATCGTCGGGAAAACAAGATCGGCATTGTTCAAAATAGAAAATGTATCTTTTGACGCGCCAAAAATCTCACTTGAACCAGCGAGCAAAGCTTCTTGCTCTTCGGATAAAACATGTGCGCGGTTATCTACTGTTTGTTTGATAAAATGGCGATACATCTCAAGTTTCGGTTCTTCGTCAAAATAAGCCCAGATCTGTTCATCTGATAATTGCAGCAATTCTGGCTCAAACCAGGAAATTGCTTCGCTGACTTTGGCAAAAAGACTGCCTGCGCGTGCATAGATTGCTTGGTAAGTAGTGTTTGCTGTGTCTTGGTCATTTTTCAAATGTGCATACACATAGATTTTTTCTGTCTCTCGATAAACCTCAAGCAGATAGTCGACAGCAGATAAAAATGAATGGGCGCCGTCCGCCAATGTCCCTTTATAACTGTCTGCTTGTTTCAGCTGCTCTTCTACTTGGCTGTATGCTTCGTCAAATGCTTGATCATTAGGGAATATTTTTGTCAGATCCCACGTCAAATGCTCTGGCAGTTCTTCGCGTTTCGGTAATTGCTTCGCTTCACTCATGTAATCCACTCCTTTATAGTATTCTTTAATCTTACCATAATTCGTCCATCAAACCAGCGAATGAGTGTGAAGAATTTTTGAACTTTCTGATTTTTCAAACAAACGGATACATTCTTCAAAAAATCCCTTTCTGATTTGTTTTTCATCTACCAGCGGAAACAGCCAAGGTTCCTTCTGTCTGTTTATTTCTTTTTCCCAATATTCATAGTGCCGCTTTCTGTCTGGACTTGCGGTTTCTTCAAACAGCAAACGGTAATAAAAAAGATGCTCTTGATAAAAAAAAAGTAGCGGCTTTTGCTGTAAAGCCATTTTGGCAGATGCAAAAGATGTTTTTTCCGTAAGTAACACTTCTCTTGCAGTGATAAAATCCGTTTTTGTTTGCGTCGAAGCTGCTGCTTAAGCCAGTGATGGTAATCTGTGCCTCCCTCTGTTGAAGATGATTTTTCTTTTTCTTGGCAGCAAATAATTTGTTGATTTCTAAGCTGCAGCAAATCTGTTTCGTAAAAATCCCACGTGCTTTCATGATAACGCATCTTCAAAACAGGCATCTCGCTGATGTGATGGAACAAATGTAGTTTCCCATTCGCTAAATCCGCTTTCCAACTATGGATCCCCCGCTGTTTTGTGTACATACAGCAGCTTTTTTCCAATTGAGTGAATGCATGATTTTGCATGAATCTGTTTCCTAAGATCCACCAGCAGTCATATCCTTGATCTCTATAAGTACATGTACGTTCAATTAGTTTTTCGATACTTAATACAGAACACTGAATCTCAATTGCTAGTTTTTCCTCTTGTTGCAAAATATCCGGACGCTGTTTCAGCTGAGGCAGATAAGCTTCCAAAACAGCTGCCTTTCCAAGCCACTGCTTAAAATGTTTCTTCAATCTAAGATGTTCTGCTGTTTCGGCTTCGCTGAATAATTGGCAATCCGCTGCTTTTTTATGCGCAAAATGAGCTTCTTTTTGAAGACCTTTCTTCAAGATCACAGGTTGTCCGCACCCACCGCAATGGTAGTTCCTGCCTTTGGAAGCCTCTTGCGCTAAAATATCGTCGCCTTGTTTTGTCTTTGCAATCAGCATTTTCTCACCTCTTATAAAACTTACGCAGCTTTGCTCAAAAAATTTTTGCCTAGCAAAAAAAAACGCCTCTTCAAAAACAGCTGTCTGTTTCTGAGGAGGCGTCTGATCGACATGGAGCCAAGCACCATTTTATTTAAAATAATAGTTTGTCAGTTCAAGCGCATTTCGTTCCATCAAGCACTTGCCGTATTCATCCAAACGCGCGGAAGTGATGTCACTTTTATTTGCAAATTCCAAGATTTTCGCGATTTGGTTGTCTACGTCTGCTTTGTTCAACTCTTCTAACCAAAAATGTACATCTAAATAATAGTGATCTTCAAATATATATAAATTGGTCCAAGCTGATTCCAATTCTACGTCTTTTGCTAATTGCACCATTTGCTCGAAGTCATCAAAAATAAATACAGCTTCTTTCTCTGGCGCTTCAGGAATTTTCGCTTTTTCTTCCGTTTCTTCGCTATCCATCAACTGACGGCGCAAAAACTCGCTTACTTCTTCTGGGTCTCCTGCGAAATCACCAGATTGTGCCAGCTCTTCGTCAGGCAGATTCTTGCTGATGAACAACTCCAAGCCGTCTCCTTTTGGCAAAACTTGGAAAGTCACAGCTTCGCTTCCTCGGAACTCTTCTTCGATATCCACTTCTTCTAAAATACTATAAAAGAAGGTTTCGATTTCTTTATGATTGCCTAACAAGTCCAAGAAAGAAATACCTCTTTCTGCCAAGTCCTCATTACCGATCACTACTCGAATCGTATTTTCATTGATATGTTCCATTTCCATTTTGCTACACCTCACTTTGCCAATCTGGTCAGTATAGGTACATTGTATCGGAAAGCGGATAAATGTAAAGAAAAAACTCGTATGACCATTGGAAATTTAAGACTTCTTGCACTTTGCCGGAAGTTCTTACATTGATATTTAAAATTCTAGATTCCTTAAATAAAAAAGATCAGGAACAGTGTCTGTTCCTGATCTCCAGTGATTTTCTTATAAACCAGCCATCATTTGCGCTTGTCTCAATTCAAGCTGACGCACATCTCTTGGCAAGAAACGACGGATTTCATCTTCATTGAACCCTACTTGCAGACGTTTGTCGTCGATCATGATCGGACGACGCAGCAAACCTGGATTGTCTTGAACCAATTCTAGTAGGTCTTGCAACGGAAGGTCATCTAGATCCATGTTCAATTTTTGGAATACTTTTGAACGTGTAGAAATGATTTCTTCTGTTCCATCTTCAGTCATTTGCAAGATTGCTTTTAGTTCTGAACTATTCAATGGTTCAGAAAAAATATTGCGTTCTACAAATGGTATTTGATGCTCTTGCAGCCATGCGCGAGCCTTTCTGCAGGAAGTACAGCTTGGGGAAGTATATAGTGTTAACAACGTGCACCACTCCTTTTCGTGAAATTCATCACACTTTTATAACAGAAGTTTATTTATTACTTCTATCTGTGTCTATTATAACTAATCATATATTAAATTGCTACCTTTTTTTAGAAAAAAATTAAAAAAAATTAACGTTATCTAAGTTTTATTTTCTTTAATAATAAGGTTTCAAGCTTTTTTACCATTATTAAAAATGAGAAAATTCCCATCAAAAACCAATCTAAAACATAAATGTAACAACTCAAAAAACTGTCATAGTATTATGGATATTTTCAATTAGTTTACACTTTTTTCTGCGTTGATTATGTTTTTTATTCCTTGTATTTTTCAATAACTGACCCTGCGAACATCCATCATTTTAAAAATAGCGCTTACACACCCGCTTGTTTCATTTCTTCTTGCTTCAACAGCTAAGTACTGAATGAGAAACATTACAATGTACCTGTAAAATACCGTTATTTTATTTTCATGTAAACTTTTTATAACTGTATCAAAAAACATCAGTTATTTACTCCATGTATCCAAAGCAGCTTTTCATAAAAATAACAAATGATCTTTAATCATAATTTTAGTGAAAAAAACTGAAACTTACAAATATTGATTTTACGCGCTTGGTGAAATATAGTAATAAAAACCTTTATTTATAAGGCTTTTTCCTCTTTTTTTTCTATTTTTTTCGGCTACAATAAATGAGGATTTGTGAAAATACAAATGAAAATCGAAAGGCGTGTGACAATTGATCAAAGCAGTTGTGTTTGATGTGGATGATACGATTTACGATCAGCAGCAACCCTTCAAGAATGCGGTGAAGAAGGTCGTTCCTCTTGTATCCGATGAAGACATGCACCCACTATACATCCGTTTTCGCCATCACAGCGACGAAAACTTCCCCAAAGTAATGGCCGGCGACTGGACGCTTGAATACATGAGAGCGCACCGTATCAGCCAATCCTTGAAAGATTTAGACTACCCTGCGATCACCGAGGCAGATGGACTGACATTTCAAAAAATCTATGAAGATGAGCTGGATAATATCTGCATGCATGAAGAAGTACAAAAAACATTGGACTTCTTGAAAGAAAAACAAGTACCAATGGGCATTATCACTAACGGACCAACCGACCATCAATCAAAAAAATTGAAACAATTGAAATTAGAAAATTGGATTTTAAAAGAGCATATGCTTATTTCCCAAGCAACAGGCTTCCAAAAACCAGAAAAAGAAATCTTTCAATTAGCAGAACAGCAATTTGGATTGGTTCCCGAAGAAACACTTTACGTTGGCGATAATTATGAGAATGATGTCTTAGGCGCAAACAATGCTGGCTGGAAAACACTGTGGTTCAATCACCGCGGACGTACTGCGGACAGCAGCCCTGTACAAGATATTGAGATTCTTTCTTTCGATCAATTGCTTGAAACATTCCATGCGATTTTTAATGACGAATAAATTGATTAAACCAAAGAAGAACCAGCACTTGAACAAGTGCTGGTTCTTTTTTGGTTAGAGGATCATTCAAGTTCCCCGATACTTAAAATCAAACGAATATCTTCTTCTGTCAGTTTATTCATCTGTTCTTCATTTCCTTGGATGACTTTTTGGAAAAGTTCTCTTTTCTCGTGCTGCAGCGTATCCATTCGTTCTTCAATCGTGCCTTCAGCAATCATCCGCCACACTTCAACAACGTTTTTTTGCCCGATACGATGCGCTCTGCCTGCTGCTTGCTCTTCAATGGCTGGATTCCACCACAAGTCGTAAAGGATCACTGTGTCCGCACCAGTCAAGTTCAAACCGGTTCCCCCAGCTTTCAAAGAAATCAAGAAAACATCTCTTTCCCCTGCATTAAATGCATCCACCATCGCGATACGATCTTTTGGTTTCGTGCTTCCTCGCAAATAAAAGGTCGACATACCAAGTTCAGCTAGCTCTTCTTCTAAAATAGAAAGCATTCCAGTAAATTGAGAAAACAACAACACTCTGCGGTTGTTCTCTTTTGCTGCTGTCAACATATCTTTCACTTGTTCGAGTTTACCAGAACCGCCTTTATAATCCTCGATAAACAAACGCGGATCACAACAGATCTGCCGCAGACGTGTTAAACCTGCCAAGATACTGATGCGATTTTTCTTGAAGTCTGCTGTATCCATCAAAGAAACTTCTTCCCGCATTTGACGCAGATAAGCAAGATAAACCGTTTTTTGTTCTTCCGTCAATGCAGAATAAAGATTGGTCTCTGTTTTTTCCGGAAGATCTTTCAATACGCTCTTCTTGTTTCTTCTCAAGACAAACGGACGGATCATTTGGGCGATTTCTTCCGCTGACATATCTTTGAATCGTGCTCGGCTTGGGAAAAATCCTGGCATGATCGTGGCAAACAATGACCAAAGTTCTTCCAAGTTGTTCTCGATTGGTGTCCCGCTCAAAGCAAAACGTTGCGGAATCGATAATTCTCGTAAAGACTGCGCTGTTTTGGTCCCGCTGTTTTTGACCATTTGCGCTTCATCTAAAATCAGATAATCCAATTGCATTTGCTGATATTCTGCAACATCTTGGCGCAAACTTGCATAAGAAGTGATCCAGATATCTGCCTGTTGCGCGAGGAGTTTTTCTCGTTCATTTTTGTTTCCGTTGACTACTTGGGCATTTAAGGTTGGTGCAAATTTCCGCACTTCCGCTTGCCAATTGTAGATCAAACTTGCTGGAGCTACGATCAATGCAGATAATTTTTGTTTTTCTTCTTTTTCAGAAAGAAGAAAGGCAATCGTCTGCAATGTTTTCCCCAGACCCATCTCATCCGCTAAGATTCCGCCAAATTGATAATGACTTAGCATTTTCAGCCATTTGAATCCTTGGACTTGATAGGAACGCAAATCTGCTTGGAGGTCTTTCGGCAATTCCGCTGTGTATTCTTCAGGATGAGTCAGGTTATGCACCATTTCCTTAAAAGAATCACTGAAATTCGTTTGACCGCCCTTCAGCTTTTCTTGCAAGATCAATCCTTGATTTTTCGGCATATGGATCACGCCGCCTTCATCTCGGATCGATTCGCGCAATTGCTGCAGAACTTCACTTGTTTTTTGGAATTCTTCTGAATCAAAAGACAGGACTTGTCCATTTTCCAATGTATAAAATGCGTCATTTCGCAATAAACTTCTTAACACTTGATCGATCTCATTTTCATTGATGCCTGTTACATCAAAACGGATATCCAGCCAAGAACTGCTTTCTGTTACATCGATCTTCGGCTGATGACGTTGTGCATCTAGATAAAGTTCCCGCAGTTTTTTCCCAATACGGACTTCGCCAAATTGACGAAAAACAGCTAGTTCTGTGCGGAAAAAGGCGTATAGTCCTTCACCCGCAGGCAATTCTTTTTCATAGCCGGTCTCATTTTTTTGATAAAGATACATCTTGAACAGATCACGGACACGTTTTTCTTGCGCATGATCTCTCAATACTTCTTTTGAATCTTCTGGCAGGATCTCATGTTTAGGATCGGTTGAATAGATTACATCGCCATATATAAAATCGATTCTGCCTTGGATCTTGCCTTTCACTTTGCGGAAGAAAAAGACAAACGACACAGGTGTATCCGTGATTTTTTCTTTTACTTCTTCGCTGACTTCGACTTCGCCGATTTCTCCTAATAATGGCAGGACCTCTTTGAAAAGCGAGGAAAGTTCCTCTTTCTTGAATACGATCTGCGGCTCTTCAAAACGTTTCATCAGCTGCTGGAATGTCAGATAGATTTTTTGCTGTTTTTTATTTACTGTATAAAAAACGCCATCTCGTGCCCCTATTTGATAATGGGCAAAAAACAAATCAAAATCAGTTTCTGCTTTCAGCTGATAGTGTTCTTCTTCTTTTGTCACAAGAAAACGCAGTGGTTTGTTCTGGTAAGAAAATTGGATGCCCGGATAATTTTGTTCGCCGATTTCTGCCTGCAGATGGGTCGTTTGATTCATTTGTTCCAGGAGAGGCTGCAGCTGTTCCACTGGCAGCAATAAATATCGTTTCTCCAATTTGCCTTTCACTTGCAGACCAGAAGTCCCCAGAAGCTGCTGAGTTTGAGCGATTTTACTCAAGTTTTCCAATATTTGCTGGTCTTCTTTTTGGAAAGCACGATGCGCCAAAGAAAATGTATGCTGTTTGTTGACAGTAAAAGTTCCTTGATCTGTATAATTTTGAAGAAACTCATAGATATTTTTGACGATATAGCTTTTTCGCGAGGATGCAAGGTAACCGATCCGTAACGAAACAGCCAAGACAGAAAATTCTGGATGGTATTGATTTGTTTCTACTGCTTCTAAGTGATATTCCAAAATAAATGGTTCGATTTTTGCCGGACGTTTAGCATGAAGCCGGGAAAAACCTTTGATGATCATTTCTCCTTCGCTGACTTTGCTGGCAGTCTCGGGTAATTGCTGATTTTTTTTCAAGATACGAGAAATATTTTTTTCTCTCAAATATAATTCTGCTGCGACCGTATGCTTGCAATAATGATGTTCTCCCCAATAAGGACATTGGCAAAGATCCTCTTCTTTTGCTGTTCCGTCCAAATCGACCATGTACAGTTCGCTGCCTAGGACTTCCGCATGCCACACATTCTCTTTTGGATCTGGAACGACCGACAACACTCTTCCTTTGCGTAAATATTCTCGTCCGCGTTCAATTACTTTTTCTGGTATGCTCCATTTCATCGTTGCGTTCCCTCCTATCCAAGATGATAGCGGATCTTGCTTTGTCCGCTGCCTTCTGTATCGATTCTGATTTGTTGCGGAATACGTTCTTTTAATTCTCTCACGTGACTAATGATTCCAATCATCCTTCCTTGGCTTTCGATAGTCTCAAGCGCTTCGATCGCCATTTCCAATGCTTCTTCATCCAAGGAGCCGAAGCCTTCGTCAATGAACAAAGCTTCGATCGATACGCCGCCTGCTTGGGACTGGATCACTTCTGCTAGAGCAAGGGCAAGGGACAAAGCTGCGATAAAACTTTCGCCGCCGGATAGCGTATGGGCGCTTCTTGTCATCCCAGCTTCATCGTCATAGACATTGATCTCAAGGCCAGTGTTTCCTCGATAGCTGCCGATCTCGCCTGCTAATTCGAACTGGTAACGATTTTTTGTCAGCTGCTGCAGATGTTCATTTGCTGTTTGAAGCACCTCTGTCAAATATACTTGCAGGACATAGCGTTCTAAACTGATTTTTTTGCTGTTTTCGCCGTTGATTACTTGTGAAAGCTGCTGCAATTCGCTTAGCTGTGCTAATTGTTCTTGGCTTTTTTCATAACTTTGGAGAAACGCATCTAAAACTTGCTGATTTGCTGCATGGCGTTCTTGCTTTTTGACGATTGCTTCTTGGTATTCTTCGATCTGTTGAGCAATCTGTTCTTTTTCTGTTTCAAGAGAAGCAAGATCGACTTGTTCGCCCGCAGCTCCGATTTCTTCTAATTGTGCCAAACGAGAAGCAATCACTAAACGTTCTTTTTGATAATTCTGGATCAGTTCTTGTTTTTTCTTTTGCGTCTCTTCTTGTTCAGCAAACCTCATCATCTCCGAAAAATCATTGAAATAGGTTTGTTCTGCCAAAGCAGCTGATGTTTTTGTTTCAAGCTGATTTATTTTTTGTTGCAAATCAGCTAGCTGTTTTGCCAAGTTTTCTTGGTTATTTTGATGCAATTGAACATTTTGACGAAGTTTCTCGCCTTCTTTGGTCAATGTCTCATATTCTTTTTCTGCTGCTGTTATGCTTGTTTCAAGCTGACTTGTCTGACTTTCCAAAGTTTCAGCCTCTACACCATCAAGCTGCTGGGTCAGCGTGTCTAGTTTTCCTAAGATCCGCTGCTGCTGTTCAGTGATTTTTACTGCTTGTTGCGCCGTTTTGGTTATTTCTTTGTCCAAATCAGCTGCTTCATCAGCTAGTTCTTTTTTGCGTTTTTGCGCATCTTCCAGCTGTTGCTTTCTTTCTTCTAAAGAGCGTTCGATTTGCTCAAATGCTGGCAGGATCTCTGCTGTTTCAACAGCAAAAGCAGTTTGGATCTGCTTTTGCAAGTTCTGCTGCAATTCATCAAAAGCAGACTGACGCTCATTAAAGATTTTCTGCTGTTCGTCTGCTTCTTGCTGCATCTTTTGCAGGTAAGCAGTACTTTCGCCGACCGCTTGGATCAATTGCTCTATTTCCGATTCTGCTGCCGCAAGTTCTTCTTCCAGTAAACGAATGTCTGCTTCTTCCACCGGCTCATGGACCGTTTTGGGATGTTCCAACGCACCACAGACAGGACAAGGTTCGCCTGGAATAAGCAGAAGCTGTAATTTTGCGATTTGCTGTTTGGCCCATTCGCTTTTAAGGTGTTTAACTTTTTCTGTCTGCAAGGAAAGTTTTTCCTGCTTTTCGGCTGCAGCTTCTTGATGTTTCTGGATATTCTGCTGCGCCGTTTCGATGGCTGTTTCTTCATTTTCCAGCCATTGGTATTCTTTTTCCCACTCTGTTTTCTGGTATTTTAATTGTTCATACAACAGTTGATCTGCTTGCAAAGTTTCAGCTTGAGCTAATTGCTCGCTATTTTCTGCCTGTTCTTTTTGGATCAAGAGTTGTTGTTCTTTTTGCTGTAACCTCTCTTGCTCTGCGTGTTTTTGCTGCGTGTCGATTGCTGCTGATTCTTGTTGCAATGCTTGTTTTTCTTTGACTAAAGGCAGCAGACTTTGTAAATGCTGTAATTTTCTTGTCTGTTCAGCAAGTGTCTTTCGCATCATTTCCCGTTCAGGCGCTGCTTGCTGCCATTTTTCTAAGGCTTGTCTGTTTTTTTCGGATAAAGATTCCTGTTCTTGTTGGCTTTGCTGCAGATTTTCATAGTCTTGACGGCTTGTTTGCCAGTACTTTATATCCGCAGCCCATTTTTGTGCAAATGTATAGTTTTCCAACCATTGTTCCGCTTCTTCTGCTGCTTCTTTCTGCAAGTCTAGTTTTTCTTGTCTTGCTAAAAGTTCTTGTTTTTCTTCCAACTGAGCATTTAGTGTTTTTCCTTGATAATAGAGAGCTTCGATTTGTTTTTGCTGTTTCTGCAACTTCACCGCTTGTTCTTTTGCCTGTGTTATTTCTGTACGCAAGATTTCTTGTTCTTGCTGCCAAAAAAGAAGGGTCGCTTCCACTCCTGCAGTCTCCGCAGCTCGTTCGTTTGCTACAGTAAACTGTTTTTGCAAAAGTGCAAGTTCTTGTTCCAAGTGGTTCAATTCTTTTTGCTTTTGTTTTGCCTGTTCTTTCAGGCGTTCATTGAATTGCTGGAAAATCTGGGTTCCGAAAAGATTTCGCAAAACGATTTCTTTTTCTTTACTTGGAGAGATCAAAAAATTCCTGAATTCTCCTTGCGGCAGCAAAACGATTTGTGAAAATTGTTTTGCATCTAAGTGAAGCAGCTCTGTGACTAGCTGATCGACTTCATTTCTTTTAGTAAACTGCCGTTTTTCTTTTCCATTTTGGTCAAAGACAGTCAAACTGATTTTTGCTGGTTGTTTTTTTGTCCCTGTTCCTTTTCGTTTCGCTAGTTCTTGTTCTGGTTTTCGAGTGATTTCATAAACGAACTGCTGGTGTTTGAATGAAAAAGTAACACTTGTTTCTTCTTCAGGAGTAGCAAACAATGACCGCATTTCTTTTCCAGAACGAAGACGGCCAGAAGTCTCGCCAAATAACGCATAAGTCATCCCGTCAAAAATCGTTGTTTTTCCTGCGCCTGTTTTACCGCTGATCAAAAAAAGCGGTGTTTCAGTCAAATCAGAAAAATCAACTGTCTCATCAATAAAGGGACCAAAATTTTTCAATCGTAATCGTTGAGGTTGCATGGGTCATCATTCCGTTTCCATTATTTCTTGCAATGTATCATTTATTTGCTGTTTCTGAGCAGCGGTCAATTCTTCTTCCGTTATTTCTTGGAAAAAACGTTCAGCCATGATATGCGGCTCTTCAATGCGCAGATTTTCTCTTTTTTTGGTTATCTGCTGTCTGCCGCTTGTTCGTTCTACGCCTAAAATCCTTGGGTAGATTGCGCGCAGCTGATTCATCATATTTGGGATAATCGTTCGATCTGTCAAATTGATTTGGATATAACTTTCCCGATCGATTTTTTGATAAAAATCAGGATCTAACAACTGGCGAAATTCCGCTGTCAGTTCAATCATGTCATACAGCGGTGCTAATTCCCGAAAATCCAAGATAAGTTCTTCTGTCGTATCCACGATCCAAACGCCTTTTTTCTGGTCAATCTCAGATAATGAAAATTTCAAAGGCGAACCGCTGTATCTTGCATTTTCTTGCTGCAGCGCTTTTGGATTATGCAGATGACCAAGTGCAGTATACGTAAATGGCGCTAAAACCTCACTTGGTACAGCATCTAATCCGCCAATCTCTATTTTTGTCTCTGAGTCTGTTTTCGGGCTTCCTGCAACAAAAAAATGACTGACAAGTACTTGTTTTTTATTTTTATCGAATGCTTCTTGCATTTTTTCAACGACACGCGGCATTGCCTGTTGGATCGTACGGATCGTTTCGTCTTCAAAGTAGATTCGAGCAGCGATTGGTTCAAAATAAGGCAGTAAGAAAAACTGGGTATCTTCAAATTCGATTGGCGTAAATGCTTGCGAAAGCTGTGTATGCAAATGGTATTTCGTATAGGCAAACCAAGGAGCCCCCGCAGACAAGCGGATACTGCTGTCATGATTCCCTGAAATCGCCAAAATCGGAAACTTTTCTTCCAAATTCCAATGGATCATCTGTTGATTGAAAAGTTCTACTGCATCCACAGAAGGCACACTGCGATCATAAAGATCACCCGCAATCACGATTGCGTCTGCTTGTTCTTCTTTGGCAATTGCTAAAATATCTGAAATCACCTTTTTTTGATCTTCTAAAATATCATAACCTTGTATCTTTTTTCCAATGTGCCAATCGGCTGTATGTAAAAAACGCATGCGCTCACCTCAAAAAATATCCTTCTGATTATTATAACACTTTGCAGAAAATTCCGCTCAGACATTCGACAAAAAAGCCCGACAGCCAAAAACCAGGAATGATTTCTGCTATCAAGCTTTTCAAAGATTCTTTTTATTTCTTTTTTATTTCGTATTTGAAATTTGGATCGACTTCTTTGTCTAATTGTTCAAAAGAAGATTGCGTTCTTCTTTCGACTTCTGCTAATCCTTCTTTGTCCATTTTTTTGATGTCAGACAGATCGATCGGTTCGCCAAATCTTACCGTTACCCGTTTTCGTTTGAACAAATCACCCAGTGTCAATGGTCCTTGATAAACAGCAGGGACGATTTTTGCTTTGGATAATTTGGCGATCAATGCCATCCCGCCTTTTAATTCGGTTGCGTGTCTTGTCCCGCTAGGAAACATGATCAAACCCAAGTCTGTGCTTTTCAAGATTTTTACTGGTGTCTTAACGGCACTTGGTCCAGGTTTGTCTCTTTTTACTGGAAATGCATTCGCGTGTGTCAAGATATAACGCAAGATCGGATTTTTGAACAATTCTTCTTTTGCCATAAAGCTGAACTTTTTAGGAGCTGCAGCAACAGCCAGATATAAGGGGTCCCACCATGTCCGATGTGGGGCAACGAGTATATAATTTTCATCTTTAGGCAGCACTTCTTTATTCTCATAATGGGCATTACCGTTCACAAGTGCTAAAACCACCCGCACGAGCCCTCGCATAAATCGATAAAACATAGTCTCTTCCTTTCTCTTTATGGGATTAGTATGCCTAAAAATGTACCTTTTTGCAATAGGCTTTCGCCTCTTTTAAGCTTTAAAGAAACATTTCACTCGTCAATTTCGGGAAAACAAAAAAAGGCAGCAAATTCTTGCCGCCTTTTTATATTTGATTGAGCAAACTATTTACAGCATACATCGCAATAGAAAGAGCAAATATGATTGAAAAGCCTTTTTTGTCTTTCCCTAACAAATAAAAGAGCAAGCTGTTCAGTAAAAGAACGGCAGCCGGCACAGTGAATAGAATCACCGGATGCGTTATGTCAACGAACATCGATCCCATTAGAAAAATACTCCCAACTAAACACATCGACAGAACAACTGCGGGAAAAACTTTTGTCCGCTGATTCTTAGATACATGGAAAAAACGCAGAAACAATATATATATCCCTGATTGAGAATATAAAAGAATCAATCCTAAAAGAAAAACAACAACAATACCGATCACTACCAGTTCTAAAATGGATAAGCCTGTCTCATGGGTGACGAATTGCCGAACTGGTTCGACTTTTGGCTGAGAAAACCATTCAAGCAGCATCAACACTAATACACTGGCATAAGAAACCGACAGTCCGATTTTTATTAAAAGATCATTTTTCCTCATTTAGTGTACCTCCCTTCTTCATTTTTCAATTTTTCCTTAGCAAAGATTTTCCCTGAATATGATTTTTCAGCTTATTTATTCCCCAGCAGCTGATAAGAATCCCTGGAAAAAATTGGATTGGGAAAAGCAATAATAGCAATGCAGCACTTACGTAGGGTTGTCCAAGAATGATCGTGACACTAGAACCTACGATGACACCTACAGTCAATCCTGGTGTATAGGGAAACAATTGGACGAATGCAAATCCTATCGCTGCACTGGAAAAAATGGCTGGAAAAATCTTCCCGCCGCGCCAGCCAAAAGAGAAACAAAAATTCGTCAAGAAAGCTTTACCGATTCCTAACACTAATAAGCTGACTAAAGAAAGTTGGAGCGCCTCTTTTGAAAATGGCAGCAGTTGACGCTCGCCAGAAAAGATAAAATAAGGCGACCACCAGGCAAAAATACCTATGAACAAACCTGCAAGCAATGCTTTGATAACTGGGTGATTTATTTTTTTAGACAAAGCATTGGTGATTTTCTCAATCTGCAAGAAAAGAAACCCGAAAACACCGCCAAACAACCAGCCTAAAGGAGATAACAGTACTGCTTGCCAGCTCCAAACGATATCTTTAGAAAAATGCAAGGCAAAAACACTTTCCTCATGAACAAGTTTTTTAACGAATAAAAAACCAACAAATCCAAACAATGTACTAAGAACATATAAAATAATCCTTCTGGTTCTCGTCTTTGTTTGAAGGGGTTCTTTTTTCTCTTCCTCAAAAGCATCACCAAGCCCAACAAGCGGCGCACGAAAAACAGCAGACAACATGGCACTTAGACTCAGTTTCAAAAGTTCTTCTTTATTCTCTAAAGTTACTTTCAAATGATCGCCCATCCAAGTGACTAAACCGCCCACGATACCAGCCAAAGCAGCTTCTGGTCCCAAACTTGCGCCAAACATCAATACAATAACAGCAGATAAAGCAATTTTACTTAATTGACGCTTGTACTCAACTCTGCCTGTTTTCTTGAATTCACCTAATGTTTCTTCAATCGTCGTCGGATAATTTCCTATTTTCGTCTGGATCAGTCCAACTAAGATTCCTCCAATTAAGCCGATGATTATGGGATAGCCAGGAATAGAAATCATTTCTGGGATACTTACCCATACAAAGTCAGTCAAAGCATTCGTGGTAATCAAAAAAACAGCCGCCACTACACCAACAAGCAAACCTAATGTACAACTGTATAGTAAAAATAACACAGAAAACTGCATACGCTTCCCTCTTTTCTTCAATTATCCGTGCGACGATTCAGACAGATTTTAGTTTTCTTCCAAATTTTCGATCTCTTTTCGAATATCAAGCATCTCATTTTCCAGCCGGTCGATTTCAGCAGAAATGGTTTGCAGTTTTTTAGAAAGCTCAGGATTTTCTAAGTTATTTTTATATCGTAAACTATGTTCTAAGCTAGCCCAAAAATCCATTGCGATCGTTCGAAATTGGATCTCGACCTTCATTTTTTTCGTTTCCTCAAGAAAATAAACAGGAATTTCAATTACGACATGGACACTGCGATAGCCGCTTGGTTTTGGCGTTTCCAAATAGTTCTTTATTCGTAAAATCTCTACATCTGGATGCCTTCTTAATGAATCGATCAGCGTATAGATGTCATCGCTGTAAGAACAAATGACCCGCAAACCAGCAAAATCTTGAACATTGTTGAGAATAGCTTCTTTTGAGTAATTCAGATGTTTTCGGTTTAACTTATAGACCACACTTTTAAATCGTTTGATTCGCTTTTGAATTTGATGGATACTGTTTTTTCTGCCTCTATGACTGTTACTGCTGAGTTCTCGGTCGATATTGAGCAGTTTTGTCTCTACTTCATCCAGCGCAGAACGATAATAAACTTCAAGCTCTTGGTAGATTTCAATCGCTTCGATCCCAGTAATATGATTTGCTGCTTTTGATTCTTTGTTCAAAATATCGATTAATTGTGCAATCGGAAATTCAGGCATCTCAACACATTCCTTTCTCTAAAAATATGACGTTATATTTGTATCCGCAATTTTTTTGAAAAACAGAACACTCGTTATTTACTTTAACGTTAACAAATATCCATGCAAAATGGAATTAATACGAATGCCCTTTCAGTAAATAAAAACAGATGGGATCTAAGATGGAAAAAAGTGCTGAATTAGAAAAAAAGAGCCGAAATAACTATTTCAGCTCTTTTCCATTCTTTTATTCACGATAAAATCTATTCCCCAACCAATTGCTTATTTCTGCTAAAAATGAAATGCCCTGCTAGCCCAACAATCAATCCAACAATTGCTGGAACGATCCAACCTAAGCCCATTGAAGCAAATGGAATCGCATGGCTGTACCAGCTGGATAATGACAAGGTGAAATGACTTTGGATCGGTAATGCTTTGATTCCATCCATCAAAGCAGGCAGTACAACAAAAATCGTTGTTATTTGGTAAACGATGCGATCATTTTTGAAGAAAGAAGAAAACAGAGCTGGAATGATCAAAGCCATCGCTAATGGGTATAAAATCATTAAGAACGGCATCGTCCAAGCAATGATCGTATCTAACCCAAAGTTAGCTGTAATGAATGAAAGAATCGTCGTGATACGCAACCAGCCTTTGTAACTGAAAAATGTAAACCGTACAGAAAAATCTTGAGCAAATGAAGCCAACAAACCCATAGCCGAAGTGAAAACTGCAAGGAACGTCATGATACTCATGAAAATCAAACCTGGTTTGCCAAAATAGGCTTGAACGATCTGTGTTAATGCAATACCGCCATTATCAGCTAAAGAAAAACGGTTTAAAGACATTGCACCTAAAGCGATGATCCCTAGATAAACCCCGCCTGATAGAATCATAGCTAACGCGCCCGATTTGATCGTATTTTTAGAAATCTCTGATTGGTCGCGAATGCCCATTGACTGCAGCGTACGGATAATCGTGATCCCAAATGCTAAGGCAGCCAAAGCATCCATTGTGTTGTAGCCTTCTAGGAATCCATTGATAGTCGCAGCATGGTTATAAAGAGCATTTGTCGGCGTATGATCCAACGGTCCAAAAGGTAAAATAAGTGCAATGATAAAAACAGCGAACAACAATAATAAAAATAAAGGATTCAGCCATTTACCGATGATTTTCAATAAATTTGTTTCTTTTACTGACAGATAATACGCAAGCCCAAAGAAGATTGCGGAGAAAATCAGTAAGCTGATTGTTGTGTATTTTTCAGGAATGAACATCCCGAAGCTAAATTGGTAGCCTAATGCTGCTGTTCTTGGCGTAGCAAACAATGGTCCAAGCGCCATGTGGTTCATAATCAAGAAGATAACACCGTACCAAGCAGATACAGGTTTTGCAAAATCATAAAGCCCAGTTGAACGCGTTTTGCTCAATGCAATCAATGCCGCAAGCGGAAGCAATGTTGAAGATAATAAAAATCCGCCTCCAGCAGCTAACCAGTTACCGCCTGCCAGCTGTCCTAACATTGCCGGAAAAATCAGGTTGCCTGCTCCGAAAAACATGCCGAAAATAAGTGAAGCTAATAATAGTAATTTTTTAGTTGATAAACTTTTCATAAATGATCCCCATCTCTTTTAATTGTTTAGTTTGTCTGATATGGATAGGGGCTGACTCGATGATAAAAGGTTTCTTTCATAAACTATTTCTCCTCTCTGTAAAAAAGAAGTACACAAAAAAGCCCGTTGGAAAATTATTCCAACGGGCGAAAGTGTCATTCGCGGTACCACCGTTTTTTACTCGTGAACAATGATTTGAGTAATCTCTGTAGCGTCTCAACTATGATATGAAACGCGCAACCCTGTAACGTGGGTCTCCGTCGCAAACTTCACTCTGTCGCCTGCGCATCTCCGGAACTACTTTCAGTATAAATGGACATTGCGCTCTTTCACCAAACGACCGCTCTCTTAGAAATGCCAAAAAACTTACTCTTTCCATCAACGAATTTATTACATCATAAACAGTAGCCAAACAAAAGTCAACATTTTTTTGCAATTCGTTATTTTTTTATAGAGAAAAACGAAAAGAAAGCCCGACAGATCAAATAACTAACAAAAATTTTTTATTTTATGATTTTTGACGCAGAAATATTTACTCTAGTTCTTTAATCAGTTCTTTCATTTTATCGATTTCTTCTTCTTGTGCTTGGATGATTTTTTCTGCTAATTCTTTTACTTCCGGATCTTCTAAGTTGGCACGTCTGCTTGTTAAGATCGCAATCGAGTGATGAGGGATCATCGCCTTCATCCAAGCTGTATCGTCAACAGTCGCTTGGCTTCGAACCATAAATAATGAACCGCAAAATACAAGGATACTTGCCGTTAAAATAAGCACATTCATCTTTTTGTTCTCATACATTTTCCACATGAAAAGCAGCATGATAACAGCCATGACCGCGCCCATCATCAATGCCATGAACACCCGAGTACGGCTAAAGAAAATATGATCCAGTTCATAAACGTTCAAATACATCATACCGAACATAACAACTGTAGATACCGCGATCATCAACAAAAACTTCCCATATTTTTTCATTTGAAATACGCTCCTTATTATATAGTCATACTTCTATCATCACATGGGCAAGAAAAACAGGCAATTAATCCGCATGACAAAAACTAAATCAAGTTTCCAGCTTCTGCAAACAAAAAAGGAACCAACTTTCGCTGGTCCCTTTTTTAGTTCTTCATTTCTGCTGTATTTAAATCAAAACGTGCAGAAATTTTTAGATTTTTTGTTTGTGCTGCCCATCCTTCTACAGAAAGCAGAAATATACTTGCTGATAATAAATCTGCACTTCCTCCTGGAGAAATATGTTTTTTCTGGCAAAAATCGGCAAGCACCAAAAAGTTGGGATTTGGCCACTTTTTCTGACTGGCTTTTTTCGCTAATTCCTGCATCTCGATCAATGTTTGCCGATCGCTTCGATGCAAGACACAGGTATCTTCCACGGTGCTCATCAGTGTAAGGAGCATATGCAGTTGCTTTTGTTTATTTGAAGCACCGGGGAAAGCTTTATAAGCTTCCAAGGCCAGAGAAAGATGCGGATACCCCAATACTGCTTCTTCGTAAGCTCCGTTGACGCCGTATTTTTGTTTGACGACATGACCATGGGAAGCTTTTTTTGGCTGATATCTTGAATCTGGAAAGGCGGCTAATCGGCTCACTTCTGAAAAAACAGCCGCAAATCGAAGAGATTTTTCTTTGCTTATTCTCTGTGAAATCACGCTGATAAGCAGACCCATGACCCAAATAGCGCCTTTATGTGTATTGATCCCATTTGTCGCAGCCAGCATTTTTTTTTCTGCTGCGCGACCGATCTCAGCGATGTTTTCTCTTAATTCCTGGTCGATTGGGTGATTCCAAGAGACACGTGCCATCTCTTCAAAAAATGGTGACAATGTCTTGGCAGATTTCAGAAATAAAGCAAGATCCATATCTCCATGCGCACCTGTGTCTAATGCGTCGACTAATCCTGGCTTAGGACTTAAACTCACTTCTTCGATCAAGGCTTTTTCAACGAGATGGGCAAGTTTTTTGGCTACTGCTTTCTTTCTGTTCTCTTCTACCATGACAAAAACTCCTTTAGTTTATTTTACAAATACTTTTTTGACTGCTGACCAAATCAAATGTAAGATCCAGCTCAATGCAAACGCACAGCTCGCTGTCGCTACATAAGCAAGAAGGATCATGATTCCAGAAGGCAACTGAAGTAATGTGTCTTTAAACAATAATAGTACTACTTGGAAAACAAAGACATTGGCTAAGTATGTGCGGTACGCATAAACAGATAACCATTTGAAAATCGGCAATTTTGGTGATTCATTTTTGATCATGGTTGAAGCTGCCATAAATACAGCCATAATTATCAATAAACTGTATATACTTTGGATCGTGTTCAAGTAAGGTGTATTCGCAAAACTTAATTCTCCTGGATGTGACAATAATGCTTTTGTTGAAAATAACGCAACAGCCACACTCACTGGCAAGAATAAGTAGCGGACAGGTTTCAATACAGCAAAAATCTTTTCGTGATAAACGAATGCTGCTGCACCATAGATTCCATAAATAATAAAACTTGCGACAAAACGATCAAACAGATACCAGCTGTCATGATGCGGTCCTGTCAAAATCTGTGTATCATAGAATACATACCATGCGACATATAAGATTGTTGAACCGATCAATACTGGCCACACATTCTTTTTATTTGCAAAAACTTTATAACCAAGCCACATGAAAAACGGCATCAATAATTGGATCTGAAGCATCATCACGGTATACCATAGATGAGGCGCGCCATCACCTGTAATATATTTCAATAAAAAACTGCCAGCATCTGTGTAAGGTGTTTGCTGCTGAACAGCTGGGAACCACCATAAATATACGGTCGTCCACAAAACATAAGGAATGACTAACTCAAAAAATTTTTCTTTTAAAAATTCCCAATAAGTTAAATGCTGGCTTTTTTTCACCATATTATAAACAATTGCAAAAATAAATGCAGGGGCCGTATATTTAACAAACACATAGAACGTTCCAATGAATGCAGCGGACGTTTCACTGTGTGCATTCGCTAGGGCAAAACTCAATATCGTCTGCATCATCACGGCTGTTACGGCTGCTACTTTTAGAAAGTCGCTTACATTGATTCTGATTTTTGTATTCTCAAACATCTCTTTCTCTCACTTTTAGTTTATTACCAAATCTCTTTGGTTAGTTTAGGACCTGTCGTTGTTTTCAACAGGATTTTTTTCTCTGGCGTCCGCAAATATTCTTTTAGCGAAAATCCGCCTTTTGATGTAATGACTTGTGTGTCGAATTGTTCAAAAAAATCAGAATGAGACTGGATCGCCTGCAAAGGCAATCCAGCTGGAGAATCAGCATACAGCAGCAGATCAAAATCACTGGTTTCTTTCACTGCTTGGATTCCAGAAGCCAATTCAAATCCCAAGCTGCCGCCAACGCCCCATTTGTATCCTGATAAAATGTCTCTAGCCGCATGAAATTGCTGATAAGCAGGAAATGAGGCGATTTCTTTTTCTCGAAAAGATTCCTGGTCAATGATTGTCCATGGATGGATCACCTTTTGGATAGAATCACTCAAAATTTCGAGAGCGAAGCGTTGGTTTCGGGCCGACCCGCGCAGACCAATCGGCAAAAATGCCGGATCAGAAGGTTCAGAACGGCGAACCACACCATACACTTGTTGAGAAAGCTTCAACCACTCTGGCAGCTCTTCCTTGATTTCCTTTTTATCAAAAAGAACAATATCATGTGCTGTGATCATTTTTTAAACATCCCATTCCTCAGCCATTTTGGCACGTACTTTGTTTGTTTCAACACGTCCCATTTTTACAGCTATTTCATTTGTATAACGGCTTGTCAGCATTGTATCGTTAGTTGCACGAACATCTTTGATTGCTTCGTTGACAGCTTCAACGACTTTGCTTACATTTTCTTCCGAAGCTTTTTGATCGGTGATATCGCTCAAGAAGCAATGGATAGCGCCCAATTTTGTATAGTTGTTGATGTCATAGGCAATCGCAGGTACTTTTTCTGCTGCAGCTTCGATTTCAGCGATTGAACGTTTTGTGACACGAGCGGCACTTTCTTTTGACATCGCTTGGACAGTGATTTCTTTACTATTCAAAGCAATTAAACGGCTTGATTGAAGACCGTGTGCTAAGAATGCACCAGAAATCGCGTTACCAGCAATCACACCAATGACTGGATGACCTGCTTGACGCAATTTTGCATAAGCAGCTGCACTATTTGCTAATGCTACGTGGATACCAACCAATTCTTCGTTGTATCCATACGCTTGACTTGTTACGTCAATGACAACGATGATTGGTCGTTTCACTTCTTTATTTTTGTCTTCTTCGTAGACATGGTTCAAGATTTGCCCCATACGGAAACCTTCTACTAAACCAGTTTCGCCATTACGTACACGGTACATTGGGTTTTTAGGATCTGGAACGATCGATGTAACAACCGCTTCTTCTGAAAATTTATTGGAATTTCCATAATAAACCGTGCTGATTGTTGATGTTGGATGTTTCATTTCTGTCAATGCTTCAAACCATTCATAACCGACACTGTCAGCAGCAGCTTCTGTTCCTTCAGATACAACAGGTAATTCAACCGGTTTTGCTTGATGTTTCGCAAGTACTTGGTTGTATTCTTCGATAGCCATTGGTTTTGAAAGATCCAATGTTTCTAATAATGACAAATAGAATGCTGAACTTTCACTGCGATGGCTGTCTTTTCGTTCATTCATTGCTGCAATAACTGCTTCTCTGATTGTTTCTACACTATCAGTTACTAATTCATCAATGAGATTTGATGCTACCCGTTGGCGGGCACCTAATGTATTCCAAATCAAGTTTTTGTCGCTTGAATCAAACTCGCGAACACCAGCTTCTTGTTCGATAACTTCTGGTCCGTTTAGTCCAACTCTGGCTTTTTTTGTTGCGATCAAATGACTCATCAAAGCAGAAGTAATCGACATTCCGCCAAATGAACCAACGCGGCCTGGGACTAAACCAATCACTGGCACATATTGTTTCAAAGCAACGATAAGATTTCCAAATTCTGAGATCGAAAGTAACCCATAATTGGCTTCTTGCAGACGAACACCGCCTGTATCCAGCACGATGATCGGGAATGTTTCATTTCCTTTTTTGTTTTCTTCTAAAACATGTTCAAGTGCTGAAATAATTTTTGCTCCGGATACTTCACCGATACCGCCGCCTTGGAATTTTCCTTCCATGGCGATGACTACAACATTTTTTCCGTCGATCATTCCGCGGCTGACAACGATGCCGTCATCACTTTCTGGAACGATTCCTTGAGCAACCAAGTTAGGTGCGATGATTTGATCAAATGGACCAATCAATTCACGTCCGCTGTCTAATAGGGCATTGACCCGTTCTCTTGCATTTAATTCTACAAAACTATTTTTCATCAGAAAGTTCCTCCATTGCTTGCGTCAATCGCAGATATACAACGCCTGGAGTAGCTCCAAAGTCATTGATGACGATATCTGCTGAAATTGGATAACGATCAAAGAATCTGGTTAATACGTTGTTCCAAACTTCGCCAAAACCATCACTTCCTGTACAGATTTTGACCGTAGATTCTGATTGTTCAGTTGGGAACATCAAAATCTCTAAATCGCCGGAACCAACGACACCCACATGGATTCTTTTATTGATTGGCTGTTTTGTTTTATAGTTATAAGTTAATTGTTCCATGGATTTTCTCCCCTTTTTATGACCAAGTTCTGAATTTCATTGGTGGTTCATAAAGTCCGTCTGACCATTCGATCAAATCATCGACTGTTTGTGCTGCCAGCAATGAGCGTTTTGCCTCACTTCGTTTGATACCTAGATCTTCTGGCAATTTCACAATTCCTGCTTCGCGCAGTTTATCCAAAGCTTCTTTTGAACTTGTCATACCTAGTGGCGTCACACCGCCGATTGCAGCAATTGCAGCTTGGCGTTCTTCTTTGTTTTTTGTTTTGTAAAGGTAAGCGATACCTTCTTCCGTAACGATATGTGTCGTATCTTCGCTGTAGATCATTACTGGTGCATTTGCAAGTCCTGCTTGTTTTTGAACAGCAAGAGCATCAAGTTCTTCAACAAAAACAGGTTTTTTGTTTGAGCCGAATGTTTCCACCATTTGTACAACTAATTTTTGACCTTTGCTCAATGGATTTTCATTGTCGCGAAGAGATTGCCAAGCAGGTGTTGAGTGGCGACGTCCGCCCGGGTTGTGTCCCATATTTGGTGCACCGCCGAAACCTGAAAGGCGTCCTTTGGTAACTGTTGAAGAATTTCCTTCATAGTCTAATTGCAGTGTAGAACCGATAAACATATCGATTGCATATTGTCCTGCAGCTTGTGAAAGTGTACGATTACTGCGCATTGTGCCGTCTTTTCCGACAAAGAATACATCTGGACGAGCAGCGATATATTTTTCCATACCAACTTCGCCGCCGAAACTATGGATACTTTCGACCCAGCCTGATTCGATAGCAGGAATCATTGTTGGATGTGGGTTCAAGACCCAGTTTTTAGCGATTTTTCCTTTAAGACCTAATGATTCGCCGTATGTTGGCAACAGTAATTCGATAGCAGCTGTATTAAACCCAATACCATGATTCAAAGATTGTACGCCGTGTTCTGCGTAGATTCCTTTGATTGCCATCATTGCCATCAAGATTTGGATTTCTGTAATGCTTTGAGGATCACGGGTGAATAACGCTTCTAATTGATACGGTTGATCTGCTTTTACGACAACATCTACCCAGTCTCCTGGAATATCGACGCGAGGAAGTTTATCAACGACTTCATTGACTTGAACGATAACGATACCGTCTTTGAAAGCAGCCGCTTCAACGATTGTTGGTGTTTCTTCTGTATTGAAACCAGTATATAGATTGCCTTCTTTATCCGCTTTGTCTGCCGCAACTAATACGACATTTGGGATTAAGTCGATGAACAAGCGTCCATAAAGTTCAAGATAGGTGTGGATATCTCCCAGTTTCATGATGCCGTCTTCAATCATTTGAGCGACACGCAGACTTTGCGCACCTGCGTAAGAGAAATCGATTTTGCTTGCGATTCCTTTTTCAAAAACATTTAAGTGTTCTGGTCTTGAGATACTTGACATGATCAAATGTACATCGTTGACTTTTTCGACAGCGACTTTCTCCAAGCTTTCTGAAAGAAAACTTGCTTGTTTTTGGTTGTCGCCTTCTAAAACGACTTTATCGCCTGGTGCGATCAATTCTTCTAGTACTTCTACGATTTTTTCAGTGTCGATATATTTACCGTTCATCAAATGGCTGATTTTAGCCAATCGCTGCGCTTTTTTTTCACGCTTAGAAGCCCAATTGTGTTTTGGTTTTTCCATAAATGTTCATCTCCATTTTTGATATAGAAACGTCGCGTCATCAACGCCATGCTGGTCTAGATTGATAGTACGGATACCATTATCTGCGCCGAACCTTGCATGAATCAGCTTTGTTAAAGTATTGCCGGGCGGAAATTCAATCGTCAGGTCCATTCCTAATTCTTTTGCCAAACCCATCATCTGGTTCCATTGCACAGGATAGGCAATATTTTCCAATAGATCTTTGCGGATTTCTTCGGCGTCTTGCGTTGCTCGGCCATCTGTATTTTTTAGATAAAGACAGCGTGCATCTGTTAAACGAACGGTATTGATATAAGGTTTGAACTTTTCTACCGTTTCCTTCATCAGTACGCAATGGGAAGGCACAGGTACCTTCAACAGTTTCGCCGTCTGTGCTTGCCGTTTTTTTGCTTCTGCCAATGTTTTTTCCAGACCAGAAATACTGCCAGATAAGGTATGCTGCATCGGGCAATTTTCGTTTGAAAGATAAACAGGTTCATCAGCTGTAAAAGTCTCTTTTACAAGTTTTTCTGCTTCGCTGCGTGTCAATCCAACAACAACGCCCATCGCGTAATCTTTCGGATAAGCTTCTTTCATCAAGACCGCGCGATGATAAACAAGTTCTGCGGCATTTTCGAATGTCAGCGAACCACAGGCGACTGCTGCACAAAATGCTCCGATCGAATGTCCTGCTGTGATGTCAGGCAAAATCTCATTTTTTTCCATTTCATCTAGGTAAAAGACTGCTTTAGTCAATAATGCTAGTTGGATAAACACGGTATCTTGATAATTTTTCTCATCATCTATTAAGCGATATCCGGTAACATTTTCTACCCGATCAATATAAGAAATCGGCACATCTGCCAGCATCCCTGGTTTTTGGCTTCCCTGTCCAGGAAATAAGAAACCTGTACTCATGGATCTCTCCTCCTTCAGCACTTACTTTTTCCACTGTTATCTTAGTAAAGTTCTGCTATAATGAAAAATGCCAAAAAAAGAAAAAACTATTACAAAAAGGTATGGATTGGATGCGAAACGATGAAATTACTTCATTTGCAATACTTCAAAAAAGTTTTTGAAACACAAAATATCACACAAGCCGCAAAAGAATTATTCATTTCTCAACCAGCTTTGAGCCGTGCGATCAAACATTTGGAAAGCGAGCTTGGGGTGCCTTTGTTTTACCACAGCGGTCGAAATATCGAAGCTACGATTTACGCAGAAGAATTTTATCCTTATGCGACAAAAACACTGGAAACATTGGAAGAAGGAATCAAGAAATTGACTTCTGTAAATGAAAAAATAGTGACTTCTGTTATTTTGTACCTGGAAGTAGCTTCCGTTTCGATACCAAATCTTGTACGGATTTTTCTTGAAAAACACCCGAATATCCAATTAACGATCATGCAGCATCAATTGCCAGAAGATGTGACGGATCCTGTACTCTACATCACATCTGAGGAAAAACCAGGGATGACAAATGTTCCTATTATGAAAGAACCAGTTTATGTAGCCATCCCTAAAAATCACCCCTTAGCAAAAAAAGAAGAGCTGTGCTTAGATGATATCCAGCACACGCCTGTTTTGATGCTTTCAAAAAATAACGCATTTCGTCACACTTTAGATGCAGCGCTCGAAGCGAAAAACATCGAATTGATGATAAGTTCGACAACAGATGATCCAGCGACATTACGCTCGATCCTCAAACAAGGTCTGGCAATCAGCTTTTTCCCAAAAATATCTTGGTCTTATGACAAAAATGATTCTTTCGTACTTAGAGAGATTACTGATCTGCCTTTGACGCGGACGATTTATTTGTCATCGACCTTTACCGAAGATCATCCGCTTATCAAAACGATTTCCAAGACATTGAAAGAATTTTATTTGAAATAGAAATCACTGGTTTATTTCTTCTAAACAAAAGGTGTTCTTTCACAACTTTTGGAAACGTAGTATAATACAGACGATCCTATTCAGTTTGGAGGAAAAACATGCTGCAAGAAGACGAACGAATTGACCAGCTGTATGCTGCAGATATCAAAATCATCCAAAGCCGAGAAGTGTTCTCTTTTTCCTTGGATGCAGTACTTTTAGCAGCTTTTGCTCGAGTACCGAAACGTGGGAAAATCGTTGATCTGTGTGCAGGAAATGGTGCAGTAGGTCTTTTTATGAGTAAAAAAACGAATGCAGCAATCGATTTGATCGAATTGCAGCCTCGTTTGGCAGATATGGCGCGCAGAAGCGTAGCACTTAATCACTTAGACGAGCAGATGACCGTTCACACACTTGATTTAAAAAACAGTTTGACTGTAATAAAACCTGATTCTTGTGATGTGGTCACTTGCAATCCGCCTTATTTCAAAGGGCTGCCAACCAATAAAAAAAATCCGAACCCCTATTTAGCCGTCGCACGCCATGAGATTGAAACGACGCTTGATGAAGTCATTACAGTTTCAGGAAAGTTATTAAAAACAAATGGTCGTTTGGTCATGGTCCATCGTCCTGAACGTTTTTTGGAAATATTAACATTGATGCAGGCACATCGGATCATTCCAAAAAGAGCCCGTTTTGTTTATCCGCGTCCAGGAAAAGAAGCGAATATCTTGTTGATCGAAGGTATCAAGGATGGAAAATCAGAAGGTTTCAAAGTTGAGGCACCTTTATTCACTTATGATGAACAAGGCGAATATATGCCCGAAGTCCATGAGATGTTGTATGGCCGATAATCATTATTTCTATGTCCTGCTTTGTAAAGACCAAAGCTTCTACGGCGGTTACACAACGGATTTAGCAAGGCGGCTCAAAGAACACAATAGCGGAAAAGGTGCCAAATATACGCACCCTGAAAAGCGGCGTCCTGCACAAATGATCCACGCCGAAGTCTTTGCTACCCGCAGTGAAGCGACTAAAGCAGAAGCAGCGTTCAAGAAACTTTCGCGGAAAAAGAAAGAAGACTATCTTTCAACGTCTCCTTCTGAGGTACTCCCCTTAAATCAAAGCGGCGAGTGAATTAAAAAAGCACCTGGAATGATTTCTCATTCCAGGTGCTTTTTTGTCTGTTTTATTTGTTTTTATCTGCCAGCATTGCTTGAGTTACTAAATGGATATAATGGGTCATTCCTTCTGGGTTCGGATGGACTTGATCATCATAGAACCAGCTCGTCTGCCCTTTACTGTAAGAATACCAGTCGATCAAAGTGATATTGTCATATTTTTCTGCCATGCGTTCCAACATAGCATTCACGTCATTTTGCCAACGCTTCGTCGGTACTTGGACATTGACCCAATAGACTTTGCGATCACCGATTTCGGACATCAAACTGTCAAATTGTGCTTCAGTAAATGCTCCGTTTGTTCCTAAGCCAATCAATAGCGTATCTTTCAAAAGACCTTGTTTTTTCAGTTCTTTGATATAAGGTCCGCTATTATACAATTGTCGGCCGACATCACCGTCAACTACGACATTTGGGAAAAGTTCTTTCAAATCTGTCGCTGCATCCAGCATAACTGAATCACCAAATGCTGTCAGTTCCAGATTCTGTGCTTTTTTCCCTTCTGCAGCAGTCAAATCATATTTTTCCAAAAGTTCTTTATCCACAGAAGAAGTAGTTTCGTTATCGGCATTTTCTCTGCTTTTTTCAGCCAACTTCTTACTTTCTGCAATTTGCTGCTGTAATTGTTTTTGATCTGCCGTGATTGCATCTTTTGGCGCAATCACAAAACCGACTAAAGCAACAGCTGTCACCAGAAGTCCTGGAATCAGCCAAGGTTTTTGTTTACTGATAACCGGTTTTTGGAACCAGCCTTTTACTACATTCATCGTTTGACTATAATCAAAGCGAGCAAGCGGTTGTTCGATATAGCGATAAGACAACTCACTGATTCCAAGGATCAATGTCAATTCGATCAATGTGTGCATCCATACATTGTCCCCAAGATTACTTACTTTTGCTTCATAAAAAATCATGACTGGGAACTGGTAAAGATAGATTCCATAGCTTCGTTTCCCAATCCATGAAAAGACCGGATTTGTCAGCCATTTGTTCAAACTTGCGCCAGGATGTGCGGTAACAGCCACAAGCAATACGCAAAGCAAGCTGACTAACACCATTCCGCCATAATAAATGAAATTGAAATGGTCATCTAAAAAGAAGAAACATAACAGTAACAGAAGAAATGATCCTGCACCTACTGTATTCAGCAATTGTTTTGCTTGCTTAGGAATCGTGTGTTTCAATCGGGTACTTGGCCAAATAAATGCCAATGCACTTCCCATCCAGATTGAAAACAGACGTGTATCTGTTCCATAGTAGACACGCGTTGGATCTGCTCCTGGCGAATACATGACCATCATCAAGATCGCTGAAAGAGCGGCCGTGCCCAACACACTGTAGAAAATCCATTTTTTCTTTTTGACTAATTTCATCAAAAGAACGAATAACACCGGCCAAATCAGATAGTTTTGACCTTCCACCGCTAAGGACCAAATATGGGTAAACGGCGATTCATTTGCAAAACGATCAAAATACGATAAACCATTATTGATCTGCCACCAGTTATTCACATAGAGCAAACTGCTGACAACTACTCCCCGCAGATTATTCAGCAGCGATCGCTGGAATAACGTAATATATGCAGAAGATGCGACGAGCAGAAAGACTAAACCTGGATACAGGCGCTTCATCCGCCTTACATAAAACTTCCAGATATCGATTTTTCCATTTTGTTCCCATTCTTGCCTTAATAAATCCGTAATCAGATAGCCGGAAACAACAAAAAATACCGGCACTCCCAGATAGCCGCCTTTCATACTTGTGGGCAGCAAATGATATAAAATAACGCCGACTACAGCTAATGAACGGATTCCGTCAAAACCCGTGATATAGCGGCTGTTTTTTAATCTTTTTTGTTTTTTCATCCAAAATTCCAACTTTTCATATTCTTTTTTCACTCGCACGATGCGCACATGAAAAGAAGCGAAGTCTCCTATCTCTTTGCCCTTTTCATCAAGCCGCATGCAAAAAAATGGCGGCGGATACTAGGAGTTTGTATGACTGCGGCTCCTATCTCCGCGTGTCCAAGAAAAAAACGCCCCGCTAATAAGCGGGCTCGAGCAACGATAGTTTCCTACATCATGCTCGAGCCGGTTTTGTCAAAGACGCTGCTTCTTTTACACTCTTGTTTTCTATACTCTCATATCTTGATGATAATGAGCAATCATTTTTTCGATACTTTAAGAAAATTTCAAAATAAGTTCCCTTTTTGTAACATACATTTATAAATTTAAAGCGAATCTTCGTAAAAACGCCCTAAAATCTGTACATTCTCCGCGATGCTGACAAAAGCTTGCGGGTCAGCAGTTTTCATCGCTTCTCTCAACAAAGGCAATTCATAACGGGTAACGATCGTCATTAAGACAGTTTGTTTGTCGTGCTTGTAGGCACCTTCTGCTTCGTTGATGATCGTGATGCCGCGTCTCATACATTTTTGGATCTCGTCCACGACTCTTTCTGGATGTTTCGTTACGATCATGACTTGCATTTTCTTTTGTTTCGTATAAAAGACATCTGTCACTTTTCCGCTGACAAAAATAGATAATGCACTATAAAACATGTACTGCCAGCCAAAAAGAAGACCTGCAACGAAAACGATCAATGCATTGAAATAGATCGAGATCGAACCAATCGATTTTCCTGTTTTTTTGCGGATCGTGATACTTACGATATCTAAACCGCCTGAAGAAAGTCCATTTCTTAAAGCGAGGCCAATACCTGAACCCATGACTGCTCCACCAAACAACGCACAAATGATTGGATCCGTCGATAAGACCGTTTCCGGTACGATGTGGATAAACACCGATGTCAACGTCACAGTGATAAAGGTAAAAATCGTAAATTTCTTGCCGATTTTGAACCATGCTAAAAAGAATAACGGAATATTCAGTAAGTAAAGCGTTGTAGAAACCGGGACTTCAAAACCTACTAGTGATTTTGATAAAGTCGTCAGTATCTGTGCCAAACCAGTAATACCGCTTGAATAGATATGTCCTGGCTGGTAAAAAAAGTTCATCGCTACTGATGCAATCAGTGCATAGACGATTGAAACAGAAAGTTTGGTCGTGTAATCATGATAGGCCCAACTTTCAAAAGTTTTTTTCATGAAAAAAGCCTCGCTTTACAAGATTATGGCTCTATTATAAGGTTTTTTCCTAGTAAAAAAAAGGGCTAAGACCTTAAAGTTAAGAAGTTTTTAGAGAGGTTGTGAACAAAGCGTTTTGTCCTGAGCATTAAGACTCTGTTATCAGAGAAAATGGCTGTTCACATTTTTTCTGATAACAGCTTAATGCCGAAGGACAGCTTTGTGAACACCGTTTATAGAGGTCATTTTCTCAGCGTTCTGTTCCGAACATTACAAAACAAAAAAGACAAAGCAGCCTTATCTGCTTTGTCTTTTTCTATTCTTGGTCTTGCCTAAATGATCCTTTTAAACAGCACGTTCAAGTTTCTTATTCTTCAATCGCTGTAACATCGATATTCAATTCGAACAGCTGCATTGGAGAAACAATACTTGGTGCTGAAGACATCACATCTGCTGCTTTTCCGTTTTTAGGGAAAGCAATCACTTCACGGATATTATCTTCGCCAGCTAAAAGCATAACTAGACGGTCTAGTCCTAGAGCGATTCCTCCATGTGGCGGGAATCCATAGTCTAAAGCTGTTAGCAAGAAACCAAATTGTTCTTCCATTGATTCTTTTGTAAATCCTAGTGTTTCCAGAACTTTTTCTTGCACTTCACGTTGATGGATACGCAATGATCCGCCACCAAGTTCATAACCATTCAAGACGATATCATATGCTTGTGCGTAAACTTTTGAAGGCTCAGTTGCCAACAATTCGATATCTTCTTCATTTGGCAAAGTAAACGGATGATGCGCAGATACATAACGTCCTGCTTCTTCATCATATTCAAATTGAGGCCAGTCAACGACCCACAAGAAATTGAACTTGCTTTCATCGATCAAGCCCAATTCTTTTCCTAGACGAGAACGGATCGCACCTAATGAAGCTGCTACAACTTCTTTTCTGTCTGCGCCGAACATCAGCAAGTCGCCCACTTCTGCATTTGTTGCCTCAACGATTGCTTCTGTTGCTTCACCCATAAATTTAGCGATTGGGCCTTTAAGACCGTCTTCTTCTACTTTCAACCAAGCAAGTCCTTTTGCACCGAATTGGCTGACATATTGACCTAATTGATCCATATCTTTACGTGAGTATTTATCTGCTGCGCCTTTTGCATTCAAGGCTTTGACTACGCCGCCATTTTCTAAAGCCATTTGGAAGACTTTGAAATCGACATCTTTGACTGTTTCGCTCAAATCGATCAATTCCATGTCAAAACGTGTATCAGGTTTGTCGCTTCCGTAACGGTTCATTGCTTCATCGTAAGTCATACGCGGGAATGGTAATGTTACTTCGATTCCGCGCACATCTTTCATCACTTTTGCAATCAATCCTTCTGTGTATGTTTGGATCTCTTCTGCAGTTAAGAATGTTGTCTCGATATCTACTTGTGTAAATTCTGGTTGACGGTCGCCGCGCAAGTCTTCATCACGGAAACAACGAACGATTTGATAATAACGGTCAAATCCAGAAGTCATCAACAATTGTTTGAAGATTTGCGGTGACTGTGGCAATGCGTAAAAATGCCCTGCATGGACACGCGAAGGAACAAGATAGTCACGCGCGCCTTCTGGTGTTGATTTCGCTAAGTAAGGTGTTTCGATATCCATAAAGTCATTTTCATCTAAATACGTACGGATAGAACGAGTTACTGCACTGCGCATTTTCAAGTTATTTGTCATTTTTGGACGGCGTAAATCTAAATAGCGGTAAGCTAAGCGGATTTCGTCATTGATTGTTTGGTCATCTTCAATCAAAAATGGCGGTGTTTTTGCTTTGTTCAGAATCGTGATCTCGCTGGCAAAGACTTCAAATTGTCCCGTAACCATTTTAGGGTTCACAGCTGATTCTTCACGTTTTCTCACAACACCAGTGATTTCGATAACATATTCGCTGCGGCATTTATCAGCGATTTCCCAAGCTTCTCTTGAAACTTCTGGGTTGAATACTACTTGGACGATTCCTTCTCTATCACGTAAATCAATAAAGATCACGCCGCCTAGATCGCGTCGTTTTTGGACCCATCCTTTTAATGTTACTGTTTGATCGAGTTGTGTCTCAGAGACTAACCCGCAATAAGTTGTTCTTTTAGTCATTCTTTTTTCTCCTTTAATCAAATGCTATTGTCAACATTTCGTCGTATATCTCGTCAAAATGGTCATAAATCTCTTCTAATGGATATTTCTTCTCGTTACGGTTTGCCATTGCTTTGACCGTGATCGTTTGTTCCGCTAACTCATCTTCTCCGATCGTCAATACAAGTTTCGCGCCGGCTTTATCCGCTGTTTTGAATTGTGCTTTTGCTTTACGTCCCATAAAATCCCGGTCAGCAGAAAAGCCGAAGTTTCTGATTGCTTGAACGACTTTCAAACTTTCAATATTCGCAGCATCTCCTAAAGAAACTACGTAAGCATCCAGTTCAGACAATGCAGGAAGTACAACTTCTTCTGCTTCTAATGTCAGCAGTAATCGTTCGATCCCCATAGCAAATCCAAAACCTGGTGTTGCTGGTCCGCCTAGTTCTTCTACAAGTTCATCATAGCGTCCCCCTGCACAAATCGTTGCTTGGGCACCCATTTTCGGCGCATCACTCATGATTTCAAAAATCGTATGTGTATAGTAATCCAATCCTCGAACCATATTGCTGTCGATTTCATAAGGGATTTCTAACGCATCCAACATAGCAGTGACTGTTTCAAAATGCGTTTTCGCTGATTCGCTTAAATAATCAAGGATCGATGGTGCTTCTGCCACAAATTTCTGGTCACGTTTATCTTTGCTGTCAAGAACACGAAGCGGATTTTGATGCAAACGTCTTTGCGAATCTTCACTTAATTCACTTTCATGCGGCAGCAGATAATCGATCAATGCTTGACGATAATTTTTTCTTGTTTCTTTATCCCCAAGAGAATTGATCACCAAACGAATCTGGCTGATCCCTAATTGTTTGAAAAAGTCTAAAGCCATCGCCATACTTTCAACATCTGTCGCTGGGTTTTCTGAACCGAATGCTTCTACCCCTATTTGATGGAATTGACGAAGACGACCTTTTTGAGGACGCTCGTAGCGGAACATTGGACCAACATAGAACGCTTTGTATGGTTTGGCATATTCGGGACCAAACAATTTGTGTTCAACAAAAGAACGGACGATTGGCGCTGTTCCTTCCGGGCGAAGGGTTACGTGACGCTCCCCTTTATCGTAAAAATCATACATTTCTTTTGACACGATATCTGTAGTATCACCGACACTTCGAGCAATGACTTCGTAATGTTCAAAAATCGGCGTCCGGATTTCATCATATCGATAATCTCTAAATAACAAACGTGCTGTTTCTTCAATAAATTGCCATTTTTCTGATTCGCCTGGCAAAATGTCATTTGTTCCTTTTGGTCGCTGGAAACTCATAATCCTCTCTCCTTTTCATACGCTATGTACATAAAAAAATTCGCCCTTGTCCAACTGAACAAGGGCGAATGAAATTCATACACGGTACCACCTAATTTTGAAAGATCTCTCTTTCCTTTAAACGAGTAACGCTCGTGCGCGGGGCGGCTTTGCACTCACCCATCTCCAGAGTGTCTTTCATCTGCTAGTTCTTGGGTCGCTTTCAGCCTCGACGCCCCTCTCTAAAAATAAACTAGAAGGTTACTTTCTCCTTCAAAGATATTCATCAATATTACTTATAACCTACTAAAAAAAACGGTCAAAGTCAAGATAAACCTTCCTTTTCTCATCATTTCTGAAAAAAAAGTGCACATTGGTTCAGCTTTTCATTTTTTTGATTTAGACTTTAGAAAAAGGGGGATTTTTCATGACAGAAACAAGAATCGGACACTCTCAAGTATACGCAGAACAATTAGGTTTGGGCACAAATGCCGTTGGCGGACACAATCTGTTTTCAAATCTTGACGATGAAACAGGAAAACAAGTTGTGCGCACTGCTTTAGACAACGGAATCACTTTGTTGGACACTGCTTATGCTTACGGCAATGGCCGCTCAGAAGAATTGATCGGCGAAGTATTGAAAGAAGGCTATGACCGTTCTCGCGTGATTATTGCGACGAAAGCATCACATGATCCGGCAAAAAACGGAAAACACAATAACTCACCGGAATTTTTGAAACAATCGGTTGAAGATGCATTGAAAAGACTTCAAACAGATTACATTGATATTTTTTACATCCATTTCCCTGACGAAGAAACGCCAAAAAATGAAGCAGCAGCTGCTCTTCATGAACTAAAACTTCATGGTAAGATCCGTGCAGTCGGCGTTTCAAATTTTTCATTGGAACAACTAAAAGAAGCCAACCAAGACGGCTTTGTGGATATCGTACAAGATAAATATAATTTATTGCATCGCGAAGCAGAAAAAGAACTATTTCCTTACATGGAACAAAACGGGATCAGCTTTGTCCCTTATTTCCCTCTTGCTTCAGGACTGCTTACAGGAAAATATCAAGAAAACATGATCTTCAAAGACGGCGACAGCCGACAAAAAAAGGAAGACTTCCAAGGTGACCGCTTCAAAACGATTGTCAAAACCGTGAATCAGCTTGCCCCAATCGCGAGACAGCATCAGGCAACTATTTCGCAAATCGTACTTGCTTGGTACATGAAAAATCCAGCAATTTCAGTAGTGATCCCCGGTGCAAAGAAACCTGAACAAGTAAAAACGAATGCCGAAGCAATGGATGTCCGTTTGACGAATGAGGAGTATCAGGAAATCGATCAATTATTTAGATAGAGGTTGTAAATGAACCGTTTTGCTCCGAGCATTAAAGAAGAATTTCGTAAAATAGCTTCTCATATTTTGCGAAATTTTGAGTTAATGCCGAAGGAGCTGGTTCATGAACACCGTTTATGTAGAGGTTGTGAACTCAGCGCTCTGCTTTGAGCAGTAAGGAAGATTTTTCGAAAGCCGCTCCTCAGACTTTTGCAAAAATTTGACTTAATGCCAAAAATCAAACCATTTTTCATCGTCATAAACAATAAAACTCACAAAACAATCAAAGCTGTTTTGTGAGTTATTTTTAAGACCAATTATCAACTTCAAAAGGATTTCGATCAGAATAAACAAATGTACCAGCAATCCCACGCATCAAATCCCCCAACTGAGAAGCTTCTGTAGCGCCTCCTCCTGGTGCTGGGCTTCCTTGTGAAGGAGAAGTAGCCTGTTTTTTTGGTTCTGGCTTGTATTCTTCTTTGCGCTGTTTTTTCCTCGCTGATGATTCCTTGTTATTTTCGACAGATTTGTCGCGGTCAATCCCCGCAGCTTGATCTGTTATATTTTTTTCTTGAATTTTTTGAGGCTGCTTATTGTCGGTCTTTTTGGAATTCATGACTGTTGGTCTAGTTGATTTGCTTTCTTTGTTTACAGAAAGTTTTGACTCCTCTGGCTTGGTTGTCGATAAGCTTTCTTTATCCGAAGATTCTTCTGTTTTCACTGGAGTTGTTTTTATTGATTCGCTTGTTTCATTTTTGTTTTGTACTGCTTCATTTTTTTGTTCGCTTTTCGGCAGTACCACCAGTTTAGAAGAGGTATGGATATCTTGCAGTGAAAATTGATCATGATAACTATAAGAAATTGTATAAGTTCCCGCTTGTTCCGGTGTATATTCTGTGAAGGATTTACCATCAAGGCTTGTTGTCACAAGCTCTTCATCGATAAAATAACCTTCTGTATCCCGGGCTTCTTTTATCAGCTGTTCTTTCTCCACATTGCTTGCTACATCTACAACCAAGTTATTTATAGAAAAATGACTCTTATCTTGTGTATAGGCATAAGTAACTACTATTTCATTAGGAACATTTTTATCTACTTGTACTTCTGTCTGTAAATGTTGCACGACATCTTTCCAATAAACGTTATTTCCTAGACCATTTTGACGAATATAGTCATAGACATTGATACGTCTATTGTTGCGTTCAAAAGTAGAATATTCCGTGTTAGGAACCATTCCTTGAATGTTAACAGGAGTTGGGATCTCAGGTATTCCCTCTGAAATATCTACTGTTTTTGTTACTGATGGTGAAAGTTCTTGATTCGTTTCAGCATCCACAAAACGAGTCACTACTGTTGTATGCGGTGTTGAAGTAACTGTTGGGATGATTGTTACAGTTACTTGTGTTTCTATTGTTTTGGCTGTTAATGGATCTGTATATCTTAAAGTCAAAGGATATGTACCAGCTTGATTTGTATCAACATTTCCGATGATTTGGACATCAGCAGGGTCACCTGGCGTACCATCGCTGTTTACAACTTGGTCAATGACAGTATTCTTGTCAAATTTGCTTCCAGCCGCTAACTTGATATTTTTACCTTTGATCAATGATTTATCTGCTTCGACATTTAAAAAAGCAGTTGTTTTCATAACTTTTGTATGTTCCTGATCATAATACGATAATGTCACAGGAAAAAGTCCTGCTTTTTCCGTAGTAATCGCAGAAAGTTTTTCAGCAACAACTTGGTTAAGATCTCCTTCACTTCCATCAACGTTTTTCAAGTTTTCCACTAATTCTGGAATTGTTACTTTTGCGCCAATAGGAACGGACAATGTTTTCCCTTCAAAAACCGACAAATCTTTTTCATATATAAAAGTAAAATCTGCTTGACCAATATCTGTAGCATCTTTGATATTTTCATTCAAAAGGTCGATGACTTGTATTAATGGATCGCCTTTTTCTGGATCTGCAAATCCTAAAAAAGAAAAGAGCGATATCTCATCCGTGTAGGCTGTCTTCCAAACGGATTCTTTCGGAACGAGCCAATAACCGGGAATGGTCGGCGGATACGTGATTTGGTTCTCAACAATTTGCTCAGGAAGAAGTGTATTCCCGTCCAAGTCTTTAAATTGTTCTGTTATCGTAATCTGGGCTTTTTCATCATTTGTATAGGAAACAACAGGCTGAGCCGCTGTTTGTGCTGCTGCTGGGAGCGGACTCAGAATCGATAAACCAATCAGCACGGTCCCCATAACTATCTTTATATAAGGTTTTGTTGAAAAACTCGGATCATTTGAAACTTGTTTCTTTGATTCCGCAGATTTTTCTGCTCTGTTTGGTTCTAAGCACATTTTTTTCCCTCCTTGAGGTTGCGGTATAGTATTCCACTTTTTTGCTCAAGTTTTCTTCACTACTTTTTAAGCAAATGATGATGGAAAAAACAAGTAGTTCTTTGGAAAAAAGCTTTACTTTTTAATTTGCTGACCCGCAATTTATTCTTCTTTTTTTCAATACCCGAGATATTATAACATTCATTATTTTATTTTTTACCTAAACAAACGTATACATTCTTGTTATTTTTGTTCTAGAGATAAATTTACAAGAACTTTTTCAGATATCAGAGAATACACCCTCGCTATTTCTGTGTGCTTTTCAATTTGATCACAGCATTCCCGAAGTTTTCCCAATCATCTGGTGTCGGCGGTTCTTTCCAGATAATTTGTTTTTTTCCAAAATTTTCCAGTAAACAGTCAGACAAATAAATATGTGTTTTCGAAGTCACTTTACTTTCAATAACAATATTGTAATTCTTAAATCCATTCACTTGCGAAACGATGTAATTCGTATAGGACTTTCCTTGTGAAAAATCGATACATACATGGATTGGCGGTTCAAAATAGGAAACAGGACAAACATCGATCAGCAAAAATAAATAATCGTAAAACAGTCGAACAGCAAGTTCTTCGTTGCCGTTGAATTCCTCAATATATTTATCAACGATTTCTTTTACTGCACTGCTGAAAATAGGATATGTTTCAAAGAAAAACTGCATTTGCTTTTTCGAGATAAAACTGGACATTCTAAAATCAAATATCTGATGTGTCCGATTGATCCGTTCGAATCCCAGTGTTAACCTTTCTTGTGCTTTCAGCCGTTCTTCCTCAGGTACTTTTTCTGAAAAAGGAAGTAAATGAAACAAGTGGCTAGATAATACCTGGGTGATTTTATCTATTTCCTGGAAATTGTCTTCTTCATTCACGAATTGACGGCCATGTGCAAACTCTTCTTCACCAATCAAAAACAGTAATATATAAGAGACTTCATTCAGGATTTGTTCCTTAGATAGGTTTTTAAACGAGATTCGAGAGATATCTTGGATAATCTCTGTTCCTTCAATCGTTTCAAAGTATTTTGGGTGAAAGTAACACTCCGTCAAAATATCCCCGTTATAGGCTCGCAACAACACGAGCGCGACCAAAAGATTTAATTTGATTTTTTTGGTGGAAGAAAGTTTTAGCTGCAGCAGGTATTCAAAATATTGAACGATATTTTTTGTTTCATTTAGGATTTTTTCGTCAAAAGGCAGCTTGTACCCGTTGTAGATCCCAAAATAAACACTGAATAGCATGCTGCGGATCGCAGTTTCTTTCCCCACCAATGTATTTTTCTTCAACTTTATTCCTTGATGCTCAAGAAAAACAGTTAATTCTTTTCTTTTTACATAGGCTCTGGATGTACTGAGAAATTGTTCTTCTGCAAATTTGTCGATTGTGACTTTCGAAGTAACTGTATCTGTAAGCAACTGAGCAATTTTAGATTTAGCAAAGTAAACCCTTCTTAAATTTTTTATATCGATCATATTTAGATTTTTTACTTCGATTTCGCCATCTTCAGAAACAATGATTTCAGGATGGGAATCAAAAGCAGCGAATTCTTTATTCAATTCAATGATATAATTTCTAGTTTTGAATTTTGACAGGCCTAAAACCTCATATAATCTGGGCAGCACTAAATAATTGTTTTTCTCAAACTCAAGATATCTGACTATCAAAAGCTTTTCTCTATCTTCTTCTTCCAAAAGATAATCAATCTTCATTTTTCACACCTCGCACACCTCGATAAAGCATAATATTTTTTATTCAAACATTTGTTGGTAATCTTCTGGAACAGATTGCGGACCTCTAAAAGTCATGGATTCTTGCCATATTTTCTGTTCCATTAGCTGGTTCATATTTATTTGGATCAATTTTTCCTGAATTGTTTTATATTCATTTTCTTTTGCGACGATTCCCGCAAAATGAAAATCTTTTTTTGTTTTATCTAAAGACAAAATAGTCATTTGATTTAAATATGCACGGGACAATGTGTCTTTCACTTGCGTTCCAGCATTCAGATTTAGATAGACATCATTTTCCTCAAATAGCTGAACATACATCTCATCGTTGACTGCTTCCAACAAGCGGAGATTTGGATAGGTTGAAAGTTTTTTCAATTTATCACTCATTTTCGTTGGTGCCGCAACCGTTATTTTGAAACCAGGAAAATCATTTAAAATAGTTTCTAAATAAAAGATCTCGTCTGTTTTTGTCATAATCAGTGCATTCAATGAATAACGATGTTCTCTGTAATAATCAAAAAGTGGTGATAAATAACTGCAGCTGACATGCGTCTCTGGATATTTATTTTGAACGAATGCTTGTTGTTCTTTATCTTCAAAAATAATTCTTTCTACGCTTCGTTTATTCTCTAATTGGCTGATCATATTTCCTGGTACGCTGTTCGTCATCGTTTCTTGCCAGAATAATGTGGTTTGATAATTGCCTAAATCTGAGACAAATAGCGGTGTTGATAGGGAATTGATGATCATTTTTTTGCTTGTTTCAATGATGTTATTTTTTTTAAGTTCATCGATAAAATAAATAATGAATCTCGTTACGCTCTCAAAGACTAGATTTTTATCTGGTAAAATAACGACTTTATTTGCCTTATCCCAACTCACTTTTACTTGGTCTTTTTCATCAATATAATAAATAGTTTCCTTTTTATTAGGACCCTGAAAAACAGAGTATGCATATTTTACACCTTGATCGGAATAATGATCGCGTCGGTAGACCGTTCCTTTTTCATCTATCCAATCTACAGTTTGGACCATGCGGAAAGTTTCAGGAAAATAATGGATCTTTCCTCTTTCTTTGTCCCCGTCCAAAATAACAGCATGATTTGGACTGCTGTTTCTGATCTCCCAATATTCTGGGACAGAGACTTCATTGAAAAACAACGCTCTATTTTTCTTGGGTGTTTTGTTTTTGGCAAAATATACGAATGGATTATAAAATACTTTGCCGTAAGAATTGCCTTCGTAGTTGATCAAAACGTTGATTCCATTGATATTCGCCTTATCTAGACTGTTGATTAAGGTAAGGCTTTGTTTATTTAAATAATCAAATAATCGTATCATTTTATGTCCTTTCCTTGGTGGTGGAAGTTTGGCATATATTCAAGAAATGCTTCTTTTAGATATCTATATTGCATATCGTTTATCTGTTCCCAAGCAGCCAAACTCCTCTTCTCGGTATGGTTCTTTAATCTCTGAGAATCTCCTCCCAAGAATTTTTGATTTTATCTGCAGTGTATGCTTTTGAACGTTCATAAGAAACTTTCATACCTGATTCAATATCAAAGTGATTCTCTTTTTTTGTACCATCAGGCTCTATACCATAAAGAGATAAAATCGCATTTTTTAAAACTTCACTTTGTAAATGACCTTTTTCATAAGGAATCTTGATTGCATTCTTCCCATCAATCATAAATTCTGCATTTCCGTAATCGACGTCATATCCCACAAAAACTAAACCATTGCTAAGCGCTTCAAGTAAACTCAAGCCAAATCCTTCTGACAAAGAAGCAGATACATAAACACCGTGATTTCTGTAGATTTCTGTTAATTCGTGATGCCCCATTAGTTTAATATAGTCACTTGCATTGTTTTCTTTGATTAACTGAAGTAATGAATTACGGTGTTTTCCTTCTCCATAAATAGAAAAGGAAAGTTCAGGAATCAGTGGTTTTGCTTTGATGACCGCCTTGACTAAATCATCGACATGCTTCTCATCTGCAAGTCTTGAAGCTGTAATTAGTTTGTATCTGTTCTTTGGACTTGTCTGAACACTTGAATATTCTTCTGCTGATCCTACAGGTATGGCAACTACTTTAGACTTGAATGTTTCCCCAAAGAGACGTGACATCTGCTTAGTGAATGTTTTTTTCTGTTTCTGTGTAGCTGTTATAAAATAATCAACATATTTGTGATTGGTAAAGGGATATTCATAGTGGTTATTCCATAACAAATAGTCATCGAACACCTTACCGTGATTAAAATGTTCAGCGTGTATGACAATGGCTGTTTTTGCATTATTGCTATTTTTGAATACCGCAGAAGCGAGATCTAAATTCCGATCAATAATCAAGAAATCAGATGCTTCAATCGCTAATTTTTCAAAAAATTCATTTAAAAATCCCTGCTTGCCAAAGATGATTCGATCACTAAATACTGTTGTCTGTATTTCATTGTTCTCATAGTATTGTGTATAAGCAATCTGTTCATCATCATCATAAAATACTCGATGTGTGAGAACACCTTCTTGATAATAGTTTTCATATGCCAGAGAATTTGTATAGTACATTCGTTTATACAATTTTTTGTTGACAAGCATGTCAATTGTAGAAACAAAACCATCTGACGTTTTCCATAATTTATATTCAAGAACTCCTTTGGCATAAATAACAAATTCGTCTTCAATTACTTTTTGTTCAAAATCAACAAGCTGTTTTTGAAACATGTCTAATGAAAATGAGGAATACTGATTTGTCCGATTGGCCAGAAAAGAGTAAGCCCAGATAACTTCTTCTTTTTCAAAACCTAAAATATCTGTGAACGACAAAATATTTTTTTCGATATAATCTGTAAAAATATATTTTTGATCGACACCGATTTTTCTTAAGACTTTGTTTCGATAAGCTTGCGCATATTCCACACCTGACGAAGCACGGCCAATGGACTTATTAATGTTATAAACGGTCAAAATTCTTCACCTTTCTGATGATGCTGTTGTAGTTTGGTAATTGCTGGATTTCTTTTTCGTAAAGCCAATAGGGAGATTCAGTTAAAAAAATGATTTTTTGCTTGCTGCCTGCTTTTTTTAACTCGTCTTCCAACTGCTGTTTTTGGCGGGTATCTGTCATATAAACAAATATTTTTGTTCTGTTTTCACTTTTCAAAATAATCTGCTTCGTTATTTTTTCAACTAGTTTTTTTGAGCAGTTTTTTTCCTCTTGGGCAAGATAGCTGATATGCAGCTTATTGATTTTCAATGCAGAAAATTCATCACTCAGTAAATGTACTCGTTCATTTCGTGCAAATGGATTCAATGTAACAAGTAATTCTTTTCCGCTTTGTTTTTCATACTCAAAAAATAACGGGTAATCGGATACATAAAAATCATTTTTCATCTCATCTGCACGTTGGATCATCATTTTTTTGAGCAAGATATTTCCAACCCGTTCTGTTTCATTTTTGAATAAGAAATCGATTTGATAACTGATCCATTCGCTTGGTACGCTGCATTCAAGTTTTCCCTGACTGCTTAGATAACTAATTTCTTCGTCTATACATGTGAAAATAACTTGAAATTCTACATCTGCTTGGTTTTTCACAGCATCTAATGTAAATCTGTATTTTTCACCTGCAAGCAAATCAGGTAAACGCCGGCCAAATCCACGATAATTTGCTGATTCAAATTGTTGGATCTCTATCATTTTAAGAAATTCTTCTAAATAATTTCCTTTCCATTCCAGCTGCCCTTCTGAAAAAATAAATTCTTGACCATCTAAACGATAAATATGCTCATTTGTATCAAAAAAAAGATAATATGGCAAGCTATTTTTTTTACTTAGATTATTCATTTCCGATTTCTCCTAAAGAATTTAAGATAAATTTACGCATTTCCATAAACTTTTCAGCGTGGTAGCCTTCCTCGGTTTGAACTTTTTTCAATAACTTTCTTTCCGTTAAAAGTTGACGTAAACGTTGATATTCTCCGTGGTCTAGTTCATCATTCGACATATTGAAAAGATAAAAATCTGTTGTCAAATTGGGAGTTTTTTCAAATTCTGCCCATAAAAGATTGTTCAATACATAATCATCTGCATCATCCAATCTCTCCATCAAATAATATCTCGCATCAATCATGGTTCCGTCTGCTGCCCAAAGAATCGGATTTGTCTTTGAAACGTCGCCCAGCTGAATAATTGGTTTTGAAACAATGACTGCTTTCGCATTAAGCTTTATGCCATAATACATAGCGGCAAAAGATCCTAAAGAATAACCGTTAAAAATAACATCAGATTTATCTAACCCATATTTTTTCAGTGCTTGTTCTATTCTGGAAATCAGTTGGTCTTCGTACTCTTTTGAAAGATATTTTCCAATATGGAAGGCTCCACTTCTTGACCGCAAATCAGAAAATAACAAGACCGGATAAGAAAATCTAGAAAGGGATGTATACTCAAATTTCGAAATATGATGCAAGGCACCTGTAAAGCTGACAATCAGTTTTTCATGTTTTTTTCCTGGGATTTCATAACAGTTAATTGTTTCTCCTTGATTTGTTTGGATTTGCTCATCTCCTGGAAGCAGCACCCCAAATTCCCCACGATTACGTGCAAACAATCCTTTACGAATCTCCACTTCCCCCGTGCCTTTTACCAAATATTCGATTTGAATAGTCTCATATTCTGGTACATCGAGAATAAATTGTTTTTGTTCAAATTCTTGGATAGCTATTTCCCCATCTCGATCTGTAAAAATAACACGAATTTTTATCTCAACATCCCCATATATCTCATGATCCAATAACACTTTATATTGTTTATTTTCCCGAAGAAAACCAAAAGTATTTACGCCGTTCATCCAATTTCCATAGTGTTTAAACCAGCTTACACCAACGATCCAATGATTTGGCTGATCAAAAGATAACAATAAATTATACGAGCCATTGCGACAATAGCTCTTTATTTGATCACCGATGATTGCTGATTCATTAAGTACAAGGCTTCCTGTATTTTGGCCGCGGTAAAAAATCGCAGCAAGTTCTGCTGTAAATTGTTCAACTGTTTCTGCTTTTTTATAAGAGGACGAGAGATCGAAATGTCCGTAAAATAAAAGTTCTTTTTTGTACTTTTTACCAATGAAAAAAATTGATCGACTTGGCAGCTGTTCAATAATCTGATGGATTTCTTTTTTTTCTATTTTTTCTGTAAAAAGAATGAAATAACTGCTGCTTTTTTCATTTAGCGCACCAATATCAACTGAATCAATGGTTGCGTGTTGGTAAATTCCGGCAAGAATACTTGTCTTTATTTCACCTATTTTTATCATTTAAAATTTCTAACCACCTTTTGACGACTTGTTTTTTTCCATATTTATTAGAAATCAGATCATAGTTTTTCCAATTGTTTTCAATCGTTTCACTATTTTTCTCAAGTGTTTTAATTGCTTTTCCGATATTTTCTTGAGCAGCGATCAACCCCGTTTTATGATTGTTGATTTCTTTTGAATAGTAAGAACCCGGAGGTAAAACAACAGGGATTTTATTAGATACTGCTTCTATAAAGCTTTCTGATATCCTGATTTTTTCATCCAATAAAATATACATGCTTGCTGATTTCATTTTTTCTTTCAGTGTTTTTCTGTAAGGACGGCTCAATAATTCAAATACTTTTTCTGCGTTATTTTGCATGATAAACTGTCTGACTTTCATCGTTCTTTTTCCACCATATACTTCGATAGAAAAACGATAACCATTTTTTTGTCCAAAAAACAGAAGCCATTCGAGCTGTTTTTCTAGCCGCGCCTCATCTATATTTCCAAAATTCACATAAATATTTTTCTCTGTATGTTGGAATCGCTCATTTTCCCGAGTTTCAGTCGTAAATGTTTTTCCAAATTGAAAAGGTTTCTTTAGTCCAAAATGATTTTGATATTTCTCAGTCTCGATTTCTGTCTCAAAAACCATTCCAGTAATCTCTTTAAATTCGAACACTTTATTACTGATTCCTACAGTTGCAGCTTCTTCTATACTGAAATCTGGTAATAGGAAAAGGTTTTTTCGTCCGAATTTTTTTGGAAGTAAAGAAAATAATTCCCGTACTTGCAGAAGCAGGAAAACATCTGATTTTTCGGCCTTAGACAACCATTGGCTATAAAACCATGCAGCGAATTCTTGTCCGCTGTCAAAGGAAAGTTCTTCTTTGATCAATTCTATTTTTGTTAATAGATTGTTTTCGTAAAAACATTTCATACTTGGCGAATTTGTGTTATCCAAATAAACTCTGACAAATTGATTTTCTGAAATATTCTCTCTTATAGACTTAATAAATCCTCGATCGTCATATTCATAAGCGAGCTTCTCCTCTACATACAGCACTTCTTTGATCAAAGATTTATAGCTGTCATAAAATACTATCTCCGCGCGTTTTTTATTCTCTTGATCAATATAAATAACTGTTTTCCCATTTCTTTTTACCAGTGTCCATGTTGGATCTAACTTGATCGTATTCAATCCATATGTTCGTGCTTCTTCCATATGTCGGTTACAGAATAATTCATAAATCGAATAGACTTGGTGTTTCTGTATGCCATATTTCTTATATTTTTCCCAATTTCCCTCTTCAGTAGAAAGAATCAATTGAGCTGGCTGACCTGCTGTTTTAAAGATATCCAGTAAACTTGCTTCTCTTGATTTTCGATTTAAGTTGTCGATTTTTCCTAATATATATATCATTTTTCTCACCTAGTTCCATCTTCCGCGTTTTGGCATCCAATCATTGCTTATTTGTCTTGCATCTTTTGCAATTCTGTTTGGAGAATCATCCATATCTTCTTCCCACGGGTAAAGTCCATCATCGTTTTTTTCGTATAATTCTTCTATTTTTTTTGCTTCTTCTTCCTCGGTGATTCTTTTTCTTGAGATTTTTATTTTCAAATATTGAACAGCGAGCATGATCATTAGCAAAGTTCCGACTAAAGCTTTGAATTTGCCCATTGGTGTTCCACCTGGCAATATTTTGATCAAAAAGTCAAATGTCTCTTTCACAATTTCTCCTCCTTAAGAGTGTCTATCGCTTGTTGCAGGGCATATTTTGAAAAGTGTCCGTGAGTAATCAAATTCGCCAATTTTTCAACGTTTATGCACATTTTTTGATAATCTTCTTCGGTCAAATATTGGAATAAAAGATCAATATTATTTATATCCTCTAAAACGATACCGATATTTTGTTTTCTGACAAAGTCTGCGTGAGCAGAATTGCTGTCTACAATAACAGGTAAACCAGCTGCTAAATAAAGCGAAAGTTTTAATGGATTATTGTAATGTCCGTATTTTTCTGCTCCTTTAAAACGATTTTTATTCGTTCCTGCTTTATAACTTACAAGTCCAAAACCTCCATCCAAGATTCTTGGGATCTCTTCATTTCTTTTTTCACCTAAGATATGTAAGTTTTTTTGTTGTCTCTCTTCTTCACTAAGACCGCGAATATTTCCAATAAGATTGAGAGGATAATTTTTTTTATACAAAGTAAAATCTGTTTTATCTAGCGTACCTACAAAAAATAATTTTTCCTCAAATTTTTTCCTTGGAAGATCTTGTTCTTTGATTTTGTAATCCCATAAATCAATGCTGATCATTTTCGTTGTTACTTTTGCTTCAGTTTGTAGACGTAACGCCATTTTTTTATTAGGCACAATTAAAAGATCACACTTGTTCATGAGTCTAAAGGCATATTCATTGGTAAAATCTCGTTCACTGCCGTCATGAAGCCATGGTAAAACATCCCAAATGACTAATGAAACATTGACACCTAGTTCAAATAATCTTTGAAAAAATAGGCTTTCTATTTTCAGCCGCTGCCAAGTGGGAAACTGTACAAACACATTGTCTCCTTTTTTTACTGCAGCTAATTGCTCTTTTACGATAAGCATCATTTCTTCTTCGGTGAACTGTGGATCATCATATCGAATATAGTCGATTTTTTGAAATCCAATTTCTAGTGCAAACCCCGTCATATCATTATTCGCAACAAATCCGCTGTCTGCGTTATGTTTGTTTTTTTCGGGTGTTATATTTGTAATCCAATTAACCATTGTTGTCCTTTCTAACTCTGCCTGAGAAAAAAATTTATTTTTTAAAATAGAAATTTGATGGTGTCGTGCCCATAAAGCTGACTCGTATATCATAATTTTTATATTTTTACTCTTTGAAATAATTCCAGAAAGCCAAAAACGAGATTCATTGTTTTTGACTTTCTAGTTTTATTTCTTAAATCACTCTTTTACTTCTTTTTTCTTTTTTACAAATACTTTATTTTAGTCTTCTTTTTTCTTTTTCTTGAATGGTAAATATCCTAGAGCTAGTGCCGCCATCAAACCTCCAGCTATAGATAAACTATCTGAAGATTTTGTTCCTGTTTGCGGCAATCTATCTTGAGTATTTGTATTTGTATCTGTTTGATCATTATCTGATACTTGGTTATCGTGATGTGCGGATACCCATCCAGACGCTGAATCAAACTCTGAACTATCTTCTAACTCACTTTGCAGCTCAGAAAGATATTCGCTGTTGGATTCGCTTAGGAATTCGGACAATGATTCACTGTCGGATTCACTTAATGATTCGGATGTTGATTCGCTGTCTGATTCGCTTAATGATTCAGATGTTGATTCACTGTCTGACTCGCTCAATGATTCGGACGCTGACTCAATTCCTGATTCACTGTCTGACTCACTTAGGGATTCTGATGCTGACTCAATTCCTGATTCACTGTCTGACTCACTTAATGACTCTGATGTGGATTCGCTGTCAGATTCGCTTAGAGATTCTGATGTTGATTCACTATCAGATTCACTCAATGATTCGGATGTTGATTCGCTGTCGGATTCACTCAATGATTCGGATGTGGACTCGCTATCGGATTCGCTTGTTGATTCACTGTCTGACTCACTCAACGATTCGCTTGTTGATTCTGAATCGGACTCGCTCAATGACTCTGATGTGGATTCACTTAGAGATTCAGACGTTGATTCGCTATCGGATTCGCTCAATGATTCGCTTGTTGATTCTGAATCGGACTCACTCAATGATTCGGATGTGGATTCGCTATCGGACTCGCTTAATGATTCGGACGTTGATTCACTGTCTGATTCGCTCAATGACTCTGATGTGGATTCACTATCTGATTCACTCAATGACTCTGATGTGGATTCACTATCGGATTCACTGTCGGATTCACTTAATGATTCAGACGTTGATTCACTATCTGATTCGCTCAATGACTCTGATGTGGACTCGCTGTCGGATTCACTTAGGGATTCTGATGTGGATTCTGAATCGGACTCACTTAGAGATTCTGACGTTGATTCTGAATCGGACTCACTCAATGACTCTGATGTTGATTCT
>KE351672.1 GCA_000415185.1 Enterococcus faecalis 13-SD-W-01
CCAGTAGCATCTATAAAACCAACTAAATGGCCATCATCATCGTATTCATAAATCAACTTGGAGCCATTAGGAACAGTAATACTACCAATGTAGCCAGCCTCATTCATAGAAATATTATACATGGTTCCTGTAGGGTCGGTAATAGCGGTTAACTGAGCATTTTTATTGTAGTCCAATTTTGTGACATTGCCTTTTTCATCCTTTTGGCTCGTTAAAAGCCCAAAATAGTTAAAGGTTTTTTGTTGATTTTCAGTATCCGTGATCTGATATTCCTTCACGATATACTTTTCTTTCCCATTTCCAAAATCTGCTTCTTTGGTTTCCTTGTCTTTTACCGTCATTGTTAGATCGTAACCTTCAGGCGCTACGTATTTATTACCATCTTTTTCAAATTTAAGAATACTGCCATCGGTACGTGTATAATGGAGATTACCTTTTTCATCACTGGTCACCTGTTCATTAAATGCAAAAGACCATCCACGTCCAAAAAGGCTATTAATGTCCGCTCCTTTTGAATTATAAGAACGTGTAATCTCAAAATCACTCGTCAAACTCGGAATCGTTACATCTGTACGGTCCAGATAAAAATTCCCTGTATTCAAATTGATCGGTTCAAAGCCAAATTCACAATGCAACCCTCGTCCCATGAGTAAACTATCGATATCTTGCTTGGTTCCATCAGAAAGTTTAGGCGGGTTATACGGCTTGTTCGCATTTTTCTTTGGATTTCGAATAAAGAGTGTATTGTTACTTAATAGCAACATATCCTGCACCCGATTATCGTAAACAATCTGAGACAAAGGCACCCCATAGTAAGCCGCGATTTTCGGCAGCGTATCGTATTGTGTCACTTTGTATATGACAAATTTTTCACTACTCTTCTTTCCACTCGATTGGCCGTCTTTCTTACTCTCCGCATCAATGGTATAAACGGTGTTGAAGGCAGGATTGGTAAATGGAAGCCCTGTCTGCCAATTGGATAACTTATCCTTATATTTCGTTGTCCCTCTCGGAAAATAGGAATCAAACAAGCTAGAGTCAGGATACTTATAAGAATAGCTGGCAAAGGATTGTCCTTCAAACCCTTTACTGCTGTCACTCAATCTATAATCAAGAATTGCTCCAGGAGTTGTCAATCCATCTGCAAAAACCCCTTGAAACTGCAGCTTCCCTGTTTTTGCAGTCAACATCATCGAACGAAGCGCAATTGTAGTATCCTTGATGGGGTAATTGCTGTCCACCGGGTCAGGGATTGACCAATTGATAGTTATACTCGGACGTTTATCAGGGGTGAAATCCACCTGTCCTGGACCACCAGTTGAGTACGTCGTGTAAAATGCACCGCCATAATCATTTTCATTTGTCGCTTGAACAACTATGCCATAATTCTTACTTGTCCCTTGGACCCAGCTATTTACTGCATCCCGAATATCAAAATGGTGCATGCCGTGTTTGGCCCCACTAATTGCTTTTTCACCTGTCGGTTCTTGAGACAATCCCACCGAATTATCCCAGGTCAATGTATTAATATCAAAATCTTGCGTTAACTTATAGCTGGAAAAGGTTGCGTTGGTTTGCGGATATTGAATATATTGATACAAATTATAGGTAGCGTTATCAATTTTGGCTTCTTTCGGAATTTTTGAAAAATCATAATTAATTTTAGTATAAATTCTTGTACGCCCAACGTCCTTTGCGTTCCCAATCCCTGTCATTTCTTGTGTAATATAGCCAACATACCCATAGCCACGGCCTTGATACGTACCATGAACCGAGCTGGTAACCGTATCAATCAAGTTTTCAGTTGGAACTGTCACAGTAGGATCAATTCGAACAGGATATGCTCGCTGTTCATCCTTCAGCCATTCTTCACTCGCATCGATCGTCAATTCGTACTGATCGTTTTCTTTTTTCAGACTGAGTGTAATATCGTCGCTTGTTTCCCCGGAGTGGTCCACCATTTGAGGAGCTGATAAAACAAACAGCACTTTCTTTTCACCCTTTTTCGTAACCGTTACCTGATTGGCCACCAAAGATGCAGAATAGTTTTCAGTAGAAAATTGATACGTAAACTGATGCTTTTCACGCCATTCTGCTAGAATAATTTCTTCCTTCACTCCGTTGTCTGTCACCGTATATTGAACATCGTCACCTTCATCCACATTATTATAAAGTAAGGCATTTTCCTTCACAGTCGCATGTTCATAGGTCCTATCCTTTGGCATCAATTCTAAGGTATCGTCTCCTTTGGATACTTGAATTCCTTGATTTTGATCCATTTTATCCGGCAGTACAACATCTACGGGACTGTCTGTTGGCTTGAAAACTGTCTCATTATCAGCCGTCTCTGTAACTAGACTTAAATCAACGGGAACTTCTGCATCTTCTTCATTCTTATAGGTTTTTACTTCCCCACTGATATAGGTAATGAAATGGGTATCATCCACTTTGTAGAGTTGTTCTTGCCCATTCTCTGAAATTGGTTCTCCGTATTTCGCTTTTAATGCTTGTTCTTCCTCATTTGGTTTCTTTTCTTCCACATCAGGCAAGCGAATTTCCTCATTTTCAATCGGTGTTGACTGCTCTTTCGGCGCTTCCAACTGTGCAGTAGAAGATGCCGCTGTCTCTTCTTTTGGCCCTTCCGTAGTCGGACTAGTCTGCTCTTTAGTTGGCGGAGATTCCGCCTGACTCTCTACGTCAGGAACCACAGACTCTTCAGCACTTTCTACTGTCTCGTTATAATACGTTTTTGCTTTACTTTGCTCTATTGCATTCGTAATCTCTTCTGCATAGGCCAACGGCATGCTTCCCATTAGAAGACTCACTGAAGTGATGTATTTCACAAAATTACTTGCCACTTTCTTCATACCAACCACTGATCCTAACTCCTTTTTTTAGTTGATTGAAACAACTCTAGATAAACAACTCCAATTGCAAGGATTAAATCAGTCATACACAGGATGACTGACCCGATAACTGGAAAAAATAACTGAATCCATATGGTAAAACTAAGCAATAAAAAAACACCGCCCAGCATTTTCCTGAATACGGTACTTTTCCAATCCAACGGATTTTCCTGATAAAGCATCAAACAATAATAAAGAAAAATAACCCGCGTGATTTCTTGGATATACGTAGTTAGGACCCAAATAAACTGCTTTACCCAATCATACGATTGCTGGGTCCATCGATATATGCCTTCCCCCAACAGCCCAAAAGTGAGGCCTCCAATGAGAACAACCAGCAAATAAGCTTTTAAGGCCCTCTTTAGTTTTTGTTTTTGAGCCACTCGTTTGTAAAATTGGTAAAATAAATAGATTATCAGGCTCACGCCAATTCCGACTGCAAAAATACCTACCATGGAAAACAACCGATTTGTTTCGTGACTAGCAAACTCTAAAAGGACCCGCTCGTTCATAAAAAAATAGCTGCCCATTCCATAAAGCATCAGCCCTGAAATATACATAAAAAAATAGAGATTTTTTCGTTTTACTTTCTGTACATTCTTAAACGTCCCTTCCTTCTTTTTCAATTGCATGAACAATAAATCTTCTCCCTTCCTTTTCAGCATCACACGTAGATAGAATCACTAATTTTTGATCCGGATGTCTGGCTATTTCACGGTAATTTCCATCCAGCTGCACTGAAATCTTTTTGATTTCCTCAAAATACCCTTTTACTGCATCATTATCTTCTAAATGAAAAGCGTCAAATAAATGGGTATCCGTATAACTATACGCTGCGAAAACCTCGTAAGTAATATGCTCTCGTCGCGTTTGAATCGTGATAACCTTGTGTTTGTCAAAAAAATTTTTTTCAGCAAAATGGGACAGTGTTCCAAACATAGAATCGTCTCTTGTCGCATGACCATAAATAATGGTAACTGCATCGTTAAAATCCTTGGCATTGATACGTTCGGTGAAAATTGCGCCGTAGATCGTTTTGTTGCCTTCCACATCATGGCTAAGGTAATAACGATCATCCGTTGGATGTTGTGCAATCGGATAATCAATGGGGGTTCCTTCCACTTTTAAATACGCATAAACATCCTTCTGTTGAAGGAAGTGATTTGCTTCTTCTAAACTTTGTCTCTCTGAACACCCCACCACATATGTTAGATTAATCCAGAAAATATCTAATATTCCAATTAACATAAGAAAGAAAAGAAGTCGCTTCAACACATCCATCCTCCAATAAATGACTATTTTACTATCATTGAAATAAAAAGTTCCCAAAGTGAATTCCATTTATAACTTCAAATATCTATAAATATCTCTTTTTGAATTATCTGTATAAAACCTATACATTACACAGCTTCACACAAAAGTGATACTACAGATGTACACAAAAGAAGCTACTATAACTATCAAATAATGTAAATCTTCTTCATTAGATACGATTATCTATTCAATCGTGTGAGATAGAGAGTTCTAAAGAACTATTATCATATCGATGGAGTCAGCAATTACTGTAAGATCATTCATATTCGATATTAGTCCAATACGACATTATGAAATATTAATTAAATAAATTTATTTCAAGGCGATTTTTAGCTCAGCCTATGTAAATTATGAAGCAACACCGTATATTTCCATCCGAAATGGTATTTTTGATTTTCGATAATACTTTTTTTTCATGGCATGTCTAGAATAGGTTCTTTTAATATCTAATTGTTCCTTTAGGTGTTTATCAATAATTTTTTTCTTTTGTCTCTGCCATTTCCAATAATTTACATAGTATTCTTCTCCACCTCCTAATTCACTACTCAACTTCCGATAATTACATTTTCTTATCTTATATTTACTTTTGTAATACCAATCAAATGTGAGTCCGAATACAAATATGAATAGAACAACTAAAACAATTAGGATCAATAACAATATTATTTCCCTAGAAATATCATTATTAATTAAAATAATGATATTACTAAAAAATTCTCGTATTAAATCATTCATGATTTCTCCACCTTCTGCAAGTATAATAAGTAAGTGACGGTTTTTGATTTCAAAAAGAAAAAGACCAACTAATATAACAAACATTTCTCTTTCATTTCATTCTTCACTTAAGTAAATCAAGCCCCATTTCGGTGGTTCCTTCATGTTTCCACCGGTAATTTCTCGATAAAAGGAACTTTTATCATGGCGAATCATATTGACTAGCTCATCTTCACTTAAATCAAGTGGTAACTTTCCGTTGAATATTTTGCTAAGCTCTAACAAAATTTGAATTTGTGCATCCACTGCAAGAAGTTGACCCCACTTTTGAAAAAGGTTTTCTTCGTTTTCATAGACTTGTTTAAATTCGAGACATAAATTACTGTAATACGTATTAATTTTTTTATAATTTTCAAGGATGCATGATTTGAATAATTCTTGTTCAGAATAAGCTAAATAGTCCTCTGGTGTAAGAACGATATCTGCTAACATAATTCTCACCTCCTCCTATTCTCTTTGTATCTGTTTTTCTATACTATTTTTTTGTGGATAGAGTTTAAAATCAACTAGCCTTTTTTATGCCATGCTAGGAAATAAACTCGATTCAAGATATAAGTGTAAATCGGTGCTATTGCCTATACTTCATATTCGTTGCCTAACATTCAGTTAAATACGTTGTCTCATTTTCATAAAATTCAGTCCTGATCTTCAAGTTCTCTTGTAAAAAATATGATCAAAAATTAATACTTCATTTAAGAGGTTCATATGATTCTTAAAGGGATGCTCTATAATAACCATACTGTTAAAAAGTAACATCAAGATACACGGACTTCTAGAACTATCTTCTCTCGAGTTTTAAATGTAATTCATTAATATTTACAAATGTCTTTAATCCCAAATAAATTGTTATAAGGTAATTCCCATTCATTTGGTTGGAACATTTACGGATCTATAAATTGTTCGTGTAATCATTATGGATATATACAGTTCTTCTTCCAACTCAATTTTTGTAAAATTTAGGTTTCTGTTATAGGAATAACTTGAAAGCTATTTCTAGTTATATTTATGATTAGAATGACATACTATAATTTAGTTAAAACATTGTTGTACAGAACTTAATACATTCAATTACAGATATTTGTTTAGAGAGTATAGTCTACGCGAGCTAGGATCCGACTGTAAGTTTTAATTAAAAACAAAAATGTATTAAAGTTCTGTAAGGTTCTATTATAAAATTTTTGATATTACAAAAGTGGATAGTTATCAACAACCATCCACTTAATATTTGTTTTAGAATTTGTTTTAGATTTTATTGGTTTCCAGGAACATCTGATAATGTCCAAGTTAATTCTGTTGAGTATGTTCCAACTTGTTTAGTTGTCGCACCTGGTACGCTAAGAGACGCACTTCCAGTTGCCAAGGCAGCTGTTGTAATACCATCACCTTCACCTGCTTTTGCCCCTAAGATTTCTTGTGCCCCACCATTAGGTGCTAACACAATCCCAGTTTTAGCAACACCAGTACCGGTTGATACTTTTGGTGTATCAAGGGTGATTTGCGCATTGTCTAATACAGCTGTTCCATTCACAAATTGATCACCTTGCTCAACAGTTAATTTCCAACCTGCTAACGTACCACGTAGATCTGAAACTGTTGCTTGCGTATCAGTTTCTGTTTTATATGTTTCATCTGCTGCAGAAATTTCATGTAACCCAAAGTCTAAATCTGCAACTTCTACAATTTTAAGAGCGCCAGATGCAGGTGCTTCAAATGAAACCGTACCTTCTGAAGTACCATTGAAATCATCAGTCACATCAGCGCTCGCAATTGTGCTGCCTACGCCAATTGTTCCTAGTAATACCCCACACGTTAATACTTTAGCTAAAATTCCTTTTGTCATTTTTTCTCATCCTCTTTCGTTTTTTCTTTTTTTAATCAAAATTAGTACTATTAAAAATACTAAAATAGATCCTAAGGTCATTAAAAACGGATTTTGAGTACTCCCCGTTTTTGGAAAAACTCCCTGTGCTTTTTTATTTGATCTTACAGAGCTCTTATCTTTCGGGATAACTTTTCCTTGTGTATTTGTATTGGGACTTATCGTTCCCTCATTCGAAACTGTATCATTCTTATCACTCTCACCATTTGTAGGGGCATAAAAGCCAACTTCCGCTTTGCTTGTCTTTGAATCAGAAGCTTCTAAGGCATAGCTTGGCTGACTGATTGAAAACAATAGGAGAATAGATAATACTGATATGACTGTCATTTTTAATTTTTTCACTATTATCACCCTCCTAATTATTCTTTACAGTGTTATCAAGGGTCCAAGTAATGGTTGCCTGATAACTTTCAGCCCTAGCTTGAGATCCTGGAACTTCTAAAACAAGCCCAGGGTTATTACCATTTACCCACTTTTCAGAGATATTTACAGAAGTGGAGCTGTCCGTTTTATGCGTAGTAATTTGTGTTGACTGGTTCAAACTGATGTTACTTCTGTTTCCTTGTTCATCAACATAGTAAAGGGTACTATTTAATGGTGATTTTGATTGATTACTTTCAAAATCTTTCGTCAAAGAAGCAGTCAATGTCCAATCTTTTCCTACTGTTCGGTAATCAGCGACTCTTAAGTCGTCATCTTTCGTTGATAAAGGATACTGTTCCTTGTTAGCACTGATCTCGTGTACGCCAAAATCTAAGCTGGAAGGAGCCGTTTCAAAGACAAGCAAGCCTTCAAAAACATAAGTGATCTCTTGTCCTTGATCGGACCATACGCCCTCACCAGTCGTAGAACTTCCAGGACCAGTAATGCTCTCTAGAATATATTTATCCTTGTTGGTAAAATCATATTCTTTATACTTTTCAGCAAATGAGAAGGCATCCCCTATTTTGGCTTGACCTGGAGTGACCATTGCATCTTCTCTTAATTTATTGCCATTTGTATCATAGAAGTGCAGCGTGATATATCCGGGTCCCGTGTTTTTTTCGACAGTGTATTCCACTGTAAGGTTTGACGTATTACCATCACTATCTGTCACTGCATAAACAACTTTATATTTACCAGGCTTAGTACTATCAAGTCCACCATCATCTGCTACTTTGATGTTTGCTGTAACATCCCCATCCTCTACATCTGAAGCCGTGATTCCTTCACGATTAGCTAATAAACTCTTCACGTCTTCACCATATGGAATGCTCTTTCGATAGTAGTCAGCAATAGATGCATCTTTTGTGTATATTGTTGTGTCTGCACGCATACGTGGAACGAACGTTGTAGATTTTGGTGCTTTCGTCATTTTTCCTGTAAGAGTATTATCGATATAGGTTTTAGGACTATGATAATATGAGAACCGTGTGGTAACTTTCGCTATACTATCCGGATTATCAAATTTTACAGGTAGTATAATAGCGAGTTTATAGTCCGCCGTTGTCAGTGTTACTGCAGGTGAAAATACAACGTCTGTGGTTTTTCCATCAGCAGAAACTCTTGTCGAATATTTGAATTTATTCGTTATATCTGTACTTTTCCCATCCAACCGATAGATACGCAATTTTGACAAATCAAAACTAGTCCCTTGGTTATTTTGGATGGAAGCTTCATAGTATATAGTATTGTACCCAGGATTGGTGAATCCCACATTACTTGTACTATCGCTGAAGAAGTTATCTAATCCAGGGGCCCATCCGGTGGGGGGGGGG
>KE351673.1 GCA_000415185.1 Enterococcus faecalis 13-SD-W-01
GCCGCAACCCTCGTTGGGGCTGTGTACGAACTGACTGATTCAGGAGGAAAATCAGTTGGACGGTTGACGATGGCGGACGTGGGCGGTGTAGCGAAAGCAGAATTGAAAGGGCTAAAGCTGGGCACGTACTATCTCCAAGAAATCACACCGCCAAAGGGCTACAATCTCAATCCAACCAGGTATACGGTCAATCTAACCTATGCCGGACAAAATGAGACAGTGGCGCTTCATAGCCGTACAGTGAACAACCGAGTGATCAAAGGGCATGTCGAAGGCTATAAGTTTGGCTCACGTCCATTGATTCCGAATAGGCTTTTAGAACGAATCGTGGACACACAGAGCCAAGACGTGAAGCCTCCGCTAGAAGGGGTGGAATTAACTGCGACATCTCATACGACAGGACAAAAATACGCCGAAGTTACCGGGAAAAATGGGTACTTCAAATTTGAAAATCTGCCGTATGACACCTACACCATTGAAGAAACAAAAGGCGTTGACGGCTATTTACTGATTGAACCGTTCGATGTGACGATAACGGAAGAAGGCTACACACATTTCTTCTTACTGGAAGACCGAATCATTGAAGCACGTCTGCGGATCTTGAAAGAAGATTCCGAAACGGGCGAAAGAATTCGTCTTGCTGGTACCAGCTTCAAAATTTGGGACCGGTGGGCCAATGACAGCGAGGGTGCCTATGTAAAAATGCGTGAGAATAATTCGCTAGAAATGACAGATACCTTCGTCACAAACGATCAAGGCGAAATCGTGACAAGTGAAATGTTGGTATGGGGTGTCGACCGATACGAGTTGCGAGAAATCAAAGCACCAGATGGCTATATTTTGCCAACTGAGCCAGTTATTTTCTCTGTCACTGAAGAAAACGCCGATGGTTTGATCACGCTGCACGTGAAGAATGATCCGCAAAAAGGCTTGATAAAGCTCAATAAAACTGTTGAAACAGCGATACACACAGCGGTCCATAATTCAGACTATGGCGAGTACACACAGTTTGAATTTGACCAGCTGCATGGCGAAGGCTTCCGCTTTAAAATCGAGGCAGCCGAGGATATATTCGCCATCAAACTGAACGAACTGCCGCACAAGATGATATTTTAGGAGAGGCTGTATCAATTAGAAGAAAAAGCCGACAACGAACACACACCTATCAATCTACAAAATTTCTTGTTAAAGGTGGACATCGAGTAAATATGAAGCTGGCAAAAGGAACATATGGCTTAACAAATCGTTCCTATAACTTTGTCAGAGGGCGAGGATTTCAAAAGACACCAGACGATTATTCTAAAGCCCGCCAAGTAGCTAAAAAAATTAGAAATTTCAAGAATCGATTGAAAATGAGCAAACTAGGGAAAACCGCATCGACCACATCTAAAGTAACAGGTGGGTTGATACGGTTTTTCAATGCACCTTTAAAGCTGAAAAATGCAAGTATTATTGGTGGTGTACTGCTTGTTCTGATGTTTCTTTTCGCTTTATTTTCGTCAATGGGTCCTACAAGTATCTATCAAGATGAATTTGAATTAACAGATTCCTGGACTCATATGACAAAAGAAGATGCTGAACATACAAATGACACGCACCTATTCTATACCCAATTTGACGATGTGATGTTTTACATGAACTATATGTACGAAGACTACAAGCTGATAGATAGAATTGCTTGGTATCGAGCTAAGACATATGCTGAATACCTTTCTGATCTTTGGGAAGCAATGAATGGCAAGAAGGATAATTATAAATTCACCTCAATGGACGATCTGATAAAAGACAAAAAATCAGATTACTACATGAATCCAGAAGACTATGAAGAGTTTAGAAATTTGGTAGATGAACTCGGCTATGGTGTACTGAATGGTGCGTTATCATTTCCATTTGAAACAGACAGTCTTTTAGTGGCTAGAAGGTATGG
>KE351674.1 GCA_000415185.1 Enterococcus faecalis 13-SD-W-01
AATTGATGAAGGTTATGGTGGAGCCATTATTTGGGAACTAGCTCACGATACACCAGATACTGCGGAAATGACTTCTTTGGTCGAAAATATTCTTACAGGGACTCATGTAGATGGTGGTGAGGAAGCTGAATCCGTTAAACAAAGTTTTGCGATTGGTGGTCAAGCTGTGGCTGCCCATGGTTCATCACATCAATCAGGGTTTCCACGAATAACACTAGAAGTACAAGATAGGAAAGCTTCATTAGTAAAACATTCTGATTATCAATTCCATTGGAGTCACTGGATAAATCGACGTTATGCTTCAATCAAAATCACTGATCCTACAGGTGAAGTATTATTTGACAAATCCTGGAATGCTAATCAACCTGTGGTGGGAAATGGTTTTCGGACATTTGGTACTTTTGCTCAATATGAAGTACCAGAAGGAAGTACTGTTGAAATTTATCATGCGGAAGGGCCATGGCATAGATTTCGAACAAGTAATGATCAGGATTTGAAAACAAAATTAGGAAATAATAAATATACTTTTATCTATACGATGAAAAATAATAAATTAGAATTAACATCCGTTAGATAAGGCTAAATTTATCGTAGTTTGAGAAACTAGTCGTTTATGATATGTAATTCATAAATGACTAGTTTTTTTTATGTTCAGAAAAAGGGGAATTTGATGAAGGGAATTTTTTTAATATTCATACTATTTATTTTGGTTGGAATTCCCCCAACGAAACAGAATCAAGGGCTATCATTAAATTAACCACTAGAAGTGGGAATACGTTTCATCGACACGCGGGTAGTAACACGTTCCAATATGCTTGGTAAACCTTTCAGGCTTAGGCTGGTAAAAGAGGCTTTTAGTCGCAAATCAAACCACCCGTTCACACGAGTGGTTTGATTTGAGTGCCACGAATAATAAATTTCGGATTATAATATAATTCCGATATAGTTGAGAGTAAAATAATTCTCAATCTCTCATTCAGGCAGAACCCAGCATTTATAATAATCAATTGCTTGTCCAGTTTCTGATTTTCCTGAAATAAGATACTGGGCAATACAAGGGGTAGTTTCAGGGAAATTTGCCTGCTCTAAGAGGGAATTTAAATTATTATTTTTGTAATTTAAATTATCTACTTCAAGTAAGCCTCCAAAAACTATTTTTTGTTTTTTTCTCTCGAACAGTAAATCCTTACCCAGTTGTTTATCTACAATGATACCTTCTTGATAGTCTTGTCCGTTTTTATTAGAGAAAAATAAAATAAAGTTAGTGGGACTAGTAGAATATTGACTAACATGTTCCATATAATCGAAAGTTAGTGGTTCTACGTATGAAAAATTCAATGGAAAATTCAGCGGTGTTTTTGCTTGACTTAATTGAAAAAAATCTTCCAAACTTTGTTTTTTTTGGTCAAGTATTTTCTTCTGCTTTGTTATTTTATTTAGTTCTTCAATTAAATTGAGTTCTGACTGTATTAATGCTTCATAAGTAGTTTCAGGGTTTTGGTGTAAAATCACTTTTAATTTTTTTATTGGAATATTTAAACTACGGTAAAAAACAATATCTAATAAATCTAATATAGTTCGACTGTCAATAAGTCGATAATTATTGTCTTTGTCACGGTTAAAATTTAGTAAGCCTTCACGTTCCCAATAACGAATGGTAGATTTTCTCAATTTTGTTAACTTTAAAATATCTTTAATGTAAAACGCTTTCTTCATTTTATTTTCGCCTCCTTTTGAAGAATAGTTTAACGGTTAATATAAAAAATGTACATAAAAAGTTTTGACTAGGCACCAGGTACACGCATTACAATAGCATCAAAGGGGGGAGATAGAATGAACAGGCAGTTAAATAAAAATTATTTTTTCATCAAATTATGTATACTGAGTTTCTTTCTTTTAGCTGCTGAAACGGTGTATCGTCTACCGGTTTTCGCAGAAGCGAGTGCACCATTTTCTATCCGAAGCTTAAAAGAAGATGGTGAAGTGAATGAACAAGGATATTATTTTTTTGAAGGAAACCCTAACGAAGAAGAAACTATTACCATTGAAGTAATGAACAATATTAATGAACCATTAACGATTGGTGTAGAGGCAATACCTGCTCAAACAAATCAAAATGGAATTACTTCATTTTTAAGCAAAGAAAATCTCGATGAAACGTTAGAATTTCCTTTTAACACATTGGTAGAAAATGCAAAAGAAACGATTGAATTAGGTGCGGGAGAAACAAAAAAATATACAACAAAAATTAATTATCCAACAAAAGAATGGGGGGGAGAAATTTTAGGAGGTTTCCGATTTTCTCAAGAAAATACAGCACAAAGCCAGCAAGTTACCCATAAATTTGCCTATACAATCGGGGTATTGATGCGGCAGAAAGGTATAGAAGTACCAGTTAATGAATTAAATGCACGTAATGCTAAAATGTCACAAAGAAATTACAGAAATGTGATTGAAATAAATTTACAAAATAAAAAGCCTGTATCGATTCGAACTATGGAAATTGATGCAAAAGTATATTATGAAGATGAAAATGAGCCAACGATTCATTATAAAAAAGAAAATTTAAGGATGGCACCAAATTCAAATTTTGATTTTGGAATTCCGACTTTCTCACAGCCGATTCGTGCAGGAAACTATAGAGTTGAATTAACTGTAAAAGCAGATACAGAAACTTATCACTTTGTAAAAAAATTCCATGTAGATGCTTCTTCTGCAAACTCACTCAATAACACAGCATTAGATGTTGAACTTCCTACACCTTGGTTACTTTATTCAGCGGTAGGTATAGGAATAATCCTAATATTTTTGATTCTGTACTTACTTCTAAAGAATAAAATTAAGGGGGGTGGTTCTAGAGACAATAGCCAAATTGTAACAAAAGGAAATTAATTATTTTGTATAAGAAGGAGAAAAAGTAAGATGAAAAAAACAAATTTATTAGTTACGGCTAGTCTACTAGGAGTCATAGGGTTAGGACAAGCAATAAA
>KE351675.1 GCA_000415185.1 Enterococcus faecalis 13-SD-W-01
CGGTTATAACACTGGGAATAAGTATTTAGCGAAATTGTATCAAGAAGGCTTGATGGATAAAGTGATGTATGTTTGTACGATTGTCGGTTTGATGGTCATTGGTGCGATGGTTGCCAGCATGATCGGGATCACTACACCATTAAAATTCGGCAAAGCGTTTGTTTTGCAAGATGTTTTAGATAACATCATGCCGCAGCTGATTCCTTTGGGGCTGACATTTTTGATGTATTGGCTGCTGCAAAAGAAAGTCCGAACGGGTTTGATGCTGACTATTTGTATTGTTGGCGGGATTTTATTAAGTTTATGCGGGATTTTTAGTTAAGGGACTAACCTAATTTAGGTTAAAAATAAAAGTTATGAGGGGGAATTCAACTATGAATTCAAAATTAAGTCCAAAAGAGATCGTCAAAGAAATCATTGCGAATAAAGAGGTAAAATCAATTGTATTTGTCGGCTGCGGTGCATCAAAAGCAGATTTGTATCCAGCAAAATATTTTTTAGAACAAAATGCAAGCAAATTACGTATCAGCCATTTTACAGCAAATGAATTCAATTATGCGACACCTCACTCAATCGACGAGCATACTGTAGTTATTTCAGCTTCATTAGGAGGTACCACTCCTGAAACTGTCCAAGCTAACGCAGTAGCCAAAGAACAAGGCGCCACAGTTATTAGTTTAACACGCAGCGTAGATTCTCCGCTAACAAAAGATGCAGATTATGTGATCTATCACCGTTTTGCAGAAGATTATGCAGCAAAACTAGAAAAAACAGGGTATGCTTTAGAACTCGCAGTAGAATTATTGGAACAAATCGAAGGCTATAAAGAATACGATAAAATGATGGAAGGATTCAGCAAAATCTATGATCTGTCGCAAGAAAGTGCAGAAGGAGCGCGTTTACAGGCGAAACAATTTGCGGAGCGTTTCAAAGATGAAAAAGTGATCTATGTGATGAGTTCAGGTGCAACGCATGAAGTGGCTTATTCTACGTCGATTTGTCTAATGATGGAAATGCAGTGGATCCATTCAGGTACATTCCATTCAGGAGAATTTTTCCATGGCCCATTTGAAATCACAGATAAAGATGTACCATTTATCTTATTGATGAATGATGGTCAAACACGACCAATGGACGCACGTGCATTGACATTCTTAGATCGGTTTGATGCAAAAACAGAAGTCGTTGATGCGTTAGATTGGGGATTATCAGCCCATATCGCAAAAGAAGTGCTTGATTATTTCAATCCATTTATCATTACAGCTGTCTTCCGTGTTTACGCCGAAGAATTAGCAGAAGCACGTCAACATCCATTGACAAAACGCCGTTATATGTGGAAATTAGCGTATTAAACTTGATTAGCTGAGGCAAAATGCCTCGGCTTTTCTTTCATCGCATTGAAAGGGGTTTCTTAATCTCGTACAATTGTCTGAGTAAGAGTAAACTGGGTGGTGTAATCATGAATAAAAAAGTAGAAAACTATTTAAAAGAGTTGACGAAAAATTACAGCGAGCATCATGCAGAGGATTTTTCAGCTTCAGTGATTAGTGAAAATGTCGGGTTAAACCGCAGTACAACCAGCTCCTACTTGAATCAAGGGATGAAAGAAGGGCTGCTAGTCAAGGTAAAAGGATATCCTGTTTCTTTTTTACATGTGGGTGCTTTAGCAGAACAAGGCATTGTTATCAAAAATACCGAATATGAAAATTGGGATGACTTATTTGTTGCGGAAAAATACAATGGATTGGAAACAGTGATTGGAGCCAAAGGAAGTTTAAGAGAAGCGATTGATCAAATAAAAACCGCCGTTCTGTACCCTAATAACGGCTTGCCTATTCTTTTATCCGGAAGCAGCGGTTCAGGAAAAACATTTTTAGCAGAAAAAATCCATGAATATGCTGTAGAAGAAAAAATCATCCCGAAAGACGCGCCCTTTATCTCCTACAACTGTGCACAATATTTCAACAATCCAGAACTCTTATCTTCCGCTTTGTTTGGCCATGTCAAAGGTGCGTTTACCGGAGCTGAAAAAGAACATATTGGTTTGATCGAAAAAGCGGATAATGGGGTGTTGTTTCTGGATGAAGTGCACCGTTTAAGCGATGAAGGTCAAGAAAAGCTCTTTACATTTATGGATACAGGAGAAATTTCATCACTAGGAGACAACGCAATCAAACATAAAGCAAAAGTCCGTCTGATATTTGCGACGACTGAAAATGTCTATCAAACATTTTTACCGACCTTTATCCGCCGTTTGCCAGTCGTCGTATCCTTGCCGAATTATGAACACCGCCCCCAATCAGAACGCATGCAGCTCATTGATACTTTTTTCATCAATGAAGCCAATATTTTATCCAAACGTATTGATGTAAGTTATCAATTGGTCGATTTTCTGTTAAACAGTGATTTAGAGGGCAATGTAGGGAAAATCAAAAATATCGTGAAGTATGTCTGCGGCAGTGTCTATGCCAAAAATCAACATAGCTCGTCCATTCGAGTGCGCTTGAAGAATTTACCGGCAGAAAATGCCATGCAATTGAAGGAACAGCTGAAAAAGACTATCAAAATGTTACCTGACCGCCAATATTTGCCGCACACATCGAACCAGCTGTTTTTGGAATCTTCAGAAGTAAAACAGATTCGGCTATTATTTGAAAAAATGCTGCAAATGTATCAAAAAGTTGAAAAACAAGAGTTAACGATCAAAGATTTTATTGATAACATGGTAAATAGAATCAATAATTTGATGGATGAATTCATTTTTAAAGATAGTTATGCAACGGAAGAGTCTTTTTACTCCGTTTTAACGTATCAAATACGCGAAACATTCGATTGGATGCATGAAAACTACGGATTTGATCAAGATGGGAATCGTGTGATTGCATTAGCACAGTATCTTTATCGCAAAAATAATACAGATATGATTGCTGAAAACCATGAATGGCAAAGTGTGAGAGGGAAATTATTAGATTTGGTCTCAAGTTCTATGGATACTTCTTATTGGTACGCAAAAAAGGTATTAGGACATATTTCCCGACAATTAGATCAAGATTTTAAAGAGGAAGATCTGATTTTCATTTCCTTTTATTTTCATGGTCTGCAGATTACATTAGGCGAAAAAGAAATCAAAAGCATTATTTTAGCTCATGGCTATTCCACTGCCAGCAGTATGGCTAATGTAGGGAATCGAATGCTGAAACAAAATATTTTTCACGCCTATGATATGCCTATCAATATCACTTTAAACAAGGTAGAAGAACAAGTCATCCGCTTTATCAATGATCATCGAACGGACGCTGGTCTGATTTTATTGGTAGATATGGGTTCGTTAAATCAAATCGGTAAAAATTTGGCAGATAAGATTCGCGGTCCTTTGCTGATTATTGACTATGTGTCGACACCTCTTGTATTAGAGATTGGGCAGCTGATCCAAAGTCAAATGTCTATCTCAGAAATCAGTCAAAAAATCGATATAGAAAATAAAGTTCAAAAGCAGCTGATTCTCCCTAAGAAAGAGAAAAAGCAGGCGATTTTGACTTGCTGTTATACAGGTATAGGTTCAGCTATCCAAATCCAAGAAATCTTAGAATATTGTTTGGAAGATTACTGCGGCGAATTGACGATCATTCCTTACGACTATAAAAAACTGGAAAAAAATAAAATGTATGAAGATCCTTTTCAGATGTATGAAGTACTGATGATTGTAGGCACAGAGGACCCTAAAATCGAACAGATCCCTTATATTGGTTTGGATCATTTAATCAATGGCGAAGATATTGAAACATTTATTACGATATTACAAGATTATTTTGATATCCGCGACAAAGACTTGAAAGAACAGCTGATGTTCAGTTTTTCCATCAATAAAATTATTGAGAATTTGACGATTTTAGACCCTGCTAAATTATTGCGTTTAGTGCAAAGTGCTGTATCATCTGCGGAAGATAATTTGGGGATTACTTTATCTAACAGCAAGTTGTTTTTATTATATCTGCACTGCTGCTGCATGATTGAACGGATTTTGCGAAAAGAAAGCGTCGATGAACAAGAGGATATAGCAGAATACACAGCTCAAGCGGGGGCGGAAATGGAGCAGATCCACCATGCTTTCCGGGAAGTGGAAAATGAATATACAATCAAAATCTCCAATTTAGAATTACGGTTGATTCATGAGATCATTAATGGATAAGGAGTGGAAGTTTATGACTTTAGGCGTGATTTTTGATATGGACGGTGTCTTGATCGATTCAGAAAGTTTTTATTTTGACCGCCGTATGCAATTTTTTAAAGAGAAGAATATCGTACCAGGTTCGACGAATAAATTAGATTTTGTCGGTCTAACAGAAAACGGGATCTGGGAAGTATTGGTCGCAGAAAAAGAAACCAGAGCAGAGTTAAAAAAAGAGTACCACGACTATCGAAAAAACCATCCTATTGATTTTAAAAAAGCATTGCGTAAGAGCGTAAAAGAAGTCTTAGATTACTTAAAAAAAGAAAAAACCAAAATAGCCCTTGCTTCTTCTTCGCCGCAAAGTGAGATCAACGAGATGCTGACACACAATAATTTAACTCCTTACTTCGATTTTGTTATTTCAGGAGAAGAACTGACTAAAAGCAAACCACATCCAGAAATTTACCAAATCGCAATGGACGCATTAGGCTACGAAAATTGTATGGCAGTGGAGGATTCTCCCGTTGGTATTGCCTCAGCAAAAGCAGCAGGATTATATACGATTGCCTTGAAACAAGAGTTGTCGCTAGATCAAACGCAGGCAGATATTGTTATTGAGGAATTGACCGATATATTTAAAATTATTGAAAAGGTAGTTTATTCATAGGTCAGACTGCCATTTTATAAAATAAAACAGGGCGTCTAGGATTGAATTAGGTGTCCTGTTTATGTATCACTGATGTTATTTTTAGAACTAGAACGGATACGTTCCTCTAACTATTAAAACTAACTTTATTGCAAAATACGCTTGATATTAGAGTGGCTATATACTTTATATTGAGAGTATAAAAAAGAAAAAATAATGAAGCGTTTTTTTTAATGTAAAGAAATAATATTTTTAACATAATTAGGCAGAAGTCGCCCATC
>KE351676.1:0-568 GCA_000415185.1 Enterococcus faecalis 13-SD-W-01
TTCACTTAATGATTCAGATGTGGATTCACTGTCGGATTCACTCAATGATTCAGATGTTGATTCTGAATCAGATTCACTTAGGGATTCAGATGTTGATTCGCTATCGGATTCACTCAATGACTCTGATGTTGATTCACTGTCGGATTCACTTAGAGATTCAGATGTGGACTCGCTATCGGATTCACTTAGGGATTCGGACGTTGATTCGCTATCAGACTCACTCAATGACTCTGATGTTGATTCTGAATCTGATTCACTTAATGATTCAGATGTGGATTCACTATCGGATTCACTTAGGGATTCTGATGTGGATTCGGATGTTGATTCACTATCGGATTCGCTTAATGACTCTGACGTTGATTCACTGTCGGATTCGCTTAATGATTCGGATGTGGATTCGCTATCAGATTCACTCAATGACTCTGATGTGGATTCACTGTCGGATTCACTTAGAGATTCTGATGTTGATTCGCTATCGGACTCGCTTAATGACTCTGATGTCGATTCACTGTCGGATTCACTTAATGACTCTGATGTTGACTCGCTATCGGATTCACTTAGGGATTCG
>KE351676.1:766-1016 GCA_000415185.1 Enterococcus faecalis 13-SD-W-01
TGATTCAGATGTTGATTCACTATCGGATTCACTTAATGACTCTGATGTCGATTCTGAATCGGATTCACTTAATGATTCAGATGTTGATTCACTATCGGATTCGCTCAATGATTCGCTTGTTGATTCTGAATCTGATTCACTTAAGGATTCGCTTGTTGATTCTGAATCTGATTCACTTAGGGATTCTGATGTTGATTCGCTGTCGGATTCACTTAATGACTCAGATGTTGATTCACTATCTGACTCACTT
>KE351677.1:0-209 GCA_000415185.1 Enterococcus faecalis 13-SD-W-01
CCGAAGGAGCTGGTTCTTGAACACCGTTTATGCAGAGGTCGTGAACAACATGGTCTGCTTCAAGAATTAAGAAGGACAAATTAGAAATAGCTTCTCATATTTTAGTGGATTTTGAATTAATGCCGCAGAGGCTAGCTTTTGAACACCGTTTAAGAGAGATTGTAAGCAAAGCGTTTTGTCTTGAGCAATAAGACTCTTTGGTGAGAGAA
>KE351677.1:219-1588 GCA_000415185.1 Enterococcus faecalis 13-SD-W-01
TTTTCTCATCAAAGCTTATTGCCGAAAGTCAGCTTTTCGAACACCATTTAAGAAGAGGTCATGAAAAAACTGATTAGTTCCGAGTATTAAAGAGCAGCTTTGCAAACTCCTTCTAAATCAGAAGTTGCAGTTGAACTTCTCTACCTGACCTTTTCTAACGCAAAATCATAACAAGTTTCTTCTTTATAATCTTTACTTATAACAGCTATAATAATTATTTGTTTTTATTTATACGAAAAATACTTATAATAAGGATTGAAGAAATGAAAGGACGTGAAAAAATGAAAGAACATACAACAAATCACTCGGAAATTTTCTGGCAAAATACAAAAAAAATCTTACCTGGTCTTGGTCTTGCTTTTGCTGTCGCAACCGTCAGCCGCATTCTTGCGTTGGCAGTTCCAAAACTTGGTGCAGCTACGATTGCCATTTTATTAGGAATTCTTTTGGGAAATACATTTTTTAAACAACCGACTCTAAGCGTTGGAACCAAATTTGCAGAAAGCAAATTGCTGGAATGCTCAGTGTTCTTACTTGGTGCTACCGTTACCGCCCAAACCATCACACAAATTGGAGGTAAAGGTATTTTCTTTATTCTTATCCAAATGACTTTGACGATTTTCGGCGCTTATTTATTAGGAAAGAAATTACAATTCAGTGATGCTTCTTCTTTGATGATGGCTGGCGGAAACGCGGTCTGCGGATCTTCAGCTATTGCCTCTATTGCTCCTTCGATCCATGCAAAAGAAGAAGAAAAAGGACAGATCATTACATTGGTCAACCTTTTAGGAACTGTGATGATGCTGACATTACCATTTTTAGGCTTACAGCTTTTTGGTGATAATCTTTTGGAAAAAAGTGCGCTTTTAGGCGGAACATTGCAGTCAGTCGGACAAGTTGTCGCTGGTGCGAGTTTGCTTGACAGCTCAGTTGTGGAATTTTCGATGCTGTTTAAAATCTTCCGGATTATGCTGTTAGTGGTGGTGGTTTACACCTTTGAAAAATTTATGCAGCGCAAACATCCTTCCATGAAACCAGCTGCTTTAGATGAAAACAAGAAGAAAAAACTACCGCTTCCTTGGTACGTTCTCGGCTTCGTCCTTTTCTGTCTTGTAAATAGTGTGTTTTCTTTACCAGCATTTATCGATGAGAGTGCTCATTTTATCAGCAACTGGTTTGAGATCACTGCTTTGGCTGCGATTGGATTGCGTTTGGACTTTGCAAAATTCTTGAAAGAAGGTCCTCGCTTCTTGCTTTACGGCTTAGCTGTTGGGGCTGGACAAACGATTTTAGCCGTTGTATTGATCCAATTGATCCATTTATAATCATTCCCGCAAAAAATGCAGAAACCATGACATGGTTTCTGCAT
>KE351678.1:0-277 GCA_000415185.1 Enterococcus faecalis 13-SD-W-01
GGTCAGCGGTTCGATCCCGCTAGGCTCCATATCATTTTAATAATGATTAATAGATTTAAGTTTTATCTTCGCGGTGTAGCTCAGCTGGCTAGAGCGTCCGGTTCATACCCGGGAGGTCGGGGGTTCGATCCCCTCCGCCGCGATTTTAAGAGCCTGGACCTTTAGCTCAGTTGGTTAGAGCAGACGGCTCATAACCGTCCGGTCGTAGGTTCGAGTCCTACAAGGTCCATTGCGACGTTGTACATGCTTTTTTTGGAGGATTACCCAAGTCCGGCTG
>KE351679.1:0-1661 GCA_000415185.1 Enterococcus faecalis 13-SD-W-01
GAATTACCAGCAATGCAAAAGCAATAAAAATTCCAATACTAGTTTTTCATTGTTTTATCAAAGATATTCCGTTTTATAGGAAATCAACAATTGGTGTAGAAAAGCAGGAAACAGAGAGAAGACTGGTTGTAAAACCAGTCTTCTTTTTTATGGAAATGAGGTAAAAAATGTCAAAGATAAAAAACTAATTTGACAAGTAATTTCATAATTAATACACTTGATTAAGAACATTAATAAAAAGAAAAATTTTTGTTTGGACATGAGAGAGCATATTCGGGATATTTATTTTTAGACGATTATCAATACTATCTTTGTTGATATTGTTATAACTAAAATTGGAAACGGTGCCATTTTAAGGGGAATGTAAAATTTGAGGGTATAAATAAAAATACTTAAACTTGGAGAATAGAGGAACTCTAATGATCAAATTAGTGATTACAGATTTAGACGGTACATTTTTGAATAGTAATGGAGAGTTTGACCATGATTACTATAGAACTATAGCAAAGAAAATGGAGCAAAAAGATGTGGTGTTTGCTGCTTGCACTGGAAAACAATGTGAACGAGTAGAAGAACTTTTTGGACCAGAATTATCAAAAAATATCTGGATATTAGGTGATAGTGCTACTCGCATAAAACATAATGGAAAGTATGTCTATCAATCATTATTACCAAATAATGTAGGAAAAAATATTATAAAGAAACTCGATGAAATTGCTCCAGATCATGTCGTTATTGCCTGTACACCAACAGCGGCGTTTATTAAAGACACCACGCTTGATAAAGAAGTCGATCTGGTTAGGAGATCCTATACTGTAGTAAAAAAATCTTCAAATTTAAATGAAATAACTGAGGATTTTGTAAAAATCACTATTTTTGATTCTAAACTACGTTGTTTTGAAAGTGTGAAAGAATTACAAGAATTCAAAAATGAAGCATATATCGTAGCTTCAGAAGCTGCTTGGATAGATATTTCTAATTACAATGTTCATAAAGGAACAACAGTCGTAGAATTACAAAAAAAATTGAATGTTCTGCCAGAGGAAACGATGGCTTTTGGTGATGGATACAATGACATAGAATTATTTTCGCAAGCAGGGATCAGTTTTGCCATGGAAAATGCATTTGACGAAGTAAAAAGTCAGGCAGATTTTATCACAAAATCCAATAACGAGAACGGCGTTTTAAGGACAATAGAAAAATTGATTTAAATTTGTTCTGCTTTCCTTTCCAAGGCAGTTTATATTCACTGTGGTAGCGCATAGTTATTTCACTCGTAATATAGAGAATGTATTTAATAAAAAGGAGAAAAAATTATGAAAATCGAGCACGTAGCAGTTTGGACAGAAGATATTGAAAAGATGAAGAAATTTTATCAAAAATACTTTAATGTTACATCTACAGAGCTATATCATAACCCGAAAACCAAATTCAACTCTTATTTTCTTTCCTTTGAGTCTGGAAGTCGCTTAGAATTAACCAATAAAAAATTTCTAACAAGACAAGTTTCTGAAAGTTTGGGTTATTGTCACATTGCTATTGCAGTAGGAGATAAGAATGATGTTGACCAATTAACAAAACAATTAAACGAGGACGGCTATCCTTTGTTAAGCGGCCCTAGAACGACTGGCGATGGCTATTATGAGTCTGTAATACAAGAT
>KE351679.1:1671-16011 GCA_000415185.1 Enterococcus faecalis 13-SD-W-01
TGTAATACAAGATCCAGAAGGTAATTTGATTGAATTGACTACTAGCTGATTCCTTTTAGCTTGTCTGTTTTATCTAGTATAATTTCTTCAGCCTATCTATAATAGAATCAAAAAAATGCATGAGACTCATTAAGATAGGGACGTCCTATAGAAGTGAATGTTCTCATGCATTTTTGTAAAGTTTTTTCGTTCGAGTATTAATTCTCTTCTAGCAGAAGCCGGTGTCCTAATCAAAGACATCATGGATTCTGTTGGTCATTCTAATACGAAAACAATCCTGGAAATTTACCACCAAATACACAGGAAGCAAGCTTTCTGCGTATATCCATATCCCATTTTGTGAGCATATTTGTTATTACTGTGACTGAAGACTTTCTCGCTGGAATTTTTTCGGACTTATTTATGTAAAAAATATTTGGCATTCTATAGGTGCCCATGCTTTAAATAATTGGTTTACTGTAGTTACCTACTTCTTTTTTCCTAATCGTCGTAAATATTCTTTTAAGTTTAAATAGTGATACGGAGCAAAAACTGTTACATTTTTGCTCCGTATTTTTTTGTTTCATACATTAATTTGTTGAGATTTCTGCTCGCTTTTCAGGGATTATCCAGGTTAGTAACACGAGGAAGGAAACAACAAGAACAATAATTGGGTTAACAAAAAAGCTTAAGATGATTGCGCAAGGTAAAGCAATCAAGTCAAACCAAATTCGTTTAGATCGAGCAAGAATAAATTTTAATTCTTGATTATCTGGATCAGTTTTGCTTGCTGTCAAAAAAAGTACAAAGTAAGAGAGGAACATTCCCCAACATACTAAACCGTACAATACTTCAGGAGCAATTTCACTCAAATTTCTAGCGACAAAGCGGGTGACCTAAGAAAATAACGAAGTGAAAAATAAAAGGACATTGGTTGCCCATAATACCTTCCCGTTAACCTTCTTTACTACTTGCATCGTATGGTGATGATTGTTCCACAAAATCGCTAATGCAAAGAATGAAACAAAATAAGGAATAAAACTATCTCTAAGATCCTAGACAGCTTCCCAAGTAGCTTCATGTGGCTGTTCTAATTCTAGTACTAAAATAGTCATGATGATAGCGATTACTGCGTCTGTAAAAGCATTTATACGTTCTTTGTTCATGGAACTCCTCCATAGTTTATTTAATGGAATCTATTTGCTTTCTAGAAGAGACAAAAAGATTGGAATTCATAATAATCTCTGTAAAATTTTTTGTCAAGTTTAGCCAGCCTATTCTTAGTCGTCCTTTTTTCTCAAATATTATTGTTTCATTAGATTTAAGTAGTTTTCTTCATTTTTATTCTATAGATTGTTTGTCTGGTGAGACTAGGGTCTGTAACTTATGGAGCCACTTGTGGAATAGGTAATGATAAAAGTTGATTCTAAATAGAAAACACTGAAAGAAGTACTATTCTCTAGATGCTTTTTATTGTTTAAACGGGTAGAGATGGCTTAATGGATGCCCTAACGAAAGTGACAATTTGCTAAGGGAGTTTCACATATTCTTATAAGCAACATGTAGGAAGAATGCTTTTGTAAAAATATGACAATAATGAAAGAAAAATGTAAGTTTATTCGAAAGTAAAATTGTTTGTGTATTTCTATAATAATAACGTCAATAAAGAAAGGAGGTAAAAGATGAACTTTAATAAGAAGTTCACTTGACCATTTCATGGAAAGTACAAAATGTAACAAAAATAATGCTAACTAAAGGATGGAAAAGACATGAACAAAATAGTCGAAGTACAACATGCAACAAAAATCTATGGAAAAAACAATGAGAAGAAAACACAAGCATTGGCCGGTATTAGTTTCGCTATTGAAAAAGGCGAATTTATTGGCATTATGGGAGCGTCTGGCTCTGGTAAATCGACGCTTTTAAATATTTTATCGACATTGGATAAACCAACCGAGGGGCAAATCCGAATCAATCAAAAAGACGTGACGGCTTTGAAAGGCAATCAACTAGCCGATTTTCGCGCGAATGAAATCGGCTTTATTTTTCAAGACTTCAATCTGTTGGAAAATTTAACAGCCCAAGAAAATATTGCAGTCCCACTTTCTTTACAAGGAGTCAGACCAAAAGAGATCAAACAACGGGTACGAAAAATCGCAGAGCGTTTATCAATCTCTCATATTTTAGAAAGTTATCCTTCCAAGATTTCTGGGGGACAAAAACAACGGGTCGCAGCTGCACGTGCGTTGATTACCCAGCCAACGATCTTGTTGGGGGATGAGCCTACAGGTGCACTGGATTCTAAAAGTGCGCGGGATCTATTGGATACGATGGACGAATTGAACAGAAAAGATCATGTATCGATTTTACTGGTGACACATGACCCGTTTTCTGCCAGCTATTGCCAACGGATCTTATTCATCAAAGATGGCGGGATCCATCAAGAAGTGAAACGTGGCGATCAAAGCCGCGACTCCTTCTATCGAGAAATACTCTCAATTCTTGGGAATTTGGAACAGTAGGGGGGAATCGATGATGCTTTGGAAACTATCACTAACAGGGGTCAAGAGCCGTTTAAGAGATTATTTGGTCTTGTTTTCAGGATTAGTTATGGCTTCTGCCATTTTTTATATGTTTGAATCCATGGCAACCAATGAAGCTTTTTTGAAGAGTAATGCACCGGTTACGTCTTCAGTGATTGTTTTTCGTTTTGGGACGGTATTGCTAGGAATCATTACTTTCGTTTATATTTTATACGCGAATTCCTTTTTGATGATGATGCGTCAAAAAGATTATGCGATGTTTATGGTGCTGGGCGCAAAAGGAAGAAAAATCGCTCAAATGATTTTTTCAGAAACGTTTATCGTAGGTATTATGGCTACACTTGTTGGTTCAGCTTTAGGTGTAGGGTTGACCAGACTCGTTTCTAAATTATTGATTGCTCAGCTGGAAATGAAGGTCACTCAGTTCAAGTCTTTTAGTTTAGATGGACTATTTGTGACAGTTTCCTTCTTTTTTGTCCTGTTCTTACTAGCAGCGATCGTGAATGCTTTTTCGATTGTGAAAAAGCCGATCTTAGTCTTGATTCGAGCAGATCAAACACCGGCAAGAATGAAGCAACGCAAATTTCTATTTGTAGTGGAAATAGTTCTAGGAATTGCCCTGTTGGCTTGCGGCTACTATGTACTGAAAAATATAGAGATCTACAGAGAGGCTGCTTTCGGCATTGCTTTGGTGACCATTGTACTAGGTACGTATTTCATTTTCCATTCTGTGATCATCTTTTTCTTATCGCTATTAAAGAGAACGGAACAAGTCTCATTAAGAAAATTGAACAATTTCACCCTGTCGCAGTTGAGCTTTCGTATCCGCGAATATACACAAATGTTATCGATGGTCGCGATGTTGTTCGCGTTAGCTCTGGGTGCTTTGACAGTAGGGCTAGGATTTAAAAATGAAATCTCAGAAATGACGGAAAAGGCTGTTGGGTATGATTTAGTGATGAACAATCCTCGGGCAGAAGACCAACAAACTATCAAAGAACTTTCACCAACACTTTCTGCCTCGTATACCCAAAAAGAAGATACAGGAACGATTTACTATAATGCAGCTGAATTTGCGGCGCAGCCATTGGTCATCATAACTCATGAAGATGGAACACCGCCGAAGAGCACAAAAGAACAAGTCTCTGTCGATAAAATGAATGAAGCAACTGTACAAGCTGAGTTGCGTGGTTATGAATTGCCAGAGCAGCAGGAAAAAGAAATAAAAGTTGTAAGTCAAGCCGTGTTTGATCAATTGAACTTGCCGCAATCGACAGTACAACTGATCCAAGTTAAAGACTTCCAAGCAAACATGGCACCGATCAAAGCATTGGTTGAGAAAAACAAAACAAACAATCCTTCCTTGCAGCAGATAGAAGATGGGGGCAACCAAAAATATTCCATATACGAATTATACAATAGTTTATACTCTGGATTTGAATTTATGGGCTTCTTTTTAGGCTTAGCTTTCTTGACGATGCTTGCCAGCTGTTTGATGTTTAAAATCTTATCCGGCAGCAAAAGTGACATTGTGCGGTATGAGATGCTTGAAAAAATCGGGACACGCCGAGGCTTACTGAAGCAATCGATCCGCAGAGAAGTAGGTGTGTTATTTTTAGCACCGGGAATCTTAGGGGTGATCCATGTCCTCTTTGGCTTACAAATGTTTCATTTATTCATGCAAAATCCGTATAAAGATATTTGGATTCCATTCACGATTTTCTTTGCTTTGTATTTTATCTACTACGCATTGACGACATGGCTATATACAGGAATCGTCTTACAAAAGAAACATAAGTAAGGTTTATCTCAGTCAGAGCAGGGATATGAAAATAAGAACAAAAACTATAAGTACCTAAATAAACAACCGCTATCTAATCAAATGGATAGCGGTTGTTTTCTTTAAAATTTATATGTACTTTAAGGTTATTAACGCTTGTTTGATTCGTCAAGATGCTTGCTTTTATCCTTCATATCTTACATTTTTGATATACAGTATTCGGTTAAAACGATGGTCGCTCTTTTCAAATATGTTTATATTGTCTATTGAGCCATTTTTTATCTTCAAAGTGAGGAGTATGTGGGTATATTGCTACAACTTTAGAAGATACTATTTTGTCACAATGGAGAAAAATTTTAGGAGGATTTTATGAAAAAGAAGCTTTTTATTACTTTAGGAGTTATCTTGATGAGTGTTATAGCAGTAGCAAGTTGTTTTTATATAAATACGTATAAAAGTGCGGATGTACAATTAGCCTTTTCAAAAAAGGAGATTCATCCTAAGAAGATCGACCATTTACAAAATGAATGGTCAAGCGCAGAATTTGAACAAGCAGTTGGATTAGTCAATGACAATATAAAAAGTACTTGGAATTCTTCTGGGAAGGTTTGGTCAGAAACAGACTTTTCAAACTATCAAGTCCTTATTCTTCCTGAAAATGAAGATGGAAGTATTCAAGAAACCGTGTATCTGATTGACTCAGATAGAAGAATCAATCAAGTACCTTACGAAGAAATCAAGGTATTTAATGAAAAATCAATCGGAAGTCCATTTTTTAAACCAGCAACCAATAAATTAAATGGTATCCCGACAATGACTCTGTCTATAGAAGGTAATCATTTTACTGAAGAAAATCTAAAATATGAAATTTCAGCCTTGCCAAAAAGCATCAAACCATTTGTTTATGCGACGCATGAACAATTTCATTCGTTCCAATCCGATTGGAAACTGAAAGATTTGAAAGAAATGACTGATTTTGACTCAATTGAAAACAAATCGGAAGTGAAGCAAGCAAGATTAGAAGTATTGTTTTATTTGCAAAAAGCCATTCTAGATGAAAAAGATCGCGAGCAAAACATTGCAAAAGCAAAAGGCTGGTGGGAAAAATACAAAGAAAGTTATCCAGACGTATACAAAGGTGCTTACAAAAGCGATATGTTGGAAGGAACAGCTCAATATTTCGACTTGGCCATGAACGTTCGTGCGAATACTGGCATGGACGCGCCTAAAGAAACCCTCGAAAAAAAATACCAAGAAGCGATCCAAACATACTACTTTGTTCTGAATAAAAAAGATTTAAAAGCAGAAGGCATGGATTTTCTAAGAGATAGCTACGATTTAGGTGCAGCTGCAGGTATCTTATTAGAGCTTTTAGACAAAAAAGACTGGCAACAGGAAGTCATGGACAAAGGAACTTTACCGCAAGAAATCCTTTTCCAAGATTATCATTCAGAGACACCTCAGTCGACACCAGCAATAAAAGCTCTAGCAGAAAGCATTAATTAAGCTAAGCATAGAACTAAAAAATGCATGAGATTCACTAAGATAGGAAATATCCTAGAGAAGTGAACGATCTCATGCTTTTTTGTATCATTTTTTGTTATAATAAGATGTCAGATTGCTTTAAAACAAGAACTAAGTGATTTATCAATAAAAAAAGCAATTAGGAGGATCAGTTAGAATGAAACTAATCGGTATTGATTTAGATGGCACACTTTTAAATTCAAGGCAAGAGATTAGTCGTAAAAACACACAAGCGATAGAAAATTTACCCGAAGATTGTTTTCCTTTTATTTGTTCAGGAAGAGAAATTGAAGACATCAATAATATACTTAAGAAAACAGGTTTAACGATCCCTGCGGTGGGGCTGAACGGTTCTGTAGGGTATGATAAGGACATAAAACTATTTGAATTTTCTTTTGATAAAAATGAGATAAAAAAAATTGCTTCTATCGTGTCAAAATTTCCCACGAAAATTTATACTAATTTAGGCAGCTATGAATCGAAAAATTATAAAGATGAAATGAAAAGGATTTTCCATGAATTCGGTGATGAATTTTCTATTAATGAGTTAAATTATGAACTTGAATATGAAAAGTCTATTGTTTCGACTCCATACAGCAGTATTGAAGAAATAACAAATAGAGAAGATGTTATCGTTTATAAATTTTTCATTTTTATTCCCAACCGAAAAATGAAAAGTGATATTTTCAACCATTTAGAAAAATTGACGAATATAACTGTTACAGAATCAGCAGCTGTAAACTTAGAAATCGTCCCTCACAATGTATCAAAAGGCATAGTGTTTAATCATATGGAGTCTATCTATGGTCTGAAAAAAGCTTCAAGAATTGCAATTGGTGATAGTCTAAATGATTTTTCGATGTTTGAAAATGCTGATATAAGTTTCGCTATGGGAAATGGACATCATTTAATAAAAAACAAAGCAGACTATATTACCGCTTCAAACGATGACGATGGAGTATCTGAAGCATTTGGAAAAATTATTCTTATGTAGATAGTAAGCATAATTGGTATGAGAAATCCGTTAATAAATAACCGCAGAGTCTCCCTAGTACATGTCGAATAGAAACAACGAGAATTAACAGGAGTAGATAAATAACTATTAAGAATTTAAATTGCAGCTAAAAATAGTTGTGATTTTTTATCTGAATATTTTTATTCGAGTTCGATTGAAAAGGCTTTTTTCTGTGGCCTTAAGATATCATTTGTTTTTTTATAAGTCATAAATTGAGCGGCAATTATGAATCTAAAACAACTCTTTAAGATGATATAAATTAATAATTTTGTTATTAATTTATAGTTATGTTGTCTTTATAAGACAAATTCAAATTTTAGACGATTCATAATGAAAAAGAAATATCTGGGTTTGAAAATGGGGGTTAGTATAATAGCAGTAACTTTTGTTTTGTCCGTAGTAGCAACAAGTTGTAGTATGATTGTTTAAGCAAATGAGTTGATTTTAGATGAAACTCAGAATAGTGAAAGCCGTTTCGATCATGAGGATTTGTCAATTTATTACTCGGAAGAAGAAAAGAATTCCGAACTAGCACTTAAAAAAATCAAGGAAGAATATGGAGACGTTTAACCTAATTTTAACAAAAATGGATAAATAGTATTGACACTTGAAGATGAATTGAGAATGGGACAAGCAATCAATATTTAGCAATGACTGGATTCAATCTAAGAATGCAAGGCGTAGGGGAAAATTGGTGGAATTCAATTGGTTTTGTGGCGGGTGTTATTGATGTAGGGTTAATAGCGATTGGTCTATGGACGGCTGGTAGCAGTGTCTCAGCCGTTAGAACCTTATTAAGAAAAAATAGAACAAATATTACTAGAATGGTTGAAAAACAAATTTTAGCTAAAATTGGTATCGGAGTAAGTGGCTTGTTAAATAGCATGTTCAATATTGCGCTTACAATTGCAAGTACATTAGTTGGAGGAGTCTTAGCGGAAGCGTTGGACCGTGCTGATGGGAAAAAACGACAATTATATTTTAGCTTAACAGAAGCATACTTTGATGCGTAGAAAAACAAAAGAAAAAAATCAATCATTTGATCAATATAGGCATAATTTGCTCGATTATCATGACTATTTTCTCGGTCATTTTACTTTTTTCAAAAAAGATATTTTTGGGCATTTTTAAGTATTATTGGAACGATTATCGGTATTGCTTCTTTTTGGAATTTAAAAAAAGAAATGAAGTTGATTGAAGAAGACGATTCTCATGATAATAATTGATTGAATGCTGCGTTAAGCAGAGGCAGATAAAAAGCATTGGGGGAATTATATGACTGAGAAAGAACAAGTACAAAAAATCGTAAAAAAGTATAATAAAAGTATTGCTGATCTATCCGAAAATGCTTCAGCGAAAGAATTTAAAACAGTGATGAAGTTTGTAGCAGATGAGGCAAATCGTAAGCAGCGAAAATTAGTGGGGCTGGATAAATAATTTTTCTAACCATTCTAGACTAAAATTTTATATTCACATTTTAAAATAAAATCAAAAAAATGCATGAGATTCGCTAAAGTAGGAGATATCCCTCTAAAAGTGTATAAACTCATGTATTTTTGTTGCATTTTACTTGTAGTAGGACTCATCTAAAATTAGAACTTAGGATAATTTGCATTATGTAAACTAATAAATAGCATCAACAAGAAATTATGTATTAAGGAAGTCCTGTTTTATGTAAAGAACAATAAAAATTTTTATATAATTGATAAATGAAGGGAAATGGGAAATAAGACTAGATCATATGAGTAAACCCGTTATTTGTATGAAGGGAAACTTTTATAATACAAACAGCATTATATCGATGACAATAACTTTCTATGTCAGTATAGCCTTGTTAATTTTAATTAATGAAACTTTGAGGCTGCAATATGCGAACAAATGTGCTACAATGTTAGAGTTATATAGAAAATTTAAACAGAAAAGAGTGTGTAATACATGGAAAATTCTGTAAGTTCTTCAATGGAGAATAAACGAACTATTGCTGCGTTTTTCTCTGGTGTAGGAGGAATTGAGCTAGGTTTTACAAATACTGGCAAGTTCAGAGTAGTGTATGCAAATGAATTTGATAGTAATGCTATTATTACTTATCGTGAAAACCATCCAGAAACTCCTTTAGATGAAAGAGATATACACGAAGTGACAAAAGACATATCGGCTGTACCAGATGCAAACTTAGTGATAGGTGGCTTTCCTTGTCAAGCCTTTTCCATTGCAGGATATAGGAAAGGTTTTGAAGACGAGCGTGGAGACCTGTTCTTTGAATTGTTAAAAATTATTAATGAAAAAAACCCTGAAGCTATATTTGTAGAAAACGTAAAAAATATGGTGACTCATGATCATGGCAACACGTTTAAGGTGATTCGCGAAGCTTTAGTAATGAGTAATTATTTTATAAAATGGAAAGTACTTAATGGAAAAGATTACGGGAATGTTCCGCAAAATAGAGAAAGAATTTATATTGTAGGTTTTAGATCAAAAAAAGCATACGAGTCTTTTAATTTCCCTGAAAAAATTGAGTTAACAAATAAGTTGGACAGTGTTATTGATTTTAACTTAGATGCAGATGAAAAATATTATTATGATGAACTGAAAACCCCATTTTGGGATAAATTGCATCCGAATGTTACTTCTCAAGATACAGTTTACCAATGGAGAAGACAATATGTTCGGGAGAATAAATCAGGAGTAGTACCGACATTAACAGCTAATATGGGTACAGGAGGACACAATGTTCCTTTAATCTTAACTAATGATGGACGTATAAGAAAACTGACACCAAAAGAAACTTTTAATGTTCAGGGGTTTCCTGCAGATTTTAAGTTACCCAATATTTCGAATGGGCAATTATATAAACAAGCGGGAAACAGTGTAGTTGTCCCCGTAATACAAAGAATTGCTGAAAAAATAAATGAGGCATTGGAAAAAAATGATGAAACAATAGAAGTAATACCAAATGGTAAATATTCTATTATGCGTACTATAATGGACGGGCGTTTTAGTGGAAGATCAGAGCTTATAAAAACGGTTAATAGTGATCAGGAGCTTAAACAATTTGAAGAAGAGCATAACACTTCTTTTATGACTCGAGACGAATATTTACGCAATGTACAAAAAAATCGACAAATGGATTTTTATAATTTTGAATAATAATTGAACCTCATTTCAATATATAAAAAGACCAACTTTATTATGATAAGTTGGTCTTTTTTTGTTATACTTTATTTATAATTTATTAAAAATGATAAGTAAGGTGTTTTGACATGTGGGATGAACTTAATGTACATAAAAAAGAAAAATATAAATCTTTAATGACTAACTTTGCTAGTTTAAGTGAAGCATTTTCTCAAAAATCAGATAGTGAAGTTGATACAAAAATAACTGAAAGAGTTGCTCCCATCGTGAATTCGAAATTTCAAGAGACAGCTTTTCAAAGATCATTTGGTGCAATCGGTGAAGATATAGCCAATACAAGTTACGATGCCTCACTAAACTTAGATGATAAACATAAGTATTTAGTAGGTATTAAATCCTTTGGGATACATTCAGGTGACCAAAAAATTGCTCAATTCAAAGCAAGTAGTGTCGCAAATGGTTGGAGTACGATCTTAGCTGAGGCTAGAAATAATGCAGAGCAACTAGACGATAAAAAAATAGCGGATGAAAAAAATGAACCGCTATATAGAAAAGTAGCTACAGAAATAGCTATTTTAAGAAATGAAAGAATAGCTTCTTCAAAAGAACTGATTAGAGGATTTGATGCCTGCAATGATGTGAACGTTGATGCAGTATATCATGTTCTAATGCCTTCTAAAAGAGGTGAAAAACCACAAATTCATGTAGGAGAAACCAGTTATTTACCTATTGATATTAATAATATTGAAATTTTAGGAGCAACTGCACTAAGAAATGCAACTAATTTTAAATTTACAGATGGACAACATACCTATAAATATGCAGATGCTGATTCGCAATTATTTATGAATTTTCACAATAAAGAAATTGTTGTAGATACGTGGGATGTTAACTATGTACAAGATGCATTTGCCTTCTTTGAAAATTTACATGAAGAAGAAATAAATTTACCAGAGATTAAACCATTGGGACAGACTGTCTCATGGATGATAGCGAATGAGAGAGGTGTAGTGGAAGAAAGTTCTGGTTACAATGGATTTGACGGAGCAACTAAGTTGGCTAAAACTAATAACTATAGAGAAAAACGAATAAATTCATTTTATGAAAAGTTTAAAAGCATATTATCTAAAAACGATATGAACGATATTATTTCTTATTTGCAAGAAATTTTATTGAATGATTACCCTACTAAAACAGATAAAAAAGAAATGAAAAAGATACGCACCGAACTGCGAGAAAAACTTATTTTAGTTGGTGATGAAGAAGTAAAATCTGCTGTTTTTTCAATGGTCTATAGGCCCGTAAGTGAAATGTATATTCCTATACCAGAATCAAGAAAATTTCATGATGAAAATCCAGACTTTTTTGGAGAAAATATTGGAACTTTTAAAAAAGGAACATCAAAATTAGCCTTAGATAAGGAACAAAGAACTTTTTCGTTGGAATTTCTTCCAAGTGGTAATAAAGTTTTGGCCTATATTAATCAAGATAACGGAAAGGGAATACAATCTAAAAATAAGCAAGGAATACTAGGTGAATGGATTTTACGTGGAGTATTTCAACTTGATGAATATGAAATTTTAACTGGGGAAAGACTTAATGAATTAGGAATAAATGCAATTCGCTTAACAAAATTTGATGACTCAAATAGAGGTATCGGCTTGGAGTTTATATGGATTGATATAGATAATCCCCCAGAAGATGCAATTGGTTGGGTAAGTAAAAATAAAAAGTGATTGTGTGTTTAATTTAAGTTAGGGGAAAAACTATTCATGTAAAGGTTGTTTAATTATGGATAAATATGTTGTTGGAAACTATTATACACGTACTGAAATAAGAAAGGTTGAAAACGATCCGGGAAATATGTGAAAGTGGATCAGAGGTTATGTAGAACATAATGGGGAAATGTTTATTTTTTCGACGTACGGTGGTGAGGCGTATACGGGAGTTGATCATGGAGATGAATGGCTTGATGAGAATACCTATTCTTGGAATGGTACCAAAAAATCAAATATACAAAATAAATATATAAAAACCATGCTTAATCCGAATTGTAAAATTCATTTATTTACAAAGAAATCAAAAAAAATTAAAGAAGAGCTCAAAGGATCCCCATTTCGTTACGAAGGCACTGTAATTCCTTGGGAAGTTAGTGGGAAAGATCCAGTTAATATTATTTGGAAAATTAATAAATCATCCATGGAATTTATTGAATTAGATGATTTGATATATGTCGAAGAAACAGTGAATTTTAAAAACGAAAAATTTGGTGTAGAGGATATTTTTGAGTATAAAGGAAAAAAAAGATATAAAAGATCAAAGGAAATTAGAAATCAAGCTTTAAAAGTATATAATTTTACGTGTGAAATTAACTCAGATCATAAAACTTTTATATCTAAATTTAATAATAAGAACTATGTTGAGACACATCATATCATTCCAATTAGTGCGCAAGTTTATTATAAGTATAAACTTGATTGTATTGCTAATATAGCTTGTTTATGTCCTAATTGTCATAGACAACTTCATTACGGTACTTGGGAAGAAAAAAGTTACTTATTAGAAAAAAATTTTTAGAAATCATGAAGAACAATTAAAGGAAGCACAGCTGATAAAAACATCTTTTAATGAAATAGTAGAGTATTATAAATAATATAATTTATACATCTAATTATCATTACGTTATTTAAACTGATATATTTATAAAGCTGATTGATAAACAAATAGCAGGAAATGAAAAAGCACATAAATTCGAGTAGTACGGCAGGTATGAACTTTTAAAGCTGTTAAAACAGTTGATTCCGAGACGATGCTGAAATGCCCAATATTGAATTTCTTACCTAAAGATATAAAACCACATATTCTAGATGTAATAAATGAGTTATGATTCCACGCAAGAATGAGGAGATTGGACAATATTTTAAAGCTTGTTCACGCCATTTCGATTATGCAGAAAGTAAATTATTGAAAAACACTATAAACTTAAAGTATTAATCCTCACTCCAAATACCGAAGTATTTCTAGTTTATTCTTATAATAATAATTTTTAAATAACCTATACGCCTCATCGGATGTGTATCCTCCAGTAAATTCCAAGTACTGGAGGATTCTTTTTCGTAGTGCTGCCTTACTCATGAAAAAATAATTGGCTACTTCGTCAAAATTTCTAAACTTTCTCAGCGCATAAGGGAGAGCTTTATCATTCGCCATGAGAATACTGGCACCAACATTTGCTCTGTATTCTCGTGGAAGATCCCTAGTTTTATATTCACCTTCTATAATAGAATCAAAAAATGCATGAGATTCACTAAGATAGGGGACATCCCTATAGAAGTGAATAATCTCATGCATTTTTGTAAAGTTTTTACGTTCGAGCATTAAACTTTTGTTAGTGGTAATGATAATTTCATCATGAATTTTATTAACTGAGCCTAACATTAACTTACTTAAGTTATTTTTGAATTCATACTCCACGAACTCCACATTTTCGACTTCTTGAACGTATCGCTCAATGTCATAGCATTTTACATATTCGATCTTTTTCGAAAAGTGTTTGCTAACTTCATAAGAGAGTTCGTTTGCAAGTTCTGATGCTTCAAAATAAAGTTCTTCACAAGTGAAAGTCAATGTAATAATCTCCAAAATGTTTTTTGCATTTATTTATTAGTCTATCTTTTATAATAAGTAGGCTAAATTTAACTTAGAAACGAATATTGAAATTTACTTCTGACAGGTGATATAAAGCTTATAAAATCAATAGTTTAAAGCTTTTTTACTCAAAATATTTTAAGAATTAAAACAATTATTTATTTAAAATTAAATTTACTTCTTCTCTTTTTTTGCTTTTGCTCGCTGGATCAAAAAATCCATATACTCATTTATTTCTTCCTCTATCTCTTCAATAGATTCACTATCCATGTCAGCGGTACTTAAACGGAAGTGGGAAAGGATATTGTTTCCTGTTTGATTTTCTTCTCCGTCTTTGGAAGCAGTTGGATCAGAGGTTCTTCCTAAAAGAAAGTCAGTAGAAACATTGAAAAAATCAGCAAATTTTGCTAATTCAATCTCTCGAATAGGACGAGTTCCCATTTCTATTCTTTGATATACATTTACATTTAAATCAACTGCGGAAGCAACTTCTTTTTGTGTATAGTCACGATCTTCTCTAAGTTTTTTTATTTTTTCGTAAGTCTCCATTTTAGAACTCCTAAATCTATTATTATTTAAAGAATATCAGAAAAAAGTAGCAATAAATACACAAATAAACAAAATGTGGTTGACAACCCCGTTTTGTGGTGTTAACCTTGTTTTAGAGGTTCAAATAAAAATTGAACTTAAATAAACAAAAAAGCGTTCACGAGAAGAAA
>KE351679.1:16021-124791 GCA_000415185.1 Enterococcus faecalis 13-SD-W-01
AAAGCGTTCACGAGAAGAAAATAAATTTCTGTTCCGCAAACACTTAAGATAAAACCTAGACAATTTTATTTTAAGCGATTTGACGGAATAATACAAGAAGGATATTTTCCTTTACGGTTATAAGTCTTGTTGAGGTGGCGTGTGCCAGCCGATGAATGGCGCACAAGGTGGCAATGGAATCTTTAATTAGAGCCATATTGATGAGGAATCAGGATAGAAGGTTTCTAACTTTCATTAAGGACTAGGTTTTCCGTTTTGACTGCATATGCAGTAGGGCATTGAAAACATTGGAGTAAGTTCCGCTTAATGATTGAAGGGTGTTTATTTTGATGAATCAGATTATTTTCGTTAACCATGTCGTGAGGACACATTGAAAATAATTGCCAGATTTGACTGAGTAAAAAAGTCAAAGAAAGCTCAATAAAAGGAGGAGTGTTGTACACCGTATGTCGTAGGTCTATCTAACGTGCCGTGATACGAGAAATCGTTAGCCGTTGAAAGATGATTCTATGAAACGAATGGATAATAGCTTATTTCATAGCGCAAGCGAACTTTTAAGCTATCTTCAGCAGGAATCTGCACATTCTACTACGATGAATAAAAGAATCAATGAATGATCAATTAAGAAATATTGCTGCGGTAATTACATGAACTAATAAAATTTTTTATCTGAATAGAAAGGCACCGCTGGAAGTATTCTGGTTGTGCTTTTTTTATTATAAAAAGTGATCGGAGGCAGGTGATCATTGGGAGATATTTATATTTCATTTATAGTGTTAGGTGTACTTTTGTATACAATCATTTTTGAAATTAGAGATGAAGAGATGGGTATTCGATTAGTAGTTTTTCTATATTTTCTACTTGAACTAAGTAAATTAATCTATCTGTTAAAGATTGGATAAACTCTTTTAAACAATTGAGGTTAGGATAAATGTGGTTAAATGAAAAGAAACCATAATTTGATTTTAAAGTAAACAATGGAATCCAAGTGAACAATATATTAAGTGAGAAGGCATTAACATACAGATTCTTAACTGAAACAGGACATATTCAAACAATTGATAAGGAAACTGGAAAAGTTTTGACGTCCGAAATAGATACACGCATTTGTGATCCAGCCGATTTAATATAAATAAGTAACAAAAAATCAGCACAATTAGAAGTATTCTCGTTGTGCTTTTTTATATTCTCAATAACGAGGTGAAAAAATGTCAAAGAAAATTGAAACAATCCAGGAACTTGAAGAACATTGGATTTGTTTAGAAAAAGAATTTTATAATCGTATTGATCAAGCCATTTACAAAGCTAGTATTGATAAAGAAGAACATTCTGAAGAAATCCATATTGCAAAACTTCGGGTAGAAAAAGCTATGAACAAGCGGTTAGTTACGCTGCATGAAAAATTTTGGGATGAAGGACTAGATGATAAGCTGGTCCAAAGTTATTTTCAAAAAGCTGAAATGTCCTACAGAAAACCGATCAATGATTTTATTACGAAAACACTAAACAATGGTTATCTTTGGGGGTGGTGTAAACAATTAATCAAGAAAGGAAAATAAGATGAGTATTGTATTATCTAAACCTAGGACACACGCTACTTTACATTCTGTAGTTACTAAGAATGTGTTACAAGGTGTCATTGCACAGATGGAAGAAGAAAAGATAGAAATTGAAGGATGGATCTTAGACGAGCGACCATTAGTAACAATTTTCTGTTTTTATCAGCCTGAAACAAATCAAGCTTTTGATATTGTAATCAATGAAGCAGGGAATCTTGTACCGTATTATTCAGGAGAAGACGACGAAAACGGGATTAATTCGTTTCCTGCAAAGACAATTAAAGAAGCGATTGAAAAATATATTATTGAATAAATCCCTACTTAAATAATAAAGAGGAGTTGATAATTTTTGAGTGACTATTATATTATGATTGCTGCATTAATTGTTTCTTTTTGTGGAGTAATTTATGGAGTCAAAGAAAATGAGCGAGATGTTTATTTTTTTTGCTTTGTATTATTTTCGCTTGAATTGACGATGATGTACCTACTTCTTAAATAAAGAATAAAATATAAGGAATAATTGTATAACCAAATATGCTATAACAAAAATATATTCCGCATATGCAACTAAGAAATTCTGAATTTTAAATCGATATAATTTGTGATGGACTCTAAAGTTTGGAGTTCGAGGTTTAAGCCCTACAGTTTTTCTTGTTCGGTTTAACTCAATATAATAATTTTTAGAAAAGTCCTGATATATTTTATTGATTTCTTTTGAAGTTAAAGGTTTTCTGTTTTGCTGTGTTAGCTTTTCTAAAGGTATCAGCAAAGAATCAGAAATATAGAACAATAAATTTTCATTATTTAATGTATTGTACAACTCAGATAAGTTTCGAATAATTTCTTTTCTATTATCTGATGTGACATTTACAAATAGATTACACTCAATATTTTTGTAAAAGGGAATAAAAATTTTTTCTATTAGGTTAGAAGAGAAGCTTTGAACAATTGAGAGTGAGTGCATCTTCTTAGAATTGTAGATTCCCCAAAATACATTGAATGTTCCAAAAATGAAACTTAAGACATTAATATCCATAATATGGCACCTCTATGCTAGTTTGAATTTTAATTAATTATAACAAAAAGAAAATGAAAGAAGGTAAAACATTTGGCAAACCGTATTCAAGAAATTTCATTAACAGAAAAACAATTAGGAAAGAAAATCAAAGCAGTATTTAGTTTAGAACGTGATATGTATGTGAACGGAAATCCTGTACGAGGACGTGTCTTTATTGCTTCTAGTGCAGAACAACGAGATTTCGAGATTTTCGTACCAGGATTAAGAAATTCTCCATCTTTTGATGGGCGCAAAGAAATCAAATTAACTGATCCAGTCGCAAGAATCAATGCAAAAAGAAATAATATCGGAAATAGCCGTTCCATGGATCTTGTTGTCTATGCAAAACGGTTAGAAGTTGTGGAGGAAGGTAAATAATATGGGACTAACATTTGAAAATAACACCATTCAGAATTTTGATATCAAAGGAACATTTGGCACTATGAATTTTCTTGAAGTGGATAAAATCTTTGAGAGAGATGCAGACAACAGAGTGACAGATATGATTCGCGAGCAGCGTGTGACAGTTTATTCAGAGAAGCTAAATGACCAGGTAGAGATTGCTATTACGCCTGATTATGAGATCAAAGGGATCGAATATGACGATGAGATTGAACTGACAGGAGAAGTTACTGCTTTAGCGTGGCTCAGTACCTATGAAGGCTACAACAATTCTGTTCAGTCTGAACAAGCTTTCAAGATCAGAGCTGCTGGTATCAAGAAAGCAGGTACTGCTAAAACTGTTTCTCCAGCGCCACCTGTAAAGGACAAATAAAGAAAGGATAACTGAAGGATGAAACAAGGTAAACGACCAACGAAGAAGGAAAAAGAATTATTGAAAAGTCGTCGATTAAATCCTATGAATTGGTTAGTCGAAAGACGCTCTCATATAGGTGTCATTTTTCTTCATCGAGTAAGTGGGAAATTGAGAGAGATTTCCTATTGAAAGGAGCTTCACTTGGTTAAATGTGTTTGATTGAAAAAATAAGATTCATAGAACATAAGTATAGGAGGTTTTTAGAAAAGAAGCTTCATGTATACAAAATGTGGCAGAGTTTTGATTACTTCAATAGCCTTTACCTGACTTTGTATGATGAAACATGTACGAACTTTATAGCAGGAGTTTTGGCAGAAGAGCGTATTTTATCAGTAGAGGAAAAAATTACAAAACTATTGGAAAGATTTCTTGATCAATTGGTAAACTTATACGAAAAATGCTTGCAACAGGATTTTGAAAAAAGTGTGTATTTCGAGGAATATCCAATAAGAGTAATGGAGTAAAATTGCTTGTCCTTTTTGATTAGCATATAATGTCTTTAGAATATACTTGGAAGGGGTGGCAAAATGGTTTTAACGGTAGATGAAATCAAAGAACGAGTAAAACCAGTCGCTGAAAAATATGAAATTCCTGTAGTATATATTTTTGGCTCATATGCGAGAAATGAAGCCACTAACGAAAGTGATATTGATTTTCTGGTTGGTACAACAGGATTGCCAGAAAAATATCGTTGGTCAGTATATAGCGATTTTTTTGATGAGTTAAAAGAAGCTGTAGATCATGATATTGACTTAGTAGAAATGGAAGCTTTTGATGAACCGCTCCAATTTGATCACAACAAGGAATTTTTTGAAAAAATGATGAAGGAGAGAGTAAAAGTATTTGAGAGACAGAAAAAATAAAGATTTGCGTATCTTGAAAAATACGCTTGTCTATTGTGAAGATGTAGAATCAGCACTCAATCGTTTTAGTAAAGACTTTGAAGTTTTTGCTCACGATCGAGTGTTTTTTCATGCTATCAGTATGTCAGTAATGCAGGTAGGAGAACTAGCTAATAATCTGTCTGAAGAATTCAAGGAAAAGAATAGTACTCAGGTGGATTGGCGTAGACTTAGATATATTCGTAATCTGTTTGCTCATGCCTATAGTAATATTAATATCAGGACCGTTTGGGAGTTTGCTACGATGTTTATTCCTATTTATGCTGAGTTTTGCCGACAAGAGATCCAGATATTGCAAAAAGAAGATTTTTAAAATTTAGTAGTCGTAGGTAGGTGAAAATGTTCAAGAAAATCATTCGATACCGTGGACGGCGGATTCGTTATTACACAAGAAATTTATTGGCGCTGTATAGAGCGTTATTTTTTTTACCTTTTTTTGCTGGATTAAGCTATTTTATTGGCTATAAGTGGGTGTATCCGTTTGTTGAAGATAAGAATACTGATTGGCAGAAATATATTGTTCCTGGTGTGATTTTCTTAGTGTTGTCTATTTTGGCAATTACGTTCATTATCTTTTGTATCCACTTGTCCATTATAAATGGTGGCTATTTTTCAAGGGTAGAGCAGCGACAAGTTTTGGCAAGAATGGTGATTGATAATGGCTATTACACAAAAAAACAAGTCAAGACTTCTAATGGTAAGACAACGGAAAAAATCAAGCTACCAAAAATTTATTATAAAGCAAAGAAACACAGTATCTTTATCACTTTTGAGACAGGTGGAAATAAATTCCAGGAGAAGTTTGAAACGATCGGTGGATTTTTAGAGACAACTTTTCATGCAGATAATATTGGCAAGGTAGATGAAAAAGGTTTTGTGACGTATGAACTTGCATCGGATATCTATGCCAAACGAATTTCTATTACTGAAATGCAAGCCGACGAAGGTAAAGTTCAATTGATGAAAGGTCTATATTGGCACTTTGATAAAGATCCGCATATGTTGATTGGCGGAGGTACTGGAGGAGGAAAAACATTTACCATCCTTTCCTTGATTTATGCTCTTTGCCGAGTAGGAGATATTGAAATCTGCGATCCTAAAAATAGTGATCTAATGGCCTTGGGGAAAATACCATTATTTGCTGGTAAGGTTCATACAGGAAAAGTTGATATTACCAATTGCCTAAAAAACACGGTAGATTTAATGGAGTCGCGTTTTGCCATGATGAATACTCACGAAAAGTACAAAATGGGTAAAAATTATGCTTATTATGGTTTACGTCCAAAGTTTGTCATTATTGATGAGTTTGCGGCATTCAAAGCAGAAATTGGATCTGATTACAAAACGGAAGGTGAAGTTGATGAATACTTAACCCAATTGATCCTTAAAGCACGTCAATGTGGAATCTACTTTATTGTAGCTATGCAGCGACCAGATGGTGAATTTATAAAAACGTCTTTACGTGATCAGTTCATGTTCCGGCTGTCAGTAGGGCGGATCTCAGAAATTGCTACATTGATGATTTTTGGTGAAGAGAACAAAAACAAAAAGTTCAAGTATGTTGAAAAAATTCTGGGACAAAAAGTTTATGGACGTGGGTACCTGGCAAGGGGCGGCGAAATCGCTCGGGAATTCTATAGTCCACAAGTACCTATGTCCTTTGATTTTATTAATGAATTTATCAAAATAAATAATGAACTAGGTTTTGAAAATGTCTCTTCAGCAATCAAACAGGAAGTTTCAACTCAACTAGAAAAACACGTAGATAAAGAAGCGCTGGCTGAAATTGATGAAGAATTTGAACAACAGCAAAAGCAATTAGACAAGTTAGGAGAAAAGTTTTCTAAATAATAAGATTTAAATTTAGAAAAATTACCCAAATTAAGCGGGAACGTGTGTTTTTCAAAAAACAATAATGATATAATTGAAAAAAGGGTGTGCTTTTATGAAACATTCAGAGAAGAAAAATTTTAGTTTCTTTAGTAAAGATGAACTTCACAGAAAAAAACTCAAAAAATTTAAAGCGTTAAAAAACGAATTGGAAGTAAAGAGTATCGACGAATTCGATATGCGTTATATCGAGAATAAAGAAACACTCTCTAGAAAAAAATTTATTCAAAAGTCATTTATTGTTGTATGGTTCTTGTCATTTCTTTCTGTTTGTTTTGCGATTTTAAAAAATACAGCGGTTGCATTTGTTAAATATTTAAATGGAGATGTAACTAAAGCTGCTTCAGATATTACCATGTATGTAGTTATAACAGTGATTTGTATATTAATTTTATTGCTAATTTTTTGTCTAATAATTGTAATAGTATTATTCAATGATATTAAGAAAATTGAGAGAGAATTGTTTTTGATGGATCAAATTAGAGAAAAGCGAATGGGGAAAAAATAGAATGGCTACTTTTTTTGATTTTTTAGGAAACATAGTTTATTCAGTGTATAAGTTATGGGCATATTTTATATATATTATTATGGGTATGCTTTATTGCATAGGTCTAAAAAAACTAAATGGGGAATTACTTTTTCGATTCGATGTAGATAATTATATTGGGATGATGCAGTACGATTCAGGGAAAATTTGGTGGTACTTTATTATGGCAATAGCGTTAATTTTAGTGTGTCCACTCTTAATTTTTTATACAATGCGAAACTTTACAAGTATTATTGATGGTAATATATATACCTTGATACTATTTATTTTTTGTATTATTTCAATCCCATTTTTATTACACTGGATAATAACTTTGATCTATGTTCCTATATTCAAAATAGTAGTTGTGGGCTTAGGACTTGTAGGGCTTACTGCAAGTGTTGTTAGTAGCTTTAAATAATAAAAAAATTTATACCAAAAGACTTCTCTATATTTACGGGAAGTCTTTTTTATGTAAAGAGGTGTTAGGTTTTGTATTCTTTTGACCAAGTTATAATTGAGTTAAATCAAGAAATTGCATTAAAGACTCTAAAGAATTGGGCGAATAAGATTGAAAAAGTAACAGATAAACGTTTTGAACGTCGTTACGCAAAAAATGTAACTGGTAACACTTATAGCTATAAGGTATTTTCATTAAAAGATATTGAAGGATTTCAAAAATTGGTCTGTTTGAGAAAAAATAATATACCGCTAAATGAAGCAATGATAGAAGTATTTTTATCGGAAGAAAGTAAGGAATCTTTTTTAAATGAACAAGAATTTCTAACAATGAAAAATGATGTAAAGTCCTTATTAGAGTTGAGTAAAGAAATTAGTGCAGAAAATGCAGAATTAAGGAAAAGAGTAATGCTTTTGGAAGAAAAAGTAAGCATGTAGCGGCTGTTTATTCTAAGGATTGTTGCTAGTAATAATTTGGGCAGGAGCGAACGAAGTGAGAGCTCCTGCCCAAATTTTGGCAACAGAGATCCTTTTGAAATAGACAGCCGTGAGGTGGGCGTATGCCCACCTCACGCTCGAACCCCCCTTTTATAACATGGGGGTAGAATTTCAATAACCACTATAAAGAGTCACGTTTAAGCCTTGTCCCGCAAGGGGTTGCGCGTTTTGATTTTTGTCACATTTTTTAAGGAATCTTGTCACATTTTTGGAAGTAGGGTTTAAAACAGTGAGAGGTGTTGATTTAAAGAGATTTAGAAAAGAATTAGGTTTAAAACAAAAAGAATTAGCAGATAGACTAGAAATCGAACGTAGTTTGATCTCTAAAATAGAATCTGGTAAACGGCTCATTTCCAAAGAGTTAGAGGCAAAAATCATTGATGTTCTCCATTTGGATGGTGGAAAAGCTGCAGTAGAAGCCAAGATCGATTTTTTAAGAATTCGATTTAAAACATTAGATGTGAAAACAATCATTGAGAAGCTGCTGCACATGGATCAAGCCTGGTTCACACATGATTCTCGTGGTTTTTATCACTATACAGAAACCTTTTCTTATGGAGCCATTCGACTGTTTCGAAATCCAGAAGATATAAATATGGGAATTATGCTGGATCTGTCTGGTGAAGGTTGTCGTCAGTTGGAAGAAATTTTTGAAGAGGATAACGACCGAAGCTGGACGGAGTTTTTTTGTTCGCTCTATGAGGACGATATCTTTGGTAAAAATCTTATCGTGGATACAAAAATCACTCGGATCGATCTTGCTCTGGATGAATTGATTGCTAAAGGAAAAGAGAATTTTGATCTTTACAGTCTGAAAGAAAAAATGGAGCAAGGATTAGTCCATACCACATTCAAAAATTTTGATTTTAGTGGCGGCTTTTCTTATGAAAAAGGACAAATGGTCAATAAAGGATTGTCTCTGTATTTTGGCAGCCGTCAATCTCCGCTATATTTCAACTTCTATCAAAAAGATTTTGAACTAGCTCGGAAAGAAAGTCTTTCCGTAGAAGAAGCACGGAAGAAATATGAAATCAAGAATCGATATGAAATCCGGCTTTCTGATGAGAAAGCTTTTTTATTTGTTGAATATTTTTTATCCAGTGGCGAAACTTTGGATTGGTTGGTCAAGGAAATAGTCAATCAATCATTAACAGTCTTTGAAATAGAAGACGGCATGCAAGTTTACTGTAAATCCTGGTATGACGTAATAGACAAAATGGAAGGTTTGAAATTGTCCGTCCAGGGAGAAAAACCATCCGTCGATAAAACGCTGCGCTGGGTCTCCAATTATCTTGCGCCTTCGCTGAAAATGCTCAAATTGATTGATCTTCGTTTAGGAACCAATGAATTGATGGAACGGATCGATTTTGCTGAATTGAAAGAAAAACACGAAGAAATGATTGAACAGGTATGTGTGAGTGCAAAAGATTTACTATTTAACAATGAAACACATAGCAAAGTTCGTAACTACATGAAACAAGAATTTGATCTGGAAGAAGAATACCAGCTTTAAAAAAAGGAGAGAAGATAGGTGGTAGAGCACAAAGTTATTGAAAGAATCACCAGGGAAAGTTTTAGAATGAAAGAAACATTGGAAAAGGTCATTACTCGATTATTAAACACAATGAACAAAGTGAAAGAGCTAGACGAATCGCAAGAATTGACCCTACCATACTTGAAAAAAACAATTGAGAAAAGAGCTTCTGAAATAGATGAATGCAACCGTGGGATAAGACAAATCAGCTCTTTAACTTTTCTGGGGAAACAGGAAGAGAATTGGCAGGATACGATTGTCTGGTCTGATTATATGAAACTAAGAAAGAAGTTTCAGTTGGTCGTTGAAGATTTTAGAAATTTTGTAGAGCAGTATAAACATTATACACCGCCAAACAGCGAAGGCTTGAAACAGAAAGTAATCACTATTTTGAATAAAATGGGTTATATCGTGGATAGTTATTTTGAAGGGGACTATGCAACCTGGATCGGCGTTTATGCCAGACCAAAAGACAAACCAACCTATTTAGATCCAAGAGATGCTGAAGAAGCTGCCTTACAAGAAAAACATAGCGTAAACGGATTTAAACAAGATTTTTCAGAATGGTTTGAATGGGAAATAAAAGACAATGAAATTGTTGTCTGAAATCGTTTATGTGATAACGTGTTTTATTTATTCGGAAAATTGTTCTTTTAAATATCGTCTAAGTTTATCAATGGTATCCCGATATTCATGATAAATGACTGGCTTCTTATCTAGGATTTGACAAGAATGGCAATGATACCAATAGCGTTGAAAGAAGCTACTAGTATCATTATCTAAAAAGATATGTATAACCCAGTAGCCACCAATTTTTTCACTGAAAAATGGTTCTAATCTAAATGAATCATTAGGTAGGGAAATAGAATTTAATTTAGATTCAAATTTGTGACATAAATTAGTAAGAAATATTTCATTTTGTTCAGTATTTTTGATTATTAACATAAATTCACCTCGAAAGGAAGATTTAATGAAAGAGATAATTGACTTTGCAGTAATGATAGATGGTGACGCATACATTCATGATAAGTTTAACATATCAGATGGGAAAGAAAAGGTTTACTTACGATCTGTAGACGATTTACCACTTCTTTTAAGAAAAGGTTGGCTCTACGAAATTTGCCCAATGCTTTCCAGAGATAAAGATATGGAAACTATGATTCCTTCAGTTTGCGGAATAGATTTGGTTTTTAGAAAAGATTTGAAAGTAGAAAAAGTGGAAGATCACTATAAAAGCTGAACCAGTTAATGAAAACAAGATAAATATACAAAATATAATAGAACAGGAGAGAAAAAATGCGAGACGTACGAGAAAGAATTGAACTGATGGCTGAGGAAATTTTTGAATTGGAAATGTCTGAACGCGAAGACAAGTTTTGGAATGACTTAAGCAAAAAGGGACTTACTAGTGAATATATTGATCTTCCAACAGTTTATGAAGAAAATTATGTGATTTTTTATAAGCAATTGAAAGAATATTGGAAAGATAGAGTGTCTAGGTACAAAGAGGATATGCAGATTGAATATGGAATTATGAGTTTGCGTGAATACCGTTCCTATTTAGAAGGACGATTTCGTCAAATTCTTGACTCCCGCTATGAGGAGCTTCACCGAGAAGTATGGGAAGAGTATGGAGGGGTCCTGAATACAGATGCAGAGAAATAAGCATGGTTTTTGAACCACTTGGTGAACCTATCAAATTAGGAGAATATCTCTACCGTTATGAAGAGATGATCCGTCACATTTTAGGAGAAATGACCTTTGTTGATTTTGAATCGAAAAAAATAAAAACATTACTGCGAGCAGAAATGAGAAAAGCAGAAACTTCCTTTTATATATTCTATGATCAAAATCGTCGAGAACCTGATTATGCTTTTCTCCAACGGAAAGTAACGGAATTTGGTGTTGAGCGTCTGGAACTTTTTTCACCAGAACCAACTGTTCTTTCTGTCGATAATTTTGTTCTTTGCTATATTGAACTGCTGAAAAATGAAAAGTTATTGTCAGGTCTTGTCTTTCATGAACAAGATCTTTTTTTCGTGGAGAAATACGAAAGAAAACGTGCAGAAAAATATTTTGAAGAACAAAATGAATATTTGCCGGGATATGAAAAAGAACGTATCTCAGTCAATGAAAAAGTTCAGCAGTTTTCTTATCAAAAACTAAAAAACAAATTTATAGAAGATCCATTTATTGCTTCCTTAAAAAAAGAATAAAGGAGAGGTAGATGCCTTTTTCAGAACCACTATCAATCATTTTAAAAAGAGACTATGGTTTTAGCGTATTTCCTGCAAATCCGGTTCAGAGAGATTATGAAATTTATGAAGAAGTACGGGAACGTTTGAAACGTCCGGATCTTCCTTTTCGCCCGATAGTAGATGTTTGTTATGAAAGAAAGTTATCAAAGAATACGTATCTTATTATTGAGGCACTCTGTATCCGTAATAAGCATGGAGCAGTGATTAAGCAAACCTATAGTTTTTATAAAGCGTCTTATTTTTATAGAACTGTACCACAGAAGTTGAAACTTTATTGTGAAGATGGAAATCGAAAAGATATTTTAATTATGTTACAAAAGTTCAATTTTTTAAAAAAATGAATGTGATTTAAATTAACTGTAAAATGAGCTTTCAAAATGTTGTGCTATGATTTAGAAAGCGTTAACAAAAAAGGAGAAGAGATGAAGAAAAAAGTACGTTGGGGTGTTGTTGGTGCCGCTATTGTTGTGGTGGGAGGAATGGCTATTTTTACTATTAACGAACGGAATTATGGAAAACAGGTAGAAGCTGTGGCAAGTGAATTATCTGCCAGTGAAAAAATGCTGAAGGAAATCGAGGGAGAAATCAGCGCATTGTACGCTGAAGGATCAACGCAATTTTTAGATGCAGAAATTACTCAAGAAACGATTGATGCAGTACAAGTACGGCTTACCAAATATCAAGAAACAAGTCTAGCAAATTATGAAACAGTAGCAAAGTTACGGAAAAATGACCAAAAAAACCACCAACTTGATGCAAAGAATCTATCAACATTTCAAGGTGAAGTAAAATTGGTCCAAGAAAAATTTGATTCCCAACAATCTGTCAATGCATTATTTCAGAACCCTTATCTTACTGGAACTGACGTGAAAGAAGATGTGGTCATTGTTGACGATCTTTCCGCGGACAAAGTAGCTGATGCGAAAAAGGCGCATTTTCAAGATGAAGTCGATGAGAAAAACGAAAACCAAACGTTTCAAGTCGCAATCAATAAAGGCTTTGAGGTGGCAGAATCTCAGCTGAAGCAAATAGACAAAGCCAAAAAAGCTGTATCCGATCTTTACAAAGACGAAAAGGTCACAGACAAAGCGACTAAAGAAACGTTTGATACTGCAAAAAAAGAAGTTCAAGCAATCAAAAATGAAAAAGCACGTAAATCTTTTGATGCAGCATTGAAAGCAATCGAAGAAAAAGTGAAAGCAGACGAAGCTGCAAAAGAAGAGGCAGAAAAACAAGCGGAAGAAGCCAAAAGACAAGAAGAACAAGCGGCGGCAAACCAAGAAACGCAAGTAACTACCGAAAGTACTGAAAAAAATGAAACAGTGCCGACTGCAGAAACAACGACACAAGAGACAGACACTACACCAAGTACCAATACGCCAGCTGTGACACAACCAGTTACACCAGCGCCGCCAGCTTCGAATGGGAATAGTGCAGGTGGTAGTGGCTCAAATCCAGGAAATAACGCAGGAGGATCTTCAACAGGTGGTAACACTAGTGGAGGATCAAATTCAGGAGGCAACACAGGGGGATCTTCAGGTGGAGGAAGTACAACAACTCCACCACCGACAACTCCTGCTCCTCCGCCAGCTCCAGAAAAGCCATATCGAGTAACACCGCTAGGAAATAGTGGAATGGAATTTGCTACTATTGGTGAAGCCAATAATTGGGGAATGGAGCAAATGATGAATCCAGAAGGTCAATGGTTTGGCCGGGGATATGTCACAAAACCTTTACTTTGGTCAAATAACGAAGTTCTTAGCTACTCAATTGATTTTAGATAAATAAATACTAGTTGATGAAAAAGATAATATGTTTTAAATAGTAATAGAGCAACGAACTAGCAAGCCTTCAGTTATATTTTAATATCTGATGGCTTGTATTTTTATGTATCGCTTAAATAAATGCTAAGCAAAGAAGAATTCTTTTGTTTTTTTAGGAGGGGAGCGATGCTTTAATATCCATGTAAAAGATAGCATTTAAATTTTAAACTTATAGGAGGATGTATGTGGAAAGCAAAAATGTTTAATAAAAAACTAGCACTACTAACATTATTTTTGATGTTAGGGCAGCTATTTATCTCACCAAGTATTGTAATAGCAAAAACAGTTGAGCAAAATAAGAATACAGAAATTGTTCCATCTGAAAAGGGGCAAGATGAAACAGTTAATGAGATTGAATCAAATATTATTCTACCCGATATATTAAAGAACGAGGTTTCTCTAATAGAAGATAACAAGTTAAATAGTAGTCCAAGCGAGAGCGAATTGCCAGTTGCCGAAACAGTTGGTGACTCGCTTTTTATTTTACCTGCTGGGATTGAAGTTAAGCAGGTAGATGGTGAGGCAATAGAAGAAGTGAATGGAGATTTTGATGATCGTTATACATTGAAGTATATTCTTGAACATGCGAAAAGCACGTCAGAACAAGCTAAAATGTTAGAAAAATCAGAAGAATATGCTCAACTACAAAATAACTTTACACGTTCCACAGGATTTACAATTGAGAATGTTCGCACGATTGATCACCGCGTTTGGCGAAATATGCCTAACGGGACCAATTTTTTACACGACAAATTTTACATGTTTCGGATACGTGAAACAGGTCAGATTGCTTTTTGTATTGAAGAAGGAGTGCCGCTTGTACTAGGTGGGGGAGCAACACAAGAAAATTTGACTCAACTTATTTCTAGTCCGCAATTAAGAGAACGATTATCTTTAATCGCTTACTTTGGTTGGTATGGAAATTCAGATAAGTCAGATGATCAGTATGTAGCTGTACAACAGATGTCCTGGGAAGCTTTCGGAGGCGAAACACTATCAACGAGCGTACCAAATTATGCAACACGTAAACAAAATGCAGAAACTGAAATAACAAGATATTTTACAAAGCCTAGCTTTAATAATAGTAGAGTTACAATTAAGGCTGGAGAAACAATTACGTTAGCTGATTCTAATGGTGTTTTTTCAAACTTTGCAATGAATAATGTTACAAATACAGCGAATGTCACATTGCGCCAAGAAGGCAATAGACTTCATATTACAGCCAATGCGAACTCTAACAATTCAGGAGTAATAGCAATAGCTAGAATTCCTAGAGAATTTGCGAATGCAGCTTTGGCTTATCGAGTTGGAAATGGTCAAAGAGTGGGCGTTCTTCATATTAGTGACCCTGAAGTGGTTATACTAAATATAGAAGTTCTAAAAAACGGCAATGCACGCATTCGCAAGGTCGATGAAACGACCAAACAACCGCTGGCAGGTGCCGTTTTTCGTTTTACTACGTCCAGTGGCCAAACAAGAGAAATCACGACAGGTTCGGATGGGTACGCTGCATGGAACGATTTATTGGTAGACACCAGGGTAACGATCCAGGAAATCCAAGCACCAAATGGCTACATTCTGAATCGTAATCCGCAGACTATCACAATTAGAGCCAATGAAACGACTACCGTTACTTTTGATAACAAAGAGCAGCTAGCAAATCTAACAGTAATAAAAGAAGATGAAGAAACTGGAAATCAGCCACAAGGAGCTGCTTCTTTGTTTGGGGCAGTCTATGAATTGACTGATTCTAGTGGGAAGTCAGTTGGGAAACTGACTATGGAAGACGTTGATGGTGTGTCCAAAGCAGAAATCAAAGGCTTAAAGCTGGGGACATATTATCTACAAGAAATAGAACCGCCAAAAGGGTACAATTTAGATCCAACCAGACATACGATTCACTTAACCTATGCAGGACAAAATGAGACTGTTGCTATTCATAGTCGAACTGTAACGGACCGAGTAATCAAAGGACATGTTGAAGGGTATAAATTTGGTTCTCGTCCGCTCATTCCACCAACTATTCTGGAGAGAATCACGGAGACGAAAAACCAGGATATCAAGCCACCGTTAGAAGGAGTAGAGTTAACTGCGACGTCTCATACAACTGGACAGGAATACGTGGAAGTAACTGGAGAAAATGGCTATTTCAAATTTGAGAATCTGCCTTACGATACGTATACTATCGAGGAAACGCAAGGCGTGGACGGCTATTTATTAATCGAACCTTTTGAAGTGACAATTACTGAAGAAGGTTATACTCACTTCTTTTTATTAGAAGATCGAATTATTGAGGCACGTCTGCATATTGTGAAGATTGATGAAGAGACAGGTGAAAATATTCCTTACGCTGGCGCACAATTCAAAATCTTTGATACTTGGGCAAATGATGGTGAAGGAGCTTTCGTCTTTATGCAACGTCCAAACGATACAGAAAACACCAATATTTTTGAAACCAATGAAAAAGGTGAAATCGTCACAACAGAAAGTTTGGCTTGGGGATTGGAACGTTATGAATTGCATGAGGTCAAAGCGCCAGAAGGATACGTCCCGCTAGAAGAACCGATTGTTTTTAGTGTGACAGAAGAAGATGCTGAAGCACTGATTCGAATTGAAGTTCCTAATCGTTTAGCACGTCAAAATATTCAATTGATCAAACGGGACCGATTAAATGAGCGTCCGCTCGCAAATGTTCCGTTTCATTTGTATCAGTTAGAGAAAGACGAGGCAGGCGAATTAACCGAAGTATTGGTCGATGAGTATTTTACCGACGTAGACGGGCAAATCGAAATTGAAGGATTGCCTTATGGAGAGTACAAATTTGTGGAAGGTGAACCGTTGGATGGCTATTTGCCATTGGAAGAGTCAATCGATTTTTTTGTCACGGTTGAAAATGACGGAGAGCTGATTGTTCTGGAAGCCTATAACGAACGAGAGGATTTGGTACTAACTTCGCTCTTTACAGATAGTGATGGAAATAAAGAAGTCGATCCAACAATAGACAATCGTCTGAGAGATGTTGTTTGGATTGAAGGAGATGCAATTGAAATTGGGCATACTTACACAGTTTTCACTCAATACAAAAATACTAAAACGGGAGAAGTTGTCAGCGAAGATACGTCAACTTACACTGCTAAGAGTAAAGAAGATGAATTTGAAGTCTTTTTAGATTTGTCTGCGGATACTTTAAAAGACGGTGATCAGTTAACTGCTACACATATCCTGTATTATGAAGAAGAGCAGGAAAACGAAGTAGGGCGAGAGGATGATTTGACTAATAAAGAACAAACTGTCACATTTAAAACTCCGGAGCAACCAGAGCCTAAGGAAGAGGCGCCTGATAATCCTGAACCAAAACAAATCCAAGAAAGACTGCCAGAAACAGGTAGTGCACGTTCTATTCTAAGTGTGTTGGCAGGTATTTTGTTGATTGCATTTGTTGTTCTGATCTGGCTAAATAAATATAAAAAATGATAAACAAAACCGTTCCATTAATTAATTGAATTGAAATGGAAAGGCATGTTATAATGAGAATGAAAAAGGAACTGCGCTAACAGTTCCCTTTTGACAGCACCGTTTAAGACGGTGGCTCAGTTAAATCAGATACAAAAGGTAACCGTTCAAACTGGCTAAGTTTAAATTGCGGTTACTTTTTGTCGCTTTTGTTGCTGATCGTCAGAACCAATGTTGCAAAAGCTAATGCAAACATCAGAGCTTCAAAAACAGATAAGCTTATTCCTTTCTAGGGATTAAGCCACAAATCAACATAGGCGTCACCCCATTTCTATTGGGATTAGCCACCGCATAAACTTTACTGTCTGATAATAATTATAGCATATAGACCTAGTTATAAACTTGAAAACTCAAGAATAACTAGGTCTATTTTTTTGCCTAAAAATAAGGAATAAGGAGGAAACATGAAATTAAAAAAGATTACAAAGAAGGAGAAAAAAGAAAAGGCGCCAAAGACAAAACGCCTTTCTCAGAAAAAAGCGAATCGCCTGGTATTTTCAGTTTTTAGTGTCATAGCTATTTCTTCGGTTGTTGGTGTCGTTCGAGCAAATGTTGTCGCCACTAATTTTGAAAACTTAGCAAATAAAGTGGAAAAGATAAGCGGAAAAATGCCAGAAGAACAGAGTAATCAAGAGTCATACGATTACGCTGCTCTTTCTTTTTATGCAACAAATTTTGTCAAAGAATATATGGGTTATGATGCGTCTGCAGACGAGGACAAGAAAAAAGAGCGCTTAGAGCGTTTATCCGATTATTTATCTATGGATGTTGAAACGATTGATGAAACAGGAAAAACAGTACTCGATTTTTCAAGGAAATTTAAAGAAGCTGCATTAGTCCAAGTAAAAGAAGAAAGTGACTGTTTACTTGTTTATGTAAATGTTACCTATGATGTAACTATGGAAGATAAAACAGAAACGATTACGCAAGACATGGTATTGCCGATTCAGACGAAAAACCAGTTGTTCTCGATCGTCAGCAGACCTTACTTTTTAGCTGCTGCGTTGCCACAAGGAAAAACTGAAGCATTGAAACAAGGAGAAGAGCGTATAGAAGTGCCTACTAAAGAAAAAGAAGCGATTGAGGAATTTCTAGCAATGTTCTTTGAAAAATATGCCAATGCTGATAAACAAGAAATGATGCTCTTGATGAAAGAACCTGTCCAGACAACTGGAACAACTGAATTTGTTTCTGTAGATTTCAATGAAGCTCATTATTTTGAAACCAATCAAGAAGACGTTCAAGGAGTACAAGTGTCTGTTACTTTTGCAGACAAGAAAACGAGTTTGACCCACACAGAAGATTTTTCTCTTTGGATCACACAGACAGAAAACTCATATTTTGTGAATACACTAAAACATTATTTTACGGAAGAGGAAGGTAATTTATGAATATCACGAATTTAGATAACTTTTTGAGAACCAGTTTTGTCACTATTTTAGCTTTCGGTGTCATTCTACTGATCTTAAAACATTGGAGAGGCGCTGAATGGCTTAAAATTATTTCAGTTATTTTGATTGCTTTGATCCTGAATGATTTTGCTACCAATCAAGGAGGAAATGTTTTTAATCTTGTACGATGGGTACTGACGCTATTTGGTATCAGAATGTGAGGGGAAAATGAAGTATTACGATTATTCACGAGGATTAAAAGCCCCTTACTCCTTACAAGTTATACGATCACCGAAAGGAAAAGTCGTATGGGTATTTGCTCAACCATTAAATCTTTCTTATGTATTGATGCTATTTTTTTGGCTAATCATAATTGGTATTTTTTGGATGAATGTTTCTTTACCAACAATTTTCGGTATCGATTTAAATTTATTGGTGATGTTGTATCTGCCAAATAAAATTGCACGTTGGTATTCTGAAACGGAACTCGATGGAAAATCAGCTAATCTTTTTCTCAAAGATTTTTTTATTTACCTTCTGAATTTCGTTGTTGATCAGCGCCCCATTATTGCATTTGAACGAGTCAAGGAACTAGAAGAAATTTCATTTAAAAGATAGGAGAATGATATGCAACTTGAATATCCGTTGTTAGAGACCATGAAGAAAAACATGGTCCTAACTCAAGAAAAATCAGCGATTGCTTATTACAGGGTACGTTCTGAAACAGTAATGCTGACGGATTTTGAAAAGAAACAAAAGACAAAGAAAAAAGTTGCCCGTGCGCTAAAAAGGTTAAAAACAAGCGGCGGGTTTGAGATCAACTTATTACCCGTGAATGCAGATATCCGCGGGAAAATGGGAGCAATGCGTTCATTGATCGATCCAAAAAACTATGCAGTGGGCGTTGATAAACTAAAGAAAACAGCGATGATGTTAGAAAATGAGATGGGCATGGTTTATGAATATGCTTGGATTATTGGCGTACCGCTAGTCAAGAAAGATATTGCAATCGATTTGAAAGAAAATGTGACAAGAGCATTGAACCATGTGACCGAAACCGTTGTGACAGGATTAGGCTTTGATCTGGCATTAGAAGAGGAGTGGTATAAAAATTACCAGGAACAAGAACAGGAAGTATATCAGAATCTATCAGAACTTTTAGTCGAACGACTGACAGAAGATGAATTGTATTACTACCAAGCTTATCAGTTTTTGAAAAATATCCCTCATGAACGCCAAGATATTTTAGCCAGTCAAAACCTTGATAATTTGATGGCAACAAAAATCAATCCTGTTTTCTCAGGTGGATTGAAATTCCAATGTGAAGAAGGAGAAAGTTACGTTTCCTATTTGCCTGTTGGAGATATGGGTGTTTTTTTAGATGGGAACCATTTACTGGAAATCGTCCAAAAGATGCCTTTTCCAGTTGAAGTTAAAATACAGGCGGATTTTGCTGAAAGTAAGGGACAGTTAGCTTTATCTGGACGTTCTTCTAGAGCACGAACGAGAACCAAAAATATTATGCAAGAAGCCCATTTAGCAGGATCAAAACAAAAGCGAAAAATTGTCGAAGGACAAGCTTCTTTAGATGACTTAGATCAAAAAATCGATGATGGCGTCGATATTATCGATTGGAAAGCTTACCTGGTTGTTTGTGGAAGTTCCAAGAAGCAAATGCAAGCGCGTAAAAAATATCTGATCAATCGATTTGATGGATTAGGAATTCCCTTATTAAAAGCAACGTTTGATAATCCATATCTTTTCCAATCCACATTGTTTGGTAATTTTCTGCGAATGAAAGAGAAAAAATGGCAACATACCAGTACAATCGAATCATTTGCGGAGCTGAATTTTTTCACGTCGCTGAAAGCTGGTACCAGTCTAGGTTATTATTTTGGACGTGTAGATACGACTTTAGAAGAAAAAGAAGACCGAAAGAGTATTATTCTTAATTCGAAAAATTTGATTTATATGAATATGTTTTTAGCGAACAAACAAGATGTGATAGGTAAGAAAACCAATAATCCACATTGGGCACTGACTGGAGACACTGGAAATGGGAAATCCGTCACGGCCAAAAAATTATTTATGGAATGTGCAACATTAAAAGATCGAGTATTGTATATCGATCCAAAAAAAGAAATGCGCCGACAATTCATGCGAACAATCAATGATCCAACATACCAGAAAAAATATCCTTTAGATGCTGCATTTGTCCGCTCCTTTAATTTTGTGACCTTAGATGTTCGGGACAAGAAAAATAGAGGTGTCTTGGACCCAATTGTTTTGTTCGATGAAACAGAAGCGATTGCGACCGCAAAAGCTATGTTAACCAATATTTACGAAGGAACCTGGAACTTGAAACAAAAAACGGAAATCAATGAGACGATTGCCGCAGTAGTGAAGGAACGAAAATCGGGTAATAAAGTTGGTTTCTGGCACGTAATCGAGCGGTTAGCTAAAAGTCCTATTCCTGATGTAGAGGATATGGGGCGTTTTTTACTTTCAACAATTAAAGAATCCATTTTAGAACTTGCTTTTTCTCATGGCGAAACACCAGGGTTATCCTTCGAAAAGAAAGTCACCATTTTAGAAATTGAAGATTTAGATTTACCAACAGATAAAAATGAGCATATGGATGAAAACAAACGATTGTCTGTCACATTGATGTTTGCTTTAGGAACGTTCTGTTCGAAATTTGGTTCAAGAAATTCTAAAGAAGAAACCGTGACATTCTTTGATGAAAGCTGGATCTTCCAATCGTCTCCAGAAGGAAAAGCAATCTTGAAATCGATGAAGCGGATTGGACGTTCCTTCAATAACTTTTTAGTCTTGATCACTCAATCAGTGAATGATTTAGATGATAAAGAAGACGGTACAGGATTTGGAACGGTGATCTGTTTCGATGAAGTACAGAATCGTGAAGGCATATTGAGTTATTTGAATCTGCCAAACAATGAGCAGAACATGAAATGGGTTTCGAATATGGTACAGGGACAATGTTTGCTGAAAGATATGTTTGGGCAAACAAATCGAGTAGTCGTTCATGTGCTTTTTGAGGAATGGTTGGAATTATTCAAAACAGTTGATGATACTGAGGCTTCAGTTATGGAGAATCGCTTTGCTGTATAGGAAGGAGGCAAGAAATGAAGTATTTGATTGATAGTTATGATGCTTATACAGTAGGCGGCGGCTTACTTGATAAAGGTTGGCAAGCTGTGAACTGGTTTTTTGTAGGCGTTCCTTTTTTTATACTGAAGCTGTGTGTTTCTTTCTTCCTATTTTGTGAAAGTGTGTTGAACCAATCAGATTATTTTGTCGCAAGGCAAACCGAAGCTTATGAGATGTCTGTAAAAATTTTAAATAATTTTGGAGGTACTCGCTTTGGTTCAGGTACATTGATGGGATTGGCAATCATGTTTAGTGCCTATTATTTATTGGTCAATTTCTTCTCGAACCGACATAATTTTACAAAAGTATTGCTTCATTATGCCGTAGTATTTTTACTGTTTTTTGGCTGGTTTGGTCAAGTTTCTTCAACCAATCAAAATGGGCATGTGACCAGGCAAGACGTGCCTATTTTTATCATTAAGTCATTAAATGGCATTGCTTCTTCCATTCGAAGCAACTTCCTTTCAGGTACCAGCTATGAATCAGGTGCGGATCAAAGCAGCATGTTTGATGCGACGATTCAACAAACCTTTAATTATGTAAATAGTGGCTCGTTAGACGGGACAATGCCAAATGGTCAAAAACTAGACGAAAAAAAATTATTACAAGAACCTGGTTTATCAGAAAGTGACAAAGAAACATTTCTGAAAGAAAGAGACAAGTATACGCAATCCACCAAAGACGATTTCTTCCATTCGAGAAATCGATCTGGATGAACGTTCGCTTGCGATTATTCGAAATAGGATTCAAATAAATGAAGCGAGGCAAAAAGAAATGAGGCAACGAGCAAAAGGGACTTTTATAAAGACGTATCAGCGAAAGAACCAGGCGCCCTATCACAAAAAGGTTAAAGCTTCTGAAAAATTTCTTTTCTCAAATACGATTTTCCAGACACAAAATGGTACGCCAGTCGTTTATCATTCGTTTAATGAATTTATGAATGGACGTGGTAATAATAAAAAACCAGTGAAATGTGTGAAAGATATCTTAAGAGAAAATTATCCAGAGTTTAATAAGCACGTTACTACTCATACTTTTCGCTACACACATATTTCTCTTTTAGCTGAAGCTGGTGTCCCCATCAAAGCCATCATGGATCGTGTCGGTCATTCCAACATGAAAACAACATTGGAAATTTACAACCAGGTGTCTAGTGCAACGAAAGAAAAAGTGATCCAAGAAGTCGATTCTTGGATTTTTTAGTGGATTTGTTTGCCAAATACGTTTAGTATGCGTATATAAGAGTGGTCGAAAATCGGTACGACTTTTCGACGTAAGGAGAACGAAAACAAATGAAAGATTCAACCAAATACACAGGAAGCAAGCTTTCTGCGTATATCCATATCCCATTTTGTGAGCATATTTGTTATTACTGTGACTTCAATAAAGTATTTTTGGAAGGTCAGCCGGTAGATGAATATATCGAAATGTTATTGAAGGAAATCGAATTATCAAAAGAAAATATGGCAGTCGATGCTTTAGAAACATTGTATGTGGGCGGCGGTACGCCAACTTCTCTGTCAGCGGCGCAACTGGATAAATTGTTAGCGGGAGTTCGCGAACGCTTGCCTTTTGATCCAGCGGTAAAAGAATTTACTGTAGAAGCAAACCCAGGTGATTTGACGCGAGAAAAATTGCAAGTAATGAAAAACTATGGTGTCAATCGTTTATCGATGGGAGTACAGACATTCGACAACAAGTTGTTAAAGAAAATTGGACGGAAACATACCGCAGAAGACGTCTACCAAACAATTTCCTTTCTAGAAGCAGAAAACTTTTCGAATGTGAGTATCGATTTGATCTATGCATTACCAGGCCAAACGTTAGAAGGCTATCGAGACACGTTGACAAGAGCCCTTGAACTTGATTTGCCTCATTATTCACTGTATTCGCTGATCCTTGAAAATAAGACGATGTTCATGAACTGGGTGAGACAAGGACGCTTGGAGCTTCCGGACCAGGAAACAGAAACAAGGATGTTTGAAGAAACGATTGCAGCAATGGAAAAAAGCGGACGCCATCAATATGAAATCAGCAACTTTGCTTTAGAAGGCCATGAATCAAGACACAATCTGATGTATTGGAACAATGAACATTATTTTGGATTTGGTGCAGGAGCAAGCGGTTATTTAGGAGATAGAAGATACCGGAATAAGGGGCCAATCCAGCATTATTTGCAGCCTTTACGGGAAAACCAATTACCTATACTGGAAGTTGAAGAATTATCTCGAAAAAATCAGATCGAAGAAGAAATGTTTTTAGGTCTGCGGAAAAAAGAAGGCGTCTCAAAACAGCGATTTTATGAAAAATATCAGACAGAGTTAGAAGAATTATATGGCGATGTTTTGGCAGAGTTGGAAAAAGAGAAACTTTTGATCAATGACAAAGAAAATGTCTTGCTGACACCAAAAGGAATCTTTTTAGGAAACAATGTTTTTGAGCGTTTTTTACTATAAAAGAACCTTTAGATGAGTTTGGATCAAACGCAGAATAAACGAATTAGCACTCTTTTATATAGAGTGCTAAAATGCGTGGTTTTTTTCTTGACAATAATGACAGGTATTGTTATATTTATACATGGGTTAGCACTTAGAAGGCAGGAGTGCTAACGAGAGGTGATGAAGATGTTAACGCAACGACAAAAAGATATCTTGCGTCTGATCATCCAGAACTATACAAGTAACGGCGTACCTGTTGGCTCTAAAGCGCTGATGGCTGAAGGAGTCGAAGCAAGTTCTGCAACGATCCGGAATGACATGAAGGCGCTAGAAGAAGAAGGGCTTCTTTTGAAAACTCATTCTTCTTCAGGCAGGATTCCTTCTGCAGCAGGCTATCGTTACTATGTGGACAATTTACTAGAGCCCGCTCGAGTAAATAAAGATGATCTGCAAACGATTCGACAGTCTTTAAGCAAAGATTTTCATGAAATCAATGAGATTATCAAACAATCTGCAGAGATTTTATCAAATTTAACAAGTTACACTGCTTTTTCATCCGGTCCGGAAATCAAAGACCGGCGATTGACAGGGTTTCGCATCATTCCTTTAAATGACCGCCAAATCATTGCGGTAATCGTTACAGATAGAGGGAATGTAGAAAGCCAAGTGTACACATTGCCTGCTGCTCTCGGCAGTCAGGATTTAGAAAAAATCGTTCGTATCGTCAATGATCGTTTAGTTGGTGATCTGCTTGTCAACGTGTACCATAAGTTGAGGACAGAGATCCCGATGATCCTGCATAAGTATTTCCAAACCACAGATGGCATGTCTTCATTATTTGATGCGATATTGGGTCAGGTATTTGAAGATAAAATCTATGTGAGCGGGCAAATGAATCTTTTAGATTATGAGCCTTACCAAGATCTGCACCAATTCAAGTCTATGTATTCTTTCATGAAAGACAGGTCGGAATTGACTCAGATCATCGTACCGATGGATAGCGATATCCATATCAAAATCGGTTCGGAAATCGGAAATGATCTTTTGCAAGATATGAGTATCATTCAAGCAAGTTACGAGATTGATGGCCACGGAAGAGGTACAATTGCATTGTTGGGTCCGACGAATATGTCATATTCACGAATGTTTGGACTGATCGATGTTTATCGGAAAGAACTAGCAAACAAGCTGGAGGAATATTATCGTTCGCTTGACATGCCTGGTTCTTAAGAGAGAAGCTATGAAAACCGTATGTTCAAGTAAATTTGACTAAAGACGGGTTGAAACAAACGAAAGGAAGGCGAGATCGTGAAGGAAAAAGAAGAATTAGAAAAAGAAATCGTTGATGAAACAGATTTCGATGCTGAAGCGGCAGAAGATTCTGGCGTATCCGAAGTTGAAGCAGAAGCGACAGAGATCCAAACGTTGAAAATGGAATTAGATGAAATGGAAGACAAATTCCTGCGCGCTCGTGCGGAAATCGCTAATATGGCAAATCGCGGCAAAAACGAACGGGAACAGCTTCAAAAATACCGTTCCCAAGATTTAGCGAAAAAACTGCTGCCAGCGATCGATAATCTAGAAAGAGCACTAGCAGCGGATGTTTCAGACGAACAAGGCGGCAGCTTGAAAAAAGGTGTCGAAATGGTCTTGGAAAGTTTGAATCAAGCATTGAAAGAAGAAGGCATCGAGAAAATCGCTGCAAAAGGCGAAGTCTTTGATCCAAATCTTCACCAAGCAGTCCAAACGATCCCAGCTTCTGACGAGATCCAACCAGAAACGATCGTTGAAGTATTGCAAGAAGGATATAAATTACACGATCGCGTATTACGTCCGACGATGGTCATCGTCGCACAATAGTCATTAAGATATTTAATATAATAGAAACAAATGATAAGTGAAGGAGATAGTTCATATGAGTAAAATTATTGGTATTGACTTAGGAACAACAAACTCTGCTGTTGCTGTATTAGAAGGCGGCGAAGCAAAAATCATCGCAAATCCAGAAGGCAACCGTACAACACCTTCTGTTGTATCATTCAAAAATGGCGAAATCCAAGTTGGGGAAGTGGCAAAACGCCAAGCTGTAACAAACCCTAACACGATCTCATCTATCAAACGCCATATCGGTGAAGCTGGTTACAAAGTAGAAGTAGAAGGCAAAAACTATACACCACAAGAAGTCTCAGCAATGATCTTACAATACATCAAAGGATTTGCCGAAGATTATCTAGGTGAAAAAGTAGAAAAAGCAGTTATCACTGTTCCTGCTTACTTCAACGACGCACAACGCCAAGCAACAAAAGATGCTGGTAAAATCGCTGGCTTAGAAGTTGAACGTATCGTAAACGAACCAACAGCAGCTGCGTTAGCTTATGGTTTAGACAAAACAGACAAAGACGAAAAAATCCTTGTTTTTGACTTAGGCGGAGGTACTTTTGACGTATCGATCCTTGAATTAGGCGACGGCGTATTTGACGTATTGTCTACAGCTGGAGATAACCATCTAGGTGGGGATGACTTTGACAACAAAATCATTGATCACATGGTTGCTGAATTCAAAAAAGAAAACGGCATTGACCTTGGCCAAGATAAAATGGCATTACAACGTTTGAAAGATGCTGCTGAAAAAGCGAAAAAAGATCTATCAGGCGTATCAAGCACACAAATCAGCTTGCCATTTATCACTGCTGGTGAAGCTGGACCATTGCATTTGGAAATGACATTGACTCGTGCGAAATTCGATGAATTGACTGCTGATTTAGTAGAACGTACAAAAATCCCAGTTCGTCAAGCATTGAAAGATGCAGGCTTGTCACAATCTGAAATCGATGAAGTAATCTTAGTCGGGGGTTCTACGCGTATTCCTGCTGTTGTTGAAGCAGTACGTAAAGAAACTGGTAAAGAACCAAATAAATCAGTTAACCCAGATGAAGTTGTAGCGATGGGTGCTGCTATCCAAGGCGGCGTTATCACTGGTGATGTGAAAGATGTTGTCTTGCTTGACGTAACACCATTATCATTAGGTATCGAAACAATGGGCGGCGTCTTCACTAAATTGATCGACCGCAACACAACGATCCCAACAAGCAAATCACAAGTCTTTTCAACTGCTGCGGACAACCAACCAGCTGTTGACATCCATGTTCTTCAAGGAGAACGTCCAATGGCTGCAGACAACAAAACATTAGGAAGATTCCAATTAACGGATATTCCACCAGCACCACGTGGAATCCCTCAAATCGAAGTATCCTTCGATATCGATAAAAACGGGATCGTTAATGTATCTGCAAAAGATCTAGGTACACAAAAAGAACAAAAAATCACAATCAAATCTTCTTCAGGTTTGTCAGATGACGAAATCGAACGTATGGTGAAAGATGCAGAAGCAAACGCTGAAGCAGATAAAGCACGTAAAGAAGAAGTAGACTTGCGTAATGACGTGGATGCTTTACTATTCACTGTTGACAAAACATTGAAAGAATTAGAAGGCAAAGTCGACGCAGAAGAAGTGAAAAAAGCAGAAGCTGCTCGTGACGAATTGAAAGCTGCTGTCGAAGCAAACAACATCGAAGAAATGAAACAAAAACGCGATGAATTAAATGAAATCGTACAAAATCTTACAGTGAAATTGTACGAACAAGCAGCACAACAACAAGCACAAGAAAATCCTGAAGCGGCTCAAGGCGGAGCGGATGATGTCGTAGATGCAGATTTCGAAGAAGTCGATGGCGACGATAAATAATCCATTCTTTTAATGGAAAAACAGTGAAAGAGATGTGCGTATCACGCGAATCTTCTCAAATGAGTAACAGATGACGCATATGCGGCAAGCATCTCTTTCTGCTGTTTTTAAACAGTAAGAGCCATGAACTGAAAACAGCATCTTATGTTTTCTGGTTCATGGCTCTTATTGATGTGGTAAATCAAAGAAGGATTTCCCGCAAAAAAAGAAGAGGTTTATTTTTTCTTAAAAACGAATAGACGTGCGGCTGTTTTAGTAAATCTGTTTTTGTCACGGCTGTGAAAATGTGATATGATTACAAACGATGCGGCGAACGCACATGAACCAATAGGAGGAACGCCTATGGCAACGAAACGTGATTATTATGAAGTCTTAGGAATCTCAAAAGGGGCTTCGGACGATGAGATAAAAAAAGCTTATCGCAAACTTTCAAAAAAATACCATCCTGATATCAACCAAGAACCTGATGCTGAAGAAAAGTTCAAAGAAGTATCAGAAGCTTATGAAATTTTAAGTGACGCGCAAAAGCGTGCTGCGTATGATCAATATGGTCATGCAGGGACAGATCCAAATTATGGCGGCGGAGCAGGCGGTTTTGGCGGCTTCAACGGCGGTTTTTCTGGCGGCGGCTTTGGCGGTTTCGAAGATATTTTCGATTCTTTCTTTGGCGGCGGCGGTCGTTCTGTTGATCCAAATGCCCCAAGACAAGGTGCGGACTTGCAGTATACAATCGATTTGAGCTTTGAAGAAGCGATTTTTGGTGTCGAAAAAGAAATCAAATACAATCGTGAAGAAGTTTGTCATACTTGCGGCGGGAACGGCGCGAAACCTGGTACAGAACCAGTGACATGTCATAAATGTCATGGATCAGGATCAATAAATGTTGAAAGACAAACACCGCTTGGTCGTATGATGAGTCGTCAAACATGTGATGTTTGTCATGGAACAGGGAAAGAAATCAAAGACCCTTGTCCAACTTGTCATGGTTCTGGCCATGAGAAAAAAGCACATACAGTGAAAGTAAATGTTCCTGCAGGTGTGGAAGAAGGCCAACAAATGCGTTTGGCAAACCAAGGAGAAGCCGGCACGAACGGCGGACCTTATGGCGATCTATATGTTGTCTTCCGTGTAGAAGATAGCGATATCTTCGACAGAGACGGTTCAGAGATCTATTATGAATTGCCGTTAAGCTTTGTTCAAGCAGCTCTTGGCGATGAAGTCCAAGTGCCTACTGTGCATGGTGATGTGAAATTGAAGATTCCTGCTGGTACACAAACAGGTACGAACTTCCGATTACGCGGAAAAGGTGCCCCACGCTTAAGAGACGGATCAACAGGGGATCAGCATGTCAAAGTGAAATTGATCACACCGAAAAACTTAAATGATGAACAAAGAGAAGCGTTGCGTAAATTTGCAGAAGCTGGCGGACAAACAGTCAGCGAACAGCAAGAAGAAGGTTTTTTTGATAAAGTCAAAGATGCTTTCAGCGGCGGAAAAAAACGTAAATAAAAGAAACCCAGCCATCCAATCACTTAGATTGGATGGCTGGGTTTTTGTAAGCTCTCAGATATTTAATACTTTATCTAAGAAGTCTTTTGTACGATCGTTTTGCGGATTGTTGAAGACTTCTTCAGGTGTTCCGTCTTCAAGAAAGTTTCCGCCATCGATAAACATGACACGGTTTGCAACTTCTTTCGCAAAGCCCATTTCATGGGTAACGATGATCATCGTCATTCCTTGTTTTGCTAACTTTTTCATAACGTTCAATACGTCGCCGACCATTTCTGGATCAAGCGCAGAAGTTGGTTCATCGAACAACATGATATCAGGGTTCATCGCAAGTGCGCGAGCGATAGCGACACGCTGTTTTTGTCCCCCAGACAAGTTATCAGGATACATGTCTTTTTTATCGGCTAAGCCAACTGTTTCCAGTAATTTGACAGCCATTTGTTCTGCTTCAGCACGTGGTGTCTTTTTAAGATCCATAGGTGCTAAGATGATGTTTTCTAAAACAGACAGGTGAGGGAAGAGATTGAAGTGCTGGAACACCATTCCGATATGCTGTCTTGTTAAGTTGATGTCTGTGTTTTTGTCCATCAAGTGGGCGCCGTCGATGATGATATCGCCGGAAGAAGGTTCTTCCAAGCGGTTCAAGCAGCGTAAAAAGGTACTTTTTCCAGAACCAGAAGGCCCGATGACGCAAATAACATCGCCTTCGTTGATTGAAGTATTGATGTCGTTTAATACAGTGTTCTCTCCGTATTTTTTTACAAGATGTTCGACTAAGATTTTTTCAGCCATGTTATTTCACCTTCTTTTCTAAAACTTTTGCTAATTTCGTCAATGCTGTGATCAAAATCAAATACATCACTGCGATGATCAAGTAAACATACGTACTTTGTGTTGTTCTTGCGACGATGATTCTTCCTGCTTGAAGCAATTCGACCACACCGATTGCTGAGATGATCGTTGTATCTTTCAATGAGATAACGAATTGGTTAACAAATGAAGGAAGCATGATTTTTGTTGCTTGCGGTAAAATGATTTTTTGCATCGTCCGATTATAAGAAAGTCCTAAACTTCTGGAAGCTTCCATTTGTCCGACTGGCACGGCTTTGATACCGCCTCGGACGATTTCAGCGATATAGGCGCTGGCATTTAGTGTCAACGTGATGATTCCGGCAGTAAAGTCTGGAATCGTAAAACCGACGATTCCTGGCAATCCGAAGAAAATGAAGAAAGCAAGTACCATCATCGGGATACCACGAATCACGTCAACATAAATAGTAGCTAATGTACGCAATGCACGGACAGGTGATACGCTAAATAGACCGAAAATCACACCAATCACGATTGCTAAAGCAAAGGAAACGATCGAAAGGACGATTGTTTGCCATAAACCATTTAATAGCGCGCGATAGTTATTTTTGATCAAGCCGATAATCGACGACTCATCTGGCTGATCTTCGTTTTGAGCTGGGCTGTCGTCCGTGCTGATGTAGCGATTGATGATTTCATCATAAGCGCCTGTGCGTTTTAATTCTTTTAAACCTTCGTTGAACATTTGAAGCAGTTCAGGATTTTGTCCTTTTTTGACAGCGAACGCATATTGTCCGCCAGATTCTTTTGCGATAGGGGTAGCAATTTCTTGCCCTTGTTTGATTGCGTAACCGATCACGGGATAATCATCCATCAATGCGTCGATAGCGCCCACTCGCAAGCTATCGTAAAGCTGATCAGCTGCATCGAAGAATTTGACGTTGAAGCCGTATTTATCTGCATTTGCTGTTAAGAAATCTGCACTCTCTGTACCAACTTTTGCACCGACTGTTTTTCCATCGAGATCTTCATAAGACTTAATGGAAGTATCATCTTTTTTGACACCGATTTGAATCCCGCTGTCGAAGTAAGGGTCAGAGAAATCATAGCTTTTCTTTCTTTCGTCAGTGACCGTCATTCCGGCGATCATTCCGTCTGCTTGACCAGATTCTAACGCTTGGAGCGCTGCTGAGAAACCGCGGAAGTCCATTTGGATATTGAATCCTTGGAGTTTTGCGATTTCTTCCATCAAGTCAACATCGATTCCTACATATTCGCCTTGCGCATTCTGAAATTCGAAAGGTGCGAAAGCAGAGTCGCTGGCGATGACATATTTATCTTTTTTAGGCTCGATTTGTTTCATCATCTCGCCTGCGGCTGAACTTGCCGTTGTATTTTCCGCTTGTGCCGGGCTGCTGAAAGCAAATGTCACAAGTCCTGTCATTATGAAAATCAATGAGTAAAACAAATGGTTCCTTTTCATAATTAACCTCCTAATATTTCCAATATTTTATTATTATAGGGGATACTCTGTTGAATAGACAAGTTTCTTTAAACGAAAAAAGAAAAAAGTTCTCAGAATGTTACATTTGATGTCACAAAATATAACATAAGTATATAAGAGTACAAAGAACTGGCGAAAGTATGTTCGGTGTGGTATAATTTGATATAAATGCCATGACTGAAAACTACTTGTTCAGCTGGCTTCTATATATAGTAGAAAAGTGCGCAGTTTTTGCGGGGAGAAGAACGGAAGATGGAAGAAATGATCATTTTTCGTTTTTTCGTCCGTGGTCTTTGCGACATAGACTTGTCTGCTCACATCTTGATAAACGATAAGGAGGATGCAGGATGATCGAGAGAGATACCTCCCGACAATTTGAATTAGTTTCGAAGTACCAGCCATCTGGCGATCAGCCGCAAGCCATTGCGCAATTGGTCGAAGGCATCGAAGAGAAAAAGAAAGCGCAGATTTTGTTAGGTGCGACCGGTACGGGGAAAACGTACACGATTTCAAATGTTATCAAAGAAGTAAATAAACCGACATTGATTATTGCTCATAATAAGACACTCGCAGGACAATTATATGGAGAGTTTAAAGAATTCTTTCCTAATAATGCCGTCGAATACTTTGTTTCTTATTATGATTATTATCAGCCAGAAGCGTATGTGCCTTCTAGCGATACGTATATCGAAAAAGATTCAAGTATCAATGATGAAATCGATAAACTGCGACATTCAGCTACAAGTTCATTACTAGAACGAAATGATGTGATTGTTGTTGCCTCTGTTTCGTGTATCTTTGGTTTGGGCTCGCCGATGGAATATCAAAAGAAAGTTGTTTCTATTCGAAAAGGAGCAGAACTTGATCGAAGCCAATTGATCCGTGATCTGGTCAATATCCAATTTGAACGAAATGACATCGATTTCCAACGGGGACGTTTCCGTGTACGAGGAGATGTGGTGGAGATTTTCCCTGCTTCTCGCGATGAGCGTGCGTTGCGTGTTGAATTTTTTGGTGATGAAGTGGAACGTATCCGTGAAGTAGATGCGTTGACAGGGGAAGTGTTAGGCGAAACAGAACATGTAGCGATTTTCCCGGCAACTCACTTTGTTACAGATGAGAATAACATGGAACACGCAGTAGCTAATATCAAAGCAGAGCTGGAGATGCGTTTGAAGATTTTGCGCAGCGAAGAGAAATTATTGGAAGCACAGCGTTTAGAGCAACGGACTAATTATGATATAGAAATGATGCTGGAAATGGGTTATACCTCTGGGATCGAAAACTATTCTCGTCATATGGATGGACGAAAAGAAGGAGAGCCGCCATATACATTGCTGGACTTCTTCCCGGAAGATTATCTGCTTGTCGTGGATGAATCCCATGTAACGATGCCGCAGATCCGCGGAATGTACAATGGCGACCGCGCACGAAAACAAATGCTTGTCGATTACGGGTTCCGTTTGCCGTCTGCACTAGATAACCGTCCGCTGCGTTTGGAAGAGTTTGAACAGCATGTCAATCAAATCATTTATGTCTCAGCGACACCAGGTGATTATGAGAACACTCAAACAGATACAGTGATCCAACAAATCATTCGACCAACAGGATTGTTAGATCCAATCATCGAGGTACGTCCGATCATGGGACAAATCGATGACTTGGTTGGTGAAATCAACGACCGTATCGAAAAAAATCAGCGTGTATTTGTCACGACTTTGACGAAAAAAATGTCTGAAGATTTGACTGATTACTTCAAAGAATTAGGAATCAAAGTCAAATATCTCCACAGCGATATCAAAACGTTAGAACGGACAGAGATCATTCGTGATCTGCGTTTAGGAGAATTCGACGTTTTAGTAGGGATCAACTTGCTTCGTGAAGGGCTGGATGTTCCTGAGGTATCGTTAGTTGCGATTTTAGATGCCGACAAAGAAGGATTTTTACGAAGTGAGCGTTCCTTAGTCCAAACAATTGGCCGTGCTGCCCGAAATTCAGAAGGTAAAGTAATCATGTATGCCGACAGAATGACTGATTCAATGCGCTTGGCGATGGAAGAAACTTCAAGACGTCGTGCCATCCAAGAAAAATACAATGAAGAACATGGAATCGTTCCGAAAACGATTATCAAAGAAATCCGCGATTTGATCTCAATCACCAAAGAGGCGGATAAGGAAACAGATACCTCTCTTCAAGAGTCGTATGAAGATATGTCTAAAGAAGAGAAAGAATTGCTGCTGATGAATATGGAAAAAGAAATGAGAGAAGCTGCCAAAGCATTGGACTTCGAAACAGCGGCAACGCTGCGTGATACCATTTTAGAATTAAAAGCAGCAAAATAGGAGGTTAGGAATGGCTAACGATAAAATTACGATTCATGGCGCCCGCGCGCATAATTTGAAAAATGTAGACGTGACGATTCCCCGCGATCAGTTTGTGGTCGTCACTGGTCTTTCTGGTTCAGGAAAAAGTTCATTGGCATTCGATACACTATATGCAGAAGGACAAAGACGTTATGTCGAAAGTCTTTCTGCGTATGCACGCCAATTTTTAGGTCAAATGGATAAACCAGATGTCGACAGCATCGACGGATTAAGTCCTGCGATTTCCATTGATCAAAAAACGACCAGCAAAAATCCCCGTTCAACAGTTGGTACGGTAACAGAGATCAATGATTATCTTCGCTTGTTGTTTGCACGAGTGGGACATCCAATTTGTCCAAATGATCATATCGAAATCACAAGCCAGTCTGTGGAACAAATGGTCGATAAAGTATTGGAATTGCCGGAGCGGACAAAAATCCAAATTTTAGCACCAATCGTTTCAAAGAAAAAAGGGCAGCACAAAAAAGTATTCGAACGTATCCAACGTGAAGGATATGTTCGGGTTCGTGTTGACGGAGAGGTCTATGATTTAAGCGAAGTGCCAGAATTAGAGAAAAATAAGAAACACGATATCGCAATCGTTGTTGACCGAATCATTGTAAAAGATGGCGTTCGTTCACGCTTGTTTGATTCTTTCGAAGCTGCGTTGCGCTTAGCTGAAGGCTATGCGATCGTGGATGTCATTGGTGAAGAAGAAATGCTGTTCAGCGAACATTATGCATGCCCTTATTGCGGGTTTACAGTCGGTGAATTAGAACCGCGGCTTTTTTCATTCAATGCGCCATTTGGAGCTTGTCCAGATTGTGATGGATTAGGTTTGAAATTGGAAGTCGATCCGGATTTAGTAATTCCTGACAAAGAAAAAACATTACGCGAGGGAGCAATCGTTCCTTGGAATCCAATCAGCTCGCAATATTATCCGCAAATGCTTGCACAAGCTTGTGAAAGTTTCGGGATTGATATGGATACACCTTTTGATGCGTTGCCAGAAGAACATCAGGCAATCGTTTTGAATGGCTCAAATGGTGAAAGCTTCCATTTCCATTATGAAAATGATTTTGGCGGCGTCCGTGACGTGGAAGTACCTTTTGAAGGTGTTTTGACGAATATCGCAAGACGCTACCGTGAAACAAACAGTGATTTTACCAGAGAACAAATGCGTCTTTATATGACGGAATTGACGTGTCAAACGTGTCATGGGTTCCGTTTGAATCCGCAAGCACTTTCTGTGAAAATCAATGGCACGAATATTGGTGAAGTGAGCGAATTACCGATCCAAAAAGCCGTTCGTTTCTTCTCTGAAGTAGAGTTATCCGAACAAGAAAAAGTGATTGCCCGTCCGATTTTGAAAGAAGTCAACGATCGTTTGAACTTCTTAGAAAACGTTGGATTGGACTATCTGACATTGAGCCGTGCTTCTGGTACATTGTCTGGTGGTGAAGCACAGCGGATTCGTTTGGCTACGCAAATCGGTTCAAATCTTTCTGGTGTTCTTTATATCTTAGATGAACCGTCAATTGGCCTTCATCAGCGTGACAATGATCGTTTGATTGGCTCGTTGAAAAAAATGCGCGACCTGGGTAACACGTTGATCGTTGTAGAGCATGATGAAGATACGATGCGTGCAGCGGATTATTTGATCGATGTGGGTCCTGGTGCAGGTCATCAAGGGGGACAAATCGTCGCAGCTGGTACACCAGATGAAGTAGCAGCAGACGAAAACTCATTGACTGGACAATATTTATCTGGTAAAAAAGTGATCCCAGTACCTGAAACGCGCCGTCAAGGAAACGGGGAAGCAATCAAAATCACTGGTGCAGCCGAAAATAACCTGAAAAATGTTTCTGTTTCGATTCCTTTGGGTGAATTCGTAGCAGTCACAGGCGTTTCTGGTTCAGGAAAAAGTACATTAGTGAACCAAATCTTGAAAAAAGCTTTGGCGCAAAAACTGAACCACAATTCAGCAAAACCAGGGAAATTCAAAAAAATATCTGGGTATGATTCGATTGAAAAAATCATCGACATCGACCAAAGCCCAATCGGAAGAACACCGCGAAGCAACCCTGCTACCTATACAAGTGTGTTCGATGATATTCGCGACCTCTTTGCACAAACAAATGAAGCGAAGATGAGAGGATACAAAAAAGGACGTTTCAGTTTCAACGTCAAAGGCGGACGCTGTGAAGCTTGCCGCGGAGATGGAATCATCAAAATCGAGATGCATTTTCTTCCAGATGTCTATGTTCCTTGTGAAGTTTGTCATGGCAAACGCTACAACTCAGAAACGTTAGAAGTCCATTATAAAGGAAAAAGCATCGCAGATATTTTAGAAATGACTGTCGAAGACGCTGTGGTATTCTTTGAACCAATCCCTAAAATCCGCCGCAAATTGCAAACGATCGTTGATGTTGGTTTAGGCTATATCACGATGGGGCAGCCGGCAACGACTTTATCCGGCGGTGAAGCGCAACGGATGAAATTAGCGAGCGAACTGCATAAATTGTCGAATGGGAAAAACTTCTATATCTTAGATGAACCAACGACTGGTTTGCATACGGATGATATTGCTCGCTTATTGGAAGTCTTGCAGCGTTTAGTTGATGCTGGGAATACTGTCCTTGTTATTGAACACAATTTGGACGTTATCAAAACAGCGGATCATATCATTGATTTAGGTCCTGAAGGCGGAGAAGGCGGCGGCATGATCATTGCTGAAGGAACGCCGGAAGAGATTATCAAAGTCCCTGAAAGCTATACAGGAAAATACTTAAAGAAAATAATGAAGTAATGTTGCGTGAACGCAGATAAATGTCGCTATTTGTTTAAAATTAGTTAAAGAGACGTAATTTGCTTGTTTTTTTAAAAGGTATCTTCTAGAATATGGACATGGCAGTTCTATTTTTACTCCTTTGGTATAGATAGAGACTTCCTATAAGTTCAATCCGTTCAAAAAAAGAATTGAGCAATCGGAGGAGTCCCCTTTGATTGCTTTTTTCTTTATGGTATGATGTTCTTTGTATAGTTAAGTAACTAGAAGATTATGAATAAGTGAGAGATTGTGATGAATAGTAATGAAGAATTTGTTCCTATTTTATTAGGAAGCGATATGAATGTTTATGGAATGGCTCGGTCATTCAACGAAGCTTATGGGAAAGTAGCCCAAGCTTATGCTTCTGATCAGCTGGCACCTACACGCTACAGCAAGATCGTTAATGTAGAAGTGATCCCAGGGTTTGACAAAGATCCTGTATTTATCCAAGAAATGCTGCGTCTGGCAAAAGAACGATATTCAGACAAAAGCAAGAAATATTTGTTGATTGCTTGCGGAGACGGCTACGCAGAATTGATTTCTCAACATAAAGAGGAACTGTCTGAGTACTTTATCTGTCCGTACATCGACTACACGTTATTCGAAAAAATGATCAACAAAGTAAGCTTTTATGAAATTTGTGAAGAATATGGGCTCCCTTATCCAAAAACACTGATCGTCAGACAAGAAATGCTGAATGAAGGAAAACTGGACCAAGCATTGCCGTTCGATTTTCCTGTAGCGTTGAAACCAGCGAACAGTGTAGAATATTTATCTATTCATTTTGAAGGACGGAAAAAAGCCTTCATCATCGACAACCAAGAAGAGTTTGACACGATTTTAGGTCGAATCTACGAAGCTGGGTATACAAGCGAAATGATCGTGCAAGATTTTATCCCAGGTGACGACAGCAATATGCGTGTGCTTAATGCCTATGTAGATGCGGATCATCAAGTACGAATGATGTGCTTAGGTCATCCATTATTGGAAGATCCTTCGCCTGCTTCGATCGGGAACTACGTAGTGATCATTCCTGAATATAATGAAAAAATCTATCAAACGATCAAAGCCTTTTTAGAAAAAATCGAATATACCGGTTTTGCAAACTTCGATATGAAATACGATCCGCGTGACGGCGAATATAAATTATTTGAAATCAATCTTCGTCAAGGAAGAAGCAGTTTCTTCGTTACGTTGAATGGGATGAACTTGGCGCGCTTTGTAACGGAAGACCGTGTATTTGGCAAGCCGTTTACAGAAACGCAATATGGCCAAGGTCAAACAGACGAAGCTAAGTTATGGCTGGGTGTGCCTAAAAAAGTCTTTTTAGAATATGCTCGTGACAACGAAGACAAAGCAGCTGCGGAACGTTTGATCAAAGAAGGACGCTTTGGAACAACTGTTTTCTATGAAAATGACAAGTCAATGAAACGCTGGTTATTGATGAAATATATGTTCCACAATTATATTCCTCGCTTTAAAAAATACTTTTCTACGAAAGAGGGATAGCAGATGGAGAATTTTTTTAGTATCCTAGGCGGCATGGGAACGATGGCTACTGAAAGTTTTATTCGATTGGTCAATCATCGGGTAAAGGCTTCGAAAGATCAGGATTATTTGAACTACGTATTGTTCAATCATGCGACGGTTCCTGACCGTACGGCGTATATCCTTGATCCAGAAAAAGAAAATCCAATGCCTTATCTATTGGATGACATCGAAAAACAAAACTTGCTGCAGCCGGAATTCATCGTGTTGACTTGCAATACAGCGCATTACTTTTTTGATGAGCTTCAAGCAGCAACAGAGATCCCAATCCTGCATATGCCTAGAGAAGCTGCCAATGAGTTGGTTTACCAAAAGACGACTGGAAAAGTAGCGATTTTAGGAACAGAAGGAAGCATGAAAGCAGGTATTTACGAAAAAGAGATCAAAAATCTTGATTTTGAAGTCGTGAAACCTGATAGAGCTCTGCAAGATAAAGTAAACCATTTGATTTATCATGATATCAAAGAAAATGACTATTTAAACAAAGAGTTATATTATGAGATCCTGGAAGAAGCAATGGAGCGGCTTGATTGCGAAAAAATCGTTCTTGGCTGTACAGAATTGTCACTGATCCAAGAATTTGCTGGAGAAAATCCTTACCCAGTCATCGATGCTCAATCGATTTTGGCTGATCGGACGATCGAAAAGGCAGAAGCAATGCGCAAAGCAGTGAAATAAACAAAACAAACGAAAAGGTTCAGCAAAGGGGCTGTTTGACGTATGTCGCAGTCCCTTTTCCTTTCGTTGTCGTTAAAGGGCAGAGGGATGAGCTATGGAGCTAAAAAGTCTGGTAATGATACGCCCGGGATGATATAATAGTGATGAGCAAGAGAGGAGTTTTGATAAAATGGCTGAAAATTTACAATTAGTAATTATCACAGGGATGAGCGGTGCTGGAAAAACAGTAGCCATCCAAAGTTTTGAGGATATGGGCTATTTTTGTATCGATAACATGCCCCCTACATTGATCCCTAAATTTTGGGAATTAATCAAAGAATCAGGAAAAATCACCAAAATGGCGTTAGGCGTCGACTTGCGTTCACGTTCATTTTTTGAAGAGATCCAAAATATGCTGGTGGAGATTGAAAATACAGACTTCATCGACACATCTGTATTGTTTCTTGATGCATCAGATGAAGAATTAGTTGCCCGCTACAAAGAAACACGCCGTACACACCCAATGGCAATGGATGGATTGGTAACAGAAGGGATCCGTAAAGAACGTGCGATCTTAAATGATTTGAAAGTGCGTGCTTCTGTCGTGATAGATACCACGAAATTGACTCCTCGCCAATTGAGAGAAAAGATCAATCATATATTCAAAACAAAAGAAGACAGAGGCTTTCGGATCGAATTCGTTTCTTTCGGCTTCAAATATGGTTTGCCGATTGATGCAGATATCGTGATGGATGTCCGCTTTTTACCAAATCCCCACTATGTTTCTGAGTTGCGTCCGTTAACAGGCTTAGATAAACCCGTTTATGACTATGTGATGTCATTTGATGAAACAGGACTGTTTTATGACAAATTCCTGGACTTGCTGAAAACGATCCTTCCCGGTTATGTGAAAGAAGGAAAAAGCAGCTTGACAGTAGCAATCGGCTGTACGGGCGGACAACACCGGTCAGTAGCACTTTCTGAACGTTTAGCTAAAGCGCTTGGGGAAGAATATAAAACAAATGTGACCCATCGCGACAAAGATAAACGGAAAGAGACGGTGAATCGCTCGTGAAAATGAAAACTTACCGTATCCGCAAGCCTAAAATCGTTGTCGTGGGCGGCGGTACTGGTTTGCCAGTTATTCTTAAAGGGTTGCGTAACCAAGGCGCAGACATCACAGCTGTGGTAACAGTCGCTGATGATGGCGGCAGCAGCGGAACGATCCGGGAATCGATCCAAATGGCGCCACCAGGAGATTTGCGTAATGTCTTGGTAGCATTGTCTGATATGCCTCAATTTTATGAAGATATCTTTCAATATCGTTTTAAAAAAGAAGATCAGTTTCTCGCCAACCATTCGATCGGAAATCTGATTATTGCGGCCATTTCAGAAATGCGGGGCAGTACGTATGAAGCGATCCAGCTGCTGTCAAAAATGATGCACGTAGACGGACATATTTATCCTTCTTCTGAAACACCGTTGACACTTCATGCTGTTTTCAAAGACGGCACAACAGCAATCGGCGAGTCCAAAATCGCTTTAGATAGAAAAACGATCGACCATGTATTTGTGCGGAATACGACAGATCAAGGGGAAGCGAAAGCAGCCCGAAAAGTAGTTTCTGCTATCATGGATGCGGATATGGTCGTTTTAGGACCTGGAAGTCTATTTACAAGTATTTTACCTAATCTTGTTATCCGAGAAGTAGGTGAAGCGCTCGTTAAAACAGAAGCAGAAGTTGTGTATATCTGCAATATCATGACGCAAAAAGGTGAGACAGAACATTTTACAGATGCAGACCATGTGCGTGTGTTAAATGAACATCTGAATAAACCTTTTATCGATACTGTACTAGTCAATACAGAAAAAGTACCAGACGGATATATGGATCCTGAGATCTATGATGAATATCTTGTTCAGGTAGGTCATGACTTTGCTGGTTTGCGCGAGGCAGGCTGCCGTGTCATCTCAACAGACTTTTTACAGCTGAGAGACGGCGGTGTTTTCCACGATGGAGAAAAAGTCGTAGCTGAATTGTTCCAACTCGTATTCGGCGCGAAATATTGAAAGCAGGAAGGGGGAGGATAGACCATGTCATTTGCGGCAGATGTCAAAAAAGAACTAACAAGTTTGGAAGTTCATCGTGAACACGCAAAAGCAGAACTAGCGGCTTTATTACGAATGAATGGTTCGTTAGGAATCGTCAATCAGCAGTTTATCTTGAACGTCCAAACAGAAAATGCGGCAATCGCAAGACGTATCTATTCTCTTTTGAAAGATCATTATGACGTCAGAAGCGAGCTTCTCGTCAGGAAAAAAATGAAATTGAAAAAGAACAATGTATATATCGTTCGGTTGAAACAAGGAACGAAAAACGTCCTTATTGATTTGGATATCATGGATGGAATGATGTTCAATGGTCATGTTTCAAAAGAAATCATGGGGAACGCCCAAAAAATGCGTTCTTATCTTCGTGGTGCGTTCATGGCTTCCGGATCAGTCAATAATCCAGAGACCAGCCGTTATCATTTGGAAATCTATTCCATCTATGAACAGCATAACCAAGATATCTGCGACATGCTCAATTATTACGGACTGCATGCGCGGACATTGGAGCGCCGGAACGGATATATCTCTTATCTGAAAGGTGCCGAAAAAATTGCTGATTTTCTGACATTGATTGGTGCGACAAACTCGATGCTGCGTTTTGAAGATGTGCGGATCGTCAGAGATATGAGAAATTCGGTAAATCGTTTAGTGAATTGCGAAACGGCGAATTTAAATAAAACAATTGATGCTGCCTCAAAACAAATCGAGAATATCGAGTTGATCGAAGCGAAAGTCGGTTTGCAATCCTTGCCTGAAAAATTACAGGAAATCGCTGAATTGCGCTTGCAGCATCCAGAAGTAAGTTTGAAGGAATTAGGTGAGATGATCCCGTCTGGTGCAATCTCAAAATCGGGAATCAATCATCGCATCCGTAAAATCAATGAATTTGCTGAAAAATTGAGAGAAGAAGCAGTGTTGTAAAAATAAGTAAAAATTATTCAACATAAAATCACTGTGTCTCGTAAATGCAGAAATGCGTTGTGATTGGCTGAGCGGCTTTTGCCTCAGCCTTTTTTCATACATAAAATAACTTTAGTTCTTATGAAAAAACGCTTGCTTTTTCTTTTAAGTTTTGGCAAACTATAATTTCCGGCTGCTAACGGCAAGGGTCTTTTGCCGAAGATTCTACTAATCTATTTCAAAAGGAGAAAGCGATGAAAGAATACATTGAATTGATCCATGCAAGGGAAAATAATCTGAAAAACATTGATTTGCGTATCCCCAAAAACAAAATCACGATTTTTACAGGGGTCTCTGGTTCCGGAAAATCATCCATCGTGTTTGATACGATTGCACAAGAAGCAGGACGACAGCTGAACGAAACATTCAGCAGTTTTGCCCGAATGTTTTTACCAAAATACGGCAGACCGGATATCGATGAAATCAATCATTTATCCACTGCTATCATGATCAATCAGAAAAAACTTGGCGGGAATGCACGTTCAACATTAGGAACAGTTACTGATATACAAGCATTATTTCGGATTTTATTCTCTCGTTTCGCTACTCCAAGTCTAGGCTATGCCAATGCCTATTCATTTAACGACCCGCAAGGAATGTGTCCAACATGCCAAGGAATCGGGAAAACAGTGACATTGAATCTTGAAGCAGCAATCGATGCAGAGCGTTCATTGAACGAAGGCGCTATTTTACTGCCAAATTTCTCTACAGGTACTTGGTATTGGAAGATGTACGCAGAAACAGGAATGTTTGACCCTGATAAAAAAATAAAAGATTACAGTCCCGAAGAATATCAGCGTTTGGTTTATGGGAAAGCAGAAAAAATCACGCTTGCAGATACTGGTGACATGAATGTGACGTATGAAGGAATTGCGACACGCTTTATGCGGACCCATGTACACACAGAAAAAGAAACAACGAAAAAATCAGCGAAAATCCTCGAAGATTTCACAGTGATGGGCGTTTGTCCAGAATGTGAAGGGAAGCGGTTCGCTGCAGAAGTGTTAGATTCACGGATAGAAGGATACAATATTTATGATTTGACGGCTATGGAACTAACGCTGTTGATCGACGTATTAGAAAAGATCGACGAACCTTCAAATCACTCGATTATTGCAAATATCAAAAAACGAGTGCAGGATCTAATCGATATTGGATTAGGTTATGTGACTTTGACACGGGAAACAGGCAGTTTATCTGGAGGAGAGTCGCAGCGGGTGAAGATGGTCAAACAGTTAGCCAGCAGTTTGACCAATCTGATGTATATCTTTGATGAGCCTAGTACTGGTCTGCATCCAAGAGATGTCCATTTGCTGAATGATTTGCTGCGGAAAATCCGTGATGAAGGAAATACCGTTTTGGTGGTGGAACATGATCCAGATGTTATCAAAGCAGCAGATTATATCGTTGATGTTGGTCCGCATGCCGGGAGCCGCGGAGGCGAGATCATGTACACTGGTGATTATGAAGGGTTATTGACTTCAGGTACGCTGACAGGAAATTATTTGAAACATGAACTGCCGGTGAAAAAAGAAGTACGTTCCTTTGACGAAACCTTCAGCAGCAGCAAAAGTTCCTTGCATAACCTGAAAAATGTCTCTCTGGAAATTCCTAAAGGTGTGTTTACTGTGATTTCCGGTGTTGCTGGTTCCGGTAAAAGCACCTTGGTCAATCAGGTGTTTGCAAAAGATTTTCCAGAAGCAATCCGAATCGACCAAAATCCGATCCATACCAATAAACGATCGAATCCAGCAACATATACTGGGATCATGAACAGTATTCGAAAAGCATTCGGTAAAGCCAATGATATGGATGCTGGATATTTCAGCTACAATTCTAAAGGTGCCTGTCCAGAATGCGGAGGATCTGGTGTAATCGAGTTGAACCTTTCGTTTATGGACAAGTCAGAAGTCGTTTGCACCAACTGTAATGGTAAGCGATATGACCCAAATGTCCTGCATCACTTGTACCGCGGCAAGAATATCGTGGAAGTCATGGACATGACGATCGAAGAAGCACTGGCATTTTTTGAAGAAAAAGATATCCAGCGCAAATTAGGAAATCTGCAAGAGGTTGGTATTGATTACTTAACACTTGGTCAACCAATGGATACTTTATCAGGCGGGGAAGCACAACGTTTGAAACTGGCAAATGAGCTGAAGACTAACGGCAATCTTTATATTTTGGATGAGCCGACGACGGGGCTGCATATGTCGGATGTCGAAAATGTGATCCGGATCATCAATAATCTGGTAGACAAAGGAAATACTGTAGTAGTGATTGAACACAATGTAGATGTCATCAGAAGCGCAGACTGGATTGTTGACCTTGGACCAGAAGGCGGTTCAGGAGGCGGTCAGATTCTTTTCGAAGGGACGCCAGAATGTTTGAAAAAATCAGAAACGATTACAGGCCGTTATATATAAGAGTCAGATCCAGATAAAAGTATAATAAAAAAGCAGCAGATCAATCCTTGATTTGCTGCTTTTTCTATTTAGAGATAAAATTTCTGGCTATTCGCCATCAAATACAAGCTGATGTAATTCTTCGTAAGTGATTGACTCATCGAAAATCGATTCGCCGATAATCACTGTTGGCACGAAGCGGATCGTTGCAGCGGCAGCTTCATCGATGATTTCTTGAGCATCTGACTGTTCTTGTTTTTTCAAACCAAGGATTTTTTCTGCGTATTCAGCAACTTCAGCAAGGCCAAGTTGTTTCCAATCAGGTTGTGTTTGATAGATTTTTTTGATGTCTTTGATTGCTTGTGCGCCGTCGTTTTTTGTCACATAACGGTGCATAACGTTCCCGCGCTGCAAGCTTTCTTTTTCTTTGTCGAAGAGTTTGAATACTCTTTGGGCTTTTCCCTCTGCAACAGCTTGTTCGAGCAGTTCATAAGATTCTTCAAACCATTGGCGAGAATAAGGGCATGCCAAGTTCACGAATTCGATCACTTTTTTCGGTGCATCTTCTGCGCCGTATTTGATCCCAAATTCTGTATTGGTTTTTGAAGCATCGATAATTGAAATATCCATTTTGTTTCCTCCTTTGTTCTTCGGTACTCATTGTACTCATTTTTTGACGAAAAAGGTAGTTTTTTGTTTGCAATAAATAAAGTCTGCCCTTTGAACAAGACAAGTGAATAATCGAATTTACTTTGGATTTATTGATGTAAAATAACATACTAATTACGGTTCTTTTAAGGTATAATGAATGAGAAAATCTGAACAAGGATGATGAAAAATGCGAAAAATGAAGACAATGGATGGCAATACTGCTGCAGCGTATATCTCTTACGCATTTACAGAATTAGCAGCAATCTATCCAATTACGCCCAGTTCAACGATGGCGGAACTAGTAGATCAATGGGCAGCTGCCGGAAAAGAGAATCTTTTTGGCCAGCCTGTCAAAGTCGTTGAGATGCAATCAGAAGCAGGAGCAGCAGGAGTCGTCCACGGTTCGTTGAAAACAGGCGCATTGACCACAACCTATACAGCGTCGCAAGGACTGCTTTTGATGATTCCAAATATGTACAAAATCGCGGGAGAACTGCTTCCAAGTGTTTTTCATGTAGCCAGCCGAGCTGTAACAACAAATGCGTTAAATATTTTTGGAGACCACGGTGACGTGATGGCTGCCAGACAAACAGGCTTTGTCATGTTGGCAGAAAGCAGTGTTCAAGAAGTAATGGATTTGGCTCCCGTAGCACATCTTGCGTCCATTGAGGCAGAATTGCCTTTTTTGAACTTTTTTGACGGGTTCCGTACTAGTCATGAGATCCAAAAAATAGAAGTACTGGAATACGCAGAATTAGCACCATTGATCAATCAGGAGAAGCTAGCAAAATTCCGCCGCAGAGGGATGAATCCTAACCACCCAACAGTTAGCGGAACAAATCAAAATCCAGATATCCATTTCCAGCAAAGAGAAACAATCAATCCATATTACCAAAAAGTACCAGAAATCGTGAAAAAATATATGGACGAAATCAACCAGCTGCGAGGAACAGATTATGACTTAGTAACCTATCATGGTGCAGAAGATGCAGAAGAAATCATTATCTCAATGGGTTCAGCAGCCCAAACAATCGAGCAGACAGTAGATCACCTCAATCGTTCTGGTCGAAAAACGGGATTCTTGAATATTCATTTGTATCGGCCATTCCCAATCGAAACCTTACTGGAAAAATTGCCGCAAACGGTACGCTCGATTGCAGTATTGGATCGCAGTAAAGAACCTGGAGCTGGTGGTGAACCTTTATTGTTAGATGTGCAAAGTGCAATCTATGATGCAGAGGTTCGTCCGACGATTATTGGCGGACGTTATGGGCTGGGCTCAAAAGATCTGACACCTGATCAAATCGTCGCTGTTTATGATGAATTAAGAAAAGAAAAAGCGGCAATGAAAAAACGATTTACTTTAGGGATCGTTGACGATGTGACCTATACTTCTTTAGAAACAAAAGGAAAGCTGGATCTGACACATCCAGATACGTACCAAGCAAAATTTTGGGGATTTGGTTCAGATGGAACAGTAGGGGCCAACAAATCAGCAATCAAAATCATTGGCGACCATACAAATAAGTATGCACAAGGTTATTTCTATTATGATTCCAAAAAATCTGGCGGATTGACTGTTTCTCATTTGCGTTTTGGGGATTCGCCGATCCAATCGCCGTATTTGGTGGAACATGCTGATTTTATTGCTTGTCATACGCCGGCGTATCTTCATAGTTATGATTTAACAAAAGGGTTGAAGCCAGGCGGAACGTTTTTGCTTAATACGCTTTGGAGCGATCAGCAGCTAGAAACACACCTTCCAATCAAGTTAAAACGCTTTTTAGCAGAAAATGATATCCAATTTTACACGATCAACGCCATGAAACTTGCGCAAGAAGTTGGTTTAGGCAGACGGATCAATACCGCGATGGAAACGGCCTTTTTCAAACTTGCAGGCATTATCCCATTTGAAGAAGTACTGCCGATTCTAAAAGAGGAAGCCTTGAAAAGTTACGGGCATAAATCAATGAAAATCGTAGAGAAAAATATCCAGGCAATCGACCGAACAGTAGAATTACTGCATAAAGTTTCTGTGCCAGAACATTGGAAAGAATTGGAAATGCCGGTGAAAAACAATCGCCGTTCAAATAAATATATCCAAGAGATCTTAGAACCAATCAACGCACAAGAAGGGGACCAGCTGACAGTTGGCACTTTGGCAGCAAACCACATGACAACGGGTGAAATGCCCCTGGGAACAGCATCTGTTGAAAAACGCGGGATTGCTTTAGAAGTACCTGAATGGATCAGCGACCGCTGTACGATGTGTAATGAATGTGCATTTGTCTGTCCGCATGCAGCTATTCGCCCATTCTTGGCAGATGAAGAAGAAATGGAAGAAGCGCCAGAAGGATTTATCGTACGTAAAATGCGTGGCGCGGATGGTTTAGACTATCGTATCCAAGTTTCCATTGAAGATTGTACTGGCTGTGGTTTATGTGTCGAAGCTTGCCCAGCAAAAGGAAAAGCATTGGTCATGAAACCATACGAGGAACAAAAAGAACAAGCAGTCAACTGGGCTTTTGCTATGACATTGAAACAAAAAGAAAATCCGGTAAAAGGCAAAAATACTGTTTTATCGACCCAATTCAATCAACCGCTATTAGAATTTTCTGGTGCTTGTTCTGGGTGCGGCGAAACGCCATATGTAAAATTATTGACGCAAATGTTCGGAGATCGAATGATGATTGCCAATGCTACAGGGTGTTCTTCGATTTGGGGAGGTGCTTCGCCGGCATCGCCATATACGACGAATGAATGCGGACAAGGGCCTGCGTGGTCGAATTCACTATTAGAAGATAATGCAGAATTCGGTTATGGTATGCTTTTAGCTGCCCAAACAAGAAGAGAAGCTTTAGCAGAAAAAATGCAGCAAGTATTACCAAAAGTTTCTTTAGAGTTGCGTGCATTGATGGAAGATTGGCAAGAACATCTTTTTGATAGCGAAGGAACACAACAGCGTGCAGCAAAATTAAAAGCAGCGATTGCGCAAGAAATGGCAGATGTACCAGAGCTGCAGTTGATTTATCAAGAAAATGATATTTTTGTGAAAAACAGTCAATGGATGATCGGCGGCGATGGCTGGGCATATGATATCGGATTTGGCGGTATCGATCATGTCCTTGCCAGCGGAGCAGATGTGAATATCCTTGTCCTGGATAATGAAGTTTATTCAAATACAGGCGGACAGACATCGAAAGCAACCCCGGCATCAGCAATCGCAAAATTCTCTGCCAGCGGAAAATATGCGTCGAAAAAAGATCTTGGGATGATGGCTATGACGTACGGAAATGTTTATGTTGCCCAGATTGCTTCAGGAGCAAATCAAATGCAGACGATCAAAGCATTTGAAGAAGCAGAAAAATTCCCTGGACCATCATTGATCATCGCGTATACACCATGTATCACACACGGATTATTTGGCGGGATGCGCGAATCGATCAAAGAAGCACAAGAAGCAGTATCTTCTGGTTATTGGTCCTTGTACCGCTACAATCCATTGTTGCGGGAAAAAGGGAAAACCCCAATGTCGCTGGACTTTAAAAAACCTGCTTTTTCAGAGATGGCAGATTTCATGAGAAAACAAGTTCGTTTCTCTTCTTTGGAAAATACCCAACCAGAAGCAGCAAAACAATTATTTGAGAAAACAGTCTCTGACGCCAAAACGCGTTTTTATAACTATGCAGCACTTGCAGGAGAAGCAGAAAAGATCCGCGCAAAATTAGAACCAGAAACAGCTCCTGCGGCAAAAGCTGAAAGAAAACCAAGAGAAAAAACAGCGGACCCTGAAGCAGAAGCCCGCAGAGCGGCCCGTAGAGCAGAAAGAGCAAAAAAACGAAAAGAGAAAAATGCAGCAGAAGAATAAACCCAGTAAAACTTCGAGCTGGAAATAAATGTTATTTTCTTGAAAATTACGTACTTTTTCTCATAAAAAGTGGTCTGGCAGACCTTTAAACTCTCAACATATGATATACTAAAAGAGAAATCTCAAAAGAAAAGAGAGGCTTTTTATGTCATTTCAAATCGGAGAATTGTTCAATTTAGACTATTGGCAGCAAATGTTTTCCGGTGACTTGTTCTCTCTGAGTTCTTTGGTCAACATACTTGATATTTTAGTCGTCTGGTATCTAGTCTACAAACTGATCCAGCTGCTAAGAGGGACAAAGGCGATCCAGCTGTTGAGAGGTGTAGCGATTTTCATTGTCATCCGAATCGCTGCTGAGCTGATTGGTCTGCATACATTGTCTTGGTTGATGAACCAAGTCATCACGTATGGAGTGATCGCAGCGATTGTTATTTTTCAACCTGAGATCCGTCGAGGCTTGGAGCATCTTGGCAGAAGTTCATTCTTTAAACAATCGAAAAATGAACGCCGAGAAGATGAAAAAATGATCCTATCTTTTGATAAAGCCATTCAATATATGTCTAAGCGGAAAATCGGTGCATTGATCACGATCGAACGCACTACAGGTTTAGATGAATATATTGAGACTGGGATTGCGTTAGACGCAGATATCACCGGTGAGCTTCTGATCAATATTTTCATTCCCAATACGCCGCTGCATGATGGAGCGGTAATCGTCAAAAATGGGAAAATCGCTGTGGCTAGCGCATATTTGCCCTTATCTGAAAGTATGCTGATCCCTAAAGAATTCGGTACACGTCATCGTGCGGCTGTGGGTGTCAGCGAAGTCAGTGACGCGATCACGATCGTTGTCTCTGAAGAAACGGGAGATGTAAGTATCACATTAAATAATGATTTGATACCAGGATTATCCCAAGAAGAATATTTAACGATCTTAAAAAGAGAACTGATCGTTGAAGAAAAACCAAAAAGCAAAAAAAATCTGCTCCAATCCTTCCTGGACGGTATGACCAAGGGAGGGGATCAAAAATGATCTCAAAAGAAAAGAAATCAAACATTTTTTATGGATTTGTCGCATTTCTTTTTAGTTTAGTTCTTTATTTCAATGCCAATGGACAAACAGTCCGAAATACACTGTCAGGTTCTGAATCTTATGAGCAGACAGTGACGAACGTAGTGATCCAGCCTTTGTATGATACGGATAAATATTATATCCACGGCTTTGAAAATGCAGCGACTGTCAAACTTACAAGTGCGAACCGAGTACAATTGAACGCAGAAGCAAATGCAGATACACGGACGTTTCGAGTAACAGCAGATTTGAAAGATCTTTCAGAAGGGACACATGAAGTAGCGTTGAAAGTCCAAAATCTAAGCAGTGCAGTCACTGCGAAGGTCGAACCTTCAACGATCACAGTGACGATCGAAAAGAAAGTAACAAAAGTCTTTGACGTCGAACCGATCCTTACTTCACAAACAACCCCTTCTGGATTCGAAATCACTTCGCCGACTGTCTCACCGAAAAAAGTGGAAATCACTACAGGGGACAAAACGTTGAGTGAAATCGACAAAGTAGTCGCGAAAGTCGAAGCAAAGGCAATCACAGATGATGATCTTAATACAGAAGTACCCGTTCAAGCACTGAATGACGCGGGCGAATCATTAAGTATCGTAGCTGATCCGGTGACAGTGAATGTTCAAGCACAAGTAGAGAGACCGTCTAAAACAGTTCGGCTATACGGTGTACAGCAAGGAACACCAGGAAACAGAGTCAAAAGCTATGATTTCCGTTTCTCGGATATCCAAGCGGTTGTTACCGGAACAAATGAACAGTTGGCAAATCTCGAAAGTATTTCGGTGCCGGTAGACATTTCAGGTATCACTCGGCCAACGACACGAACGATTGAAATACCTGTAGAGGAAGGAATGAGCGTCTCGCCTCAAAAAGTAGATGTGGAAATCACGCCAGTCATGGAAACGACTTCCGGGACGACAACTACTCGTTCTGGTTCAACCGACCAGACGACGAACGGCACAACTACACAAACAGAGCAAACGCCCGCTTCAAGCGAACCTTCTTCTGGTAATCAGACAGGATCAACAGAAGAAACTAGCCAAACAACAAGCTCGGAGGATGCAACAGATACTACAGACACAACGAGCGAAGGAACCTCTGCAACAAACTAATGGATAAAGGAGTCATTTTATAACTATGGGTAAATATTTTGGGACGGATGGCGTCCGCGGAGAAGCAAATAAAGAATTAACACCAGAATTAGCATTCAAATTAGGCCGTTACGGCGGTTATGTTTTAAGCCAACATGAAGAAGAAGGCAAACGACCTCGCGTATTAGTAGGGCGCGATACACGCATCTCCGGTCAAATGCTGGAAAGTGCATTGATTGCCGGATTAGTTTCAGTAGGGATCGAAGTTTTCCAACTAGGAGTGATCTCTACACCAGGTGTTGCTTATTTGACACGATTGCAAAAAGCGAGTGCAGGCGTTATGATCTCTGCTTCTCATAATCCAGCACAAGACAACGGTATCAAATTCTTTGGTGCAGACGGATTTAAATTGGTAGACGACCAAGAATTAGAAATCGAAGCACTTTTAGATAAAGAAACAGATGAACTGCCACGCCCTTCCGCAGAAGGATTAGGAACAGTTGAAGAATTTCCAGAAGGTCTTTTGAAATATTCTCAATTTTTAGTTCAAACGATCAATGGCGACTTATCTGGTTTATCTGTCTGTGTCGATGCAGCAAATGGTGCAACAGCGACTTCTGTCAATCGTTTGTTTGCGGATCTGGAAACAGATTTCTATACAATGGGCACAAGTCCAAACGGGTTGAACATCAATGATGGTGTGGGATCAACTCATCCAGAAAAATTAGCTGAAATGGTTGTCGAAAAAGGTGCTGATGCAGGACTTGCTTTCGATGGCGATGGTGACCGAGTGATCGCTGTAGATGAATTAGGTAATATTATCGACGGTGACAAAATCATGTATATTTGCGCGAAATACTTGGCAGAAAAAAATCGTCTGAAAAAAGATACGATCGTTACGACAGTCATGAGTAACCTTGGCTTCCATAAAGCTGTAGAAGGCATTGGCTTGAAAGACGTGATCACACAAGTTGGTGACCGTTATGTAGTAGAAGAAATGCGTAAAAATGATTATAATTTCGGCGGCGAACAATCAGGGCACATGATTTTCTTGGACTTCAATACAACAGGTGACGGTATGCTTTCAGGTATCCAACTCTTGAACGTAATGAAACAAACAGGAAAAAAATTGTCTGAACTTGCTTCAGAAGTAACAATCTACCCGCAAAAATTAGTGAACATCTGTGTATCAGATAAATATGGTGCCATGGATGTACCTGCAATCAAAAAAGTGATCGAAGAAACAGAGCACGAAATGAACGGTGAAGGAAGAATCTTGGTTCGCCCTTCAGGAACAGAACCATTGCTTCGTGTTATGGCAGAAGCGCCAACCGATGAAAAAGTAAACTACTATGTTGATAAAATCGCAGCAGTAGTCAAAGAAGAAATCGGGATCGACTAAAACAAAAAAACAGTCAGAGAATTTTCTCTGACTGTTTTTTTGTTGAATAAAAGACCGCAAAACAACATTGTTTTGCGGCTTCCTGTTTTTGATAAAAAGGTATTTGGCGTCTATTCGACTGTGACAGATTTTGCCAGATTTCTTGGCTTGTCGACATCAAATCCTCGTGAAAGTGTTGCGTAATAAGCGAACAACTGTGTCGGAACAACAGTCGTCAATGTAGTGAGTAATGGATGGACAGAAGGTAAGATGAGCTGATCGCCTTCTTTTGCCATTTCCTCCGTAGCGATCACTAATGTTTTTGCACCGCGGCTTTCAACTTCTTTCAGGTTTCCTCTAGTGTGAGAACCAGAAATCTGGTCACTGATGATACCCACCACTGGAACGCCTTCTTCAATTAATGCAATCGTACCATGTTTCAACTCGCCTGCAGCAAATCCTTCTGCTTGGATATAACTGATTTCTTTCAATTTCAAGGCAGCTTCCAGCGAAACAAAATAATCATTACCGCGTCCAATAAAGAAAGCATTGCGGCTGCCTTGGAAATAATCGGAAGCCAATTGTTCCAGCTCTTCTTTTTGAGAAATAACTGCTTCCATTGCAGCAGCAGCTAATCCCAGCTCGTGGGAAAGATCAAAGGCGGCTGATTGCGGGTTCATTTTTACATCTCCTGCAGCTTTTGCCAACACAGCGAGAACAGCTAATTGTGCAGTATAGGCTTTTGTTGAAGCAACGGCGATTTCCGGTCCTGCATGAAGAAGCAAAATAAAGTCTGCTTCTCTGGATAAAGTAGATCCAGGAACGTTTGTGATCGTCAAAGAAGGGTAGCCAAGCTCTCGTGTTTTGACTAATACTTGCCGACTGTCTGCTGTTTCGCCGCTTTGGCTCAAAAAGATAAAGAATGGACGTTCAGATAACAGTGGTGTATGGTAGCCGAATTCGCTGGCCAAATGTACTTCGACAGGGATATTCGTTAATTGTTCTAAGGTGATTTTGCTTGCTAATCCAGCATGATAGCTCGTACCGCAAGCAACGATATACAAACGGTCGCTTTCCACAACGCGATCGAGCAGTTTGCGGTCCACATCGATACCGTCTTCTTTAAAATAGCGTGCTGCGATTCGACGCATTACAGCAGGTTGTTCATCGATTTCTTTCAGCATGTAATAAGGGTAAGTTCCTTTTTCGATATCTTCTGCATCGATCTGTGCTTCATAAGAAGGGCGCGTGACGAAGCTGCCGTCTAATTTTTGGATGACTACATTTTCTTTTGTCAAACAAACCATTTCTTGGTCTTCGATTTCAACGAATTCTTTCGTCAGATTCAGCATAGCCATCGCATCGCTCGTCACGACATTGAATCCATCACCCAATCCAATCAGTAAAGGGCTTTTGTTTTTTGCAGCATACAACGTATCAGGATCTAGTCTGTCGATCAATCCAAATGCATAAGAGCCTTTGATGACTTGAAGGGTCTGAGCAAATGCATCCGCAACGGTTTCTTGTTCCGTCATAAAGACTTCGATCAAATGAGCGATGATCTCTGTATCTGTTTCGCCTGCAAACGTATGTCCTGTTAGATACATTTGGCGAAGTTCCTCAAAGTTTTCAATCACGCCGTTATGGACAAGAACAAAACGACCGCTTTGAGAAACGTGGGGATGTGCATTTGTTTCTGAAGGCTTCCCGTGAGTCGCCCAACGTGTATGGCCAATCCCGATGTGTCCGCTGATTTCTGGTGTCAATTTATCTTTTAAATTCTGGATTCTTCCAGAAGCTTTGATCAAATAGTCTGTTTGATGACCCGCCGTAAAGATCCCTGCAGAGTCGTATCCTCGATATTCTAATTTTTCCAAGCCGCTGATCAATACTGGTACCGCATTTTCCATTCCGATGATTCCTACAATTCCGCACATAAAAATAACCTGCCTTTTTCCGTGATTTGTTTTAATGTGCTTCCAGCTGCGCAAGTATTTCTTTGTTTTATCTTTGCAGATAGTTTTTAAAATACTTTGTAGAGTGCAGTCCCTAGAGCCATCCGCCGAATATTTCGATGAGCTCTTTCCTCGTCATCTGTTGAATACAGATCAGGCGCTATCCAATGGTATAACTATCCTCCTTTTTTTATTTTTCCTGGAAACAATTAAAATCATAACCTTTTTCGTTGTTTTTTGTCAACAGAAAACAAATAAAAATGTAATTGGTCTATATGTAACGGCGGTTTTTTATTTGAAAAGAAGGAAGTAGCGCAATGTTTCAAAAGTGGAACGTAAGTAACCAAAACGACATTCTTTGAACAGTGTATCCATTGCTTAGGTTATAGTTACAAAGATCTGTGTATGAAAGAACAGGTTCCAAAATAGAATCCCATTTTTGACTATCTTCTTTTTCGCGATTTCGGTACAATAGAGGGCAAGAGGAAGTAAGGAGGGAACAAAATGGAATCAAAAGTTGAAATCTTGACTTTAGGAGAATTGAAAAAGCAGATTCTTGAATTAGAAAAAAACATAGATGTGACAGATGAGACAAAATTATTCTTAGATACCGGCTGGGATAGTATCCAAGAAATCGCACCAGATGCGCTGAGTGTCCAAAAAGCACAAACGTTCACAGTTGAGGATGTTTTGACAAACGAAACTTTTTCAGGCTACAGCTTAAGTGAAAAAGCAGAAAAAATGAACGCTTCAGGTGAAGAAGAAACAGTCATTATTCTGCAAAATCTATATTAAGGGAGCGTATAAATGAATAAAAAACGTTGGGTTGCTGTTGCGATTGCAGCAGGGTTATTAGTGGTTTCACTTGTATCTTCAGGATTGTCTTCTATTGGGCGAGAAGACAGCCAAGATCAAATGAGCAGTTTTGACCGCTTTTTGTATGGAGAGGATGAAATGACGCCTCAAGTGATCGAAGAAGGAGATGCGGATCAGAAAATCGTTCGTTTGTCTGTAGATGGCTCGATCATCAGCGGTGGTTCGTCTGGTTTGTTTTCTTCAGGGTACGATCATGAAGGATTCATGGAGCAGTTAAAAGCAGCAGAAGAAGATCCGACAGTCAAGGGACTTTTTCTAGAAGTGAATTCTCCAGGCGGCGGTGTATATGAAAGTGCAGAAATCGCACATGAACTTCAAAAAATCCAAGAAGAAAGAAATATCCCGCTGTATGTAAGTATGAAAGGAATGGCAGCCAGCGGAGGATATTACATCTCGGCAGGAGCAGACAAAATCTTTGCGACGAATGAAACAGTGACCGGTTCTATCGGTGTCATCATGTCAGGATTGAACTATTCAGGCTTATTGGAAAAAATCGGTGTAGAAGACACAACAGTCAAAAGCGGTGCACTGAAAGACATCGGTTCAAGCTCACGCCCGCAAACAGAACAAGATAAAGAGGTGCTGCAAGCATATATCGATAGTGCATACGGACGCTTTGTCGATGTTGTCAGCAACGGACGGAACATGCCGAAAGAAGAAGTCAAAAAAGTCGCTGATGGGCGGATTTTCGACGGTGTCCAGGCAAAAGAAAGCGGACTTGTCGATGCGATTGGATTTCCAAAAGACGCTTTAGCTGCAATGAGAAAAGAACAAGGGCTGGAAAACGCACAGCTTGTTGAATACTCGACCGCCAGCACTGGTTTTGCCAGCACCTGGCTAGGATCAAAATTAGCCAGCTTCACAGGCGGAAAAGCTTCGGAAACAAATCAGATCCTGTCGATCCTTGAAAACTTCGGTACAGATTCAGCGCCAAAAGCGATGTACTTTTACGGAGGTGAATAGCGATGAAAGAAACACCAGAACAGCCGCAAGAAGCAAAGCGTCCGGCTGTAGGACCGAATAAAGAATTTGCTCAAAAAGTTCTTCACGGGTTTCAAGAACAGCCGTTAACGGAAGAAGAAATAAAAGCAAAGCAATCGGACTGGAAAAAATACACCACAGATCCTTTTGAGGAAAAAAAACCTCGAGCAAACGACTTTCCGGAATACTTTTATGCAGGTTTTTGGATTCGTTTATTCGCATTTGTTATCGACTTAGTTTGTATCAGCGCAATCACCAATATCACCATCGGCTCAGTTTACAACATCGCTGGAATGGAGCGTACGAGTGCTTATTGGAGTATTTACGGCGGAGTCAGTCTATTGATTTACCTAAGCTATTTTATTTTCTTAACAAAGTTGAATCATGGTCAAACCCTTGGTAAAATGATTTTCGGGATTCGAGTGATCAGCTTCGATGAAAAAGAACTTAGCTGGCCGACCGTCCTTGTTCGTGAAGGTGCTTGTCGCTTTATCTTGAAATTCCCGCTGCTGCTGGTCGGTTATCTGCCTGTGATTTTCAGCAGAAAAAAACAGCATATCGGTGATTTCTTCACGAATACCAGCGTCGTGACGATCAATTTGATCAAAGCCTTCAATCAAGAAGTCAACCGTTGATCATCATAACGTAACAAATCAATACATCAATCAAAAAAGAACCAGCTGTCACTTCACCTATAACATGATTTGACGCGGTTGGTTCTTTTTATTTCGATAAAGTGAGGTAAAAGGATGGGGCCAATCGAGTTTCCAGAGAAATATGAAAATGTCATGCGCCTTGCCCAGCAAGCATTAGCAGAACAAGACTACCGAAAAGCAGAAACACTTTTCAAACGGGCGTTTACATTGTCTCCCGGTTTTGAATGCAACAGCCTGCTGGTCTTTTGTTTGTTTGAGCTTGATGAGAAAAAAGAAGCCTTGCAGCGGGCGATGGATTATGAATCCGATTATTTGCAGCAAGAAGCATTTGCTTCCTTCTATTTTGATTTGCTGCTGCAGACCCAAAACTATTTATATGCACGAAAGTTGATTGCAATGAATGATTTTCCTGAGGCTTTTGAGCAGGAATTGTTGGAAAAAATCAAGCATATGGAATATTTTTCTGAACAAATGGAAAGGCAAAAACACACAGATGCTCAGCAGCAGCTAGAACACTTTACAGAAGAATCCCCAGCAGAACAGCTGCGTTTGCTTCAAGTGATCCAGCAGCTGACCTATGAAGACCTGCTGCATCGTGCGAGGCAATACATGACAACTGCTTCTGTCCATCCGATGGTCCGCGCAAAGCTGTTAGAATTGCTTGTCCAGTTGAAAACAGATGAACCTGTTTCTTTTTTGACAATAGAAAATGAGAAAGTGTCTCTGATACCCAAAAATCTGCTCCTGCCTGAATATCAGCCAGGTTATCTTGAACTGCTCAGGCTTGCAGAAGACTATGAACAAGAAGATTCTTTGTTGGCTATGAGTTTGAAAGAGGAGTTTGCGATGCAATCCGCGTTAGTCTATCCTTTTTTCGATCGATTTATCGAAGAGCCTGAATGGTGGTTTCAAAAGACGGTTAGTTATTATAAAGAACTGATTGCAGGAAAAGAATCGGCAGGCCTAGATCAAGGTTTCTCGAAAAAAAGAGAAGAACTTCTTCGGCAAACACTAGGCTTTTTCTAGAAGAAAAGATAAAAAAGTCATGAAAATAAAGGGTTTAAGGCTCTTAAAATGTTTACAATTCGTTAGGGTTAGTGTACTATTTAAAGGTATGCATAAAACATTTTTGATGTATAAAATTATTTTTGATAATTCGGAGGGAAATCAATGACTGCAACATGGGAAAAAAAAGGCACCAATGATGGTGTATTAACATTTACGATCTCACAAGACCAAATCGAAAAAGGTTTGACAACTGCATTTAATAAAGTAAAAGGAACTTTGAACGTTCCTGGATTCCGTAAAGGAAAAGTTTCTCGTCAAGTCTTCAACCGTATGTACGGCGAAGAAGCATTGTACGAAGATGCATTGAACGCAGTTTTACCTGAAAACTACGAAGCAGCTGTAAAAGAAGCAGGAATCGATCCAGTTTCTCAACCAAAAATTGATGTTGAAAGCATGGAAAAAGGACAAGATTGGGTTATCACTGCTGAAGTAACAGTAAAACCTGAAGTAAAATTAGGTCAATACAAAGACTTAGTTGTTGAAAAACAAGAACGCGAAGTAACAGAAGAAGACGTAAAAGCACGTTTGAAACGTGAACAAGACGCTCAAGCTGAATTAGTGATCAAAGAAGATGCAGCAGCAGAAAACGGCGACACAGTAGTTATCGACTTCGAAGGTTTCGTTGGTGACGAAGCATTTGAAGGCGGAAAAGGCGAAAACTACTCACTAGAATTAGGTTCAGGTTCATTCATCCCTGGATTTGAAGAACAACTAGTTGGTCATAAAGCTGGCGAAAACTTGGATGTAACTGTAACATTCCCAGAAGACTACCAAGCAGAAGACCTAGCAGGTAAAGAAGCAGTCTTCAAAGTAACTGTTCATGAAGTAAAAGCAAAAGAAGTTCCTGAATTAGACGACGAATTCGCAAAAGATGTGGATGACGAAGTTGAAACATTAGCAGAACTTAAAGAAAAATACCGTAAAGAATTAACTGAAACAAAAGCAAAAGCTGCTGACGATGCAAAAGACGAAGCTGCGATCCGTATGGCTGTAGACAACGCTGAAATCGTTGACTTGCCATATGCAATGGTCCATGAAGAAGTTCACCGTTCAATGGAAGAATTCTTGAACAACATGCAACGTCAAGGAATCTCACCAGAAATGTACTATCAATTAACTGGTTCAACAGAAGAAGACTTGCATGAACAATTCGAAGGCGAAGCAGAATTGCGTACAAGAACAAACCTTGTTATCGAAGCAATCGCTAAAGAAGAAAACTTGACAGCGACAGAAGAAGAAATCCAAGCTGAAATCAACGAATTGTCAGAATCATACAACATGCCTATCGAGCAAATCAAACGTGTGTTGACAGAAGACATGCTGCAACATGATGTAACAATGAAAAAAGCAATCGAATTGATCACTGGTACAGCGAAAGAAGCTTAATCAGCGGATTCGGTAAAACTTTTCACAAAAAACAAGAGGGCGGGACAAACAGTTGTCCCACCCTTGTTTTTTGTTTTGTAAAGCAATGATGGAAAAATTTCATGATGCTTTTGCTTTTTGCTGAAATATGATATGATAGTAGAAGACTATAAAGTCAAAGATATTTACTTGCACTGATTTTTTTTGCAAGTCAAGGGGTGAAGACCATGTATGATAATCCAGAAGGAAACGAGACTGTACGTTGTTCTTTTTGCGGAAAAACACAAGAAGAAGTAAAAAAAATCGTTGCAGGTCCAGGAGTCTACATCTGTAATGAATGTATCGATCTATGTAAAGAGATCATCGACGAAGAATTTTACGAAGAAGCTGTACGAGAATTTACTGAGGTACCTAAACCACAAGAGATTCTTGATGTATTAAATGATTACGTGATTGGCCAAGACCGTGCGAAACGCTCATTGGCAGTAGCGGTGTATAACCACTACAAACGCGTGAATCAGCAAACACAAGCAAATGACGGCGAAGTAGAATTACAAAAAAGCAATATCTGCTTGATTGGTCCTACAGGTTCCGGTAAAACGTTCCTTGCACAAACATTAGCGAAAACATTGAATGTTCCATTTGCAATCGCTGATGCTACAAGTTTGACTGAAGCAGGGTATGTTGGTGAAGATGTAGAGAATATCCTATTGAAACTTCTTCAATCTGCTGACTACAATGTAGAACGTGCAGAAAAAGGGATCATCTATATCGACGAAATCGACAAAATCGCTCGTAAAAGCGAAAATGTTTCGATCACGCGTGATGTTTCTGGTGAAGGTGTCCAACAAGCATTGCTTAAGATCCTTGAAGGCACAGTAGCTAGTGTACCGCCTCAAGGAGGAAGAAAACATCCGCATCAAGAGTTTATCCAAATCGATACGACAAATGTCCTATTTATTGTCGGCGGTGCTTTTGACGGCATCGAAACAATCGTTAAAAATCGTATGGGCGAAAAAACGATCGGATTTGGCACAAACAACAAAAAATTAGCAGAGAATGAAAGTGTGATGCAGCAAATCATTCCGGAAGACCTGCTGAAATTTGGTTTGATCCCTGAATTCATCGGACGTTTACCTGTGATGGCTGCGTTGGAACGATTGACAACTGCGGATTTGGTACGTATTTTAACAGAACCAAAAAATGCGTTAGTGAAACAATACCAAAAACTGTTATCTCTAGATGATACAGAATTGGAATTTGAACCAGACGCACTAGAAGCAATCGCCAACAAAGCGATCGAAAGAAATACAGGGGCTCGCGGATTGCGTTCGATCATCGAAGAAATCATGATGGATGTGATGTTTGATATCCCATCAGACGAAGCAATCGAAAAAGTGATCATTACAAAAGATGCAGCCGAATTAACTGGCGAACCAAAACTTGTCTATAAAGATAAAGAAAAGAAAGCCGGATAATCTTTAAGATACGAACCTAAATCGTATCGAGGAACATTCGATTTTACGGTCTGGGACAGTCCGAGTTTACGGCTGTTCCAGACTTTTTTTGATGAAGGAGGAAACAATGAAAGTCAATCAAGCGGAAATCGTGATCAGCGCGGTAGCACCAAAACAATACCCAGAGACTTCGCTCCCTGAGATTGCTTTAGCTGGCCGATCAAACGTGGGGAAATCTTCGTTTATCAATACACTGATCAACCGAAAAAATCTAGCACGTACCTCTGGAAAACCAGGGAAAACCCAAACATTGAATTTTTATCTGATTGAAAATGCACTGCATTTCGTGGACGTTCCTGGATATGGGTATGCAAAAGTCTCTAAGACAGAACGTGCGAAGTGGGGACAAATGATCGAAACGTATCTGACAACTCGAGAACAGCTGAAAGCAGTCGTTTCACTTGTCGATGTGCGCCACAAACCATCACAAGAGGATATCCAAATGTATCATTTCTTGAAATACTACGAGATCCCAACAATCGTAGTCGCAACAAAAGCGGACAAAATCCCAAGAGGTAAGTGGAATAAACATGAAAGTGAAATCAAAAAAGCGCTGGACTTTGATAAAAATGATCAGTTCATTTTGTTTTCATCTGTGACAAAACAAGGCAAAGAAGAAGCATGGCAAGCCATCGAAAAAGCAATCCAAGCTTAAGCGGCGCCATTTGAAGAGATTGGCCATTCATCCAGTCTCTTTTTTATTTAAACTACCATTTATTCCGAAAAGTGAAAATATATATAAACTTAATCACAAAATCAAAAAAATAGTAGGGGAGTAAAAATAAAACAGCCAGAAAATCATTTCTTTTCTGACTGTTTTTTCTTATCTTTTGGTTTTGGATTCAAGAAGCGATCGATATCTTCTTTGGGTGCTACTTTTTTCTCAGGATCTACTGCAAATGATTCAAATAGTTTGTCTAGATTATCTGTTCTTTCGAATTTTAAGCCCATTATTATCACCTCGATTTTAGTTTATCATGATTTTTGAAAAAAACTAGTCGAAACGACGAAAGTCATATAATTTTAGCTTTTTCTTTATTTTAGTTATAATTAAATTATAAAAAGATTTAAAAGAGGTGAGAAAATGATTGGCGAAGATAAATTATTGATGTCGATGCAGCTTGGCCCACTAAACGAAACGGAACAAGAACTTCAAATCCAAGATTGGCTGGTTTTGGCTCGTTTGCTGATAGAGCCAACTTTTTTTCAACCTTTTGAACAGGAACCGCAGCAGTTTGATCTTTCTGTTTTCAAGCAGCAAGTAGCAGATTCTTTGAAAAAGGAAGACAGCTGGTATGTAGTAGGTGATTCGCTGAGTGAGTTCAGTTTTCGCTATGCTAATCAGCAGCTTGTGATCAAAAATATCTTAGATCGTGATTTGTTTGAAAAGAAAAGAGAGCTGATCGAGGACTATATTCAATTGAAAATGTCTCAAAACGGGGTTTTTGCATACTTGAGAGCCTACGACGAATATATTTTCAATAATACGGAACATATCGAACAGCGCCAATTGTTTGAATCTGCGGAAGCTATTGAAAAATACCCAAAAATCAAAAGCATGGAAGATGAAATCGTGGTAGATTGCAATCAATTCCCGGGCTATGATTTATATTATCGTGGATTGTGTCTCACGTCTTGCTGGGAAATGTATTACAGCGCAGAATATTACCGGATCATTCCCAAACCGATATTTCTAGAAGTGCAACAAGTGGAAGAAATTCAACAAATTAATGCCCATGTTATTCGTGTCCGCTTATATCGTGATCCTTTTAACTGGAAAGAACGCAGTAATGTATTATTTCAGCAATATTATCGCGATCAATTAGGATTCGACCATATTGCATGGGACAACGGAATCGGACTTTTAAAAGAACCTTTTGTAGAATATGCCTATGCGGAAAATACGATCCAATCGGTCCAATATCAAAATGAGAAGATGCAGCCTATCCAGAAAAAAGATGCTTCTTTTTTTATTACCCGAAGCTACAATGTAGAAAATGAACGTTCGAATGAACGGCGCATTCGCGGCACGTTGAATGCACAAGCGTATTTTCCTTGGGTAGATGAAACACGTTCCCAGATGATGAATTATAAAGTAATCGATCCGACAGCGTCTTTAGATAATGGTGTGGAGGCCTATAATTATTATATAAGAGAATATCTGGAAATAAATGTCGAAGATCCTCATTATCAAGATTACTTAACGATTCTAAGGATATATGTGCCTGAAGAAGCGTTTGAAACATTTCCAATCGAACAGTTGAAAGAAAGATGGAAAGACATAACGATCAAACGTTTGAAAAAGAAGAACAACACCATTAGAGTTGATCTGAAAAAAGGAGAGAATCATTTAAGGGTCATCTTTATGGACTTTAAAAAATTGGAGCAATTAACAAGTCAAAAAATATGAGGTGAAAGAAATGGATAAAAAATTATATTATCGTATCATGATCCCGGCTTCGCTTTTAGCTATTGTCCTCTTGTTGGTTCCGCAATTTCCAGTTGGTGTGCCTATTGGTTTTCTCGTGATTTTCTCTGGTTTCTTTTTATACTATCGACTTTCAAAAAAACAAGAAATGGCTGTACAGCCTGTGTATATCAAAAATGAGCAAGAAAAAAATTAAGAAGAGAATAAAAAAAGCTGCAGTTCTCAAAAAGAGAAACTGTAGCTTTTTTGTCTAATTATTAGACACGTTTTTTCAATAGTCCGTAAACCACACCAGAAATCAGTGCTCCTACAGCAATGAATAAAAGATATAAGACTGGGTGGCTCAATAAGAAGACCACGAAGATTCCGCCATGAGGAGCAAGAAGTTTGATACCGAATGCACCAACTAAACCACCAGTAATCGCAGAACCTACGATAAAGCTAGGAATTGTACGAATTGGGTCAGCGGCTGCAAATGGGATCGAACCTTCTGTAACGAATGAAAGACCCATAACGATGTTTGTCAAACCAGCATCTTGATCTGCTTTGCTGAATTTGTTTTTGAAAAGTCGAGTTGCAACAAAGACTGCTAGAGGAGGCACCATACCACCTGCCATAACAGAAGCCATCACGACACTGCCGCCGCTTGCAACTGTTGTAGCTAAAGTTGCTGTACCGAATACATAAGCTGCCTTGTTGATTGGTCCGCCTAAGTCAGCAGCCATCATGCCTGCTAAAAGAGCGCCAAGTAATGCAGCGTTTGATCCGCTCATACCAGTTAAGAAACTATTTAGTGCATCATTGATAGCTTTCATTGGAACGTTTACTAACAACATCAAGAATCCGGTAATCAATAGTCCAAAAACAGGGTAGAAGAGAATTGTTTTGATTCCATCTAATGATTTTGGTAATCCTTTGAATAACTTACGTAAAAATACGATAACGTAACCAGCTAAGAAACCGCCGATCAATGCGCCCAAGAACCCAGCACCGCCTGTATTAGCTAATGCACCAGCAGCAAAACCAACGATCAAACCAGGACGATCACCAATACTTGAAGCGATAAACCCAGCTAAAACAGGAAGCATGAAACCAAAAGCAGCTTGTCCGATTTGGTTGAACCAGCTTGCAGCTTGGTTATAATTCCCTAGATTTGCTAATTGATCTTGAGGAACACCCATAAATTGGTCGATCATGAATGATAACGCAATAGCAATACCGCCGCCGATAACAAATGGCAGCATATGAGAAACACCATTCATCAGATCTTTATAGATTTTTTGACCAACAGATCCTGAAGCATCGTTATCAGAAGCATCTTCTGTGTTTCCTTCGCCATGGAAAACAGGAGCGCTGCCGCTTAAAGCCAAGTCGATCAATTCTTCTGATTTTCGGATACCGTCACTGACTGGACGATTGACTAAATGTTTGCCGTCAAAACGATTCATTTCGACTTTTTTGTCTGCTGCGACAATAATCCCGTCTGCTCTGGCAATATCTTCGGCTGTCAATCGGTTTTTGATTCCTTCTGAACCGTTTGTTTCGACTTTGATATCAACGCCCATTTCTTTGGCTTTTTTCTTCAAAGCATCTTCAGCCATATACGTATGGGCAATACCAGTTGGACAAGCCGTTACAGCAACGACGAAACGGTTTGAAGAAGAGGGAGCTGCTGTTTCTTCAGCGGCTTCTTCTTTGGCTTTTTCATCTTCAGCCGCTTGGAAAAGTCCTTGTACTTCATCAGGTGTTTCTGCTTGTTTTAATTTGCCTACGAAATCAGGATCGATCAATAGGCGTGAAAGAGCAGCTAAAGCTTGTAAATGTGTATCATTTGCGCCTTCTGGAGCAGCAATCATGAAGAATAGGTAAGTTGGTTGTCCATCTAATGCTTCATAATCTACACCGTTTTTACTTTTTGCAAAAAGAACTGTTGCTTCTTTTACAGCAGCATTTTTTGCGTGAGGCATTGCGATACCATCGCCTAAACCAGTTGAAGTTTGTGCTTCACGAGCTAAAATTCCTTGTTTATAAGTGTCGATGTCTGAAATTCTTCCAGCATCGTACATTTTTTGGACCATCTCATCAATTGCGCTCGCTTTATCTGTCGCTTGAAGGTCCATGATCATTGCATCTTTGATCATAAGGTCTTTGATATTCATTACGAATCCTCCTGATAAATTAATTTAATTTTGTGATTTTTACTTCTGGAAGCAGAGTGTCGATCAATTCTTTTGATGCTAAATCATCTGAAAAGGCAGTAGCACTGCCGCAAGCGACGCCCCATTTGAAGGCTTCTACAGGATCTTGATTTTTGCTGAAAGAACCAATGAAACCAGCAATCATAGAATCGCCTGCTCCTACAGAGTTTTTTAAAGGTCTTTTTAAAACGTTTGATTGATATGCGCCGTCTTTGGTAAATAATAATGCGCCGTCGCCAGCCATGGAGATCAATACATTTTGTGCGCCTTCTGCCAATAATTTTTTACCATATGGCAAGATATCTTCAATAGAATTGAATGAAGTATCGTAAAGCTCTGCTAATTCATGATTATTTGGTTTGATCAGCAAAGGTTGTTTTGGCAAAGCATTTTTTAGATCTTCGCCCGTAGTATCGATTACGAAATCTGCTTCTTTTTCACGAATGATCTCGATCAATTCTTGGTAGAAGCCTTTGCGCAAACTTGCAGGTGTACTTCCAGCTAAAACAACGATATCGCCTTTTGTGACAGTGCTTAATGATTGTTTCAATTGTTCGATTTCTGCATCTGAAAGGGCAGGACCTAAGCCGTTGATTTCTGTTTCAGAATCTGATTTCAGTTTGATATTGATTCGAGTATCCTCGGCGATTTCAGTAAAAGCGGTCTTGATTTGTTCTTTTTCTAACCAGTCAGAAATAAATGTACCGGTAAATCCGCCTAAAAATCCTAAAGCTGTCGAAGTTGTTCCTGTGCGTTCCAAAATTCGCGAAACATTGATTCCTTTTCCGCCAGGTAGTTTCAAATCTTCGGTCATTCGGTTAAGATCACCGACTTTTAATCCATCAACACGGACGATATAATCAATCGACGGATTAAGTGTTACTGTGTAAATCATCTAAATTGCCTCCTTGATGGTCGTTGCTTCGCGGTATCGTTCAAGATATTCAGCTGGGCAACGCTCGGTTAAGATTGTGGCACTGCTTATGGAAGCGACAGTGGTAAAAGTCAACTTGTTGAATTTTGTCTGATCTGCCAAGACGAATGCTTCTTCGGTGTTCTTCATCGCTAAACGTTTCAATGCTGCTTCTTCAGGATCTGGGGTAGTGAATCCTTGTTCATAGTGAACACCATTCATGCCCATAAATGCTTTATTGAAATGAAGCATTTCCAACTGTTCAAAACTGCTGGAACCTAAAACTGCGTTCGTTGACAGTTTGACTGTGCCGCCAAGAATGATAGTCGGTACGGCTAATTCCACTAAATTAGCTGCATGTTTCACTGAATTAGTAACAACAGTGATTGGTTTTCCTTTTAATAGCGGAATCATTTCCAAAGTAGTAGAACCAGCATCCAGATAAATGACATCATCATCATCGATTTCATCTACAGCTAAACGAGCAATCGTTTGTTTCTCTTGAATGTTTTTGAGCGTTTTTTCATTCATGGACGGTTCGAATCCTAAATGCTGGACTTTTTTAGCTCCGCCATGGATACGTTCAAGAAATCCTTCGTTCTCCAATTCTTGGAGATCACGTCGTATAGTGGATTCAGAAGCATGAAGAAGTATCATTAATTCTTGGGACTTGACGATATTCTGTTGATTCAATAAGTGCAATATTTGTTGTCTGCGTTCTTCTGTAAGCATTTCCACAACCTCCTTCGTTGGTAATAATAACACAAGAAAAAACGATAATCAATAAAAAACAGTCAAAAACGTTCGATTTCGTTTTTGTAAACAGTCAAAAACTTTCATGAAAGCAAAAAAAGCTGATCTAACAGCAATTGCTGTCGATCAGCTTTTTCATCAAAAGGCTTGTTTAAATGAATTTACAGAAGAACGATCAGTGATTTCTCGTTTGATATGGGAAACACTGTTTTCATCTGTCAAGATTACTAGGATATCGCCGACGTTCATCACGGTGTCGCCATGGGTCAAGATTTCTTTGTTTCCGCGTCGAATCGAGATCAAGAGCATATTTTTTGGCCAATTAAAGTCGCGGATCATTGCCCCATCCAGTGTACTTTCAGCTGTTACAGGGTAGTCGACAACGACTTTTTTACCACTGATATCGGATGTTTTTGTACCGACAAGACGTTCTAGTAAGGATTCGTAGATTGGATTTCCGCCAAGCAGATCATTCACAACATAAGCCACTAGCGCAGCTAAACCTAGGGGCATCAAGTGATTCAGCGAGCCGACCATTTCAGTTACAAGAATGATCGCAGTGAGCGGTGCTTTTCCGATTGCGGTAAAATAACCAGCCATCGAGATGATTACAAAATCTTTTACCAATACGGGGTCCATTCCAAAGTAAACAACCAGGATTTTTCCATAAATACTGCCGATCAATGCACCTAAAGTCAAAATCGGTAAAAAGATACCACCAGGCAGACTTGCGCCATAAGAGACCATTGAAAAGACAAACCGTAATAAAAACAGTCCAATCAATAACGAAAGTGCTGGCGAAGTATTTCCTAGGGCAATCACGATCTGGTTGCCGCCGCCTAAAATCGTAGGAGCAAAATACCCAATTGGCAAAATCAACATGAAGGGCACGAATCCGTAAAAACGGTTGGGAATCGGCAATTTACTGTACCATTTCGGCAAAGCAAGCAGCACGATTTGATAAATATAACCTAAAATACCTAAAATAATACCAAGAATAAGTAAGGAGCCGTAGTATTTCAACGGCAATGAAGGAAGATCACCTAGATAAAGGACGGGCCGCAACCCAAAAAAGTTTAATGAAATAAAATTAGCGGTAATAGCTGAAGCAAAAGAAGTCAGCCATACTAAAGGAGAAAACGAATGATGGATCTCTTCTAAAACAAAAAGAAGTCCAGCAATCGGTGCATTGAATGCTGCGGCTAAACCAGCACTGGCGCCGCTGGAAATCAAGATTTTTTCTTCTGATTTCGGACTTTTCAAATAGTGGCTGGTTCCTTGACCAATCGCAGCCCCTAACTGGATCGAGGGACCTTCTCTGCCAAGAAAAAGTCCTAAACCAACAGAAGCGATACCGCCTGCAAACTTTTTCCAAAGTACAGAAAACCAGTTCATATGCAGCTCGCCGTTCAATTGGCCTTCCACTTGCGGAATACCGCTGCCTTTGATGTCTGGTTCATTGTGTATCAGCCAGCCGACAAAAAAGGTTGCAGCTAGTGACAACGCAAGCAGCCAGACAAGCAAAATCGGATGCGCATGACTTTGTGCATACATCCATTGAATGCCTTCGCCTGTTTTTTCGATGGCCAGCCGAAACAAGCTGACGACAACTCCAACGATCAATCCTACAAGTATCCCTTTAAATATAAAATAGATCCGGGTGTCGTCTAAATATTTGTACGATTTTTTTCTTCTACTTTTATTCACATTCTCACACTCCTATGATAGGGTAGCGCTAATTTGGCGAGCTTGCAAGGGTCTTTTTCAAATTATCGAAGGATTTTAAGTTTGCTAGTTTAATGAGAAGAAGGATAATGCTATAATTAAAAAGATTGATAATAGAAAGGATGTTGTTGATGCCATCCAAAGCAGATTTACTAAAAGGGATGAATCCACGTCAGAAAGAAGCCGTACTTTATACAGACGGACCGTTATTGCTGATGGCTGGAGCCGGAAGTGGAAAAACGCGTGTACTGACGCATCGAATTGCCTACTTAATAGAAGAAAAAGAAGTGAATCCTTGGAATATCCTAGCAATCACTTTTACGAATAAAGCAGCAAGAGAAATGAAAGAACGGGTCAACGGAATACTAGGCGCTGGAGGCGACGATGTATGGGTCTCTACATTCCACTCAATGTGTGTCCGTATCTTGCGGCGAGATGTCGATTTTATCGGTTATAACCGCAACTTCACGATCCTTGATTCTTCAGAACAATTAACATTAATGAAACGAATCTTGAAAGAATTAAATATCGATCCGAAAAAATATGATCCTCGTTCAATCTTGGGAACGATCTCTCAAGCAAAAAACAGTTTACTGACACCAGAAGACTACAGCAAGATGCAAGGCAGTTATTTTGAAGAAGTCGCAGCAAAATGCTATGACGCGTATCAAAAAGAATTGCGTTACAACCAATGTATGGATTTTGACGATTTGATCATGAATACGATCCGATTGTTCCAAGAGCATGAAGAATCTTTAGTTTATTATCAAAATAAATTCCAATACATCCATGTTGATGAATACCAAGATACGAACCATGCGCAATATACACTAGTCAACTTGCTGGCAGGACGATTCCGCAATCTTTGTGTCGTCGGAGATGCTGACCAAAGTATTTATGGCTGGCGCGGTGCCGATATGCAGAATATCTTGGATTTCGAAAAAGATTATCCAGATGCACAAGTCATCTTACTTGAACAAAACTACCGATCAACGAAAACGATCCTTGATGCAGCCAATCAAGTGATTGAAAATAATTCGAATCGAAAACCTAAAAAACTATGGACAGAAAACAACGACGGGGAAAAAATCACTTATTACCGTGCAGATAACGAACGTGATGAAACACGTTTTATTGTCGACCGCATGCAAGAAGAGATCCGCATGAATCATCGCAATTACGGGGATTTTTCTGTTCTTTACCGTACAAATGCGCAATCACGTGTCATGGAAGAAACGCTCTTGAAAGCAAATATTCCATATAAAATGGTCGGCGGACATAAATTCTACGATCGAAAAGAAATCAGAGACATTCTTGCGTATTTAAATGTGATCGCTAATCCGCAAGATTCAATCAGCTTTGAGCGAGTGGTCAATTCGCCCAAACGCGGAATCGGTCCAGGTTCTGTCGATAAGCTTCGTCAATTTGCAACGATGCATGAATGGTCGTTGCTTGAAGCAGCCCAAAATGTCGATTTGGCTAACATAGGCGGCAAAGCGGGCCGAGAATTAGAAAAGTTTGGCCAAATGATTGACGAAATCACTCAAATGATCCCTTATTTGACAGTTACGGAATTGACGAAAGAACTTTTAGACCGCAGCGGGTATCAAGAAGATCTTAAAAACCAGAACACCTTAGAAGCTCAAGCGCGATTAGAAAACTTGGAAGAATTCTTGACAGTAACACAGGAATTCGACAAGCGTTTTGCTGAACGAGACGAAGAAGAACAAGATGCACCGGAAGAAAAACTAACGGTCTTTCTAAATGATTTAGCACTTGTTTCGGATATCGATAATCTGGAAGAAGATGGTTCTCAAGTGACATTGATGACCCTACATGCAGCAAAAGGGCTGGAATTTCCAGTTGTTTTCCTGATTGGACTAGAAGAAGGGGTTTTCCCGCTTTCTCGTGCATTGATGGAAGAAAAAGAACTAGAAGAAGAACGGCGCTTAGCTTATGTGGGAATCACACGTGCAGAAGAAAGTCTTTATTTGACCAATGCGTTTTCCCGTACACTATACGGAAGAACGCAATACAATCGACCTTCACGTTTTCTTGAAGAAATCGATCAAGAATTATTAGATATCCAAGGTATGCGTCCTACACCGAAGAAAGCAAATGCATTTTCTTCTCAAAGCTCAGCAGGTTCTTATAACCAATACAAGCAGCCGGCGAATGCCTCTGTGTCATCAAAAGCAGCGACTGGCGGAGAAAAAGAAGGCTGGAAAGCCGGCGATCGAGTGCAGCATAAAAAATGGGGCGTTGGTACTGTCGTCCGTGTCAATGGGACAGCGAAAGATCTAGAACTAGATGTCGCGTTTCCAAATCAAGGTGTGAAGCGTCTGCTGGCTGCATTTGCGCCAATTGAGAAAGTATAAGATGCGAGGTGACTGATATGGATAAAGAGTACGAATTGACGATTGATGACGCTGCGAAGCGTGCCGAAGAATTACGAGAAAAATTGAATCGCTGGTCTTACGAATATTATGTAAAAGATCAGCCAACAGTCGAAGATTACGTTTATGACAAGTTATATGCAGAATTAACAGCAATCGAAGAAGCTTATCCAGAATTGATCATGTCTGATTCTCCGACGCAGCGTGTAGGGGGCGAGGTCCTTTCTGGTTTTGAAAAAGCAACCCATAATATTCCTTTATATAGTCTGAATGATATTTTCAGTAAAGAAGAATTGATTGCTTTTGACCAGAGAGTGCAAAAAGCAGTTGGGAAAACCGTCTCTTATTGTTGTGAATTGAAAATCGACGGTTTATCAATCTCATTACGTTATGAAAATGGGCTATTTGTTCGCGGAGCAACACGAGGAGACGGCACAGTTGGTGAGAATATCACTGAAAACTTGAAAACCGTTCGCTCGATCCCGCTTCGTTTAGAAGAACCAATCTCGATCGAAGTCCGCGGCGAGTGCTATATGCCGAAAAAATCTTTTGTCAAATTAAATGAAGAACGAGAAACTGCGGGACAAGATATCTTTGCCAATCCGCGAAATGCGGCCGCAGGTTCATTAAGACAATTGAATCCAAAGATAACGGCTAAACGTAACCTGGATACATTTCTATACACCGTAGCAGATTTTGGTCCTTTGACAGCTCAAACACAAGATGAAGCTTTAGATGAGCTTTCTCGGATCGGCTTTAGGATCAATCCGGAAAAACGTCTTTGTCATTCGATCGACGAAGTTTGGTCATACATTGAAGAATTCCATGAGAAAAGAATCGACTTGCCTTATGAAATCGACGGGATCGTCATCAAAGTCAATGATTTTGATCTCCAGGACCAATTAGGCTTTACCGTCAAAGCACCGAGATGGGCGACAGCTTACAAATTTCCGCCTGAAGAAGCAGAGACGAAAATCCAAGATATCGAATGGACGATCGGTCGTACGGGAGTCGTTACACCCACAGCTGTAATGGTTCCTGTCAGAGTCGCAGGTTCAACAGTCAGCAGAGCAAGCCTGCATAATGCTGATTATATTCGAATGAAAGATATCCGACTAAATGATACGGTTCGTATTTATAAAGCAGGCGACATTATCCCTGAAGTAGCACAGGTCATCCTAGATGAGCGTCCAAAAGATAGCTCACCTTACGAAATACCAACCCATTGTCCGATTTGCGACAGTGAGCTTGTCCATCTTGATGAAGAAGTTGCGCTGCGCTGTATCAACCCGAAATGTCCTGCACAGATCAAAGAAGGTTTGAATCACTTTGTTTCGCGGAATGCCATGAATATCGATGGATTAGGACCAAGAGTGTTGGAACAGATGTATGAGAAAAAATTAGTCAAAGATGTCGCAGACCTTTACTTCCTCAAAGAAGAAGAGTTATTGACATTGGAGAAAATAAAAGAAAAATCTGCTTCAAATATCTTGAATGCTATTGATAACAGCAAGGATAATTCAGTCGAACGGTTGATTTTCGGCCTCGGCATCCGCCATGTCGGTGCAAAAGCTGCAAAAATCTTAGCAGAACATTTCGGTAATCTTGACACATTGAGCAAAGGCGGCTTTGAGGAAATCGTGTCACTAGATACCATCGGCGATACGATTGCAGACAGTGTGGTCGCGTACTTTGATAATGAAGAAGTCCATGAATTGATGGAAGAACTGAAAAAAGCTGGTGTCAATTTCGAGTATAAAGGAATTCGTGCTTCTCAGTTGGAAAAAGTTGAATCGCCTTTTAAAGACAAAACAGTCGTCTTGACTGGAAAATTAACTCGTTATACAAGAGAAGAAGCAAAAGCGATGATCGAAAATCTAGGCGGAAAAGTCACAGGCAGTGTCTCTAAAAAAACAGACATCGTCGTTGCTGGTGAAGAAGCAGGAAGCAAGCTGACAAAAGCACAAGATTTAGGTGTCGATGTTTGGACGGAAGAAGAAATGAATGAAGCATTGGCAGAGAGTCATCCTGCTGAGTAAGCATTTCTTGATTCTTTTTCAGAGAAATTTCACTAAATAATTTCACAAAATAATTTCAGACAAAGAAGTCTTATGTTAAAATAGGGAGCAAAGTTTTTAGCTCGTTAGGAAAGAAGGGGTATTATGGCGATTAGCGAAGAGCAAGCAAAACACGTTGCCAGATTAGCAAAACTTAAATTCGATGACCAGGAACTCGCAAATTTTACAGCGCAGCTTGGAAATATCATCGATATGGTAGAGATGCTTGAAGAGGTAGATACAGAAGGAGTACCATTCACATCGAATGTCGTAGAAACAATCAATGTGATGCGTCAAGACCGTGCGCAAGCCGGATGGGACCGTGACGAATTGATGAAAAACGTACCAGAATCTGAAGACGGATTTATCAAAGTGCCGGCAATTATCGATAATGGGGAGGCTGGTGCATAATGCCAGAGTTATATAACCGTTCACTAGAAGAACTGCATAGTCTGCTAGTATCAAAAGAAATAACAGCGCAAGATCTGACAAGAGCGACGATCGACCGCATCAAAGAAACAGAACCAGAAGTTGAAGCGTTCATCACAGTCAGTGAAGAACAAGCTTTAGCACAAGCAAAAGCAATCGACTTGAAAGGAATCACAGAAAGCAATGTCTTAGCAGGTATCCCAATCGGTATCAAAGACAACATCGTCACAAAAGATATCTTGACAACAGCTGCTTCAAAAATCCTTTCAAACTTTACACCAATCTATGACGCAACTGTTATGGATAAAGTCTATCAAGCAGATATGATCCCTGTCGGCAAATTGAACATGGATGAATTTGCGATGGGCGGAAGTACAGAAACTTCTTACTTCAAGAAAACAAAAAATGCTTGGAATCATTCAAAAGTTCCCGGTGGTTCTTCTGGCGGTTCTGCAGCAGCAGTTGCAGCTGGACAAGTGCCAGTTTCTCTAGGAAGCGACACAGGCGGAAGTATCCGTCAACCAGCATCATTCAACGGGATCGTAGGGATGAAACCAACATACGGACGTGTCTCACGTTTTGGTTTAATCGCCTTTGCATCTTCACTTGACCAAATCGGACCAATGACACGTACAGTCAAAGATAACGCTTTGGCTCTTACAGCAATCAGCGGATACGACGAAAAAGACGGCACTTCTTCAGGTGTTTCTGTACCAGATTTTGCAGAAGGACTAACAGGAGAAATCAAAGGAATGAAAATCGCTTTGCCAAAAGAATATCTTGGCGAAGGGGTAAATCCAGATGTCAAAGAAGCTGTGCTTAAAGCAGCAGAAACTTTCCGTTCTTTAGGTGCTGTCGTTGAAGAAGTCAGCCTGCCATATTCAAAATACGGTGTTGCTGTGTACTACATCATTGCGTCTTCAGAAGCAAGTTCAAATCTGCAGCGTTTTGACGGCATTCGTTACGGCCATCGTTCTGAAAATGTCAGCAACTTAGAAGATGTCTATGTCAACTCACGTTCAGAAGGATTTGGTGATGAAGTAAAACGCCGAATCATGTTGGGAACATTCTCATTGAGCGCTGGACATTACGACGCACACTTTAAGAAAGCTGGACAAGTTCGTACATTGATCAAACAAGATTTCGACAAAGTTTTTGCAGAATACGACTTGATCATTGGTCCTTCTTCTCCAACCGTTGCATTCGGTATTGGCGAAAACATCAATGATCCAATCACGATGTACATGAGCGATATCTTGACGATCCCAGTGAACTTAGCGGGTCTTCCAGGTATGTCAGTACCAGCTGGATTCTCAGAAGGACTACCGATCGGATTGCAGATCATCGGTAAACACTTCGACGAAAAAACAATGTATCAAGCAGCCTATGCGTTTGAACAAGCGACAGAGTTCCATAAACAATTACCAGTGATTTTAGGAGGGAAAGACTAATGAACTTTGAAACTGTCATTGGGCTTGAAGTCCATGTTGAATTAAAAACCAACTCAAAAATCTTCTCTCCAGCGCCTGCACATTTTGGGGCGGAGCCAAACAGCAATACAAACGTTATTGACTGGGGTTACCCAGGTGTTTTGCCAGTAATGAACAAAACAGCTTTGGAATTTGGGATGAAAGCAGCACTAGCTTTGAACTGTGAAATCTCAAAAGATACACATTTTGACCGTAAAAACTATTTTTACCCAGATAATCCAAAAGCATACCAAATCTCTCAATTCGACCAGCCAATCGGACATGACGGCTGGATCGAGATCGAAGTAGAAGGCAAAAAGAAAAAAATCCGTATCGAGCGTGTTCACTTAGAAGAAGATGCTGGGAAAAACATGCACGGTATCGGCGGTTATTCTTATGTTGACTTGAACCGTCAAGGAACACCTTTGATCGAGATCGTTTCAGAAGCAGATATGCGTTCACCTGAAGAAGCTTACGCATACCTAGAAGCATTACGTTCAATCATCCAATTTACAGAAGTCAGCGATGTGAAGATGGAAGAAGGTTCTATGCGTTGTGATGCAAATATTTCTTTACGCCCATACGGACAAGAAGAATTTGGTACCAAAGCAGAACTTAAAAACTTGAACTCAATGACATTTGTTAAAAAAGGACTTGCTTTTGAAGAAAAACGTCAAGCAAAAGTCTTGCTTTCAGGTGGAGAAATCCAACAAGAAACAAGAAGATTTGATGAAACAACAAACAAAACAGTCTTGATGCGTGTCAAAGAAGGTTCAAGTGATTACCGTTACTTCCCAGAACCAGATATTCCAAAATTCGTCATCGACGACGAGTGGATCCAAAAAGTCAAAGCTTCATTACCTGAAATGCCAGCTTCAAGACGTGCGCGTTATATCCAAGAATTAGGATTGCCTGAATACGATGCAATGGTTCTGACTTTGACAAAAGAAATGTCTGATTTCTTTGAAGAAACATTGAAAAACGGCGCGGATGCAAAACAAGCATCGAACTGGCTGATGGGTGAAGTTTCTGCTTATTTGAACAGTGAAAAACTTGAATTAGCTGAAACAAAATTAACGCCTGAAAACTTAGCTGGTATGATGACCTTGATCGCAGACGGAACAATCAGTTCTAAAATCGCGAAAAAAGTCTTCCGTGAGTTGATCACAAAAGGCGGAGATGCAAAAACAGTTGTTGAAGAAAACGGCTGGGTACAATTATCTGATCCATCTAAATTATTGCCGATCATCAATGAGATTCTAGATAACAATCAACAATCTGTCGATGATTTCAAAAACGGTAAAGACCGTGCTGTCGGCTTCTTAGTAGGACAAATCATGAAAGCAACCAAAGGACAAGCAAATCCGGGAATCGTGAATAAACTGCTTACAGAAGAATTGGCAAAACGCTAAGAGGGATACAATCATGAAAAAAGCACGTGTCATTTATAATCCAACTTCTGGAAAAGAATTGCTGAAGAAAAATTTGGCAGATATTCTACAAGTATTAGAAGATTCAGGGTATGAGGCGAGCGCCTATGCTACCACTCCAGAGGAAAACTCTGCTAGAAACGAAGCAGAACGAGTAGGTAAGCTAGGTTTTGATCTGGTTGTAGCAGCTGGGGGAGACGGAACGATCAACGAAGTAGTAAATGGGATCGCACCGTTGGAAAAACGTCCTAAAATGGCGATTATCCCTGCTGGTACCACCAACGATTACGCTAGAGCGTTAAAGATTCCTCGAGACAACATCAAGAAGGCTGCAGAAGTCATCAAAAAAAATCAGACAGTGAAAATGGATATCGGTCAAACCGATGACCAATATTTTATCAATATCGCTGCAGGCGGCTACCTTACCGAACTAACCTATGAAGTGCCATCAGAATTGAAAAGTATTTTCGGCTACTTGGCTTATTTAGCTAAGGGAGCTGAAATGCTTCCACGTGTGAAGCCGATCAAGATGCATCTGAAATACGATGAAGGCGAATATGTCGGCAATGCTTCGATGTTTTTCTTAGGTTTGACTAATTCTGTGGGCGGGTTCGAACAAATCGCTCCTGATGCAAAATTAGATGACGGAAAATTCTCCTTGATTATCGTTAAAACAGCCAATATTTTTGAATTGCTGCACATTGCTGCATTGATGATCAACGGTGGACGGCATACAGAAGATCCTCGAGTGATCTATACAAAGACAAGCGAACTTTACGTTGAGACGGACGATGATATCAATCGACCAGTCATGATCAACTTAGACGGAGAGTATGGCGGCAATGCCCCAATGCACTTCAAGAATCTGCACCAGCATATTGAATTTTTTGCCAATACGGATCAAATCCCCGATGATGCAATCACTGGTCCAGAAGAATTAGAAGAAGTCAGCAAAGAATTCGTCAAGGAAGTTGAAAAACTGACAGATGAAGACATCGACGGCGATGGTAAAATCGGCGACGAAGAGAAAAAATAGACAAGAACTGCGGCATCTGCCCAGTTTCAGCAGATAACTGATCTTTTAGTGAAAATGTTTTGAGAAATCGAGTATTTTCTCATGCGTTTTTGATAAAAAGCCGGAATATCCGAAATTTGCTTTTCAAATTTTTGTGATATTCCGGCTTTTTTATTGGTAAAGGAATCTGTAAATTTGGACGAATCTGAAAGAAAGGAACACAGCTCCTTTATTTTCGTGCAAAAATGTAGTAAAGTCATTAAGACAAACTAATCTATGAGGAGCAATTTATGAACGAACCAGTAAAGAAAAATGAACGATACACCGTCGATATCATCGACTTGAGTTATGAAGGACTAGGTGTTGCGAAAATCGACGGCTATCCGTTATTCATCGAAAATGCCCTTCCAGGCGAAAAAGCAGAAGTATTAGTCGTGAAAGCAGGCAACAAATTCGGTTTTGCGAAAGTAGAAACATTGCTGACTGCATCACCTGACCGAAAACCTGTCGACAATCTTTCATTGATCAGAACAGGCATCGCACCGCTTGCACATTTAAGCTATGAAAAACAATTAGCATTCAAACAAAAACAAGTAGAAAACGTGATGACTAAAATCGCAAAAGAAACAGAAGTGCCTGTACTTCCAACAATCGGGATGGAAAATCCAGTCGGTTATCGGAACAAAGCACAGATTCCTGTTCGCCGCGTTGACGGAAAATTGATGACTGGTTTTTACCGTAAAAACAGCCACCAATTGATCCCAATCGAAGACTTCTATATCCAAGCCCCTGCAATCGACAAAGCAATCGTGGCTGTCAGAGAGATTTTGGAACGTTTTGAAGTACGTGCATATAACGAAGAAAAACACGAAGGCCAAATAAGACACATCGTGATTCGCAGAGGGCATTATTCACATGAGATGATGGTCGTGCTTGTCACAAGAAAAGAGAAATTCTTCAAAGGCAAAGAAATTGCACGCGTCATCCATGAAACATTGCCAGAAGTTGTTTCCGTGATCCAAAACATCAATGACGAGAAAACAAATGTTATTTTAGGTGATAAAGAAGTTGTACTTTACGGTACTTCAGCCATCAAAGACCAATTGCTAGGAAAAACATATCAAATCTCAGCGAAGTCCTTCTACCAAGTAAACACAGAACAGACAGAGCGTTTGTATGAAACAGCAATCGACTTTGCTAATCTAACAGAAGAAGACGTCGTGATCGATGCCTATTCTGGAATCGGAACAATCGGGTTATCCCTTGCAGACAAAGTAAAACACGTTTATGGAATGGAAATCATCCCGCAAGCGGTAGAAGATGCAAAATTAAATGCCTTCAATAATCACATTGAAAATGCAACTTATGAAGTAGGCAAAGCAGAAAAAGTGATGCAGAAATGGCAGAAAAAAGGCATCCAGCCAACAGTTATCTTAGTTGACCCGCCTAGAAAAGGCCTAGACGAAAGCTTTATCGAGTCAGCTAAAGAAATGGCACCAGAACGCATCATTTATATCTCATGCAACCCAGCAACCTTTGCTCGAGATGTGAAATTGTTCTCTGACCAATACCAAGTCGAAAAAATCCAACCAGTCGATCTATTCCCGCAAACGAACCATATCGAAACAGTGGCTTTATTGACAAAACGCTAAAACCAAACAAAATAAATCCCCTGCAAGACCAAATAGATCCATCTGGTCTTGCAGGGGATTTCTATTATTATTTCGGTTTTACAGCAAAACTATTATGAGTAGGATGTAAAGAAGGATTGGCAAATAGTTTTGCTAGTTTGTGGCCATCTTTTACGTTAAACTCTTCATATTTTTCTGGATGATCTAAAGTTGTTTGGATAATCCGCATTTTTACACCATCAGCTTCAAAAGAATTTCCGGCAGTAGTATCGTTAACCACGATATGAATAGTATCTTCAAAAAAACGTGCCGAAAAAAAATAATCTGGTTGAGGATCAATTCCAAAGGTGCTAATATCTTCCGTTTCAAAGTCCAATAGGTTTGTTTTTTTTAGTTCTCCACGCTCATTGAACCAGTATAAATCAGTATCTTGTAAAGCATTTTGGTGCGTATAAAAAGCAACATATAAATCTTCCATTGAAGAAGCAGAAATTCTTTCTATTTCAAGATCTCCGCTATTTTTATTCCATATCATCATATTTGTTTGAGTTATATCGTTTACGATCTCTGCTTCTCCAATGACATATACAAGATCATCTTTTACCGCAACTTGCTGAGAAACATTAATAGGACTGAAATCATCATTAGGAATTGCGTGAGAAGAGAGAACAGCGGGACTCAGCTCTTCACCTATAAATTTTACTAATCCATTTTTGGCAGCATAATTGATCCCATTTTCTAATTCCATATTGGCACTGACACCATAAAGCTGAGAACCAACAGTAAACAAGTAATTATAGGCACCATCAACGATGAATTCTTTTGTTTCACCTTTATACTGGCGCGTAATCCTCGTTTGATACCCCCCGTAATCGTCAAATCCAATATCGAACCACGACCAGATTCTCCCTTGCTCATCTACAGAAGAACCATCTTGGGCAGTTGCAAGATCTAAATCAATCGTTTTTTTTGTTTTAGAGATATAACCATTCTTATCAATAAAATATTCATAGGTGTAATCAGAAAAATATAAGCCATCCTCTGTCCAATTGACATTTGCCCGGTCTAAATTATAGGTATTATAAGCATCCCAGTTGCCTTTTTCATCGACTAACAGCAAAATGTTTCTGCCATTTCGCATTTGATAATCTGACCAAATGTTAGCAGAGTAAATCATTGCATATTTTTTATTACTTAAGTCAATTTGCTCTAATTCAAACAAATTTTCTAAATTATTCCGCATCAGCAACGAACAAGCAGAAAATAAAAAGAGTAGGGGAATGAGTGAGAAGAGAAGCTGTTTAAAGTGTTTTTTCATTGGTCTTACAGCCGTCTGTAAGTTGTGGTTCTTGGGGAATCTCTAATGTCCGCTGGATATACACCGGGACCGCCATTTCTGTCTAAATCTATTTTTGCAGAAGAACGCATATAAGCATTCCAAACCAAACTCGAACAATTCAGGCGAGCCATTGTTGTTTTATTGGAAGCAAACATAATGTCGTAAGGTCTGTTTCTTAAATGACTATAAGCAAAATCAGCTGCTCGATTTCGATTCGTTTGTGTTGTGTTTACTGATTGGATTTGGATTCCTCCACGTACGCCCATAGGATTACTTGAATTCTCAAGTCGACTATTACGACCAGGACCAGGAGCATGTATGACACTAGTTCTTGTATAAAAAATACCGCTATGTCCATGGTTGATCCCTGTCCAAGCAATAGAATAAAAGACATCTCCTTTATTATTAGCAGTGCCAACTCCTCTGTTTGCTGAGCTGGATCTTGCATTTCTGTTGTTGTTCTGTAATTCGACCATTTGGATTTTCGCTTCTTGATAGAAGGCGTCTAAAGAATCTTCAAAAGATAGATCTTCTGCGTGGGCATACTCAGTAACAAGTGCGTAGAGTGCTTCTTCATCCAAATCTGCATGTACTTGTTGAATAAGTGACAGCTTGTCCTCTAAAGAATGTGCGTAAGCGGGGATTGAAGTTAGTCCCCCTGCAAAGATAGTTGCTGATAAAATAAGTAAGCTGATTTTTTTCAATAAACTATTTTTTTTCATATTTTTGATCCTTCCTTTGATAGTTGTTTTAAAACCTTCTCCGATGAATCGTTAAATAAATGAATCAAACAATCTTGATATATTCACCTCCGTCAAGTTTATTGATCTGTTTCGCACCTAGATAAATAGGTGTTCTCAGCAAATAAAGAATTAAAATGTTTTTGATAGAACGTCGTATACGAAAATTTTCATTTATGAGAAATTTTGTGAGAGAACATTTCTGGTAATCCTATTTATTTCGCTCATTTATCAGTTTTAGTAAGTCTTTCAACAAAAGTATAACAAAAGAGAAAAAAGTGAGAGAAGTATGTTTTTCATAATTAAGAAAAAAGTGTCTGAGGATTTACGCCAAAAATAAGTAACTTTTAATCACAAAAATTGTTTTTTGGACCACTCTACCGCAATCAAAGAGAAAATATCAAAATAAATGATGAGAAATCTCTGAGTTTGTTTGCAATTTGTTTCTAAAACTGGAATAATAGTTGAGCAGTGTGCAAGAAAAAAGGTGGTGCAAAAATGGATTCAAAAGAAAAAATGTTGGAATTAATCAAAAAGAAACAAAGCGGCGGCAAAGCAAAAGACTTTGCTACACCAAAAAATGACCGTAAAAACATGCGCAAAGGTCCGAAAATCTTCAATAAATAATGGAAGTAAGCCATGATTGAGTACCTTTAAAACCACTGGAAACAGAAGTGACATTTCTGTTTCCAGTGGTTTTTTTATACATCGATTTGGTTTACGTAATCTAATTATAGAAAACTTAAAATTGTTATTTTCAAAATGATATCTATAAATAGAGCTGGAACCCTCCGTTTGTCCGAATACACAGAGAACTCTAAATACTAGCATTTAGATATAAAATATTATTTTTTATTGAGCGTAAATAGTTTGTATATACATATCAAATTAGATATAAACTATTTTTATTCCTTGTCCCAAAAATTTTCATCATAGGAAAATTTTTGGGAATCTTTCTATAAAAATAACAGAGTATGCGTTAAATTACTTTTTAATGACCTAATATATTAGGCTTTTTGCGGATTTAAATAGAACAAGAAAAAATATCAAAACCAACCATTAATTTGCGGTTAGTAAATGGGTATCGTTTCGTAATCTAATTTTAATCTTATATACTTTGGATGTACCATAAATTTAAAACAATAAAGGAGATATATTTATGAAAGCAACGAAGTTATTTGTAGCAGGAGTAGCAATTATGTCAGCGGGATTCGGTTTATCTGGGAGTGTGGATGCGTTGAGATCAACTGCAGAAGTCACAGTTAACGGGGGAAACTTAATTTTAGAGACAGTACCTAATCTGAAATTCGAGGATGTCACTGTGGCGGATATTATTGCAGGAGATGTGGTAACGGAATTAGGAAGCGGAGATCTTACTTTAGCAGATCCTAACTCTGAAGGACTTAATACTTTAACAGCGACTGTAGGAGATTACAGAGGAACAGCTAGTAATGGATGGACGTTATCTGCTGAATTTGCTTCATTTACTAAAATGCTTGGATCAGGTTTACCTGGAACAGATACCATCACTGCTACTATGAATATGACACCAACACCTACATCATTTAACGGAGCGATTGCACCAAGTATAGTAATTGGTGAAAATTCTACGCTGATTGCAACAGCATTAGCAGGTCAAGGTCTTGGGGTGAGTCATTTTGATTTTGCTGCCGGTAGTGCCAACACTTTGGAAATTCTTCAACAAAACGATGTTAAAGAAGGTGTTTATCAAGCGGCAATGACTTGGACACTATCTGCTACACCTTAAGAAGTTGAAAGCAGAATAAATGCACGCTGCTTCTATAAAATTAATAAATATATGAGGAGTAAAACATGATAAGAAATAAAAACAAAACAATTTTTACAATATTTATTTCGAGCCTAATACTGACTATACTTTCCCAAATTAATCTTATGGAAGCAGATGCTGCGTCTGGTGCAGGATTTACGATGCAAGCGGTAATACCAGAGAATCAAAGAACCGATGTCACGTTTTTTGATTTACTGGTACAGCCGAACCTGGAACAAGAATTGAGCATCATTGTTCAAAATTTGGAAGAACATCCCATCACTGTGGTGGTTTCTCCAAATGATTCATTTACGAACAACAATGGATTGATTGAATATACAAAAAGAATCGCAGGCGATGAATATGTCCATTCATCTGCCTTGCGGTTTTCCGATGTAGTCGTTGACGAAGAGATTGAAAAAGAAATTCCTGCTTTAGAAGAAGCAGAGTTTCAGTTTACTATCCAAATGTCTGAAGAATCTTACAAAGGTACAGTATTAGGTGGTTTCTATGCAACACGTACGGATGAACAGGAAGCAGAAGTGACCGAAGTAAGCCAAGGGATGAGCATCCAAAACAAATTTGCTTTAGTATTAGGCATTCGGCTTCAGGAGGAAGAAGAATTGTCGGTTTTACCTGACTTAGAATTAGCTGGAGCAGGTGCATCACTTTCTGACGGATTAGGAAGAATTCATGCTAATTTAAACTTGAAGCAGCCTACGATCCTTACACAAATGAACGTAGAAGCCAGAGTATACAAAGACGGAGAATTGAGATATGAACGTTCTGCTGAAAATCAGCAAATGGCTCCTTTATCCAATTACAATTTTCAAATACCAGTCAGTGAAGACGGAATCATACCAGGTGATTACGTTATGCGCGTAGCAGCTAGTACCGAAGAACACCAATGGGATTTTGAAAAAGAATTCACGATAACTGTTGACGATGCAAATAATGTCAATGATCAAAGCCTCTTAAGTGATCAATTGAGACAGCGAGACCTAATGAGGTATCTATTGATGGCATTGATCGCTCTTGTGGTGTTATTGACAGGTATCATTATTTGGATTCTTGTGAAACGAAAAAAAAGCAGCAAGTAAAGTAGAGGTGAATGTTATGAAAAAGACATTTTTGATTAAAATGGTTTGCATAGTATTTATTGCTGCGTGCGCTTTTCCAATCACTGCTCAAGCAAAAAATTCAACTGGAGAACTAGTTATTTCAGGTGAAGTCAGACCAGAAGATAAAGAAGATGGTAATCAGAGTACCGGTACAGGATCGCCAGATAGGGAACCACCTGGCGCAAGTTCAAGGCCAAAAGATTCTGCTTCTTCAAAACGTTTGCCCCAGTTGAACGAGAATAATCGCTATGCAAACGTCTTACAATTATTAGGGGTCAATTTTTTACTGTTATTCTTGATCCTGATTTCATTAAAAAAGGAAGAGGCCATGCCATGAAAAAACTATTGTGGCTAGTATTTGGCCTGCTTTCTTTTCTTTCTTTTCTTCCGGAAGATAAAGTGTATGCGGAAGTTCTTCCTCCAAATTTTTCAACAATAGATCTTACAGGTAACGTTACTTTTGCAGGTACTGCGCCAGGGACTATTCGCGGGAATTCTCCTCGTCAGTATGTGGATGTCGTTGGTAGGGGCCTATTGGATGGAAATAAACCTGGAGGGGTATGGTTTAATGAACCACTAGATCTTAGTGAAGATTTTTATCTAGAAATGTATTTTGCTGCAGAGATGCCTTCTTCACTACTCATTCCAAGTGAGGGATTTGCATTTGTTTTGCAGAGTCAAGGACTGGATGCCATAGCACAAGAAGGGGGACAATCACTTGGGGTATGGGCAAATCAATCAATCCAATCACCCCCAGTAAATCTAGCGAATGGAGCAATCCAAGATGGCGTTGCAGTAGAATTTGATATGTTCAAAAACAACCTTATCCCTAATTATTTTGATCGAGGGATTCCTTCCATTATTGAGGGAGGGAGCCATATTGCATGGAATTACCCAGGCCGGCATTCAACATATACTTCTGAGTTTATTTTGGAAGGATTAGGATACTACAAAACAATGAAACATCGTGATTTAAAAACTTATACTGATTTGGATGCGCTATATAGCTTTTGGAACCAATTTACTGTTAAATATGAAGCAGCTACAGGTTTGTTGACTTATTATGCTCAAAGATGGATGAACGCACCTGTAACTTTAAATTTAATGAATCCTGAAGATGGCTCAAGTGCTCCAGTTTTTGACAATCCTGAAGAGGTCTACTTTGGTTTTACTGGAGCAAACTCACTTATCTTGCAACAAAGAGCTGTAGCATTTAGAAAAATTGAAAATGGAAATACTATTATTACTCCAGATGATTATGATACTGATTCAAGAGTAACTTTAGAAGGAAGCATGAAAGTGGATGAAGACCTCATCGTTCCTGATGTAAACACGGGAAGTACTCCAAATCTTCCTGTTACAGAGCTGTCATTTGATGACTTTACAACAGAAAATAACACGAATAAGAAGACATTTACTTACAATATAGATGCAAAGTATGAGAATGATGGATTAGAATCTCTGCCAGAAGGTGCGAAACTTGCAATCAGAGTGCCAGATATTTTGGAAATAAAAAGAGAGTCGACTGATTTGACTGATTCAATTACTGTCTATATAAATGGTGTCCAAAAGGAATTTGTTCTTGTTTCCGACGCGGATTTTTCTGGTGAGGGTGGGGAATATAAGCGTATAGATGGCCAGTATATTTTCTCACTTCCAGAACTTACTAGCGGTGACATAGTAAGTATTTCACTTCAAACAGTTGTTAAGTCAGACCTGAGTTTAATTACAAATCAGAAAATCGATTCAAAAGAGGTGTTTGCTGCCACCTTTGCAAAGGATGATATTTACGTCGAGACAGGAGAAAGAGATACAGATGGACAACTCATTGATCGCCCGCGTTATATACTAAAAGCTATTTTCGGACCAACGCTAACAGGTGATGTGTATGATTCATCTGGTGATGCAATCGTTCTGAGGACTCGAATTTTTCAAGAGCAGGGATTTTCTATTGATTTAGGTGCGGATGATTTAAATTCTACAAATGTTACAGTATACGCGAGCGAATGGCTTCGGGAAGAAGACAATCCACCGGTTTTTGATTCCGATGATCCAAGTAATCATGAAGACTTAGGAACTTTCAAAAGAATATCGCTCACAGATGATTTTACAGATAAAGGCATTGATTTTAGTGGGATGGAGCTGCCTGGTTTTGGGATATTCTACAAAGTATTCTACTTGTTAGATGTAGAAGGTAATGTTTCTTCACCACAATACCTTGCTGTTGAAATCTTGGAAAGAGGGGAAGTTGAACTATCCGGAATACCTAATTTTTTATTTGAGTCTATAAACCTATTGACCATCAGCAGCGAAATAGGTTTAAATGATTTTGTAGATGTCAATTTGAAAGAGGGCGAGGTTACTCCAGATCCGTCACTTGGTATAACTGAAGGAAATAATGCACGACATCTAGTTATTTACAACAGAAATAGTAAGCCGGCCAATTGGCGTTTGAACGCTTTTTTGGATAATTTCAATATTGTGAGATATCAAAATACTGGCACGATTTTAGCAACAGATATTGAACTACATTTGACTGTAGACGGCAAAACAAGAATAATCAGCGCCTCAACTAATGTTATTCATGAAGAAAAAGACGATATAAACGGATTTTATCAAACTATCGATCAGGCAAAATTACGTATTCGGAGGAGTGCTCTCCATACACCAGGGGTTTATCAAGGCGCCATCACTTGGGAATTAGTCGATTCTGTTCAATAAACAAGCAAAGGAGGGATTTTAATGAATAGGCTAGATACCTTATCCGTTTCGCAAATAGAGACAAAGCCGGGAGATGTGTTGATTTTTGAAGCTGGAAATGATTGGATCGGCAAATCGATTGCTTTGATCACAGAATCAACAGTCAGCCATGCTGCAATGATTTATGGCGAAAAAACAATCGTTGAGATGGGCATGGGTGGAATCAATGTCAATGAATTTACTGCAGGTGAAGGACGAGGCGCGTATTTGATGCGTTTAAAAGATCCTAATCTGGACACTGCACGACTACTAAGCGCTGCGAAAAAGTATATCAATGCGCACATTCCTTATGATTTTCCAGCATTGGTCATTCTGGCAGGACTATTGGTCTATAAAAGGATCCGTCCGACGCCAAAACTTTTAAAAGTCACTGATTTGATCATCCATGGTGCCTGTTTAGCGCTAGATAAATTAATCAACCAGATGAGTAAACACCGGGGGAAAGAAGTAATGGTCTGTTCCCAGCTAGTTTATCAAATTTATTTAGATGCAGGAAAAGAGTACCAAATGGATATTGCCACTTGGGTTTCCAATGATCAAATGAACAGTACGGAAGATAAGGTTTTGTTGGCTAGTTTAGCGGAACAAAATCCCTTTATCTCCATCGACCATTTGCAAAGCAATCAAAATGACTTGCAGATGATTGATGAAGAAGAGCTGGCAAAAGAACTCTATTTTGCATTGAAGGACACAAAAAAAGAAGCAGTCGCCGATTTCTCAGTTAGTAATGCAAGAGCAGTAGATAAAACTGCAGCAAAATCTGCAGAGTTCCTGCGCTTAGCAGAAAAACTTCTGTCCCTTTCGCATATGAATATACCACTGCCGGCGCTGTTTATCACACCGGCGGATATCCTAAACAAGTCTAAAAATCTTGAAGTTCTAGGTACATTGAACTTGAAAAGAGTATAAACATGTTTGAAAAAAGGATTCTAGCAACATCTGGAAAAGCGTTCATTGAATGAGCGCTTTTTTGGTACACAAAATTAAAATTTTTACCAAAATCTTTGTTTGTGCCAGACAGCCCTTACAAAATATGTTATTTTAAAATGGGATGAATAGGAGGAGAAAAATGAATTATTTAATTGTTTTAAAAGATGAGATTCTTGAACGTTCGACGTTTATCTATTTACAGCTGACTGACTTTAAAACACTGCTGCATTTTTCACCAGAGTTCCATTTAGAAGGACTGACACTGGGGGAGATTTATCGTTCAGGGGGGAAAGACTCGCTGGAATCCTTCTTTGAAAGAGATCTCGATTTAGTAGTGGATGGCTATGTGGAACTTTCTTTAGCAGAATGGCATAAAGTCGTCAATGAAGAATTTGCGCAAGGTTTGCTGATTGAGACAGCAGAAGGCCCAATCCAACTAGCAGGAACTGAACTTCAGCAGTATACCCGTTATCAAGTAGATGATACAAATGGTTTCTCTGTCTTTCAGCGCCAGCAAAAAGCTTTAAAAAGTTTTTTTAAAAACTTTGAAAGAAAAAGGGATTTCTTGAAATTGCTAGCTATCTTGAAAAAATATCCAGCTTTAGTCAGCACAACGATTCCATTTTCGCAAATGGCGCGTTTGTTCCGTCGTTATTTCCAAACACGGCAATTGCCTTCAAAGAAATATGCGCTGCCTTTAGAAGAGACTTTTCGTGTGGTTGAACGGCCAAATGAAAAGAAAGTTATCGTTGTTGATTTTACTAAAAACAGAAATACGATTCATCAAATCGCCTCTGGAAACTTAGGCTAAAAGGAGAAAATAATGGCACAAATCTGGCTTGAACGAGTTATCAAATGGCAAAAAAAATACCAACAAATCATGAACGGGCGCTATGCTCGATTCGATGAATTAAACCGTTTTTTTCTGATTGCAGCATTACTGTTCAATTTATTTGGACCGTGGATTCCTTGGCATTTAGGAGAAATCATCAGCGGTGTATTGATCGTTCTTCTCGGTTATCGTTTTTTCTCTAAAAAAATCTATCCGCGTTTGAACGAAAATCAAAAATATTTGCAAAAATCAGCAAACTTTAAAAAGTTTTTTAAAAGTTTTTCAAAAAAGAACCGCAATCTGGAGAAAAAGCAAAAAATCAAACATACATTTACTTTGCTTGTCCTAATTGTCGTCAAAAATTGCGCGCACCTCGAGGAAAAGGAAGAATACGTGTAACTTGCAGCAACTGCAAGCAAACGTTTGAAAAGAGTGTCTAACATGGAAAACGTAACAAACTATATTTGGGATTTCGATGGAACATTATTCGATACTTACCTAGGGATAGTGGAAGCTGCTCAAAAAGCTCTGGCTGATCATGGCTATTATCCATCGCTAAAAGAAATCACCTTTATTATGAAAAAAGAATCGACCAAAAGCCTAAGAGAAAAATTTGGTTTGTCCGATGAAGCTTTTACACCGCTGTTCCATCAATATGAAAAAGAAAGCGGGAAAATCGCGAAGCCTTTTCCAGAAGCAAAGACTGTATTGGAACAATTGAAACAAGAAGGGAAGAAACACTATGTTTTAACTCATCGTCTCACTCAGTCAACGTGGGATCTTCTTGCACATTATCAGATGGCGGATTTGTTTGAAGAAGTAGTGGGTTTGGATAAAGCATTTCCGCGTAAGCCTGATCCTGCTTCACTGAATTATTTGATCCAAACACATAAAATGACAAAAGATCAAACAATCATGATTGGTGATCGTTCGTTGGATATTGAGGCAGGGAAAAGAGCAGGTATCAAAACTTGTCTATATGATAGAGATCATTTTTTAGGTTCAGCAGGTGCTGACTGGACAGTGGCTGATCTTCGTGAGATGTTGACAATACAAGGCTTTGAATAATATTTCAAATGACGTATGAGAAGACCGTTTTTTGCTGATTGAGAGAAATATTTAGTGTTTTTTTTCAATTTGTGTATGGTATAATTTTGGGTAAAGGAGTGATAAAATGGAGATCAGAAGACAGAAAGAAGTAGTGGAAGCCTTCCATTATGATCAAAAAGCAGCAGATCAAAAAATCGAATCAGAACTAAGTGTCGGCTTTGCCCCTTTGAAGGCAAATGATGAAAACTATCCCAAAGAGCATAGCATCATTGGCGCACGCCTAGAATTCCAAATGGTTTTTGATACATATATCTTATCTGGGAAAGTCAGCCAAATCAATCACGTGCTGAACCGCCAAATCGCGGGAAAAGATGATGTGACACAAGAAGAAGTCGATCAGCTTGTTGCACCATTGTTTGAATTGGTTCAGCGCTTAGCATATGAAGTAACTGAAATCGCTTTGGATGAACCTGGTGTGAAATTGAACTTCCAATCAGAGAAACCGTAAAACCATAGTAAGCGTTTGTGATAGCCTGGAGTTATCGCAAATGCTTTTTTTTATTACTAAATGTAAGCAAAACTAATGTAAATTATCAGCAAATAGGCTAAAATGAACTAGTCACTGAAAAAAATGATCTTTTTCAGGGGAGCTGCTGAAGAGCAGCTGCCAGGAACCTTTACTTCCTTTGATGGACTTGTCATAAAAATGAAGGAGGAGAAAAATGACAACACTCATCACAGTTTTAGTGGTTCTAGTTTTTGCAGCCATCTTATATGTATTTTATCGTTTGCAAAAGCGCCATATAAAATTCTCAACACGCGTATTTAGTGCACTAGGTGTCGGGGTGATCTTTGGAGGACTGCTCCAATTGATCTTCGGTCTTGACAGCAAGGTAGTGACACAATCTTTAGAATGGATCGGAATCGTTGGTTCAGGTTATGTATCGTTCCTTCAAATGCTGATCATGCCTTTAGTTTTTGTTTCTATCGTGGGCGCTTTTACAAAAATGAAAGTTTCCGAAAAACTAGGAAAAATCAGTTCGACTGTTCTAGCCAGTTTGCTTGGAACAACCGCAATCGCAGCTCTTATTGGTATTGGTTCAACAATGTTATTTGGTTTACAAGGTGCAAAATTTGCTGAAGGAGCCGCAGAAACAGCACGTATCGCTGAACTAGCGACACGTCAAGAGACTGTAGAGAACTTATCGATTCCTCAACAGATTTTGTCTTTCATCCCAACAAATTTCTTTGCTGATTTATCTGGTTCACGCGCAACAAGTACGATTGGCGTTGTCGTTTTTGCAGCGTTTGTCGGTGTTGCTTATCTAGGTGTGAAACGCAAAGCACCGAAAGAAGCAGAATTTTTTGCAAACTTGATCGACAGTTTATATAAAATCGTTATGCGAATCGTGACACTTGTGTTGCGCTTGACTCCATATGGCGTGTTCGCATTGATGATCAACGTTATGGCAACAAGTGACTTTGCTGCTATCGTAAACTTAGGAAAATTTGTTATCGCTTCTTATGTTGCGTTATTGCTTGTATTGGTCGTTCATTCATTGATCTTGATTTCAGTGAAAGTAAACCCAATCCAATACTTCAAAAAAGCATTTCCAGTTCTAAGTTTTGCCTTTACTTCACGTTCAAGTGCGGGCGCTTTGCCATTGAACATTGAAACGCAAACACAAGCATTGGGCGTAGATGAAGCCACAGCAAACTTCTCTGCCAGCTTTGGATTATCGATTGGTCAAAACGGATGTGCGGGTGTTTATCCAGCAATGTTAGCTACGATTGTTGCCCCAGCTGCTGGAATCAATGTTTTCAGTTTAGAATTCATCTTGATGCTTGTAGCCATCGTAACGATTAGTTCTTTTGGTGTCGCAGGAGTCGGTGGTGGTGCTACATTTGCTTCATTGATCGTTCTAGGTGCGATGAACTTGCCTGTAGCAATCGTTGGTTTAGTTATCTCGGTTGAACCATTGATCGATATGGCACGTACAGCAACAAACGTTAGCGGAAGCATGGTCGCTGGTGTTGTAACAAGCGCTAGAATCAAAGAGCTTGATCGATCAGCTATCTCTGATGACTCAAAAGTTATCGATGTGAATGCGTAATTTAATTTATAGTAAGAGAAGCAGGACGATTCGAACGTTCTGCTTTCTTTTTTTATAGCTGTTTTGGGAAAAATCTGCTACACTTTCAAAAAAGGAGTGGTTGTATGTTTACAAATGAAGTAAAAATCATGTTATATGTCGATGATGTCGAAGCAAACAGTAATTTTTGGCAATCTATCGGTTTTACAGAGCTTGAACGTGTCGAGATGGAAGGAACACTGATCATCGAAATAGGCGCCTCAGAAAACGCTCAAGCAAAATTGGTGCTGTATGATCGCGAATTTATTGAGCAGCATTCACCAGAAGTTGCGTCAAATTCACCATCATTGATGTTCCATAGTGAAGCGATTTTTGATCTTTACAAAACAATGAAAGAAAATAATGTGACTGTTGGTGAAATGGTTCAACTTGGAGAAGAATATGTGTTCAATTTCTCTGACCCAGATGGAAATTATTTTGCAGTAACAGGAAAATAGATACGTTTATCAAAAAACACTTGCTTGACAGATAGAGTGCCGAAAATCATTGGTGCTTTCTTGCTGAGTTGGTGTTTTTTTATTGATCAAAAAAACAATGCAGGAAATGGCTTGTGCGGGAAAACACAAGCAGAACAGTCGTCTTTTTTGCTTCTTTTTTCATATAATGCTTAAGTAGCACTATGCTGGAAAGGAAGAGTAAGATGAACTATCAAGTATTACTTTATTATAATTACACACCAATCGATGAACCGGAAGAGTTTGCCAAAGAGCATCTTGCATTTTGCAACTCGTTGAATCTTAAAGGACGAATCTTAGTTGCAAAAGAAGGAATCAACGGTACACTTTCTGGAACGATTGCTGAAACAGAACAATATATGGAAGCCATGAAAGCTGATTCTCGTTTTGCTGATACGACTTTTAAAATCGATCCAAGCGAAGGACATGCGTTCAAAAAAATGTTCGTTCGACCTCGTGAAGAAATCGTTTCGTTGAAATTAGAAGAAGATATTGATCCTACAGAATTGACAGGACAATATTTGGAACCAAAAGAATTCAAAGAAGCTTTATTAGACGAAAACACTGTTGTCATTGATGCAAGAAACGATTATGAATATGATCTAGGTCACTTCAGAGGAGCCGTTCGTCCAGAAATCCGCAGTTTCCGCGAATTGCCTCAATGGATCCAAGACCATAAAGAAGAATTTATGGATAAACGTGTAGTTACTTATTGCACAGGCGGTATTCGCTGTGAAAAATTCTCTGGCTGGTTAGTCAAAGAAGGATTTAAAGATGTAGGTCAGTTGCATGGCGGAATCGCTACTTATGGAAAAGATCCTGAGGTGCAAGGCGAGCTATGGGATGGCAAAATGTATGTTTTTGACGAACGTATTGCTGTTGAAATCAACCATGTAGATAAACAAGTGATTGGGAAAGATTGGTTTGACGGTACACCTTGTGAACGCTACATCAATTGCAGCAATCCAGAATGCAATCGCCAAATCTTGTCTTCTGTCGAAAATGAAGAAAAACATCTAGGTGCTTGCTCCGTCGAATGTGCGCATCACCCAAGAAATCGTTATGTAAAAGAACATGGCATTTCTCAAGAAGAAGTACAAAAACGTCTAGCTGCTTTAGAATTAGTCAATAATTAATGAAAAGGGATGTGTTTGCCGTTAAACGGTTTGCACATCTTTTTTTATATTGTAGTGAGTATACAGGTTCAGCTGTTTTCTTACTTACGATATAATGGATAAAAAGGAGTGTGGATGATGAAATCAATGGTTTATGCTATCGGCGATGTTCACGGGAAATACGAATTGTTTCAAAAATTATTGAATGATTATGATCCTCAGATTCATCAACTAGTTTTGATGGGAGATTTAAATGACCGCGGCACGCGTTCTAAAGAATGTTTATTGATGGGGATGAAATTAGCCAAAGAGTCAGGTGCCATCTATCTGCGGGGCAATCACGAAGAATACCTGCTGCAATTTTTGCAAGCACCAGAAGACTGGTATGAGCCCTACGTTCGCAATGGCGGAGGCGAAACATTTGCCAGTTTGCTTCATCCAGGAGCAACAGAAGAATATTCGCCCACGGAAATCGCAATGATGATCCGTTCGCATTACCCGGAATTAATTGAGTTTTTGACACAGCGGCCGCTTTATTATGAATGGCAGGACTATTTATTTGTCCATGCTGGGGTGGATTTAGAGAAAAAAGATTGGCATGATACTGAACCAAGAGATTTCATCTGGATCCGCGAGCCCTTTCATGAAGGAAAGAATCATACAGGAAAAACAATTGTCTTTGGTCATACGATTACGCCAATGCTACATGGAGATATGCAAACGACAGATTTGTGGATCAACGACCATAAAATAGGAATCGATGGCGGCGCAGTTTTTGGCGGTTCGCTTCATGGTGTTATTTTCAATAACAAAGGAATCGTCCAAGATATCGAATATCAAAATAACGAAGGACCTTGGCAGCCTGATTTTTAACCAATCAGAAAATATGGTAGAATAGGTAGACTATTTTTTAAGAAACGAGGCTTTTGCATGTCGGAAAAATTAAACTCAGAGATTCTCCAGTTAATCCAAAAAGAAACAAATGATTACTCACCAAAGCAATTGAAAACCGTACTGACTTTATTAGGTGAAGGAAATACTGTTCCTTTTATCGCACGTTATCGAAAAGAAATGACAGGCAGTCTGGATGAAGTCCAAATCAGAGAAATCGAAGAAAGATATGCGTATCTTGAAAATTTGGAAAAGCGCAAAACAGAAGTGCTTCGCCTAATCGACGAACAAGAAAAATTGACCCCAGAATTAGCGGCTGAAATAAAACAAGCAGCAAAAATGCAGCAGGTAGAAGATCTTTACCGCCCTTATAAACAAAAACGCAGAACAAAAGCAACGATTGCGAAAGAAAAAGGATTAGAACCACTTGCAGAACTGCTTTTAACACTGCCTAACACTGACATTACTGCAGAAGCAGCAAAATATGTCAATGAAGAAAACGAAATTTTGGATGCTCAAGCCGCATTGGACGGTGCGCATGAGATTCTAGCGGAACAATTCAGCGACAACGCTAAATTCAGAACCTGGATCCGTTCTTTTGTCTATAACAAAGGCAGTTATACTAGCGAAGCCAAAGACAAAGAAAAAGACGAAAAAGGCGTTTATGAAATGTATTACGATTTTTCAGAACCCATCCATAAAGTCGTTTCTCACCGTGTGCTAGCAACCAACCGTGGGGAAAAAGAAGGGATTCTAAAAGTTGAATTGACAGCTGATGATTCTAAAATCATGGATTACTTTGAAAGACAGCTTGTCCGAAACCCGCAATCACCCGCAGCGCCGATGATTCGTGAAGCTTACCAAGACAGCTACAAACGGTTTATTCGTCCATCGATTGAACGGGAAATTCGTAATGAATTGACAGAGAAAGCGGATGAACAGGCCATTGCTATTTTTGGCGAAAACTTGCGGAATCTGCTGCTGCAGCCGCCTTTGAAAGGCAAAGTAGTACTTGGGTTTGACCCGGCTTACCGTACAGGCTGCAAATTGGCTGTCGTTGATCCTACGGGAAAAGTTTTGGCTATCGAAGTGATTTATCCCCACAAACCAGCACCTCAAGCAAAACGAGCAGCTGCTGAGCCGGCTTTTTCTGAGTTGATTAATCGTTACCAAGTGGAAATGGTGGCTATCGGAAACGGGACAGCCAGCCGAGAGTCCGAAGTTTTTGTAGCAGAACAATTGAAAAACGCAGATCATGAGGCATATTACGTAATCGTCAACGAAGCAGGTGCTTCTGTTTATTCCGCCAGTGATATCGCGCGAAAAGAATTTCCTGAGCTGCAAGTTGAAGAAAGAAGTGCAGTCTCTATCGCACGCCGATTACAAGATCCCTTGGCAGAATTAGTGAAAATCGATCCAAAAGCTGTAGGCGTAGGACAATATCAGCATGATGTATCCCAAAAACGTCTAGCAGAACAGTTAGCCTTTGTAGTTGAAACAGCTGTGAACCAAGTGGGTGTGGACGTAAATACAGCAAGTCCGCAACTCCTGCAGCATATCTCTGGTTTAAATAAAACAACTGCTCAAAATATCGTGACATACAGAGATGAAAATGGTGCATTTACTTCAAGAGCGCAGTTAAAAAAAGTACCACGCTTAGGGCCTAAAGCCTACGAACAAGCAATTGGCTTTTTACGTATCCCAAACGGTAAAAACGTTTTGGATAATACCGGTATCCATCCAGAAAGCTATGTTTACGCAAAAGAAATCTTAGCTGCAAACGGCATTTCTGAAAAAACATTAGGAACACCGGAAACTGCTGCGAAATTAACAGCATTGAAACCAGCAAAATTAGCTGAAACGATGAACGTTGGGGAAGAAACGTTGACAGATATCCTAGCAGGATTGACACAGCCTGGACGTGATATGCGTGAAGAGATGCCTGCGCCGCTTTTACGTCAAGATGTCTTGTCGATCGGTGACTTGAAACCTGGAATGGAATTAAAAGGTACTGTTCGAAATGTAATCGATTTTGGTGCGTTTGTCGATATCGGTGTAAAGCAAGACGGTTTAGTCCATTTGTCAAAATTAAGCAAAAAATTCGTGAAGCATCCAACAGATGTTGTTTCTGTCGGTGATGTCGTTACCGTTTGGATTGAAAATGCGGATGAGAAAAAAGGACGAATCAGCTTAACGATGCTATCACCATTTGAGGATAAGAAATAACATGGATCAGAAACAGTTGCAGGAATTAGTCGAAGAAATTTCTTTGCGCTATTTTGGGCAGCCTTTCATGCACCAAGCAGCATTCAATAATCGTTTAAAAACCACTGGCGGCCGCTACCATTTGAAAGAGCATCATCTGGATTTTAATCCGCATTTGTTTGCAGAATCGTCCAGAGAAACCGTTGTTGGTATTATTAAACATGAGCTTTGCCATTATCATTTGCACCTTGCTGGAAAAGGCTACCGGCACAAAGACCAAGATTTCAAGAGGTTATTGGCTAAAACAGGCGGGCTCCGCTATGCACCGTCTTTAAGTCCAACAAAAATAGAGTGTTATCAGTGTCAAGATTGCGGGACGCTCATCCAGCGAAGAAATAAACTAAATACTAAAAAATATTTCTGCGGAAAATGCCGGGGTTCCCTCGTTTGGCGTGAAACGCAGCGAAGAGCGGGGTAGGGAGCAAAGAGGTTTGCAATAATAGATGGATTTTTCTATTTGTAGAAAAGAGTCTTATTGTTGTGAGACACGAAGAAAGAAGTGATTTGATGTCGAATAGTACCTGTTTGGCACTTGGAGCTAAACAGCTCGCTCACACCCTCTCTGTAAACGGTGCTCACTCAGCTGTTTTTCGGCAGTAAGTCAAATTTTTGCAAAAGTCTGAGAAGCGACTTCCGAAAAATCTTTCTTACTGCTCAAAACAAAACGCTGAGTTCACAACCTCTATTCAAACGGTGTTTTCTCAGTTGATCCTCGGCATTAAGCTTTCCAAAGTGAAAAACATGAAAAGCTGTTTTCCATTTGGAAAGAATCTTAATGCTCGGATCAGAACACTGAAAAAACAACCTCTCTATAAAATAGTTGAAATTTTTAATGATATATAAGATAATGGTCAACGTGTTGAATAAAAACCGATGTGGTTGATAGATAAGAGAAGAGGATTCGAATGGAAAATCAAGAAAAATTATATCATTTTGTCGGTATCAAAGGTTCAGGTATGAGCTCTCTTGCGCTTGTCCTGCATGAAAAAGGCTTTAAAGTCCAAGGTTCAGATATCGAAAAATATTTCTTTACACAAAGAGATTTAGAAAAAGAAAAAATAACAATTTTACCGTTCAGTTCGGAGAATATCAAACCCGGAATGATCGTTATCCAAGGGAATGCTTTCCCTGACACCCACGAAGAGATCCAACGTGCGAAAGAATTAGGCCTAGAAATTATCCGTTACCATGATTTTATCGGTCAGTTCATTCAATCATATACAAGTATCGCTGTAACAGGTTCTCACGGAAAAACAAGTACAACTGGTTTATTATCACATGTACTTTCTGGCGTTCGCCCAACAAGTTACTTGATTGGCGATGGTACTGGACATGGCGATCCTCAAGCAGAATTTTTTGCTTTTGAAGCTTGTGAGTACCGCAGACATTTCTTAGCATATGCACCTGATTATGCAATTATGACAAATATCGACTTTGACCATCCAGATTACTATACAAGTATTGAAGATGTGTTTACTGCTTTCCAAAAAATGGCAAGTCAAGTGAAAAAAGGGATTTTTGCGTACGGGGATGACCCATATCTAAGAAAATTAGAAGCAGATGTGCCGATTTACTATTACGGTATTTCAGAAGATGATGATATCCAAGCAAAAAATATCGAACGTACAACAGAAGGTTCAGCTTTTGATGTGTATCATGGCGAAGAATTCATTGGCCGTTTTGTTTTACCAGCATACGGCAAACATAACATCATGAATGCGCTAGGTGTTATTGCTGTGGCTTACTTTGAAGAATTAGACATGAAAGAAGTAGCAGATGAAATGCTGACTTTCCCTGGCGTAAAACGCCGCTTCAGCGAAAAAATCGTTGCCGATATGACCGTTGTCGATGATTACGCACATCACCCTGCAGAAATCAGAGCAACAATCGACGGCGCACGTCAAAAATATCCTGATAAAGAAATCATTGCTGTGTTCCAACCGCACACATTTACTCGTACAATCGCATTGATGGATGAGTTTGCGGAAGCGTTGGATCTAGCAGATAAAGTTTACTTATGTGATATTTTCGGTTCTGCGCGTGAAGAACAAGGAAATGTGAAAATCGAAGACTTAGGCAATAAAATCAAAAAAGGCGGCGAAGTGATTACAGAAACGAATGTTTCCCCACTATTGGATTACCATGATGCTGTAATGATCTTCATGGGAGCCGGCGACGTACAAAAATTTGAACAAGCCTATGAAAAATTGTTGAGCAGCACAACAAAAAATGTTTTGTAATCAGAGGTTGTGAAAAAGCTGTTCAGGCTTAAGTATTAAATAAAAATCAGAAGTTATAACAAATCCCCTTAAACAGCTTTCTGTGTTTAAGGGGATTTATTATTTATTTTTTAGGTTTCACAGAGAAAAAGTAAGTACGCTTGCCTTTTTGCGCCTTTTTGGTAAAATTACTTTTATAAAGAATAACTGGAGGGTTTCTATCTTGAACATAGGTAAACCGCGGAAATTAGGAAAAACAATCAACGAACTAGAAGAAGGCGACTCGTTATCTTTAACGGAATCGATCGAAGACAATCAGCTGCTGCTGTATCTTGGTTTGACAAATGATGCGAATCCGCTGTATATCCAGCACGATTTTGCACAACAAACTGACTATAACGCACCGATCGTACCATCTGTTATGCTGATGGGGATCATCACCAGCGCAATCTCAAAACACTTGCCGGGTCCAGGTTCACATGTCGTCAACTTTTCAGTTAATTTCATCGAACCGGTTTTTCATTATGAAACACTGACTTTTCAGTTTGAAGTGATGAAAGTTGATAAAATGAAAGATGTGGTAACAATTTCTGTGGAAGCAGAAAATAATGAAAAAAATCGCGTATTAGATGCGGTAGTTATGGTACAACCGCCTAAACATGCGATAGAAAGCGAAGGTGCTCTAAATGAATAATCAACAAGCAGTATCTCAAGGATTAAATCGTTTTTATTCAAAAATATATGGATATTTGGGTCTTGGATTAGCGCTAAGTGCTATCGTGTCGTATTTGACACTGGAAGTATTTCCCGTGCAAGTGGGCGCTTTTATCAATAACTTCCCGCTAGGATTCATGGGATTGTGGATCATTGAATTGATCTTAGTTGTTGTTTTAGGTGTCAAAGCACAAAAGAATCCAAGCTTGGCAGTCGGCGGTTTCATCGTTTACTCCTTGCTTAACGGATTGACACTTGCCATAACTTTATCTTTTTATGACATCGGAACGATCACTCAAGCATTCGTAACAGCTACAGGAATGTTTATTGGGATGTCAGTTGTCGGTATGGTAACGAAAAAAGACTTAAGCGGTATCGGTCGTGCAAGTATGGCGGCATTGATCGGTGTGAACATTGCAATGTTTTTGAATATATTTATCTTGCATAGCGGACCAGTAGATTTCTTTATCTCGATTTTGATGGTCGTTATCTTTGCTGGGATCACAGCTTACGATAACCAAAGTATCCGTACAATCTACAACCAATCGAACGGTACAGCCAACAGCGGTGTCGCAGTATTTATGGCATTGAAACTTTATTTAGATTTTATCAACTTGTTCTTAGCGTTCTTACGTATCTTTGGACGGGATTGATTTCAAAACAAAGCATATTTTTTAAATAAAACCAGAAACGAGTGAAAAAACTTTCGAGTATTTTTCACTCGTTTTGCTGTTAAAAGAGGAACTTCTTTTCGCTTTCCCTGTGATTGTTTGTTAAAATAGAGAAGAACTTTACAGTGAGGGGTTATGAGAATGGCAAAAAATAAATTATTATTAGTGGATGGAAATAGCGTGGCATTCCGTGCGTTTTTCGCACTCCACAATTCGTTAGAACGTTTTAAAACAAGCAGCGGACTTCATACAAATGCGATCTACGCTTTTAATACGATGTTCGAAAATGTGATGCAAAAAGAAGAACCAACACATGTATTGGTTGCTTTTGATGCAGGTAAAACAACATTCCGCACAGAGATGTACCAAGATTACAAAGCAGGAAGATCAAAAACGCCAGGCGAATTCAAAGAACAAATGCCTTATATCCGCGATTTATTAACTGGACTTGGTGTAAAGTATTATGAATTAGAAAATTACGAAGCTGACGACATTATCGGCACATTAGCAGAAAATGTCGATAAAGAACAATTTGATGTCGTTGTGTTATCTGGAGATCGGGATTTAACACAGTTGGCTAGTCCAGAAATCAAAGTCGATATCACGGTAAAAGGTGTCAGCGATATTGAATCGTATACACCAGAGCATGTCGCTGAAAAATATGACGGTCTTTCACCAAAACAAATCATTGATATGAAAGGTTTGGCAGGAGATACATCTGATAATATCCCTGGTGTAACGAAAATCGGTGAGAAAACAGCTATCAAGCTCTTGAAACAATATGGTTCAGTTGAAGGCATCTATGACCATATCGATGAGATGAAACAAAGCAAAATGAAAGAAAATTTGATCAATGACAAAGAACAAGCTTTCTTATCCAAACGACTAGCGACTATCGATACGTCAGCTCCTGTAGATGTTTCCATTGATTCATTGAAATATGACGGAAAAGATCTGGATAAACTGATTCCTTTTTACAAAGAAATGGAGTTTAAACAGTTTCTTGCTAAATTAGATGTTGTAGAAGAAATCCCGGATATGGAAGATATCTTATTTGATGTAGTATCAGAATATGACGAATCAATGTTCGACTCAAATATGGCTTTATATGTCGAAATGCTGGGAGACAATTACCATCAAGAGGATATCGTAGGCGTAGCTTGGGGAACAAATAAAAAAATCTACGTGACCAATGATTTGGCTCTTTTTGAAAATGACGCGTTCCGAAACTGGCTGACAGATGAAACGCAACGAAAATTCGTTTATGACGCAAAAAGAACCTATGCAGCATTGAACCGTTATGTTGGAAAAACACAGGGAATCGATTTTGATATTTTATTAGGTGCCTATCTCCTTGATACGAATGAGAAAAGCAGTGACATTGAAGGAATCGCTGCCCATTACGGTTATAGTGATATTCGTTCCGATGAATCAGTTTACGGAAAAGGAGCTAAAAAAGGGCTGCCGGCAGATGAAGAAGATTTCTTTGCGCATCTTGCACGGAAAGTAGCGGCGATTGACGCTTTGACGCCAATCTTAAATAAAGAATTAGAAGAAAAAAACCAAGCAGATCTGTTTTACAAAATGGAATTGCCTCTGTCTCAAATACTTGCTGAAATGGAAATCACTGGAATCAAAGTCGACGCGTCTCGTTTGCAAGAAATGAAAGGCGAATTCTCAAAACGTCTACAAGAAATCGAGCATAAGATCCATGAAGAAGCAGGCGAGGAATTCAATTTGAATTCTCCAAAACAATTAGGCGTTATCTTGTTTGAAAAAATGGGGCTTCCAGTCATAAAAAAAACAAAAACAGGCTATTCCACAGCTGTTGATGTTTTGGAGCAGTTACGTGAACAAGCACCAATTGTTGATGATATCTTGACCTATCGCCAAATCGCAAAAATCCAATCAACTTATGTGGAAGGACTCTTGAAAGTCATCCAATCTGACGGAAAAGTCCATACCCGTTATGTCCAAACATTGACGCAAACAGGAAGATTAAGTTCTGTCGATCCGAACTTGCAAAATATCCCGATTCGTTTAGAAGAAGGCCGAAAAATCAGACAAGCCTTTGTACCAAGAGCGAAAGATTGGTTGATTTATTCTTCCGACTATTCACAAATCGAATTGCGTGTCCTTGCACATATCTCGAATGACGAACATTTGAAAGAAGCATTCTTAGAAGGTCAAGATATCCATGCAAGTACAGCAATGCGCGTCTTCGGTATCGAAAAACCAGAAGATGTGACACCAAATATGCGCCGCCAAGCAAAAGCAGTCAATTTCGGGATCGTCTATGGTATCTCGGATTATGGACTATCACAAAATCTTGGGATCAGCCGAAAAGCAGCCCAACAATATATCGATACGTATTTCGAAAAATATCCTGGAGTAAAAGAATACATGGAGCGTATCGTTCGCGAAGCCAAAGATCTAGGCTATGTTGAAACGTTATATCATCGTCGCCGTTACTTACCAGATATCAACTCCAGAAATTACAATCTGCGTTCGTTTGCAGAGCGTACAGCGATCAACACACCTATTCAAGGTAGTGCCGCAGATATCTTGAAAATCGCAATGATTGAGTTGGCGCAACGCTTGAAAGAGGAAGATTTAGAAGCAACCATGCTGCTTCAAGTACACGATGAACTTGTCTTCGAAGTCCCTGAAAAAGAATTGGAACGTCTGGACAAACTTGTTAGCGAAGTCATGGAACAAACAGTACAGCTGCACGTACCATTGATTACTGAAAGCAGTTGGGGCAAAACGTGGTACGAAGCAAAATAACCAAATAAAACACAGTTTTGAAGGTGAAAAAATGCCAGAATTACCAGAAGTAGAAACAGTCAGAAAAGGCTTGGAGCAATTAGTCTCAGGAAAAACGATCCATCATGTCCAAATTTTGTGGCCTCGAATCATCGAACAGCCAGAATCAGCGATTTTTGAAGCGCAATTAGCAGGAGAAACGATCGAATCCATCAGCAGAAGAGGGAAATATTTGATTTTCCATTTGACGCATTTTGATTTGATCTCTCATTTGCGCATGGAAGGGAAATATGAATTTTTTACAGAGGAAGCGCCGCTAAGCAAGCATACGCATGTCATTTTTTCTTTTGATGATCGCAGCCAGCTTCGTTACAATGACGTACGAAAATTTGGCCGTATGACGTTGGTTGAAAAGGGCAGCAGCAACCAGTATAAAGGAATCATGCTTCTGGGACCTGAACCGGTAAACGATACCTTTGAATTGGCTGCGTTTGAACAAGGACTCAAACGTTCGAAAAAAGCAATCAAACCCCTCTTGCTAGATCAACGACTTGTGACAGGGCTAGGAAACATCTATGTTGATGAGGCGTTATGGGAAGCAAAAATCCATCCAGAACAGGCAGCCAACACACTGAAACCAAAAGAAATTGCACGGCTTAGAGAAGCAATCATCGCTGTTTTAGGAAAAGCGGTGGAAGCTGGCGGTACAACGATCCGCAGTTATTTGAACGCGTTAGGAGAAGCTGGAACCTTTCAATTGATGCTCCATGTTTATGGACAAACCGGCAATCCGTGTGTACGTTGCGGGACACCCATTGTTAAAACAAAAGTGGCGCAAAGGGGGACGCACTATTGTCCAAATTGTCAACAGCTGAAACGATGAGTTCTTTTGTTTTGGGACTGACAGGCGGAATCGCAACAGGAAAAACAACCGCCGTCCACGTATTTGAAAAGTATGGATTTCCTATCGTTGACGGCGACAAAATCGCCCGAGAAGTCGTAGAACCTGGAACGCCAGGATTGGCAGCTGTGGTTCAGCATTTTGGTAAAGATATCTTAAAGGAAGACGGCACACTCGACCGAAAAAAATTAGGGGAAATCGTCTTCAGCGATCCTGAGAAACGCGAACAGCTCAATCGCATATTGAATAGCTATATAAGAACGAGCATCAAAGACAATATCCAAAAAGCGAAACAAGTCAGCCCATTAGTTATTGTAGATATTCCTTTGCTATATGAAGGTCACTATGACAAATATATGGATCAGACAGCTGTTGTTTATCTTCCAGAAGAAGAACAGCTGCAACGTCTGATGGCACGCGATGGTTTTACAAGAGAAGAAGCAATGCAGCGGGTCGAAAGTCAGATGCCTATCGAAGAGAAAAAAAGAAAAGCGGATATCCTTTTTGATAATCAGCAAACAAAAGACAAGTTAGCAGAACAAATCATCTCATGGCTCCAAGAAAACAAGTTTATTTCTTAAAAAGTACTTTCTTTGTCTAAGCAGCAGGATTCTGCTATGCTGAAAGTAGAAAGCAGAGAGCGAGGGAAATGTTATGGGAACGATCAAAAACCAAAAAGATAAAATTGTCGGAAACGCAAAAGAAAAAATCGGCGAACTTTTAGATAATGAAAACTTGAAGCAAGAAGGACGCGACCAAACAGAAATCGCAGAAGCACATGATGCAAAGTACAAAGAACGTATTGAAGAGCTTGAAGACCAGCAAGCGGAAAAAGAAGCACGTCAGCAAGATCTGACACAAGAACGAAAAACGGCGGAGCCAAAACGCAGGAAAGAACCATTGCCAGAACAAGAACATATTTCTGGCGAGCAGAGAATCGAAGAAGAGCGAATGAAGCACTATACAGGAATCGAAGAAAAACTATAGTTTAAAGAAAAACTGGAGCCTATCCTAACGATTGGTTCCAGTTTTTTCTCACAGCTGAAAAAGTAGTACAGCAAAAGAGCCTGCTGTTTTCTTAAAAAACAGCAGATTATGTTAAAAAACGCGAGTGTTTCGGCATTTTTTGTACCGGAACATCGCGCTTCTACAAGGTTTCATGTTATAATACAACTAATCATAGCAATGATTTGATAAATCAGAAATGAAGAGGTGATAGTTATGCGATGCCCAAGATGCCACCATAATAATTCGCGTGTTATAGACAGCCGACAAGCAGATGACGGACGCGCAATCCGCCGCCGCCGTGAATGTGAGAATTGCGGCTTTCGTTTTACAACATTTGAACGAATCGAAGCTGCGCCGCTGCTAGTCATCAAGAAAAATGGCGAACGCGAAGAATTCAACCGTGATAAGATATTAAGAGGATTGATCCGTTCAGCGGAAAAACGTCCTGTTGCAATGGAACAAATGGAACAAATCGTCAACCATGTGGAGAATCGTGTCCGCAGTTTAGGCGAGAATGAAGTATCAACAAACTTGATTGGTGAATACGTGATGGAAGACCTTGTCAACTTAGATGAGATCGCTTATATCCGTTTTGCCAGTGTCTACCGTCAATTCAAAGATATGTCTGTTTTCTTAAAAGAATTGCAAGACATCGTTGATAAAGCCAAAGAAAACAAATCTGAAGACGACAAATCAGAAGAGAAGGAATAAGGAGGCATTTCGTTGGAAAATGCTTGGAAAGAACTTCAGCCTAAAAATATTTATCAAGGCAGAAAAACATTTCCATTAACAGAAGAAGGACAGCAAGCGCTGCTTTATCTTTATCAGCCGCTGATCGGAGGAGAAGCACTTAGTCTCTATTTCACGCTTTTGTCAGAGATTTCGAAAGAAACAGGCATCGGATCAGAAGCGCTGCACGCAGATTTGCTAAGTGGGTTGGATTGCGGTTTGCCGCAGTTTTATGAAGCAAGAAAAAAATTAGAAGGAATCGGTCTGCTGGATGTCTACTTCAAAGAAGATCCAAGTTTAGGACCTTGTTTCCTCTATGAATTGCTTGAACCTTTAGCGCCAGATGCGTTTTTTAAAGATGCTGTCTTAAGTTTTATGCTGTTGGAAAAAACCGGCGAACGCCGTTGGAACCAGCTGAATGAGAAATTTCAATTCAAAAGATTTTCTTCAGAAGGCTACCAAAAAGTTACTAAAAAGTTTTTAGATGTTTTTCGTTTCAACGAAGCATCTTTTGAAGCAGACAAGGAAAAAATCGAACAAAGCCAATCCGCGTTTGAAAAAGAAAAAACACCAACTTTGATCGACGATGCGATTCAGGTCGATTGGCCGTTTTTAAGCGACTTGCTGCAGAAAAAACATATCACTTCACTGGAAAAACCAGTGATAGAGCAAATTGAACTCTACCATCGATTGTATGGCTTTGATGAATTGACGCTTGGGGAACTTATTGCTTCAGCGTATGATTTTACCCAGCAAACAGTGTCATTAAAAGATCTGCAAAAGCAAATCGTTTATCGCCAAAAAACAGTAAAAAAAGAAGAAGCACCTGAAACAGCTGCTGCACAGCAGCTCCCAGCAAAAAATGATGCAGCCAGTGCGTTGATTGCTGACAGCAAAAATAATCCGCCAATGCAATATCTTGAAGCTGTGAAGAATGCAAAAGGCGGGTTTGTCTCCAAAGAAGAAAAGTGGCTGATGCAAGACTTGGTCAAACAATCCAAGTTGCCTAACAGTGTTATCAATGTTTTGATCAATTATGTGCTGGTCATCAAAAACCAAGCATCATTAAAAAGCAACTATGTCAATACGATTGCTAACGAATGGCAGCAGGCAAATATCCGTACCCCAGAAGAAGCCGTTGAGCATGTTCGGAAACTGAGTGAGCCCAAGCCGAAAACAGCCAAAACAACCTATGGAACGGCGAAAAGAAACGTCCGCCGCGAAAAGCTGCCTGACTGGGTGAATAAACCAGAAGAAGAAAAACAAATCAGCAGCGAAAAGCAAGCAGAAATCGATCGCCGATTCAAAGAATATCTTGCTAAAAAGGAGGGAGATAACTAATGGAAGACGTAGGAAAAGAATTGAAAAAAATCATCAGCCGGAAAAATTACCAGGAAAAGTACGCAGAAATGATTGCTGCTGTCCTAGAAGACACTGATGTCCAATCTTTCCTGGCTGCGCATCGTGAGCAATTGTCACAGGAAGATATTGAAAAAAGCTATGCGAAACTCTATGAATTCGTTCAAGAAAAGAAAAAATATCAGAAAAATGATCCGACAATGATCGCACCTGGATATGAACCGAAATTGACATTGAATTTCCATTATGTAGATGTGACTTACGTTCCTACTGAAGCCCTTCTTGCAAGACAAAAACAAGAAGAGATCCGCAGTCGGATTCGTGCAGTCGATATGCCGAAAGATATCCAATCTGCTTCATTTGAGAAATTTGAACAAACTAGCGGACGAAGCGAAGCATTTTTAGAATCCTTTAGTTTTGTGCAGGAATATGCTTCTGATCCAAAAGGCTACCACAAAGGATTATATCTTGTCGGCAGTTTTGGTATTGGCAAAACCTACTTGCTTGGCGCAATTGCTCGTGATTTAGCAGTAGCAGGATACACAACGACGCTCGTGCATTTCCCAACATTTGCCGTAGAGATGAAACAAGCCATCGGAAAAGATCAAGTAGCCGAAAAATTGGATGCAGTCAAACGTTCGCCTATTTTGATGATGGACGATATTGGTGCAGATGCCATGAGCAGCTGGATCAGGGATGAGATTTTTGGTGTTATCCTTCAATACCGAATGCAGGAACAATTGCCGACGTTCTTTTCTTCTAATTTTACTATGGAAGAATTGGAACAGCATTTATCTGTGACGCAGCGCGGAGATGAAGAGCCGCTGAAAGCAAAACGAATCATGGAACGTATTCGTTATTTGACCAAAGAAATAAAAATGACTGGACAAAACCGCCGAAATACGAATTGATGCCAACGGAGGACATTTTTTGATGAAACACTTATGGAAGCTTGCTGTTGTCGGAAGTCTGGTGTTTGTTGCTGCCGGATGTGGAAAGTCTAGTGAAGCGGAAGAAAATGTCCTATCAGGATCGGCTAATGCTTCGCAAGAAAAAATAGATGAAGAAGTCAGTATTTTGACTGCTGTTCTTGCAGAAGATCCCACAATAAGACGGGATGAATCATCAGGAGAAGTGTATGCGGATGTAACCTTGAAAGATATGGTAAAACTGCAAGGAGAATTTAACCTGCGTGTCTTACGTATACCAAGTTTAAAGCTAGAACAAGTCAATGGTGACTTCATAGAGTTGACGGAAGGAACAAAAATCCGCTTAGTTACGGAATTACGTCCGATAACAACAAGATCTTATCCTGGACAAATGGGCGGCAACAGTGTCAAAGAATTCACTATTTTGGATTAGCAAAAAGACCTCACTACCTTACTATAAACCCACGATCATGGAGGATTTTTGAATGAAGTATGGATTTATTGCTGTTGTCGGAAGTCTGCTGTTTGTTGTTGCTGGTTGCGGAACGTCTAGTGAAGCGGAAGAAAAGGCCCTATCAGGATCGGATACGATTTTGCAAGACAAGATGGACAAAAATGTCAGTATCTTAATTGCGGTTCTTGCAGAAGATGCTGAGATAATAAAGAATGAATCATCAGGCAGAGACTATGCCAGGGTGATCCTGAAAGACATGGTCAAATTACAAGGTGAATTTGATCCAGGCGCCCTTTTAATACCGAATCTAGATTTTCATCAAATCAATGGAGATCATACCGCTTTGACGGAAGGAACAAAAATCCGCTTAGTT
>KE351679.1:124801-221012 GCA_000415185.1 Enterococcus faecalis 13-SD-W-01
CGGAAGGAACAAAAATCCGCTTAGTTACGGGATTGCGTCCACCAACAACACGATCTTTTCCCCCACAATTAGTCGGGAACAGTCTCAAAGAATTCACTATTTTGGATTAGCGAAGTTTAAAGAAGCTTTTACTATAAACCCACGATCATGGAGGATTTTTGTATGAAATATGGATTTATTGCTGTTGCTGCAAGTTTGCTTTTAGTTGTCGCTGGCTGTGGAAACCGCGCGGATGCTGAGGATTCGTCTACGCAACCAACACAAGAAAGTGTGGCTGAAACAGGAACGAGTTCTTCAGAGCAAGAACTAGAAGGAGTACCGGAGATGTCAGATATCACTTATACCGCTGTATTGGCAGAAGATGCGAGAGTCGATCAGGATACAGTTTCTCTTTCTTTAACCGATGTTTCTTCTGAAGACGAAGCAGGACTTCAAGAAGATTTGATTTTGAATTTGGAGGATACTCAAGTGAGCGAAATCCAAGATTCACTCCAAAAAGGAACGAAAATCGAATTTACTTTGGCAGGAAATGCGGTCATGACTTTCTCGATTCCGCCGCAAATTCCTGGTAGTTCTGTTTTAGCGATTAAAATAGCGGACTAAAAATAAGAACATTTAAATCAACTTTGTATTGAATCAGTCAAAAGAGCGGGTCTTTCTTTTAACCGGCTCTTTTTCATGTGTCTGAATAGTGATACAATAAAGCGTCGTAACAATAAGGAGATGGGAAATAAATGACAAACGCACTGGAATTGCACGCGTTGAAAAAAATATATGGAACAGGTGTCGAGGCATTACGCGGCATCGATTTAACAGTAGAAGAAGGTGATTTTTACGCGCTTCTAGGACCAAATGGCGCAGGGAAATCTACCACAATTGGGATCATAACTTCACTGGTCAACAAAACCTCTGGAAGCGTCAAAGTGTTTGGTTATGATTTGGATAAAGATTTGGTCCGTGCTAAGCAGCAAATCGGGCTTGTTCCGCAAGAATTCAACTTCAATCCTTTTGAAACAGTCCAACAAATCGTTGTGAATCAAGCGGGTTATTATGGCGTTTCACGCAAAGAAGCATTGAAACGCAGCGAAAAATACTTGAAACAATCCAATTTATGGGAAAAACGTCATGTACGTGCCCGCATGCTTTCCGGCGGGATGAAACGCCGCTTGATGATTGCCCGCGCACTGATGCATGAACCAAAATTGTTGATTTTAGATGAACCAACTGCTGGTGTCGATATCGAGTTGCGCCGTGAGATGTGGACGTTTCTAAGAGAATTGAACGAAAGCGGGACGACGATTATTTTAACAACTCATTACCTAGAAGAAGCAGAGATGCTTTGTCGTAATATCGGAATCATCCAGTCTGGTGAATTGATCGTCAATACAAGTATGAAAAATCTTCTTTCAAAATTACAATTTGAAACGTTCATCTTCGACTTAGCACCTTATGAAAACGCACCAGAGATCACAGGATATACAAGCATTCTTGAAGACGAAACGACTCTAGCAGTAGAAGTCGCACGAGATCAAGGTGTTAATGCGATTTTCGAACAATTGACGGATCAGGGAATAAAAGTACTTTCTATGCGTAATAAAAACAATCGTTTGGAAGAGCTGTTCCTGAAAATCACCGAAGACAGTCATCAATTGGAGGAAAAAAATGTTTAATCTGTATCTAACTGCTTTAAAAAGTTTAGCATTCAAAGAAACTAATCGTTATTTGCGTATTTGGGTCCAAACACTGGTGCCGCCAGTTATCACAACATCATTATATTTTGTTATTTTCGGAAAAATGATTGGTGGGCGAATCGGAGAAATGGGCGGTTTTTCTTATATGGAATTCATCGTTCCCGGTTTGATCATGATGTCTGCCATCACTAGCTCTTACTCAAATGTCTCCTCGTCCTTTTTCTCACAAAAGTTCCAGAAGAACATTGAAGAATTGCTTGTAGCACCTGTACCGACACATGTCATTATTTGGGGCTTTGTACTTGGCGGCCTTGGAAGAAGTGTTTTAGTGGGTTCTTTGGTAACGATCATTTCGTTATTTTTTGTGCCGTTGCATGTTTCTTCCTGGTTTATCGTAGTAATCACGTTATTGATGACAGCTATCTTGTTCTCATTAGCCGGATTGATCAACGGGATTTTTGCCCAATCTTATGATGATGTGTCCATCGTGCCGACTTTCGTCTTACAGCCATTGACTTATCTAGGCGGAGTATTTTATTCAATCTCTATGCTGCCTCCGATTTGGCAAGCAATTTCTAAAGTCAATCCAATCGTTTACATGATTTCTGGGTTCCGCTATGGTTTCTTAGGGACAACAGATGTGCCGATTGGTTTATCGATTTCGATCTTGGTTTTATTTATTGTTGTTCTTTACAGCGTATGCTGGTATTTGATCAATAAAGGCCGCGGATTAAGAAGCTGATTTCTTTTACTAAAAAAAGATAGTTATTGTAACATGAAGCATAGAATTTTGCTTATACTAAGCAGATTTCTATGCTTTTTTTATTACCTAAGATTTTGACAGGATTTTAAAAGAGTTTCTTTTTTGCGCTCGCTTATTTCGTTGTGGAAATGCTATAATGATTGTCGAAGGAGTGAAGTTATGAACCATCTTGAATTATCTAAACGGCTGGAAAAAGTGGGCGAATTCGTTCCCGAGGCAGCACGTTTAGCAGATATTGGCTCAGACCATGCTTACTTGCCTGTTGCATTGATGCTAAAAGGGAAAATAACATTTGCTGTGGCTGGAGAAGTTGTACAAGGACCATTTGATTCTGCACAAAAACAAGTACGGAAAAATGGACTTGAAGAAAAAATCATCGTTCGTCTAGCAGACGGTTTGGCAGCAATCAAACCCGAAGATCAAATCAATGCAGTCACGATTGCTGGAATGGGCGGTTCGTTGATCAAAGATATTTTAGAAGCAGGAAAAAAAGACCGGCTTTCTGGAAAAGAACGGTTGATTTTGCAGCCGAATATCGGCGAAAGAACCTTACGAGTCTGGTTACAAGAAAACAGCTATCAAATCATTGATGAAGTGATTTTGGAAGAAAACAAAAAGATCTATGAGATCATTACAGCAGAGAAAACAGCTGTGCCGATTGACTATACGGAAGAAGAATTGATGTTTGGACCGATTCTTTTAAAAGAGAAATCATCCGTATTTGCTCAAAAATGGCAGCGAGAGCTTCAACAGCGCCAAGCAGTCGCAGCTCAAATGGAACAAGCAAGCAAAAAACCAAATGAACGACTACAAGAAATCAAAGAAGAAATCTCACGAATCGAAGAGGTGCTTAGCGATGATAATCACCGGTAAAGAATTTATTCAAAGATTTGAAGAATACTGTCCTCAATGGCTCGCTGAAGAAGGTGATCCGGTAGGGCTTCACATCGGCACATTAGATAAGCCAATCAAGAATGTCATGATGACACTGGATGTGCGTCCAGAAGTTGTTGCCGAAGCAATCGAAAAAAACGTTGATCTGCTGATTGCCAAACATCCGCCTATTTTCCGTCCAGTCAAACGTCTGACAACTGACACACCGCAAGAAAAGATGTATGCTGATTTATTGAAGCATGACATTGCTGTCTACGCTGCCCATACGAATATGGATATTATCTGGGATGGTTTGAATGACTGGTTTTGCGAGCTGTTGGATATCAAAGTAGAGAATTATTTAACTGAAACGCACGAAATTCGCTATAAAAAACTAGCGGTCTATGTTCCTGTCGATGCAGCTGGCAAAATGCGGCAAGCTTTAGCAGATGCGGGAGCAGGGGAGCAAGGCGACTATCAAGCGGCAAGCTATACTTCAACTGGTCAAGGTCGTTTTACACCGACTGCCGGTGCAAATCCAGCAATCGGTTCGATTGGCACGCCAGAAAAAGTACAAGAAGCAAAAGTCGAAGTGATTTTTCCTGAAACGATGGAAAACCAAGTGCTTTCAGCAATGAAGGCTGCACATCCTTATGAAGAGCCTGCGTATGACTTGTTTTTCATCGAACATCCCACAAAAAAATACGGTCTTGGACGTGTTGGCAATCTGAAACAGCCCATGACAGTCGACGCTTTTGCCGAAAAAATCAAAGAAGTCTTCCAATTAGACGGTCTTCGAATCGTCCAACCGCAACAACCTTTAGAAACCATTCGTCGTGTGGCTATTTGCGGCGGCAGCGGTGAAAAATTCTACCTAGATGCAATCAAACAGGATGCAGATGTTTATATCACTGGAGATGTTTATTATCACACAGCACATGATATGCAAAGTAATGGACTGACAGTGATTGATCCAGGTCATCATATCGAAGCGTTATGTGTACCAAAATTTATCGAGAAATTTGAAAATTGGAAAGAGGAACTGGGTTGGGAAGTCGAATTTTTGCCTTCTGAAACAAATACAAACCCATTTCAATTTAAATAAAAGGAGCGAACAACATGTACGAAAATCTTTTACCTCGTTTTTTACGTTATGTAAAAATAGAAACACGATCAAATCCGAAAAGCGAAACGACCCCTTCAACGGTTAGTCAAATCGCTTTTGCAAAAGTCTTGCAAAAAGAATTAGAAGAACTTGGCATGTCTGACGTTTCTTACAATGAATCAAATGGTTTCGTCACAGCTGTTTTACCTAGCAACGTGGACCACGAAGTACGTTCGATTGGTTTCATTGCGCATATGGATACAGCCGATTTCAATGCAGAAGGCGTCAATCCTCAAATCATTGAAAACTATGACGGCGAATCAACGATCATTTTAGACAAAGAAGGCGCGTATACGCTAAATGTCAAAGATTTCCCTAATTTGAAAAACTATCCAGGTCATACATTAATCACTACAGATGGTTCAACATTATTGGGTGCTGACGACAAAGCTGGGATTGCTGAGATCATGACAGCGATGGAGATCCTAATCAAAAATCCTGAGATCCCTCATGGTACGATCAAAATTGCTTTTGGTCCTGATGAAGAAATCGGTGTCGGCGCTGATAAATTTGATGTAGAAGGCTTTGATGTAGACTTTGCCTATACGATCGACGGCGGTCCATTAGGGGAATTGCAGTATGAAACATTTAGTGCGGCACAAGCAAACATCACAATTCAAGGGAAAAATGTTCATCCAGGAACAGCCAAAGATACGATGATCAACGCTTTGCAACTGGCTATTGATTTCCATAATGAACTTCCGACTGATGAAGTGCCAGAAAAAACAGATGGCTACGAAGGTTTCTTCCATTTGATGGCATTAGACGGCAATCCGGAAGCAGCAGAAATGAGCTACATCATTCGTGATCATGATCGTGAAAAATTTGAAGCTCGAAAAGCAAAAATCACAGAGATCCAAGAAAAATTAAATGCACGTTTTGATCAAGAAAGAATCAAAGTCGAGATGTACGATCAATATTACAACATGAAAGAAATCATCGAAAAAGACATGAGTATCGTAGAATTAGCAAAACAAGCGATGCTTGATTTATCGATTGATCCAATCATTGAACCTGTTCGCGGCGGTACCGATGGATCAAAAATCTCTTACATGGGTATCCCAACACCAAATATTTTCGCAGGCGGCGAAAACATGCATGGTCGTTTTGAATTTGTTTCGTTACAAGTGATGGAAAAAGCAACAGATGTAATCGTGAAAATCGCTGAATTGAATACAAAAGCAAAATAAGCGACAAACAAGAAAAAAACAGGTAAAGTCGAGAAATGGCATTGCCTGTTTTTTGAATGGAGTGGAAAGTAGTGAAAAGAGTACTAGTGTTATACAATGAATCATCTGGAAAAGACGAAGGCGAAAAGATCGCACAACATTTTCTTGACTATGCAAAAGACAAGAAACCTGAATTGACGATCAAACTTCAGCCAACAGGACCTTCCATCAGCAAAGACTACGTGAAAAAAGCAAAAGAAGAAAACGTAGACACACTGATCATTATTGGCGGAGATGGAACGATTCACCATACAGTTAAAGACTTCGAAGAGAATATCACGAAATATTCGATTGGATTGATCCCTGGCGGTACGGTAAACAATTTAGCAAAAGTTTTAGAGATTCCTTTAGAAGAAGAAAAAGCATTTGGTACGATCCTAGAAGGAAAAAAACGGTTGATCGATTACGGTAAAGTCAATGATGAAGTCATCATTTCAACATTGACAGTCGGGATTTTAGCGGATACAGCAGTAAAAATCAGCCAACAGGAGAAACAGAAATTTGGCCCAATGATCTTTATCCACCGCTTTATCGAATTGCTGTCTAAACAGAAAAAATATCATCTTAGCATCAAAACAGAGGACGGGATCTGGGAAGGAAAAACACAGCTTTTAGCAGTTACAATGTCTAACTCTGTCGGCGGATTTACGAATTTTGATGATTCTGCAAAACCAGATGACGGAAAATTCCACGTGACGATCGTTCCCAAATTAAATTTTCTACGTTATGTTTTTTACTTGCACAAAATCGTACGCGGAAAATTTTACGAGATTCCGGGAATCAATTATTTAACATCCAGCGAATTAGAGATCGAATCAAAAGAATCAAAAGTCGGCACACGAACGGATGGGGATGATACAGGTAATCTTCCTATTAAGATGACGATGGTTCCTAAAGGTTTGACGATTTTTGTCCCATAGAAAATACACTTTGCATCTCATAACATTTTAAGGTACTCTAGAAAGGTACGCTTTTTAGAGGGGGAAACAGAAGAAAATGAACGTGTTCATTCATCATCCATTATGGGTCTATTTGATCATCATCAATTTGTATCTATTCATTTTGATGGGATACGACAAACATCGGGCCAAAACAGGCGGCTGGAGAGTCCCAGAGAAAAATCTGCTTTTTGTCGGACTTATCGGAGGAGGACTAGGCGGAATGGCGGGTCGTCAGTTTTTTAGACATAAGACCCAAAAGAAAAAATTCGCAGTTGGCTTTCTAACAGGAATCGCAGTGGCCGCAGTTCTCGTTTATTTTTTTCATTGAGGGGATCGAGATGAAAAACAAAAATACCAAAACAAAATTATTTTTGAATATTTTATTATCTGCTATTATTCTATTTGTTATTTTTTATTTAGTGGAACATTCTTTAGGAGCGATTTTTGCCGAACTTCTTTCAACCAGCTGGTGGGTCTTGATTGCTGTCGTGGTGTTAGGAACGGTTTATCAGATCACAGAAGGAAAGGTCATCGAATCGCTTGCTGAGATTTTTACGCCTGATTTTTCTGTCAAAGATGGTTTTTGGACTTCGTGCTATATCGCATTTTACCGAATCGTTTCTTTTGGTACAGGAACCTTGATCTCAGAAATTTATTTTTATAATAAAAAAGGAATGCCTTTTTCAAAAGGGATCGGCGTAACGACGCTGCACATGATCATTTACAAGATTGCGGTAATTACTTACGCTGTTGTAGGAATAGTTCTCCAATTTCTTTTATTTCCTGACCGACCGTCCAAGCTGTTTCTTTTTATCTTGGCGGGGATTGTTCTGACGATGATCATCATCGCTTTTTTGCTTATGTTATCCATGAGTTTAAATCTGCAAGTCCTGTTTGTTTTTCTAACAGATAAATTCATCAAGCAGCCGGCTATTCGAGAAAAAATCGATAATTGGAATCTCCATATCTATTCGCTGCGGGAAGCTATGGCTGCTGTTATCAAAAACAAGACGACTTTTTGGCAGATCTATCTATGGAATTTATTGAAATTGGCAATCTGGTATATCATTCCTTATATCACGTTGATTGAGAACCACCCGAATATCGATTTCTTGCTGACATTTTCTTATATCAGTTTTGCTGTTGTCCTTTCTGGTGTTCTGCCAACACCTTCAGGAATCGGATCGTTCGAGTTTGTTTATATGCTGTTATTTCGCCCAATCGTGGGAACAGTAGACAGTGCTTCGTCCTTACTGCTTTATCGTTTCAGTACCTTTGTTTTACCATTTATTTATGGTTTTTTCTACGTATTAGGGGAAAAACGAAAAGAAATCCAATTGAATATCAGCGAAGCAAAAAAAGAAAAAGCCTAAAAGAACAAAACATCAGACGAAAGACTGATGTTTTGTTCTTCTTTTTTTGGAAAAATAAAGGAAAGAAACAGTGTATATTTTTTGACCATTACTGACTAAAAGAGTATAATAAGAATCAAGGAACGACAGTACAAGGCGAAATAACCAGTCTTGACTATTGTTTGACTCTTTTTTACAGGAGGAGAATTTCTATGAATATTGAAAAAATGACAACCACGCTTCAAGAAGCGATTGCCGAAGCACAGCAAATTGCCGTGACTCGAAAACACCAAGAAATCGACATTGCTCATCTTTGGAAAATCTTTTTGCAGCCGAACCACTTTGGCCGCAACTTTTACACTGATGCAGGATTAAATGTCGAAGATTTTGAACATGAAGTTGACCGCATGCTGGATGAATATCCAACAGTAGCCGGGAGCAATGTGCAATATGGTCAAAATCTAAGTCAAAATCTGTTTAGTTTATTAAATGAAGCAGACCAAATCAGACAAAGCTTTGGCGATGAATTTCTTTCAACAGAAGTTGTTTTGCTGGCTTTGATGAAATTGAAAAATTATCGTTTGACAAAATATTTGAACCAACAAGGATTGAACGAAAAAGAACTCCGTCAATCCATCGAAACAATGCGCGGAGGTGAAAAAGTGACATCACAAAATCAAGAAGAACAATACAAAGCATTAGAAAAATACGGCGTTGATCTTGTTCAGCAAGTCCGCAGCGGCAAACAAGACCCGATTATCGGAAGAGATGAAGAAATCCGCGACGTGATCCGTATTCTTTCACGTAAAACAAAAAATAATCCCGTGCTGATTGGTGAACCTGGTGTAGGGAAGACAGCAATCATTGAAGGTTTAGCACAACGGATCGTCCGCAAAGATGTACCGGAAAACTTGAAAGATAAAACGATTTTCTCTTTAGATATGGGTGCGTTGATCGCCGGTGCGAAATTCCGCGGCGAATTTGAAGAACGTCTAAAAGCCGTTTTAAAAGAAGTCAAGAAAAGCGATGGCCGCATTATCTTATTTATTGATGAAATCCATAACATCGTAGGCGCTGGCAAAACAGAAGGCAGTATGGATGCCGGAAACTTATTGAAACCAATGCTTGCTCGTGGTGAATTGCATTTGATCGGTGCAACGACATTAGACGAATACCGTCAATATATGGAAAAAGACAAAGCATTAGAACGCCGATTCCAAAAAGTATTAGTCAAAGAACCAACAGTTGAAGATACCATTAGTATTCTTCGTGGGTTAAAAGAACGCTTTGAGATCCATCATGGTGTAAATATCCATGATAACGCGCTAGTCGCAGCTGCGACATTGTCTGATCGTTATATCACGGACCGCTTTTTACCAGATAAAGCAATTGACCTTGTCGATGAAGCCAGTGCAACGATTCGTGTCGAAATGAATTCGATGCCGACAGAATTAGACCAAGTTACACGTCGTTTGATGCAATTAGAGATCGAAGAAGCAGCATTGAAAAAAGAATCCGATGACGCAAGTAAAAAACGTCTGAAAAACCTGCAATCTGAACTAGCTGAACTTCGTGAAGAAGCAAATGCCATGAAGATGCAGTGGGAAACTGAAAAAGAAGAAGTCAACACAGTATCTGAAAAACGGAGCGAGATCGACAAAGCAAAACACGAATTAGAAGACGCAGAAAACAACTATGATCTTGAAAGAGCAGCTGTTCTGCGTCATGGAACAATCCCTAAACTGGAAAAAGAACTGCAAGAATTAGAAGCAAAAGCCAAAGACAGCGACGTTAAAATGGTTCAAGAATCAGTTACTGAAAACGAAATCGCACAAGTCGTCGGTCGTTTGACAGGGATCCCAGTAACCAAACTTGTTGAAGGCGAACGCGAAAAACTGATCAAATTAAACGAAACATTGCATAAACGTGTGATTGGTCAAGATGAAGCAGTGGATGCAGTAAGCGATGCAGTGATTCGTTCCCGTGCAGGACTGCAAGATCCAAATCGCCCACTCGGTTCCTTCTTGTTCCTTGGTCCAACAGGGGTAGGGAAAACAGAATTGGCAAAAGCTTTGGCAGAAAATCTTTTTGATTCTGAAGATCACATGGTCCGTATCGACATGAGTGAGTATATGGAAAAACATGCCGTATCACGTCTTGTTGGAGCTCCTCCAGGCTACGTCGGTTATGAAGAAGGCGGCCAATTGACAGAAGCTGTCCGACGCAACCCTTATACGATCGTTTTGCTTGATGAAATCGAAAAAGCCCATCCAGATGTCTTTAACATTTTATTACAAGTGTTGGATGATGGACGTCTAACAGACTCAAAAGGTCGTCTAGTTGATTTCAAAAATACTGTTTTGATCATGACAAGCAATATTGGCTCTCAATTGTTGTTAGAAGGTGTCACAGCAGAAGGAACGATTCCAGAAGAAGTGGAAGAACAAGTTCGGACGATTTTGAGAGGCAACTTCAAACCAGAATTCTTGAACCGAATCGATGATACGATCCTATTTACTCCGCTAAGTCTGGAAAATGTCAAAGGTATCGTCGAAAAAATGGTACAACAATTGGCAAAACGTTTAGAACATCAAGATATCCAGCTAGAAATCAGCGATGAAGCTGAAACATGGATTGCAGAGAATGCGTATGAACCAGCTTATGGTGCGCGACCATTGAAACGATTTATCACTAAAGAAGTAGAAACGCCTTTAGCAAAAGAAATCGTTGCAGGGCATATCTTGCCAAAATCCAAAGTTAAAATCGAGTTATTCGATAATCAATTAAAATTTGAAACAAGCGAATGGACAGAATCAGAAACAGAATAAGCTTGTTTTCACGGTAAGGCGTTTTTACTGAAATAATCAAATAAACCTTTTCTTTGAGTATCCAAGTGATGTCAAAGGAAAGGTTTTTGTATTGTTAAAATTAAAAGAGCCTGGCATATTTTGCATGCCAGGATCCATTTTTTGGTACTCTTTATTGGTATTTGATTGTACGATTCTTTTTCCCCTTTTTCAAACGATAGCTTTCAAAGTAAACAGCTTTTTTACGACTTTGCGACCAAGCAAATATTCCCATAATCAATGCGCCGATCGTATTTGTCAGCAAATCGCCCATTGTATCCATCAAGGCAGCACGACCAACAAATAACTCACCAGATGAACTTGCAAAACGTTGTAGATTCATGCCTAAGAATTGGTCGCACAAGAATTCCCAGAACTCCCAGAAAACACCGCAAAGACCAGCAAAGGCAAAGCCAAATAGCAAGAATAACCAAGGACTTGTTTTTTCCAGGTCAGCATCTTTTAATAGATAGCCAATCAACCCATAACCTAGTGCAGTTAATACCATTGGACTAACCGCGTGCAAGATTTTATCCCAGAAGGAAATCAGGCTAATCAAATGAAGTCCTGTTCCCAAGAAAACAGAGATAAATAAGAAAAACCAATAAAATAAAATAATTGCGCTGGGAATCTCGATCCGAAAAACACGCCAGATGATCTGAGGCAAGAAAATCAAAACGATTCCTAGAAGTGATTCGATAATAAATGTTACACCTTGAGTGGTAGAATATTTACCTGTAACAAATTCAAAAATATTATAACCAACAACAAAAATACCAAAAAGAAGTAAAGCAAACTGAACTTTTTTTGTTTCTTTAAACATGTGATTCCTCCAATAGACGTTGATTGATTTCTTCGAACAACGATTCTTCTGAGTCAAAGATATTACCGTTTAATTTGATCAATCCGACAGTATAAAGATTTAAATAATGGAACTGATTTTCTGCTAAATCTTGAAGCGCAGCAAGCTTTTTAGGATGCGTGCCGCCTTGCTGACGGGTATCCGTATACAAACCAAGAACTGGGATATTTTTTGCATAAGCGACCCCAATTTCCGAAGCGACGCCAGCATCGATCGTCGGTCCATCCAAAAGGGCGATCATCAAATCGCTCTCCAGCACTTTTTCCGTATCTGCCAAAGCGATCATCTGACTATCTGCATAGGCAGTTTTATCGTTGATGGATTCGTTTTCTTGCGGAAGATAAATCGTTATTTCTGGTGAAAGTTCTCTGATTTTTTTTACAAGCATCTCATTATATAAAAGATCACTTTTCGCAAACATTGGACCAGCAAAATAGATATTCATTTACAACCATCCTTTTCTAAATCGATTATGAAACTATAAAAAACATAGAGAGACAAATCAAGTATAACAAAACTTTCCTAAAAAAACTTCTGCTGGACACTTTAAAATGCTTTAATTTCATGCTTTTGGTTGGTATAATGGAAAGTGCTGATTAACTGAAAAGAGGAGACGCTATGGATATAAATGAAATGAAACAACGCCAAGAGAAGATTCGAAATTTTTCAATCATCGCTCATATCGACCACGGAAAATCTACTTTGGCCGATCGTATTTTGGAAATGACGCACACTGTGACGTCTCGTGAAATGCAAGATCAGCTTTTAGATTCAATGGATTTAGAACGTGAACGCGGCATTACGATCAAGTTGAATGCTGTTGAATTAAACTATACTGCAAAAGATGGAGAAACTTATATCTTCCATTTGATCGATACACCGGGGCACGTCGATTTTACGTATGAAGTGTCAAGAAGTCTTGCTGCCTGTGAAGGTGCTGTTCTTGTCGTGGATGCTGCCCAAGGAATCGAAGCACAAACACTTGCCAATGTTTATTTGGCTTTAGATAACGACCTTGAGATTTTACCTGTTATCAATAAAATCGATTTGCCTGCTGCCGATCCAGAACGTGTCCGTCAAGAAATCGAAGACGTGATTGGGATCGATGCCGAGGAAGCCGTTTTAGCTAGTGCAAAATCTGGTATCGGAATCGAGGACATTTTAGAACAAATCGTTGAATATGTACCTGCCCCAACAGGAGATCTTGATGCACCATTGAAAGCCTTGATCTTTGACTCTGTCTATGACAGCTATCGCGGAGTCGTATTGAATGTCCGTATCACAGACGGCATCGTGAAGCCTGGCGACAAGATCAAACTGATGAGTAACGGAAAAACATTTGACGTGACAGAAGTCGGTGTCTTTTCGCCAAAAGCGATTGCCAGAGACTTCTTGATGGTTGGTGATGTAGGTTATATAACAGCAAGTATTAAAACAGTCCAAGACACGCAAGTAGGGGACACAGTAACACTTGCAAACAATCCGGCAGAAGAAGCTTTGCCAGGTTACCGAAAAATGAATCCAATGGTTTATTGCGGTCTTTATCCAATTGATACTTCTCGTTATAATGACTTGCGTGAAGCTTTAGAAAAATTGCAGCTGAATGATGCAGCACTGCAATTTGAACCAGAAACATCCCAAGCTTTAGGATTTGGTTTCCGATGCGGATTCTTAGGATTATTGCACATGGACGTTGTACAAGAACGTTTGGAACGCGAATTCAATCTTGAATTGATCACAACAGCGCCGTCCGTTATTTATCATGTGAATAAGACAGATGGAACAATGGTCATTGTGGACAACCCAGCAGACTTCCCAGAACCAGTAACGATCCAAGACGTGGAAGAGCCGTATGTTAAAGCACAGATCATGGTACCAAATGACTTTGTCGGTGCGGTAATGGAACTTGCCCAAAGAAAACGCGGAGACTTCATCACCATGGATTATTTGGATGAATACCGAGTAAATGTTGTGTACAACATTCCTTTATCTGAAATTGTCTTTGACTTCTTCGATAAATTGAAATCCAGCACAAAAGGCTATGCCTCTTTGGACTACGAAATGTCTGATTACCAAAAGAGCAAGCTAGTGAAAATGGATATCTTGCTGAATGCAGAGAAAGTCGATGCACTAAGTTTTATCGTTCACCGAGACTTTGCGTATGAACGCGGGAAAGCCATCGTTGAAAAGTTGAAAAAACTAATCCCAAGACAACAATTTGAAGTGCCGATCCAAGCAGCCATCGGTCAAAAAATCGTTGCACGTTCAGACATCAAAGCATTGCGTAAAAACGTATTGGCTAAATGTTACGGCGGAGACGTCTCCCGTAAACGCAAACTTCTTGAAAAACAAAAAGAAGGTAAGAAGCGCATGAAACAAATCGGAAGCGTTGAAGTACCGCAAGAAGCCTTCATGGCTGTTCTGAAAATGGATGAGGATGAACCTAAGAAGTAGGAAGGGTTCTAGCGTTTGTTTTCAATTTAGACTTTGTGAAATATAAAAATATTCGCCCAATGTTCGCCCTGATTTTTTTTCGGGCGAACATTTTTGTATTGAAAGGCTACTCATTCATAGATCTTTTCAATCGTTGGGCGAAAATATCAACTGCTTCGTTTTTCATTTTTTTCGTTACGTGGACATATTTGTCCATAGTAGTTGAAATTCGAGAATGTCCTAATCGTTCTTGTACAATTTTAGGTTTTACTCCATCTTCGAGTAACATGGTTGCATGAGTATGTCTTAAAGAGTGGAAATTAAAATTTATGCCAAAATCTTTTTTTATTTTCCCAGCTGACCATTTTATGGAATTAGGAGTGATTGGTTCACCATTTTCTTTTGTGCAAACAAAATTACTATCATAATAATATTGTCCATAACGCATACGATTTTCCATCTGACGCTTTTTAGCATTTTTCAATTCAGTTACAAGCATCTCATCAATACTGATTGTTCGATAACTTGCTACTGTTTTTGGAGTCCCAAGCTGGATACCATTTTTATCTTGTAGCATGATACGTGAAACCGTCAGCGTTTGATCCTCAAAAGTAATATCATCCCAAGTTAATCCGCAGACTTCACCTCGTCTTAATCCGGTATGAAAAGCAATCACCAAAGGCAAATGGAAAGAGTTGGAGGGGGGAGTAGCTTCTAATATTTTGATATATTGTTCCATAGTGATAATTTTCATGTCATTTCGTGACTGTTTAGGTTTAGATTCAAAGAAGGGCATCTCTACATAGTCCATTGGATTTTTGTTTATTAGCTCCCAGGGAAAGACAGCTCGTTTGAATGCTCCTTTCAAAACAGTAAAAATAATTTCTACAGAATGTTTAGAAAGAGGTCTTTCAAAACCATTAGGCAATTTATTTACTAGCTCTTGCAGTCTAGCTGGTCCCATTGCTTGTAAAATATATTTCCCAATTTCTGGTTTTATATATTTATTGATCACGTTTTTATAGTTCAGCTGAGTATTGTATTTTAAATTTTTTTCCACATAATTTTCAAACCAGTAATCAAAGTAATCTGATACACTGATTTCAGTTAAATCAATTTTCCCTCCGCGTTTGTATTCACTCATTGCCTCCCGAAGATACTCTTGAGCTTCCGTTTTTGTATTCCAGCCGCCTTTTTGTATACGCTGGCGTTTTCCATCAACCTTAGCCATTTCTATAACGTAGTGCCATTTATTGCCTATTTTTCTTACATGTCCGTTCACATAAAAAACTCCTTACTCACTATTTGTATAAATCTCCATTGGAAATATACAAACGTATGTTCTTTTGTTGCTAAAAAGAAAAGCCCGAAGGCTAGTCTTTTTTATCCAATTACAATCATACCGTTGCTATCAGCAGGTTTAAAAGCAGCTTTAAGAGCTTCGTACCAACCAATCAAAGTAGGAACTATAGTCCATGAGAATATCAAATATAAAAACCCCGATTTCATTTTTCCTTCATAAAATTTGTGCCCACCAATACAACCAAGGAAAATAGCAAGTAAAATATAAACTAGTTTATTTACTTTTCTACCTGTATCTGCAAAGCCGTTGAGATTATTTGTGTTAGTCATATTTTGATGTTGGAAATTATTATTAGCATTATCAATATTTATATTGATTCCCTGTGTAGTAGAGGTGTCTACAAATTTACTAATAATATATTCACTGCCATCTTCATGAATTTCTACTTGATCATCAATTCTAGGGTCAAAAGTAAAGAGTTCGCGATCAAACTTAACGATGGTATCATCATTTCTCGTGACTGTGATTTCATCTCCATTAATTTTGATGATTCTCCCCATTCTTTTTGCCATTTTGCTCCTCCTGAAAATATGTTTTTTGTTCCCACTTAATGGCAGGTAACAATAGTCGCCAATAAAGCGCTTTATTTATATATTACTTAAACCACTCGATGACAGAGACTGTCCCGTTTGGTCTAAAAAATATTTTATAGTTCTTATATTCAAGCCCAAATTCATATGTCTTAGAATATGTAGTGATTGCATCTTCAAGCGTTTTTCTTGTAATACCCAAGAAGTCAGCACATTCCCAGACATTTTTAAAACGTTCTTTATAACAATCGATGAAGTCTTGAGGAGTGACTATCATCATCACTCCGACATCACGAGCCTTTTGTTCTTGTTTTCGTTTCTCATTTGTATCTTGAGCGGTAATATCTCCAACTGTTGTTAGGTAGTGGCCAAGCTCTTCAGCTAATGTACCAACCATTTCTTTCAAAGATTGACGTGGGTTCAAATAAACAACATTGTCGATATATAAACCTTTTTGTTTATCTGGCATTTCTGGTTCGTATTTATAAGTTAATTCTGGGTATCTAGACATTAATAATTCAACATCATTCAATTGCAAACACCTACTTGTTGTGATCTCTTTTTTTTATATATTCTATAAAGTTCAAGATTTCATTCATTCCTTCTTCAGTCACGTTATCATCAATATGAGCGGCAACAGTTTGTGCTTTAGTGGATGAATTATTTGATTGCGCTTTTTCTATTCCTAATAGGTAATCAGTAGATACGTTAAATAGATCTGCTAGTAGAGCCAAGGTTTCTGAATTTGGTTCTGCACGACCGACTTCCCAACTACCAATAGTTTGTTGGGAAACGCTTAGCTTTTTAGCGAGTTCAGCTTGAGTTAATTTTTTTTGAGTTCGTAACTCTTTTAATCTATCCTTTAACATTGCGAGTCCCTCCTTTTAAAAAAATTATATACTACATATCGTAGTAGAAACAACAAAAATCATATTTTACAACAAAAAATAGTAAAAACAGTTGACTTACTATTTTTTGTAGTATATTATTACTACATAAGGTAGTAAAAGAGAGGTGAGTCATTTGGAAAATAAATTAAATGAGGCACGAAATAAAAAGGGGATTTCTCAAGAACAGTTGGCTTTGTTATTAGAGGTATCGCAAAAAACTGTAAGTTCATGGGAAATCGGTCGCACATTGCCTAAGCCATATCAAATGCAACATTTAGAAGATATTTTTGATATGCCAAAAGAAGATATTTTTTTTACAGCTTTCAACTACAAAAATGAGTTAAAAGACAAATCTAAATAAGGAGCTAATTATTATGACAAAAGAAGAAAAAATTCAAATAATTTTAGATGCACGTCCTCAATTAAAATACATCATCAAATGCGCAAACGACGAGCAGTTGGATCGTTTAGTCGAAGAAGTTCAAAAAGAACTTGAACACGAATTGTACGAAGCGGCTTTCACTTAATTAATTTTAAGGCAGTAGTACTGCTATGAAAATAGGAGCTTGAATACAAAGGGGTTGAAAAAAATTGAATTTAACAACGAGCGAAATACATTTAGCAAATAATATCAATAGTTCTATACAGAAACAGGAAATCAATAAAAAGATAATGGCGGAGGCGATAAATATCACACCGCAATTGTTAAGTCACATCACCAATGGTAGACGGACTACTACGCTTCGAAATGTAGTTAGTATCGGTGAATATCTTAGTGATCCTGAATTTGATTTCACTTCTTCCGCTGCTCTATTTGGAACACCTAAACCTCTGAAAAGGAATAGGAGGGATAATCATCCTTTATCCATTCTAGTTGGTCAAAATAAGGAGGAGGCGCAAAGACAAGAGTTAGAAAAACGATTCGACATTTGGGACATTCTTCCCATAGAATGCGATGAAATTTCAGCAGAGGAACTATCCAATATTCACCAATGGCTGTTTGAATTAATCGATGAAATAGCCTCAGAATTAGCTGTCTTCATCACAGTTTGTGATCGATATGGGTTAGATACTAGAAAAATAATTACGATTGCACAAGCTAGAGAAAGGAATGATTAAATGCTTACTTATACAATTCCTCACTTTGCTAAAGAAGTAAGAACGACAAAAGAAAATATTTACCTATTGGTTGACGCTGGATTTCTTAAAACAATGTCATTCGGATCTCGTGATAAAAAAATCACAATTTATGAAGCAGAACGATTTTTGAGAGAACATTCAGGTACTAATTTTGATTCGATAATTAAAGAAGCAAAAAAACGAAAAGAATTGTCGAAGTTAAACGAAGAAGCTAAGAAAGCAATATAAGGAAGGGGGAAATAAATAACCATGCAAAGAAAATCCGTATTTAAGATGAATGTAAAAGGTGGGTTGCTACTAATGTTTATAGGCAGTGTTCTTTCTGCTTGGGATTGGCGCTTTGCTGCTATTTCATTCGGAACATTACTGGTGACGTATCAAGTACGAGAATCCATGAAAGAACAGCAACAAAAAAAGCCGATTAGCGACGGCAATCGCTAATCAGCAGCATAAAAAAATAAGTTTCTTAAATTATAACACAACAAATATAAAAAATACTAGGTGGTAAATAAAATGAACCAACTAAAAGTAGAGAAAGCGCAGAGAGAAAAAATCAAGATCCCTATCTTGCTCTCTGGTGTCAGTGGATCAGGCAAAACTGTTTCAGCGTTATTGCTTGCCTTTGGTATTGTCTCTTCAATGTTTCCAGATTTAACTGAAGAAGAGCAATGGAGCAAAGTTGGTTTGATTGACACTGAGCACCGTAGAGCATCTTTAAACACAGACATCGAAATCAATGGGCAACATATCGGTGCCTTTGAAGTTGTTAATTTGGACGAACCATTTTCAATTGATCGCTACGAAATAGCCTTCAATCTTTTGTTGAACGCTGGATGCGAGGTAATCATCATTGACAGCATCTCACACAACTGGGAAGGACAAGGCGGCTTGCTAGAAGAAGTTGATAAATTAGGTGGTCGTTTCAATGACTGGAATAAAGTGAAACCTATCGAAAAGAGATTTCGAGCACTTGCTATTCACGATAAGGTGCATGTTATCTCTACGGCACGAGTAAAACAGGATTATGTAATGGAATTAAATGAAAAAGGAAAGACAGCACCTCGAAAGGTCGGTTTGAAGATGATTCAAAAAGACAACTTGGAATATGAGTATGCTGTTGCTTTCCGAATTGAACAAGGGGCAGTCGCCTATCCAATGAAGGACAATTCAAATATTTTCTCTGAAGCGCAAATCCTAACAGTAGAGGATGGCAAGAAATTATATGAATGGTCAGAGATTGGCGTAGACGTCGCTAAGCTAGAACGTGAACGAAAACAACAAGAAGAGAAAGACAGATTGGCAATGCTAGAAGTCATCCAGAACTTAGGTAATGATCCTGCTATCGTACAAGTCATAGGTAGAGCCACGACAGCAATGCGCATGCCTATTGAGCAATTTAACTATCATGCAATGAAAAAATTATACCAACAACTAAAAGGAGCGAATTAATATGAGTTTTTATGATGTAGATTATTCTAACGCAAGTGATGGACAAGTAACCCCAGGGATTTATGAAGTGTTTACAGTACCATTAATGACAGGTGCATTTGCAGGCAGGTTGAATTTAAAAGGATATATTTTACTTGTGATCTTTTGGAATCTATTTATTTATTTTCCAGTTTGTCATTGGATCTGGGGAGGGGGCTTTTTAAGTCAACTAGGATTTAGAGATTTTGCCGGAGGGACAGTAATCCACACAACAGCAGGATTTGGTTCGCTAGCATGTATTATTACTCTTGGACAAAGAAATATTCCAATCACTGAACGAAATAAACATAGCAGTATTATGGCTGCTGCTATTGGAACAGGATTACTTTGGTTTGGCTGGTTTGGATTCAATTCAGGTGGAGCGCTTCGGGCAGACTATCAAGCGGTAAATGCTTTTGGTGCTACTTTTATTGCTCTTGCACTAGCAATGATTACATGGATAGTAGTAACACGAATAAAAGGTAAAAAATTTGACTTTGTTGATATTTTAACTGGATCAGTTGCCGGATTAGCAACTATTACTCCATGTGCTGGGTATGTTACTCCTACAAGTGCAATAATGATTGGTATTATTGCTGGTATTGTCTGCCATAGCGCAGTTGATTATCGAAAAAAGAAGCAATGGGATGATGCATTAGATGTTTGGGGAGTCCATGGGATTGGTGGTTTTACAGGGACAATTCTTATTGGAATTTTTGCAACCAATAGTCATCTACTAACAGACGTGAGTAGCTGGTATTTGTTAGGAATACAAATACTTGGAGTGATAATTGTGGCTATATACGCTTATGTAATTACAACGGGAATTTTAAAAACAGCTATGTATTTTACAGACATTGCTACGACAAAAGAAGAACAAGAAGAAGGATTAGATTTTACTTTTTTTCAAGAAAACAAAAAATAGGGAAGAGGAAGGGAAATGCAACAACAGAAAACGAAAATGCTGGGAAAAAAACTGACATTCTTTGGCTTTTTAGCCATGACTATTTCAATGGTGGTTTCATTGTATGAGTATCCTACATTTGCAACATCTGGTTTTAGCCTAGTATTTTTCTTATTATTAGGTGGTTTATTGTGGTTTATACCAGTTGCCTTGTGCGCAGCTGAAATGGCTACAGTAAAAGGCTGGGAAAAAGGGGGCGTTTATACTTGGGTGAGTCGAACCTTGGGAAAAAGATTCGGGTTTGCAGCAATCTTTTTTCAATGGTTTGAAATTACTGTTGGATATTTGACGATGCTATATTTTTTGACAGGCGCGTTATCTTACGCTACTGGAATAAGTGCTATCCAAAATAATAAGTTTTTGAAATTAGCAGTTTTGTTAATTATCTTTTGGGCAATCTTATTATCTCAACTAAAGGGGACTAAATATACATCTTTAATTGCTAGGATCGGTTTTGTAGCAGGGATTTTAATCCCAGCATTAGTATTATTTAGTCTAGGTATCCATTATATTTCTTCTGGAGCACCTTTACAAACAACACTATCATTAAAAACATTGATTCCTGACTTTTCAAAATTACCGACATTAGTCGTTTTTGTTTCATTTATTTTAGCATATATGGGAGTTGAAACTTCTGCAAGCCATGCTAATGAAATGGAGAATCCTAAGAAAAATTATCCATTAGCTATGTTTGTTTTAGTAATTTTAGCCATTATCTTGGATACATTTGGTGGACTAACGGTTGCAACAACTGTTCCTCAACATGGTTTATCATTAAACACTGGCGTAATTCAATCTCTTGAGTTTCTATTACGTCATATTGATCCAAATTTAACTTGGATTGCAAAAGTTTTAGCTATATTAGTCTGTTTAGGAGTCGTCGGAGAAATTTCATCTTGGGTGACTTCACCTTCAAAGGCCTTACATGTTGCAGCTGAAGAAGGATTGTTACCCAAATATTTTTCTAAAGAAAATAATCATGGAGTACCTGCACACTTAATGATAGCTAATGGCATCGTGGCAACAATTTGGGCGGCTGTATTCACATTGAGCGGCGGCGGAAATAATCTTTCATTTCTTGCTGCAATGTCATTAACAGTAGTGATCTATCTTATGTTATATTTCATGTTTTTTATCGGATATCTTAAGCTAGTCTTTTCAAATGAAAGTCTTGAACGTGCTTACCAAATCCCTGGAGGTAAAATTATAAAAACTATCATTGCAAGTTTAGGTCTTTTGACTTCATTGTTTGCATTTTGTATATCCTTCATACCACCTTCAAGTATTGCATCAAGTCAACACGGAATTTATGAAATAATACTAATCGTTTCTTTTGCTGTGGTTTTAGTCATTCCATTCGCCATTTATGCATGTCGACATAAATTTCAACATGAAAAAAATTAAAAACGAAAGCTGGATTTATTTATGAATACGAAAGAATTAGAACAATTAATCGGTAAGAACTTTCATTACTATCAAGTAGGACAAGTAGCAAATTATATTCCTGCGCTCGCGGAAGTAAATCCCAAACAATTAGGTATGGCAATTTATGATTTAAAAGCCAATCGTTTAATTGAAGCTGGTGATGCTAATGTACGTTTTGCAATAGAAAGTATGTCAAAAGTTCCTGTATTATTATTAGCAATAAAAGATAATGGTGTTGAAAAAGTTTTTCAAAAAATAAGTGCTGAGCCGACTGGTTTCGCTTTTAATTCAATTTTAAATATGGAAATTAATCATCGATCACACCCCATGAATCCTTTTGTAAACGCAGGTGCAATTGCAACAACTTCATTGATAAATGGGAATAGTGCTTCTGAAAAATACAATCGAATTCTTTCTTTCATGAAGGAAATTTGTGATGATCCTGATATTACATTAAATGAAGAGATTTATAAATCAGAATCAAAAACAGGTGATATTAATCGTTCCTTAGCATATTACATGAAAGGAAATAAAATGATTGATGGAAACGTATCTGAAATTCTAGACGCTTATTTTAGACAATGTTCTGTTAACGTTACAGCAAGCGGAATTGCTAAATTAGCTGCTGTATTGGCAAATAAAGGAGTAGCTCCTTGGAACAATCAAAGAATGTGATAATTATATATTTAAAAGAGCCTTTATACAATTTGTACGAACACTATGGGCAAACGGTCAAGTATTTCTCCCTGAGAAAATTTATCTGTTAACTGAAAGCGAAGAAAAAATATATTCAACGATTTTAAGTATTTTAGATGAGTGGAAGGAAAACAACAATCTAAACATAAGATGGAACTATAATCTAGTACGAAAATTCATTAAAGAAATCGAACTTTTTTTTAGTTGTTGTTCCGAAACTTCTGTTTCCGAAATTTTTATTGTTACAGAAAATGCTACTAAACAACTCTTTTATAGAGATCAGCTTTCCATTTACATGAAGGAAACTGTAAGGATTAATTCGGGAATCTATCATTCGCTAAAAGAATTGCCGAATGAGTGTTTCTATGAAAATGCACGTATCGTGTTATGTGATATGAAAATATATCATAATGAAAAAAGTACAAAAAAAACAATCATTTTTCCAGTTTCTTTAAGGAATATAGAGACGCAATTATACCTTTTAAAAAAATATTTGAATGAAAATAAAAAAGTATTGGATTTAAAAGACTTTGTTTAAACAATTATAGTCATTATTAATTAATTCAAGAGTACCAGATATTTGATTTTGTATGATTTAGTTGATGTGTGAGGAATCAAGCAAATCTTTGAGTACAATATAATTGAGGGTCATTCTTTTTTAATCGCATTGATAGATGGATTCTATTATAGATTCTCACACATGCATTATAATTTTATTTGCATGAAAATTAGCCAAGTTTAATTAAGGTTTTCATTTTGAACGTGATAACGCTCGTTAGAACACCAAGATCTAAAGGTCTTTTTGATAAAAATATGAAAATTAGTAATTGAATATAATAAAACAGCAAGCCATCTCTGACTCGCTGTTCGTGACAAAATAGATTTGCCCCTGCCAAGGTAATTTCTATTATAGCATAGGAGAAAATCAGAATGCTAAGAGAAATTGAATTGATTTTGATCTTTTAAAGTGTTATTTCTTAGAAAAATACCGCAGAACGAAAATGAAAAAGATAATCGATAAAAATAAGCCTAAAATATAGTAGCCTAACATCAATAGAGGTTGAAAAAGCGTATGGCCGATTATTTTTGCTATAAAAAATGCTGTTGGACAGAAAGAAAGGAATAAAATGATTGTCTTTCTGGAACGTTTGACAAAGTAAAAAAAAGAAAGAATGCCAAAACACACTGGTATCCAAAATAAAAGAATGCTAAATGTAATCACCGTATTACCTCCTGATTCCTCTTTTGTGAAAATGATAACATGTTATGTATGCGTAGCAAAGAGAATTTTGAAGCAAAACAAGTGAGAACCAGCTCACTTATTCAAGGAAACTTATCTTTTTTTCTTCTTTGTGCGGCTAAAATACCGCAAACAGGTAATCAAAATTATCAACGAGATAAAAAGTCCCAGTAAATATAAAACAAATAAGTGAAGTGGATCAGTGTATGTATAATTACACGTCTTGACGGCGAAAAAAATCGTAGGAACAGAAGCTGAGGCAATCGTCAAACGCTCTTTGTTCCAATTCGTATGTAAAAGAAAATAAAGTGTGCCTGCAAAAACCGGAATCCAAAAAATAATCAAACTGAGAATAAACACGTAAATCCCCCACAGTAATTATTCGTTTATTTTTTCGAGGTTATTTTACCAATTTTTCTGAAAAAAATCATGTAATTTTTTAAAATTAAGAACGGAAATTTGACTAAAAATATTAAAACAATCGTTATTTACGAAACGAAGGTAACCCCTCTATACATTTTGAGTTTCTTATGGAAGACAAATTTATCTTTTTTGTTTCTTTTCCCTTTGTTATAATTTAACTAGCAAATTGAATGGAGGAAGCTTGTGAAGAAGATTGTAGAGTTAGTTGGTTTAACGGCAATTGTTTTTTTATTTTCCGCCTGCACGGGCAAACAAGAGCAAGTTCAAGGATTCAACTGGCTAAAAAACGAAGAAACTATTTTATCCGCACACCGAGGAGCCCATACCGCAGCGCCTGAAAATACACTGGAGGCGATGGAAGCGGCAATTGATATGAATTATGGAGCTGTCGAAATCGATCCGCGCATGAGCAGCGATGGAAAAATTTATCTTATGCATGATGATACAGTAGATCGAACAACTGATGGGACAGGCCCCTTAGAGAAAATGCCATCGAAACAAATCGATAATCTTAAAATCGAACCCACAGATTATCCTAAGTTCTCAAATAAAACAGTAAAAGTTCCCACTTTCGACGAAGCAGTGAAGGTTACTTCTAAAAGTGATCTTATCTTGAACGTGGACGGGTCAAAAGGAGACTGGACAGATGAAGAATTTGTGGATAATATCGTTAATACAGTGAAGTCGCATGATATGTTTGAAAAAACATTTTTTGTATTAAGTGATGAGAAAGAACGCGAATTTTTCAATAAGCTATATCCAGAAGCCTGTGTTTCGTGGTTGTTTGATTCAAGCAGTACGATTGAGAAAGAAATTGAAAAGGCAAAGGCTTATAAACACGCTATGCTTTCTGTTTCGAATGATTTTGCGACAAAAGAAGTGATAGAAAAGTTGAATAAATCCAAAGTCTATTATCAAGTCTACTCTGTCAACAACCAAGACAGATATGATGAATTAAAATCTTGGCATGCAAAAATGATTGAAACAGATACAATCACTCCTTAAAAACCGCTGACTTAGCGGTTTTTTATTTTTGGGGAATAAAATCACTCCTAATTACAAGAGACATCCTCAGCAACTAAAAAAACCAGCTTTACGCTGGTTTAAGCATCAATTATCGATTTTCATCACATCGATGAGCTGCTTGACATCTTCTGGATTTCCAGTAGGGATACTGATTACCGTAGCTTCGTCGATTATTTTTTGAGTCTTTTCTTGAACGAGTTCAGGATGATCAGATGTTTCATCGTGCTGCCAGTGTGAAGGGACATTGTATTGAGTAATTGTGCCGTTATGATTGCTGGAGTAGACAACTAAACCTTGAAAACTAATGGCTCCGCTAAGTGTCACAGTTTCAGTAGGAAATACTGCGCTACCTGCATCATAAGGATCAACTGGTGTGCCTGCAGGGGCTTTCGTGACATGGAGCTCGAAACCAGTATCTGGATCAGTAAGCCATTGTTTGTATTGCGTGCCCATTACAGCTAACCAAACTCTCGCATATTCGATTTGCAGATCAGAATAATTACTTAATAAATCCGTTGAGCTATCTGCTGGTTGCGTTGATTGTGTACTTGATGTTTCGCTTGCAGGCGCTGCAGCTTCACTACTGCTTGTAGTCTGTGCAGATGATTGAACAGCAGAAGAGGAAGTGGTTTGCGCCTCTGTTTTGCTGCTTTGGGTAGTTTCGCTTGATTTATTCGTAGACGTGCTGTCTGTTGCTTTTTTACTGGAAGAACTGCTTTGAGCAACCGTTGATTCAGCTGTTGATTGACTAGTATTTTCCTGATTGCAGCCAGCGATAAAAAATGCAACAGGGAGTAAAAGGAGTATTAATTTTTTCATGAAATCGACCTCTTTTCATTTTTATATTATTTTTAGTTAAAGGACCTTGCCACAAAAACTGTGTGAATATTCATATTGAAAAACAAGTAACAAATACAAAAGAGTATAAATAAAATAACTAAGTTTTCTTTTAAAATAATTTTACCCCTTTACAATTGAAAAGGGAAGTGAAAGCCATAAAACGGCAATTACTGATAAAAAATGGAAAATCAACACAAAACAGCTGACATAAAAACCCGTTGTTACTTGTTTTTACGCCAGCTGTTTCCTCTATATTTTCTTTTTCGGATACATACTTTTTTCAAATTCTACAATGATTTTCGTCTTTCCTGTCACGTGATAATCACGGACAACAAATTGTTTACGGTCATTATAGCTGCCCAGAACAGTTATCTTCATACCTTCGTCGACTTCTGCTAAAAAATTCAAACTATGGCCAGCAATCAAACAATTTATACCATCTAAGCTAAAACGAAGCAAAGGACGTATGCCAAGCTGCAATAATCGAATCTTGCTGACCGTGCCATATTTTCTTTCCATGATTATCACCTCATAACTATTATACGAATGTATGTTCGGTTTTGTAAAGCGAACAGTTTGTAAAAATTTTCTTTGAATGGGGGGAAGAGCGTAAAAAAACTCCTGAAATTTTTTTAATCTTTCAGGATTTCAATCGTTGATAAAATATCCTGTGTACTCTATTTTAATTTAAGAATAGTTTTTTCGTTGAATTAAAAATAACGTTTGTTAGAAAAATATTTTTTTATTATTTTTTCTCCAGAATTTAAAGAATAAAAATGGTTTATGGTTTAGCTTTTGTAATCGCTATCTATAAAGTATACTTAAAGTAGCAAGGAGATGCTTTCTGTTTTTTATATGCAAGGAATGATTGAAGAGATGTGTTGATGTTTTTATTCAAACAGGAAGGAAGATGTCTATGAAAATCGGTATTCCAAAAGAAATCAAGAATAATGAAAATCGGGTGGCGTTACCGCCTGCAGGTGTCCTTGATTTAGTAAAAAACGGTCATGAAGTGTTGGTTGAAAAAGGGGCCGGAGCTGGGGCAATGTTTTCTGATAAAGCTTATGAAGACGCAGGAGCCGCTCTTACAGAAAATCCAGCGAAAGTATGGCAAAGTGAACTGGTAATCAAGGTGAAAGAACCCTTGCCAGAAGAATATCATTACTTTTATGAGGGGTTGATTTTGTTCACTTATCTGCATATTGCAGCCAATAAACCGTTAGCTGAAGCTTTGACAAGGGAAAAAGTGACAGCGATTGCCTATGAAAATGTTCAATTGGCCGATGGAAAGCTACCATTGTTAACACCAATGAGTGAGATTGCTGGAAGAATGGCCGCACAGCTTGGCGCGCACTACTTAGAAAAAATAAATGGCGGAAAAGGGATTTTATTGTCGGGTGTTCCAGGTGTCAAAAAAGGGAACGTTGTGATCATCGGAGGAGGAATTGCTGGAACCAATGCTGCAAAAGCCGCTTTTGGCCTGGGAGCAAATGTTACATTACTGGATGTATCAATACCGCGTTTACAAGAATTAGAAGACCAATTTGATGGAAAAATACAGACGTTATTTTCAAATCGATACAATTTGCAGGAAACGATCAAGTATGCCGATCTTTTGATTGGTGCTGTATTGATGCCAGGGAAAAAAGCCCCTCGTTTAGTCGATCGCAGCATGGTCCAAACGATGCCGGCAGGAGGTGTGATCATTGATATTGCTATCGATCAAGGTGGGATCTTCGAAACAGGAGAACGGACAACATCACACGATGATCCAGTCTATGTGGAAGAGGAAATCCTTCACTACGCAGTACCGAATATGCCGGGGGCTGTTCCGCAAACAGCAACCGTTGCGCTAAGCAATGCAACTCTTCCATATATCAAACAACTGGCAGACCAGCAATTATCAGCTTTGATAGAAAACCAAGCATTGGCAAAAGGAGTCAATACTTACAAGGGTTATTTGACGTTGAAAGAAGCCGCAGAAGATTTGGAAATGGAATACAAAACACTGGAAGAAATCAACTGATTGTTTTTCCAGAGCGAACAAAAAACCTGAAACAGCTACGGCCGTTCCAGGTTTTTTATTATGCAGAAAATTCATCACTGATTTGACTATCAACAGCAGGTTTCTTGTAAAAGAAATAACCTAGTAAGCTGACGCCAAGACAGAAGGCGAAAAATAATAGACTGAACCATGGTGAAGTAATAAATGAACCGAAAAGAATGATCGAGCTGCCCATCATCCCGAAAATCGGTGAAACCAAACCATAGAATTTACTCGTAATCGTTTTGTTTTTATATAAAGTGATCACACGAGCGTAAAGCAATACATAACAAGCATAGCTGAACGTAATAGCAAGTTCACTGATATCTCCACCCTGGAAGAAATCGAATCTCACAGCAAGATAATGGATTGCCATCCAGAATAAGCAGATACCGTAAGAAAGCATAACATTGCTTGTTTTAGATGCTTGTTTCTTTGTTTTAGGGAGCATGTTTTTCATTCTCAATACTTCAGGCATTTTTAATGCACCGATCGTCATGCCGTTGCAGACGCCCAAGATAGAGATCAAAACAAAGATCAAGATGATTTGTCCGCCTAAATTCCCGAAGATTCTTTCTCCAATAGCGAAAATCGAATTTTGACCGTATTCAAGAACGGCATTTACGCCCAGAAATTCTGTCAGGCCAATAAAGTAAAGGATATAAACGAAGAAGACGATCAATGGACCGATAATCAGCGCTTTCGGGATATTTTTCTTCGGCTTATCGACATCTGAAGAGATATTCAAGATAACTGTCCAGCCATCGTAAGAAAAAGCGACAGAACCTAAAGCGGCCAGCCAGCCGAAACGCCCAACATTCGCAAATTCCGGCGTTGTATGTACCACTGCTTCAGTATCAACATTCATTGTTACGATTCCTAAGACTGCAACGAAAATAAGAGGGATCAGCTTCACGAATGTACTGAATTTTTGAAATCTTGCACCAAGGATCATTGAAAGGTGATTCATGACATGGAAAAAAGTTAAATAAAAAATAGCAATAATGATTTGAAGCTCTAATGTCCCTTCATAACCTAAAAGCTGCAAAGTATAGATGCCAGCTACCCAAGATACAATGACATTGATCGTTGGAAGATATAGAAAGAATTGGAACCAAGCAAAAGCCGTGCCCATTTTTCCTGAATAAAATTCTTCAAAATACCCAACAAGACCACCCGATTTTTTCGCACGTGTCGACAGCTGGGAAAGTGTCAAACTTCCGAAGATGATACTGAACGCCCCGATGAAAAAAAGCAGGATACCAATAAGTACGTTCCCTTGTGCATCCCTTAGTACGTTATCCGCTTTAAAGAAGATACCAGATCCGATACAGATCCCTACGATCATTGAGATAGTAGTAAGCAAATCAAATTTCTTTTCGACCATAAACACACATCCTTTATCATTGTATAGTTGCTTTCCAAAACGAGTTCCTGCAAATAGCACGCGGCTATTTTCCACACCGCCGAAATTAGAGTTGGAAATATTATAATTATACCAGCTAAAACATCGTTATGTTTTTCAGAATTTTCGTCGCTGTGTGATAAAAAAGTTAGTGCATATGTTTTTTGATTTTTTACGTTTTATGCTTATGCTCAACGTTGCAAAAGAAGGTTTGTTCCGATTGGGGTGACGTTTGTTATTTAAAGTTTGCCAGGAAAGTTATTTTAAAATCCGAAAAACCGAAATAATTCAAGAGTTATTTTTTCTTATGGCGGTGAAATAATAGTTAAAAAAGAAAGCGATAAACCAGTATAATTAATAGGAGACAAACTGTTTCTTCATAAAAGGAACAGTAGTTGATTTTATTCGTATGGAGGAATTTGGATTGGGGATCACAAAGAAGTTAGCTCAAGTTATTTTAGGAACATTTATGATTGCGTTATCAATTAGTTTATTAATAACTGCACATGAAGGATACGATACAATCAGTACATTTTTACTAGGAATATTGAATATTTGGCCGATACCGTTTTGGGTGGCGAGTCTTAGTTTTAATGTCATTGTGCTGATTATTGTCTTTTTGATCAATAAAAGTATACTAGGGCTGGGCAGCATCATTAATGGAATTGGATTAGCACTTATGATCGGCTTTTTAGAACCGATATTTATAGAGATCTCTATCAGAAGCGATATATATCATATTTTTGCTCTTATCTTAGCACCACTGTTATTTGGGATCGGAGCGGCTGTATACGTTGCAGCTGATCAAGGAGCCGCAGCGCTTGAAGCGTTGACGAGTGTGATTTATGAGAAAACTGGTTTTAAACTGAAGATGATTCGGATCGCTTTAGACGCATTGTTTGTCTTAGTTGGACTTTTACTAGGGGCAAGTATTGGTATCGGTACACTGTTATGTGTTATCTGCATCGGTCCTATTTTTGAGTTTACTTTAAAAAAACTGAAAACTAATTAAAAAAATATTAAGAGTGGGATATCTGAGAAAAAGGCAGTGCTGGTCTCGAATCTACTTTTGAATCGCCGAAAAATCTTGTTTTGATAGCGGGCTGCGGGAGATCCAGCAAAATTGGATGTCCTGCAGCCCGTTTTTTGTTTGTGCGCTTGCGCGTGATTTCACAGGCACAGGAAAAAAGAGATACGAAAAGCAGCGGCTAGTATTTTATGATTAGAAACAGAGTATTTATAATTAATTATAACGATGCAATTTGTTCAGCAACCATTGAAAAAGATGTTTGAAGGCAGCAAAGATGCAAGTAAGTACAGAAATGAGGGCTCAATTTATGATAGATAAAATAAAACGGAATCCCAGGATCTTCTTTTTTCTCGGATTGACACTTTCCATTTGGGTGAAGAGCATGTTCGCCTATGCAACAGATTTTCAACTAGGGATCGATAGTGTATTCCAAGTGTTTTTATTACTGCTTAATCCATTTGCAAGCACGATGTTTTTGCTGTCATTGGGATTATATATCAAGCGTACAAAGCTTTCAGTTTTAGTGATGATGGCAATTTATACTGCACTTTTATTGCTGACGTATTCAAATGTACTTTATTATAGAGAATTTTCGGATTTTTTGACGGTCAACTCGATTTTAGGTTTTGGTAGTGTGTTTAATGGGCTAGGGGACAGTTCATTGAAATTGATGGATATCGGGGATATATTTTATGCGCTGGATCTTCCTTTGTTTGTTTTGCTTTATATCAAGGCGGCAAGACCAGATAAACAGGTAATGAAGAAAAAGTTCGCGTTTGCTGTTACTGTTTTCTCCATACTTTTATTCTTTATCAATCTTTCTTTGGCGCAGATCGATCGGCCGCAGCTTCTGACACGTACGTTTTCCAGAAATTACTTGGTCAAGTATTTAGGTCTGGCTTCTTATACTGTATATGACGGAGCAGTAACGTATCAAGCGAATCAGATCCAAGCCCAAGCCGATGAAAATGATTGGTCTTACGTGCATGAGAAGCTGGATGAGCGGCGAATCGCGCCAAGTGAAGAGCACTTTGGTTTAGCAAAAGATAAAAATGTCATTTATATCCACTTAGAAAGTATCCAGCAGTTCTTGATCGACTATGAGTTAATTGATGCAGACGGTGAGGCGCACGAGGTATTGCCGTTCTTGAATGCATTATTCCACCATGAGGATACGATCAGCTTTGAGAATTTCTTCCATCAAGTTGCTGGCGGAAAAACAAGCGACGCAGAGATGCTATTGGATACTTCGATGTTTGGTTTGCATCAAGGGTCGTTTTTCAGTCAGCTTGGCGGTACTAATACACTTGCTGCAGCTCCGCACTTGGTCCAACATCATTTAGGTTATACAACAGCTAGTTTTCACGGAAATGCTGGGAATTTCTGGAATAGGAATGAAGTATATAGACGTATGGGGTATGAATATTTCTTTGATGCTTCGTATTACGATCTGACTAGAGAAAATTCTTATCAATACGGCTTGCATGACGAAGCATTTTTCCAACAATCGGTTCAATATCTGGAACGACTGCAGCAGCCTTTCTATACTAAATTTATTACCGTTACGCACCATTTTCCATACAATCAGCTGCCAGAAGAAGAGATGGACCGTTTTCCTCAAGCAGAAACTTCTGACAATACGATCAATGGTTATTTCGAAACAGCTAATTATGCCGACCGCTCGATTGAGAAATTCTTTGATTATTTAAAAGAAGCAGGACTTTATGAAAATACGATGTTCGTTTTATACGGGGATCATTATGGGATCTCTAATTCCAGAAATCCTGTATTAGGAGAATTGTTAGAAATAAACGACGGCGATTGGGATGCGTTGGATAATATGAATCTTCAACGGGTGCCGTTCATGATCCATCTTCCTGGCAGCGGAAAAGGGGAGATCTTACCCACTTACGGTGCGCAAATCGATATTTTGCCTACTGTGCTGAATTTGTTGGGTGTACCAATAGAGGAGCTGCCGTTTATCGGCCATGATTTATTCTCAGAGGACCATCCGAATATCGTTACTTTCCGCAATGGTAATTTCATTACGCCAACGTATGCAGGAACAAGTGGTACAGTATTTGATACAGCAACTGGGGAAGTAATCGAAGAACCCACTGAGGAAATGGATGAAACTAGAGAATGGGCAAATACAGCTTTAACGCTATCGGATGCGATCCACCATGGCGATCTGCTCCGTTTTGCAGCGATTCCCGAGTTGGAGACACTTGATCCTAGTTCGATCAATTACAATAATGCTATGGAAAAAATGCAGCAGATCGAAGAATATCTAGGGGATGAATCTACGAGTTTATTCTCCTTGAATCAAAATCAAACCACTGTAGATATGTTTGGCAAAGAATAACAGAACATGCTCAAAAACTTCAAACCATAAAAAACTGGTCACGCATGCGCCTCTTATTGCAGACCAGTTTTTTTGCTGTTTTTAGCACTTTGTGAAAAAATGCATTTTACATTTTAAATAATACAAGCTATGCTTATAAGTGGACGTCACATGATTGAGGAGGAAAACACATGAAAAGATTTCAGCTAGAGTTCATTACGGATAAAAAAACGACGCGATGGTTGAAAATATTAAATGAATTTGAACGCCAGCCGATTTTGTCTGGGAGTGTCCTGGCAGCATCTGTCGACAGTACGAAACGAACGATCGTGAATGACATCCAAGATATTCGTGAGCATTTTGGTGAAAGCATCAACTTGACGATTTCTAATATCGGTTATCATTTCATCGAACTAGACCCAGTTAAATATCATGAGGCAAAAACAGCTTTAGTAAAAGAAGAGCCTGTATTTATTATTTTGGAAGCTATTTTCCATAATGAATTGTATACGCTTAATGAGTGGGCAGATAAATTATATCTCGCAGCCATTTCTTTAAGACGTTTTCTCAATCGATTAGATAGTATACTGGGAAGATATGATTTGACACTTGGGTCTTCTCCAGTGGATCTTATAGGGAAAGAAGTCAACATTCGCAAATTTTTCCATGATTTTTATTATGAATCAGAAATCACTCCGCACACGGTCCATCCTTCAGTACAAGTACAGGAGATGATTCGCGGCTTGTCAAATGATGCCAAGCTCAAAAAATTCGAGTTTACTTCATTCGGAGATTTCAGTTATATTTTACATATTTCCATTGAACGGTATACACGAAATAAAGGTATCCGAATGGAAAAAGCGATTTTGGAAAAGTTTGAAAAAGATGAAGGTTTTTTAGCGTTTTGCCAATTTGATCGATTGGTGGAAAAATACGCTGCTCTTTCATTGAACAAGGACGAATTGCTTTATATCTATCTGAATATCATCACGGACAGAAATATCAAAAGCCGGGAAAAAGAAGCGGCTTTTTGCGAATCGTACACTTTTTGGCCAGTGATCGAACAGCTTGCAGATGATTACTTCTCCGAGGTTCTTTTCGACACAGAAGGAGCCAAAGAAAAGGAAAAAGTTTTTTTAACGTCTTTTCTTACAACAGTCAAGTTAAAAGAACTATTGTCGATCAATGCCAATCAAAACATTGAAGACATCAATTATTTTGCCCAAAACAACTTTCCGAAAGACTTTGAAAAAACACTTGCTTTTTTACAAAAACAGCCCTTTTTCAAAGAGTACAAAGAACTGGATCTATTCACTGACTTAAGTGCTAGTTTGACGATCTTTATCCAAACGATCAAAGAACTGTATTGGAGAAAATCAAAAAATATCTGTTTTATTTTGGAGGGGAATCATCAGATCTGTCAGTATATCCAGTCATTTGCTATTCGTCGTTTAAGTAAATTCCATCAATTATTTTTTCCGACCTCTGACGAATTTGTTCCAGATTACGTAAAGAAAAATAAATTGGATCTTGTCGTGACCAATCATCAAAATGAACGCACAGAATGGCAAACAGATATCGATACATTGTTGATCAAATCCGTACCGAATCACGCGGATTGGGAAAATCTGCTGGAAAAAATCGATGCAGGCAGCTGGCGCTCTTTTGGTGTAGGACCTGAATAATAAATAAAAACAGAAATTTTTCAAACAACCGCTTTTAGCGGGGAATGAACGGAGGTACACTAAGATGAACGAAAAAGCTTTACATTATTTGAGAGAGAAACAGACAAGCAAACTGAAAGCTCTTCTTTTGGCTGCTGAAGACTTAGAGATCATCCAGCTGCTGAGTATGGTTTCGCCGGATGAACAAGTGATTCTTTTCCGCTTGCTTTCCAAAGAAAAAGCCTTGAATATCTTTGAACAGCTGGATACGACATCACAATACAATCTGTTGCGTTCGTTTACAGATGAACGGGCAAAAGATTTCGTCAATGAGCTGGCTCCAGATGATCGTGTACGTTTGCTAGATGAGCTTCCTGCTGGTGTAGCAAAAAAACTTTTAGAATCTTTATCCCCTGAAGAAAGGCAATCGACCAATCTGCTGATGGGCTATGAATCTGAAACTTCTGGAAGAATCATGACAACTGAATTTATTTCGCTAAAAAAAGAAATGACCGTGTCAGAAGCGCTGGATAAAATCAGACGCCAGGCAAAATTCAAAGAAACGATTTATATTCTTTACGTGACGGATCAGCAAAAAGTCCTGCAGGGTGTTCTTTCTCTGAAAGAGCTGCTGATTGCGGAGGGTGATGCGCGTATTGAAGACATCATGCTGCGGCGGGCAATCAGTGTGTCAACAGATACTGACCAAGAAGAAACAGCTAATTTGTTAAAAGAACTTGATCTTATTGCTTTGCCAGTCGTTGATAAAGAAAATCGGCTGGTAGGAATCGTAACAGTCGATGATGCATTGGATATCTTGGAGCAGGAAACGACTGAAGACATGTTCAACGAAGCTGGATTAGTGGATGTTGCCTCAACTGAATCTGACCGAAGCAATGTGCTGATCAACGGCAGTTTTAAAGAAATATGGAAAGTCCGTTTGCCATTTCTAGTGATCACGCTAGTTGCAGGGATGTTTGCAGGAGCTGTGATCGATGAGTTTGAGCAAACGTTAGAAGCTGTAGCAGCGGTAGCGATTTTCATTCCTTTGATCATGGATATGGGCGGCAATATAGGAACACAATCTTCCACTGTTTTTGTTCGAGGCATGTCATTAGGCCACATTGATCTTTCTTCCTTCATGAAATACTTTTTGAAGGAAACAGGAGTTGGTTTTAGTCTGGGGATCATTGTTGGGATTTGTTCAGGGATCATAGCGGCGGTATGGCAAGGAATTCCTTTGTTAGGTGTCGCTGTTGCGATTTCTTTAGTGTTCGCTATGACATTAGCAGCAGCGTTAGGTTTTCTGATCCCATTTTTGTTGATCAAACTGAATATCGATCAAGCAGCAGGGGCGGCGCCAATCATTACATCTATTAAAGATATTGCAGGTTTATTGATTTATTTTATTTCTGTGAATCTATTGCTGGGGCATTTATTATAAAAAGAGTGCGAAAACAAAGAGGCAAAGGCATAACAGCTTTTTGTTTCTTTGTTTTTTTATATCACATTAGTTATTGAAGAATCGGGTATCCAAAGCGGAAAAAATACGGTATGATTAAATTTAGCTGATAAAAATGGCTTTATTTTTAAAATAAATAAAGGGTTTTATCATCAAAATTCTCTTTAACTGTTCAAACAGAAAGAACGCCTATCAGTTCTAAAAGCTAAGTGAAGGTGGAGATATATGTGAAAAAAGTACCTGCTGTTTTGATTGGATTATTATGGATCAGCTTATCGCTGAACTTCTTTTTGCTGCCGCATAATATTGCTTCAGGCGGCGTAGGGGCAATTGGGTTTCTAGTAGAAATGATTTTCTCAGTTGACCGGCATTTGATCGTGACGGTTGTCAACTTTACGATGCTTGCGTTAGCCTTTCTCTTTTTGGGAAGACAAACATTTGCCAAAACGTTGCTGGGAAGCCTGCTTTTTCCGGTATACTTGCGGTTTCTGCCGGAATATCAGCTGCTTTCTTCCTATACGTTGTCATTACTTGTCGGCAGCTGTTTATTCAGTTTCGGTATTTATTCTCTTTACCGCGTAGGTGCATCGAATGGCGGAGTGACAGTACCGCCGCTCTTATTTGAAAAATATTTTCGAATGGACAAAGCAATCGGGATCTTTGTGACGAATTTGATTATTATTGTCCTGAATTTTGTCGCATTAGGAATAAGAAAAGCAGTCATCGCTGCGTTATCGATCGGCCTGATTTCATTGTTTATGAAAGTGATGGTGATGTATGCGCAGCGGAGAAACAAAGAAATTCCAGAAAATGTTGAGAAAAAAATCATCAAAAAAGCGGTTTGATTTTCTCTATAAACAAATAAAAAACGAGGCTCTCCTGTTAAGGAAGCCTCGTTTTTTCTATTTAAGCGGTAAACGAATCTGGAACTCTACACCTTTTGGCAGGTGATCCTTCACTGTGATTTGTCCTTTATGTTGTTCAATGAGTTGTTTCGCTATGGCCAGCCCTAATCCATAGCCGCCGGTTTCTTTTGATCTCGATTGATCTTCTCGATAAAAGCGGTCAAAAATCTTTGGCTTTTCTTCATCTGAAATCGATGGTCCTGAATTGCTCACGTTGATTTGCCATTCTTTTGGTGTTACATGAGAAGAGAGTTGGATCGAGTCGCCTGTTTGGGTATATTTCAACGCATTATCGAGCAGGATGACTAGTACTTGATGGATTCTTTTTTCATCAATAACGACTTTTGCGTTTCCTTCTAATGAAAGTGTGAATGTCTTGCCGTCTAGTTCTGCCATTTCTTGGAAGGGACGAGCAAGCTGTTTGATAAAAATCTGCGGTTCGATCTCTGTTTTTGTTAATACTTGCTGCGCAGAATCCCGAGCGAGTGTCAGCAGATCCGAAGTGAGTCCGGTCAATCTTCGTGTCTCTGTCAGCGCCTGTGCGATACTTTCGGACTCTTCGATGATCGTGTGGTCTGGTTTAGTAAAAAGATGCTCTAAACTGTTCTGAATGATCGTCAGAGGCGTTCGAAGCTCGTGGGAAGCATTCTCTACGAATTCTTTCTGTTTGCGCCAAGAAACGATTATAGGACGCATATTTAAATTCGATAGATAATAACTGATACCGATCGAAATCAACCAAAACACGATCATACAGCCAATCAAAATCGATTGGAAGGTCTCCATTGACGCTTTTACTTGATTAACGTTCGCAACAACTTGGACATAAGCGATCTCTTGGTCATTTTCAGGTGCTTTAGCGGTAATCGAACGAAAGGAAAGCGGAGTGGTATCTTCTTGGCTGTTCAAATTAATCATTTGGATAGTATCTAAGTTGTCTTTGTCTAAAGTCAATTCTTCCAGCTGATCAAAACGCCCGCCTAGCGCTTCTTTGTTTAATATTTCGCCCGAAGAAGACCAAAGAATCACTTGTGTATTGAAACGATCATTTTCCGGTTCTGCTAAAGGGCGGTTATTCTCTGTATTAGGGTCTAAGCGTAAAAAAGGATCACCTTGCTTGTAACGGTTGATTTCCAGCTGGACAGTACGAGAATCCGAGCTGATCCGGTTTAACGAAAGATCGGTCTGCTGATAAGCTGTTTGATCAAGCAGTTGTAAGATGATCAAACTGAGCAAGAAAAAGATAATCGCAAAAGCTGTGACATTGGCAGCAAAAAAGCGTCCTCTTTGTTTACGAGTGATTTCATCCATCTTGTTTTTCTCCTTGCATCAAATAGCCGACATTTCGCAACGTCTTGATTTCTTTATCAATCGATGTTTGCCGCAGATGTTTTCTAAGATTGCTCATATAAACTTCGACTACCGTGATCGTCGTGTCCGAGTCGAACCCCCAAATACGGTCAAAAATCTGTTCTTTGGTCAAAATGATTCCTCTGTTTTGCAAAAAGTACGTCAGCAATTCGAATTCTTTACCTTGGATTGGTAAGATTTCTCCTTGGTAAAGCACTTCATTTTTATTTAAATCACAAACCAAACCTTTGTATTCAATCTGATTTTCGCTGAACAAACCAAGGGAACGCTTCAATAACGCTTTTACCCGCATTGTTAATTCTTCACGATAGAAGGGTTTGGTCAAATAATCATCGGCCCCTTTTTCAAATCCTTCGATCTTATCATCCAACGCATCTTTTGCGGTCAAAATAAGAACAGGTACGCGATTTTTTTGTTTCCGGATTTCTGCTAAAACTTCGTAGCCGTTCATCTCCGGCATCATCAAGTCCAAAATCACAAGATCATACACACCGGTCTCAATCTCATATAATCCTTCACTGCCGTCGTAAACTTGTGTAATCTCACCAAAATCATTTAAAATCTCCTTGATATTTCTGGAGAGTAATTTATCGTCTTCTACTATCAATAACTTAATCATTTTTTACCACCTCTTTTTTTAGTATCACATAAGAAGCATAAACCAACCTTAAAGAGGCGGCAATTCAGGACGATATTCTGTCAATAATCCTTTTTGCATGACTTCTTGTTTTTCTTTTAGATCCAGGATGTTTTTTTGAAAATCTTTTGCATACAAAATCGAAAAAAGCGTATTTAATATATAATCAAAGCTGATTTGGGAAGAAAATGTCGCCACTTTTGCGAAATCATATTCCTCTTGCGCTGTAATGATCTTGTGTTTTGCTTGCTTGGCCAATGTAGAACTAGGATTACCTGTCAAAAGAAGAGCAGGAATCTCTTTTTGGTTGAAATAAGCCATCAATTTTTCGTAATGATGGACACGTCCGCTGTAACTGACAAATAAGGCGCAGTCTCTTGGCGTGAGATGTGCGGCGTTCCAAGAAGAATTACTGTATTCTTCGGCTAAAATAAAGAATTTATTCAATTTGACTAACTTGCTTTGAAAGCTTCGAGCAGTGACTTGCGAATCCCCCTTAGCGAAAATAAAAACCCGTTCAGCTTTATACAAATAATCTGCAAATAATCCTAGATCTTGCGTTTCAATCTGGATTTGTGTACGTTTGATCGTTCGCGTCGTTAATTCTGCGATTTTTTCAGCGATGATTTTCGGGTCATCTTCTTGAGAAAAGGGGAAATTAGGATCAATCGACTCATTCAACTGCTGCTGCAGACGATAAACTTCCCGACTTAATTCATGTCTAAATGTCTTGAATCCAGAATAACCTAGTTTTTTGCACATACGGATAATTGCCGAATGCGAAGTATAGGTTTTTTTAGCGAGTTCTTCAATCGTCATATTTACTGCTGTCTGGAAATTTTTCTCCAAATAATCAGCAATCCGTTTTTCTGTCTGCGTAAAATTCTCCTGCTGTTTCAGCTGGTCTCCAATCAACATAACATCATCTCCATGTCCTCTATCATAACAAAAAAAGAGACTGATTGAACATAATGAACAAAAAAGCTGGAAGTAGTACAAGAAAAATGAACATTTTTACCAATAACCGGCAAAGATAAGACAAAAGACGTTGTCACAGATATACTTAGGTTATCAACGTTTTAGGAGGAATTTTTATATGTTAACTATTGCTTATCTTGGAAACGGAAAAAGTACGAACCGTTATCATTTGCCATTTTCTGGTAAATTAAAGGACAAAATCAGAATCAAAACCATCTTTTCTCCAGTAGAAGACACACCTTGGGAAAAAATCGAAGGAGTCAATTATACGACTCGTTTAGAAGACTTATGGGAAGATCCCGAGATTCAATTGGTTGTTATTACAACGCCGCCTAAATTCCATTATCAATATGGAAAAATAGCTTTAGAAAAAGGGAAAAATGTATTGATGGAAAAACCTTTTGCCGAAACCTCAGAAGAAGCCAAAGAACTATTTGCTTTAGCAAAAGAAAAAAATCTATTCATCCAATGTTATCAAAACCGCCGCTTTGACTCGGATTTCTTGACGGTTCAGAAGGTCATCGAAAGTGGTCGTTTGGGCGATATCCTGGAAGTAGAGATGCACTTTGATTACTTTAGACCTGAAGTACCAGAGAACACCCATGAATTTTCCGTACCGAATAGTTATTTGTATGGTCATGCTTGTCATACAGTCGACCAAGTATTATCTTATTTTGGCAAACCAGATGATATCCATTACGAAGTACGTCAGCTTTTGGGTAAAGGACGAATGAATGATTATTTTGATCTTGATTTTTTCTATGACGCAATGAAAATCTCTGTAAAATCAAGTTATTTCCGTATCAAGGAACGACCAAGCTTTGTCGTTTATGGCAAAAAAGGAATGTTCCTAAAACAGACAAAAGACCGCCAAGAAGAACACTTGAAAATGTTCTATATGCCGGATCATGCAGATTTTGGCGTCGATACACCCGAACAATACGGTGTACTGACTTATATGGATAATGATGGCGTTTATCATGAAGAAAAAGTCATTTCTGAAGTAGGAGATTACAGCCGTGTCTATGAAGGAATCTATGAAACACTAATCAACGGCGCAGAAAAAATCGTCAAAGATGAAGAAACGATTTTGCAAATCGAGATTTTAGAAAAAGGAATCAGCCAGATCAAAGAATAAAAAGTAAAAAGCGTTTACTTTTATATAACAAGGCTTTCTACTTGTATAGTTTGGTCTGTATTCGTTACTATAAAGTAAAGATAACTTTATAGGAGGAACCATTATGACAAATTATGACGGTGAAAAGCACGAACGTTTAAGAGGATCGATGGCACCTAAAACAGATAAAGATGTGGCTTTAGCAGGTACAAATTCCGGCGAAACAGAAGAAAAAGAAGAATCGTTAGCTGGAACAAACTCTGGTGAAGAAAAAGAAGCTGCTTTGTCTGGTTCAAACGCCGTAGAGGAAGATGCCCCAGAAAAGCATAAAAACAAACTTGAAGAAGAAGCAGAAGAGTTTGTGGAAGAAATCAAAGAGAAATTCCACCACAAAGACAAAGAATAAGTGAAGCTTGGTGTTCTGATAAAACAGAGCACTAGGCTTTTTTTATTTTCGGATATCTATTTTTTCTACATCAAGAAAAAACTGTTATTTTTATAAGACAAAGCTATACTATCATAACCTATAGAACCAATCATTTTAGTAAGGAGAAAATGACAGCGTTTAACGGTGTAATATGTTTGACGCTTTTTTTCAAAAGACATATATAGCGGTTCTGAACGTTTTTTACAGGTAGAGGAGGGAAGAAATACTTAAAAAGAATTGGAATACCTTATCATCTGTGTTTCAAAAAAATAAAAGGCAGGTTAGTTGGAAATGGTTGATTATTATTTACGTGTCTATGAAGGACTGACACAGTTTCAAAATCTAGAACTCTTTTTTACCTCTTTATTAATAGCAGCAGTCTCAGCAGTTGGGTTCTTTTTTTTCCTGTATATTATGCTTTTCTGTATAGGGCGACTAGGCAGTTATTGGCGTATTCGTTCAAAAGGCAGTTATAAACAAAAAGGTGGGCTGCCTAAAAAGCCGCAAGCTCAAACCAGTTCAAACAAAGAGTTCTCTAATACAGCAAACAAAAGAGACATGTATCTGAAAAATAAATAAACGTGTTATTTAGGTGGTCTATTTATTTAGATAAGGAGGATATATGGGTATCAGTGTAGTAAACGAAACAATTGCTGCAACAGGAATCATTGCTTTCTTGCTTTGGTTTGCTGTCTTTTCTCTAATCATTTTTTCTATATGGTACAAACCAAAGAAGACCTACAGCTTTGAGAAGCGGAAGGGCGCGAGTATCCCGCCGCTGATCATTGCTTTGATTATTTTGGTTGTTCTAGGAGGATATATCGGTGTGCTCGTTTATCAGGTAGCGGTCTTTCGATTTTGAGCACAAAAAATAAGAACCTAACATCAGGTTCTTATTTTTTTACGATCATATTGATAGCTTGCTCGATTTTTTCTTGTTGTTCTTTCGTGTTGCTTTGCGGTTGTTCTAAACAATGTTTCAAGTTTTCCGCAACAATGATACCCATGACACGGTCAATACTTGAACGCACCGCACTTAATTGTGTCACGATATCGATACATTCTTTCTCATCGTCGATCATGGTCTGGATGCCGCGAAGCTGACCCTCTGCACGCTTTAACCGATTGATGACTTTTTTCTTTTCTACCAACTCGTCACGCTCCTTTTTTTGATATTATACTCTATAAGGGTATTTTTTTCAAATATCCCGTGATTGATAATAAATTGACAAACTTCAAAAAGAATCGTATGATACCCCTATAGGTATAAAAAGGAGAAGGATAGAATGTTTAATTTATTTAAAAAAACAGATTTATCAAGCGTTTCAGCCGCGGAATTACCAGCAGTAATGAAAGAGAAAGATTTATTGATTGATGTAAGAAGTCCGGAAGAATACTACATGGGGCATATAAAAAAAGCAAAAAATGTACCGCTGGATAAGCTAACAGAGTATCAGCCTGCTGAAAATAAAAAAATATATGTTATTTGCCAGTCTGGCATGCGAAGCAAACAAGGTGCAAAAATTTTACAGCGCAGAGGTTATGATATAGTAAATGTAAAAGATGGAATGAACGCCTGGAATGGATCAGTCAAAAGGGGGAGATAGTATGGCAAAAATCATTATTGTCGGCGGTGTAGCGGCCGGGATGTCCGCAGCTACACGTTTGCGCCGATTGCAGGAAGATGCAGAAATCATTGTTTTAGAAAAAGGACCGTATGTTTCGTTTGCGAATTGCGGACTACCCTATTTTATTTCCGGTGAGATTGCCGAAAGAGAACAGCTGCTGGTACAAACACCAGAAGCATTGCACGCACGTTTTGAATTAGATGTTCGTCCAAATCACGAAGTTATCAAGATCTTGCCTGAAAAGAAACGAATAGTGATCAAAACAAATGGCGAGGAAATAGAAGAGACCTATGATTCGTTGATTTTAGCGCCTGGAGCGAAACCCTTTGTTCCAGCTATCCATGGGCTAGAAGCCGCTAAAAATGTTTACAGCTTGCGAAACGTACCTGACGTAGATGCAATCTTGACTAAACTAAACACGGTTGAGCCGAAAAATGCAGTAGTTGTCGGTGCAGGATTTATTGGTTTAGAAATGGCTGAAAACCTTCATAAACGCGGATTAAAAGTGACGATTGTCGAGAAAGCAGACCATGTATTGCCAACTTTAGATAAAGAGATGGCTGCTTATGTTGAAAAAGAATTAGAAAAACAGGGAGTAGCTGTTCATTTATCACAAGCTGTCACAACTTTTGAAGAAGAAGGGCAGAAAGTGATTCTAGAAGACGGAACCGTGCTTTATTCTGACTTGACGATTTTATCTGTGGGTATTCAGCCAGAAAACACATTAGCTGCAGAAGCAGGAATCAAGACAGGGATTCGCGGTGGTATTTTGGTGGATGAAAACTACCAAACGAATGTTGAAGATATCTATGCAGTTGGTGATGCTATAGTGGTCAAACAGCAAATCACAGGAGAAGAAGCGTTGATTTCTTTAGCTTCGCCTGCCAATCGCCAAGGAAGACAGGTGGCTGATGTTTTATCTGGGCTATCTCGCAAAAACAAAGGAAGCATCGGAACAGCTATCGTTCGAGTCTTTGATTTAGCTGCCGCTGCTACAGGATTGAGCGAAAAAGAAATACGTCAAAAGGGATTGGATATCCAAGTTGTCCATGTTTCTGGAAAGAGCCACGCAAGTTACTATCCTGGTGCTTCTTCAATCCTTTTAAAATTAGTTTTTGATCCAACGACTGGAAAAATCTATGGTGCACAAGGAATCGGTGGAAAAGGGGTCGATAAACGAATCGACATCTTAGCAACAGCAATCAAGGGCGGTTTAACGATTTTCGACTTGCCTGAGTTAGAATTCACCTACGCACCGCCGTTTGGTTCAGCGAAAGACCCTGTAAATATGCTTGGGTATGCTGCAGTCAATCTTGCGGAAGGCATTAGCGAAAATGTGCAATGGTATGAAGTAGAAGAGGCTTTATCACAAGGATCTGTTCTGCTGGATGTACGAACGGAAGAAGAATTAAAAGAAGGCCGTTTTGAAAATGCCGTCCATATCCCATTAAATAGTTTGCGGGAGCGTTTAAATGAACTAGATCCGCAGCAAGAATATATTGTTAGCTGCTACAGCGGATTACGCAGTTATATAGCGGAAAGAATCTTGAAACAAAATGGATTCAAAGTGAAAAATCTGGATGGGGCATTTGCGCTTTATCAAACCATTTTACCAGAAAAGCTGTTATATCAATAATGTCTGAAATTTAATATTCATGGAAAAAGCGTTTCAAAGCAATCAATTTTTCTCTTTTCTTTTTGGTAAGATATAAAGAAAGAAAGGGGGAGAGATTGATTGTTTTTTTACTATAAATTTTTCAGGGGGATGAAGCAATGATAATTCGAACTACATTCAAACAAATAAGTAACCAATTAACGAAGCTATGGAATCCCAGTCATTATTATTACGCGAAGCAACAAGAAGTGTGTAAGGAGAAATTCAAACTTTTGGAAACAACCAATTCGAAAAAATTTTTGACTGACCCTACGTTTAGATATTCAACAAAATTACAATTAGAAATCTTAGATAAGAAAATCGATGTTCTTTCGAATAAATGGAACGAAACGAAGACTCATATTTCCAGTAAACAACAAAAGAAATTAACGACTCAGCAAGATATCTTGAGAAGCTTGGATTGGGAATTCAAGACACTAAATAACTTGAATTCGCTTTCGCCGTTAAATAATACTAAAAAGAAAAATATAAGCAATTACTTGAGCGGCATTTCTGAATCTATAACTCAACATATAAACTTGATAAATAAACAATTGAGTTTGGAAAAAAGACAAATAAATCAGGATATCGATAATCCTGTAAGTTCTATAACTAAAAATGAACAAACGATGTCAAAAGATATTCAGCAAAAAAACAAGGGATTGGATTCTCCTAAAACGAAAAAACGCTTTAAAGATATCTTTATAAATGAAACAGCTATTTATAACGAAGCGTTTAAAAAACTGGAAACCGTTCAAATGTTTAAAAATATCAAAATATCGTCAGCAGAAAAATGCCGATAGTAAAAAGAATATCGCCATTGAAAAATGGACTGTTCATTTTAATTTCTGATATATACAGATGCATGAATCGAAAAAATAAAATAAAAACCTAAATTTTCAACGCAAAATTTTTTTATAATTTTGCACAAGGTCAAAAATGGTGATTTTGGATAAATTAGGATCAAGAGAGGTTCATTCTTACTTTAAATCTACTTTGTATAATATATATTATGTAAACTAGAATATAAAATTTTATCCCTTCTTTAAACCAACACCTCTCTTTTGCTGATTTTGTCTAGTATATTGTTGATTTGCTGCGTATTTACGCATTTTTTCAAAAAAAGTTTTTTCTTTCGCACAATTCTATTGTTTTTATCTAGAGAATGACGAAACCACTGTAAGAATCTTCGCGCATACGATTGATTTTACAGTGGTTCTTTATAGTTATCCGAAATATTGATGGTATGTTTGTGTGATTACTGGTAAAAAGTAAATAACTAAGGCTGCTGCAATAACGAACAACAGTTGTTTACGCTGTTTTTTGCGTTTGACCATGCTTAAAGTCTTGTGGTAGAAATACATACCGCTTTTTGTTAATGCTGTCAAAGTAGACAAAATGACAGTTGGTGAATAAGAAGTCTGATGATTGCCAGTTAATGATAATAATTTTGTTCCATATTCAGGATATTTGAAGAATGCTTGGTAAGCAGCAATCAAAACGAAGGCGCCCATTAGATAATTAAGTAGCGAGTGGATCTTTTTCATTGTGTAAAACTCCTGTTCGATCAATAATGAGAAACGATCAATAAAGTGCCAGGAATCCCAATAAAATGCTGATAGTTATCAAGAAAATACCAGAAAATCAATCATTTCTCTGCTTAAAAGTATACTTGGTTCTGCTTCGGGGAACAAGAAGACTTTCATTAGAATTCGAATATATGTTCACTTTTTTTGTGTATCTGCCCACGGAAAGTCAAAACCAATCGTAAAATCGTCTTTCATAACAAGAAAAGCGTCAAATTTTCCTTTTTTACCCGTAAATCCTTTAACGACTTTCGTGGTTTTTCCTTTCGTTAAAAGTTCTTTCATGGCTGTTTTTGTCAATTTTTTCTTGGCGATCGTCGGCCATAATTTAAAGTCGCATTCTTTGTTCGAACAAGCAGCGACTTTTGGATAAAGATAGATGTCGCCTTTTTTACATTTGGGACACTTGCCAAGCTTGCTGCTGGTATGCCGGCTGTCAGTCATTTCTTTGTTAGCAACTATTTCTTCACTTAAATCTGTTTTTGCTACTTTTTGCGGTGTGTCTTCTAAAAGGTGCAAAATGAATTTTTTGATATTTTGCAAAAAGACTTCAGGCGTTCCTTGGTTGTTCCCGATTTTTTTCAAATAAGATTCCCATTGTGCTGTCATTTCTGCACTAGATAATAAGGGTTCTTCTGTTACTGCTTTGCATAAAGTAATGCCTTTAGGGGTAACTGAAAGCGCATGGTTTACCGTTTCGATATACTGTTTTTGCTTCAGGGTTTCGATGATAGAGGCTCTAGTAGCTTCTGTCCCTATCCCCTCTACTTCTTTCAATATACGTTGCGCTTCCTCGTCATCGACTGTTTTACCAGCTGTTTTCATAGCAGTGATCAACGTACCTTCTGTATAAGGTTTTGGCGGCTGTGTTTCTTTTTGGACAGCTTTCAACGCTACTAGTACTCGCTCCCCTTTTTCTGCTTGCGGCAAGGTAGGTTCTTTGTCCTTGCTCTTTTCTTTCATCTGCAAAACAGCTTGCCAGCCAAGTTGTGTCGGCGTCTTTCCTACACTTTTTAGTTTTAATTGTTCAACCGCTGTATAGATAGTCGTCTCATCATATTTATAATTTTCGGCAAACATTGCTACGGTCGTCTTCATTACCTGGAGATAGATGGCTTGCTGCAATTTGGACAATTTCGCGAATCTTGCACTCGTTGGTACGGACTTTGTCGGAATGATCGCGTGATGTTCTTGAACCTTTGAAGCATCTACATAGCGTTTTTTCGGTCTTGTTTCTGGTGTTGGAACAGCTTCAATGCCTAGAAATCGTTTGTATTCTTCTAAATGTTCCCTCAGATACGCATGTTCATTTTCTGTAATATGCACAGTGTCGGTTCTTGGATAGCTAAGCAGTTTGCTTTCGTACAGTTTTTGGACAGCTTCCAAAGTAGATTTGGCACTTGCTTTCATCAACTGATTCATTTTTGACTGCAAACTGGATAAAGAAAACAGTAACGGACTTTTTAGTTGTTTTTCTTTGGTTTCTATTTCTGTAATGACCCCTTCTTGCTTTCCGATAACCGCGCCGAGCTTTTTGATATGGGCATCCAGCTCTTCGGTTGTTTTGAACTTCTTGTTTGGTACCATTTTTCCTTTGAATTGCCCATTTTTATTTTTGATCATCGCTTCTGCTTCAGCGTATGGTTCTTTTTTAAACAGTCGAATCTCTTCTTGCAGCTGATAAATCATGTATAAAGTTGGTGTTTGCACTCTTCCAAGGGAAAAACTGCCTCTAATCCCCTTTTTTTGAAGCAGCAAACTATATAACGGACTTCCATTCATGCCAATCAGCCAATCTGCGTGTTGACGCGCTTGAGCTTCTTTGAATTTAGGAAAGTATTCTTGTCCTGACTTCAGCTGTTTGAAGCCATTATAAATGGCTTCTTTTTCCAGTGAATTGATCCATAAACGCTGGTAATTCTTTTCTTTTGTGTAGGCTTTGGCCTGCCGAATGATCGACCACGCAATCAATTCGCCTTCTCGGTCGCTGTCGGTAGCGATAATGATCGTGTCAGCGTCTTTTAATTCTTTTTTGACGATATTGAATTGTTTTCTTTTCTCTTTTGGTACTTGGTAGCGGAATTGTTCTGGGAAGATCGGCAAGTTTTCTAAAGACCATTTCCCCCACCGCTCTTCATAGTCTCCGGGCGGTGCCATCTCCACTAAATGACCAAATCCATAAGTAATTGTCACTTGACCATTGAATAACGGATCTTGGATCTCGTAATAACCGTCTTGTTTTTTCGCTTGGCGGAACGTCTCTGCGTAAGCTTTGGCCTGTGAGGGCTTTTCAGCTAAAATCACTGTTTTCATTTTCTCACCTCATCCTTCTATTATATAAAATAATCCGCTGAAAACAATAAAGAGCTTTTGTATTCTTCCTTCTAAGGATATAAAAACAAAAAGAAGACTGACAGCCTGTTCCGTCAGTCTCCTAAATGATTATTTACTTAAAAACTCATTGATTGCTGTTTGGTTCATCTGGTTGTCAATCACCAAGATGCTTCCTGCATAATCGCTTTGACCGTAACTCCAAGAACCTTCTACAGGAACGCTCAAAGAATCGATTCCTGCCGCGCCGCGTGCGATAGAAAAGAGATTTTTAAGAATAAACGTACTGGTGATCGATGTGGAAGTGTAACCCAGAGCTTTCCCAGCTGCATAAGGTGCTCGAATCAGATTCAACGGGTTTTTCAACTGGCTGAAAACAGCATGCATGACTTGCTGCTGCCTTCTGACACGACCGAAGTCTCCTTCTTCATCCATTCGGAAACGCGCATACTGTAAAAGCACATGACCGTCCATTCTTTGTTCTCCTTTTTTGATATCGACACCATCTAGATTCAAATCTTTTTCCGCATCGATCTTCACACCATTCATAAATAGCGCATCAACGACTTTCTCAAACGATTTGAAATCAACTTTGGCATAATACTGGCAATTGATCCCAAAGTTCTCTAACAGCGTCTGACGGACCAAATCAGCACCCCCGTAGGCATAAGCGGAGTTGATCTTGTTTTGTCCGACACCAGGAATCGTCACAAAACTGTCTCTCATGAAAGAAATAAGTTTTGGTTTATGGCTAGGTCCATCTAGCTGAAGGACCATAATCGTGTCTGCTCGTCCTGAATCTTCTCCTCGTGTGTCGCTTCCTAAAATCAAGATATTGCGGGAACCATCCGTTGAAGCAGCACCATTAAATGTTTCTGACCCTGCGCTTGGCAAACTCGTATCATGTTCAGCCATGAATTTTCCAGCAAAGAAAGCACCAATGGAATAAACGATCAGTACAAGCAGGATCGTAAGCAAGATTCGCTTCCAAGAACGTTTTTTTCGCTTTTTAGGAGGTTTCGTTCCTTTTAACGGTGAGAATTTTTTGCCTGAACCTGTGGGCCGTTCTTGGTATTCTTGATACGGCGTCTGAGAATATTCTCGATTGACGTGATTCCGTTGATTGCTTTGGTACTCTTCTTCCCAATGATCTTCTTGGGAGGAAGATGTATTCTTTTGTTTACGTGCGCGTCTGGCAAAAATACTGCCAGAATTCTCTTTTAGAGGTTTCGCTTTCTTATGGATGTCCTTATAACGATCCATCCGACTCATATTCTGCTCCTCCTTGTGTTTGCTCTAACGAATTCAGCATACGTTATCTTAGAAGAAAAATCTCGTTTTTTTCAGTAATTTAATAAAATAACTAAAAATTCTTGTGGACTTTCTGGCGATAAACCGTTGCGATTTCTTCAGCAACAGCTTTAGGAGACTTTCCTTTGGTTAAAATCACATGATTCGCCGATTCTTTGTAAAATGGATAGCGTTGTCGGTAAAGCTCAGTGAATTCATCGATGGTTTTGCCTGAAAATAGCGGACGGACTTCATGTGAGTGCTTTAATCGATAAAAACTTTCTTCTACTGGGGCTTCCAGAAAAAAGACATGGGGCATCTTCCGCAAAATTTCACGATTTTTCGCATTTAAAATAATCCCACCGCCAGTTGATAAAACTTGATTCTTTTTATAGACGTTCTTTTTCAATAATTCCGTCTCTTTTTGACGGAAGGCTTCCTCGCCGAAACGTTCGAAAAAAGTTGGGATCGCCATTTGATGCTGACGTTCAAATAATCGATCAAGATCTCGATGTGTATAATCAAGTTTTCTGGCTAAACGTCTGCCGATTGTCGTTTTCCCGGAACCCATGAAACCAATCAAAATAATCGTCATCTATCTATACTCCCGTCAATTGTTTCAAATCAGCAAAAAAATTCGGATAAGAGATATTGACTGCTTCAGCACCAGTCAGTGATACTTCTCCATCTTTAACTAACAACGCAGCAATTTGCAGCATCATCCCTATCCGATGGTCGCCATGACTTGAAACCACTCCGCCTTGAAGCGGTGTCGGACCGTTGATGATCATCCCATCTTCCGTTGGCATGATATCCGCGCCTAATTTTGTCAATTCTGCTGCTACTGCGTCGATCCGGTTCGTCTCTTTTACTTTTAGTTCTTCGGCATCTTTGATAACGGTTCGACCTTCAGCTTGCGTGGCCAATAAAGCGATGATCGGCAATTCATCAATCAAGCGCGGGATAATTGCCCCGCTAATCGTTGTTCCTTGCAGTCTCGCTGATGAAACCAGCAGATTAGCTGATTGATTTGCTGAGTCGACAGCAGATTGCTGGATTTTACCGCCCATCGCAGCTATTACATCTAAGATACCTGTTCGTGTTGGATTGATTCCGACATTTTCTAATAGAATCTCACTTTGTTCGCAAAGCAGAGCTGCAGCAATGAAAAAGGCAGCAGAAGAGATATCGCCAGGAATTGTGATTTCCTGACCATAGAGCTGTTGTTCACCAGGAACTGTGATTTTCTTACCATCAATCATTATTTTTCCGCCAAATTGCTGGATCATTTGTTCTGTGTGATTCCGAGAAGGTTCTTTCTCAATGATCGTTGTCGTTCCTTTCGCAGATAATGCCGCAAACAAAATAGCAGATTTGACTTGCGCACTCGCAATCGGCATCTCATAGGTGATTGCTGCCAGCTGTTCTGTAGGATGGATGTGTAATGGCGGATACCCATTTGTCTCTTCTCCGTGAATCACTGCGCCCATCTGACTTAACGGATCAATAATACGTTTCATCGGACGTTTACTTAAAGAAGCATCCCCAATCAAAGTAGTTGGAAATGGACAGTTCGCTAAAATCCCAGAAACCAACCGGATCGTTGTACCAGAGTTTCCGGCATCTAACGGTTTTCTCGGCTCTTTTAATGCTTGGGAACCTTTTCCATGGATAACAATACGGCCATCTTCCTCTTCATTGATCAAAACACCTAATTCTTTAAACAGATGCAACGTAGACAAACAATCTTCTGAACGAAGAAAATGATGGATCGTTGTCTGACCCTTACTGATTGCACCAAACATAATACTTCGATGCGAAATCGATTTATCTGCTGGCACACGTAAAGAACCGTGCAAAGCCGTTTGATTTGTCAGCAATTTCATAGAAATGTCTCCTTTGTTTGTCATTTAGTAATTAAGAATGCGCGCACGATAATCTTGTACCGCTTGCTGTAATTCTTCTAACGTATCGGCAGGGAATTTATCTAAAAACGCTTTTGCGATCTCTGCTGCAACAACACTTTCACAAATCACACTAGCTGCAGGAACTGCCGTGCTGTCTGAACGTTCGACACTGGCTTTATACGGTTCTTTGGTATCGATATCTACACTTTGTAATGGTTTATACAGTGTAGGGATCGGCTTCATAACACCTTGGACAAGAATCGTTTCTCCATTGGTCATTCCACCTTCAAAACCACCGAGATTATTTGAGCGGCGGGTGAATCCGCGGTCTTTGTCCCAAAGTATCTCATCCATTACTTTGGAACCAGGCAAATCTGCCATCTTGAATCCGAGACCAAATTGGACACCTTTGAACGCATTGATGCTAGTTACGACTTGGGCGATTTTTGCATCCAATTTTTTGTCCCATTGAACATAACTGCCTAACCCTGCTGGCACATTGGCTACAAGTACTTCGACAATGCCGCCGATCGTATCTCCAGCTTTTTTTGTTTCATCGATCAGCTTCTTAGCTTTTTCTTCCAAAGATGGATCAACCATACGAACTTCTGAAGCTTCAGAGCGTTCTTTGATGTCCGACACAGTCAATCCTTCAGCTAGCTGTGCTTCAAGTCCGCCGATTTTTAAGACATGGCCTGCGATATCAACGTCTAATTCAGCTAAAAGCAGTTTGCATACAGCCCCAATTGCTACTCGAATCGTTGTTTCTCTCGCAGATGAACGCTCTAGTACATTACGCAAATCATGATGTCCGTATTTCATTCCTCCGACTAAATCCGCATGCCCCGGTCTTGGTTTGCTGACACGACGTAATGTGCGGTCTTTTTCTTCTACCGGTTCGACTGACATGACCGTTTGCCAATTTTTCCAGTCTTTGTTCGCAACAACCATTGTCACAGGAGAACCCAGCGTATAGCCATGGCGCACACCAGAAGTAATACGGACCTGGTCTTTTTCGATCTTCATTCGGCCGCCTCGGCCATAACCAGCTTGACGGCGCGCAAGTTCTTTATTGATATCTTCTTGTCTCAAAGGTAATCCAGCTGGTAATCCTTCGATAATAGCAGTCAATTCGGGACCGTGAGATTCACCTGCAGTCAAAAAACGCATATTTTTATTCTCCTCTCTGTAAAAATTCTTTCATTTCCGTTAAATGGATCGTATGGATATAAGCTTCGCCGATTTCTTTCAAAAGAATGATTTTAATTGATTCGCCCCGTGCTTTTTTGTCATGGATCAGCGCTTGGTATAATAATTCTTCATCCCAAGGTTCTGTAGTAGCTGGAAGCTGAAATTTTTCCACCATTTTTATTAATTCATTTGTAGTTCCTATTGGCGACAAATGCTTTTGCTCGGCAATTCGATTGATTTGGATCATACCGATTGCTACAGCTTCACCATGAGTGATCGTTCCGTAACCGGCTGTTTTTTCGACCGCATGTCCAATTGTATGTCCAAAGTTGAGTATCAGGCGCTGTCCGTTATCAAATTCATCTGTTTCGACTACCGATTTTTTGATTTTTAAGCAAGAAAGGATAATTGCTTCTGCATCTTCTATAAGTTGTTCCCGATTTTCCAAAAGCGTTAACTTAACCCAAAGATTACGGTCTGCAATGGCCGCATATTTAATGATTTCTGCGATTCCTTCACTGATTCTTCTTTTTTCTAAAGACAGCAATGTATTTGGATCGATCAAAACCCCTTCCGGCTGCCAAAATGCCCCAATGATATTTTTGGCTTCTTTCATATTTACTGCTGTTTTTCCGCCAATACTGCTGTCTAATTGCGCTAAAAGCGTTGTAGGAATCTGCAAATAGTGGATGCCTCGCATAAATGTGGCTGCTGTAAAACCCGCAAGATCACCGATGACACCACCGCCTAAAGCGATGATTCCGTCACTGCGGGTGAAATTGTGTTGGATCAGCAGCTGATAAAGTTTTTCTGCTTGCCGCAGCGATTTGCTTTCTTCGCCTGGCGGAAGGACGGCTTTGATTACTTCAAAACCGTAAATGGTTAACTGATTCACAAGTTGGTCTCCGTAAAGTGCATCAACTGTCTCATCAGTGATTAGACAGATTTTTTGTTTGTTCCAAAGGTTGCTTACCCAGCTTCCTGCTTCCGAAAATCCGTTTTTTTGAATCGTGATCGTGTACGAATGATTTGGTAATTGAATGACTAACTCCATTGTTTCACCTACTTATACAACGCGTTGATTTCCCGCATGGCTTTTTCTAAGATATGGACTTCTTCCATCATCTTCAAATATGTTTTTTCATTTAATGATTGCGGACCGTCAGACCAAGCATTTGCAGGATCGGGGTGGATTTCCACGATCATTCCGTCTGCGCCAGAAGCAACTCCAGCTCTAGCCATAGGAGTCACAAGATCCCACACGCCTGTTCCGTGACTTGGGTCAACGATGATTGGAAAATGACTCAATTTTTTGATCAAAGGAACAGCACTAAGATCGAACGTATTTCTTGTTGCGGTTTCATACGTGCGGATCCCGCGCTCGATAAAAATGATTTTGTTGTTGTTTTGGACGGCGATATATTCAGCAGCATTCAGCCATTCATTGATTGTTCCAGAGATTCCTCTTTTCAGTCCAATGGGTTTCTGGGTTTTACCAACGGCTTCTAATAAACGGAAATTCTGCATGTTTCGCGCACCGATTTGTAAAATATCACTATAATGAGCCACCATATCGATATGTGCTTCATCCATGACTTCTGTAATGACCTGCATCCCAAATTCGTCTGCTGCTTGACGGATATATTTCAAGCCTTCTTCTTCTAATCCTTGGAAAGCATAAGGTGATGTACGAGGTTTGAAGGCACCGCCGCGCAAGATTTTGGCTCCGCCAGCTTTGGCTATTCGTGCCGTTTCTCTGATCTGGTCTAATCCTTCGATGGAACAAGGACCTGCCATTGTGACAAAACTGCCGTCGCCTATTTTCACACCATTGACATCAACGATCGTATCTTGCGGATGGAATTCCCGGGAAGTCAATTTGTATGTATTGGTGATGCGTACGACTTCTTCTACACCTTCGTATCGTTGGAAAGCTACATCTTGGACATTTCTCGTATCACCGACAACGCCTAAAACAAGCTGGTCATTTCCATGATTGATTTGGACATCCATTCCCTCTGATTTGATACGTTCGATCACTTGGTCGACTTGTTCTTTTTCAGCTTCTGTTTTCATTATGATGATCATTGTTTTGCTCCTTTTGTTCAAGTTCTTTTCTAATTGTTTCAATAGGCATTTTTTTACCTGTCCATAATTCAAATGCTGCTGCTCCTTGATGAAGCAGCATGCCTAATCCATTTAATGTCACAGCTCCCGCATGTTTCGCTTCTTTCAGCAAACGTGTTTCGCTAGGTGCATAGATCAAATCCGCAACAGCTAATTTGGCAGAAAACATTTCAGGATGTGTTAAAGGTGTTTCATCTTTTTTTGAACCCATACCGATATCTGTTGCGTTGATTAGCAAGCGGCTTTCAGCTAAATCTTTTGCCAGCTGTTTTTCATCCGAAAAATCAATAACACGGATCGGGCAACTGGTTTGTTTTGCGATGTCTTCAAAAAAGCGGACTGTCTGAGCAAAGGTCGCGTTTTTCCGCTTGTAAATAGTGATTTCGCCAATACCATCTAATGCCGCTTGGACAGCAATGGCTTTTGCTGCTCCGCCAGCACCTAAAATCACAGCTTTTTCATCTTCCCACTGGACACCTGCTTCATCTGCACTTTGCCAAAATCCGCGTCCGTCCGTGTTATAACCAATCAGTTTGCCGTTTTTATGGACGATCGTGTTGACCGCTCCAATCAGCTGCGCTTCTTCACTGATAGCATCTAATAAAGGGAAAACAGCTTTTTTATTGGGCATCGAAAGATTTGCACCTAGCATATCAAATGTTCGGATGCTTTCAACAGCTTGCGGCAGTCTTTGATTATCCACATCGAAAGCAAGATAGACTGCATTGATCTCATTTACTTCAAAAGATTTGTTATGGATGAATGGCGATAAACTATGTGCTGCTGGCGAGGCAAAAAGCCCAGCAAGTTTCGTACTTCCTGTAATCAAGGATCGTTCTCCTCTCTAAGATAAAAAGGGGCTGTGACATAAGTTGATGTCATAACCCCTTTTCTGGATAGTCGTCTTCGGCATCAAGTCAAAAAGTTGAGCTTCGGGCGCAATCGTTATAAATAAACGTACAGCTGCAATAGCCTGACAGCTCCTTGCCAGTTCTGCTTGTATGAAGCAGAAGAAGAACATTCATGATTCCTCTGTTTCTTTGGCAGCATTTTGACGATCGTACATAGTATAGGCTGAATCAGCGGAAATTGTCAATGCTTTTCACGATTCACAAATAACGCAGCGGAATGAAGAAAAAAGAAAAAATGCCGCTGATTGTTTTTTGAAAGTCGCTATTCTATTTATAGATAGGTTTTCGTCTTTCTACGCTGTTTTTTCTGCATTCGTATTAAACAAAGATTTTAGCTTGTATAAAATGCTTTAGGAAAATCTCTATTATTAGGTTATAATAAAAATAACATTATTTTTTAATAATAAATCTTATACTTGGGATGTGGATAGATGAAGAAATTGGTTTGGAGTTATGCAAAAATATTATTTGCTTTAGTTATATTAGGTGTGAGTATCAATATGTTCCTCGGGCCTCATCATATTGCCGCTGGTGGTGTCAGCGGATTAGGGATTTTGTTAGAATCTGCTTTAGGATTCAATCGAGCGCTGGTTATTTTCGTTTTAAATGCTGTTATGCTTGTCCTTGCCCTTCTTTTTTTAGGGAAGAATCTGTTTTTCAAAGTTCTCTTTGGCAGTATCATTTTTCCACTAGTGATTGCTGTTGTCCCTGAAACAATGGTCACGAGCGATCGACTGCTTTCGGTTATTTTCGGAAGTGCGATTTTTGCGCTAGGTGTCGCTATTCTTTACAAAAACAACTCTTCTAGCGGAGGTACAACGATTCCGCCGCTGATTTTCAAAAAGTATTTTGGGCTGAATACATCAATTGGGCTTTTAGCAACCGATGCAGTAGTTGTTTCCTTGAACCTATTTATCTTTGGTTTTGAAGAGTTTCTTTACGCAATCTTGTCTATCGTTATCACTTCGATGGTCATGACCTATATCGAAACAGGGATGAATCGTAAAAAATCAATCATGCTGATGAGCGAGGATCATCTAGAAGAAATCCGCGAACGCTTGAATCAAGAAATCGACCGAGGTTTAACATTGCTTGATGCAAAAGGCGGCTTCAATAAAAAAGCCAAAGAAGTCCTGATGATCATTACTACGGATCAGGAATTTTTAAAAATCAAAGCTATTGTTGAGGAAATCGATCCGGAAGCATTCGTTGTCGTCAGCAACGTAGCAGAAGTAATGGGAAGCGGCTTTACTTACCACCCTATCGAATAATACAATGAAACCGAAAATATTGGGAAAGGAAGAAAATAAATGTTTCAATGGATCCTGACTTTTTTATCTGTTTATGAGACCCGAAGCTTTACAAAATCTGCAGAGCTGCTGTTTGTCTCACAGCCTACTGTTTCCATGCAGATCAAGAAATTGGAGCACGAGCTGGGCAGCCAGTTATTCGTCCGTCGCGGGAATAATGCGCTATCTCCTACAAAAAGTGCGGATTATCTTTACCCGAAACTTCTGCATATCAAAGAAGAATGGCGGGATGCGGCCAATAAAATCGCCAATCAAGAAAATTTCAGAGAAACATGTACGATTGCTTGTTCCAACACAAGCGCAACCCATTTGATGCCTCAAGTCATGCAAGAGCTTTTGACACGATTCCCTCAATGCGATTTTCGTTTGGAGATGATGAATTCTCATGAAGTGATCCAATCATTGGAACAACATAAAGCACAAATCGGCATCACTGAAAATCGCGAGACGAATCCAGCGTTGGAACGTAACTTTTTATTAGAAGACGAACTAGTACTAGCTGGTGATCCAGAATCGGAGTTTTGGTTGCTGCGGGAAGAACATTCAGGCCTGCATTATTTTAATATGCTTTATCTGAAAAAGAACGATCTCTCGCCCAGAATCATCTCTGTCAACAACAATGATGTGATTGCGCAATTGCTCAGTGCAAAAGTAGGTCAAACGATCATTTCGAAACTTTCATTATTGCCTGGCATCCCCTATCAACAAATCGACGAGCCAAATAAACGCGAATTTTACCTGTTCCAGCGAAAAAATCTGGAACATCCGCTTTTTCTAAAAATAGCAGCTGCTATTCAGCATTTTTTTCAAAATCAATAAAAGGTTGTTTTTTCAGTGATTTGAACCTCGGGGATCAGAAGCATTACCAATCGAAAATAAGTTTCTTTTTTGATTGGTAATGCTTCACCTCGAGAGTTGACTGAGAAAACAACTTTTTTAAAATTTTTCCGTATAAAAATAGACCGGATTTTTCAATGCAGAAAAAAGAAGCGGCAGATCTTCGACTTGAAGAACCATTGTACGATCTGGTCTGCCAGGAGCAAAAACGATTTTTTCTGATTGGAATAATTCTTCATCGATAACGAGCGGGATTTCTCTTTCGTAACCAAAGGGAGAAACCGCCCCTTTTTCCTGCCCAGTCAATTCTTTCATTTCTTCTGTATCGACGACTGAAACACGCTGTCCGACTAATTTACTGATTTGTTTGAAGTTGGTCCGCTTAGTTGTAAATGTCACAAAAATAAAGTACTGTCCTGTTTTGCCTTTCAAAAACAGGCTTTTTGTTTCTGTTCCTGAAAAACCTTGTTCTTCTTTGACGACTAGCGCATCTTCATTTGTAAAAATCGCACGATGCGTATAAAGCTCATAAGTGATTCCAGCTGCTTTTAATGTTTGTTCTAGTTTAGCCAAATCGACCATTTTCATCACATCCTTATTTTCACTTTATAGCAACCTTTAGGCAAATTCAACTATAACGAAAGAGAAAAAAGGAGAAATCTGTCTTCTTATTTGCTATGAAAACTGATTGATAACGAATGGCGTCTTTTCTGTTCCTTTTATTGAAAAAGCGGCAATTTTTGCAGTTCAAACAATGTATCGATCGTATAATCTGCCCCAGTTTGGATAAATTTTTCTCTGGCAGTATGCTTCAGATTTTCTTGTTTTTCTTTCGATAAAGCAGTAAATTCCTCTTCAGACAATCCCAAAAGTGAGCTTCCTTCGATTACACCGATTGTTTTCACGCCTGCCTGTTTTCCTTCTTGGATGTCGGATAGCGTATCACCAACTTTTACTACTTGTTCCACCGAATCGATACCGGCAGCTTTCATATTAGAAAAAACCATATAAGGATAAGGCCTTCCGTAATTATCAACTTCTGTCGGGGTAACGATGGTATCTGGGGCGTAACCTTGTTTTGCAGCAGTTGCGGCGGCAATATCTATCATTTCACGTGTATAACCTGTTGTACTGCCGATTATGATTTCTTTTTCTTTTAATGCATTGATTGCTTGGAAAGTATCGGGTTTTAACTGAGAATGGTGCGCCAGATTTTCAAATAATTTTTCTTCAAAAGAAGCATAGATTTCCTTGATTTCTTGTTCTTCCGGACCTCGATTATAAAGAGTTTCCCATGCTTGTTTGATTCGCTCTTTACCCAGCATGTAACGAATATGGTCCATTTTCAACATGCCCATCGGTTCACGGATCTCTTCAAATGTCGGTTGGATTCCTTGTTCTGCAAAAGCTTCGTAAAAAGCGTTGACTGGAGCCATACAACCATAATCAATGGTCGTACCTGCCCAATCAAAAATCACCATTTTTATCATTTTATCTGCTCCATATATTCTTTTATTTTCTCTGTCAGCTGGTACATATCTTCCGGATAGATGTCCCCAATATTGCCGATCCTAAATGAATCTGCATTGCTGATTTTTCCTGGATAAATGGCAAAGCCGTTTTCTTTCAAATAAGCGTAAAAAGAGCCAAAATCAAATGTCTCGTATTTTGGATAAAGAAACGAAGTGATAAATGGTCCTTGCCCCTCTTTGACATATCGTTCAAATCCTAATGCTGTCATCTGTTTGTACAAGATTTGATTATTTTTAAAGTAACGCTGATAGCGAGCCTCGATTCCTCCTTCTTCTTGAAGTTCTTTCAACGCTTGAGCAAAGGCCAAGACTGTATGCGTCGGCGAAGTATAGCGCCACTTCCCGTCTTTTTCCATGACTTCCTGTTGTTCGTGGAGGTCAAGAGAGACTGTTCGCGCATTTCCCTTAGTTTTTGCCAATGCTTCTCTTTCGCAAATCACAAATCCAAAACCAGGCACGCCTTGGATACACTTATTGGCACTTGAAATCAAAAAATGGATCCCTAATTCTTTTACTGCAATAGGAATGCCGCCAAAACTAGACATAGCATCAACGATAAACAGCAGCTCATGTTCTTTGACTAGCTGTGAAAGTTCTTCTAAATCATTCAATAATCCTGAAGTTGTTTCATTATGAACGATTGTTACGGCTGTTATTTCTGGATCATGAGTAAGGATTTCTTGTATCTTATTGTTATCGAAGGCTGTATTTTCATCTGTTTGATAGACCGTGTGCCGGACGCCGTGACGTTGGATCATTTGAACCATCCGCTTCCCATATGCTCCATTGCTGCAGATCAATAACTTATCCTCTTTTGACAACGTCGAGCTTAGTACGGCTTCGACACAAAAGGAGCCGCTGCCTTGCAGCAAAACAGTCGTAAACTCTTCTTCTGAAACATTTGCCAATCTCAAAAGTTCTTTGCGGATTGCTTGGGTAATTATTTTGTAATCATCATCCCAGGTGCAATGATCAACAAGCATCGCTTCTTTTACTGTGTCAGAGGTAGTTAACGGTCCAGGGGTCAATAGTTTATACATTTCTTCACTCCTTCATTCAATTGTATAAGATAGTATCAGGGAATTCCCGGGGGGTTGTCAGGATATTTTCGCCGAAAGCATGTGTTCCGTTTTTGCCCTTAAAATCAGAACCGCCGAAACAAGAAAGCTGGTAGAACTCAAGCAGCTCTTGTACGATTTTTCTGTCTTTTTCCTGATGAGCTGGATGATACTTTTCGATTCCGTCGATCCCAAATGAAACAAGCTCCGGAATCAACTCGTAACTCTTAGTTTTTCCTGGATGCGCAACGACCGCCATCCCTCCGCCTAGTCGAATCGCTTCAATCGCTTCATAGACATCCGCATAAACAAGTTCTGGCTTTTTATTTTTATACATCTTTTGTTCTAAATATGCCACCGCACGCTGCGGATAGCCGTTTTTCGTTAAAGTTTTGAATAGATGACGAGGATAAAGGACGGAAGCCTTTCCTGCATTTTCCCGAAGCGATACTTCGGAGATCCGATAGCCTTCCGATTGGATTATTTTTAGTTGCTGCAGTGTGTTTTTGGTTCGAGAACGGCGAACTGGTTCACACAATTGATGGACATAGGTTCGATTTTTGAGGTTATAACCAAGGATTCGAACCGGCTGTTTTCTTTTCGGGTCAAAAGCACTGATTTCAATGCCGTTGATCAAATTGATTGGGGAAGATGAAAAGATTTTTTGACTTTCTTCAAAGCTGGAAAATGTATCGTGGTCAACTAAGGCTAAATGATTCAATCTGTATTTCAATGCAAGAGAAAGTAATTCTTTTAGGGAAGAATCACTGTCGGAATAATAACTATGGACATGCAAATCAGCTTTCATCTTCTTCTCCTTTTAAACGAATCCGGTGCTTCAAGTTTTTGCGAGATATTTTCTTTTCAGCCCTATCGAAGTAAGCTCCAGCAAAACAACCACTGCTAAGATCATATAGACCAGAACGCCGATTTCACGAAAATCAAAGTAAAAATTACTTGCCATGATCAATTGAAATCCTAATCCCCCAGCACCAGCCGCAGCTCCTACTGCAATTGCATTGGTAAAATTGATTTCGAAACGAATGAATGTCCATGATAATAAAGCAGTTATACACGTTGGCAGCACACCCTGAAAAACGATTTGCCACCAGCTGGCTCCGCAAGCTGTCAATGCTTCGATCGTTCCAAAGTCGATTTCTTCGATACTTTCTGCATATACTTTAGTCAAATAAGCAATACTGTGAAAAGACATCCCGATAATCGCTGCATTTGCACCTAAACCAATCAGAATAGAGAAAATCATTACCCAAAGAATCGTTGGCACTGCGCGCACGAAAGACATAAATGTTCGTATACTAGTCGAAACAGTCGGATGCCCTAAGTTTTGTGCTGAAAACAATCCCAAGAAAAGAGCTGTGATCGACCCTAAAATCGTCGTCAAAATCGCCAAACCGATTGTGGTTCCGAGAGCTTCGACTAAGGAAAAAAGCGAGCTTCTCCCTGACAGCTGCGGCTGAAAAAAAATCATCGACATCGTTGAAAAAAATTGTTTCACGGCTTCTATTATCTTTATATTGCCGTAATCCATGGAAAGAAATGTATACAGAGAAATCAAGATCAATCCCGTAAAAAGCAGATAAGAAACAATTCGTTCTTTCCGCCATAACCTTACTCTGATCCGATGACTATTTTTATGCCGTATAAGACTCGTTGACATTGATTCAAGCTCATTTAACGGCAGTTTTGATTCTTCCGACTGATAATCCAGCATCAGCAAATCACCCTCCTGATTTTATTTGAAAAAACCTCTAAACTAATGACAACAATAACGATCAGCAATGTGACCATCCCAGCAATGTCGTATTGAAAATTTTTGTAATAGAAGTCAAAAAGAAACCCAATCCCTGTCCCTGTCAAAATCCCCACTAACGTTGCATCCCGAATATTGTTTTCAATCAAAAACAACAGCCAGCTCACAAGCTGATTGAAGCACATCGGCAAGATTCCTTGAAAAACGATTTGAATATAAGAAGCACCCAATGCAGACATCGCTTCTACAACACTTCCAGCCACTTCATCGATCACTTCTGTAAAAGAGCGTGTCAAGTAACCAAATGTCGTAAAAGAAATCGCCAAGTATCCTGTAAATTCACTTTGTTTAAAACTCAACAAGAGAATCATCGCCCAGACAACAATTGGGATATTCCTGAAAAAACTTGCAAATCCTCGAATAGCTGTCTTGAGAAAAAAAGTATGTCCCGCAACATTGGAGCCGAGGATCGCAGCAATTAATGCAACTGCTGCTCCGCTCATCGTCGCCGTTACCGACAATAAAACCGTCTGGAGCAGACGTGAAAAAATCATCGGCAGAAAAGCCAGAGAATCCTCTGTCGGAATAAAATTCGTGAACAGCCAGATAAAGCTTTCTGGAACGGCAGACAGAGAAATCCCTGCCTGAAAACCAACACCTGCAGCAGTGAACCAATAAAGAACTGCTGCTGCAAAGAAAATTGCTGAGCTTCTATATTTTCGTTTTTTGAATATATCCTGTGTTTTGCTCATACCTGCCTCCTAAACTAATAATTCATCTGAACGGTAAATATGGATCGCCGCGTCCTTTGTCAATTCATCGGGTGAGCCTTCAAAGATGATTTCTCCGCTATTTACACCAATGATCCGATCAGAATACTCGATCGCTGTTTCAATTTGGTGCAAGTTGACTAAACAAGAAATAGCCAATTCATCGGTTACTTTTCTCAAGTAATCCATGACTGTCTTTGCTGACTTAGGATCTAAAGAAGCGATGGGTTCATCACATAAAATCAGCTTTGGTTTTTGCATTAGCGCACGGGCAATACCGACACGTTGTTTTTGGCCTCCGCTTAATTCATCGCAACGGGAATAAGCAAATTCTGCAAGTCCGACTTTCTCGATCAATTCAAATGCGTATGTTTTTTCTTCTTCAGTATAGACACCCATTGTTCCTGCTAAGACAGATTTATAGCCTAAGCAGCCATGCAGGACATTTTCAATCACTGTCAAACGGCTGACAAGATTATAATGCTGAAAAATCATGCCGATTTCTCTTCTTTTTCGGCGTAATTCTCTGGGCTTTAATTTCGTCAAATCTTTCTGCTCAAATAACACAGATCCATTATCGACTGTAATAAGCTGATTGATGGCCCGAAGAATCGTTGACTTTCCTGCACCAGATGGACCAATGACAGAAACGAATTCTCCTTTGTCCATAGAAAAAGAAAGATCATTTAGTGCGCGTTTCCCATTAGTATATGTTTTTGAAATATTTTTGATTTCTAACAGCATCATTTCTCCCCTTCGCTTAATTAGTCAGTTCGCGGATTTCATCGTAAAAGTCGTCACTGATTTCCAGATAACGTTCATTGCCTTCTTTGGTAAACATCCCGATGACTTCGGAATCGGATGGTGCAAAAATCTTTTCATTTTCTGCAGCAATATCAGATGTCATTGCTTCAATAATTTTTGTTAGCATTTCGTCTGTAAAGTTTTCCGTATTAGCAGCGATCGGGCCATTTAATACGGGTGTAGAAGAAATCACGCGAACTCTTGCCCCTCGATACGAATCAAAGGGTGCCTCAGCCTCTTGTTTCACTTCATAGACCACACCTGGACGATTTGCTTCACCTTCAGCGACATCAAAGTATTGCGGCATGTTCATAAATGCTGCTACATCTGCATCACCTTTCAATAGATTGATGATCGAGCCTTGGTGGGAACCGCCAAATAGCACTTTGTCAAAGAATACATTATCCATCACTAAATCATTGGTGCCGTTAAGTCCAAAATGGGAAGAAATCTTGCTTTCTGGGACAGTGAAACCTGACGTAGAAGTATTTGAGACAAAAGAGATCGTCTGCCCTTCGATTGGATCGATCGTGTATCCTCCGTTTGTTTCATATTTTCTGCTGTCTTCTTCTCGCACAGCAAGGAAACTGTAATACAATGCATCATCCAACGTACCGTTGGGACCAGAGTTCGTCAAAATAGATTGTACATGTTTGTTTTTTCGGTTGGCCTCGATATAGCCTTCTGGACCCATATATGCAAGATCTACTTGGCCATTTGCGATGGATTCGACTACGACGTTATAATCAGTAGTCGTCACGATCTCCACGTCTCGGCCAGTTGCTTCCTGGATGATTGCGCGTATTTCTTCTCGCGCACCTTCGAACTCTGAAGCTGATTCATTTGGGTAAAAAGCGACTTTGATGGGCCCGGTATTTTGGGCAGCATTTGTCTCTGTCTGATTCCCTGAGCGGCAGCCTGTCAAAACGAAGATACTTGCTACTAGTAATGTACGCATGATTCGTCGAAAAAGTTTTTTATCCATAAAATAGTCGTGTTCTCCCTTTTATTATTTGTTACACTTTTCATTTTACGGATGGATTGTAAAGTTCTAATGGACATCAAGCATAATTACAATAAAGTTTGTAAAAACTGCGTAAAAATCGCTTCTTTTATCTGTCAGCACAATAAGCTTTCAGCTCTTGTTTTTTCTTTTATTTAGAAAATGTATGTCTGCTGTTTCTTTATCAGATGTTTACAAAAAGCCCTTGTATCAAGTGATACAAGGGCTTTTTTTGTTTGTATACAGAAGTCCTTTATTCCACTACAATCGTGATGCGGAAAGAATTATCAATCATTCCAAGACCTCTCATTTCTGATCCTAACCCTACTGCGTAAGCAATAAATTCATAGATCCCTGGATCATCAGGAGCTAAAAACGAAAGAACACCCGTCTGTTGGATTATTCGATTGGACTCAGCATCTCTATTTAGAGGTTAAGCACACAGAAAAAGCCAGCACTATTTTTGATAGCGCTGGCTGCTTTTTATTGAAAAACATTCAATTGCTTGTTCTTAGAGAATCCATAGGCTGAGATACCGAAAAATAATAGGACAAATCCTAATAGTAAAACAATATTCAAACCAATCGATGAAAAGCCTTGATTATTCTGTAATTTGGCTAAAGCATCAATGGCCCAGTATTGCGGCGTCACTTTGGCAATCTGCTGCATAAAATCAGGCATGATTGCTAGTGGGATAAATCCGCCTGAAACAAGACTAGTCACAGTGAATAGAATCGCTTCAAGCGCTGACGCAACCCCTCTGTTTCTGGCACTAACTCCGATAGCAATCGACCACATGACCGCAACTAAGGAAAAGAAAAACAGGATAGTTATCAATTCAAATGCCGAAACACCCGTATCAATGTTGAAGATCCAAGTCAAAGCTGCTGTAGTCAGCAAAATCTCAAAAATCATCGCAAACATCGCAAATGTTGCTGTACCGCTGAAATAAGCCGTTTTTGAAAGAGGGGTACTCATCAATCGATAGAAAATCCGATCGCTGCGTTCTTGCTGCAGATTTTTCGAGCCAAAATTCCCCGCTTGATACAAAAGCATCATCATCAAGAAACCGACGATTTGGACCGTCAACATTTTTGAAGCATCTTTTTGATTATTTGTTTTATATTCCGTTTCGATCCGATTTTCTGATAGCTGTTCATGGTCTGCTTTGGTAAATGTCTCGCCATAGATTCGTCGGACTTGGATACTATTCCCTAAAGACTGTTCGATCAATTGAAGAAGCTGTTGACTGACCTCCTCTCCTTGAATCGACTGGACTTGGATATGTTCTGAAGCTTGTTCTTCGATTGTTTCGCCAAAACCTTTATCTAGCGTAATCACACCGCTCATTGATTGGTTTGCCAAAGAACTTGAGACCTCTTCTTCTGTTTCTAAAGGAACCACCGTGACACGATGTCCTAAATATTCCGTAAACACTTTGCTGTAAGATGAATCGTCTTGATCCAGAAGCCCGATTCGCAAGGAGTTTGCTGTTCCTGCATCATTATAAGCAAACAGGTACAGAAAAATACTCAAGAAAGGAATACCTAAAAGAAACAAGACTTGGATAGGTTTACTGATCCATAATCGAAATCGATGTTTGATGATCCAAAAAAAGTCTTTCATTTTAGAATACCTCCCTTTTGTTCAATATCAATGAAGCTGCCGAAAACAAGATGACAACTAATGCAAGGTTTGCTGCAATCGGCCACCACGTCAGCTCGTTTGTCGTCCATAAAGCATTTTGCAGTGCTGTAATCACCCAACCAAGAGGCGAAAAATTGGTCATCCAATTTGGTACTGGAAAATAGGCACCTCCGAAAAATGCGAATATCTGAATCAAGATCTGCATCAAACCAGAGCCCAGCGCTCCATTTCCTACACTGTCAAAGAAGAAGCCGAGTGTCAAAAACAAGGCCATCAATGACGACAGCATCAAGAAAGAAAACGGCAGTTCATTTCCCCAAGGCGCATTGAATAACACGCCCGTAATCAGCATCAATACGGTCACGATTACTAATCCAACAATCAAATGTCCTAAAAATGTCCCGTTGATCAGCATTTGTCTGCTGATGGGTGATTGCAGTTCTCTTGCTACTGTACCCGTACGCGCATTTCGGCTCCGTCCGAACATATCTAAGCCTATCTCGCCAACATACAAAATAAACAGCCCCATCATCGCGATGGCAAAATATTGGAAAGATGTTGGTAATTGGCGCACTTGTGCTGTACTGATCGTTAGCTCTTCTGACAAGTCAGGTAAAGGTACTTGCAATTGTTGCAGCGCATCGTGAGTTAAAGCGCTTTGATAAAGCTGATAATGATCGGAAAAAGCTTCAAGATAGGTGCGCAGGATCGTCATTTGGATAGAATCCAGCTGGTTCACTGTGACATCGACTTTTTTATCGATGTCTATCATGACACTGTTGTCATCAAGTTCTGTTTTCTTTTCTTTTGTTTCTTCAAATTGGATATAATCGTCCTTTATCGTGCCAAAAGTCTCAGCAAAATTTTTCCCTAAATCAGAATCCGAATGCATAAAGTATACATGAATCGGTTCGATCTTGTCGGCTGCTTCTGTCTGAAAGGACTCCTGGTTTTGTAAGATTGTCCCTAAAATCATCATCATCAATACAGGAAATGCCAAGAAATATAGATAATTCGAGCGTTCCCGCAAACTTTGTTTCAATATACGTAAGATAATCACTTTCATCATGTCCACCTACTTATCTCTGAGCGTGCGGCCAGTCAGATTCAAGAATACTGTTTCCAGATTGATTTGCTGCTGTTCGATACTTTCGACAATCACTTTTTGTGCTAATAATACTTCTAATACTTGGTTCAGTACGTTGTTTTCCACGTTGGCTGTGATCATCAGCTGGTTTTCGTCTAGGACGATTTGTTTCACGCCGATGATCGTCCGAAGATGTTCCGGCCTTAATGCATCAGGGTTTACAAGTTGGATCAAGATATTTTTTTGATCAGTAATCAAGCTGACTAATTCATTTTCAGACCCTTGTGCAATCACTTTTCCATGATCGATAATAACGATGGTATCAGCTAAACGCTCGACTTCTTCCATGTAATGGCTTGTATAAATGACTGTAGTGCCGTTTTCTCTCATTTGTTCGATCGTTTCCAAAATGTAATTTCTAGATTGCGGATCAATACCAACAGTTGGCTCATCCATGATCACCAGCTCTGGAGAATGGACAATGGCCATAGCGATATTCAACCGCCGCTGCATCCCGCCAGAAAATGTATCTGGTTTATCTTTTTCACGGTCTTTCAAACCAACTGCTTCAAGCGCTCGGTCAACAGCTTGATTCAATTCCTTGCCTCTTAGACCGTATAATCCGCCGAAGAAAGCCACGTTTTCACGAGCTGTTAAATCAAAATACAGCGCAAGTTCTTGAGGGACCACCCCAATATGTTTTCGCATTTTCCTATTTTGTTCGCTAACTGTTTCACCAAAAACCTTGATTGTCCCTTTAGAAATACGCAATAAACCTGTGATCATATTGATCAATGTTGATTTACCAGCACCATTTGGACCTAAAAGGCCTAAAATCTCTCCTTCTTTTACAGAAAAGTCCACATCATCCACAACGAATTTCTGATCGAATTTTTTCGATACATTCGTGATTTCAACTATATTGTTCATTGTTCGCAACTCCTTTCATGCTTCTAGTATATAAAAAAGCGAGAAAGGCCAATAGTGGACTTTCTCACTTCTTACACATGAGATTTCTCATGTTTTTTATCTAACGGCAGGATCGTGGTGACTTTAAAACCATCTGTTCCGTCAAACAAGACGTTTCCGCCAAGTTCGGCTACACGCTCTTCCATTCCCAGCATGCCCAATCCTGGATGGAAGTATGGATCGCTTTTGCCATTGTTATGGATAGTAAAGCGAATGATTTTATGATAGACCTTCAACTCGATATCTACTTTTGTCGCTTCAGCGTATTTCAGCGTATTCGTCAACGTCTCTTTCAGATTTCCTGCTATCACTTGCCAATGCGTCAGGTCCAGACGTTGGAGATCACCTCCATATAAAAAGATTGTATCGATCCCATAACTTTCTTTGAACTCCGCCAATTCTTTTTGAAGTTTTTTTATATTCAAGGTTTCTTTTGGTGCAGCTTCACTTCGCAGCATATTTCGGATTTCTTCGATTCCCTGACGGTTGATGTCGATGGCTTTTTGAAGAAGCTGTTCTGCTTTTTCCGGATCTTTTGTGTATAGAGTCTTGGCAGCTTCCATTTGGATCAATCCGCCTGTCAGCTGGTGGCCCAAGTGATCGTGGATCAAATTTGTCAGCCTTTGTTTCTCTGATAAAATCAATGCTTCTTCGCGGATTTGCTGGTTCGTAAAGCGTTGATGATATGATTGGCTCAATCGATCTTTTTCACTGCGAAACTGATCCGAATCATTCCGCGACTTTTCAGCTACGTAATGGAGATTATTCATAAAACCATAACTCAGCAGACTCAAAATGGAAAACAAACTAAAAATAATACTATCTGTTGCCGTGCGGAAAATCACGAATGCTCCCGACAAAAAAAGAAGAGAGACAAGCCCCATCACTAAATAATGTTTTTTATAGTTAAAGACCGTAGAAATATTCAGTAAACTCAAAACGATTAGATAAAAGAAAAAAGCGCTCTGTGTCAGACCAAAAATGACCGCTGCAAGCATACCAACGGCGCTCCCACATTTGAAATGCGGCAGCGAGACCCAGATGAACTGGCAAGAAAGCCATAGCAGCAAACACAGGATGCTGAGATTCGTATGTACTTTGTTTGTATCATTTAAAAGAAAAAAGGCAATCAATCCACCTGCTGAAACTACGCTGTAACTTAACTGAAAATCTTTCACCTACATCCCTACTTTCCCAGTAAGGTAAAAAATAGCTAATTGTGTGCGGTGTTCTAAACCTAATTTATTCAAAATAACGGAAAGATTATTGTTGACGGTTCCTTCCGATAGAAACAACTGCTGGGCGATTTGCTTATTCGTCAACCCTTTTGCCACTAATTCTGTGATTTCCATTTCCCGAGGTGTCAATCCGCTTAAATTTGGCGCATCAGTGTGGGCGAAAGACCGCTTTGCTTTTTCCCAAACATCCCCCGAAAGAACTTGCTGATCGGCTAAAACAGAATGAATCGAATGGATCAGTATCTTAGGTTCTGTATTTTTCAGCAAATAACCGCTAGCCCCGTTTTCGATTGCTTGGGCAATATATTCATCTTCATCAAAAGTAGACAGGATCAAAACTTTAGCCAGTTGTTCATCTGTGATGATTTTTGCTGCTTCTACTCCATTCATTTCTGGCATCCGTACATCCATCAACACAAGATCTATTGGATGATTTCTGCAAAAAGTGATACCGTCTTGGGCGTTGGAAAAACAATGGATTTCTTCAAAGGATTCTTCCATGTTCAAAATAACTTTCAATCCTTCTGTAATCAATTCATTATCGTCAACGATCACGAGTTTTGTCATATCGCGCTCCTTTCGCTTGATACTTTATTCTAGCTTGCAGATGCGGCAGAAGCAATGTGTTTTTTCAGAAAGACAAAAAGCCGAGAAAAAGGCGCATGCCATTCTCTCAGCTTTAGTTGAAAAAGTTCGATTTACTAGACAGCTTACGCTTTTTCTAATTCATCATCTGTCAGCCATTTATGATTTTTCACTTCTTCGCCGCCCGTAGTTGGTTGATAGTCAACCATATAAGCAGTTCCTGGAACAGCCTTTTCGATAGTTGCTTCCGCTCCATCCATGCCTTCCATGTGATCAGCTTTCAATGTTACTTTGTCGCCTTTTTTCAAATCCGTTTTATCTGTATCCAATTCTTCCTGAACGACCCATTTGTGGTTTTTGACCTCTTCGCCGCCATTCGTTGGTTTGTAGGATACTTCATAGAGCGTTGTGTCAAATGCTCCCGTTACAGTGGCTTCTGCGCCATCCATCCCTTCCATATGATCGGTTTTCAAGATGACTTTTGTACCGACCGGGAATTCCGGATCTTTGTTTTCGACCATTCTGTTGATGTCGCTTGTGTCAGATGTGCCGTCCATATCCATACTACCCATTACATCGCTTGAGCCAGCTTCATCTTCCATGCTCTCCATGTTATTTGAAGTGACAACGGTTTTTTCTGATGATTCTGAAGATGATTCTTGGTTATCAGATGATTGTCCGCAAGCACTTAAAAGCAAAGCTGCTCCTATACTAATACCAAATAATAGACTTTTTTTCATCATGCTCCTCCTTAAACTGTTCTTTTCATTAAATACTCAAATGATAAAATACTTTCCTTATTTCCATCATAACGAAACTATTTGTAATTTAAAAACCAAACGCTCACAGATTCAAATGAAAAAAACAGTTTTTGATTAGAATGATTATTACTAAAGCATTTTGTTATTCTACTGCTTTTTCTGTAATAAAAAATGCAATGATTCCAATAGATTGGATTAGTAATCTATGAGTAAATTATTTAAATAACGCTTGTATTAATAAAATTAATCTTTGTTTGCCTAATGTCTGGTACAGCTGGTGCTACAATAAAATGCACGAGAAAGGATTGAGAAGTTTGCTGCTTTTGAGTAATTTGATATTTTGGATACCAGTTAGTATTCTTCTGGTCATCCTTTGTGTATTTTTGAAATGGACGAGAGAAAAGATGTTGTTAGCTTTTTGTTCACTTCCAAGTTTATTTTTCGTCTTTCAGATATTTATCCATCCTCCTCACAGCTCACCGCAAAGTTTTGTATGGAAGCTTATCGGATTAAGTATATCCATTTTGCTGTTTCTAGGTGCGTTGATCCATTTAGTAAAAAAATAATTGTAAAAAGCTGAGACGCTTGCGTTTTCTGGAATACCAGATACGATCGTCTCAGCTTTTGTTTTATTTTTGAGGAACCAAATATCTTTTTTGGAAATAAAGTTCCAGTTTCTTTTGAAGGTAACCGATGAAAATACATAGAAGCCAATAAATGATTGCTACCAGTACATACATCGACATATAATCGAATGTTCTTCCGCCCACGATTTTGGCTTTTTGAAAAATATCCGGAATCGTGATCATCGCGGCTAATGAAGAACCTTTTACTAAATCCATGGCTACATTGCTTAACGCAGGGATTGAGATCCGAAATGCTTGCGGCAAAATGATGTATTGCATCGTTTTAAAAAAGCCGTGTCCTAAAGCATATGCAGCGTCCCACTGTCCTGATTCCACACCGCTGATTGATCCGCGATAGATTTCCCCGATAAATGCACTGCTGGTCAAACTGAAACAAATGATTGAAGCCGAAAGTGCGCTTAATTGATAAGGTAATCCAAAATAGAGCAGAAACAATAAAACCAATGCGGGAACCCCACGTAAAAAGGAAATATAAAATCGAACAAACAGTTTAATGATCCGTAAAGATGAGTAACTTAAAATGGTCAATAAAATACCAATCAGATTACCAAACATAAAGGAAAGAATGCTGATTCCTAATGTGTAAGATAGTCCGCTTAAAATAAACGGGATCGACTGCAGCATCAGTGAAAAATCTAAAATCGGAATATACATTATTCTGCAGAAACCGTTTCTTCTACTTTTTGCTTAGGTTTGACAGAAACATTTTCACCAAAATATTTTTCGGCGAGTTCTTTCATTGTACCGTCTTCTTTCATTTCTTGCAGTTTCTCATCAACTTTTTCTTTCAGCTGTTCATTTTTCTTGCTAAATAAAAATCCAGAATGATTGGCATTGAAATACACGTCATCTAAAATTTTTACTGGGATATCTGGAAGAGCTTCAACAGACATTTTCTGCAAATAGTAGTCATTTAGGATCACGTCTGTTCTTCCATTCGCTACATCTGTCAAATACTGATCATTTGTTGCGTTATCATAAGTTACAGGTTTTGCACCATATTTTTCGGCGATTTTCATATAACTGGTGTTGGGCTCCCCTGCTGCTTTTTTTCCTTTCAGATCTTCTAAAGAAGAAATGCCGGAATCATCTTTTTTGCGGACAATCAAACTGTCAAAAGAATATTTGATTGGTTCTGAAAGAATAAAGTTCTTTTCTCGTGCTTTCGTTAATGTGTAATCATTTGCGGCTAAATCTGATTCACCGCGCGTAACAGAACTGATTTGCCCATCTACATTATATTCTTTGAATTCAACAGAAAGTCCTAGTCGTTTTGCTGCTTCTTTGATTACGTCAACATCGTAACCAATCAATTCATTGTCGTCATTATAATATGAGGCAGGGAAAAGCGTGCCAGAAGTTGCTACTGTCAATTTCTCTTTTTCCTGTACAGTTTCCCAACTGTTATCGGATGCCGCACTTCCGCTTGCGCAAGCCGTCAATAAACCTCCTGTTATTACTGTCATCAACAACATTGTCCACTTTTTCATTTTTTTCTTCTTCCTCCTACGAACGATAATACTCAGGTAATTCGAATTTTTGGTGTTCTTCAAATATCTTGCCTATTTGTAAAAGTAAATCTTCACGGCCTTTTCCTGCCATAAATTGGATTCCTAATGGCAGACCTTTTTCCGAAACAGCTGTTGGTAAACTGATTGCCGGTAATCCAGTCAAGTTTGCTAATTGCGTATGCGGTGTGATAGCCAAACTTTTCGCAAACATGCGCTGGATCAAATCAGAAAGCTCCTCATGCGAGAAATCTTCTGCGTGCGCAAGCTGTTCTCTGATCAGCGGGCTTTGCAGATCAGCCGCTCTTTCAGGTGCTGTCTGTGCCGTTGTAGGACTCAAAAACAAATCATACGTATCAAAGATTCTTTCCATTTTATTTGCTGCATGATCCCAAAGTTCCAGTGTTTGGATATAATCACTCGCTTTGATATCTAAGCCGTAACGATAAATCGCCCAAGTCATAGGTTCCATGTCGTTTTTCATGACTTTTCTGCCAATTCCTTGCTCAATCCCATGGAACATCGCTGCGGTTTCGGCACCATTCATATCATAATAACTTTGGATCAGCTGCTCTCCGTTTAATGGATAAGACAATTCTTCTACTTCATGTCCTAATATTTCTAAAAAAGCAGCAGCTTCTTTGACTGCTCGTTCTGCTTCTGGAGAAATAGGTGTCCCAACAGGCGAATCCATTACTAAAGCAATTTTTAGTTTTTCTTTTGTTGCTGCCTGATTGTGTGCCCACTCATTTCTAGAAACTTGATACGGTCCAGCAGGGTCCATTCCACGCATCGCGTAAAACAAGGTCTCTGTATCTCTCATGGAAGTAGTCAGAAAGAAATGAACAGCAGCTCCTTGCCAACCACGCCAATAAGCGGGTCCATCAGGCATAGCGCCTCTACTTGGTTTCAGTCCTACTAGGCCGCAAAATGAAGCAGGAATGCGAATTGATCCTCCACCATCACTGGCTCCTGCAATCGGAACGATACCCGACGCTACAGCAGCTGCGGCACCCCCGCTTGATCCGCCAGGAGTATGTGCGGTATTCCATGGATTGCTGGTTTCACCATAAAGCTGTGGATCAGTAATATTCTTAAAGCCAAACTCCGGCGAATTTGTTTGCGCAAATGGAATCAATCCCGCCTGTTCTGCTTTTTTGACAAAATTGCTTGTGTAACTTGAACGGTGGTCTTTCAGCAAACGAGAACCAGAAGTTGACAGCCAGCCTTCCTTTTCTTGCCCCAGCATCTTTAATGGAATCGGCAATCCGCAAAAAGGGCTTTCATTAATTTGTGTGCGTTGCTTGTAGTCCGCTAAAGCCGCAGCTTCTTCCATTGTGATGATACTGTTCAATGAAGGATTCTTCACTTCGATACGCTTTTGGATATCTGCCAAGAGTTCAGGAAAACTGATTTCTTTTTTTCTGAGTTTTTCTGCCCAATATGTACCATCTTTCATCGTTATCCACTCCTTTTTACTATTTATATCATAAAAAAACAGCTATTTATACTTTTATGCCTATCCGACTTCGTTTTATTTGCATGAAAAACAGTTGTTATAACAAGATTCTCTGTAATAAAACAACCTTTTATATAACAACAAAAAAAGACGAAGCATTTGAAATGCTTCGTCGCTGTTTTATTCTGTTCCTATTTTTACAGAGCGGTCGATTACTGCTTTGCCTGTTTTATAGTCAAATTTAACATTTGGTTGGACATTGTATTCATAGACATTGAAGTCCAATGTGCCTTTTGTATCTTTGGCTTGAAGCCAGTAACCGCGAGGCATTTTTTCATCCCCTCTAAAGACTGTAACGATTTGGTAAACGACTTTATTGCCTGTGATCTTTTGTGCTTCTCTTACCAAAGCTTCATATTTGGTTTGGATTCTCTGATTGGAATAAGCAGATTGTGTCGCCAAATTTTTAGGATTGTCTTCACTGCCTTCTTCACCTTTTTTATAATTGCCGTCTACATCAAAATTGAAACTAGAGGTATAAGCCAAAAGGTGTCCGCGATTATAGATCATTTCTCCATCCACTTTTTTTTGATTCCAACCAGTTGGCTGCCAAACTTGACTGGATCTTCCTTCTGATTTTCCTAAATTGTTTTTGTCAATATAGGCTGTCACAGAAGTTGTGCGATTCAGTTCATCCAAATCGCCGTAATAAACCCTATTTTCTTTCCATAATGAAGTGTCTAGCGTACTCTTGCCATTGTTCACATCGATTACAGCTAACTCTCCGCTTTTGAAATCTAGTGCCGCTAATTGATCATACACGCTTTGGTCGATCTTATTGCCTGTTAACTGGCTTTGTCCATTTAATGTAGACGTTATTTCTGGGGAAGAAGAATGATTGTCTAAAATTTCAGTGGTAATAAATTTATAAGCCCCCATGAGGACGACCGCTATCGTAGCGATAGAAGCGGATATTTTTTTTATACTTGGCATGTGCTGTGATTCTCTCTTTCTTTTCTGGAATAGATCAGTACGTCGCTTTTGCTGCGCTATTTTCTGATCAGTGAATTCTTTTTTTGCTGACCCTCCCAACATTACGAAAGTTATTATAATATGGATATCCATGTTTTGGAAGAAAAGAAAGAAATTTCACAGGAAATAAATCAGGGGAACGCACTTTCTGGTCCCCTTCGCCAAAGCTTAGAGCGGCTTGCTCTTTTCGAATGCCCTAAAATGCGCTAAAATACGGAAAAGGACTCATTCTGCCGCCAAATAGAAGAAATAAGAAAAGGAGAAACAGATGGATACGAAAACAAGAAAACAAATGCAAGAAAAATTGAAGCAGCGTATGCATCTGCTGCCAGATATTTTCCAACGATTTTTAGAAGAAAACCAAGAACATCTTTCGTTGAGCAGTCGTTACGAATACGCAAAAGATTTTGTTTTATTTACTGATTATCTAAAAAAACATTATCAAAAAGAAACGATTGACGATTCATTGATTATCAGTCTGGAAAAACAAGTTTATCTGAACTTTTTGCAAGCTGTCCATCAGCATACTCGGACATTCCAGACCACAGCTGCACAAGACACGAGTCAAGTCTTCTCCAACAGTTATTATGGGATTTCAAGAAAGCAATATGCACTGAACCATTTTTTACGCTTTTTACATGCACATGGTTATACAAAAGAAGAACTTTCTCTTCTTGGGAAGAATGTCTTGCCGGAAACTACTGCACCAGCTCCTAGATATCTTTCTGCAGAATATTTCGCGGATATGAGACAATGGTTTATCCCAAAACAAGGATTTAAAAACGAACGAGAAGCAAGCTTTGAGCAAAAAAACCGACCGCGGAATCTGGCTATTTTAACCCTGCTCTTCTACTGTGGAATCAAAGTCCATGAATTAGTGGAACTGACTTATAATGATCTTGACTTGAAGAAACAGCAACTCCATTTGCAAAGAAAAAACAGCCGATTGAATCAAGTCCCGATTCCTAATGAAGCATTGCCTTACTTAAAAGAATATCTTGCAGATTATAAAGGTGCTCCATCAGAACTGCTTTTCCAATCTTCACATAACCAGCAGATATCACCGCGTACGATTCGCCAAATCTTAGGCAAAATCGAAGTATACAAAGGTCTTTCACCTGAGCTGTGCCGAAAAACGTATCGCTACTATGTTGGTTTATATTTAGATAACACAGACGCTGTTGACTATTTATGCGGTAATCGGTATTTACAAAAGCATGATTTTCACAAACTTTCGCTTAAAATGACAGAATTCTCCTATATTTCTTTTGATTAAGTTTATAGGGGAATATATTTTCACTTTTCGGAATAAATAGAATGTTATTATTGAATATTTTTTCACAAAATCATATACCCTTCTTTTCGACTTTGTGCTAACATAGGAACAGCATTTGTTTGTATTTGAACAAATGGCAATCTTTCCTATTGGAGTGTGACTTATGGACGAATTATTGTATACCCCGCTGAATCTTTTTAACAATTATCGTGATGCTGCCTTGGCTTACCCAGATGTAGCGATCATTCACGATGAAGTTCTTCCTGCTTTTCCAGAACTTGGTTATGAAAGCACTTATTCTTCTAGTTATCAAGCGATTTTGACACGTGCCTACCAATTAGCACGATTAGGTGTCTCTTCTGGGGACAAAATCATTCTTTACAAGAGTTCAACATTCGATACGTATCTTTTAGCCGTTGCTGCTTCTTATCTTGGCGCTGTGCCAGTCATGGCTTCTTACCATTTACCTGCAACGACGATCGACGTTTTCGTCAGTCGTTTAGAAGATCCTTACATTTTATTTGATGAAGTGACAGCTGAACGTGTGGCGAAACTTGCAAATACACCAAAAGAGAAACAGCTTTCTGTTGCACATCTTCTGCATCAAGCAGCTGAACCTGTCGAACAGCATGAATTACCTAAAGATGAAATCGCTTATATGACACATACTTCCGGTACGACGGGTATCCCAAAATTGATTTGCCACTCTGCGAATTCTATGGGCTGGCGGACGAAATGGCAGAAAACGGTCTTTACAAAAATCATTGAACGCAAATTAGCAGCTTTCCATATCTCCCCTGTTCACTCTCGTTTTAATATTGGTGTCTCTTCATTGATGGCTATGGGATTCCCTATGATGCCTCTAGCGAATGGTCAAAGTGAACATGTAGCAAAAATGCTGGCAAAACATCAGCCAATTGCTTTGGAAACTCATCCAAACAATTTTGTACAATGGACATTCATGGCAAAAAAACAGCCTGAAGCTTTCTCAAGCATCAAGTACTATCACTCAACGTTTGATGCCATCAACAATCAAACAATGGCAACTTTTTTACAAGCGTCTGAAAAACAGCAGCCGATCTTCCTGCAAGTTTATGGACAAAGCGAATGCGGGCCGATGATTCTTAAAGCGCATACGAAAGAAAGTATAGAATCCAATGATGCGCGAGATATGGGTGTTGGTTTAGGCGACTTGACACGGGCACGAATCGCGGATGAAAATGGTGAACCTTTACCGCCAAATACAGATGGTCATATCCATTTCTTGTCAAAAGGCCGCGCGCTTACCTATTACAAAGAAGACCAACGCTTCCAAGAGAATGTCTATGGCGACTGGTGGGACAGCGGAGATTACGGCAGCATGGACGAAGATGGGCATCTTTTCTTGAAAGATCGGCAAGTTGATTTGATTGAAACGATCAACAGTACACTAGCGATTGAAGATTTCCTGCTTGATTCTCTTCACTTTTTAGCTGAAGTCGTGATCGTCAGAGATCCTCAGGGTGCACCGCAACCCATTATTGCTTTAGCTCCTGACCAAGAAATGGATTGGGAAGCTTGGTGGCAGCAAGTTCATGAACTTCCGCGATTGAATGAACCAATCATTCGCCCATTTGAAGAAATTCCTCGCACAGCGACAATGAAAGTCCAACGATTGAAAATCGAGCAGGAATTATTTTTAGCACACACTGCTGAAACAGGACTGGTTTAAAAATTACAACTATCAGATATAGAAGGGTCGGTTTTTGGCTTTCTTCTCTCGCAACTCGGAAAAGACAATAGTTTCTTTTCCGAGTTTTTTTGTTGTTTTCAGACAATTGTTCTTTCTTTTCCAGGCGGGATTTTTGCAAAAATTGGATGGTTTTTTTATAATCCAATTGGCTCTTTTTATTTTTTACGGTCTTTTGTATACTTTTATCATTGGAGGGATGGCATGGTTAAGAGAATTTTGACAATTGGCGGTTCTGATCCTTTTGCAGGAGGCGGAATCCAAACAGATCTTAAAACATTTGAAAATCATCAGTTATTTGGCTTGAGCGCATTAACCAGTATCGGAATCTTAGACGCTGCCGGTGAGTTCATTCTTCAAGGAGTTGCACCTGAATTACTAGAAAGACAACTCGCATCGATCCAACAGATGTCTTCATTGGATGGTATCAAAATCGGCCTGCTTCATTCTGTCGAAAATGTGAAAATCGTCGGTGAGTTTCTAAAAAGCAAAAAGAATGTACCCATCGTTTTAGATCCAGTACTTGCATTTAAAGAAACCCGATCTACAGGTAATCAGGAGTACATAGAGGTATTGATCCAGCACGTGTTTCCTTATGCGACAATCATTACACCTAATTTAAGAGAAGCTGCCTTGTTATCCGGTTTAGAGATCCATACACAAGAACAAATGCAGCAAGCAGCTGAACGAATCTACGCGCTTAAAGCAGAATCAGTGGTCATCAAAGGTGGTGCCGGTTTCCCTGGCCAAGAAGCAATCGAACTTTTTTATAACGGCAGTCAAACAACGTACTATCAGAAAGCAAAGTTAGATGCTGTGACGGTAAATGGTGCAGGATGTGCCTTCTCCTCTGCAATCGCGTCAAATCTTGTCAATGGGCAAGAATTAGAAGAAGCACTTAAAAACAGCAAGGATTATGTCTATCAATCTATTCTTAACGGTGTTTTGATGTCAGATGGCAGCGGCAGCGTTTGGTTTGGGAACAAGGAGGGAAAAACGATTGTCTAATATCCGGCATTTAACGATTTATGCAGTTTTGACTGCTTTGACAGTCGCAATTTCTTTACTAGTGATTTTTCCAGTACCTGCAACTAACGGGTTTGTCACGTTATGTGAAGCCGGCATTTATACCACAGCGCTCTTGTTTGGTCCAATTGGCGGCTTGGCGGTGGGCGGTCTTAGCGGTCTGCTGATCGATCTTCTTTCCGGCTATCCGCAGTGGGCGATTTTCTCTTTGGTTATCCACGGTATCCAAGGATGGATCGTCGGTTATCTGATTCAAAAAAACTGGAACAAATTTGCCGCATTGATCATTGGGAGCTTGATCATGATCATCGGTTACGCACTTGCTGGCTGGCTCCTCTATGATTGGCCCGCTGGTATCGCGTCTGTTCCAGGAAATACGATTCAAAATCTATTTGGTATCATCGTAACGCTCCCTCTTGTCTCTGGGCTGAAACGAGCTTTACCGAAGCTTCAAAAGTGAAAGGAAGTCTTTTTGTGGAAATAACAGAAGAACAATTAAAAGCAGAACTAACAAAAATGATGCACGAAATTTTGGAACAAGCCAATCTGGAAGCCGGAGATATCTTCGTTCTAGGTTGCAGTACCAGCGAAATCGCTGGCGGCCGTATCGGCAAGAATTCCAGTGCAGAGATTGGTCAATGGGTGATCCAGACAATGAAGAACGTCTTAGATCCTTTAGATATTTATTTGGCGGTCCAAGGTTGTGAACACATTAACCGTGCATTAGTTGTCGAGAAAAAATTGGCGAAACAACAAAACTTGGAGATTGTCTCCGTCATTCCAGCATTACACGCTGGCGGCGCTTGCTCTGTAGCAGCTTTCGAACAATTCGAACAACCTGTAGAAGTGGAACATATCACCGCGCAAGCAGGTATCGATATTGGCGATACATCGATTGGGATGCACGTTAAGTTTGTTCAAGTTCCTGTACGCCCTTCTTCTACTACATTAGGCGGTGCTCATGTCACTGCGCTTCGCTCACGCCCTAAATATATCGGCGGTCCTCGTGCTGCCTACGCAGAATAAAATACGCAAAACAACAGCGAAAAATTTTTAAACAAAAAAAGACCCGTTTGAGAAAAGTCAGATCAAAAAGTTTTTGGTCTTTCTTCTTCAAACAGGTCTCTTTTCTTTTATCAAAAATAAACGCGGTTATCTTTCAATGTTTATTTCAGCGCTTCGACGATTGCTTGGTCAAATGCTTCCAAATCATCAGGGTTTCGGCTCGTAATCAACTGTTTGTCGATCACTACTGGCTCATCTTTGACAGTTGCACCAGCATAGCTCAAATCAGGTTGTACAGTCACATAAGAAGTCAATGTACGTCCTTTTGTCAAACCCGTTTGGATAAACAATTGCGGACCGTGACAAATAGCAAACAGCGGCTGATCGTTTTCTAAAAAGTATTTAGTAAACGCGACAAAACGCTCATCTGCTCGTAATTGATCCGGTGAGAATCCGCCTGGAATCAATAAAGCATCAAAGTCTTCAGGAGAAACATCATCGATTGATTCGTCGATTGTGAATTCTGCTCCTTTTTTTCCTTTGATCGTCTTTCCGGCTTCTTTTTCAATCAGAACGACTTCATGCCCCGCTGCTTCTAATGCTTCTTTGGGTGAAGAAAGTTCCACATCTTCTACGTTATCTGTTACGATTGCTGCGATTTTTGCCATGTTCTCACATTCCTTTCTAAGATATCCTCTTATTTCAGGTTAAAAGAAAGTACATAACTTTTCAACTAATCCGCACTCCGTAACAATTGATTAAAGATATCTGGCAATCAGCTGGATCATCTGCCGTGGAAATTCATTCAGATCGGTAATATCGATAAAACGGCTATCTCCATAGATTTCTTTGATCTCTTCTTTGTCCTGCCCAATAGCTGCTGCTAAAACAAGCACTCCTTGACGTTCATATTGCTGAAGGACTTCTTGAATGTCTTGTTTTGCTTTTTCACCTGTATAGTCCGGCAAAGCTTTGGGCTGTCCATCACTGATATTCAGCAATAATTTTGCTGTTGCTGTTTGCTGGCTCAATTTTTCGGCGATGACTTTCAAAGCAGCGCCGTCCCGATTGTTTTGGCGCGGTTTCATGGTGATGATTTTTTCATCCACGAAATTAAAGGAATCTTGGAATTCTTTATATGAATAAAGAGACGTTTTTTCTCGTGCAGATGCATCGGCAGTATCGCCATAAATCATCAACGGGATCGATACACGTTCTGCAAAAGCTTTGATTGCTAAGACGGCTTGTTTTGCCGCATCGATCCTGCCCTCGCGGATCATTGAACCTGATTCATCGATCCGCACAGCCAAAGCTAGTGACGGCTGCTCGTGAGGCGGATTCTTTTTATCAAATGTCCGCAGATCGCCATAAGCGACACGGCTTGCATCAAATCGCTGACCTTCATATTTGCCTTTAGAATATTCACTTGAACGTTCATTTTCCAGTAAATCTAAAATCTGCCGACTCAACGTATCGACGACAGGCATGACTTTCGCTTTGATTTCCTTTAATTCAGGATCATTCAAAACGATTTTTGGACGATGGACGATCAAGCCTTCTTTTTGGTGAATCGTCTCTTTCAACGCTTGCCGCGCTTCTTTATTCAGTTCTCTTTTGATTTTTTGGTCATAAGCTTCCATATCTGAAACCGACATTTCTTGGCTTTCTTCATCAGCCGGCTCTTCTTGTGCTGGCTCTTGTTTGCTTTGCCCTTCTACGTCACTGCTTCGTTCTGTTTCTAAAGTATCGATCGGATCGGATTCAGCTGTTTTTTCTTGTGTTTCTTGTGCTTCTTCGATCGTTTCTTCTTCTGCTTTTTGCTCAGGTTCTGAAGCAATCAGGTTCGAATGTTCGGATTCATCTTCTATCCCCCGCTGCGCTGCTTCATCGCTGCTGATGCGTCTGGCCTGTGCCTTTTGCGCGCGCCGATTTGCTTTTTCATCCACTAATAATTCTCTTAGCTGAACAAGCAGTCCTGAATCATTTAGCGCTTGTGTCAATAAAGTCAGTTCATCAGGGTCAGTGGTCAATTTATACAGTACTTTAGGATAAATCGATTGTAAGAGATCTTGACCATTTTTGAACGTATTGACCCAATAAAAATAAGAACGCATCCCAGCGACACCTTTGATTGCATTTGCTTTTGCTGTTTCGTCTAATAAACGGATGATTTCTGCCATTTTCATCAATAGCGCCTTATTTTGAACGGCTGTTTTCCCGACTGCACGCTCCACCATTACTTCAAGTGAAGGCAGATCCATTTTTTCTGCATGCTGCATACGATCTCGCAACGATTCATTCAGCGGACGGTTTCCTTGATAATTCCGGTTCGTTGTAATGACAACGACGCAATCTGGATGTCTTCTGACGATTCCAGCAGGCAAATTGAGCATGCCATTTGGCTCTAGTGCTGAATTGAGCGCAACCAAAACAGAAGCATCGCGGATAACAGTTGGCTCCTGTATTTCCAGCAGATACCCTTTTTCCATGGCTCGCACGATCTCAGATGGATAATATTTGTATTGGATTGGTTCAGTTTCTCTTTTTTCGATTCGCTGGATAAATGACACCAAGCGTTCTTTTGCTGCTTCAGGTCCGATAGTGTAATGACTTTGGATCAATTGCAAAACAGCTTCTAAACTCTCGGTTTGATAAATGGCATCCAGCAATTCTTGATCATCTTCATCATCCGTTGCTATCACAGGCAGCAGGGCGCCTAACACATCTGATTTGTCCATATCGGCAAAACAAGTGACTTTTGTATACGGCAGCTGCAAATCTGCGGACAATGCTTTAGCTAATTGTGTCTTTCCTGAACCCGCATCCCCTTCCAGCAGAACGTTCATGATCTTCATTTCTGGATCTGTCCAGTTGCTTTTGATTTCAGAAGCAATTCTTAATTCTTCTGTACTTGTTTGATGACTGGTTGGTTTTTTCCAAATCATCGCTTGCTCCAGTTTGGAAAAGTTCCGTCCGCTAGTCAACGAAAATTTCTCCATATTTAACGCCTTCTTTCTTAATACCCTAGATCATCTAACAAACGTTTCAAGATTCGGAATCGTTCACCTATCAATTCGCCATCTTTTTGTAATGTATCGTAATAAAGCAAGATATCTTCATCTATTTTAGGATTATTGGTGTCGACTTCCACTGTCATACGGTTTCCTTGTAAACCAATGATATCTACCACTGGATTTTCAGGATCGTAAAATTTTTCATGGCGGTACGCATCTTGAAAGTAAAGATTACCTTGTGCAACAAGGATTGCTAAATCCAAAATACGTGTGATTGGTAATTCTTCTGATTGGCGTGACCATTTTTCGCCGGTATGACGCCATACTTTTCCAGAAATATCGACTTTTCCGCGGTCATTCCATTGCGCTAAACCTAACGAAAGCCCTTTTGCATCTGTATCTAGTGCTCTTCGTCCATCGACTTTATCATAGTCTTCTACCACTAATACAGGTTTATGTTTTAAATTTGTTGGGATCTCCATCCAAAACACTCCTTCATTTTAGTAAATCAGTAGCGTACTAATTTAGTAGTTTAGTAATTTACTAAAGATTGATTTTGATAAATTATAGTACAATTATGTTTTAGAAACAACTATTTTGTTTGAATATCCCGCTTTGAACCACAAAAAAAAGACGCGTTGAGAAACTCAATGCGTCTTTCGAAAGATTGAATAAATGGTATCCGAATAATTGCTTTTATTAAAAACTACAAACATGTTGAAACTGGTTTGCGAAAACCTTCTACTCTTTCTTTTTGGCCAAACAAATACGGCTGTTCATTACTGCGCCGATATCGCCAATCCAATCGCTTTTTCACCTAGATGCGTACCGATGACCGGGCCAAAACTGCCGATTTCGATCTCTGCTTGCGGATATTTCGCTTGAAGTTTTGCTTTTTCTTCTTCTGCAGCTTCCAGATTATTCGCATGGATCACATAAAGTTTTACTGGCGGTGCGATTTCTTGGTTGCGCTGGCCAATTATTTTTTCTGCTCGAGCAAATGCTTTTTTACTTGAACGGATTTTCTCAAATAAAACGATCTTACCTTCAACAAATGTTAAAATCGGTTTTATTTTCAGCAATCCGCCGATTAGTGCTGCGCCATTTGTCAACCGGCCGCCTCTGACTAAATTGTTCAAATCATCAACGATCAAGTACGCATATGTATTGTCGCGGATGCGATCAACACGTGAAAGAATCTCTTCTAAAGAAGCTTGCTGATCATTTAGATCCAACGCGGCTTCGACCATGTGACCCATTGGCATACTTGTAATTTTAGAATCATAAGGAATGACTTGAACACCTTCGATATCGTCCTTCATTGCAAACAATGTATTGACAAAACCGGAGATACCTGAAGATAAATGGATACTCAAAATCGTATCATAGCCCTTTGCTTTCAACTCTTCATATAAAGCGATCACTTCTCCCACAGCAGGCTGTGAGGTCGTAGGGAACTCTTTACTGTTTTTTAAAAGTGCATAATACTCATCTGCTTCGATATCGATGCCTTCATTATAAATTTTCCCATCCAGGATGACCGGAATAGGAATCACGTACAAGTCAGGATGATTCTTGATTCGTTCCGGCAGATACGCCGTACTATCGGTAACTACTGCAAGTTTCATTTACTTAATTTCCTCGTTTCAAAGAATTTTTCCAGACAATATTACTATATCATAAGTATCTTTCAGAAACAAAAGCATTTTTTTGAAAAAAACATCTGAGTGAATCCGCTTTCCGAATGTGGTACAATAAGTACAAAAATATTTTTTTGTCAGGAAGTGATATAATGAAAAAACGTCTTCTCTCCTCATTTTTCGTAACGATTCTTTATCTGTTTGTCTCAAATATGGGGAATCTATTTTTTGGTGTCACTCGAACTTTCAGTTGGACAACGACTTTATGGGAATCTGCTTTTTTCTTTTTATTCGTATTCCTGCTCCAAAATTTTCGAAAAAAATAAAAAACAGGAACTCAGCACATTCGCTGAGTTCCTGTTTTTTATATTTCAAGTTAAACTTCCTTTGATTTTCTCAATAGTCGATTTTTCATCTGCATTGCTTGCGCAAGACCTGAGCGACCGAATTGTGCAGCTAAGAAAACGACGCCTCCTACTGCCGCGATGACGGCGCAATAAATGACTGCATGTCCTTTTGATGCAAGCGACAAGAATTGGTTTAATCCAAAAAAGACTACAAAACATGCTACAAGCATGATCATCGTTGAACGGAAAGTTTTCAAGACAAAATGCTCGATTTTAACCAATGGAGCAATACGATATTCTTTACATAGATAAGAATAGCCGCGGACGAACACGATACCGAACGCTAAACCATTCGACAAGCTCATTCCATATCCGCCAAACAATCCTAAAAAGACTACCTGGAAAATCACCTTCAAAATAATACTCTCCACTGTTAACCGGACAGCAAAACGATGGTGATTCAAAGATTGAAGCATTGTCGCTAAAATCGTGAATAAAGCAAAGAACAAGGATGCTAACAAGGCCAATTGGAAATACCCCGTGCTTTCTGGGTCATAACCGAAAAACAAGGTGTATAAAGGCGAAGCCAAGATCGACATTCCTGCCAACGAAGGAAGCAGGATCAAGATAGCAATCGAGAAACTATCCCCTACTGTTTTTTCGATTTTTCCCCGCTCTGATTTTTTTAACGTGCTCAACAACGGCAAACTGCTGATAGCAACCGTTCCGACCATTGAGATCAAAATCAATGTCAATTTATTCGGATTAACGGACGCACGACTGAAAAGAAATTCCAGCTGCTGGTTGGCGATATCCGGATGAAAAAGATGTAATAAAGGTTTCATCGTTACTTGATCGATCATTTGAACGATTGTGATCACTGAACCCACAAAGATAAAAGGCAATGTTTCTCGAATGATCGAAGCTGAAGCAGAACGATTGTCACGCGCGAAATACCGCGGAGAAATCAAAAAGTCTTTTCCGCCAAAATATTCCTTGCGTAAACCAATAACATACATATGAAAAATCGCAGCTAAACCACCAAAAAATGAAGCAATCGTACTTACTAAAACAGCTTCTACAATCGTTCCGTTGGTCAAGACCCGAAGATAATACGTACCACCCAAGATAACTAAGACGCGGACTGCTTGTTCCAAAATCAAAGAAGTACCGTAAGGACGTAAATCATTCTTTCCTTGGAAATACCCTCTCATCGCACTTAATACCGGAATCGCGATCAATGATGGACATAAACTGCGGATAGCAGCGATTCCATTCTCTACATTTGCGATCGGACTGATTCTTGCTAAAAACGGCGCAAATAAATACATAAACAGCGCAGAGAAAATCCCGATCATAAACATGATGTTGATCGTACTTCTAAAAATCGACCGGCAAGCCGCTGCGTCATTGTTCTTAGAAGCCACTGCGACTTTTTTGGCGATTGCATTTGGAAAACCAACTGTTCCCAACATCAAAAACAACCCATATGGCAGATAACCGACATTGTATAATGTAGTCGCCAGCATCCCGTCTTGATTACTCCCCATCATGCTTAACCACGGAATCAGGTAAACTACTCCAAGGACTTTACATAATAAATTGGCAAAAGTCAGCCAAAAAGTCCCCTGCATCAATTTTTTATTCATTCGTCTTTTTCCTCGACTATTCTTTATTTTCTTACGTTCAGATCGTATTCTTTAAGCTGAACAGATTATTTGAGAGCTCTGTAAATGGTATTTTCGAGCTAGCTCTTGCGGCGGTAAGCTTTTTTACTGGAAAATATAGAAAGCTATTTCCCAATAAAAAAGAGTCTTACCGCTCGGATCAGGCCACTGGGAAAACGACCTCTTATCAAAACGGTATTCAAAAAACTGAACTTCGGTATTAAGTCAAAACATTTTTTTCGTAACCTCTTATTTAAAAAAGGCCGGTCAGACCACTCACGCAGTTCAACACAACCTTTTTTGTCAAATCATTGATAATAAAAATACGGACGCTAAACCAGTAATAACGGACAACGCCATCGAATGTGTCTTGTACGCCACTCCAGCCACCAAGAGCATCGCTAAGATTTTGATATTCCATCCAAGATCCAAATGCTCATGCGTGATGAATACATCTTTAAAAGCTAATGCAGCAAACAATGCTACCGGCACATATTTCATCCATTCGCTGAACCAATGAGGGACTTTTCGATGAGTAAAGTAAAGCATCGGTACTAGTCTAGGAAGATACGCTGCTAAAAATAAGCAGAACACTAACACAATCAAATATTCTTTAGTCATTATTCTCAACCTCCTGCTCCGGGAAATTGAATAGCGGTTCGTTGATTTCTTCGCTGCGGGATTTTCTTTGAGAATCTTTTTGGAATACTTTTTCCAAAGAATAACCAGCAAAAGAAGCTAACACTGTCGCAACGATCAATGCAAAAGTATTTTGGAAGATCATCATGAAAGCAACTGCCATAACACCTGAAAACAGACCTGTCAAAATCAGTAATTTGCTCTTCATCTGCATGATGAACATAAAAATAAACATCGCTGTCAAAGCAAAGTGGACAAGATCTGCATCTACCCGGATCACTGAACCAAATAGATTGCCGACAATATTGCTGCCAGCCCATGCAGCCATTGAAAACCAGTTGACATATAACGCCTTGATTTTATTCCAAGATGGATCGGTTGAGTACTTCAAGTAATTGACAGCATAATTTTCATCATTCAACGATTGAGAAAATACTGCTAAAAATGACCGTTTTTCTTTTTTCATAAAAATCGACAAACTTGATCCTAACAGTGTGTAGCGAAGTTCCAAGAAAAACACCATCAAAATCGTTGTTGCAAAAGGCGCTTGTGTAGCTAGCATCGAGGCAACCAAAAACTGCGCGCCGCCGGAAAATACCAAAATCGATAAAAGCCCAGTCAATATTGGATCAAAGCCGACCTTCTGCAATAATACACCACAAGCTAATCCAACAGGCATATAACTCAAGCATAACGGCATTGCTGCATGGAGTGCTTGAAGCCAGGGTGCACTTTTCTTTTTACTCATTAAAATGTCTCCTTCGATTACAACAAATAAACAGCGCAACCATTGTAACATAAATTTTCTCAATTGTAGACGTTTTATAAAAAAACAATTTATTTTTTCTTAGAATCACTTTTCTACTATAAAAGACCACTCATTTGAGAAAACTTTTAAAAACGAAAGAACAAACGATATCTGCCCAAATTCATTCGGTTATTGCCGTTGATAGTTTGGATCATATTTATCCGTTTCGATGTAGATGTAGATTTTTTTATCTAAAAGCGACTTGCGGATCGTCCGCTCAATGTCATTAACGATGTCGTACGCAAGGTCTTCTTTCGTATCCAGCACATCGATTTTTGCAGCAACTAAGATTTCTGTCGGGCCTAAATGAACTGTTTTGACATCGATCAATCGTTCGACATCTGGTCGTTCAAAGGCTTGTTTGATTTTAAGTAAATCACTGGTTGTCACACTTTCTCCAATAATCAAACTATAGAATTCTTTGGCTAAGAAAATCGCAGCGCCCATCAATAAAATCCCGATCAACAGTCCGCTGATTGCATCAAAAGCAGCGATTCCTGTGAATTTCGTCAACAACGTTCCCGCTAAGGCCAATAACAGACCGACCACAGCACAAAAATCTTCTGTAAAAATAATCAAGATTTCGCTATGACGGCTTTCACGTAAAAATTTCATCAATGATAATTTTTCTGTATTCAATTCATGGATTTCCTTGAATGCAACGCGTAAAGAGCTTCCTTCTACTAACAGTCCAAAAATCAGAATCAAGATTACGATCGTCGTATTTTCAACTTCGTGGGCCGGATGCGTCAATTTTTCAAATGATTCCATCACCCCTAGTGCGCCCCCACCGAAAAACAGCATCATAGCAACAATCGTACTGAAAAAGTATTTCGCACGGCCTTCGCCAAATTGATGAAGTTCGCTTTGTCCTCTAGCGGCTCTTTTGTTTCCAAATAATAAAAGTATCTGGTTGCTGCAGTCAACAACACTGTGGATACTTTCATTCAGCATTGCCGCGCTGCCGCTGATTGCAAAACCGACAAATTTACTGATTGCAACTAATATATTCGCGCCTAAAGCTGCGATAACGGAAAACATTCCGCTTTGTTTTAGATTTTCCATTTTTATGCAAATCCCTTCATTGTTTGCTTCCAACTAAAGCACAACTTATTATATCGGCTTTTTTCTTTTTATCAAGTCAACTTCTCTAAACATACCGAACATCTGATATTTCTATGTCAAAGAAAGCTGTATCTCTCGCTATACTTTTTCACTAAATTCTTTTGACATACGATGAATCACCGGCGCGAAAACAATAAAAAAGGCCACATTTCCTACACTGTGCATCAAATCAAAACTTACCCCTTGCAAATAATAGACCCACAAGTGCGGCAGCTGATAGACGACCGTATCATAACAAGCAGTAAAACCACCATAAAACATCCCTGCAAAAAAGAATAGACCCGCCATCAGCCATTGGTTCTTTCCTGCTTTCAGCTTTCGGCTGCAAACGCTGAATAAAATCAGGACCAAACTATAACTGATCAGCTGACCGAACAGCCAAGGCCCCATACCAAAATAAAAATTGCTTAAAAGAACAGATAAACTCATGACAAGCAGTCCATCTGCGATTCCTAAATAATAAACAGTAAAGAGGAAAATTGCAGTCATCGGCTGGACATTAGGAATAAACTGAAACAAGATCCGACCAATGACACATGCAGCAATCAGCAATCCTAACCGTGCAATTTTTCTTGTCGACATAATAAATTATAAGCTCCCTTTACAAATTAATAACATATACACAACTAAAGGAGGCTGTACTGGACTTTTTTCTATCAGCTGAAGTTTTCTCGCTGTAATAAAAAGTTTCAGATACAACCTCTCACTGTGTTTTCAAAGCTCGAGTATTGGAGCAGAAATCAATTTTGGGTATTTCTGTTCCGTGTTTCTACCATATGATTTTCGAAATAATTTACGAAAAATGTTTCTTACCGCTTGGAGCTGAACAGCTCGTTCACAACCTCTACTAAACGGTGTTCAAACGATTGCTTCTTCGGAATTAAGTCTGACAAATTAAAAATAGGAAGAGCTATTTCTAATTTGCCATTCTTAATTCTTGAAGCAGAACATCGTTTTCACAACCTCTACTTAAACGGTGTTCAAAAAGCTGACCTTCGGCATTAAGCTTTTATCCGAAAAAATGTGGAAAGCCATTTTCTCGGATAAAAGAGTCTTAATGCATCAGGTCATAACGCTTTTTTCACAACCTCTATTCTTCCCTTACCATCAATGGCACTAAAAATTCATAGTTGACAAAGAAATCGATGACCGATCGATTGTATTCGCCAGAAGAAATTTCCAAAACAGTTTGATCTTGACCATTTTCAGAGACTGTCAAAGATTGCCCTTTATCTAGAAGGATCTCAAATCGGTTTTCGCCTAATTTTTCCATATCGTAAGCACGTTCATTCATCGTGACAATAAAGATCTCATCCAAAATAGATTCATCCAATTCAAATTCGCTTTCTAAACGCAGATCAATTGGTTTTGTATTGTCCAATAATGTTTCGTCCATTGAAAAACCTAATTGGCGTGCATGTTGCAGCAATTGATTAAGCTCATGGTTGAAAATCGTCAGCTGACTGGCAGAGAAAAGTTTGTCTACCGACCAATAACGAATCAATGCTAATACTTGGTCATCTTGCACTTCCACTTTCATTTCTTGTGGCGAAACTTTGATCAGCGGCATTGGCGTTGTTTGGTACCTTTGATCGATCGTTGGTACGATAAAAGAAAAGAACAGATCATTTTGATCATCTAATAAATAAGTCACATCAAAATATCTTGTCTTCCAAGTATCATACGTTGTGTCCGATAAACTTAAACCGATTCGATTCAATGGTTTCAACAATTCATACGTAAAATATTCAATCAAGCTGGAACGTCCAATCGTCGAAATCGGTTCTTGATGGAGCAAATATCGTTGGTACGATTCCAACAATGCCGGAAAGTCTGATTCCATCAAGTATTTTCGTAATTTCAAATCTGCCAATTCTTCTTCTGCAGATTGGATCAGATTAACAACATCTTGACGGTCTTGTTCTTTCGTTTCCAGATAAACTTTGTTTTCAGAAAGCTCCTGCTTTTGTTCCTGCTTCGGCGTGTCTGTATTTTGAGGCACGATCACTTCTTTTTCATGGATTTTTGTCTCATCCGTTGAAACGTCTTCGGAAGTTTGTGCATCTGCAGTTTCTAACTCATCGATTCGACTCATCTTCTGTGCCTCCTTCTTCAACAAATTCTGGTTGTTCATTTCCAAGATAATCCATCAAAAATCGATGGATCGATTGGCTGAAGCCTTCCATGCTGCCAAAATAACGGTTGATTTGCCGCTTTTCTTTTTCAACGATTGCTGCACGCAGCTGTTCCGCTTTTGCTTCTGCCATCAGTGCTGATTTTTGTTCTTGGATTTTTTCCGGCTCTTCCAAATAAGGCTGCCAGCCAAGTTTTTCATTTTCTAATACTTGTTTTTGTTTTTCGAGTGCTTCAATTTCTTCATCCATTTTTTTACGATTGAGAAATCCGCGATTATCAGCTAATTCTGTGATCTGTTGAGATAATCCCTCAATTTCAGCATCGATTCGGTCTATCTCTGTTTGGGCAGTGATGACTTTTGCTTCTAATTCATTGATTTGGTGGTCGTAATCTCTAGGTTGTTCTTCTGAATATTTCTGCCATTCTTCGTCGATCGAAGGTAAAACAAAAATCTCCGGTAAACTTGCATCGATCCCGATCGTCGGCCGTTCATGATAATACGTGCCGATCTGGTAATAATTCATTGTCGGTGTGACATCTTCAGCTAATTCCATAAATGGAAACTCCTGCAAGAAGCGATCATGGATCTTGCGCATCAGAAGCTGATCGATTTCGTGGTTCTCATTGGAACTTCTTTTTAATTCATCATTCAGATGACCATTATATAATTGATAGATTTCTGGGATATTTTCATCGCGAACTGCTTTTTCGAATGCTTGCAGATCTCCCAGAAGCTGAGAAAGATTCGTACTCGCTTTTTGTTTGATATGATCAAAAGAATCAACATTCTCATTTTCAGAGGATAAGAAGACATCTGTTTGTTCTTCAGTCATTTCTTCTGATGCAGTTTCTGTTGTCTCATCATACTGCTCTTCGTTTGTTTTCGATTCATCCATGGTGATACCCCTCCCTGCTTTTGCTTATAAATATATAGTATCATTTTATAATGAAATTTGTTATCGAAATACCATTTATAGACCATTCAGTCCAAAAATTCAATAAAAAGTTAACCATCCGTTCTCTTTTTTACTTTAAACAGATGGTCCTGTAACCTGAAACAGGAGTGAGACTTCCTTAAAAGCTTCACCCCTGTCGATCGTCATGTACAGACGAATTATTTTTTTGGCAAATCTCGTGATGTGAAATGGATACGCTGCTGATCATCGCGATTCAACACTGTTTCCTCTTGCAAATAAGAAAATCTCAATTCTCCTACTTCAGGATCTTCTAACATTTTTTCATATCCTGAAAAGATATCCTTGATATATTGTTTATATGCATTTTTCTTTTTTTGTCTTTTGTTCATGGGACACCTTCCTTATCAAGACTATGATACCAATGAATCCCTGATGACACAAGGTGAATTCTGTGAAGTTTTTCCAAAAATAATAGAAAACGCCTTCTTTTATTTGATAGCGTTTTACTCTTAAAAACCAATGAAAATTCGTTTGTTCCCTTGGTATTTCTCTTCTAATACATGTAAAATAAAACGGAATTTTGTAAGGAGTGATAATTTGAATTATATTTTAGGAATCATTGGTTTATTTGTTGTTTTAGGTCTCTCATTTTTATTGAGCAGCAATCGGAAAGCTGTTCGGTTGAAGCCGCTGCTGGTCATGTTTTTACTTCAGCTAGTACTTGGTTTCATTTTGCTTCGTACGACATTTGGAACGTCTCTTGTCAAAATGCTGGCCAAAGTGTTTGAACATCTTTTATCTTTCGCTGGCGCTGGTGTTGATTTTGTCTTTTCCGGCGTGGCAAACGAAGGAACTGCCCCATTTTTCTTAACAGTTTTAATGCCGATCGTGTTCATTTCTGCAATCATCGGAATCTTGCGTTATATCAAAATCTTGCCATTATTCATGAAACTGGTTGGTTTAGGTTTGAGCAAAATCAACGGCATGGGAAAACTGGAATCTTATAATGGGATTGCTTCTGCTATCTTGGGACAATCGGAAGTATTTATCTCTGTGAAAAAAGAACTGCCGCTTTTATCAGAAAAACGCCTGTTTACGATGAGTGTTTCTGCGATGTCGACTGTTTCAATGTCCATCGTCGGATCTTATATGGCTTTGATCAATTCAACGTATGTTATTACAGCGCTTGTTTTGAATCTTTTCGGCGGCTTTATCATTGCTTCGATCATTAATCCTTATGTTTTGGAAGAAACAGAAGATGAATTAGTTATTGAAGATGCAAAAGAACAAACTTTCTTCCAAATGCTGGGTGAATATATCTTAGACGGTTTCCATGTAGCAATTACTGTTGCTGCTATGCTGATCGGTTTTGTGGCATTGATTGCCATGATCAATGCGATCTTTGACGGTATTTTCGGTGTGACATTCCAAGAGATTTTAGGCTATATCTTTGCACCGTTTGCGTTCATTACAGGAATTCCTTGGAAAGAAGCAGTCGATGCCGGCAGCTTGATGGCAACCAAATTAGTAACCAACGAATTCGTTGCGATGACAGAATTAGCTAAAGGAAGCTATCATTTCACTGAAAGAACAACAGCAATCATTTCTGTGTTCCTTGTTTCTTTTGCAAACTTCTCATCAATCGGGATCATTTCTGGCGCAATGAAAGGATTGAATGAAGAAAAAGGAAACTTAGTGGCAAAACATGGGTTGAAAATCCTGCTTTCTGCTACTCTGGTAAGTTTTTTAAGTGCAATCATCACCGGATTGTTAGTATAATAAAAAAGAGGTTGTGAACGAGCTGTTCTGCTCCAAGCGGTAAGACTCTTTTTTATTGGGAAATAGCTTTCTATATTTTCCAATAAAAAAGCTTACCGCCGCAGGAGCTAGCTCGTGAACACCGTTTAAGTAGAGGTTGTGAACTCAGCGCTCTGCTTTGAGCAGTAAGGAAGATTTTTCGAAAGTCGCTTCTCAGACTTTTGCGAAAAGTTGATCAGCCTCAACCATAAAAAATCCGCTAAAACACCTTTTCATGTTTTAGCGGATTTTGAGTTAATACAACATGACTTGCTTCACCACCACTTATCAAGGAGGACTGCCCTATGCACTATTGTTATGTATTTATAGGTCCATCTGGTTCAGGAAAAACGACGATTGCTGCCAAAGCATTTCTGCCTGAACAAAAAATCATCACACATACTAGCCGTTCTCCTCGAAAAAATGAGCAGGAAGGCATTGATTATTTTTTCGTTTCGAAAGAAACATTCCAAGAAATGATCCAGAAAGATCAACTTGTTGAGTGGGATTGTTACGCAGATAATTATTACGGTACAAGTAAAGCAGAATTGACAGAAAAACTAGCAGAAAATGACTGCTATGCTGCTTTGACCGCTTCTGGTTTTTGGCATTTCCGTAAACAATACGGCGCATCCATTGTTCCAGTATTCATCCAAATCTCAGAAGAAACATTGGAAAAACGCCTGGAAGCCCGCGGTGAAACGGCAGCGACAATCACCAAACGCGTCGCACTTTTTCAAAATGATCAAAAACAGCTGGAAAAATTGCGGAAAATCCCCGAACTTATCCTACTAGATAATAATGGAGAATTTGAAGAAAGCGTCGCTGCATTTAAAGCAGCGCTGCAAAAGAAAAAGTGAAAAGAAAAAAGCCAGCACCGAGAATTTTCTCGGTGCTGG
>KE351680.1 GCA_000415185.1 Enterococcus faecalis 13-SD-W-01
CCGAAGCTGTGGATGATACCTTTAGGTATCATGGTAGGAGAGCGTTCTAAGGGCGTTGAAGGCAGATCGTGAGGACTGCTGGAGCGCTTAGAAGTGAGAATGCCGGTATGAGTAGCGAAAGACAGGTGAGAATCCTGTCCACCGAATGACTAAGGTTTCCTGGGGAAGGCTCGTCCGCCCAGGGTTAGTCGGGACCTAAGCCGAGGCCGACAGGCGTAGGCGATGGACAACAGGTTGATATTCCTGTACCCGTTGTTTTTGTTTGAGCAATGGAGGGACGCAGGAGGCTAAGGAATGCAGACGATCGGAAATGTCTGTCCAAGCAGCAAGTCTTAAGAGGAGTCAAATGCTTCTTTTTTCAAGGACAAGCTGTGATGGGGAGGGAAATAATAGTACCGAAGTTCCTGATGTCACACTGCCGAGAAAAGCTTCTAGTGAGAAAACAACGGCCCGTACCGCAAACCGACACAGGTAGTCGAGGAGAGAATCCTAAGGTGAGCGAGAGAACTCTCGTTAAGGAACTCGGCAAAATGACCCCGTAACTTCGGGAGAAGGGGTGCTGATCTT
>KE351681.1 GCA_000415185.1 Enterococcus faecalis 13-SD-W-01
GAGGTAATAATGAAGAAACTTCAAACATTGATTGTCATGACGCTTAGTTTAATAAGTATGTTCACACCACTAGCTGCTTATGCTGATTCAAATGAATCAGCATATAGTGTTAATGCTAATATTCCCGATTTTCAGGTTAATAAAAATCTTTCTTACTTTGATTTGCAACTACAGCCCAATGAACAAAAAGAAATATCAGTACATTTAGTTAACAATGGAAAAGATAAGGCAGTTTATCACGTAGACGTGAACAACGCTGCAACGAACAGCAACGGTGTGATTGATTATGGACAAGTAGACTTGAAAAAAGATCCTTCTGCAAAATATGTCCTAAACCAATTAGTAACACCTAAAAATCAAGAAATTGAATTAAAGTCAGGCGAGGCAAGAGATGTGAAGTTTCAAGTCAAAATGCCAAAAAGTTCTTTTGACGGGATTGTTCTCGGTGGGATCCATGTTAGTAAAAAAGATGATATCAGCGAGAAAACAGAAGGAACAGCGATTAGAAATAAATATGCTTATGTCATTGGAGTTAAATTACAAAATAATACAGACCCTATTACCCCAGAACTAAAGTTAATTTCCGCAAAACCCGGGCTGCAAAATTCTTATACAACTGTTTTTGCCAACATCCAGAATCCAACCCCTACAATTATTAGTAAAGTAAAATTTGATGCTAAAATTACGGAAAAAGGTTCTGAGAAAGTATTATACGAGACGCAAAAAGAGAATTTATCGATTGCGCCTAATACCAATTTTGATTTTCCTATTAATCTAAATAAAGATAAAATTGCGGCAGGAGATTACACAGTAATAATTGATGCAAAAGAAGTAGGGACAAGCAATATGTGGCATATGTCGACAGATTTTGTAATTGAAGCAGAAAATGCAAAAAAAATTAATCATGAAGCTGTAACAGATGAAAAAGGAATACCTTATTTACCGGTAATTATTGCAATAGGAATCTTTCTTCTACTGATTATTCTATTATTGAGTTGGAAATTACTTAAACAAAAGAGATAGGTGTGTGTTTCGAATGGGTTTGAAAAAATTATCAAAACAACGCTCTTTGCTGGTTTTATTATTTTTATGTGCTGGAACCATCTTTTTTAAGTCTGTTGGAGTTTCGGCAGATGTAACTTATCCAGAGAAAACGGAAGGCACAATATTTAATGGTCATCTAAAAGCCTCCCTTACTTATGAAAAAGATCATTCACCTAACTATACTGCAGTAGGAGATAAAATAACTGTCACGACTACATTAGAAAAATTAGATGAAGGGGAGTTACCTGAGGAATATAAACAGTCTTCGATTGTAATTTTATACCCAGAAGAATCACAAGGATTAAAATTAAGCAGTGATCCAACCTTTACGTATCAGTCAGCAGATGGGAAAACGACAGCGGGAGCATTTGTTGATAGTAGTAAAACCCTTCAGTCCACAATGTTGTGGTATTTCAACTTGAATGCCAAGTCGATATATCAGGATGACGTTAATTACACGGGGAGATTAACCCAAATTCCTTTGCCTGAATTTACTGACGGACCATATGATGATACTTACTCCTTACAAAATCTTTTGATCCATAAAGGTGATAAGGTAATTCTGTCTTACCAAGCAGAAGTTACCAAAGAAGCATTAACAAAAAGTAATTTTACTTTCCACACAGCAATCTTTAATAGTCAAACTTCTGAGATCGATTGGGATAATTTTTTAACAACGTCTGTACCTAAGATCCAAAAGCTAGGGGTGGCTTTTGATACGGAAATAAAGACTAGACAAATTGATATTTCTGATGATAGCTCTTATCAGACAACCCTAACAGGAACATGGGCGGGGGATAAAAGTAATATCTCTCCTACTCTTACTATTGATGGACAAAATGTTGCCGTACCTGATGGAAGTTTTAATGCAGACGGTACTTTTTCTATCCCGATTGATTTAAAAACAGTTGGAAAAATTGGAGAAAATAATATTCATCTCGAAATTACGGATGGGCAACAAATAGCATCTGATGATGCAGTACTTACTTTAAATCAAGCAAATACTCCTCCTGAAATCAAGATTTCTGATAATTTGAAAGAAGTTAATGTTTTACCTACCGATAAAACATTAACTATTCAAGGGCAATGGGAAGACAAAGAAAGTGCTGCAGTTAGCCTCTATTATAAATTAAATGGTGTTGAGATGTCTTTAGAGGAAAACATTGATAATGTAACAAAAAATACATGGCTAGACTTTTCAAAAGAAATTCCTTTAGACAAACTTCAGCCGGGAGAAAATCAGGTAGAAGTCTACGCAAAGGATACAGAAGGTCAGATTTCTAATATCGAAAAATTTATGATTACTTTATCTCAAGGCTCCGTAAGATTCAAAGAAGTTACTCCAGAAATCAAATTTCAAACTTTATTTCTTGTTGGACGACCTGTTTCAATTGCAGCCGAGCAGAATGACGGTGTAACCATAGAAGATACTACAGGAAAAACAAACAATTGGCAGCTTACAATAAAACAAAATACTCCATTTACAAGTGGCAAGAGGGAGCTTTCAGCACAGCTCTATTACCAAAATGGACAAGATAATTTGTTGCTATCAAAAACACCAGTTATACTGCCAACTATTCAAAATCAGAATAGTCCAACAGAATATTCACTTCCGCAAGATGGAAATCATGTATTTCAATTAATAGTTCCAGCAGGAGCGCATGCTGGAGATTATCACTCAGAATTAGAGTGGACGATTGTAGCAGCTCCTGGAACATAAGAAATTTACAAATAATATTAAATGAACAGGAAGTTTCTATAATAAATGGGGAAAGCAGAGTAGAACTTTTAGTATAAAGCAGGTGCCTAGTCAAGCGAACTTGACTAGGCACCTGCTTTATACTTCATACTGAGATAAAAGATATAAATAGGAGGAGTATCAGTGGAAGAGTTTATCTTCATCTCATTTATTTTTTTTCAATATGCAGCCCTTAATTTTTATATAGGTAAGAATTTTTTGCGTAGAAGTTACCAATTATTTTTTCTTATCTACTTAATATTCTCGCTTATACTTGCTCTAAACTTTTCAGATTTATTTAACGTAATTATTTTAATTTTAATTGGGATAAATTTTTATTTAATGGTACTTTCTTTGAAAAGCTATCTCATTTCTTTAATTTATGCACTAGGAATATATCTTTATATTCGCCTTCATACTGTTAGTATTCATGATTTATATTCATATTTCTCTCAAATAGAAACCTACAAACTTTTACTTTTTTTGATTGGAGCATGCATGCTTCAGTGGAGTCTTTTTTTTGTTGGTATTTTAGTTTTTAAAGAGTTTTATAATAAAAGAAAAATTTACTTATTTTTAGACAATGAGATCTCAACAAGAAGATGGCTTATTTTATTAGGTCTTTTCTTTTTGATTTTATTAATTTATATTCAACAGATGTATTCCATATTAGATCGAGTATACTTTTGGTTACTATTCATAATTTTAGTATTAAAAGGTGGGATTTTTTTGAGTAGTATTTTCTTTATTGATAAACTTGCGGGACAATACAAAAAGTTGTCTCATATTGTAAGTTTTTATGAAGAAGATTTAGAAGAAAAAAAGGAGTTAAAAGCCTTTAGGCATGACTATCAGGAGATATTACTTACAATAGCTATATTTTTAGAAAACGGAGATACAAATGGAGCGCTAAAACAGTTTTTAATGGTTAAAGATTATTCTAAACATATTGTTTTTTCAAAAAATGATGATGAAAAACTATCTAAAATAAAGAATTTACCAATTAAAAGTATAATTTTATTTAAGATCAACGAAGCAAGAAGTATGGGAATTACAGTTGAATTAACCATTAATACAGAAATTAATGATTTATCTATCCATGTGTTAGATTTGGTTAGGTGTCTAACGATTATATTGAATAATGCGATTGAGGCAAGCACGGAAACGAAAATTCCTTATATCAATATTATTATTAGCAAAAAATTAAATACATATAAAATTGTAATTAAAAATAATTATAGCAATAGTGCAGAATTAGAGAAGATTGGTAAAAGAGGTATTACAACAAAAAAAGGACATTATGGTTTTGGTCATAGTAATTTATACCAGATTTCTCAAAAATATAATACTTTGTCTTATACATTTTTCCGTGATGATACTTTCTTTACAGTTGTCCTTTTTTTAGAAGAACAAGACAATACTTGTTCTATTTCATAAGAGATTTTCTAATGCGACTACTAATTTTTTCATTATTTTATTTCCAAAATAAATTTCAGAACCATTCTTAAATGTAACAATACCTGATGTTCGATTGAGAGAGTTTATCTGTCGCAAATTCAAAATATATGACTTTAAAAATAAGAAATACTTAGGAAATTTAATCTTTTTGATATCTGAAAAACTTTCATTTATCAAAAGCTCTTGAGAGGTCGTTTGTAGATATACTCTAAAACGATCCTCTTTTATTGTCTGTATGTAATTAATATGTGAGAAAGCAAATAGTTGATCCTCTTTTTGTACCGCTAAAATTAGAATTTCTTCAGGATCTAATTGAAAAGTAAAAAAAATCTTTTTCAGTGTATTATGAATTTTTTCTCGCATATCAACTAAATTACTATTTTTTTGTATATAGTCAAACGGAACGATATTTCGAGTAATAATAGTCATACTTTGATCTTTATCGTTAGTGATAAAAATAATTTTACATAGTGGATTGGTATGTCTAATCCATTCAGCAATATCAATTCCTGTATAGTGTCTTTTCAAATTTATATCAATAAAAAAGATGTCTACATTAGTTATGTCGAATACAGGGAGTTCTTTTACAAACGTACTTATGGATTCTACAGATATAATTTTTGCAGATATATTAGCCTGTTTAATAAATTTGTTAATTGTTTCTTCAATGAACTTTTGATGTACTAATTGATCTTCAATAATATAAATTTTATACATTTTTCCCCCGAGTAACCTTTCATGATGATTCTTAAATACAAGTGGAAGTGTAACAAAGTCTAAGGTATTTTTGTATATACAAATATTAAAATAACGTGAAAGGTTGAAGTTGCTACGTGAAAGAAATGGGAATAAGCGATTAAATAATTCATAATGAGTTATGGGACGTTACTTAACGACCTATTCATCTAAAAAAGAGAAGGGAGATGCAAATGCTTGTTTTTAAAGGATGTATATAGGTGTATATACTAGGATAGTTTAAGAAGAGTAAACAAATCGTCAATTTTATGAATAATATCTTTTATTATTCATATGGGAAGAGAGGAGAGTGCTGGGTGTATAAAATAACTAACAATATTTATTTGGAAGAATATGGTTATGGAATAGTGAATATCGATCACTTAAAAAGTCCTTTTTTAAAGTATACGTTAAAAAACGGGAAACCAGTTTTAAATGAAAGGCTCTATTTTGTTTACCCAAAAGCAGATAAGATTAAAGTTAAAGAACTTAGCAAACAATCTCCTATGTTCATCGCAGTTTCAAAAGAATTAAATTGTCTATCATAAGGGAAAAATGGAGGATAAGATGAATAAAAAATTAGCGAAAAAGGTTTTCACTTTATCATTAGTTGGGGCTTCTTTATTAAACGCTCCTGTATTAACTGCATTTGCTGAAGAGATACAAAAAAATAGTGGTTCGTTGGTAATGAATGATGCAACAAATCGTATCGAAGGATTGAGTGCTTCTCACATGTGGTCAAATGATGGCGGTAACAATTGGACACAAGGAAGAGAAGGACAGTTATTCAGAGGAACGCAAGAAGTACGTGTTGCGGCATTTGATCAAGTTGTCGTTGACAGTCCAGTATGGCAAGTAAAAAGCTATCCAGGAGGAGCAACTGTTATCTATAACGGAAGTGTTTGGCGCAATGCTTATTGGGCAGAACCTTCAGACAGACCGGGTAGTGCTTCTGTTTGGCAAAAAGTAAAAGACTTGCCAACGCCTTCAAATATTTTTAATTTTAATCGTTTTACAGGCGAAGAAGCAGAGCGCTTGCAAAAAGAAGAAGCACAAAGAATCCAAAATGAGAAAAAAGTAATTGGTTATTTCTCAAATTGGCATGGGTATAAAACAGACTACGAACCAGATAAGCCAGACTATAATTATAGTCAAGGAATCATTGATGGAAAAGGATACGATCCAGTAGATGTCCCTTTTGATAAAATTACTCATGTGAATTATGCCTTTATGGTTATCGATCAAAATGGGGAATTGGTTTCAAACGATCCTTGGGCTGACTTTGATGACTCACATGAAGGAGGCGGCAGAAATTACATCAATCAAATCATTCAGTTATCTGAAGAACATGATGTGGCAGCGATGGTTTCGATCGGTGGTTGGACTAATTCAGTAGATGAGCACGGGTTTGATCATGCTACAGAAACGCCGGAACGGATGGATCGTTTCACGACTCAGTTAGTTGATTTTATGCTGGACTATCATTTTGATGGGATCGATATCGATTGGGAATATCCAGAGAATGATGAACAAAAAGAAAAATTTGTAGCTCTGATTAAACAGCTGCGTGAAAAGATGACTGCAGCAGGTAAAGAAAATGACATCTACTATCAGTTAAGTATTGCAGTAACTGCAAATCACGAAAAAATGGAATTTATCGCACCAGAGATTACGAATGATTACGTTGATAACTTCAATGTAATGACGTATGATTTCCGAGGCGGATTTGATAATCAGACAGGGCATCAATCCCCGCTGTATCCAAAAGCAAGTGATACAGATCAGAAATTCAATATCTCAGCAGCCATGGAAGAGTATCATAAAGTTTATGGAATTCCTAAACATAAATTGATGGTTGGTATGAGTTATTACTCAAGA
>KE351682.1 GCA_000415185.1 Enterococcus faecalis 13-SD-W-01
TTTGTTTCTGACTCAGGAAAAGAAAAAACAATTAAAGTAACTGTAAAGCCTAAAAAAGTAATCGGTTCTGAGCCAATTATTCATGCAACAGATATGACGTATTCAGTAGGTGAAACATTAAACCCACTTTTGGGAGTAACTGCAGAAGATCCAGAAGATGGTGATTTGACTAGTCAAGTAAAAGCAGATGCTGCTGGTGTTAATATGTCTAAAGTAGGCGATTATAACTTGAAATTGTCGGTCACTGATAAAGATGGTAACACGACAGAAAAAACAGTTACTATTCATGTAGTAGATAATATAAGTGATGGGCCAGCTATCAAGGGAGCAGAAGATGTAAGAATTGATGAGCGCTCAAAATTTGATCCATTGAAAGGAATTTCCGCAGAAGATAGCCAAGGAAATGATTTGACAGCAAACTTAACATATACTGGATCAGTAGACACTTCTACACCTGGGGTATATACACTCAAATATTATGTATATGACACAAACGGAAAAGTAGCAACTGCTACACGTAAAGTAACTGTTCAGAGTGATACAAGTAAACCAGTAGTTATGAGTCCAGATAAGTTAACAATCAAGCAAAATAGTAAATTTGATCCTACTCTTTATGCGCAGGCGTATGATTCTGAGGATGGCGACATTACTGATAAAATTTCCATTCGTGGACAAATTTATACAGATAAAATAGGTTCTCAACTTCTCACATATGAAGTAATCGATAGTGATGGTAATAAAACTTCGAAACAGATGGAAGTCGATGTTGTTGCAGTACTAGGTAATGCACCAATAATCAGTGGAGCAGATGATATTAAAATCAATGTGGGAGATAAGTTTGATCCAGTATCTGGAGTTACTGCCTATGATAATGAAGACGGAGATTTAACATCTGAACTAAAATATGGTGGAATCATAGATACTGGAAAAGCGGGTGAATATACAATTAACTACACTGTCTGGGATTCTGATTTCAATACTAGTACAGTCCAACGAACGATTACAGTGAACGACCCAACAGTTGAGCCAACACTCGAAGCCAACGACTTTACTTTAG
>KE351683.1:0-17820 GCA_000415185.1 Enterococcus faecalis 13-SD-W-01
TAACACGGGTTCGAATCCCGTACGGGTCATCTAAAGATACTTTATCAAGTATCTTTTTTCTTTTATCTGAAAGAATGATTTTATGCACACCGCAAAAAAGCTGTGAGGAGAAGATTCCTTGCAGCTTTTTGCGATATCGTGATAGTTTTTTCTTTTAGCTAAAATAATGAAAAAAACAAGCAGAAACTCTTTTTATCTGATATACTTGATTCGTTGCAAGTTCCCGAGAGGATCCGTAGAGCGGAGATGCCTTGTAACCGAAATAAACTAGGGGGAATATCATAATGACAGAAAGACATTTATTTACATCAGAATCCGTTTCAGAAGGACATCCAGATAAAGTTGCTGACCAAATCAGTGATGCTATTTTGGATGCTATTTTAACGCAAGATCCAATGGCAAGAGTTGCCTGCGAGACTTCAGTAACTACTGGTCTTGTACTTGTATTTGGTGAAATCTCAACAACTGCTTATGTGGATATCCAAAAAATCGTACGCGAAACAATCAAAGAAATTGGTTATACACGTGCAAAATTTGGATTTGACGGTGACACAGTCGCTGTATTAGTCGCAATCGATGAACAATCTCCAGATATTGCTCAAGGTGTTGATGAAGCTTTAGAAATCAGAGATACTGCTGAAAAAGATACATTAGATGAAATCGGTGCAGGAGACCAAGGTTTGATGTTTGGTTTCGCTGTAGACGAAACACCAGAATTGATGCCTTTACCTATCGCATTGAGCCATCGACTTGTTCGAAAATTAGCTGAATTACGTAAATCAAACGAGTTGACTTATTTGCGTCCAGATGCAAAATCACAAGTGACTGTAGAATATAATGACAACGGTGAGCCTGAACGCGTTGATACAATCGTTATCTCTACACAACACGATGATGCAGCGGATAATAAAACGATTCGAGAAGATGTTATCAATAAAGTAATCAAAGAAGTCATCCCAAGTGAATTATTAGATGACGAAACAAAATATTATATCAACCCAACTGGCCGCTTTGTTATTGGTGGGCCACAAGGTGATGCAGGATTGACTGGAAGAAAAATCATCGTTGACACTTATGGCGGTTATGCACGTCACGGCGGCGGTGCCTTTTCAGGAAAAGATGCGACAAAAGTAGACCGTTCTGCAAGTTATGCAGCTCGTTACATTGCGAAAAACATCGTAGCAGCAGGCTTAGCGAAAAAAGCAGAAGTTCAGCTTGCTTATGCTATCGGTGTTTCACAACCAGTGTCTATCTCAGTGAATACATTTGGTACTTCTACTGTTTCAGAAGAAAAATTGATTGCGGCGATTCGCAAAAACTTTGATTTGCGACCAGCTGGAATCATCGAGATGCTAGATTTGCGTCGTCCAATCTACAAACAAACAGCGGCTTATGGCCACTTTGGACGTACAGATATCGACCTTCCATGGGAAAGAACAGACAAAGTAGAAGCGTTAAAAGCAAGTTTGAATAAATAATCAGCTGTCGCTTTATTTTAGAAGTTTTCAGTATAATAACGATTTACTTCAAAAACCTAGATTCTGAAAGATCATCTGCTGATCTTTTGGATATCTGGGTTTTTATAACGAAAAAAACAGGAAGAAGGGAAGAAAATTATGACAAGAAAAACAAATGTGGCTTTAGTAACTGTTTGTGTCTTCATTGCTACATTTATGACTGCAGTAGAAGGCACGATCGTCACTACAGCAATGCCTACGATTGTTGGTTCACTTCATGGAATGGAGATCATGAACTGGGTATTTTCTATTTACTTATTAACAAATGCAATGCTGACTCCTATTTATGGAAAGTTAGCAGATAAAGTTGGCAGAAAACCAATTTTTATTATCGGAACTTTTTTATTTATTATAGGTTCTTTATTTTGCGGTTTATCGCAAACCATGTTGCAGTTGATTGCTTCACGCGCACTTCAAGGAATGGGAGCAGGGGCCATGATGCCTGTTGCGCTGACGATTATCGGCGATTTATATTCTATTGAAAAAAGAGCAAAAGTTTTAGGATTAAACAGCTCTGCTTGGGGGATCGCCAGTGTCTTAGGTCCGTTGGCAGGCGGGTTTATCGTTGATGCGTTTAGCTGGCACTGGATCTTCTTTATCAATGTACCTATCGGATTAGTGTTGATTTTGCTGATTTGGATCTTCCTTAATGAACCAAAAATGGAAAGAGAAGCAAAACCAATGGATATTTTGGGAAGCTTGACATTGATGGGTGTTTTACTGACGATGTTGCTTGGTTTTCAATTACTAGGCGAGCAAGGGATCACACTTACGGTTGGTTTGCTGTTGATTGCTAGTGTGGTATTGTTTGGATTATTTATAGTTACAGAAAAACGAGCAAAAGATCCTGTTATTGCATTGGATTTATTTAAAAACCCAACTTTTGTCGTTGTCAATTTAGCAGCGGCATTAGGTAGTGGGTTCTTGATGGGAATCGATGTATATATTCCGATGTGGATGCAAGGAGTCTTAGGACTGAGCGCGGCAATTGGCGGATTAGTACTTGCTCCGCTTTCTCTTGTTTGGATGCTGGGGTCATTCTTAGCAAGTCGCTGGATGGTCCAGACATCTGTTACTAACGTATTGCGTATTGGATTATTTCTTTCGATCATCGGCGGTGTCTGGCTTTATATGATGCCGTTCCATAGCGAGTATCTCTGGTTTTCTCTAATTTCTGCTATAATAGGTATTGGCTTAGGAATAACAATGACGACTTCAATGGTCAGTGCGCAAACAAGCGTTTCAAGTGAATTATTAGGGGTAGCTACATCGTTCAATACACTGGTTCGTACCATTGGACAAACGATCATGGTCGCGGTCTTTGGCTTGCTGATAAACTTTGTGACACAGCAAGAATTGGCTGAAAAACAATTAACAAATGATCCAGATATCATGAACAAATTAGTCAACCCGCAAACGGCTAGTCAAATTGATCAGCATTTGATAGGACCGCTAAGAAATGTATTATACGATGGACTTCAAGCAGTCTTTCTGTCAGGTGTTCTATTAGTGGTTGTCGCATTTGCGCTGACATTTTTGATCAAAGAACGTAAGAAAGCTAGGTGAAGAAAACGTGGCATTTATTCAAGCAAATGTTTACTCGAATGTATTAGAAATGGAAGTGAATCTAAATGTGATCCTTCCGCAAAAAACAAAAAAAGTAATCGGTACAAGTGATCAAAGTGAAACAAACGATGTTCCCGTTTTATACTTACTTCATGGAATGGGCGGTAATCACAGTGTTTGGGAAAGAAGAACTTCTATTGAACGTTATGCCGCTGAACATGGATTAGCAGTGATCATGCCTTCTACCGATTTGGGCTGGTATACAAATACGACTTATGACATGGCATATTGGACATTTGTTTCAGAAGAACTTCCAGAAATCTGCCGCGAACTGTTTCCGCAATTGACGACTAAGAGAGAAAAAACATTTGCTGCGGGTGTTTCGATGGGCGGTTATGGTGCATTGAAGCTAGGGCTGGCAAAACCAGAAAACTTTGCAGCAATCATCTCTTTATCTGGCGCAATCTCGATCGGCGCTGGGATGGATGATCTTTTGATGATTCGAAAAGCCGCTTTTTGGGAAGGGGTATTTGGTCCGTTAGATAAAGTAGCTGGTTCTGAAAATGATCCGGATTATTTATTGGATGAACTGATAAAATCAGGAAAAGAAGCACCGCGTTTTTATTTTGCCTGCGGAGAATCTGATTTTCTGTATGGCGCAAATAAAGCAATGACAGATAAGATGAAAGAAAAAGGCTTATCTGTTACCTTTGAACAAGGTCCTGGCGAACACAACTGGGTATTCTGGGATCAATGGATTCAACGTGCACTTGATTGGTTAACAAAAGGCGAATAAAAAAACGGCGATTTTGAGCGGCTGTCAAAAATCAGAGGACAATCTGACTTTTGACGGCCGTTTCATTTTCGCCGTTTTTTTGTATCAAAAGTAAAATTTACTTGTCTTTGAGCACAGACAAACCATGCAGATAGACTTTTACGCTGGTCAAAAAAGCTTCTTTATCGTGATCTTGCCCGTGGTTCTCGATTCCTTCGCTCAAACCAGTCAACTGATTTTCTGTTACGTAAGTACGCATGAAAACAATTGATTGTTTCAAAAATTCATTTCCATTGATTATTTCTTGTCGTAAATAATTTTCTTGGTGAAGATCCATCAACTGGCCGATCAGCATATTATGAAGGGCTAAAATCGTTTGATTACTATCACTTTTCGAAAATCCATTTTCTGTCAATAAAGTAATCATTTTTTCCAAATGCTCCAAACGACTTGGATAGGCAGGAATCGTGTGGATCTCTAATTCTGCACCGCAAGGAAATGAAGTATATAAATCATAGTAGTTTTCCATAAATTTTAACAACTGCTGCTTCCAGGGGAGTTCAGGATCGGGGAGTTCCAGCTGATTTTCCATCGCTTCAGCCATTTTTTGCAGCAATTCTTGTTTGTTGCTGAAATACCAATAAAGAGCAGGGGCTTTCACGTCTGCTTTTTTTGCAAGAGCACGCATGGATAGCGAGGCGATTGACTGTTTTTCTCCCAAGATGTCAAAAGCGGTTTTTACTATAGATTCTTGTGATAACTTCGGTTCCATAAAATTCATCCTTCGTATTGCATTATCATTTTAAGTATGGTAAAATCTTTGTTCGTTGTTCTTATTTTACAGTGTTAAATAAGAACTGTCAATTTTAAACAAAAAGGAGTGTAGCGCTGAATGGACTTGATTATAAAACATGTCAAGAACTATAAAGCAGCGACGTTTATCTCGCTGCTGTCTGTAGCTGTAATGGTTGTAGCAACATTATGGCAGCCGAAATTACTGCAACAAGTATTAGAGGCTATTATTAAAGAAGATAACAATGAAATGACGCAAATCGGTTTTTATTTGATCGGACTTGCTTTGTTAGGCTTGTTAGCTGGTTTTACCAATACGATTTTTTCTGCAAAAGTAGCACAAGGAGTAAGTGCAGATATTCGAGAAGAAGCTTTCCGTAAAATCCAAACTTTTTCATTTGGGAATATTGAGACTTTTTCAGCTGGAAATTTGGTTGTTCGTTTGACGAATGACATTACCCAAATCCAAAACTTGATCATGATTTCCTTGCAATCATTGTTCAGAATCCCATTCTTGTTCATCGGTGCATTTATCTTAGCGATGATGACGATGCCGCAACTTTGGTGGATCATCGTTGGTTTGATCATTGCAGTATTCTTGATTACTGCTCTATCTTTTACTCGTATGGGTAAACATTTCATGATCATCCAGACATTGATCGATAAAATCAATGGCATCGCGAAAGAAAACCTTATGGGGATTCGTGTGGTGAAATCATTTGTACAAGAAAAAAACCAATTAGACAAATTTACAAAAATCAGCGGTGATTTAACAGATCATAATATCACTGTTGGTACACTTTTCTCTGTTATGATCCCTTCCTTCATGTTAGTCGCAAACTTAGCGGTAGCAGGTGCGATTTTCTTTGTTAGTGATTTAGCAAAAGATGATCCAACATTGATCGGCGGGATTGCGTCATTCATGAATTACTTGATGCAAATCATGATGGCGATCATTATCGGCGGAATGATGATGATGATGACATCAAGAGCTGCTGTTTCTTTAAAACGTATCAAAGAGATCCTTGCGGCAGAACCAGATTTGACTTATCCAGATGTGCCAGAACAAGATCTAGAAGGTACAGTAACCTTTGACCATGTTTCTTTCCGTTATCCTGGTGATGAAAAAGATACATTGAAAGACATCAGCTTCTCTATCAATAAAGGAGAAATGATCGGGATCGTCGGTGCAACTGGTGCTGGGAAATCAACTTTGGCACAACTGATTCCTCGACTATTTGATCCAACAGAAGGAACGATCAAAATCGGCGGCGTTGATCTTCGTGAAGTAAATGAAAGAAGTCTTCGACAAACGGTTTCTTTCGTCTTGCAAAAAGCGATCCTATTCTCTGGAACGATCGCAAACAACTTGCGCCAAGGGAAAAAAGATGCAACAACAGAAGAAATGACCCATGCTTCACAAATCGCGCAAGCACGCGAGTTTATCGAAAAATTAACGGAACAATATGAAGCACCTGTCGCAGAACGAAGCAGCAACTTCTCTGGCGGACAAAAACAACGATTATCTATTACTCGTGGAGTGATCGGTGATCCGAAAATCCTGATTTTGGATGATAGTACCAGTGCGCTAGATGCTCGCTCAGAAAAACTTGTGCGTGAAGCATTGGAAAAAGAACTTCCAGGAACAACAACAATCGTTATTGCTCAAAAAATCGCTTCTGTGGTAAAAGCTGACCGCATCCTTGTTCTAGACAAAGGACAATTAGTGGGAGAAGGCACACACGAAGAATTAGCAGCAACTAACCCAATTTACCAAGAAATCTTTGAAACTCAAAAAGGAACGGAGGAGTAGACATGACAGATTTAATCAAAGCAAGCAAGTTTTTCTATCACTACTTGAAACGATACAAAATGTCGTTCTTCTTTATTTTTGTGTCCGTGATTGCTGCCACATATCTTCAGGTCAAAGCTCCGCAATATGTAGGTGAAGCTTTTCAAGAGCTAGCTAACTATGTAGCTGGTTTGATGCAAGGCGTCGATGACAAAAGCAAGTTCGTATCTGTTATCTGGAAACTTGTTTTGTTCTATGTATTAGCAAGTGGTGCAAGTTTTATTTACAGTATTTTATTTACGCAAGTCGTTGGGAAATCAACGAACCGCATGCGTATTGGTTTATTTAACAAATTAGAGAAGTTAACGATCCGTTTCTTTGATTCACACCAAGATGGCGAGATTTTAAGTCGTTTTACGAGTGATTTAGATAACATCCAAAATAGTTTGAACCAAGCATTGCTGCAATTTATCACAAATGCTGTTCTTTTAGTTGGAATCTTGATCATGATGTTCCGTCAAAACGTAGAACTTGCGTGGGCAACTGTTGCTTCGACGCCCGTTGCTGTATTGATTGCTGTATTGATCATCCAAAAAGCACGCAAATATGTCAATCTTCAACAAGAAGAAGTTGGTAAATTGAATGGATATATGGATGAAAAAATCAGCGGACAACGTGTAATCATCACAAATGGTCTGCAAGAAGAAACAATTGACGGATTCTTGGAACATAATAAAAGTGTGCGCCAAGCAACTTATAAAGGACAAGTTTACTCAGGTCTTCTTTTCCCAATGATGCAAGGAATGTCACTTGTGAATACAGCCATCGTCATCTTCTTTGGCGGATGGTTAGCACTGAATGGCGACTTGGAACGTTCTGTTGCATTAGGACTAGTCGTAACATTTGTTCAATATTCACAACAATATTACCAACCATTGATGCAGATTTCTTCTGGATACAGCATGCTGCAATTAGCGATTACAGGTGCACGCCGATTGAATGAAATGTTCGATGAACCGGAAGAAGTGAAACCAGAAAATGGTAAGAACTTTGATGGGATCGAAAGCAAACTTGCGTTGGAACATGTAGACTTTGGTTACGATCCAGATCGTTTGATTTTGAAAGACGTATCGATCAATGTGAACAAAGGTGAAATGGTTGCGCTAGTTGGTCCGACAGGTTCAGGAAAAACAACGATCATGAATCTATTGAATCGATTCTATGATGTGAATAAAGGTGCAGTAACTTTTGATAACACTGATATTCGTGAATTAGATTTAGATGAACTACGTAAGCACGTAGGAATCGTTCTCCAAGACTCTGTTTTATTCTCAGGAACAATCCGCGAGAATATCGCATTTGGTAATCCAGAAGCAACAGATGAAGAAGTGATCGCTGCTGCAAAACAAGCGAATATCCATGATTTCATCACTAGTCTGGATAATGGTTACGACACAGAAATCACAGAAGAAAACAACTTGTTCAGTACAGGTCAAAAGCAGCTGATCAGTATTGCACGTACAATCATCACAAATCCAGCATTGCTGATCCTAGATGAAGCAACAAGTAATGTTGACACTGTGACAGAAGCAAAAATCCAAAAAGCAATGGATGAAGCAATCAAAGGACGTACAAGTTTCGTGATTGCTCACCGACTAAAAACAATCTTGAATGCTGACCGAATCGTTGTCTTGCGAGATGGCGAAGTGATTGAAGAAGGAAACCATCATGAGTTGTTGGCGCAAGAAGGATTTTATGCAGAGTTGTATCATAATCAGTTTGTTTTTGAATAGAGGTTGTGAAAATGACACTCTACTTCAACTACTAAAAATCAAACCCACCCGCAAAACCATTTGCAGGTGGGTTTTTGTTGTATTCTAGAAACCAAGATATTTTTTCTGAAACTGAATGATGTAATTGGTGATATATTTCCAATCTTTAGCAGTTGGTTTTGTTTGCCAATGATAATATTTTTCTGCTTCTTGCTTTTCTTTCACCACATAATCAGTTAAGATCAAATCCGCTTCTTGTTCATTATCCACGAATTGGATACAGATATTATTATCCATCACATCACGTACTCTTCGCTTCTGCCATTCTTCTTGCAGCTTACCAGGTTTTGCCTGAAGGAAGATACGGAAAGGAATACCGCCATAATTATCCAAGATTTCTCGAATAAGCAGACAATAGATGAAAAACAACCGCTCATTTTCTTGGTAGAGCTGTTGAAAAGAATCGCTATATGGAGAAGCTAGTAATTCTTTCTTAACTTTAAAATAGTAGGCAGGGAAAAATTCAGCTAATTTCGGTTCCAAACTGCGCATGCCAAAAATATCTGCTCTATTTTTTGCAGCATAGATATGAGATTTGGAATGGATATTCATTATATTCAATTCTAAGAAAAAGATCTCTGCATCGCTTGCTTGGATACGAAAAAGTTTTTCTACCATTTCAACAATGATTAGGACCATATCTTTCACTTCGGCACTTATTTTTGGTGTTTCAGCATGGAGCATACTGCTTTCCTCAAACGAATAAGTAGTTGTTACAGAAAGAAGATAGTAAAGAAGTCTAGCTTCATTTTCTCTAACAGAAGTGTCTACTTTATTCGGAAAAACAGCAGGATCAATAAATCGTTTCTTAAAAACTGAAAAAGTCATATAAACATTCTTGAACCCGTTGATCTCATCGGGTAATGTGTACAAATAAAAGCCGTTTCTGATTCTTTTAAGAGACAGATCAAAATAATGAAGCCATCTGCTGCGGTCTATATTTCTGTAATAGGGATAGTGTTCTGTCAGCAAGTGATCTAATTCAGAAACTTGGCTGTCCGTCAGACAATCATATGTTTTAGCAGGTCCGTATAATTGCCAATAAAGAAAATGATAGAAGTAACGGATGAAATATTCATCCCCGGATACTGGATGTTTTTTTCGTAAATTCAATGATAAATGATAATTATCAAGACAACCAGAAAGACCAGTTATTTTTCGATAAATCGTTCGGGTACTCATAAAGTTTTTTTGGGAAAAATTTTCCAACGAGAACAAAGGAGACTCTAATAATTCTTCAAGTAATTTGAATCCGATGCTTGATTTGACTAATTCGGTATAAATATCTTGAAGCGAAAAGGCTGATTCAGTTTCTAATAAACACTCCTTTTTATTTACCGAAAGAGAGAACGTATTTAAACGCGCAGACAGATTTTGGGTCGCTTCAAAAAGCTGCAGCAGCTTATGCGGGGAAATCTGCAACGCTTCCCGAATAGCTGCAAGGCTCATTTTTTCAGTATTGCGTTCAATAAATAATTGGATAAACAGATAGATCAGCTGATCGTCATTATCAATGATCTGGTTATAATACATAAGCTATTCTCCATTCGCTACTCATATATATAATTGTTATGTACAGCACAAGTGTAACATGTTTCCAAAAATAAATGGACAAAAAATCAATCAGCGAGACCGATCCGGCTGCGTCTATAATTGCCGCTGGATCAGAATCACCAAAAGTAAATCTTGCATCAATTAGATTGAGAATCTTTGTCAGTTTTTTTCTTAACAAAAGTGGAACGGTCTCTAATGATGTATTGCGTTGTTCGTATGGAGGTAGATAAACTATTTTAGCGATGGGGGGGCATCGCTATTGACAGTGTTTCTGGATGAACGTTAGCGAACATCCTAAAGAATTTGGAATAGTAAGTGCCTGGGGAAGACGTCTTTTTTACCTTAATGAAACGCTTTTTCACCAACTTTCTTGTTGCTGGTTTTATGTTAATCGTTTTCGTTTTATCCTACATGACGTGTTTATAAAAAAACACAAAAATAATGTCTGTTATTTTAGTTTCTATGTGGTTTGAAAAAAGAATGTGCTAGAATGAAGAGAACAGGAGGGGGAAGCATGGAAAAAACAAATAAACGAAAAGAGGATCTGGCTCGTACGCATGAAGCGATTTTATCCGTTGCATCCGAACTTTTTATGGCAAAAGGGTTCAAGAATACATCAACTCGAGAAATTGCCTTGCAAGCGAACATCACACAGCCAAATCTATACCACCACTTTAAAAATAAAAAAGAGCTTTACATAGCTGTTATCAGTCAATTAACAGAACGCGTGCAAAAAAAATTGACCCCCATCGTCAGAAGTGCAGATTCGATAGAAGACAAACTGCACCGTCTCATCAAGGTTCTGTTGGAAGAACATCCGGCAAATCTGTTTTTGATGCTGAATGATATGCTGCAGGAAATGGGTACAGAATATAACAAAGTACTTTATGGAATCTTCAAGCAAACATATATTGACAATATTTCTGCGATTTTTGAAAAAAATGAGTCCTCGCCTGTCTTTCAAAAAAATATTTGCGCAGCAGATGCCACTCGTTTCGTTCTTTATAATGTCAGTGCATTACTGAGTGTCGAAAGAACATACCGAAGAAAAACAGAGGATAAAGACATCACAAAATTTGTCCAATTGATGTTATATGGGATTCTTTCTGAAAATCCAGAAGAGTAAGTAAAAAATAAAACCTATTTTTATCGTTAGAAAAACAGCTTGCAAATCGGTCCTCTTATTTTGCAGGCTGTCTTTTTGTAAATTCATTTATCACTCGATATATATAATTTGATTTATCAAGTGATAAATTATATATTGGAAACATGAGTAAATGAAAGGTGTGAAATTATGTTTTTAGGATTCAATGAGATCCGTTATTCAAAAGGAAGATATGTATTAGTTGTACTTGTTATGGTATTAGTCGCATGGCTGATATTTATTTTAACAGGTCTAGCCAATGGTTTGTCTCAGGGGAATCGTTTGGCTGTCGATCAATGGAAAGCAGATGCAGTTGTTTTATCAAAAGAGGCGAACAGCAATCTGAATGTCTCTGTTTTAGAGGAAGAAGTGGCTGATTCAATCACAGGGGGCAAAGAAGTGCAACCGATTGGACAGCAGTCTTTATCGATCCGTCCAGCTGAAGATGAAAAAGCAGAGCTGACAAATGTGAGTCTGTTTGGGATTGAAAAAGATGGATTTATCATGCCTGAAATCATCGAAGGCAAAGCTTTTTCAGATAAAAACCAAGTGGTAGCTTCTGAAACATTGAAAAATGATGGTTTTAAACTAGGCGATCATTTGGCTGCAGGAAAATATGACGAAGAATTGGAAATCGTTGGTTTTATTCCTGAAAGCAGTTATAACATTGTTCCGGTTATCTATACGTCTTTAGACACGTGGCGCAGTATCAAATATGGAGATAATCCAGCGATGCAGAAAATGGTCAATGGTTTTATCGTGAAGTCGAAGGGTGATCAAAAAGTAAAAACATCGGATGAAGACAGCGAAGCCTTGTCAATTGAAGACTTTATCCAAAAATTGCCAGGATATAGTGCGCAAAACTTGACCCTTGATGGTATGATCTACTTCTTAATCATTATTGCTGCGTTTATTCTAGGAATCTTTATTTTTGTCATGACGCTCCAAAAAACAGCCATGTTTGGCGTCTTGAAAGTTCAAGGTGTGCCAACAAGTTTCTTAGCCAAAGCAGTGTTGCTGCAAACAACGATTTTAGCTGTTTTAGGAGTGGCAATAGGTTTAGCTTTGACAGGAATCACGGTGCTCTTTTTGCCGGACTCAATGCCGTATGCGACAAATTATCCGCGAATGATCTTGTTTAGTGTACTGCTGATAGTTTCAGCGATTGCAGGCGGTGCGTTCTCTATTCGAACAATCGCAAAAATCGATCCGCTGATTGCGATAGGAGGTTAATCAAATGGCGAATGTCTTGGAAATGAAGAATGTTAGTAAAAAATACGGTGAAAAACATACAGAAGTCACTGCATTGAAAGAATTATCTTTTGCGGTAAAAGCAGGAGAGTTTGCAGCAGTTATTGGTCCATCTGGTTCAGGGAAAAGCACGTTTTTGACCATCGCAGCCGGCTTGCAGAAACCAACAGATGGCGAAGTCCGAATAGGAAATCAGCTCTTGAATGATTTATCGAAAAAACAACTGCTGAAACTAAGATTCCAAAAAATCGGATTTATTTTGCAAAGTTCCAATCTGGTCCCGTTTTTGACAGTTGAAGACCAATTTCGTTTGGTGGAGAAAGTCGATAAAAAACGCAAAAAGCCAGAATTGAAAGAACAGCTTTTGGAAACATTGGACATCAAAGATTTGCGTCATAGTTATCCGAGAGATCTTTCTGGCGGGGAACGTCAGCGTGTGGCGATTGCCTGTGCATTGTATCATGAACCCGATGTGATTTTAGCAGATGAGCCAACAGCAAGTTTGGATACAGAGAAAGCGATCGATGTGGTAAAACTATTGGCACGAGAAGCTAAAGAAAAAAATAAAGGAATCGTTATGGTGACTCATGATGAGCGGTTATTGGATTATTGTGATCGAGTGGCAAGAATTCAAGATGGTCGTTTAGAAGACGATGTGAAAATTTAAAAAGATAATGCAAAAAACAGAAAGATAATCAGCAAATAGCCGATTGTCTTTCTGTTTTTTTATTTTTTCTCGATACAGAACAATACTGGAGGATTATTTTTTTGATTGATAAATCCATAACGCAGTACACTGTATTCTTCTTGGGGCAAGGTTTTTGCGTAATTTTCTACCATGGTGAGTTCATCGATTCCGCCTTCATGACCATAATAAACCACTAAAATGATTCGGCTTCCTCTGACAAGGTGCGGCAAAAGTCCATCTAAGGCTTTTTTTGTCGTATCAGGTAATGTGATTACTTGTTTGTCGCTTTTTGGCAGGTAGCCTAAATTGAAAACAGCAGCAGATATTTTGGTTTCTTCTGCTAGAACAGATTCGATGTGTTCATGGCCTAACGGAAAAAGTGTTGTTTGAGACAAAAGATCTAATTCGGTCAATTTTTTCTCAGTATTTTCTAGTGCTTGTTTTTGGATATCGAAAGCCAAAACTTCACCAGAAGGTCCAACGAGTTCTGCTAAAAAAGCAGTGTCATTTCCATTTCCCATCGTTGCGTCTACAACGAAATCTCCGGGTTGGACGGTTTCCTTTAATAATTGATGGCTGTAGTGCAAAGCAGTAAGCAGCATTAATTAAAAACTTCCCTTCCTGAACGTACTGAATATTTTCCTTGGAAGCTGTCGCGTCGGATCAATTCTTCATCGATCGCATTCAACACTTCCCATTTTTTCAAGCTCCATTTTGGTCCGACCAAAGAATCCCAAGGGGCATCACCAGTCAATCGATGGATAATGATATCAGAAGGAATCATTTCCAGTTGGTCGCATACGACATTTACATAGTCGGGACGGCTCATTAATTGCAGTTTACCTTCGTGATAGTCACGAAGCATCCGAGTTTTTCTCATCAAATGCATCAAATGCAGTTTGATTCCTTGGATATCTGAATCTAAGATCGTTCGGCGGACATTTTCTCGCATCATTTCCAAAGATTCACCAGGTAAACCATTGATCAAATGCGTACATACGCGAATATTGTGTTTACGCAGTTTTGCCACACCGTCCAAATAAGTCTGATAATCATGGGCTCGGTTGATCATACGAGAAGTATCTTCAAAAGTCGTTTGCAGACCTAATTCTACCCATAAATAAAGTCTTTCATTCAGTTCGGCAAGATAATCAACGACTTCATCTGGCAAACAATCAGGGCGCGTTCCAATCGATAAACCAACGACACCTGGCAAGTTTACTACCTGTTCAAAACGTTCGCGGATGATTTCTACAGGTGCGTGAGTATTGGTAAAGTTTTGGAAATAAACGATATATTGATCGACATTCGGCCATTTTTTATGCATCATATCGATTTCTTTGTGGAATTGGATCGGCAGCGGATCTTCTGGGGCAACGATCATATCGCCTGATCCTGAGACACTGCAGAAAGTACAGCCGCCATGTGCTACTGTCCCGTCACGGTTTGGACAGTCAAAGCCGCCGTCGATCGGCACTTTGAAAATTTTCCCGCCAAATTCGGAACGTAAAGCGTAGTTCCAAGAATGATAACGTTTGTTGCCATCTGTATAAGGAAATACCATAAGTTGTCCTTCTTTCATGAAGTAAAGTTTGTTTGTTTGAGATAAATCGGATATGTCAAAAACAGCCAAGATGCGCCTAAAAGATAGCCGCCTAAAATATCACTGGGAAAATGGACGCCCAGATAGATCCGGCTGACCCCGATTGTCAATATGATCAATACAAAGAGAAGCTGGAAGAGACGGATCGTCCGCTTGTTTTTAAAGAACAATGGCGCAAGAAAAACCAATGTTCCGTATAAGACCATACTTCCTAAAGAGTGTCCACTGGGAAAACTATAGCTGTGTTCTGTGACTAGATGATGGAGCGTAGGTCGTTCACGAGAAAAATACAGTTTTATCAATGGATTAAGCACTCCGGCAATCAAAACAAAATTGATTGCCAGCCACCACGCCTCTGTCCGATATTTTTTGATCACCAGCAGTAAAAAGAAACAGAGAAAAATGATTGCCGCATTCAAAGGATTCCCAAATTTTGTGACAAAAAGGAAAAAATCATTCATCGAAGGATAAGGGATCCGAACCAGATGCGTAAAAAATTTATCAAAACCTGCAAGCATCTGCAAATGGAAACGGACAATAAAGCCGAGAAAGAGAAAAATCAGCAGCAATATTCCGCCAACAGTTTGGTAATATGTTTTTTTCATGAAGGTTCTCCTCTTTCAAATAATAGCTATATTATAACATCACTTATATAAGAGAAAAAGGCAGTCTTAAAAATGTAGAGCTTCCTGTTTCAAATTTATAACAAATTGTTACATAGCTACTATTTCTAATAGTAAAAAAACGTTTAGAGATTTCAATAGATCCGGCTAGATTTCAGTTAAATTACATTATGATTACAAAACAAATAAACTCTTTAAATAACTTTTAATAAACATTAAGAAAAGTTATACTTATAAGTAACGATAACATAGTTGGAGGATAGAGAATGGAAAAGGAATATACTAAGAGAAAAGAACTAAGAAGGCAAAACAACCCTCGTTTGCAAAAAGCGAAAAAAGGTGCTGCTTTAGTTGGTACTGCAATGATGAGCTGTTCAGCTGCTGTACCATTACTGCAACCAGCACCCGTTTCTGCTACAGAAGTACCTGTTCAACAACTTGGTGCTAGAATCAACACTGCTGCATTTATCACAGAAATCGCCACTTATGCACAGCCGATTGCTCAAGCAAATGATTTATACGCATCAGTCATGATCGCTCAAGCAGTTGTAGAAAGCGGATGGGGAGGCAGTGCCCTTTCTCAAGCACCTTACCATAATCTTTTCGGTATCAAAGGAAGCTATATGGGCCAAACTGTCTATATGGATACTTTGGAATACTTGAATAATCAGTGGGTCACAAAAAAAGAACCTTTCCGTCAATACCCATCTTTCAGCGAATCTTTTAACGATAATGCATATGTTTTGCGCAATACTTCATTTGGCAACGGCTATTATTATGCTGGAACATGGAAAAGCAATACTTCTTCTTATAGAGACGCAACAGCTTGTTTGACTGGACGGTATGCAACAGACCCGTCTTATGCATCAAAACTGAACAATATTATTTCGACATACAACCTAACACAATATGACACACCAGCTACAGGAAATTCAGGCGGCGGTGCAACGACTGGCGGAGGCAACACAGGTCAAGGATCAAATAATTCAAATTCAGGGAATACAGGTGGTTCTTCCACAACAGATACAACCTATACAGTGAAATCTGGTGATTCTGTTTGGGGGATCTCTAATACTTTCGGGATCACGATGGACCAATTGATCCAATGGAATAATATCCAAAATAATTTCATTTATCCAGGACAAAAATTGACCATCAAAGGAACTCAATCTGGCGGTTCAACAACAAATAACAACAATAATGCTGGATCTGGCTCGACAGGAAATACCAACAATTCAGGCAGTCAAGGATCAGGCACATATACAGTGAAGTCCGGCGACTCTGTTTGGGGGATCTCTAACGCCCATGGAATCACGATGGACCAGTTGATCCAATGGAATAATATCAAGAATAACTTTGTGTATCCAGGCCAAAAATTGGTTGTCAGCAACGGCTCTTCAACAGGTAATACAGGATCGAACACAAATACTTCTGCAGGTACTGGCAATACTGGAGGCAGCACAGCATCTGGAGCGACATATACTGTAAAAGCAGGAGATTCTGTATGGAGTGTTTCCAATAAACATGGTATCTCAATGAACCAGCTGATCCAATGGAATAATATCAAGAACAATTTCATTTATCCGGGACAAAAATTAGTAGTCAAAAGCGGTGGCTCAAACAATACATTGGCAAATACAACGACGAATAACTCAAATGCAGCAAATACAAATAATTCCAACGCAAGCAGCACTGGAACTTATACAGTAAAAGCTGGTGAGTCAGTCTGGAGCGTCGCTAATAAAAATGGCATTACCATGGATCAATTGATTCAATGGAACAACATCAAGAACAATTTTATTTATCCAGGCCAAAAATTAGTGGTCAAAGGCGGTTCTGCAGTTTCAAATAATACAACAACAAATACAAATACTGCAAAACCATCAACACCATCAACAACAACACCAAATACGTCGACGTCATCTACAGGGGACAAAACGTATACGGTAAAAGCTGGCGAATCAGTCTGGAGTGTTGCGAATAAACATAACATCACAACAGATCAGTTCATCCAATGGAACAACATCAAGAACAATTTCATTTATCCAGGTCAAAAAGTAATCGTTGGCAAAGGCCAAGCGCAATCACAGCCAACTGCTTCAACTGGTGAGAAAAGATATACTGTACAATCCGGTGAATCTGTTTGGGGAGTTGCGGACAAACACAATATCTCAATGGCTCAATTGATCGAATGGAACAACATCAAAAACAATTTCATTTATCCAGGCCAAAGTTTGATCGTGGCTAAATAAGCAATTGGAACACGCTTCTTCAAAAGAAGCGTGTTTTTTGTGGTGCTTTCACGAATCTGCTTCTTAATTACTGCTCGAAGCAGAACGGTTCTTTCACGACCTCTTCTTAAACGGTATTTTCTCAGTTTATCCTCGGCGTTAAGCTTTTCTAAGGGCAAACATGAAAAGCTGTTTCCCCTTAGAAAAGAGTCTTAACGCTCGGATCAGAACACTGAGAAAACAACCTCTGTGTAAACGGTGTTCGCTCAGCTGCTTCTCGGCAATAAGTTTAATTTTCGCAAAAGTCTGGAAAGCGACTTTCGAAAAATTCTTCTTATTGCTCAAAGCAGGACACTGAGCTCACGACCTCTGCTTAAACGGTGTTCAAATGACTGCTTCTGCGGAATTAAGTCTGTCAAATTAAAAATATGAGAAGCTATTTCTAATTTGTC
>KE351683.1:17981-21458 GCA_000415185.1 Enterococcus faecalis 13-SD-W-01
GTTCACAAAGCTGTCCTTCGGCATTAAGCTTTCCACCTGAAAAATATGAAGAGCTATTTTCCAGGCGAAAAGAGTCTTAACGCTCAGGCCAGAGTGCTTTGTTCACAACCTCCCATAAACGGTGTTCAAGAACCAGCTTCTTCGACATTAACTCAAAAAAACAAAAAATAGGAGAAGCTATTTTGTATTTTTCTTCGTTAATGCTTGAAGCTGAACGGTTCTTTCACGACCTCTGCATAAACGGTGTTCACAAAGCTGTCCTTCGGCGTTAAGCTTTTATCAGCTGAAATGTAAAAAGCCATTTCTGCTGATAAAAGAGTCTTAACGCTCAGGCCAGAGCGCATTGTTCACAACCTCCCATAAACGGTGTTCAAGAACCAGCTTCTTCGACATTAACTCAAAAAAACAAAAAATAGGAGAAGCTATTTTGTATTTTTCTTCGTTACTGCTTGAAGCTGAACGGTTCTTTCACAACCTCTATTTAACAATTGAATTTCTTTCCCTTTTTTGTTACTATGAAGCTACTTAAATAAAACAACTTTTGAAAAGGAAGTAGTAAAAAGCTGGAAGTTAAAGAGAGCACATGGCTGGTGTGAATGTGTACGGAAACTTTTGAACTCGCCTTTGAGTTGCAGTAGCTGAACATGGGAGTAAGCGTCTGCGGTGACGATCGTTATAACGTAAGAGGTCTTATTTGATATATCCTATTTCGGTGTATCTGTAAATGAGGCGAATATTAGGTGGTACCACGTGATTCTGCGTCCTATAGAAAGAGAATTCTTTTTATAGGGCGTTTTTTTATTTTCATCATATGACAGCGAATCAAGGACTAACAGGAGGGTGTACAATGAGCTACAATCACAAAGAGATCGAAAAAAAATGGCAAAAATATTGGGCAAAGAATAATACATTCAATACTCGTGATGATCAAGAAAAGCCAAAATTCTACGCACTAGATATGTTTCCATATCCTTCAGGTCAAGGCCTGCATGTAGGACATCCAGAGGGCTACACAGCAACAGATATTCTTTCTAGAATGAAGCGAAGCCAAGGATACAATGTTTTACATCCAATGGGTTGGGATGCTTTTGGTCTCCCAGCGGAACAGTATGCGCTGGATACAGGAAATGACCCAGCTGAATTTACGAAAAAAAATATCGAAACATTTAAACGACAAATCAATTCGCTAGGTTTTAGTTATGACTGGAATCGTGAAGTCAACACAACAGATCCTGAATACTACAAATGGACACAGTGGATTTTCACAAAACTTTATGAAAAAGGGTTAGCTTATGAAGCAGAAGTTGCCGTAAACTGGGTTCCTGAACTTGGAACGGTTATCTCTAACGAAGAAGTAATCGACGGCAAGAGCGAGCGCGGCGGATACGATGTTATCAGAAAACCAATGCGCCAATGGATGCTGAAAATCACTGCTTACGCAGATCGTCTAATCGATGATTTGGAATTAGTCGACTGGCCAGAAAACATCAAAGAAATGCAGCGTAACTGGATCGGCCGTTCTGTCGGTGCAAACGTGGAGTTCAAAGTTTCAGGAACAGACAAAGCATTTACAGCGTTCACGACACGACCAGATACATTGTTTGGTGCAACATATACAGTATTAGCGCCAGAATTGGATCTAGTAAAAGAAATCACAACACCTGAACAAAAAGAAGCTGTTGAAGCATATATTGAAAAAACAGCGAAAAAATCAGATTTGACACGTACAGATCTTTCAAAAGAAAAAACAGGTGTATTTACTGGTTCATATGCCATCAATCCAGCAAATGGAAAAGAGATTCCAATCTGGATCGCTGATTACGTTTTAGCTTCTTATGGAACTGGTGCAATCATGGCTGTTCCAGCTCATGACGAACGCGACCATGAATTTGCGAAAGTATATGGTTTAGAAATCTTGCCAGTTATCGAAGGCGGAGACGTCGAAAAAGAAGCTTACACAGAAGACGGCGCACACATCAATTCTGAATTTCTTGATGGTTTGAACAAAGAAGAAGCAATCGAGAAAATGACTGGATGGTTAGAAGAACACAATGTTGGTAAAAAAGAAGTCAGCTACCGTTTGAGAGACTGGTTGTTCTCACGTCAACGTTACTGGGGTGAGCCAATCCCGATCATTCATTGGGAAGACGGCACAACAACAGCGCTGCCAGAAGAAGAACTGCCTTTACGTTTACCAAAAGCAGACAATATCAAACCAAGCGGCACCGGTGAATCACCATTAGCGAATATCGCTGATTGGGTCAATGTAACTGATCCTGAAACAGGTAAAAAAGGCCGCCGCGAAACAAACACAATGCCGCAGTGGGCAGGAAGTTCATGGTACTACTTGCGTTATATCGATCCTCATAATAAAACAGAGATCGCTGACTACAAAAAACTTGAACGCTGGCTGCCAGTGGATATCTATATCGGAGGCGCAGAACATGCAGTGCTTCACCTGCTTTATGCACGATTCTGGCACAAATTCCTATATGATATCGGCGTAGTTCCAACAAAAGAACCATTCCAAAAATTGTACAATCAAGGAATGATTTTAGGTGAAAACAACGAAAAAATGTCTAAATCACGCGGCAACGTTGTAAATCCAGATGATGTTGTCGAACAATACGGAGCAGATACATTACGTCTTTATGAAATGTTCATGGGTCCTTTAGATGCTGCAATCGCATGGAGCGAAAACGGTCTTGAAGGAAGTCGTAAATTCTTAGACAGAACATGGCGTTTGATCGTTGACGAAGACAACAAGATGCGTGACCGTATTACAACACTGAACGACGGGAAACTGACAAAAGTCTACAATCAGACAGTGAAAAAAGTGACGGAAGATTACGCAAATCTTCACTTCAACACAGCCATTTCTCAATTGATGGTCTTTGTCAATGAAGCCTACAAAACAGATGCGTTACCTTATGAATATGTGGAAGGTTTTGTACAGCTTCTTGCACCGATTGCTCCTCATATCGGCGAAGAACTATGGGCGATCCTTGGCAATGAAGGAAGTCTTGCTTATGTACCTTGGCCAACTTATGACGAAGCAGCATTAGTAGAAGATGAAATCGAAGTTGTTTTCCAAGTAAACGGAAAAGTTCGTGCAAAAGTCAGTGTATCACGTGATCTGCCAAAAGAAGAGCTGGAAAAAGCTGCACTTGCAGATGAAACTATTCAAGCGCAAATCGAAGGAAAAACGATCCGTAAAGTCATTGTAGTTCCAAATAAACTAGTGAATATTGTGGCGAATTAAGAGGTTGTTTTCTCAGTGTTCTGATCCGAGCGTTAAGACTCTTTTCTACGGGAAAATAGCTGTTCATATTTTTCCGTAGAAAAGCTTAACGCCGAGGATCAACTGAGAAAATACCGTTTACTAGAGGTTGTGATCGAGCTGTTCAGCCTCAAGCATTAAAGAAAACTCCGTTAAAATAGCTTCCTATGTTTTAGCGGATTTTGAATTAATGCCGC
>KE351683.1:21468-47162 GCA_000415185.1 Enterococcus faecalis 13-SD-W-01
TTTTAGCGGATTTTGAATTAATGCCGCAGATGCTAGCTTGTGAACACCGTTTATCTAAAAGTCGCGAAACAGCGTCTTACATTTTTAATCACTTTATGGGCAACCTAAAAGAGACTGGACATCCAATGTCCAGTCTCTTTTATAGTATGGGTTGTTTCTTATAATCCTGATTCAATCAGGCGTTTTGCAACGTGATAATCTCCTTCATAAGGAACATCGACACCGTTGACTTTTTGATAAGGATCAACGCCTTTTCCGGCAATGATCACAGAATCTTCTGGGAGACTTTCCAGTAAAGCTTGTTCGATTGCTTTTGTTCGATCGATTTCGTAATTGATAACTAATTCATCATTTGTGACTGCTGCAGCAATTTCCTCTGCGATTTTCATTGGATCTTCAAAAGCTGGATCATCCGCTGTCAGATAAACGATATCTGCACCTTCTGATAACACTTTTCCAAAGTCTGCACGTCTAGAGATTGCTTTGTTTCCAGGACTGCCTAAAACGACGATGACGCGACCTTCTGGATGTTCTTCTTTGGCAAAGTTCAGCAATGTTTTCAAACTTAGATAATTGTGCGCATAATCAACGTACACATGAGCGCCGTTTTTGCGTATCAGCTGGTCCATGCGTCCAGGCACCCGTGCATTTTTCAATCCTTCTTGACTGTCCTCGATTGTTGCACCAACTAAGGAAGCAGCAATCACAGCACTTGAAGCATTTTCTTGGTTAAAATCTCCTGCCAGCAAAATATCGTAGGTTCCATTGATTGGCAAACGAGAATCATGGGCAGTAATCGAGAAGGGATGAGATGGTCCGTCTAAAGAAGTCACTTGATACATACTGCCGTCTTCACGTCCGTAAGTGATGTATGGAATCACATTGATCTCTGCTGTTTCTTTCAATAAAGGAAAATGATCACTCTCATGGTGCAAGACTGCAATCCTTGAATTCAAGATCAGTTGACGTTTGCAATAGAAATAATCATCAAATGTCGGATGCTCGATTGGGCTGATATGATCTGGTGAGATATTTAAGAAAATCCCAACATCAAATGTCAGTCCGTAAACGCGCTGTGTTTTGTATGCTTGGGAAGAAACTTCCATCACTAAATGTGTCATACCATTCGCAGCCGCTTCAGCCATCATGCGATAAAGATCAAGTGACTCCGGTGTCGTTAGATTAGACTTGAAATAAGTCGTTCCATCAAGCGTTGTATTCATTGTTGAAAATAATGCTGTTTTCTTTTGGGTAGTCTGGTCTAAAATCGACTTCGTAAAATAAGCAGCAGTCGTTTTTCCTTTTGTTCCAGTAAAACCGATCAGCTTCATTTTATTTTGCGGATAGTCATAAAAAGCCATCGCTAAAACTGCCATCGCTTTGCGGATATCTGTTACAATAATACCAGATGCTTTATTTTCATAAGGTTCTTCGGCCACATAAAAGCGTAAACCTTGCTCAATCGCTGAATCTAGGTATTCTTCTTTAAAATTCAACCCTTTGCAAAAAAATAAAGTAGAGGCATCTACTTGCCGTGAATCATAACTCAAGCGAGTGAAATTGAACGTTTCCGGCAATTCAAGATGCCAGCCTTGTTCAGAAACAAATTCCTTCAACAATTGTTCTTTAAGCAGCAATTCACGGATATCTTCTAAAGTGAAACTCATTTAAACACCTCTCGTTTCATTGATAATAATTTATTATAGCATAGGGTCTGGGACATAAGTCAACCTGCTTCATGGCGAGGGAAAACAGCATCCATAAGGCTAAACGAAAGGCGAATATGCCTTGTTTATACAAGAAAACGAATTCTTTAAGAAAAATTATTCATTAAAATACCAGTAAAATAGATTGCCAGTTTCCATTTTTCCAATTAAAATGGGGATAATGTTTCGAAGAAAGTTGGGATCTCATCAGATGAATAGTCACAGACAACCAGCAACAGAAAAGTTAACAAATCAAGAAAAAATGGCTAGAGGTTCTGCCTGGATGACAGCCAGCAATATCTTATCACGCTTGCTCGGCGCTGTTTACATCATTCCTTGGTATGCTTGGATGGGCGAAAATGCCAAGGCGGCCAATGGTTTGTTCAATATGGGGTACAATATCTATGCGCTTTTTTTACTCGTTTCGACCGCAGGCATTCCTGCAGCAATCGCGAAGCAGACAGCACGTTATAATTCATTGAATGAATATGGTACTTCTCGAAAATTATTCATTCGAGCTTTGCAGATGATGGGGGGCTTGGGACTCGTATTTGCGTTATTTATGTACATAGCTTCACCGTGGCTGGCTCAAGCTTCAGGCGGCGGAGAAGAATTGATCCCGACCATGCGTTCATTAAGTATCGCGATTTTAGTTTTTCCTATCATGAGTGTTATTCGGGGATACTTCCAGGGAAACCAGGAAATGATGCCTTATGCGTTATCTCAGATCGTTGAGCAGATTGCTCGGATTTTTTATATGCTGCTTTCTACTTTCATTATCATGAAAGTAGTCCAAGGCGATTATGTCACAGCAGTTACTCATTCTACATTTGCTGCATTTATCGGGATGCTGGCAAGCTTGGGTGTACTTGTCTATTATTTACAAAAGCAAAAGCTCCGCATGGATGTATTTATTGAGCATAGTGCAGGAAAAATCACTGTCGAAACGAAAGAATTATTGATAGATACGATCAAAGAAGCGATTCCTTTCATCATCGTAGGATCAGGAGTCACGTTATTTAAATTGGTCGATCAGTTTACATTTATTCGGATCATGGGAAGTACTACGGATTATTCTAATGCACAGCTTTTAGATTTGTTTTCTATTTTCAGCGCCAATCCAGATAAATTGACAATGGTCGTGATTGCTTTAGCCACATCGATTGCCTATACAGGACTACCGCTGATCACCGAAGCGATTACTTTGAAAGACCGCCGCGGATTAGCAAAACTGACTAGTGATAATCTTCAGTTATTCTCATTTGTGATGTTTCCAGCAGCTTTCGGCATGATTTTGCTGGCGTATCCATTGAATACTTTATTTTATGCTCCAGACGCGTTAGGAAGCAGCGTGTTGGTCCAGGCAAGTTTTGCGGGTCTCTTTTTAGGACTTTATATGTTAGCGTCGAATATGCTTCAAGGGATGTTCGAAAATAAAGCAGCGATGAAATATCTTGGTGTTGGATTTTTGATCAAATTGATTCTTCAATATCCAGCAATCATGTTATTTGAAGTATATGGACCATTGACTGCTACAATTATCGGTTTTGCTGTTTCTTGTTATTTGATACTAAGAAAAATGCAAAAAGTCGCTCGTTTCAAAGCATCGTTTGTTTTAAGAAGAACGTTGTTGATTTTTATTTTGTCGATGATCATGCTTGCAGCAGCTTTTATTGCCAAACAGTTTTTCGGATTATTTTTAAGCCAAGAAAGCAAATTCCAGTCCTTGCTTCTGGTTGTCTTTGTAGCAGGGATCGGCGGAGCTGTCTATGGCTATCTGGCATTGAAACTCCGCTTGGCAGAAAAATTATTAGGCAGCGGGATGGTTCGCCTGCGACATAAATTACGGATCAAGTAGAGGGGATACTATGCGTTTAGATAAATTTTTAGCTGCTTCAGGGTTAGGAAGCCGCAAAGAAGTCAAACAACTGATCAAAAAAGGACAAGTCCAAGTAAATGGAGAAGTTGTAAAAAGCGACAAATTCCAAATTGATGAAAATCAAGACACTATCGTTGCAGATGGAGAACAGATTTTTTATCAGAAATATTTTTATTATGTTTTGCATAAACCAGATGGTGTCATTTCTGCTACTGTAGATAACTATGATCAGACGGTGGTTGATTTACTTTCAGATGAAGACTATCGGGAAGATTTGTTTCCTGTAGGCAGATTGGATAAGGACACAGAAGGGCTTTTAGTTTTGACAAATGACGGCGTGCTTGCGCATCAATTGCTTTCGCCCAAAAAACATGTGGAAAAAGAATACTATGCACTTGTTTCAGGAATCATGACAAAAGAAGATCAGCAGCTTATTGCTGAAGGTGTGGCAATAGGCGACGAACAGGCAATGCCAGCAGAATTATTCATTGATGCGGTAGACACAGAAAATGATCAATCAGAAATTCGGCTGATCATCCACGAAGGAAAATTCCACCAAGTCAAACGGATGGTAAAAGCGGTCGGAAAAGAAGTCTTGTATTTGAAACGTTTGCGAATGGGCGCACTCACTCTGCCAGAGGATTTAGCAAAAGGAGAATACCGCCCGCTGACAGAAGACGAGTTGGCGAAATTGAAGGAACGTTGATCAACAGTTAAATTGAAAAAAGAATAACCAAGAAAGCTTAGTTTCTAAAACAAACAGCACAAAAAGTGAGATATTTTTTGAGAAATGCTGATTGAAAAGAAGCTAAGCTTTTTTGTGGATTTAGTTTTGGGAAATAGGGACTCTATATTTTGTATAGTTTTCCCTATACTTTGTTTATTTCTTATTTTAGTTGTAAGCGCTATTATTCAAGTGAAGAAGAAAGGAGTTTTCCCATGAAAAAAAGCACAGCACATTTTTTTCGGCAGCTTTGGCGATATAAAGCATTGACGCTCATGGCAGTTCCGGGTCTGATCTGGATGATTTTTTTCTTTTATATCCCAGTATTAGCGAATGTCGTAGCGTTTAAAAATTTCCATATTTCTCCGGATGGGTTTATGGCTAGTTTGAAAGAAAGTCCTTGGGTAGGCTGGGGCAATTTCAAATTTTTATTTGCCTCAGATCAAGCATTTTTGATTACAAAAAACACGATTTTGTATAATGCAGCATTTATTACACTTAATTTGATTATTTCTGTCGTTTTTGCCATCGTGATGAGTGAGATCAGAAACAAGCGGCTAGTCAAAGTCTATCAAACGATGTCGCTGCTTCCTTATTTTTTATCATGGGTCATTATCAGCTATTTTGTGTATGCTTTTCTAAGCCCAGATAAAGGGATTTTTAACCAATGGATAACAGGTCATGGAGGCACACCGATCAACTGGTATAATGAGCCGAAATATTGGCCGTTTATTCTTGTCTTTATTGGTACATGGAAAGGAATCGGATATAACAGTATTATTTATTTTGCTTCTGTCATGGGTATTGATCCTACATATTATGAGGCGGCAAAAGTAGATGGTGCAAGCAAATGGCAGCAAATCAAGCATGTAACGATCCCGCAATTGGTTCCATTGATGACGATCCTGACGATTTTGGCAGTCGGAAATATTTTCCGCGCAGATTTTGGCCTGTTTTTCAATATTCCTCGAAATTCCGGGGCGCTTTATGATGTCACACAGGTATTGGATACTTATATCTATAACGGCTTGACGGCTACGGGGGATTTTGGCATGACAGCTGCAGCAGGATTGTATCAATCGGTTGTAGGACTTTTACTTTTGTTGATCACGAATGCAGCAGCACGGCGGCTTGACAGCGACTCTGCATTGTTTTAAGGAGGAAGAAGATGAAGAAAAAAGTGGCGCATGTACAAGTGCGCGGATTTAATAGACCAATGAATATCTTCTCGAATATCATGATTGCTTTATTTGCGGTTTCTTGTATTTTGCCTTTTGTATTCGTCATAGTTATTTCTTTGACAAATGAGTCCTCTCTGGCAGTAAATGGTTATCGTTTTTGGCCGAAAGAATTCAGTACATTTGGCTACACGTATCTTTTTGACCAAATGCAGGCGAAAATCATCCAATCCTTGTTTGTAACGATTTTGGTGACGGTTGTAGGAACGCTGATCAATAGTACAGCGACTTCGCTTTATGCTTATGCGATCTCGCGTTCAAATTTTCCATTTCGCCGTTTTTTCACTGTAGTATGTTTGATTACGATGCTTTTTTCTCCAGGGATGGTGGCAAATTATTTAGTGATGACTAACTTGCTTCAGTTGAAAGATACGATTTGGGCGTTGATTTTGCCCATGGCAGTCAGTCCGTTCAATATCATTGTGATGCGAACATTTTTTAAACGTTCTGTTTCAGATTCGATTATTGAATCTGCGCGGATTGACGGTGCAAGTGAGTTGAGGATTTTTATTCAAATCGTTTTACCGCTCGCAGTACCTGGAATTGCAACAATCAGTTTATTTGCTGCATTAGGTTATTGGAATGATTGGTTTAATGCACTTTTATATATCCAAGATGATAAACTTGTACCATTGCAGTATCTTTTGATGAAAATCCAAAGCAACATCCAATATCTGACCCAAAATTCAGGTGCCGGGAGCCAATTAGCTGGCGGTCTAGCTTCTGTTCCGGGAGAATCAGCGCGTATGGCAATCGTAGTGATTTCAACTCTTCCGATCGCGATTACTTATCCATTTTTCCAGAAACATTTTGTTAAAGGATTGACGATCGGCGGCGTGAAAGAATAGTTTCAACCAATAAAAGGGAGGAATGAAAGAAATGAAGTTATGGAAGAAGGCAGCATTATTTGGGGTTTCGGCATTATTAACAGGAAGTTTGGCAGCGTGCGGAAATTCAGACAAATCGAACAACGCAGAGGCAAATGATGTGACAACACTGCAAATGTATCAAATTGGCGACAAACCTGAAAACTATGATAAATTATTGGAGATTGCCAATAAACGTATCGAAAAAGAGATGGGCGTAAAAGTCAATATCAACTACATCGGTTGGGGTGACTACGAGAAAAAAATGAATGTCATCATTTCTTCAGGAGAAAACTATGATATCGCTTTTGCGAATAATTACGTTTCGAATGCGCAAAAAGGTGCATTTGCTGATTTGACAGAACTTGCGCCTAAATATGCCCAAAAAGCCTATGATGACTTAGATGAAGCTTACATCAAAGGAAATCTGGTCAATGGAAAATTATATGCTTTTCCAGTCAATGGGAATGTTTTCGCACAACAAGTATTGACCTTTAACAAAGCGCTGTTAGACAAATATAACTTATCTATTGATGGTATTGAATCTTATGCTGATGCAGAATCTGTACTAAAAGCTTTTCACGAAAAAGAACCAAATACAGCAGCTTTTGCTATCGGACAAGGATTTAAAGTCCAAGGAGACTTCGATTATCCATTGGGGAATACTTTACCCTTTGCAGTCGACTTGAACGGAGACAAAACAAAAATCATCAATCAATATGAGAATGAAGACTATATTAATTTATTACGAACAATGCACAGCTGGTATCAAGCAGGACTTATTCCTAAAGATGCGGCGACAAGCAACCGCGATTATCCTTTAGAAGGCAATACTTGGCTTATGCGAGGAGAAACGCAAGGACCTTATGATTATGGTGATACGATTTTGACGAATGCAGCCAACCAGGAACTTGTTTCTAAAGCCATCACTGTTCCATTGAAATCAACGGCACAAGCACAGATGGCCAATTTTGTTGTTTCGAATACATCGAAAAACAAAGAAAAAGCAGTCGAATTTTTAGGATTGCTGAATAGCGATGCAGAACTATTGAACGGCTTAGTATGGGGTGTCGAAGGAGAGGCTTGGGAAAAATTGCCAGATGCGGAAGATAAAATCAAATTATTAGACGGCTACAAGCCGAATAATCATATGGCAGCGTGGAATACTGGGAATAATCGTATCTTATATACGCAAGATTCTATTACCGATGAAATGATCGAAAAAAGAGATCAATCAATCGAAGAGGCAGAAACTTCTCCTATTTTAGGGTTCAGCTTCAATACAGATAGTGTCAAAACAGAAATCAGTAATATCTCGAATGTGATGAGCCAATATCTGGATGGCGTGAATACAGGAACTGTTGACCCGGACGAAACACTGCCTAAATTAAATGAAGCATTGCAAAAAGCCGGTTATGAGAAAGTATTGAAAGAAATGCAGCGTCAATTCGATGAGTTTCAAGCAAGTGCTTGATCATTAACAGACAGAACGTTTCTGTCTCAAGGACAATGTGGCAAATCACTTGTTTTTTGAGGTAGAAAAGTTCTGTCTTTATTTTTATTTCTGTATAATCTCAAGTGAAGGATGGTGGTAAAAAATGGCAGGTAAAGCATTAGAAACTCTTTTTATACGTATTTGGACAATCGTCAAACTTTCGCTTTTTTTCTGGCTGTTCAGCAGTATAGGAGCAATTATTTTCGGGGTAGGGCCAGCGTGGATGACCGTTAATGCGCTGTTTTTTGAATGCGGTTTCGAACCAAAAGAAATGTCATTTGGAAAAAGCTGGAAGATATATAAAGAATCATTTATCCGCAGCAATCAGTTTTTTGTTCTTTTTGTTCTTTTTTCTCTATTAATTAGTTACAATCTGTATCTTTCGCTTCAAATCAAAGGCTTAGCTTTTTTGATGGTCGACTTTATTTTGTTATTTACAATGGCCTATGGCTGGACAGCATTTCATCAAGGAGTGATTTTAGCGTGTCAATATGAAATGTCTTTTACTGATTTATTGAAGCTAAGTGTGATCTCAAGTTTTTCTGATTTTGGTGCTTTTTTGAAGATCATTATTGGAAATGGGGTGCTTTTCTGGTTTACTTGGCAATACAAAGGCTTGATTTTGTTTGGTTTTGCTGGCTTAGTTGTTATTTGGAATCAATTTGCAGTCAAAAAGTGGCTGGTTGAATTAGATAGGCGTTTGGAAAATTATGAGTAAAAATCCATTTCGTATTTTGTTTTCTAAAGGTACACTGCTGAATCGGCTGTTGAGAAAATATGCGTTTGTCATGCTTTCTTTAACCACGATTGCCGCAGTAATCATCAGTATGCATACGTGGCGCCAAAATCAAAGACAGGCTGAAAATGCTGCCAAAGAAGCCTTGCAGACGACAAGCCGAATGTTAGATGACAAAACGACACTGAGCAGGATCATTAAAGACCAGCTTTTGGGAAATACGGATAAAATCGAAAATGTAACGACGTATCTGACAAAACCAATCGATGAATATTTGATGTACCTTTATCAGCAGCAGAATGAATCGAAAGATCTGCTTTCTTTTTCGAATCAAATCAAAGATATGTACGTGGACTATGAAGAGCTTCAGACGATTTACATTGTGTTGAACCAAGTGCCGGAGTACTTTGAATCTTCTATTTACCATAAAGGCGGTTCGATAAAAAAAGGAACACCTGACTTGATGAATGCTTTTTATATAAAGATGCCGATCACGCAAGGAGGAAGTGAACTGGGCAGTTTGTTTGTAGGATTCCAAAAAAAGAACTTGGAGAGCAGTCTAGAAAATTTGAATACATTCGGCGGTCTGTCACTTTATATGATTTCAGGGACGGCCAATCGTTTGTACACATTTCATGACAGTGGAATAACGAAACGCAAGATCGATCAACAGGAAAAAGCAGTCACATCAGGATTGCAAAAGAATTCTAGTCTGCCTATTGAAACTTTCTCTGATCAAAATATCGTGCAATATCAGAAATTGACTGGTGAATATCGGATACTCGCATTACTAGACAGACAAAAATTGACGAGTGAAACCCTTAAAAGCTTAGCGCCATTGATCGTTGGGGTTATTTTATTGGATAACCTGCTGCTGCTTTTTTTGTACCAAACCTTTAAACGCTACTCGCAGCAAATTGAGATCATTATGCATGAAATGTCAGAAACCTCTAAAGGAAATCTTGACACGCGGATCGACTTGGATCAGACGGAATATGAGCTGCGTGACCTTTCAGAAGGAATCAATCACATGCTGGATAGTCTTGATCGTTATGTAGAAGATATCTATAAATTAAAAATCAAACAACAAGATGCACACATGCGCGCGCTTCAAGCGCAAATCAATCCGCATTTTTTGTACAATACATTAGAATATATTCGAATGTACGCGCTGAGTGAGGGGAGCGAAGAATTAGCTGATGTCGTTTATGCGTTCTCCGCACTTTTGCGAAACAACATAACGCAAGAACAGACAACGACGTTAGCAGAAGAATTAAGTTTTTGCGAAAAGTATGTCTATCTTTATCAAATGCGTTATCCGAATCGTGTTGCGTATCACTTTACCATTGAGCCTTCATTAAAAGAACTGCAGCTGCCTAAATTTGCTATTCAGCCGCTAGTAGAAAACTATTTTAAACATGGGATCGATTTTACTCGCCATGATAATGCTTTGAGTGTTAAAGCTTATTGTGAACTAAATAAAGTTGTTATCCAAATCAAAGATAATGGGAAAGGCATAACAGAAGAACAACTGCAGCTGATTGAACAGCGCCTGGCCGATCCTAAAAGGCAGACGAATCAATCTATTGGTATCCAAAATGTCTATGAACGGCTGCATGCTTATTTTGGGAAAAGCTGTGAACTGCAATTGTATAACAACAAAGAAGGTGGATTGACAATTCAGATTACTTTTAGAAAGGTGGAGGCTGGGCATGTATAGCGTGTTATTAGTAGATGATGAATACATGATTTTGAATGGACTGAAAAAAATCGTGGATTGGCAAGCATTGGGATTTGAAGTGACAGCTGTGGCAGAAAGTGCGTTGGCGGGATTGGCTGCTATGGAAAAAAACAGCATCGATCTTGTAATCACAGATGTTACCATGCCAGAAATAAATGGCTTGGAATTTATCGAAGCAGCCCAGAAAGAGCAGCAGTATTTTGAATTTATCATTTTATCCGGTTATCAAAAATTCGATTATTTAAAAAGCGGGCTGCAGCTTGGAGCAGTCAATTACCTAATGAAACCAGTCAATAAAATCGAATTGATCGATAGTTTGACAAAAGTGAAACATCGTTTAGATCAGCGGAAAAAACAGAAAAACCAGCAGGAAATTTATCAAGAAGTCTTGTTCAGTCAGTGGTTGAATGAAGAACTAGATGAAGAAAGCGAAGAAGAATTGATGCGGTCGATCTGCACCAATCAAAGTTACCGCATATTGCTAGCTCAGATTCCTCGAGAAGAAGAACAGCCGATTTTGAATTGGCTTAAGGACAACAAGGAAAAGTTTTACTATCAGCGAAATTACGGTGAACAGCAAGTATTCACGATTTTGTTGTCTAAACGACAAGCAGAATGTTTTTGTCGTGATTTTACAGAAGTTGCTCATAAAGAAAATTGGCTGATCAGTGTAGGAGAGGAAACAGAAGATATCGATCAGCTGCCAGAAACCTACCAGCGTGCCAAAGATAATCTGAAACTGCATCAATTTTACGGGGAAAGACAGTGCAGGATCTTTTACTCTACGATTGAACGTTTGGATGATCAGACAATCGATTTTCTTGCATTCAGTCGTGCTCTTCAAAAGAAACAAATCGATTATGCAGAAAAAATGATCCATGAATTTTTTGATCAGTTTCATTCTTTCGCATTTGCTCCCGAAGATGTCCGTCATTTCACTTTTTTGCTTTTAATGGATGTGCAGCGGGAATTGGCAAATTTGGAAGATGAAGAATACTTGAAAGGTATCCAATGTATCAATCAAGCGGAAACGGTCCATGAGCTGCAAGAATTGATTCTTTCGCTTTTAAAAAGACAGCAGGCACAAAAAGCATATAGTAAAAATGTCAAAAATGTACTAGATATTTTGCATGAACAGTATCAAGAAGCTTTGACACTTAAGAATGTTGCTGAAACCCTTCATTTGAATGTGATGTACTTAGGCCAGCTATTCAAAAAAGAAACAAAGAAAAGTTTTTCTGCTTATTTGAATCATTTTCGGATAGAGCAAGCAAAATGGCTTCTTTTGCATAGTGAGAAAAATGTCAATGAAATAGCTAATGAAGTAGGTTATACGAATACGACTTACTTTTCCAGACTCTTTAAAAAACTTACTGGACAAACACCAAAAGATTTTCGTGATTCTTTCTAGTTAGTAAAACAAGCGGATAAAAAATGCAGCAAAAGCCCACCTGTACAACGAACGAATACGTGTATAGGTGGGCTTTTTTACTATTTTTCCAAATTTTTAGTGACTGAATAAGGTTTTTCTTTGCTTTCAAAAGCTTCTGGATTAGGGACGATCCCCAAATGATAGTGGATCGATCCGCCTTTTAACAAGTCATCATGGGTGAAAAAAAGTTTGCGGTAAATCTCGTCATTTCGTTTGATTTGATGGATAAATTGCTGCTGCGGCTGATTTGGCGCAGCAGTGATCTGCAACTTTTTATTATTTGAGAATGTTAAAGTCATCTTATCCATCAATGGCAATCCAATCACATATTCGCCTGTACCGGGAGTAACTGGATAAAAGCCCATCGCATTAAAAAGAAACCAGCCCGCCATGCTGCCGTTATCTTCATCACCAGGGTAGCCCGAAACAGAATGATCAAACGCTTGCGTCATCAATTGTTTCAAAAGCGGCTGGGCCATTTCTGGCTGGTCAAGATAAGTGAATAGGTAAGGAAAATGAAAACTAGGTTGATTAGAAATCGCCAACTGTCCGAAGTCTACCGCAGCCATTTCACTCATTTCATGGATTTCCATCCCATAACCGCCAACTGAAAAATAAGGAGCTTGATTACAAAGTTTGATCAATTGTTTCTTAAATGCTTCTTGCGAGGTTAATTGGATCAGTCCATTGAAATCATGATAAACGGCAAAACTGCTTTGCCATGCGCTTCCTTCTGCGTAATCCGTTCCCCACCGAATCGGATCAAACTCTTTTCTGAACTGGTCTTGTTTGTCTTTTCCTCGCATAAAGCCAGTTTCATTATCAAAGATTTTTTGATAATTAAGTGAGCGTGTTCGATACTTTTCTTTTTCAAAAGCTGCATCGAGTACCTCGGCGACTTGGCTGATACAAAAGTCGCTATAAGCATAATCCAATGTATGGTTTACTGATTCATGATGAGTAATAGGAACATAACCATGTTTTAAATAATCTTTGGTTCCTTGTCGTCCATAGTTCTCTTTTTCGCTAGGAATTTCTGCACCTTTTATCATTGCTTCTAAAAACTCAGACATTAAATCTGTTCGTATCCCTTTTACCGCAGCGTCTGCAATTACTGCATCAATCAAAGTGCCAGGCATCATTCCTCGTTCATCAGGTGAAAGCCATTTTGGCAAATAACCTGTTTCATGATAGCTGTTCAAGAAACCTTCCAAAATTTCTTCGTATTTTTCTTGTGCAAAAAGAGAAAAGAAAGGATAAACAGTTTTGTAAGTATCCCAAAATCCGTTATTTGTGTACAACACTCCTGGTTGGATCGATCTGCTTGTCGTATCATAATGATATTTTTTCCCATTTCGATCGATTTCATAAAAGGTTTGCGGAAAAAGAAACACACGATAAAGATTATGATAAAACGTCTTTGTTTGTGCCAGATCATGGTGTTCTATTTGGATTTTATCAAAATAAGTTTGCCATTCTTGAATCGTGTTTGCCAATCGTTCGTCAGCAGAAAACTGCTTTTCTTGTTCCAAATGATAGGCCGCTTGTTCCAGACTTAAAAAAGAAGTGCCCAGACGAATGTTCTGATAGCGTTCTTGTCCGAAATTTAAAGTCAAAAAGCCATCTTCACCAGTGTATATTTTCAAATCATTATAGAAAGCCTTTTCGAAATGGAGCGAAAAATAAAAAGAAAAATTGGGATCTTCGCAACCAGAAAAATTGATGATTTTTCCTTGTAAGGTATGTGGATCAATCAATTCTATTTCATAACGGCCAGGAAGAGTGAGGACCAGACCATTTTCTTGCTGTGTATAACGAATGACAAGATTGGCACCATACATGCTAGGAAATAGCGAAGAATGAATACCATAACGTAATTGAGTCAAAGATAACTGACAAGGCTGAAAAATACTTTCTTCTGGACGATAAGAACTCTGGATCTGTGAAAGTGTGTGTGCTTTAAATGAACCGCTGACAGGGGTAAGAAGCAAATGACTAAAATCCCCCATCCAAGGGCTTGGCTGATGCGTCAAACGATACCCTTGGAAGATGCGGTCTTCTGGATGGAACCACCAGCTTCCTCGTTGATCAGAAGTCTGCGGGGCAAAATAATTCATACCAAATGGCACGCCTGTGTAGGGCAGGCAGTTGCCATTTGAAAATTGAGGCTGATTCGCTGTTCCGTGACGAGTATCAATCTCTTGGATATTCATATTTTCTCTCCTTTACAGTTTGTCTTTTGATTAGTGAAACAGGGACATTGGTGTCGGTAATGTCGACTTCTCCGTTGATGAGTGCAATTAGTTTTTCTCCAGCAAGTGAACCTAATTGTTCGAAGTCTTGTGCAATCGTTGTTAAAGGCGGATCAATCAATGCTGCAGCCTGGATATCATCAAAACCGATAATAGAAAAATCTTCTGGAAAAGAGTAGCCGGACTTTTTCAAACGATTGATTGTTTGGATAGCTGTCAGGTCATTTTCGCAGACAAAAGCTGTTGTGTTATTTTGGTGAATAGAATTGATCAATTCCTGTGTTTCAATAAAATAATCATCTAATGAAGTATGAACGTCTATTTTTGCATTATTCAATGCTTGCAAGTATCCCAGATAGCGCTGTCTGACAGACTGTGGATGTTCTTTGCTTCCGAAAAGATAAGCAATATTTTTATGTCCATTTTGGATCAAATATTCTGTTGCTATCTTTCCGCCATTTAAGTTGTCAGAAAGTACGGCGGGAAAGGCTAATTCATAGATTTTTTTATCTAAAATAACTACAGGGAATCTTTTCAAAGAAAGCTCAAATAAAAGTGCTAGATGCTGCTCTGTTTGAAGGGGATAGTAAATCAAGCCATCGAATTCGTTCATGATATCCTGAGCGGTTTTCCCCTCTAAAAAATCTAAGGTCATCATCATGACATCGAATTGCTGTTTTTTCATGACAGGATTTAAACCATCAGTGAAGTTTCCGACAGAAAGATCATTCAAAAACGGAAGTAAAAACAAAATCCGCTTTGACCCGATTTCTTTGTGATTTTCTTGGGCATTCGCTTTGACGAAACTTCCTTTGCCTCGTAATCGGTAAATAAGACCCGCCTGTTCAAGTTCAGTCAACGCACGCTTCGAAGTGATCCTGCTTACTTGGTATTGTTCGGATAACTCTTTTTCTGTAGGAACTTGGCTATCTACAGGAAGCGTACCGTTTAATATGGCAGTATGAAGATCTGTAAATATTTTTTTATATAATGGTTGGTTCATTGTTTCCACCTCTTAATGATATATCATATTTTAATAATACCATAAACTCAGTAAAAGAAAAGAAAAATAAATATTTTTGAAAGCGTAGACAAAACTTCCGCAGAGCTATATAATACTTATGATATATCAAATAGAAGAGGTGAAGAAAAATTGGTTTATAAAGATATACCAAATTCAGTGAAATCATTTATGGCGGAAATAACAAAAAAATGCGGTACACACCATGCTGCGTGGGCAGAAAACTTTAATGCAGGATTTGCGAATACGTTGCTGACAACAGTGAAACGGCATGCTGATGGAACGACTTTCTTACTTACGGGAGACATCCCAGCAATGTGGCTGAGAGATTCGACCGCACAAGTCCGGCCTTATCTTGTTTTAGCAAAAGAGGATGAAGATTTAGGAAATATGATTTGCGGATTGATAAGAAAACAGTTCTTTTATATCAATATTGATCCATATGCAAATGCATTTAATGAAGAAGCGAATGGGGCTGGGCATCAAAAAGACCACACAACAATGAACGACTGGATCTGGGAGAGAAAGTATGAAATCGATTCGCTTTGCTATCCAGTCCAGCTCGCGTATCTTTTTTACAAAAATACTGGCCGCACGGATCACTTTGATGAAACATTTAAAAACGGTGTTCGAAAAATTATCAAAGTATTCAAAACAGAACAAAATCATCAACAATCCTCTTATTCATTTGTCCGAGAAACAACGCGACTTGAAGACACATTAGTCAATGATGGGAAAGGTGCAGAAGTAGTGCAAACTGGTTTGACATGGTCAGGGTTCCGACCAAGTGATGATGCGTGTATCTATGGGTATTTGATTCCTTCGAATATGTTTGCAGTTGTTATCTTAGAGTACATCGAAGAGCTGTTTCTATCTGTGGTGAAAGATGAAGCTTTGGCAAAAGAAGCCGAAAGTTTAAGAAAACAGATCCAAGCAGGGATTGAACAGCATGGAATCATTGCAAATAAAGCTGGAGAAGAGGTCTATGCTTATGAAGTAGATGGTCAAGGAAATGCCGTATTGATGGACGACAGCAATGTACCCAATTTGTTATCGGCTCCTTATCTAGGCTATGGGACAAATGAAGAACGGATTTATCAGCAAACGCGAAAAACGTTATTGAGCAAAGAAAATCCCTATTTTTATGAAGGAAAGTACGCAAAAGGAATCGGTTCTTCTCATACACCAAAAAACTATATCTGGCCGATTGCTTTAGCGATGGAAGGATTGACTGCCTCTGACAAAAAAGAAAAAGAACGGATTCTTGATTTGCTGACAGCGACAGATGCTGGGACAAAAATGATGCACGAAGGCTTTGATGTAAATGACCCAAATCAATATACGCGTGAATGGTTTTCGTGGGCAAATATGATGTTTTGTGAATTAGTCATGGATTATTTTGATATCCGAGTGAAGAAATAGGAGGAACTTCGATGAAAAAAGTATATATCATTTCCCACAGTCATTGGGATCGCGAATGGTACTTATCTTATGAGCGGCACCATATGCGTTTGATCCAATTAATGGACGATTTGCTGGAACTATTTGAGAAAGATCCTGATTTCGACAGTTTTCATTTAGACGGACAGACGATTATATTAGATGACTATCTTCAAGTGCGTCCAGAAAAAAAGGAAGCAGTAAAGAAAGCAGTCCAATCTGGAAAGCTGAGAATCGGTCCCTTTTATATTTTGCAAGATGCATTTTTAGTAAGTCCAGAAGCCAACGTTCGAAACATGCTGATTGGGCACAAAGAGAGCGAAAAATGGGGAGCATCTGTCAAACTGGGTTATTTTCCCGATACGTTCGGCAACATGGGGCAAACACCGCAATTAATGAAAAAGGCAGGGTTAGATGCAGCAGCTTTTGGACGAGGAGTAAAACCAATCGGCTTCGCCAACGAGATTTTAGAGGATGAAAATTATACTTCTCAGTATTCAGAAATGTGGTGGAAAGGGCCAGATCAAACAGAGATTTTCGGTTTGCTTTTTGCAAATTGGTACAGTAATGGCAATGAGATTCCTTCAGACGAAGAACAAGCAAAACTATTTTGGGATCAAAAATTAGCAGATGCTGAAAAATTTGCTTCGACGGATCATTTATTGATGATGAACGGGGTCGATCATCAACCAGTTCAAAAAGATATATCAAAGGCTATAGCGTTAGCGAATAAGTTATATCCAGAATATGAATTTATCCATTCTAATTTTACTGACTATCTTGCAGCACTAAAAAGCGATTTGCCAGAAGAAATCGGTCAAGTTGCGGGAGAATTAACGAGTCAAGAAACAGATGGCTGGTATACATTAGCGAATACTGCTTCTAGCCGTGTTTATTTGAAACAATGGAATACACGAGTCCAAAGACAATTAGAAAATATCACGGAACCTTTAGCAACGATTGCCTATGAACAAACAGGGAAGTACCCGCATGATCAATTGGATTATGCTTGGAAAACATTGATGCAAAACCACCCGCATGACAGCATTTGCGGCTGTTCGATCGATGATGTCCATCGAGAAATGATTACTCGGTTTGAAAAAGCCGATCAAGTAGGGAAATTTCTCGCCGAAAAAGCGTTAAAGGAGATTGGGCAATCAATCGATACAAAGGATTTTCCAAAAAACAGTTATCCATTTACGATTTTTAATACAAGCGGTTTTGAAAAAACAGGAGAAGTCTCCATCACGATCGAATTGACAAGAAAAACATTCGCGGAAGGTGCACCACCTTTCTTATATGACGAATTAGAAAAACTTCCTTTAATGGATTATCATGTTGAAACAAAAGACGGAGAATACGTACCAGCAGAATTTTCTCCAGTTGAGACAGTGTTTGGATATGAACTGCCAGATGAAAGCTTCCGTATCCCTTATGTTGCGCGAGTAGTTACGGTTACTTTACCTATCCATGACATGCCTGCTTTTTCTTGGGAAACTTTTGCCTTAGCAGAAGGAGCCTATGTTGAAGAAGAACAAGAACAAAATTTGCTTATCCAAAATGACGGCTGGGGTTTAGAAAACGAATGGGTCCAGCTCGCTGTTCAAAAAAATGGTTCTTTAGAAGTGAAGGATAAAGAGAGCGGCGAGATTTTTTCTGGTTTGCATGTTTTTGAAGATACAGGAGATATCGGGAATGAATATGTTTATAAAAAGCCAGAAAATACGCAGCCGATTTTATCTACAAAAGGTGAAGCTGTAATCCAGATCCTGAAAAATAGTCCAGAACAAGCACAAATAAAAATCAGTCAAAACATGCTGCTTCCTGCTTCTGCGGATGAACAGTTAACCAAAGAACAGCAAATGATGGTCGAATTTCGTGAACGTAAAGCACAACGCTCAGAAGAAAAGGCAATATTTCCAATAGAAACAGTCATAACCTTGAGAAAAAATAGCAGAAGGATCGATTTTGAAACAAAGATAAACAATCAAATGAAGGATCATCGACTGCGAATCTTGTTCCCAACAAAGTTACATGTGGAACATCACGAAGCAGACAGTATTTTTGAAGTGGTAAAAAGACCAAATCAAGTGTCGTCTTCTTGGAAAAATCCGGAAAATCCTCAACATCAGCATGCGTTTGTCAATTTGCATGATGAAAAAATTAGCGTTACTGTCGGCAATTATGGTTTGAATGAGTACGAGGGTTTTAGTGGAGACACAATTGCTCTGACCTTGCTCCGCTGTGTCGGTGAGCTAGGTGATTGGGGATATTTTGCGACACCAGAAGCGCAATGTTTAGGAAAACATATCTTCCACTATAGTCTAGAGATCACTTCTGCTAAAGAACGTTATACAGCTTATAAACATGCCTATGCTGCGCAAATTCCTTTCTCTGCGATCCAATTACCAAAACAAGAAGGAAAAGAACCAAGTAAAAAGAAATATTTAGAAACAAATGGGAAAACGTTTGCACCAACTGCTTTAAAACGTGGTAAAATGAATGAAGCAATCTTGCGAGGATATAACATGTCAGAAAAAGAGATGCCTTTGACGATCACCAAGCAGCAAAAAAATGGGAAATTGCTGAATCTGTTGGAAGAAGATTGCCAGCAGACACCTCCAATGACGATTTACCCTCACGAGATTCGAACAATTGGTTTTGAGGAGGAAACAACATGTACGGCGGAATAGAAGCTGGCGGCACAAAATTTGTATGCGCTGTCTCAGATGAAACACAAACGATTATTGAGAAAGTCAGTGTTCCTACAACACATCCAGAAGAAACATTGGAGCAGGTTTTTGCTTTTTTTGACCGATTTTCTTTAGATGCATTAGGCATTGGATCATTTGGTCCTATCGGCATCAACCCAGAAAATCCAAATTATGGGCATGTATTAGCAACACCTAAAAAAGGCTGGAGCGATTTCGATTTTCTTGGAAAAATAAAAGAACGATATGCGATTCCTATGGCTTGGACGACGGACGTGAATGCTGCGGCTTACGGCGAATTGAAACAAGGAGCTGCACATGGAAAGAACAGCTGTATTTATTTGACTGTCGGAACAGGGATCGGTGCGGGCATCGTGCAAAACCAAGAGATTTTTCAAGGGATCGCTCATCCGGAAATGGGACACATCTGGGTAAAAAGACATCCTGATGATACGTATGAAGGGACATGTCCCTATCATAAAGACTGCTTAGAAGGCTTGGCAGCAGGTCCATCTTTAGAAAAAAGAACAGGAATCAAAGGACAAGATCTTCCGGAAGACCATCCAGTTTGGGATATTCAAGCATATTATATTGCGCAAGCGCTGATCAATTATACATTGACGCTTGCTCCTGAAGTCATTATTTTGGGCGGCGGTGTAATGAATCAAGATCATTTGCTGCAAAAAATACGTGCACAATTTACAGAATTGATGGCAGGCTACATGGAAACACCAGCGCCAGAAGATTATATCGTCCGCTGGGGATTACCAAATGAGAGTGGGATCAAAGGTGCTTTGATGTTGGCAGAAGCGGAAGTAAAGGCCAATGCGTTTGTGTAACATTTAAGAAATAAATAAAATAGAAACCTCTGAAAAAATTTTTTTCAGAGGTTTTTTCGCAGAAATAAATAGCTGTTACCATAAACCTGGATCAGCGGAAGCAATGATTTCTTCCTGTGTGAAAGGATGCGTCATGTGAAGTTCTTTGGCATGGAGCATCAGCCGTTTTGCGGGCTTTTTTTGATAAAGAGGATCGCCGACGATTGGATGACCAATGCTTTCAAGATGAACGCGGATTTGATGGGTTCGACCTGTATCAAGTACGCAACAAACCAAGGTCTTGTCGTTTTGATGTCCTGCTATCGAGACATGAGTGACGGCTGGTTGACCATTTCTTGGATCAATCACGCGTTTTCGGCGGTCATGCCGATCTCGTCCAATTTTCTTTCGAATGATTTGATCATGAGAAAGTTTGCCCCAAACAATTGCTTGATAGCGTCGATAGATGGCTTTTTGTTCCAATAAACGTCCTAAAATAGGCAAGATAAAGGGATTTTTTGCAAATAAAATCGCTCCGCTTGTTTCTTTGTCCAAGCGATGGACAACATAAGGTCGTTGATCTTTTGACTCAAGATAGGCAGCGAGATGATTTAACAGTGTATCCTTTTCATCTGGCTGGTTTGGGTGTGTTTTCATTCCTGCTGGTTTATTAATGATGATCAGCTGGTCATCTTCATATAAAGGCATAATGTTTTCAGCGTTGCCTAAATAGATTTCTTGGTGCTGATAATCTGTTTCTTCAAATCTAAGCGTTATCTGATCGCCTCCAACAGCTTCATGATGAAAAAGGGCGGGTTCTTGATTGATCCAAACATTTTTGCGTATACGCAAAAAATGCCGGACTTTTCGAGGAACGAGCCATTCTTTTTCCAGTAATTCACGGATCGTAGCAGTTGGATGATCTTTCGGTAAAGTAATGGTAATGTCCATTTGTTTGTTCCTTTCCTTGTAAATACAGCTTCATTGTAACATTTTTAAAAGATATTTAAGAAAAAAACAGTTATTTCCTAGGAAACCATTGGTAAACTGAATTTGGTTACTCAAAGTTCAGTCTAGAGACGGGAGAAGTCAGTCTTTTTTTATGCTACACTAGAAAACATGAAACAAAACAGAATAGGAGAACAATTGAATGGACTTTCAAAGCATTTGGGGAAAGATAAAAACTGCTTTGGTCAGTTTTTGGCGTTGGCTCAAACCATACCTCCGCCAGTTTCATCAGTGGCGCAAACGAATCTGGAAGAAATACCATGTCAATAAGATCATTTTGCTTTTCGGATTAATCGTTGTGCTAGTTATGAGTATTTATCTTTTTATTTTGGCAAAACAGGCGAACGTCGAGACGTTGAAATCAGGCTTGAGCCAATCGACGGTCATCTATGACAAGAATAATGAAGAGGCAGGTACACTCTATGCCCAAAAAGGAACGTATGTCGAATTAGATAAAATATCGCCATACATACAAGATGCGGTCATCTCAACAGAAGATCGGAATTTTTATCATCACCATGGATTTGATATCAAAGGGATTGCACGAGCCGCTGTCCGAATGGTTCTTTCAAGAGGCGGTACGTCCGGCGGCGGCGGAAGTACGATCACCCAGCAATTAGCGAAAAATGCTTACTTGACGCTGGATCAAACCTTTGACCGAAAAGCAAAAGAACTCTTTTTAGCTATTGAGATAGAAAAGAAATACAGTAAAGAAGAAATCTTGACTATGTATTTGAATAATGCGTATTTCGGAAATGGTGTCTGGGGTGTGCAAGATGCTTCAAGACGTTACTTTGGTGTCGATGCTGCGAATGTGACATTAGGCGAGGCAGCGACTTTAGCAGGAATGCTGAAAGGACCAGGAATCTACAATCCGATCGATCATCCTGAAAATGCGAATAACCGCCGAAATACTGTGTTGAGTGTGATGGCAGACAATGGAAAAATCACAAAAGAACAAGAAACGGCCGAAAGCCAAACGAACATCGCAAATAATCTGAACGATACGTACACGAATTCTGAAACAGGTTATCGTTACCCTTACTATTTTGATGCGGTGATTGACGAAGCAGTCGAAGAATACGGATTAAAAGAAGAAGATGTCATGAACAAAGGCTTTAAAATCTATACTTCTCTTGATCAAAATTACCAACAGCAATTGGAAGCAACTTATCAAAATAATCAGCTGTTTCCGCCGAATGCTTCAGATGGCGCAATGGTCCAATCCGCCTCAGTGGCGCTGGATCCGAAAACAGGCGGTGTTAGAGCATTAGTTGGTCGAAGAGGCGATCATGTTTTTAGAGGGTTTAACTTTGCAACACAAATGCGGCGCTCGCCTGGATCAACGATCAAACCGTTGAGTGTATATGCACCAGCGTTGGAAGCAGGATACAAACCAGATAGTATTTTAAAAGATGAGCCGCAAAGCTACTATGAAGCACATAACTTTGACGGGACATACCAAGGTGAAGTCCCAATGTATCAAGCGTTGGCACAGAGTTTGAACTTGCCTGCTGTTTGGCTTCTTCATGAGATCGGCTTGCAAAAAGGGTTTGATAAAACGGAAGAATTCGGTTTGCCGCTAGATGACTCAGATAAGTATTATGGTTTGGCGTTAGGCGGACTGAAAAGAGGAACTTCTCCTTTGACTATGGCAAGCGCATATAGTGCTTTTGCAAATGATGGAAAAATCTATACACCGCATTTGATTACGAAAATCGTTGATTCAACAGGTGCCGTGATTATAGATAATACGGATGCACAGTCGAAACAAGTTGTCTCGAAAGAAACAGCGGACGAAATGACCAGTATGATGTTGGGCACTTTTTCAAATGGGACCGGAGTAGCCGCTAATCCATATGGGTTTACAGTCGCTGGGAAAACAGGGACAACTGAGACAAGTTTTGACGCAACAAAAGCCAATGACCAATGGATCGTAGGGTATACGCCAGATGTTGTGATCTCTACATGGATGGGCTTTGAAGAAGCAAGCGAACTTCACTTCTTAGAAGGAACAAGCGGGAATGTTGTAGGGAAAGTTTTCAAATCAGCTGCTGAAGGAATCCTGCCTTACACAGAACAAACACCTTTTGAAGTAGCGAACGCGTATACTACGGGAGGCAGTGCAACACCAGTGGATGAAACAAATTCTTCAAGCGAGGACAACAGCAGCCAGTGGCGAGAGAATATCGATCGTTACGGTGAACAAGCCAAAGAAGGATTAAAAGGATTTGGCGATATGCTACGAGAAGGAATTCGAGGAATCGGTGATGCAGCAAGGAATCTCTGGGATAGTTATCAGGGACAGTAGGATTTTGAAAACCAGAATCCTCATGGTACAATGAAAGAGAAACTAAAGCAGAAAAGAGGCAGAAAAAAATGACAAATATCTATGACAGCGCCAATCAAATCGAACGCGAAATTCGTGAATTACCTGAATTTAAAGAATTACAAGCTGCGTACGACAAAGTAAAAGCGAACGAATCAGCACATAAATTATTCAAAGATTTCCAAGCGATGCAGCTAGAATTGCAAGAGAAACAAATGCGCGGAGAAGAATTTTCTGATGAAGATGCAATGAATGCACAAGCAATGTCAATGAAAATCCAAGCAGAAGAAGTAATCAATGACTTGATGCAAAAAGAACAAGGCTTCAGCACGATCATCAATGATCTGAACCGCATCATCATGACGCCAGTTCGCGACCTATACAGCGAATAAGATTTCTTAGCAAAGATAAAAACAAGATTCTAAGACAGACGAAAGTATTCCTTTTGTCTGTCTTATTTTTTTGTCTAAAAACGACGAAATTCGAATAAAAAAATGGTTGTTTTTTTAAATGCCTATTTAATGGATAAACTTTATCTATATACAATTTGTGAATAAATTTGCAATAAAAAAGTATAAAAAATTTTATTTTTTTCAGGAGTTTTTTCGTTGGTTTTACATAGTTTTATTTGATTTTAAAAACTTATTTTTTATTTTATAAATTAAAAAATAAGAATTTTTTGTAGAATGATTGTGCTTACTTTCCCTATGTATAAGGTTTTGTAAGCTGTGTTATTTTAATTTTTTAGTCTTTGAAATAAGGAGGCTGAAACTCCTTTAAAATTAAAGAAAACAAGTTTAAATTAAAATAACGAAAGAAAAATGAGCATTTAGTTAGTTTATTTATGAATATTTTGATATAGTGCTCTCAACTTAAGTTGAAAAGGGTTTTTTGTTAACAGCTAGCTGGCTAATTTAATTTATTTGTCAGGGAGGATTAAGGATGAAAAGGGATTATAAAAAATGGATGGACCAAAAAGCGAGATTGAAGCGTCGTTCCAAAAAATATTTATTTGTTGGTTCTTCATTAGCTGCTGGTATGTTGTTTGGGTTGGCGCCAGTTTCTATCGCTACGCCTTTGTTTACGGTAGAGTCGCACAATGCTTACGCGGACGTGATAAGTGGCCAATTGTTCAGTAATTTAAGTTCTTCCAATGATAGCGGAACGAGCGAAGCTAATGCTTATCCGCTTGAAAATGCTGCACGTAACGTTACTTTTAACATTACTGCCGACAGCGGGATTGATCTTAGTGTAGTAAATGGGCGGCGCTATGCAGTTTTGGCAATCCCAGAAGAGATGCAGGGGCTAGTAGCTCCAAATGGTACAGCAACTTTTTCTACAGATATTTTACTTCCAGCTAACGCGTTAGATCCTCTTTTAGGTGTTGTGGATGGAGCTGTAGGTACGTTGGTAGATACTATCGACGGATTATTGGCTTCAAACCCATTAGCAAGCGTGAATCTGGATGAAGTTTATGAGCAATTGGATTTATTAGAGAATTTAAGCAACATTACTTCAGCCCAAGTTTCTGTACCTTTACAAATGCAAGGTGACGAATATATTTACGCTGAACTTGATGGAGCATTGGAAACAGTGATTAGAGAATCATTGCTAACGATTTTAACAGATTTGAATAATGCTGTACAAAGCTTGGATGCTTCAGGAATCGCAGGACCAGTTGTTGATCTAGCTTTAGCAACCACTGTTAAACCTATATTTGCAACGGCTATCGGTACAGCAGAAGCCTTAGTAAATGTAGGTTCAGATTTGATTGGCACGCTTGCTGATGCCAGCGTGTTAGGTGAAACAAATGTATCGATTCCTACAACAATCCAAGATCCAACTTATCAAGGTTTGCTAGACGCGGGTGTTGATATAGGGAGTCCTTATGAAGCAGGATTTTTAGCAACGATTGTGAAATCGGATGTACTTTCTCTATCTATTGCTTCTAATAATGATGGTTATACTCCTGTTTATTACGAAGCAAGTGAAGTAACTCCACCTTACAATGTTCAAGTGACTGGAAATTCTACAGATAATTATGAAGTAACAGGTATGGCAGATCCAAATGCAAGAGTGCGAATCTATCAAGATGATGAAGTAGTGGGTGAAGGTTTAGCGGATGAAAATGGAAACTTTACTATTTCTGTTTCAGCAAATCTTGTTGACCCATTAGATGAAATTGAATTAATTGCTTATGACCAAGATAATACACCAAGTTTACCAACACCAGCAGTAATCCCTGACGACGACGAAACAGATGCCGACGCTGACGCCGATGCGGATGCTGACGCTGAT
>KE351684.1:0-20947 GCA_000415185.1 Enterococcus faecalis 13-SD-W-01
AGCAACTTTTATATCTTAGCAAACATCGGAATTGATGTCAACACTTTTTTTAAAAAGTTTTTTCGCTTGTTTCGCGAAGTGCTTTTAGCAACTCATTTATAATAACTTATCAGTTGTTATTTGTCAAGAAGTTTTTTTAAGTTTTTTATTGATGTATCAACGAAAAACTCACTTCTCATTTAAACGACTTAGTTATCATAACATGTTGTTAACTACTCGTCAACACATATTTCAAGAAAATTTTCATTTAAATTTCTCTTGCGACAACGTTTGTTACTTTATCATGTATATCGCGCACCGTCAAGGATTTTAGGTGTATTTGTTTAAAATTGTCAAAAAAAACCGAAGAAAGCTTTTTCATTCCGCTTACATCCACCTTTTTCAGTTTCTAAATAGGAAAACGGACGGAATTTCCCCATTCCGTCCGTCTGATTATCTAAGATAAATGAAAATTTTTGCGTATCTATTATTGTGCATTTATTTTCCGCAATTCTTCTCCCATCGCTTTTGTTTTTTCTTTATTTAGCGGATAACCGAAAAGCAAGATCATTGCTGAAACGAATAAACAGAATGCTGGCAATAGATTTGCTAAAGCATAGATTCGGTTTTGGACAAGTAGTGTTTGTACGACTCCTCCGGTTGAAGAAGATTGATAGCCAATAAGCGCCAGCATGAAGCCGCCGATTGCTCCTGCACAAGCTTGCCCTAATTTTCGTGCAAAAGAATTCACACCATATACTGTTCCATCTTCCCGTAATCCTGTCGTATATTGATGAAAATCAATAACATCTGTGATAAATGCCCAAATCATCAAGTTGAATAAGCCAGCGCCTAATGTTGCGATAAACAAGAAAATCAAGTAGACCCACGCATTTGTCAAATGCATGAAGTACATCAAAAGATACATTGCTGAAGAAATCAACAGTGCCCAGACACTTGCTTCTTTTTTACCAAACCATTTTGTTAGAGATGTTGCAAAAGGTGCTAAGACAACTACTGTACCGTAAGTAAAAAGAAGTGCGATAGACATTGCTTCTTTATTATGGAAATAATCATTGAATAAATAAGTCATATTTGTTCCTGCTAAAATCTGGTTGATGACAATAAAAATATCTACTACAACTAAAATGATCAATGCTCGGTTAGAAATCAACCCTTTCATCAATTGAGCTGCAGGTACTTTTTCTGTTTTATCGACCCGTACTCTTTCTGTGGTTAAACGGCATGTCAGGATATATGCAGCAAATGCAATCGCAGCGCAAGCAATCGCAATCCAAAAGAAATGTTCTCCAGAAACGACTTGGCGTCCATCTTTAGCCGTTGTATACATAAGGATAGGAATAAAGAAACCTGTCGTAGAACCTCCGATTGCTGAACCGATACTGCGGAACGTAGATAATGAAGCACGATCATCAGGGTTAGAACTGATTGCGGCAGCCATCGCCCCATAAGGAATATTGATTGTTGAAAGAAAAATACCGTAGACAATATAAGAAACAAAGATATAAATGATTTTTGCTGTCATTGGCAGATGCTGTACAAATGGAAGAAAAATAATTACTGTAATCAAACAAAACGGATACTTCATTTTTTGGATCCATGGACTAAAGCGCCCAACATCAGTCAATTTTGAAACATCACATAAACGGCCAACTAACACATCTGCAAACGCATCCAAAATCCTTGAAACTAAAAAAAGAATCCCGACAATTGCACCAGAAACACCTAAGACATTCGTGTAGTAGATCATCAAGAAACTATTGACTAATCCTAGAATAAAACAGTTCCCTAAATCTCCGAACATATAACCAATCTTATCAGATAGGCCAAATGACTTCGTTTTTGGTTTTATATTTTCCGTAAGTACATTTTGTGAAAGCATCTAAATCACTCCTCATCAATATTGTTAACGTTTTCAAAATTATAACTCCTTTTTATTTGTTTTTGTATTCACAATATTGACAGATAATTACACTATCTTGGTTCTTAAACATAACACTTGATAACTACCTTCTATCTTATCCTGCTTTAAATAAAAAAAGCTGAGACAGATGGTCTGTCCCAACTTTCTTATTACATTTGAACTTTTTGTTTTTTAACGATCTTGTCCATGATAAAGGAAAAAGTCGAAATCTGCATAAGAACCGCCTTTTTTCATCAAATCATGTACAGCGATGCCTATAAAATTCCCTGTAAATCCGCCAGAAAGCCCAAGAAGACTTTGTGGATCTCCTACTTGCTGCCAAGGATGACGTTCATCTTCTCTAACAAAGAATTTTCCTGTAGGTCCGTCTGCTTCTATTTTTAGATACGTTTTCGCTTCTTTCAACGGAAGAATCTCTTTCTCTAGAGTAACTATTCCATCCTCTGCTTTCAGCATGCGCAGACATTTTCCAGTCTCTTCTTCATAAGTCACATAACAATAAATATAATTTTTTTCATTGAGATATAACACTAACCCGGCCATTTGATTGTAATTTTCTGGTTCATATTCTAAAGCCGTTTGTGCTTCAAAATGAAAATCAGTTTGACGAACAGCTAGCATATGATGATCAAAGACCGACTGGATCGATTCTCCTGAGATCAACCTTAAGTATCCTGGTCGGCTGGAAAGATCACACCATGAACTACTTGGCATGATTCTTCGCGCATTCCACCCAGCACACAATTCTCCATTGAAATCTTCATAGAAGTCAGAGTTGCTTTCTTGTTTCACTTCTTTTGACACAGCAATCTCTACGTATTGGGAAGGTCCGTTTCCTCCATCTTTTAACCTTAACCAGCCATCTTCTGACCAATAGACTTCTTGGATTGCTGTTTCTCGTCCAAGAATCGCTGCACCATTTAATGGTCTCGTACACAAATAGACCATATACCACTGTCCTGATGGTGATTGGACAATACTTCCATGCCCTGAACATTGCAAAGGCGAATCTGGTTTATCACTGGCTGTCAACATTGGATACTCTGGGTCCACCTCATAAGGGCCAGTTACTTCTTTCGATCGGCAAACAGTAACAGAATGACCGCTTCCTGTACCGCCTTCCGCTGTGATCAAGTAGTAATAACCGCCATGATAGTAAATGTGAGGTGCTTCAGTTTTAGCTAAAGAAGTACCGTCAAAAATCTTGTGGATCGGCCCTACAAGTTCATTTTTTTCTGGATCAAATTCCTGCATCACGATCCCAGCAGATTTATTTGGTGTTTCTTTTCGGTAATCCCAGATTTCATTCAGAAACCATTTTTTCCCATTTGGATCATGGAACAATGATGGATCAAAGCCGCTGCTATTCAGATAAATCGGTTCTGACCAAGGTCCATCGATAGTTTCAGCAGTAATCATATAATTATGCGCATCTTTGAACGGGCGGTCGACACTTTTGACATCTGTGTAAATCAAATAGAACAACCCATCTGCATAGCTGATTTGCGGTGCCCAAATGCTGCCATTCGCAGGATTCCCTTGTAAAGAAACCTGATCTGTCAAAATATCTGTTTTATACCTCCAATTTACTAAATCTTTTGATTCGTATACTCTGACACCAGGAAGCCATTCAAAAGATGAAACCACAATGTAATAAGTATCTTCTGCTTTGACGATGTTTGGATCTGGGTTGAATCCTCTCAAAATTGGATTTTTGACTTTAGTTAAGTGCATATTCTTTGTCCTTTCTCTTTCGATAAATGCTTAAAACACCTGCTGCAAAATAGAAAAAGGCAAAAGGAAAAGCAATGAATTGCGTACCAAGAAGCAATACCGCACCCGCTATAAAATAGAGGATCGCAGCGGCAAGCAAATATTTTTCTTTCAGTGATAAAAAGACGGCTACGAGAAGAAAAATCAATGAGACAAATAAACTGACCGTAAATAATCCCGTCACATCTTTCAAACTTTCAAATACACTTTCTATAGAAGAAGTGTTTTCGATGCCTAATCTTTGGTAACTTTGCGAAAACTCCTGCAAAGACATATTGTTCAATGTGACGGATAGACCGCCAATGAACAGCATAGATAATAATCCGCCTGTGCCGCCTGTAAATACTTCCCATTTTCGTTTCATGTCACTCTCTCCTTTTGACCTTCACCCAATCTGGCCGCTGTTCTTTTTCGGTATAGTTCTCTATTTCTTGAAATAAAACTGTTTGCTCATTTTTTGGATTTCCCCAGTTGTCCCATCCATGAATATGGATATGTGCGCCGATTCGGCAATTTTTAAACACTGTTTTTGCATAGGAACGCCAGGGACGTCCTAAGTAAACGTTTGTTGTTCCTGCTTCTGAAGAAACCAAGCAGTTATTGAAAGAATAACCCGGCTGATTTTCGGGTGTAGAAGCTGCTGTGATAAATCCAGGCCCATCTTTTTTCCGGCTCCGCAGTTCACACTCTTCAAATCTCGCATCTGCACCGCCAAAAATAAAATCGATTGTTCCTTCAATCAAACATTGACAGTAGAATTGCTGACAATAATTCGGTGTTGTTTTCGCCGGTGTCACAAAAGGCGTTCCATCTTTTTGCAGTGCTGGGAGCGGACCTGTACATAACGTATCTTGATAGGCACTCAGCTTGCAGTTCTTCAAGGTCGTTCGATGCCCCATATTGAAAAGTGCAACAGCTTGTCCGACTTTTTCGCCAGGTCCTGAACGATTTGTTATCGTGACATTTTCAACGGAGATATCTGTTCCTTCCAAGAAAAAAGTTGCTGTGCGAAACGTGCCTCTTTGTTCGCCAGTTTCCATTTGTTGCTGAGCGTATCGCGTACCTGTGATCTCTACTTTGCCAAGACCGACCATTGTAAAATTAGATAACCGGCTTTCGATATATTCTTCGTAAACACCTTCCGCAATCATCATTTTTTTAGGGATATGTTCAGGAAATTGCGCTAAATAGTCGATGCCCTTTTGAATAGAAGAAAAATCACAGGTTTCTTCTTTTCCTATCCAGATTTCTGTTTTCATTTTATAGATGCTCCTTTAAAAAGCTTTGCCATTTTTCTCGCATCTCTTGCGTTTCCATGTGTCCGCCTGTCAATGATTCAGAACGAAAATACTGTGAAGCATCCTGCTTTTCGTAAATGGAATGGAGTTTTTTCGCCAGCTTCTGTACTCCTTTGTCTAAACACATCGTATCGTTTTTCCCGACCAAACTTAATCGAGGACGCGGTGCGATTTGCGTCTGGATATCTGCTGTTGAATAATAGTTCAGAAGCTTCGGGATATAATAGTAATAGCCGTGATGATCCAGTCTTCGATGTTCCAGCAATGTTTCGATATCGACTTGCGCAGCAATATCGATGCACACGCGAATTCGAGGGTCCAATGCACTAAGCCACCAGCTCATCATCCCGCCCATCGACATACCAATAACTGCTAAACGTTGACAATCAATATCTTTTCTTGTCTCTAAATAATCAATCAAGTGCAGACCATCAAACAGACGCATCCCCCAAAGTGTTTTGCCTGTTAAAAGAAATTCTTTGAATAATTCACTTTCTGAAATCCCGCTTCGCTCTTCAAATCCCCAAGCATCAATTGCCCAGACAGCGAAACCCATCCCTGTGATCGTTTCGGCAAAAGAGGGGGCACAAAGATAGTTGGCACCTTGGATCAATTCGCTTTTTCCTGTTGAAAAATCGCCGCCGTGAGAATGGAAAAAGAGGACCGTTGGAAACGGTCCTTCGCCTGCGGGATGCGCATATAATGCGGGTACAGTTTCCAAACCATTCAAAACAAGTTGATGATGCTCTAGAATGTACCCCTCTCTCTTTTCGCTTCGCAGATGTTTTCCTGTTACTTTTTCCGCCGGAGCAGAATCACCGAGCAGATCAAACAACGACATTGGCTTTTTCATGGACAAGTTCATCCCATTCTTTTGTTTCAGTTGATCGAAGATTCGTGATTGTGATATCTTCGGTGTTTTCCAATAAGAAAGCAGGGCCTTCATGATTTTCGATCGACAATTGGTTGAAAATGATGTCTTTTGCAAAACCAATATAGAATCCTTGGTTTTTCATGTCTTCGATTCCAGTCATCATTGCTGGTTTTCCTGGTATCGCTTCTTTTGCCATAGAAATATCGACATTGTTGAAGGTAATCTCTGAAGCATATTGTTCTGCTAAGCCATAAATAAAACCAGCCGACGCATGAACATTCCGCGCAGTGATATTTGCAAAATGGATTCTTCTGAAAGCAGGTGTTCGTTCATCGATTGGATAAGCTTTCTTTTCCCAAACATATGCTTCTTTTCCTCTTGGCCCACAGAAATAATATAAATTGATGATAAACGGACACATGACATTATCCATAATGATGTTATCGACACGGATATCTTCCACGATTCCTCCGCGGCCGCGTCTAGATTTCAAGCGAATCCCACGATCCGTATCTTGGAAGATACAGTTTGAGATCGTAACATTTCGGATACCGCCGCTCATCTCGCTGCCAAGTACTACGCCGCCATGTCCATGGACCATCGTACAATTTGTGATCGTGATATTTTCACATGGGATACGCTCCACTGTATCTTCTGTTCCAGCTTTGATTGCAATACAGTCATCGCCAACATCAATATGACAGTTGCTGATGCGGACGTTTTTACATGATTCCGGATCAATACCATCTGTATTTGGCGAATCAGCTGGATTAAGGATCGTTACATTATCAACGGTCATGTTTTCGCATAAAATCGGGTTAACTGTCCAGCTTGGCGAATCGATCATTTTGATTCCTTGGATCGTGATTCGCTCACATTTGTGGAAACTAACTAATTTTGGACGCGGATAATCGAGTTTTTCTCGCTGTTCTCTGAAAATCTTCCACCATTTCCGGCCGTTTCCATCTAATGTTCCACTTCCTGTTACAGAAATATTTTCTGCATCTTGCGCATAGAGGCAAGAAGCATAGACTTTTCTGTGCACCCCTTCCCAACGTGAAGAAACAACAGGATAATCTTTCTGGTCATCAGAAAACTTCAAAACGCTGCCTGGTGACAAATGAAGTTCAACATTGCTTTTCAAAAAAAGAGCACCTGTCAAAAATTCGCCGCTAGGGACCAAAACCTGGCCGCCGCCATTTTGATGGGCAGCGTCGATTGCCGCTTGGATCGCTTGAGTGTTCAATTTGTCTGTTTCTGCGCCAAAGTCTAAAATGTTATACATTTCTATAATCCCTCCACTTCGACCAGCGCTTGCAGGAAGGCTCCGACTCCTTTTTGGTCATTACAGATGATTGGTTCGCTGATGTAATAAGCATAAGAACCATCTCGTTGCTCTGCTCCCCCAAGTCCGGCTACTTGGCAGTTTTTGTTCAGATTGATCCAATTTTCTTTCGTGATAAGAATAAATTCGTCCAAAAGTCCTTGATGCGATTTTTTGATTTGCTCTAGCCAAGAATCATCTAAAATCCCTAAACGAACCGCTTTTGCCATTGCATACACGAACATGCTGCTCCCAGAAGCTTCTAAGTAATTGCCTTTTCTCTCTGTCTCTGTCGTCACTTGATACCACGTACCGCTTTCTTTTTCTTGATACGGCATCAAAGCAGTCAATGTCGTCGTAACGATTTCTTCCAACAATTCACGATTTGTGTTTGTGCCTTCTAAAAGTTCATACGTATCCACTGCAGCCATTAGATACCAGCCAATCGAACGACTCCAAAAATGATGAGATAATCCTGTTTCTGGGTCTGCCCAAGGTTGGACTTTCTTTTCGTCCCACGCATGGATCAGAAGGTTCGTTTTCGAATCGAACAAATGTCTGTAGCTGATTTCGAATTGACGCATCGGATCTGTGTAATCTTTGTTTTCATCAAATTCGCGGATAAATTCAGTGTAGAAAGGTGTTCCCATATATAAACCATCTAGCCAAATCTGATAGGGATAGATTTCTTTATGCCAGAAAGCACCTTCTGAAGTTCTTGGATGGTTTTCTAGTTGTTGGCGCAGCAGATAAGCCGCTTTTTTGTATTTTTCTTCTTTTGTTTCTTTATATAGTAAAAAGAATAATTTCCCAGTGTTTACATGATCAATGTTAAATTCTTCTACACTATATCCGCGGATCGTTCCATCTTCTTGAACAAAATAATCCAAATTTTGTTTGATAAAATCAAAGTACTGCTGATCTTTTGTTTTTTCCCAAAGCAGCTGGAAGCCTTTCAGAACTACGCCGTAATCATACGACCATTTGCCGTTGTACCATTTTTCTTCGTATAATCTTGGTGTTCTTTCCATAATCGATTTTGCTAATTGTTCCGACCAATTTTTCACGTGATTTTCTCCTTTGTTGTTAAAATCTTTTCTCAAAAAATGCGGCAGTTTTTTCTCTTAAATAAGCCGGAATATCACAAAAATTTGAGCGACAAATTTCGGATATCCCGGCTTTTATACAGCTTAATAAGAAGAAAACAAACTGCAGATCACATTTGTATCAAAACTGTAAACCAAATTCTGTTCTCTTATTCTTTTGCTGCCTTATAAGCTTCTTCATATTCTTCGACGATCCGATCTCCGCCTTGTGCACGCCAGTTTTCTACAGCTTGTTGGAATCCGTCTTCATCGATTTGGCCCATGATATATTGAACTGTGGCATCGACAATGATTTTCTCGATTTCTGATCCGACTTCATTGTTTGTTGCTGAATCCAATGGAACAGCTGGATTTAATACAGCGAACGCCTCATTTTCTTTGATTAATTGATTAGACAATTCTTTATCTTCGTCTGCATCTTTAAATGAGAATGAGATCTCGCTTGGACGTGAGCTAGACAATGGCTGTACGTCTTGCTGCCAAAGATCCATGTCGATATATTCTAGTGCACCATCGTCTGTTAATTGATAATGCGTTCCTTCGATACCGCCAGTCATCAATTTGTAGCTTTCTTCATCTAAAAGATCGTCGATGAACTGCAAGACTCTTCTCAAATGGTCTTCGTCTTTAACTACAGATTTAGGGATCGCCAATAATCCGCCGATACCGTTTCCTTCTGACCATACGTGATAGTCGCCGCCTTCGCCATCAGAGATTTTGTTTACAGGAACAAGTTCCATCTCATCTTGGATACCTTCACCCATTACGCGCAAGTTTCTGATGTCCACCATTCCTGTGTAGATACCAGCTCTTCCTTGAGCAAATTGCTGCTGCTGGTCTGTTTTTTGCGTCACAGCAAAGTCTTGAGCTAAATAACCGTTTTCAAAAAGATCTCTAGAGAAATTCAATGCTTTCATGTAGCCTTCTGTTTCAAATTCCGGCGTAAAGTTGCCATTATCATCTACTCCCCAAATATTTGGTGCCCCAAAGTAAGAAGTAAATAGTTTGAAACTTGTAAAGCGGATATCTGACGGTGCGCGGTCTACGATACCTGTCGTATCATCAACGCCGTTCCCGTCAGGATCATTTTCTGTAAATTGTCTTGCCACTTCATATAATTCATCCATTGTTGTAGGAACTTCTAAGCCTAAGTTGTCTAACCAATCTTTACGAATGACTAAACCGCCTCGTGCATAATCTCTTTGCATCGGTACGCCATATAAAGCACCATTGATACTTGCTGATTCGATTCGGTCTTCTGAGATTTTACTTAGATTATCAAATTCATCCAAATAATCTTTTACATCCCAGAACATCCCTGAAGTCAATGCACTGCGGACAGATGAGTTCTGCAGCATAGCCATCTGCAATGTTACGATGTCAGCTAATTCATCAGAAGCTAATGCAGTCGTCAAACGTTCTTCTTTTGAAGCATCGGGAATCCAGTTGAATGTCAATTCTGTGTTCGTTTTTTCTTCTAGCAGACTGACGATTGTATCTGTCGGTGGAGAAGGTGTGTGCAGGATGTTCATCCAAGTGATTTGCGCTTTTCCGTCTTCTGTTACACCACCAGCTGAGTTGCTGTTGTTTCCGCAAGCGGCTAATGCAAATAAACCAGCAAAACTAAGACCTAACTTTACGAGCGTTGCTTTTTTCATGTAATTTCTCCTTCACTGTTTTTATGATTGATTTCTGTTTATTTTCTACTTCATAGGCATTTTTCACTTCTAGATTTCTAAAGACTTGATCTGCGACCCATGTCGTTGCATAGAAGTAGAAGCTGCTGCCCATGAAAATTAAAACCCCAGGTGTGACCCGCAAAAGCAATAGGTAGACGCCGGTAACTACCGTCATCAGTACTAATGAATAATGCAGTTGTGAAAAACCAAATAAGAACGACATTTTGATTTTGAAAAAATAGCCTTTCCAATCATAGTGAGCCATGATTTGGAAGATGTAGATTGCTGAAAGCAGATAGAAGAACGCTGCCAACAGCATGGCTGCTCTCAAATACCAGTTTTGGATATACAACAAATCGACAACCAAGATGATTCCTGCGATTCCGTAGATCCAACTCATCAATAACGATTCTTTATAACCAGATTTAAAGTAAGAAAAGTATGTCTTCGTTAAAGGGAAAATATCATCTGAACGCAGCCATTGTCTGATTACTGCAACCATTGCATAAGATGCTGGTCCAATCGTAAAGATCCCTAATCCTGCTATTACAAGCCCTCCCCATAAAAAATTGAGATACACGAGCTGCAACATACGATTAAGTACTCGATTCAATTTATCTACTGACTGCAACATGACGATTTCCCCTTTCTATTAATATACGCCGTCTTCGCCTAATTTTTTGGCTAGTTTATTTGCTAGAACAACCATGAATAAACCAACGACACCTTTAAATAATCCCATTGCTGTACTAAAACTCAATTGTCCGTTTTTCAGACCAGCTGTATAGATATACGTATCGAAAATCTCTGCTACATTACGGTTCAATGAGTTCAATAGAAGATACATGTGTTCAAAACCAAGATCCAGTGTTTGTCCGATACGCAAGATCAGCAATGTAATGATTACTGGACGGATCGCCGGCAATGTAACGTGCCAAATTTTTCTCAAACGTCCCGCTCCATCCATTTCTGCTGCTTCATATAACTGGGTGTCTACTGCTGTGATTGCAGCTAGATAAATGATTGTCGACCAGCCCAATTCTTTCCAGATAACTTGTCCGATGTAAACGATTCTTGTCCATGCCGGATCTGTTAGGAAACTGATTCTGTCTCTGCCTATCGTTGCCAAGAATTCGTTGACTACCCCGCCATCCACACTTAAAAGTACGAAGGAGATAGAAACGATGATCACCCATGACATGAAATGCGGGATATACATGATTGTTTGGATCCCGTTTTTGAAATGCTTATTCTTTACTTCATTTAATAGAAGAGATAGGACGATCGGCATTGGGAAGAAAACAAAAATATTCAATCCGAACAAGACCAGTGTGTTTCTCAAAACCATAAAGAATGCTGGTTCTGTGAATAATCGGATAAAATGTTTGAATCCTACCCAAGGGCTGCCCATAATTCCTAAAAATGGTTGGTAATCTTGAAAAGCGATCACTAACCCTCCCATAGGAAGATATCTGAAAATAACAAAGTACAGGACTCCCGGCAAAATCATGAGATATAAGAACTTGTTTGTTTTGATTCCTGCTAATGTTTTTTTCCTTCTTTTGAGCCGTTCCTCTTTTTTCGATAGTTCAAATCGAAAAGGCTCCTTTTTTACACTTTCCATAAGCTCCTCCTTGCGCCTCTAAATTTTTGTGAATACATTCGCTTATGTATTCATCATAAATAGTTTCACAAATTACGTATATAATCATTTCCACAACACATTAAAAACGCTTACAAAAACCTGGGTTTCTACGAGATTTGTTTAACCATAGATTTTGATGCGCTTACAAAGCAGTTCACAAGTTTTTCTGCAACTAGAAAAATGATTATATACGTAATATTTTTCACATGATAGATTGAGTGTATAAGTTTTCTGTACACTAATTTAGAGATTTCAGGAGGTTAACAAAAATGAAAAAAGTTTCTGCAGGAGAACGAGTTTTTACCATACTTAATAGTACGTTTTTGATTTTATTGGCATTGATATGTATTCTTCCGTTTTTCAATATCATCGCTACTTCTTTTGCTTCTACTCAGGAAGTCGTATCAAATAGGTTCCTCTTATTTCCTACGACATTCTCATTAGATGCTTATCGTTTCATTCTATCAACACCGACGATTTTCCGTGCGATGATGGTCTCGATAGGCGTTACAGCTGTCGGAACAGCCGTAAGTATGTTTGCTACTTCATTGATGGCTTACGGATTGTCTCGAAAGTATTTGTTTGGACGAGGCGCAATCAATTTTATGGTTGTTTTCTCTATGCTTTTCAGCGGCGGAATGATCCCAACATTCTTGGTCGTTCGTTCATTAGGCCTGATCAATTCTTATTGGGCGATGATTTTACCAGTAGCAGTCAATGCGATGAACATGATCATCATGCGAAACTTCTTCCAAGCGCTGCCTAGCAGTTTAGAAGAATCTGCAAAAATGGACGGCTGTACAGACTTCGGCGTCTTCTTTAAAATCATGTTGCCGCTCGCTTTGCCGTCAATTGCAACAATCTCACTTTTTTACGCAGTAACTTATTGGAACACTTACATGAGTGCAATCCTTTATATCAATGATTCAGCTAAGTGGCCGATCCAAATCCTGCTTCGCCAAATCGTTATCGTTTCCAGCGGCATGCAAGCAGACAGCAGTTCTGTTGATGTCATCCCTCCTGCACAAACGATCAAGATGGCTGTTATCGTTATTGCAACAGTACCAATGCTGATTGCTTATCCTTTTGTTCAGAAATACTTTGTTAAAGGTGCATTGGTTGGTTCTGTAAAAGGCTGATTTCTCATCAGCTATACTGAAAAAGTCACACCGTCTATCACCCCCTCCCAAAAGAAACAGACAATTTCCACTGTCTGTTTCTTTTTCTTTTTAAGAAGCAGCTGGACCAAACATACATGTTCTGATCAGCTGCTTCTATTTATCTGTTCTTTTTGCGGTATTCTCCTGGGGTGCTTTCAACTTTCTTTTTGAAGAAACGGATAAAGTTCTGGGAGTTTCGATAACGCAGTTTTTCTGCGATTTCTTTCACAGACAAGTCAGTTTCTTTCAACCATTTTTTTGCTACTTCCAAGCGGTAATTTTGGACAAAGTCACCGAAGTTCTCGCCCGTTTCTTTTTTGAACACACTGCTCAAATAATTGGGGTTATAATGAAGCCGGTCTGCAATCAAGTCTAATGAAAGATCTTGATCATATTCGGTATAAACGATATGGACCATTGCTTCAGAAAGCGACTTGAATTCTTGCTCTGTCAAAGCCTGCGAAGATTGTGAGATAGGCAGGACAAGCTGTTTGAGTATGATATCTTCTAATTCTTGTGGGTCGTAATTATTTAGCGCTTTAAAATAAATCTGTTTGATTTCCTTGAAGATAATAGTGTCTACGCCTAAAAGCTGGCCTAATTGAACGATTTCATTAATCAGCCGCATCGAAACAACTTCTACACTTAAGGGATTTTTGTTGTTCCTAAAAATCTCTACAATCAGTTCATGGACGATTGGTGCTAATTCTTTGTCGCCAGAACGAATGGCTTCGAACAAACGGTTTTGCTGTTCGATTGGATATTTGATCCTCGTTTTTTCGCTTTCTGCGGGTGCGATCTCTTTGTAGAAAATAATAGAACTTGGACCAGTATTTACGCGATAATATAATGCTTCTTTTGCTCGGTCTACGGATAATTTGCTTTCACTCAAGCTTTCGAACCGATTACTGATCCCGATACTGACAGAAAGAGACAAGTAATCTTGGATCGTTTCTTGGATTTTTTGACAATAGTCCATAACGATCTTGCTTGCATCCGCTTCGTTTTTATCTACTCTAAAAATGGTCGCCTGCATTTCTTCATTCAATACGATAGGGATCATTCGATTTTCTTCTGGCACCAGTTCAGTAACGATGTTATTGATTGCTAACAAAAGCAGGTCGCGTTCTCCTCCATGACTTTCTTCCAGTAAGTCGATTTGAACAAGTGCTGTGTAATAATCTTCTTCCTGATTTCCATAGCCGAATTGCTCTAGGCGCTGACTTAGCTCTCTTTTACCGACACGATTTCTGAATAAGCTTAGTACGAACAATGTCTCTAATTGCGGTTTTTGTGAAACAAGATTTGCGCTTAGCAGTCGATTTTCACCAAGGATGCGGTTGATCGATTGAACGACACGGTCTAGTTCACGATCTTTAAAACCATGTGATTTTACGTTTAAGTGTTCTTGGATTTGAGAAATCGGTCGTGCAAAACGATCCGAAAATTTCATCGATAAAATACCGATCAGCGTAATTAATGCCAAGGATACGATCATTAGTCCTGCCCGCAATCCTTGTACAGTTCGGCTGATTGCCTGTTGATCCACTCTTAAACTATAGATCCAATTATTATAGTCTGAACGCATCAGAATATACGTATGGCCGTTTTGTCTGTCTATTTTCGGCTTGTTGAATTCCAAATCTTCTTTTTTAGTGTTAAACAAAACGACATCTTCTGCATCAGGTGCATTGGAAAACAGTTTTCCTTCCTGATTTTCAATCGTGATAACGTCGTTGCCGCGTTTATCGATGATTTGATCAATCGTATTTCTGTTGATTTTTGCGATTCCTAACGCATATTTTTCTTTCTCGAACATCGGGAGCGTAATCGTCATCTCGATGCCGCCGTCTGTTTTTTTCCAGAATAAATTATTATTGCTTTGTATGTACTCTTCTTGAAATTTTTTTACTTCTTCGTCTGTCAGTTGATTCAATGTCCCATTGATCACGCCCCACTTGCCAGCCAGACTGATCAAATTATATGTGTTATCGTCCATTACGATTGCTTCAATAAAATTTAGTTCTTTCCTTACCTCTGAATACGTCAAATAATCCTCATAGGTCATTGGCTGCGTAAATACTTCCGTAAAGTTGCTCGTGGTCCCATACGTAGAAAATGAGTATTCGATTGTTCGAATCCGCCACTCGATATTGGTCTTGGTCTGTCGAAGCAAACTCATCTTGTCTGACAGATAATTCTTTTCGATCGAATCATACGTATTGGTATAGATATAAATGCTGAAACCGGCAACCAATATTGTTCCTAAAAGAAACATTGGCAAAAAAATCTTATAAAATAAACTATTTCTTTTCATTCCTTCTCTCCTTCAAAAATTTAAAAGGCTTTCATTTTATGTAAAATTGATAACTTTCTGAATTAATGAGTATCTCCATAAACTAGAATAGCATATTCGCAACAAAAAACACAAACTAATTTTTAACGTGTGCAGTATTGATAAATCAACGCTCTATTGACTTCTTCCCTCTAGCGTATTATCATGAAGGCGTTAACAAAATACACTATCAAAAATGATAGATAGCAAGGAAACGAAATTTTATGGTCACAATCAAAGATATTGCTCGAACTGCCGGTGTTTCCCACACCACTGTTTCACGAGCATTAAATGACAGTCCGCTAATAAAAAATGAAACGAAGAAAAAGATACGCGAAATCGCTGAACAGTTGGATTATGTGCCCAATCTCAGTGCTAAAGGATTAGTGAATCAAAAAAAATATTTGATTGGTCTATTCTTTTCCAGTATCCATCAAGGAACAAGTTCAAGTTTTTTGGCAGATACGATTGCAGGTATTCGTAATGCTTTGGATGGAAATTATGGTTTATCTGTCGAAAGTATCGATACGCTTGACCAAGAGAAAGATGCAAAATTGCAGCGATACGATGGCGTCATCGTTATGAGCCAAAGTGACGAAGACCAGCCATTCATCGATTATTTAAAACAGCAAGCGATCCCATTTGTCGTGGTCAACCGCTGTATCCCTGACAAGTCCATTTATAACGTCTTTGCCAATGATGCAGAAGGTGTGACACAAGCAATCGATTATGCTATTCGCTTAGGACATAAAAAAATTGCTTATATCGGCGGAAAAGAAAATTTTCGTTCGACGAATGAACGAAAAAAAGGCGTGCTGGAAAGTTTGAGAAAAGCAGGACTTTTAATAGAAAATGATTATTTTTTAACTGGTGATTACAGCTTGCAAAGCGGGCTGGAACAAATGAACCAGCTTTTATCGCTACCAGAACTCCCTACTTTAGTATTTTGCGGAAATGACGACATGGCTATCGGAGCTTTGAGATCTATCACCCTCGCAGGATTTTCTGTCCCTCAAGATATTTCTTTGATCGGATTTGATGATTCACCTGTTGTTTCCTATCTAAATCCACCGCTGACGACCGTTCATAAACCTTTACGGGAAATCAGTGAGCAAGGAACAAAAATGCTGCTTTCTTTGATTCAAGGAACACCCCCTTCTAAGAAGAAAGTACAGCTGACGACGACATTGAATATTCGGCAATCAGTGAAAGAAGCCAGTTCAAGATCATGATACTGCTGTTAAGAGCTGGATACTTGCTTGCAAGTGAGTGACAGCTCTTGCTGATCACCGCACCTTTTCAACATCTAAAGCAGATATGCAGGGAAATCATCATACATAGACCTTCCCTTTTAATATAAAATTGTTAACGTGTGCAAACACGGAAAGGATGGAAAAATGGAAAAATTATCTAAGCAGTTGCGTCCCAAAAATAACGCCCCGGTAAAAGTACTTCAATTTGGTGAAGGAAACTTTATGAGAGGATTTGTCGACTGGCAGATCCAGCAATTGAATAAACAAGGCCTTTTCCATGGAAATGTTGCTGTTGTACAACCACTGGAAAACGGACTTTCTAAAATGCTGAATGACCAAGATAATCTTTACACAGTGATTCTTCAAGGATTGATGAACGGGGAGATAATCGATCATTCTGAAGTCATCACGGTTGTTGATCAAGTAATCAATCCTTATTCTGACTGGCAAGACTTTTTGCATTTAGCTGAGAGTGATGATCTTTCATTTATCTTTTCCAATACTACCGAAGCCGGCATCAGTTATCTTCCATCAGATAAATTGACTGATGCACCTCAGCAAAGCTTCCCCGGAAAATTGACAGCGTTTTTATACAAAAGATTCCAAGCTGGCAAACCAGGATTGACCATTATCCCTTGCGAACTGATTGATCGAAATGGCGAACGCTTAAAAGAGATCATCCAAAAATTTGCCGAACAATGGTCACTTGAATCAGCATTTACTGAATGGTTAAATAATGAAAATATTTTCTGCTGCAGTTTAGTTGACCGCATCGTTCCTGGTTATCCACGCGATGAAGCTAATGCCTTAAACGAACGTCATGGCTATATCGACAAATTGATGGTCAAAACAGAACCATTCATGCTTTGGGTCATTGAAGGTCCTGACTCATTAAAAGAAACACTTCCACTCCAAAAAGCGGGTTTGAATGTCGTGATCACAGATGATATGACCCCTTACCGCGAGCGAAAAGTACATTTACTGAATGGGCCGCATACTGCAATGGTGCCGCTTGGTCTTTTAGGTGGTTTAGAAACTGTTGAAGACGTGATGAAAGATCCAGATTTTTATGCATATATTGATCAGTTGTTCCAAACTGAATTGATCCCAATGCTTTCTTTACCAAAAGAAGAATTAGCTGAATATGCAGAACAAATCAAAGAACGATTCTTGAACCCTTATGCTTTCCATCAATTAAAAGCGATTTCTTTGAACAGCATCTCGAAATTCCAAACAAGACTATTGCCTATTTTTCAGCAGTACACTGAACGTAATAACCAGCTGCCGCTTTTGATGACTGCTTCTCTTTCTGCATTGATCTTAATGTACCGAGGAGACAAGATCCAACCGCAAGATGATCCGAAAATCTCTGCTGCGATCGAAACTGCTTGGCAGAAACCAGAGACAGCAGTCCACGAAATTTTGAAAAAACAAGATATTTGGGGAATCGATTTGACGACTCTTCCTGAACTTGAAAATACTGTTGCGGCAATGATTGCCCAATTGGAAACGGACGGGGCTCGTACATTGATCCGCCAACTGAAAGGAAGTACGGTCTATGCTTGAAACACTTGAACAGCAAAAAGTAATGAAACTAAATCCGCGAGACAGCGTGGTCGTTGCGCTTGCTCCTATCGCTAAAGGAGAAACACTCTCCTTTGAATCTGAAGAAATACAAGTTTCAGAAAATATTCCGCAAGGGCATAAAATCGCTCTTGTTCCTTTAAAAAAAGACGATGATGTCATCAAATACGGTTACCCGATCGGTCACGTGACTGCGGATGCTTTACCAGGTGACTGGCTGCACACGCATAATGTAAAAACGAATCTTTCTGGCGAATTGACTTACAGTTATCAAAAAGAAGTTCACCCTGTCCACTATCCAGTCGAAAACTTGACCTTTAAAGGCTATCGCCGATCCAATGGAAAAGTCGGTATCCGCAATGACTTGTTTATCGTTCCTACTGTAGGATGTGTCAACGGTATCGCTGAATTGATCGTCCGTGAATTCAAGCAGAAACACCCAGATTTAGGACCTTTCGATCATGTGACTATTTTAAAACACCCCTATGGCTGCTCCCAACTTGGAAAAGACCATCAAAATACTCGTGAGATCCTAAGTGCTGCAGTCAATCATCCGAACGCTGGCGGAGTCTTAGTATTTGGTCTAGGCTGCGAAAACAATACTGTACCAGAATTCAAAAAAAATCTAGGCGATCATGACGAAGAACGAGTAAAATTCCTTGTTGCTCAAGATGTCCTTAATGAGATTGAAAAAGGAACAGCTTTGCTGGAAGAACTTCTTCAAGCTGCAGCAGATGATGAAAGAGTAGATATTCCTTTATCTGAATTAAAGGTCGGTTTGAAATGCGGCGGTTCTGACGGACTTTCAGGAATTACTGCCAACCCGCTTTTAGGCGCCTTTTCAGATTATTTGATCTCCCAAGGCGGAAGCACGATTTTGACTGAGGTACCTGAGATGTTTGGTGCCGAACAAGTATTGATGGCTCGTGCCGAAAATGAAGAAGTTTTTGAAGACATCGTTCATTTGATCAATGATTTCAAGCAGTACTTTTTATCCTATGGCGAACCGGTCTATGAAAATCCTTCTCCAGGAAACAAAGCTGGCGGCATCACTACATTGGAAGATAAGTCTTTAGGCTGTACCCAAAAAGCCGGCTCTTCCCCAGTGGTTGATGTTTTACAATATGGAGAAAAAATCCGCAAATCTGGACTTAGTTTACTCCAAGCACCTGGAAATGATTTAGTAGCGGCTTCTGCTCTTGCCTCTTCCGACTGTCACTTGGTTTTATTCACCACCGGTCGCGGAACGCCATTCGGCTCCTATGTTCCGACAGTGAAAGTGGCTACGAATACTACTTTGTTCGAACGAAAAGGCCATTGGATGGATTTCAATGCAGGTACTTTGCTGGAACAGCCGATGGATCAGATTTTGCAGGAATTTATCGCGAAGATCCTTTCTGTAGCAAGCGGTGAAGAAACAAAAAATGAACTAAACGATGTTCGTGAAGTTGCTATTTTCAAAAACGGTGTGACTTTATAGTCTAATATCTAAGAAAGAAGGATAAAAAATGTTTTTAAATGATGATTTTCTATTAAAGGATGAATGGGCAAAAAAACTTTACCATGATTACGCAGAAAAAATGCCGATCATCGATTACCACTGCCACTTGGACCCAAAAGAAATCTACGAAAATGAACAATTCAAAAATATCACAGCTGCTTGGCTTGGAGGCGACCATTATAAATGGCGCTTGATGCGCGCTTGCGGTGTGCCTGAAGAAAAAATCACTGGAAATGCTTCGGATTATGAGAAATTTCTTGCTTGGTGCGAAACCGTACCAAAAATCATCGGCAATCCTCTTTATACCTGGTCTCACCTTGAACTAAAACGTTTCTTTGGCATCGATTTACTAATAAATGCTGAAAATGCACCGGAAATCTGGGAAAAAACAAATGCCAAACTTGCTACAGAACCTTTCAAGAAACGCGAATTGATCAAAAACTCGCAAGTTAAAGTGGTTTGTACAACGGATGATCCAGCAGATGATCTTTCTTACCATCAATTACTGGCGCAAGAAGAACCTGATTTCAAAGTACTGCCTTCTTTTAGACCCGACAAAGCATTGAACATCGATAAAGCAGGGTTCAAAGAATGGTTGGATCTATTATCAAAAGCAGCAAATCAACCTGTCTCTTCTTATGAACAATTGATTTCTGCATTAGAACAAAGAGTCGTTTTCTTCCATCAAACAGGCGGCAGACTTTCAGACCATGCACTGGATATTTTGCGCTATGAAGAAGCGGATGAAGCACAGTTAGAAGAAATTTTCCAAAAAGCAGTCGCTGGACAGCCTCTGTCAGATAAAGAAGTGAATGCTTACCGTACAGAAACATTGGTACGTTTGATCCGAATGTACCATGAACGCCAATGGACGATGCAGCTGCATATCCACGCTTATCGAAACTGTAATTCTGCAATGTTTGATCAGTTAGGACCAGATACTGGTTATGATGGTATCAATGATTTATCCGTGACGATCCCGCTGCAAAAATTACTTGATCGTGCAGAAGCAACTAATCAGCTGCCGAAAACGATCCTCTATTCATTGAATCCAAATGATTATCCGGCAATGATGGCATTGCTTGGCTGTTTTCAAAAAGATGCACCTGGAAAATTACAATTAGGATCTGGCTGGTGGTATAACGACACACGTGCAGGTATGAGAGAACAATTGACACAATTCGCTGACGGCAGTGCTTTGGCAAACTTTGTCGGCATGCTGACAGATTCCAGAAGTTTCTTATCTTATACTCGTCATGAATACTTCCGTCGTGTCCTTTGCGAATTTATCGGCGAAATGGTCATGCGCGGCGAAGCTCCTGAAGACGAAGAATTACTGGGCAATTTAGTGAAAGCTATCAGCTATACAAATGCAAAAAATTATTTTGGCTTCCTCTAAAATTTAAAAAACAATAGAGGTTGCGGAGGAACTGATGGTTCTTCCACAACCTCTTAATAAATGGTGTTCAAGAACCAGCTCCTTCGGCATTA
>KE351684.1:20957-28849 GCA_000415185.1 Enterococcus faecalis 13-SD-W-01
ATGCTTGAGACTGAACAGCTTTTTCACAACTTCTTAGTAAACGGTGTTCAAAAGCTAGCCTCTTCGGCATTAACTCAAAATCCGCTAAAATATAGAAAGCTATTTTATCGGATTCCTCTTTAATGCTTGAGACTGAACAGCTTTTTCACAACCTCTTAAAGGAGATGATCTTATCCTTACGATACACATTGCTGGTGATTCTACAGCTTCTATAAAAAATGAAAATAAACGGCCGGAAACAGGCTGGGGTGAAAAAATCGGTACTTTTTTCACTGAAGATGTCCAGATAAACAATCATGCAATGAACGGACGAAGCACCAAATCGTTTTTAGCTGAGGGCCGCTTGGATGCTTTGAGCAAAGAACTGAACAAAGGCGATTATTTGTTTATCCAATTTGGGCATAACGATCAAAAAAAAGATAGTGAACGAGGAACAGATCCTTTTACTGATTATGTGGAGAATTTAGCTGTTTTTGCACAAGCGGCTGAAAAAGCAGGTGCAATCCCTGTTTTCCTTACTTCTGTTACTCGAAGGAAATATTTGCCAAATAGTAAGCTAGACCCGCAAGCTGTCGGTCACTATCCAGAAGCAATGCGGACGTTTGCCGAAAAAAATCAGTTTCCCTTACTAGATGTTTTTCAATATTCCCAAGAAATGCTGCGACTGCAAACTCCAGAAGAAACAAAGAAACTCTATTTGCATCTGTCACCCGGAGAGTCGCAAAATTATCCTGAAGGTCTGTGCGACAATACTCATTTCAGTCCTGAAGGCGCATATTTTACCGCCCATTTGATCACTGATTTGATAAAGAAAACGAACCTGCCACTAACTAGTTATCTTAAAGGAGAAAATAAATGATCCCTTTTAATCTTGGTATTCGAGCACATGACATTGCTGCCGATACCTGTGAGGAATTAACTAAAAAAATCAATAAATATGGACTTTCTCATATCCAGTTTGCCCCTCAAAAATCATTTCCGCAACTGGTTCCTGCCATTCAAAAAAGTTCTTTTGGTACAGCGTCTTACTTTCATAAACAGTTTCAAAAAAATGAATTGGATTTATCTATTTTAGGCTGTTATGTCAATATCTCTAATCAAGACCCTTCCATCCGAGCAAAAGCACTTGCTGATTTCAACCACCAGCTTTCCTTAGCCTCCACCTACCAAGCTTCAATGGTAGCAACTGAAACAGGCAGTGTAGAAAAAGGTTATACGACGAAAAACTTTACCGAAGAAGCTTATCAAATAGCCCGCGATTCTGTCATCCAAATGGTCCAGCAAGCGGAAAAATTCGGTGCTATTGTAGCAATTGAAGCAGGAATGAACCACCCTCTCTATACGTATCAGCTTGCTAAACGATTAGTAGATGAAGTCCAGTCTCCTAATCTAAAAATAATCATCGACTGTGCAAATCTTCTAAATATGGAAAATCATGATCAGCATACCGTTTTGATCCAAGAAGCCTTGGAGACTTTAGACGAACACATCGCAGCTATCCATTTGAAGGACTATCAAGTCAAAGAAAATAAAATCACTTTTGTTCCTGTTGGTACTGGATCAATGGATTTTCGTCCGCTGCTCCGTTATGTAAAATCACGTCCGCTTTTATTTGCTTTACTGGAAGCTACGCCTGAACCATTTGTCCAGCAAGCACAAACGCACTTGCTTTCGCTCTACGAACAATGCTGATTGGGAGTTGACCATGGAAGAACGTATACAGAAAAGTTATCAAAAGTACCACAAAAATACATTTAAATTACTCTTGAATCTCTATCAAGGCAATTATTGGCGGTTTACGCTGTCGACGATTTTTTTCATCATTAAACATATCCCTTCTTGGCTGATGCCGCTTGCGATTGCGAATGTGATCAATGCCGCAGCTTCCCATGATATGTCTCAAGTAAGGACGATTTATTTTAATGCTATTCTGATGGTCGTTCTGATTGGACAAAATATCTTGACCAATTATTTTCACGTCAAGTATCACAGTACTTCGATTCGACAAGTAGAAGCTGGATTACGTGCTACATTGATCAAAAAAATCCAAGAACTGTCGATTCCTTTCCAAAAAGAGCTTCAATCTGGACGTTTGCAATCAAAAATCATTCGAGATGTTGAAGCGATCCAAACACTTTCTTCCCAAGTTTTCGTTAGCGGATTGAATATTGCTGTCAATTTGATCGTTGCTTTAGGGATCACGCTTTACCGAAGTCCTATCGTCTTTTTATTTTTCCTAGCGACTGTCCCGCTTGCTGCGCTGGTAGCTGTTTTTTTCCGTAAAAGAATTCGCGAATCCAATTCTGAATTTCGCCAAGAGATGGAAGAAACTTCTGCTAAAGTGATCGAAGTGATTGAATTAGCCCCGATTGCTCGCGCGCATGCGTTGGAAAAACATGAGACAAACCGGTTAAACCATCATTTTACTCAAATCTATCAAAAAGGATTTCATTTAGATATTTTGCAGTCTGTTTTCGGTTCTGTCAGCTGGGCAAGTTTTCAAGTTTTTCAATTGATTTGTTTGATTTTCACAGGTATCCTTGCCTTGCAAAATCGAATCCAGCCAGGCGATGTTGTTATGTATCAGACGTATTTCACGACAGTTGTAAATTCTGTTTCCAGCATGATTACTTTGATTCCGACAATTTCGAAAGGAATGGAGTCGATTACATCTATTGGTGAGATTTTAGTTGCCGGCGATGTAGAAGATTATCAAGGTAAGAAAAAAATCACGGATGTCACTGGTGATTTCCGTTTTGAAAATGTAACGTATCGTTATCCAAATGCTGTGACACCTATTTTGAAAGGAATAAATCTTACCGTTCGTGCTGGTGAAACAGTGGCTTTTGTCGGACCATCCGGCTCTGGAAAGACCACGTTGCTAAACTTATTGATTGGCTTTATCCAACCGACAGAAGGAACGATTTACTTGGATAACCAGCCTATGGATACGCTGGATTTAAGAAGTATGCGAAACTTTTTGGCTGTTGTTCCTCAAACGACTTTGCTGTTTTCTGCTTCGATCAAAGAGAATATCACCTATGGACTGAAAAACGTATCCGAAGAAAAACTAGCAGAAGTTATTGAAGCTGCACAATTGACTTCGCTGATTGCAGAACTGCCAGATGGATTAGACACGATTGTTGGCGAGCATGGGAATAAACTTTCCGGGGGGCAGCGCCAGCGTATTTCGATTGCTCGCGCGCTCGTACGTCAACCCAAACTTATTTTGCTGGATGAGGCGACTTCCGCATTAGACAACCAATCCGAGAAGAAAATACAGCGGGCACTGACCTATTTGACAGAAGCGCCTACGACATTCATGGTCGCCCACCGATTATCGACGATCAAAGAAGCAGACAAAATCGTGGTAATCAATGAAGGTTCAATTGTTGAATGCGGAACATACGATGAACTTTTAGCTAAAAAGGGCTTCTTCTATCAACTTAAAAATGAATAATCAAAAAACGGATAGGCAAAGAAAATGCCTGTCCGTTTTAGGTGGTGCAACCTTGCAGAAAATCAACTTTTAATTGGTATATCATTTTGGATTGTACCGATTTTTTTGATGTATTTATCAATGTTTTGGAAATCACTGCCTGTCACAGAACCTTTAGCTAAAATCAAACTATCATCGTTGAGGAATTGAGTGATATGATCAGAAAGATCCTGTAATGTTTCGAACCATTGATATTTTGGATCTGCACTTTCTTCTTCAAATATTTTTCTGAATTGTTCACCATAACCTAACACATGATCTGCAAGTGCTTCACGCATATCTGCTTGCAGCATACGGTGGATTTTTTCTCCTGCATCGCCCAAATCAGCAATTTGTCCCAAAACGAGAAAACTCTTTCCATTATAATAAGGTCGTATTTCATTAAAATAGTCGATCGCGTTTTTCATTGCTGGCAAAGAAGCGTTGTGCGTATCGTCAATGAATGTAAACGCGCTTCCGTCAGCAGCAACAAAATTTGTCTTTTCCAATGTTTTGCTGAATGGACGGAATGTTTCAAATCGCTGCAAATAAGGATGAATGTCTTTTTCTGTTTTCCATACGACCAATAAACTAGCTAAAGCGTTAGAAATCATTCCAGTAGAAGAAACGGCCAATTTTAATAAAAGTTCTTCTTCAAAAAACGAGACTGTTACTTCGCAATAATGCCTTGTTTGCTGCCATTCCTTCACATACACATCAGCGTGTGGATCATGCAAAGAATAAGTCAAAATCTCGGCTTCTCGTTTCGTTGCCGCCTCTAATAGAATCGATAATTCTTTGCTGCCTATATCTTTATTGATGATAGCTGTTCCGTTCTTTTTTAATCCTTCAAAAATCTTCGCTTTGTGGGTGGCTACACCAATCGTATCTTTTAGTGTGCTTAAATGGGCTTCACCAATAGAAGTTACTAAAGCGATATCTGGCTGGATCAAATTAGACATAGAGCCCGTATCATAAGAATTTAAGGCATTGACCGAGACTTCAAGATTTAAAAGATCTGGTTTCGAAAGAAGTTTACTCATATATAAAGGTATAGCAAACCGTACGTTATGATTTCCTCTGTTTTCTAAAATCTTTTTTTCTTGAAGCAAATGAGTAATCATCATACGGGTCGATGTTTTCCCAGCAGAACCAGTGATTGCGACCACTGGTTTTGTGAAATCACTGCGGAGCTTTGCTGATAATTCCAAAAGAAATTTCCAAGCATCTGGAACAATAAATTGCGGTGTATCTACTGATGGATCATTGATCGGCTTTTCTGTGACAATCAAGCCAAATTGATTTTCTTTTCCAGCAATCTGACTATTTCCGTCTGCCCAACGAACAGGTTTGCGATTGATATATGTCCGTCTTTCAGGTGTGATACAAACAAAAATCGTTGCGGAATAATCTGCTTCTTTTTTTAAATGACCAGAAAAGTATTCAATATTCGTTACTTCCTGATCTACGTTTTTATATTCCTTGTAAAAATCCCCATCCAACCCTGTCAATACTTCTTGAATTGTACTCATTTTCTCTCCCTGCCTTATTTCTTATTTTTACCAGCGTCCACGTCTTGGTCGAGCTTGATTGACATATCGAGTCGCTGTTTTTTCGATTCGCTGTGGTGAATCATCTTGGTCCGCTTCCCACGGATACAAGCCATTTTCATCTTTTTCGTATTCGTTTAAGTTTGTCATTCCATCGTTTTTTTTGTGTTCATTTTTACGGTGGATTTTGTAAATAAAATAAGAGAGACCAATAATAGACAAGGCTGCAAAACGAATAAATGCTACCATTTTTCTCACTCCTTTTTCGTATAATGAAGGCGGTAATTGATCAGTCCTGATAAAAAGTGCTCTGCATCATCGATTCTCATTCGGAAGCGATCGTGGCGGGCAAAAAAGCCATACGCGATTTCACTTGGATTTTGAAAGAACTGTGCAAATTCTGGGAACATGACACCAGTTGTGATTTCATGGGCGGCTCTTTTTTCCATTACTGTATTTATTTTTAATCTTGCTTGAAGAAACTCTTCTTCAGTTGGGAAAATTTCTTCTTTAAATTTGCTGACTGCCAATTTATCCATCATTTTAGATGCTGCAACTAACAATTCAAGCATTGTGGGATAAGCCGTGTCGCGTTTATTGATGAATTCGATATTTTCTAAAGCATTTTTTACACCAAATTCGTAGTATTCTTTTTTCTGTTGATATTTCAATAATTCATTGGTCGCATAACTTAACCAATGATCGTGGTATTTTTGATAATTATTTTTAACGAATTGCGCCATCAACCCTTCGCAAATAGCAAAGATCTCTGGTTCTTTTAAGATTTCATAGGCGCGAAGCAGTGCAAATAAAATTTCGCCATCATAGTAAACGATGCGGAAACGTTCTTTCATTTCCAATTTTCCATTCAGCACATGAATGGTTTGTTTTTCTTTTGTCATAAATTTATTTTCGACACTATGGATCAACTGTTTAAGAAAAGAAAGATAATGTTTGTCTTGTGTTAACTCGACGTATTTTGCAATTGCTAAAATAGCCGTTGCTTGTGCACCTAATTTCAATTCTACTTCAGAGGCAAGGTCCTCTTTTATGAATACCAAATCTTGAATCTTAACAGTGAGATTATCGATACCCCAATCTAATCCTTTTTTTACGGATTCAAGCATCTTTTGATCGGAAAAATATTCGGCTGATTCTCCTAATGCGTATAAAGAAGAAAAATGACGGACAGAATTGTACCCTTTGATTTTCTGCCCATAACATGGATAATATCCATAAATAAATTGGCCAGTATCAGTTAACTGGTTCTGCAAATAATGGCTTCCTTGTTCGATGACTAAATCTGTTTGCTGATTTAAATTTGACTGGGTTACTTCTCTGACGCGGTTCCCGTTTCCGTAGTCTTTCAACGGTAGGATTTGTCCGTTTTCTAAATAATACGCATTCGTCTTGAATAAATAAAAATCTGAACGCTGCAAGTAGCTTAAATCTTCCTCTTGTCGTCCATATTTTCGTTTCACGTACCCACGATAGTTTTGCGGATCAATAGTTAAGTCTGGAAGATTCTTTCCAACTTTATGTGCTTTACTTGGTTTTAAAATAGCATTTGCTGCAAGTTCTTCCATAAGAAAGCTGCGTTTTCGTATTCTATCGATTCGCAGATTGAAAGTTGCGTAATTATTTCTTTTGACTTTTTTCAATTCCTGCTGCAGTTCACTATAATTCAGTTTTGTTTCTTCTGTTAAAATATCGATTCGCAAATAAGGCGCTTTTGCCAATTTGTTTACTTTATAAGCAGTCAAAAAATTATTCCAAATCGTTGTAAAACTATGTCCATAAAATTCAAAAACACGTCCACGTTCTTGAAAATTCCCCACACTGACGATCATTAGCTGATTGGTTACGTTTGTTTCAGTATTATCTAATAGTTCTTTTAGCCCAGTTAAGTAATCTTTTTCTTTTACAAACATTTTCCCACCTCACAAAGATTGATGAAGAGGGAGATCCCTCTTCATCAAACTCATTATTTTGAATGTTTATTTATTCTTTTTTTCTTTTCTTGTTTTACCCCAAAGTCCTAATCCGGAAAGGAAAGCAACTAGTGCACCTAGTAGCGAAACAGAAGATGTAGATTCATCAGCTGTTTTAGGATACATCGTTGGCGTATGATTAGATGCTCCTTTTCCACTATAGCTGCTTCCATGACTTCCGTTATTACCACTACTTAGATGATGCAGCGGCAATTGAGGTGTCGTGCCAGTTCCAGAGGAGTTTTCAGGATGATTGTTAGAAAGGAAAGCCACACCGTTCGAACTATTATCTGTATCCGGATCATCTAGTATTCCTGAATGGTTACCATGTAGTCCATCAACATCAGAATCTGCATCGGCATCAGAATCTGCATCGGCGTCGGCATCAGCATCGGCATCGGCATCAGCATCGGCGTCAGCGTCAGAATCTGCATCCGCGTCGGCATCGGCATCCGCATCAGCGTCGGCATCAGCATCGGCATCCGCATCAGCATCGGCGTCGGCATCAGCATCAGAATCTGCATCCGCGTCGGCATCGGCGTCGGCGTCGGCATCAGCATCGGCGTCCGCATCGGCATCCGCATCAGAATCTGCATCGGCATCCGCATCAGCATCGGCATCAGCATCGGCGTCGGCATCAGCATCAGAATCTGCATCCGCGTCGGCATCGGCATCGGCATCAGCATCAGCATCAGAATCTGCATCAGCATCGGCGTCAGCGTCGGCATCAGAATCTGCATCCGCATCCGCGTCAGAATCGGCATCGGCATCAGCATCGGCGTCGGCATCAGCGTCCGCATCAGCATCCGCATCAGCGTCGGCGTCAGCATCCGCATCCGCATCAGCGTCGGCGTCAGCGTCGGCATCAGCGTC
>KE351684.1:29018-29257 GCA_000415185.1 Enterococcus faecalis 13-SD-W-01
GCATCCGCATCAGCGTCAGCATCCGCATCAGAATCAGAATCAGCATCCGCATCAGCGTCGGCATCGGCGTCAGCATCGGCATCCGCATCGGCGTCCGCATCAGCATCAGCGTCCGCATCCGCATCAGAATCGGCGTCAGCATCCGCATCAGCATCCGCATCAGCGTCAGCATCAGCATCGGCGTCCGCATCCGCATCAGCGTCAGCATCAGCATCAGAATCGGCGTCAGCATCGGCATC
>KE351685.1:0-37763 GCA_000415185.1 Enterococcus faecalis 13-SD-W-01
ATGCAGAAACCATGACATGGTTTCTGCATTTTTTCTTTACTATTTTGCTTCTTATCCCCAAAGAGAGAGGCCTTCTAAGGCAAGTAATTGTTTCTTGATCTGCAATCCTTCTTCACCTTTTCCCATGTAGCCTGTCAACTTTCCATTCTTTCCAATGACACGATGACAAGGAATCACGATAGGCAAAGGATTCACACTGTTTGCTTGGCCAATCGCCCTGATAGCTTTCGGACGCTCGACAGAAACTGCGACTTCCTGGTAATTACGTGTTTCGCCATATGGTATCTTTTCTAGCGAATACCAAACACTTTGCTGAAAACTTGTACCGACTTGAATATCTAAAGGCAGCTGAAAATCTTTTCTTTTGCCTTCTAAATAATCAATCAATTGATGCTTTGCTTCATTCAAAATCTCTTGGCTGGCTTCAGGACTTTCATCAATAGGAGAAAAAGAAACACGTGTTAGACCTTTGTCGCTGGCATTGATCCATAGATCCCCGATAGTTGTTGTGATTTTCATATATTTTTTGCCTCCAGCTGAATGCTAAAGACAAATGCCCTCCTTTATATAAACTGGTGCTGCATAATAATATACGCAATCTCAGTGTTTTGGTTTTTGATTATACGATATCCAGCAAAAAATTTCAGCAATTTATTCGTTTCTGCTATACTCGGAGTGTATCATATTTAAAAGGAAATTAAAAAAGCAGATTGTTAAAAAAAAACATCTTTATTTTTTTATAAACTTCTAGTATGTTGGATACATAGACTATTGATGATAGAGGGAAAAATATGAAAATTTCAATTGTAGCGCCGTGTTTCAACGAGGAAAAAACGGTTCCTATTTTTTTTGAAGAAATGGAAAAAATAAAAGGGGCCTATACATTTGAATATGTATTTGTGAATGATGGTTCTAAAGATAACACTTTGAGCGTACTAAAAGAGTTGTCTTCAAACTATCCATATGTGCACTTTATTTCTTTTTCCAGAAATTTCGGGAAAGAAGCAGCTTTATACGCCGGTCTTCAAGAATCGACGGGTGATTTGGTCACAGTTATGGATGTGGATTTGCAAGATCCCCCCGAGTTACTGCCGGAAATGATTGAACGGATCACAACTTCTGATGTAGACTGTATCGGAACAAGACGTGCAGATCGTACAGGCGAGCCGCCTATTCGCAGTTTCTTTGCGAAAACTTTTTACAAATTGATCAATAAAATCAGCTCGACAGAAATGGTCGATGGGGCTCGGGACTTTCGTCTGATGACCCGTCAAATGGTTGATTCTGTGTTGGAACTGACAGAATATAATCGTTTTTCAAAAGGCCTATTCAGTTGGGTAGGTTTCAAAACAGAATATATTTCTTTTGAAAACCGTGAACGCGTGGCTGGTGAGACTTCTTGGTCTTTCTGGAAATTATTCAGTTATTCAATCGATGGTATCGTCAATTTTTCTGACACTCCCCTAACGCTCGCTTCTCTGATTGGTGCTCTTTCGTGTTTTGGTTCTGGTATTGCACTGATTTTTATTATTCTTAGAGCATTATTCTACGGAGACCCTACTGACGGCTGGCCTTCAATGGTTTCGATCATGCTGTTTATCGGTGGTATGCAGCTTTTATGTTTAGGGATCATCGGAAAATACATTGGCAAGATTTTCTTGGAAACAAAAAAACGTCCGATCTATATTGTCAAAGAACGTGATAAAAACAAACAAACAGATCAATAAAAAAGAGCGCAATGCGTCTCTTTTTTTGTTTATTGTTATTTTTTGTTCTTTTCCGAGTGATAATAGTTGTACTTTCCGCCCTCTCTTTCTATAATAAGTTATATTTTATAAAGGGGTCCTTAACATGTTAGAAATTTTTTTTAGTAAAAACGGTATTGACGAAGAACAAATCACTTATACTAAACCAGCTGATTTTTTAGCTGCACAATATTTGGAAGTACCACCTTTTGAAGACCATTACAAAGTGACTAAAGCGCTGATCGATGGTCAAGAAATCGAATTAGCGGATAAAACGATCTTAGGACTATTCAATTATCTAAATAAATAAGAAATTATTTTGCTTGTTTCCAACGGCCTCTTAAATAATGGATTTTTGTCCATTTTTAAGAGGCCGTTTCTTTTATAGTCATCGTTCTTTTGTTATAATGAACGATCAAATCATACTTACAAGGAGCGGAATAAATTGGCAAATAAAGAGATTTTCGACCGTTTAGCAATGCAATATGATACTCCAGACCGAATCAAATTAGCCCAAATCATTACTGCTGAAATCAAGAAATATTTGGGAGATACCTCAGAAAAAACATTGATTGATTACGGCAGCGGAACTGGTTTAGTTAGCCTTCCTCTCAGTTCCAGCTTTCGCGACGTCTTTTTGATGGACGCTTCTCCTGCAATGATGGAAGCAGCAGAACAGAAAATCCAAGCAGCTGAGGTGACAAATGTCCATACGGTGATCGCTGACTTTTTAAAGGATCAGAACGATATAAAAGGCGACATTATCCTTGTTTCTCTCGTTCTTCTGCATATCCCAGAGACCGAAAAAATCTTGCGAGAACTTTTCCAGCACTTGAACCCTGGCGGCACGTTGATGATTGCAGATTTCGATAAGAATAAAAAAATCGATCATCCAAAAGTCCATAATGGGTTTGAGCAAGATGAATTACAAAAATTGCTTTTAAAAACTGGATTTTCTGAATCAGAAAGCCATACTTTTTATCACGGTGAAAAACTATTTATGCGTGAAGACGCTTCCTTATTCCTTTCGATTGGTATAAAATAAAGGTTACGCTAATAAAAAGGAGTGGAGTCGCATGTCATTGATGATTGAAAAAACAATTCCTATGCTGCCTGCAAAAGATTTCAAAGAGACCCTTCGATTTTATAAAAATCTGGGTTTTGTGAACGATTATGAAAATGAAAAACGTTCTGGCGGTTACGCTGTCCTTCGGTATGAAGGGTTTATTTTTCATTTATTCGCCTACAAAAAGCTTGAAATCCCTACCCCAGTGAATATGATCAGCGTCCAAGTCCAAAATTGCGATGCTCTGTACGAAGCATTTCAGCAACAATTTTTAGAGAATACACAGGCAAAACTCAAGCGTACCGGCTTGCCTAAAATTAGTTTGCCGCGCGATTTGAATTCAGATCGTCGATTTACCATAACTGACCCGAATGGCAATCATTTTTTCTTTTTTGAACCTTATCCTAAAAAAGAAGACCAATCAAAAAGCCGTTTAGAAAAACTTTACCGCGAAAGCAATACGCTTGCCTATTCCCACGAAAGTCCGATTGAAGCTATAAAAATGATGGAAAAAGGAATCGAAAAAAGCGATTTGACAAAAGAAGAACCTTTGACCGTCTTTCGCTCTTTCCTGCTTTTGGCCGATATGTACAATCTGCTTGACCAAACTGACTTAGCAGAAGAAAATTGGCAAAAAACAAAAGCTTGGTATGAAAAAGTTTCGCCTGACCAGCTTTCAAAGGATGATCATTTTTATTTCAATGTATTGATGACTAAATTCAGCGATTCAGCTCATTAAAAAAACTGGTACCAAAAATCAGCGTTCTCTGATTTTTGGTGCCAGTTTTTTTATTTTTTATATTGTAGAGATTTCATTCAACGGCCAATAGCGGAAAACAACTTTTCCTTGGATCAGATCTTCGTCCACAAGACCGAAAATTCGGCTGTCTTTTGAAATCAGACGGTTATCTCCTAAAACAAGATATTTTCCCTCTGGAACAGTATATTCAAAATCACTCGTAAACTCTGTTGAATTTTCCGCCTGCGTTTGGAATGCTGTGTTGTACGAATATTCACTCTGCAGTTTATCATCTGCAAATTTCTTTTTGAACTCATCTAAATAAGATTCGTCATATTTTTTTCCATTGATGATCAGCTGATCGTTTTCCATTTTAACGGTATCGCCAGGCATACCAATGATTCTTTTGACGATCATTCTTGACTCGTCTTCTGGTTCTTTGGTTGTGATGATATCAAACCGTTCGTACTTCGAGATTTTGGAAGAAATCAATCGTTGTCCATCATTCAACGTTGGGTCCATAGAATGACCATTTACAGTTACTGGTGTAAAGACGTAGACCCGTGCTAGCAAAATTGCTGCTAAGACAAGGATAAGGATTCCCCAATTTTTCAAAAAATCTTTCACTTCGTAGCCTCCAATTTTTAAACTATTATTATTTACAGATTTGAAATGTATGCTTATCCTTAATTTTACAGGTTTTAGCTCATAAAGAAAAGGAATTTAAATTTCCGTGGACGAGGAAATCTAAGAAAAAATTTCTGCTATAAAAAACTAGAGCCTTGGATTTCAAAAAACATGAAATCCAAAACTCTAGAATTTCCGCTTCACTTTTTCTAATAGTATAGCGCATCATTCTCTTAAAAGAAGCATTTATGCTCTTTTTCTTCTTTGGCTTCTGCTGTAGATTTCTGCTTCTGCCGCAGTGCTGGTTTCTCTTTTTGCTACAAATTTCAAACGATAAGGTTCGTGGTACCGAAGTCCATCTTTGACGAAATCCCCACCCATGATGAACAATCCTACAGGTTCAAGCGGTCCTTCATTTTCTTTCAAAGTAATCGCGCCGACTTCTTCTAAATCAGAATAACTGCGTCCAATCTTCAAACGGTAATCTGTATCAGAGACTTTTTTCACGTAATAATACGGATATAACGTATTCCGATCAACCAAAAATCCATCCATCCGACCTAGATTATTGACCTTGATTTGTCCTTCTTCAATCAGATAACGCATATTATCTGCTAATTTTAATTGGTAATCTTCATAATAATCGACATCGATTTCTTTCGTTGTTACTTTATCAAGACTTGCACCTGAATTGCGGTCTGCTTCTGTTTGGATGTTGAATGCTTCATCTGGAAGATATTTAACAAACAATTGTGTGACATCTGCTTTTGAATTCTTATCAAGAAAATAATAAAAAATATTCAATGCAGTAAAGTAAAGCAGAACTAGAAATACCAATCCGTACAAGAAAAATTGCAGATAATTGTGGTTTTGCCATAAGCCAAAAATGATCCTTAAAATATACAAGGTCGGAATGACACTTAAAACCGTGTATCCTCTGTTCAAATATTTAGGACTGATATCTAAATAGCCTAAAAATTTATGCACACCATTGATCAAATCTAATAAAAAGGTCATTCTGTATCACCTGCCTGCTGCTCATACTGTTGGTTATATTGCTGATTATTCGTTTGTGCATCTGCCGCGCCTTGATCCGCTTGTGAGGAAGGTTCTTGCGTACTAGATGTTGGCGAATCTTGCTGTGTATCGCTTGTTGTGTCAGCTGCATCATTTCCTGCAATAGTCGCTGCCGTACTTGTATCGGCTTCCTCTGTCGTTTCCTGTTGTGTTTCTGTATTTACTGTATATGTGTCTGATGTACCGGTATCTGTTGTCGGATCATACGTGTTTGATGTTACCGGGATCTCACTTGTTGTCTGTTCGGTCGTTTCCGTAATAGAGCTGGCTGGCTGTTCGCTTGTTGTTTGTTCAGTCGTTGCTTTCCCAGCATTTGGATTTCGATAACTAGAACTATTCACTACACCAGTTGCAGTAGCAACAATTGTCGAAATCGTCAGTACAGCTATCGGTTTTAAAATTGGTGCTACTTTTCGCATGCTATCTCTTCCTTATCCTCATTTTTTGTTTCACTTAGTATCTTATATTTTTAACATAGTTTGTTTATTTTTTTCTTACATTTTTGTGAAGTTTTCTTAGCATTTTCTTTTTCCTATATTACATGCTGAATACTAACATCTTTTTTTCTTTTTGTTAAGAGGAAAAAGGATAGCGGAAATTCTATTTTTCGCGTATACGCCAAAAAAGCACTTTTCTAAACCACTTTTTCCAAAATAAAAAAGTAATAGATCGCTAAAATTGGGGTTTGGGAACTGCAACTGTTATACTATTAGAAAGAATGTCTTACAGGAGGAGCATTTCGTGGAATTTCAATTTTTTTTCAGGCGAGCAAAGCGGCGTTTTCGGCGGTTCGTCACTAATCATTTTTCTTCTATCCAAATCATTGTTTTTTATTATATATTCATGACGCTTGTTGCGTTAGGTCTTTTTTATATTCCATTTTTCAGAGTCCCAGGAAGTCATGCACCGTTTATCGATATGCTTTTTATGGCAATCAGTACCATTAGCGTGACGGGATTGACGACTTTTGATATCAACTCGATTTTCAATGACCATGGTGTCGTTTTGCTGGAGGTTTTGTTTCAGGTCGGCGGGTTAGGGATCATGATGATTTCTACAGCATTTATCATTCTTTCAAAAAGACGGATTACTTTGCGACAGCGCCAATTGATTATGGCTGATATGAACCAGCCGCGCTTATCAGGTATCGTCCGGCTGATTCGTACGACTTTTGCGATTTTGATTTGGTTCCAAGTGATTTTCGGCAGCTTCTTTTCTATTTATTTTTATTATCGCGGCTATTTTGATAATTGGCGAGATTCGCTTTTTTATGGTTTTTATCAGGCTATTTCTGCCGTTACCAACTCCGGTTTTGATGTAACAGGCGAGTCGATCCAGCCTTTTGCCCATGACCATATTTTTCTTTTATCGATCATGTTTTTGATTTTTATCGGCGGGATAGGGTTTCCAGTCTTGATGGAATTTCGGGAATGGCTATTATATAAACGAAAAAAACAAAAGCTGCCTTTCCGCTTTTCTTTGTTCACAAAATTAGCGGTTTTGGCATTCGTTGTGTTATTTGTAGTTGGAACGCTCTTGATCTACTTTCTTGAAAAAGATCATCTTTTCCAATCATCGACGCCACTTGTCCAATGGATCGATTCTATGTTTTATTCGATCACGACAAGAAATGCTGGCTTGCAAATCCACGATTTAAACGAATTTCAAATCACTACTTTGATTGTTTTTTCTTTGCTGATGTTTATTGGCTGCAGTCCTAGTTCCGTTGGCGGCGGTATCCGAACCACCACTGTTGCGATTATTGGGCTTTATCTGTATTCTTTTCTAAAAAGTGAAGATAATATCAACGTTTTCGGCCGTCGAATCGATCAGGATGATGTCAGAAAATCTGTAGTCGTCTTCATGCTTTCGTTAGGAATGTGCTTCTTCTGTATCGTCTTTTTAACAGCGACAGAAAATCAATCACTGATTTCGATCATCGTGGAAGTCACCTCCGCATTTGGAACGACAGGTTTGTCACTAGGAATCACAGCGGATTTATCAATAGTAGGAAAAATCACGATTGCTGCTTTGATGTTTATCGGCCGAATCGGCATGTTGTATACTTTGATGTTATTTGTACCAAAAGAAACACGAGATTTAGGTTATGAATATCCAACAGAAAAAATCATTATCGGGTAAAATACCAATTTCCTCGATTTAGAGTTTTTAGGACAAGTTTCCTTGTTCTAAAAGCTCTTTTTTATCTTTTTTTAATGCTCTTTTTTTACTATTTCTTTAAAAAAGGAAAACCGATTTAACCTTTTTTTCAACATGTGGTATGATAAGTTGAATTTACTTGAGAATTTGTACGTCATTTTTGACGTTTTTGGAGGTTACATAATGGGAATACGCAGTCAATTCGCGATTGCAGTGGGTAAAACATCACAATGGGCATTAAAAACTTTTTTTAAAGGCGGATCAAGTCTGCCCGGAAAACTCGCTTTAAGAATCGATCCGCATATTTTAGACAGTTTGGCAAAAGACTACCAAGTCGTTGTCGTGACGGGAACCAATGGAAAAACATTGACGACCGCTTTAACTGTCAATATCTTGCGTCAGCAATTTGATGAGGTTTTGACGAATCCAACTGGTGCAAATATGGTGCAAGGAATCGTTTCAACTTTCTTACAAGCAAAACCGGCAAAAGGAAAGAAAAAATTTGCGGTACTTGAAATCGATGAAGCAAGTTTGAGCAAAGTAACAGAATATATCAAACCGGAGTTATTTTTGTTTACTAATATTTTCCGTGACCAAATGGATCGTTATGGTGAAATCTATACGACCTATCGAATGATTGTAGAAGGAGCAGCAAAATCTCCAGATGCACTGATCATCAGTAATGGCGATTCTCCTATTTTCAATTCTGTTGAAACAGTGAATCCCCGCAAATATTATGGGTTTGATCATCAAGAAGACGAAGAACAAATGGCACATTACAATACAGATGGTGTGTTATGTCCAAACTGTCACCATATCTTGCATTATAAAATGATCACGTATGCAAATCTTGGCAAATACTATTGTCCAAATTGCGGCTTCCATCGCCCAGAATTAGATTACCGTTTAACAGAAATCACACACATGGATAATGTTTCAGCTGATTTTGTTATTGACGGCAATGAATATGGGATCGAAGTCGGCGGAATGTACAATGTCTATAATGCATTAGCTGCTGCAGCTGTTGCTGAACACTACAACGTTCCTGCTGAAAAGATCCGCAAAGGTCTAGGATATGATGAAAAAGTCTTTGGTCGTCAAGAAGTGATTGAGATTGATGGCAAAAAATGTACGTTAGTCTTGGTAAAAAATCCAGTTGGTTTGAATCAAGTTATCGATATGATTGGTTTAGCACCTTATCCGTTCTCTCTTGTTTGCTTATTGAACGCCAATTATGCAGATGGTATCGATATCAGTTGGATCTGGGATGGTAATCACGAAGCATTTGCTGAAATGAATATCCCAGCAGTTATTGCTGGCGGTGAACGTCACGCAGATATGGCAACCCGGTTGAAGGTTGCTGGTATCCCTGAAGAAAAACTGAAAGAAACCAAAGAATTGACAGAAGTCATTGAAGATATCAAAAAACTGCCAACGGAGCATGTTTATATCCTTGCTACCTATACTGCTGTTCTGCAATTAAGAAAAGAATTAGCAAACCAAGGATACATCAAAGGAGGAATGGACCGTGGCTAATTATCAGCTGAATGTAGCGCATCTTTATGGAAATCTATTGAATACTTATGGCGATAACGGCAACCTTTTAATGCTGAAATATGTCGCAGAAAAATCAGGCATCGAGTTTCATTCCGAAATCGTCAGCATTCATGAACCTTTTGACCCTGAGAAATATGATTTAGTATTTTTCGGCGGCGGCCAGGATTTTGAACAAGTGATTGTTTCAAAAGACATCCAAAACAAAAAAGAAGCACTGACACAATATATTGAAAATGACGGCGTAATGCTGGCTATCTGCGGCGGCTTCCAATTGCTGGGCCACTATTACATGGGCGCTAATGGCGAAAAAATCCAAGGAATCAGCGCGCTGGATCATTACACACTGAGTCAAGAAAATAACCGATTTATCGGGGATATCGTGATTCACAACGAAGAATTCGGCGAAACTTACTATGGTTTTGAAAACCATAACGGCCGGACATTCTTAGGCGAAGGCGAACGACCTTTAGGAAAAGTGGTTCAAGGCGAAGGAAATAACGGAGAAGACCAATCAGAAGGCGTGATTTATAAAAATGTCTATGGCTCTTACTTCCACGGCCCTCTTCTTGCCCGCAATGAAAAATTAGCTTATCGTTTGATCCGTACCGCTTTAGAAAATCGTTACGGCAACGTTGAACTTCCAGAAGAATTTGGAACTCCTGCTTAAAACAACATAAAAAAGAGAGCCTTTAATCAAAGGCTCTCTTTTTTATGATCAATATTCAGTTTCAAACTATCACAGAGCTGTTATCCAATTTAAACCTTACTGTCGAATAACAAATCACCTGAGATTTCGTCAATCACTTTCAGGCGCTGCGTATTTTTGATAAAGATGCTTTTATATTTTTTGGTTTGTTCTTCATCAAAAAGAAGAAGAACTCTTTTATTTTGGTTTTCAGACAGCGTTTTGACATTCAGATCATCCGCTCCATCTAAAACTTCCTTTAATTTCTGCGACTCTTCAAAACTAGATAATTGATCATCATCATCCTTAGACGCCTCTATTTTTTCTGGCTCTTTCAATGTATCCGATGTTTGTCTTTCGGAGGTCTCTTTTGACACAACTGCTTTTGAAGAAGTATTTGTTTCAGAAAAAGCAGTACTGCTCTTATCGCTCGCACTTTGTTTGCCGCAGCCAGCCAAAAGAAAACTTATAGCTATAAATGGTAAAACAATCCTTTTTTTCATAAATGGACTCAACCCCCTTGTATCTAAAGTACCATCAAGAGAAAATACAAGCAAATATAGAGGTTGTGAACAAAGTGTTTTGGCCTGAGTATTAAGACTCTTTTATCAGAGAAAATGGCTCTTCACATTTTTTCTGATAAAAGCTTAATACCGAAGGACAGCTTTGTGAACACCGTGGATAGAGGTCGTGAGCAACATGTTCTGCTTCAAGAATTAAGGACAAAAAAGTAAAAACAGCTTCTCATGTTTTTCACTTTTTTGAACTTAATTCCGAAGAAGCAATATTGTGAACACCGTTTAGAGGTCGTAAACTCAACGCTCTGCTTTGACCATTCAGTCCTTTCTTATCCTCCCAACAAAAAAACACCAAGCTTCACAATGCGGAAGCTCGGTGTTTTTTGTTTTTATTCTTATTTTTGGCCTGGTTCTGAAGCAATGATCGAAAGTTCGCCTTGGATCGTCCATTCTTGGATGTCATTTGGCAGAATGCAGCTTGCGCCCTTTTCCAATGGATAGGTTTTGCCATCTGCTACTAATTCGCCCGCTCCGTTGATCACTGTCATCAATGTGTAAGGTGCATGTTTCTTGAAGTCAAGTTTTCCTTTCACATCCCATTCGTAAACATTGAAGAATTCTGTCTCCAAATAGGTCACAACAGAAGAATTGCCTTTACGCATTTCTTTCACATGCAAATCTGGTGTTTTCGCCGGCACTGTTGTTACATCGATGGATTGCTGAATATGCAATTCACGCGTGTTTCCTTCTGCATCTTTGCGGTCATAATCGTAGACACGATAGGTTGTGTCTGAACTTTGTTGTGTTTCTAAAATCATGATCCCTTTACCGATTGCATGGATCGTTCCGCTTGGTACATAGAAGAAGTCGCCTTTTTTAACAGGTACTCTTTTCAATAAATCATCCCAGCGTGCATCTTTGATCATTTCAGCAAGCTCTTCACGTGTTTTTGCATGGTGCCCGTAAATGATTTCTGCGCCTGGCTCTGCATCAATAATATACCAGCATTCTGTTTTACCTAATTCTCCTTCGTGTTTCATCCCGTAAGCATCATCTGGATGGACTTGAACAGAAAGCTCATCTTCTGCATCCAAGATTTTGATCAGCAATGGAAAAACAGGCTCATCAGGATTGCCGAAAAGCTCTTTATGTTCTGCCCATAGATCATCTAATTTTTGTCCTTTGAATTCGCCATTCTCAACGACACTAACACCGTGTGGATGTGCACTGATTGCCCAGTCTTCACCGATTTTATCATTAGGGATATCAAAACCGAATACAGTACGCAGACGATTTCCTCCCCAAATTTTTTCTTGGAAAACTGGTTTTAAAAACATAGGTTCTTGCATCTTTCATACTCCTCTCAAACATTCACTGACATTATACCACTATTTTTTTTATAACGCTTTCTCTTTCAAATAAGTCTCAATGATTTCATCGCGATTTTTAATGTATTCTTCTCTTTTATCTATTGGATGGACCCGATTTGAAAGAAAAACAAAGGCTTCTTGTTCTCGTACATCGATCAGATAAAACGTACCTGTATAACCGGTATGATAAAGGATTGGATGCTGGTCTTTTTTATCGAATTTCAAGTCCCAGCCTAACGAACGTTTGCCTTTTTTATTTGGTGTATGATCCGCCAATAATGCTTCGATCGTTTTTGTGTCAAAATAAGTGCCTGATTCGATTTTTCCTTTATTCAAATACATATCGACAAACTTCAAGCTGTCTTCTAAATCAATAAATAATCCCGCATTTCCTGCATGTTCTGCAAGTACTCTGGCTTTTGGATCATGCGTGATCCCTCGTAAAACTTCTCCCGACTCGAGTTGTTCAGTAGGAACGATCTTAATTGAAGGCTGCGGCAAAAACAAGCTGTTCATCATTCCTAAAGGCATCAGCACCTGCTCTTCGAAAAGAGTCACTGCGTCTTCTTGATAGATTTCTTCCAGCATCAAGCCTAATAAAATAGTCCCAGCATCTGTATATTTGACTGTCTGTCCTAATTCTTCTCCTGGCCGCAGTTTCAAGTAGGCGCTGATCAGTTCTTGCTGGTTCAATTGGTCGCGGTTTGGGATCCATGTTTTGATATCTGATGTGTGTGTCAATAAATGACGCAGTGTGATCGTCTGATTCTCAAACTTAGGTAAATAATCATGCAACGGAGCGTCTAAATCGATTTTCCCATCTTCCCACAAACGCAAAACCAAGGTCGTTGTTGCTACGACTTTGGTCAATGAAGCCGCATCAAAAAGAAGATCTTCTGTCATCGGCTGCTGCTCCGGGACGACCTGTGCCTTGCCAGCAACTAGCTTTTCGACAGTGTTCTCTTTGACAAAAACTGCTGCTACCCCAGGATAGATTCCCTCGTTCATTTTATCTAAAATCATTTTTTTCGTTTCCGAATACATCGTTTTCCCGCCTTTGTCTAAAAAAGATAATAAAAAGCCTGAAACATCAACCAAAATAGATAATGTTTCAGGCTTGCATTTAAATCAACAGGTTATGAGCTATTTTTTTGGATTGCTGACGAACCACCATTCGATGCCGATTTCATCATAAACAGTCAACACTGTTTTCTTCTTATCGACAAAGAAATCTTTCTTCGCGCTTTCCAAATGCTTGATCAAATCATCCATGTTTTCTTGGCTGATAACAAATTTCAAAAAATCCAACCCGAGAACTTCATCTGTTGGTAATCCAATCGTCCCGCCATGCGCTTCTTTCAAACCTACATGAAAATCTCCTTCATTTAATACATGAAGTCCATTTTTTTCATCTTGGATCTCCAGCCCTAAAATATCACTTAGGAAAGCATGTTCCTTTTCAAGATCATCAACATGCAGATGGATCTTTTCGAAAGATGCATCTTTGGTCAATTTTTTGAATTGCTGGGTCGATTTTTCAAGTAATGTTTCTTGATCCAACGCTTTTGGTTCTCCTGGATTTTCTTGTTTTTCACCATAATAGACTTCTAATTCATTGCCTTCTGGATCAGTCAAAAGAATCCCGATTCTTCCTTGTTCTTCTAAAGCATCTTTGATTGGATATTGTGCTTTTCGAATACGGAATAAGATATCCGCCATCTCTCCTTCAGTCGAGATGATCAGCGAAAAACGATTTAATTTCTTGATTTCCCCAGTGTGGTCATTTGCGCGTGGACTTTCTTCCAACAGCAGCATCTCACTACTTGGTTCCTCAGTACCAAAAATAGCTAGTTCATTTTCTTCCCTTTTCAAGTCGAAGCCAACGATGTTCTTGTAAAAATCAATCATCTTATCTCTGTCTTTTACACGGATTGCTATACTTTTTAAATAAGTATCCGTCCCTAGTTTGAAATCGTTCATCTCTTGCTCTCCCCTCTATGTCAAAATACATTTTAACGATGGAAAGCACTTCTTTCAAGCAATAACTTCTTTTTATTTAAGAATTTTCATTTTTATCTTTAAATAACGAAAGTTTTTGACAATTAATGTCATTTAAAGGTCAATTATTGTTTACGCGGCATCTTCTGAGAACTGACTGTTGTACAAATCAGCATAGAATCCATTTTGTTCCATCAGTTCATCATGGGTGCCTGTTTCGACGATTGATCCTTGATTCATTACGATAATATTATCGGCGTCGCGAATCGTAGACAAACGGTGAGCAACAACGAAACTTGTTCTGTTTTCAAGCAGACGATTCATCGCTCTTTGGATCAATATTTCTGTCCGTGTATCGACACTTGATGTTGCTTCGTCAAGAATCAATACATCTGGATTAGCTAAGAATGCACGAGCAATCGTGATCAATTGGCGTTGTCCTTGAGAAATATTGCTTGCATCTTCATTTAATACCGTGTCGTATCCTTCAGGCAGTTTTCTTACAAAATCATCCACGTGAGCGGCTTTTGCAGCTGCAATGATATCTTCATTGCTTGCTTCTTCATTTCCGTACTTGATATTGTCATAAATACTTCCTGTAAACAACCAAGTATCTTGCAGTACCATTGAGAAATGTTGGCGCAATGCTTCACGTGAGATATCACGAGTGTCTTGTCCATCATAACGGATACTTCCGCCTGAAACGTCATAGAAACGTTCTAACAAGTTGATCAATGTCGTTTTTCCGGCTCCAGTTGGTCCAACAATAGCGACCATCTCGCCTGGTTTGACATCTAAACTGAAATCAGTCATCAACAGTTTTTCTTCTGTATAACCAAACTGAACATTTTCAAAGCGGACTTTGTATGGAGAATTTTCTTCTACAGGCAGTCCTGAAGTATCTTCCTTCATTTCTTCTTCATCTAACACTTCAAAAACACGTTCTGCTGAAGCAACGGTTGATTGGATCGTATTCATCAAACTAGCGATTTGGGTAATCGGTTGTGAGAATTGATTCGTATATTGCAAGAATGCTTGAACATCCCCAAGAGAAATATTCCCATTTGCTACTTTGATCCCGCCTAAAACAGCGATAAAGACATAACCCAAGTTTTTAACAAAGTTCATCAAAGGCATGATGATTGCTGAGATAAATTGGGCTTTCCAGCCAGCTGCGTAAAGATTTTGGTTTTCTTCTTCAAAAATCTCTTGATCGCTTTTTTCATGGTTGAATGTCTTGACAACCGTATGACCAGCATAGGTTTCTTCAACTTGGTTGTTTAATAACCCCAAACTTTTTTGTTGGTCTGCGAAAAAGACTTGAGATTTTGGTGCAACGATCATCACAACGATCAAACTTAACGGAATCATGATTAAAGCCACTAATGTCAATTGCCAGCTGATGGTCAGCATCATGACGATGACCCCAACAAGTGTGACTGTACTTGTCACAAATTGTGTTAAGTTTTGTTGCAATGTGCTGGCGATATTATCCATATCATTGATTGCACGTGACATGATGTCGCCGTTGGTATGTGTATCATAGTAAGAAATTGGTACACGGTTCATTTTCTTTTCTAAATCATGACGCAATTCATAAACAGTACGTTGAGAAACACGTGTCATGATAAATTGTTGTAAAAAGTTGAATACTGCAGAAATCAAATACATAGCGATTACTGTAAAAATGATTTGTGCAATCTTATCAAAATCAATCGGGAAGCTAGTGATCTGCTGACCTTGCTGCATTTGAGCTGCGCCAGTCATTACGCCTTTGAAAATCTCTGTTGTTGCTTTCCCTAAAACTTTTGGTGTTTGGATTTGGAAGACGACAGCTGCGATTGCTAAAACAAAAACAGAGACGATCGCTACCATCCGTGTTGACATGTAGCCAAATAATCGACGAACAGTTTTCCAGAAATTTTTCGGCTTCTCGCCTTTTGCTCCGATGTTTCGTCCAGGGCCGCCGCCCATAGGTCCATGTCCCATGCCTTTTGCCGGTGCTTTTTTTGCTTCACTCATGCTAAGTCCTCCTCTCTCAGTTGTGAATGAACGATTTCTTGATACGTTTCATTTTCGGCTAATAATTCATCATGGGTTCCTTTACCCACTAATTTTCCTTCATCTAATACAAGGATCGTATCTGCATCCATTACCGTACTTACCCGTTGTGCGACTAAAACAGTAATGCTGTCTTGCATATCTTTTTTCAATGCTGCGCGAAGTTTGGCATCTGTTTTGAAATCCAATGCAGAGAATGAATCATCAAACACATATACATCGGCAGGTTTCACTAAAGCACGGGCAATCGCTAAACGTTGTCGTTGTCCGCCAGAGAAGTTGCTTCCGCCTTGTTCTACATGGCTGTCCAATCCATCATCCATTTTAGAAACAAACTCTTTTGCCTGTGCGATTTCTAAAGCTTTCCAGATTTCTTCATCTGAAGCATCTGGCGAACCGTATTTCATGTTTTCACGGATCGTACCAGAGAATAACACAGCTTTTTGCGGAACAAAACCAATCAACTCACGTAGATCGTGTTGTGTGACTTCATCGATTCTTGTACCGTTCAATTTGATTGCGCCGCTTTCGATATCGTATAAACGAGGGACCAAATTGACCAGTGTTGTTTTACCTGAACCTGTTCCGCCGATGATTGCTACGATGTCGCCAGATTTTGCAGAAAAATCGATATTTTCTAAGGCAAGTTTTTCAGCACCATGGTAACGGTAGTTTACATTTTCGAATGTCAATGTTGCATTTTTATTTGCACGTTTTAACGGAAGCGGATTTTCTGGATCTTTGATTTCCACTTTTTCTGCCAATACCTCATTGATACGTTCTGCTGAAGCTTGCGCACGAGGAACCATAATAAAGATCATTGATAACATCATGAAACTGATCAGGATTTGCATAGCATATGTCATGAAAGCAATCAGATTTCCGACTTCTAAGGTCATATCTGCGATGTAATGTCCACCAAACCAAGTGATCGCTACGTTTGTCCCGCTCATGATCAATGTCATCAAAGGCATCATCAATGCAACGATAGAGTTTACTTTGATTGCTGTGTTTGTGTAATCTTTATTCGCCATATCAAAACGTTTTTCTTCAAAACCTGCTTTATTGAAGGCACGGATTACACGTACCCCTGTCAATCCTTCACGGAAAACAAGGTTCAAACGGTCTGTTTTTTTCTGCATACTTTTGAATAGCGGTACGGCAAAATACATGATCCCGCCGACTAAAACAAGCATGATTGGTACAACGATCAAAAAGATCCGTGTCAATTCATGGTCTTTTTGATAAGCAAGGAAGCTGGCTCCAATCAATGTGATCGGTGCGTTGATCATCATACGTAAGAACATTTGCATCACTAACTGGATTTGAGTGACGTCATTAGTTGTACGAGTGATCAATGACGCTGTTCCATATTTATCAAAGCTGTCTTTGGACAAACTTTCTGCTTTTTTATAGACATCTGTCCGTAATTGTTTCCCTAATTTTTGGGATTCGCGCGTGGCGAAAAATGTATTTCCAATCGCAGCTGCGATACTGATCAGAGAAAATCCGATCATGATAAAACCTGTGTGCCAGATATAGTCGATATCTCCTTTTGCCACACCTTTATCGATGATATTCGATGTTAGAGTAGGCAAATACAGGTCTGCTAAAACTTGAACAACCATGAATGCAACAGCTGCAAAAGCTGAGACCAAGGAAATTCTTTTAACGATTTTCAGCATCCTTTTTCCTTCTTTCTGTTTTATTTATATGCGCCTTTTTTTAACCAAGAGAGTTTCAACTGGAATTCTTTGACTGCTTGATCAATAGAATAGTCGTTCGATGCCGCATGAGATTTATATGCGTGGGCAATTGTAGAGAAAACGATATTCATTAATACTTGGATCAGTAAATCCAATTCGTGATCATCTTTCACATCCAAGCATTCCTTGTTGATGACTTCGATCAAATCTTTGGCGTGTTTTTTATGATCGTGATGCGGCGATTGCTCGTGTTTTTCTTTTCTTGAAAGTTCAGGTGAAACTTTTTTTGAAGAACGATAATCCATATTCATAAAAAGATTACGGTAAAACGCTGAATTTTCTCCTTCAAGTATCTCCCGTATCATCTTTGAAAAATAAACCTCAAAGCCAACAAATAGATCACCGTCAGCCTCTCTCATGATTTTCAGCATATCGCGGGAACTATCTTGCCTCAGTGTTTCAAAATAATAGAAATAAAGATCTTCTTTATCTTCAAAATATTGATAAAAACTGCCGCGCGGGATATCCGCTAACTTGACGATGTTCGCGATCGATGCTTCTTTTAATGGTACCCTAGAAAATTCTGTTTGAGCCGCTTTAAGCAAACGCCGCTGCTTTTCTTCTGGTAAATGAAAAAATGTCTGAGTGGGCATTTCAGCACTCCTTTCTTAAAAAAAATGACACCTCGTCACATGACACCTTGTCATTATAACATCATTTATGTGTTTTGCAAGTATTTTTCACGGATGTTTTCATGAAAAGTTTTCTATCAAAATCCTAGCAGGAAATACTGTAAATAGTAAAAAACCAGGACAGCTTAAAGCTGCCCTGATTTAGCAATTTATTCAAAAATATCCAGCTGTACACTGAATTTTTCTGCTGTACTTTTGATTACCACATCGATATTCCTGTAGCTGTTTGCTGTACTGTAAAGCGAAGATAAACCAAGTCCGCTATGTTTTCTTTTCGTTGAAAATCCTTTTTCTTTAATTGCGGCGATACTTTTTTTCATTTTCGCTGGATTTTCTACTAAAACGGTATAACCTGTTTCTTTTCTCATAAATTTACAGGTTATAATATAGGGTGTTTTTTCTGGAGGAAGCGTTTGGACTTCTTCCAATGCGTTATTCAAAATGATGGAGAGCATTCTTAAGAAATCAATCAAGTTGATTTCATGAAAAAACCAATCATTGATTGTTTTCAATTCAAAAATGACCCCTTTTTCTTTACAACGCTGATAAAAGTCAAAAAGCAGACCTTGCAGCGGTACACTGCTAAGTTGAGTAACGAGCAGATACATGTTCTCATCATATAGCGGTTCTGAATAATCAATGATTTGTTCCAGCATTTGTTTGGCCGCAGGAAGATCCTCTTTTCGAATATATTCCGACAACCCAATCAGCCAAGAGCGATAATCATGACGAAAAGCAGAACTCCACTCATTCTTTTTCTGTTCTTCTTTGAAACTTGTCATCAAATGTGCTAATTCTTGTTCACTTTGGATACTGCGATTGTAGATGGAAATACCAATGATCAATCCCAGCATCAGTAAAATCAAATTGATATTCGTAAAAAAATAAAGAAGATAATTTGATAATCTGACTGCTTCTGCGTGAAAAAAAAGAAACAGCAGCAAAATGCTAAGACACAGCAGCGACAGCAGGCGAAACTTCTTCTTTATTCCTAATAAATTACGAATCCATCCCTTTTTTTGTTCCCATTTTCTTAACCCATAATAACAAATCAATGTGACAGCTGCTTCGAAAAAAGCGAGCCAAATTGCTTCTTCCAGACCGAGTGTTCTTGAAGACAGTGTATGGAACCTCAGCCATCGCAGACCATCAAAAGCGACACTCCAAAAAATCATAATCGTCGTTATTTGAAAGACCAAAAGCAACGCTGGCAACAACCAAGTATGCAGCTTTTGTATCAGTACATACATTTTATAAACAAAAAACGGAAGCAAAAGAAACAACATTTCTGTCCAGCTGTTCATCTCTTGAGTAATGATTGAAAAGAGACTTAAATAGCCTAAAGAAATCAAGAACTCCTTCCGTGAGAACAACTTCAAATGAAAAAGCAATATTGAAACAGTAATCAAATAGACATCAATAATAATCACTTCTGGCAATAGTGTCATTTTTTATTATTCCTATCTTGAACAAATTTTTTTAATTTATCGATGCTTCGTTTTCCAAGTGTCAGCTGTCCTTTATTTTTAAATGTTACGATTTCTTCCGCACGATTGATTGACAAAATATTATCTATATTTATGAGATACGCTTTTAAATCTTTGCAAAGACGTTCAGAACATAACGTTTCTTTGTATTTTTTGATTGTACCATTCACTAGCAGCTCTTCATCTTTTAGAACCAATACAACTTTATTTTTATACCCGGGTGCACTTTCTAAATAAAGAATATCTTCATAGGAAATATAGTGATCGCTATTGCCGTAACGGACAACTGCCCAACTGTCTTTTTTGGGAGAACTGCTGACAGGGATTGCCCATTCTTTTTTTAAACGTAATAAAAAGGATTGGATTTCTTTCCTATTTTGCTCGTATGTCATTTGTTTTACAATAAATGCGTTTGGATAAACATGCTGATTGATTGCTGTGATTGCTTTATCTGAATGAGAGGTCAGATAAACGATTTTACAGTCTTCACTTTTTTCCCGAATCTTTTCCCCTATATCAAGCCCATTGTAATGATAATTTAAATCGATATCCAAAAAAAAGAGATCATTTGATCGAATTTCGTTTGCGCGTACAAACTCCATAAATTGTGCTGGATTGAAATCATGGATGATCTCATATTCCATCGGTTTCCACAACGGTTTTGTCTCTTCTAAAATCTCACAAATCGTCTTTTCAAAAATCAAGCTGTCTTCCAAAATAAATATCCGTGTTGTCATAAAATCTCCTCCATTTTTTAGTCCAATCAAGCCTAGTGTCTGCATAAAATCTTCGAAAAAATCGAACTGCTGTTACATAAATCCTGCTAGCCAGCTCTCTTTTCATCATAGCCTTATTTGATTTCTCTCGCCTAATACATTGCTTCTTCTTATGCACACAGAAAACCGCGAGAAAATAGAAATTCTCACGGCTTTTGAGTAGTTTATAAGCGTGTGGAAAGTGTACGCAGATATGCTTTGAATGCTTCAGAAAATTCTGGATGTTTTAGACCATACTCCACATTCGCTTGCAGCATCCCTAATTTATCGCCCACATCATAACGTTTCCCTTTAAATCGATGTGCAAATACACGCTGCGTACTGTTTAATGTATTGATTGCATCTGTCAGCTGGATTTCGCCGCCGGCACCTGGTTCTTGCTTTTCTAAAATTGAAAAAATCTCCGGTGTCAGCAAATAACGTCCAATAATGGCTAAATTACTAGGTGCATCTGTTGGCGATGGCTTTTCAATAAATCCGTTGACATTGAAGAGATCTGCTTCAACTTCACTTTCTGGATCGATAATTCCGTATTTTTGGGTATCTTCTGGTAAGATTTCCATCACTGCAATCGTCGAAGCAGCTGTTTTCTGATAATTATCTATCAGCTGTTTTGTCAATGGCAATTGATCTTCCATAATGTCGTCTCCAAGCATAACGATAAACGGTTCATTTCCGATAAATGCTTTTGCTTGTAATACAGCATGCCCTAGTCCAAGCGGTCTGCTTTGACGGATAAAATGAAGATTGATATCGGTTGTTTCTTCTACTAATTTAAGCAACTCATCTTTCTGCTTTTGAATAAGATTATGTTCTAATTCAGCATTCGAGTCAAAATGATCTTCAATCGGACGTTTCCCTTTTCCTGTAACAACCAAAATATCTTCAATACCTGAAGCAATAGCTTCTTCAACAATAAACTGGATCGTTGGTTTATCGACGATTGGCAGCATCTCTTTCGCAATAGCTTTCGTAGCTGGTAAAAAACGTGTTCCTAACCCAGCTGCTGGTATGACAGCTTTTCTTACTTTTTTCATTTCTTTTCCTCATTTCTTCACGGCAATATCCCATTGTTCATATGGATCAGAGTTATTATTGCGGTAATAGATTTTGTTATATTTAACATTTTCTGTTTTATTTGCCTGTAGTTTTGCTTTATTGTCTGCACTGATTTCGTTATATACAGGTGCATAACTTTGTAATATCTCTGATACACTGTTTCCATAAACAAGCATATCGATTTTTGCAATATAATCAGCATTGGAAACTTCGTTATTTGTGATTACGGGATTTTTTACACCATTGATTTTAAACGCGATACTTTCAGAATTTATATCTGGGTGTTGCTCGCCGATATTTTTGATTTTATTTTCTTCAATAACCGGAGACTCCCAATTCATGATCTTGATCGCATTATGCGTACAGTTTTCGATCAGATTAGATAAAATCTTGACATTCGTGTGAGGACTTTGCGGTGTATACATATGTGTTCCAATTGCGATACTTAAATTTTTAAAATGATTGTTTCTGATTGTAATGTCGTTATTCTTCGTATTGTCTTGCGAACTATATGCTCCAGAAAATCCGCCAGTATTTGGATCAGGAACATCCAAATTGATTGCCTCTTTTCGGTCAGCTTGATAATGGGATTCCCATACATCATTAATAAATCCGCAGCCTTCGATCAATGTATTTTCAGAAGCATCAAGTTCAATAAAGTGATGCTTGACGTACATATTTTTAAAAGTAATGTTAGAAATAGCCACATTTTTTGTGTGTCCCATTTCCAGCACAACACCTGGTTTGCTTTGATTATCGATAATAACGTTGCTATTTTCTGGGGCTGTAATTGTAACATCATGAACACCTTCATATCCATGGTATAATATTTTGTTTTTGATATCCGTATAATTTGCTAAAACAAATAGTCCAGAATTTTGACTAGTCTTTTTCATCAAAACGTTATCTTGGAACTCAATCGTTGTATTTGATGGTATATAAAGCACATTGCTGACATCATAATCACCAGATGAGATAGTGATTTTCCCGCCCCCATTTTCTTCAATCTGATCTAAGTATGAACGCAGCGTCCAATAAATACGAGTTTCTTCTGTATAAGAATATTTATTTCTGTAGGGTGTACTACTTTCTGTCAAAATAAAGTCCGTTTTCGTATCTTTAAAATAATTGATTTGATCTTTTTTATCCCCTGTATAATCAATAATAAAATAGTATTTATTGAGTGTCTTAACAGTATTGGTTTCTTTCATCTGCTGGATTTGCAAATCTGTCACCACTGGTTCTTTGATTGTTCCAGATTCGAAGGTATAAGAAGTAAGGTAAAATGCCCGAGAAACAGCATCAAACTGGTTTTTGATAATTGTACTGTTTTCTGCTCCTGTCAAAACAATTGCATTTACTCCTCCCTTTGTAAAATCAACAGCGCCTGCACCGATCGATGTAAATTCAGAGTTTGAAATTACTGCATCCTTCCATACTTTCCCTTCAATAGCCGCTTTGCTTAATTTCGCAAAGCGCGTTTGATCAATCAAAATATTGCTCTGCATATCATTTACTACAGGATTCATCGTTCGCACACCATATTGATAACCAGAAATCGTGTTGTTTTTCAACTGGATATTTTGACTGACTGTATTATCAGACTTGCTCCAAGCTGCTGGTTTAGGTGCTGTACCGGCTGCCGGATCAATCAAAATCGCTGTACTGGCTGAATTTGTTGATTGGATAGTACTATCGTTGATGTTGATATCTTTTGATCCGATTACTTTTATCCCATAAGAAGCTGTGCTATTCGCATTGATTTGCAAGTTTTCCAATTGAATATTTTGTGTGTGAGCTAAAAGAAAGAGCGTACTTTTTTCCACTTCAGAATTGATTTGAACGGACCCTTCTCCAATGATCTTACTACCAGATACACCATCATAATTCCCAACAGAATCTGTTTTACTTGCACTATCACTCTCTGAAAATGAAAAAAGCACAGCAGACGGTTTGACTTCTGAATTTCCGACATCAGCAGACTGATTGATGACTGCTCCGTCTTTTAAACGTAACGTGATAGAAGATGGAATATTGATTGTATAAGGAATCGTATAGGTTCCTTTATCTAAAACCAACGTCCCTCCTCCAATAGAGTCCAAGTAATCAAGATAAGAACGAATCAAATAATAATTCTTTGTTGCATCGTTATAATATTTACTTCCTACCCAAGTGTTATTAAAAGGTAATGTATCTGGATTGATTTCTTCATAATCACTTTCATATTTTTTTACTTCAATGGATTTGCTGTTATTTCCATAAGTACTCCAAAGATATTTTGTACCAGTATAATTGCAGGCACTGACAGTATATTGATAGGTTCCTTCTGGCAATACTTCTTTATCTAACCAAGTTGTTTCTTTTGTGCTGGCGACTTTTTCCCAGTCACTTCCTTCTTTTTTTCTGTAAACCCAGTAGACAGTTGCTGTTCCTTTTGTATGCCAATCAAGCTGGACTGATCCGCCTTTGATTTGTTCCAAATGATCAATCACAGGTTCTTCTGGGGCAAAATTCGCTTGTTTAAGTGCATTATCAAAATTCACAAGAAATGCTGCATACATCTCTCTGGTACAAGGTTCATTCGGCATGAATTTTCCATCAGATCCAGAAATAACTCCTGCTTTTGCTAGTTCAGAAACAGCTGCTTTGGCATAACTGGGTATGTCCTCTTCATCACTGAATGACATAGAAGGTTTTTTTACAATTAATTCACTATTGCGATAGCGTACGTAGTTGGAAAAAAATACGGCAATCTGCGCGCGCGTCACTGTACCTTGAGGAGAAAATGTCGTATCTGATGTACCATTTGCAATCTTATTGGCTTCTGCCCATGACACATAAGGTGCGTAGCCCCAAGAATTGTAGTCAATATCTTGAAATGATGACTTTTGAAAGGCTGGATCTTTTGGATCAATTTTGGAATATCTGCCTAAGATCGTAATGAATTGCGCTCTTGTCAGCTTTCCTTTAGGAGAAAAAGTATCTGGACTTGTTCCAGAAATCCATCCATTTTCATAACTCTTTACGATACTGCTGTAAGCCCAACTTTTAGGGTCCACATCTGTAAAAGGTAATTGTTCCTTCTTTGTATCAGCAAAAATCATGAGCGGATAGAATAAAAGAATAGATACAAGAAAAAACAGAACGGTCTGTTTCAGTTGTTTTGATCTTTTCATTCGGTTCTCCTTTTTATTTATATCTATATAGTTGTTTTTTGAACTTATTTCACAAAAGCATTCTCAAGAATTCTGTTCCTTTTCCTTCTTAATATTTCAATCATAAATGCTGCTTTTCCTGAACAAATGGAAAAAACGCAGAAGTCTGTTACGGGTTCCTTCCCATTTGTTTTACAAACTCGTATTGAAGACATTACTTTTCATTACTTTCAACAGTAATACATATAAAATGACGCTTAGTGCACCATAGCTTCCTAATACAAAAAAAGGATTAGAAAAAAGAATGATTTTTTTCAATAAAAATAAAAGGATCATCACACCAAACATGGCAATTTCATTTTTAGCATACTCTTTCAATAAAAAGTTCCAAGAAATACCAACTTTGTAAATCGTGTCAAAACGATACATAATCATTATCAAAGAAAAAACAGAAGCAATCGTCGTCCCTAATAAAATCCCGATTACACCGTAAAAACGTGCAAGTATCAAGCTGACGATGATATTTGTCACACTGACGATTACACTGTTTGATAAAGTTGATTTGGTATTTCCGTTTGCGTAGAAATAGCGATAGATCAAATCTCTGACAATGTTAAATTGTTGACCAAAAATCGATACCAGAATACATAAAAAGAGCAAATGCGTTTGGCTTGAACCAAATTTTCCCCCTTCAAAAATAAGTTTCAAAAATGTTTCTCCTACACAATAAAAACCTGCATAAATCAGACAGATAAATGCATGGAATAAAATCGTATAATTCCAAAAATATGTTTTTTCTTCTTTTGTTCCTAATTTAGCAACGATTTTTGGATAAGCGTACACAGTCAAATTTCCAATCAAAAGATTATTGACCATCAACAACACTTGATTAGAAAAAGATAAAATCGTCAGCATCCCGGTAGCTAAATTCGAAGCAATCAGCGAATCAACAAGTGTCTGTATTTTATAGACTCCGCTGCTGACTAGAGTAGGAAAAAAAATCACAAATAATTTTTTTACACCAGGTTCCTTGAGCGCTAAACTTGGACTATAGCGATATCCTGTTTTCAGTGCAATCGAAAGATCAAATACCACATTGATCACTGAGCCGGCAAGCAAGATCAGCAAATAAAACTGCATGTTATGCAGATTAGTATAATAAAGTCCTAACGCCACTGCTGCATTGGCAAACAACATCGTATATTTGGGTATCAAATAACGATCAGTCACTTGGTAATAAGCATTTGTCACTCCTTGAAGCGCCAGTAATCCCTGAATCAGGAAGACGAGCAAAAGATAGTCAGCGACATGCTGCTGGAATAAGTTTTCTCTATTACTCAACAGTGCAATTAACGGAACTTTGACAGCTAAGATCGTAACTACTAAGAAGAAAACAACTGCATATATGACTGTAATAAATGTATTGATGACTTTTGCTGATTCTTTTTTGATATAAGCTGGAATAACTACTGTTGTTATCCCACTTGTTATAAATAAGAAAAGAAAGCTGGCAATATTAGTCGCAAAGTTATATGCATCCATTTGTGTGGAAGCACCAAACCGAGTGGCCGTATAACTTGATTTGTATAACGCGATGATTTGCGAGAATCCTGTCAAAAGAATCATCAGCAATAATTGGATCGCATCTTTTCGGTTCCCTTTTTTCATCATACTTCCTTTAATCTAAACTCTTTTTTCAAACGTAATTGAGTTGAACTGATATCTTTCGTATAAGGAAGAAAGACCACATCCACTCCCTGTTCATTTAATTCTTCTTTTGTTTTGATCCAGCGTGCATCCTGAGCCCAATCATCTCCTACAAAAATCGCGTCATATGAAAATTCTTCCCATGAAGCTTTTTTATCTAAAGTCGTTGCAATCTCGGCTTGATCAACTGCTTTTATGTTTTGGACAATATTTCTGCGTTCCTCTTCATTGATAACTGGCTGTTTATTTTTATAATTTTTTACAAGTTCATCACTATTTACTGCTACAATCAAAAAATCACAGTATTCTTTCGCTTGATTGATCAAATTCAAATGTCCAATATGAAACATATCAAACACCCCTTGCGTATAACCGATTCTATATTTTTTCATGTTTCTCTCCTTTCAAAAATCCATCCAACTGATCAAATTGGTGCTGCGATTCATCAATCAGCGGGGCAAGCTGCAACTCGTATCGATTGGTTCGAACCGCTTCAAAACCTAGTGTATCCAACTGATCTGTCATCGTATATGCGCCTTGATAGCGGCTTGTTTTAATTGTATTCAACATTTTTTGATCATAGATGATAGGATAAACATTACTTTTACATAACCAACCAAGAATCATGCCGTGAAAGCGCGTCGTCACAGTAAATTCAGAGCGATTAATCGTATCTATTACTGTATCCATGTTCCTACCGTCATATAACAAAACTTCACTTTCAAAATCAGGCGTACTTTTTTTGATCATCGTTTTGATTTCATTGATTGCCTGCTCATCCCCCTGTGCATTGCAAAAAGAAAGAAATTGGATACGATAGCCTTGCTCTGCTGCTTCTTTTCCGATTCTGCTGACTGCTTCAAGATAAGCTGATTTATATTGTTTTAAAGCTGGGCGATCAAATTCAATCGGGATGATCGTGACCTGCTTTTGTTTTTTCTTAGGCTTTAACGGATAACTGAACACAATATCGTTTGCTCCTCGAACTTGTTCCAAATGATTATACTTTTCCTTTGAATACTCATCTCGGAAACAGATATCGAAACATTTCGAAAAAAATTCTTCATAGGTTTGGTAAAACTTTAGGCTTTGAGATGGACCAAAGTTACTGCCTAAAACAAACAAAGGTTTTTCTTTTATCAAAAAATCCTGATAAGAAGACAGCGAATTTTCCCATTGCGGGCGTTCTATAAACATCGATCCGCCGACAATAACTGATCCATCGACTTTCTTTTGAAAATAATTTTTTAACAGTTGACGTTTCAAGACGATTTGTGATAATCGGTTGATTCCTCTGTATAAAGTCCCTTCTTTGATTGGCTTTACATTTGGCAAATCTGAAAAACTATCAGCAAATCTTGGCTGCATAGGCAAGTAAAAAAGTGTCTGCGGATAACGTTTCGCTAAAATACGAACAAAAAGATCGTCTCCCAGATTTTGATAACAATATGCTTTTAGGAATACTTTTTTATTCATCATCTCACGTTCCTTTGATTGTTTTATAGAAATAAGGATGAACAGCATTTAAAATGATTCGGAATTTTCTTTTCCGCGGAAGATCTTTTGCGAACAAGGTTCGATAGGCATTTTTCCGCAAAAAAGTTTGCATTTCCTGATATTCCGGAAACTTTTCTTGCTGAAATTCGTACATCTGCTGTACTAATTTTTCTGCGATTCGTGTTTTCTTTATCCTTAATGCAGATTGGACTTGTTTCCAGTTATTTTCTTGACAAATTTTTTCTGCCGAACAAATCGCCTGCCATTCAGTAAGACGAGAAGGATTGAAAGCTGCTTCTTTTTTCATCATGGCACCTTGTTCATTCTCGTAATAAACATAAATCAATGGCGAACAAAGTCGTGCTCTGCTGATGTTCGAAGCATACGAAAACAAGAAAAGCATATCTTCACCAATCGTTATTTTTGTGTCAAAACGGAGCTGATACTTTTGGATCAATGTCAAATCAAACATTTTATTCCATAATGCTGTATTGACTTTTTGATAACGCAACGAGCTTTCAATGACTTCTTGGATCGTTGCTATTTTGCTAGGAAAAAATACATTTTTTTCTGTGTTTGCTTTCTTTACTTTATAACCGCCGATCGCTAAAGGATGATTTTTCATTCCTTCAAGCAGTACCTCACAATAATCGTTCGTTATCTCATCATCGCTATCGACAAAGCAAACATATTTACCAGCTGCTAATGCTAATCCTTTGTTCCTTGCAGAAGAAACTCCGGCATTTTTTTGAGTAATGATACGAACTCTTGGATCTGCTACTTCTTGTAAAATCGTTCCTGTTTGGTCAGTAGAACCATCATTAATCAACAGGATCTCGATTTGTTTGTACGTTTGACCAAGAAGCTGTTCGATACACTTTCTGATATAATTCTCACCGTTATAAACTGGAACAATAATCGATACAAGTTCACTCATAATGACCCTCCGATAAAATGATAAGGCAATGTCTCACCTAAATTACGCATAATGATCAGTCGGTAAAAATAGGCTAGATATAGTAAAATCAGCACAATATAAAGAAGGAAACGCATCCGTGTGCTCTTCACTTTGCTCAATAAATAAGGCATATACAATGTTTGACCAATCGAAAACATAAAAATGATCCGAGTGCTGTTAGGGATGATCATCGTCAACGAACAAATAATGGTTGTGAAAAGCGCCAAATTATAAAAGAATGTACTGTAGATATTGATTTTCTCAGGTGAGATCCGGGTATACTTTTCAAAAGCTGCTAAATCATCTTCTGGGTAATAAGAATGAATCGCCACAGCAATCACCAAAAACGTCAAATTGAAAAAAATAAAATCCCATTGGGTGTTATTGTTATCAAAAGCACTATTAAAATAATTCGTATACAAATTAAACGTAGTTGAAAGTCCGATCAGCATTTTGCGCAAAATACCTGAACCAAGATAGCTGACCACTACGATGATTGGCCCGTAGACAGGCGGAATCTTGATTTTTGGCAGAAAATACATAGGGATAAACGCGACTGCTGTCTTATGGAACAAAAAAGCAATGACCATCATGCATAGATACTTCACTAAGTTGCGTTCAACAATGTATTTAATAGCGAAAAGAAATACTGCTGTAGCAATACTTTGCCGCATAATGTTCAAGGACGTGTTGAAGGATGCGCCAAAAATAAATAAGAAAATACTGAAACGGAGGTCAAGCGAACTATTTCTAAATGCTTGCCAGATAAAAAACAGCAGGACGGCATGCGTTAAGACAAATACCCATTGGACATCCCCCATACTCATGCCGATTTTTATCAAGTACTGGTACAAATATTCGTTTTTCAATTTATAATCCACACCTCTAAGAAGCTCTGGAATCTGCAAGGTGGAATAGACCGTGTAATCTGTACCAACTTTGTAGCGAAGTGCTGCTACAAGAAATAAGGGTATGATCGCCAAAAATGTGAAAATTTGATACTGTAAACTTTTTACATGTACTTTTTTTTCTCCAATCAGTACGTTGATTTTTTCTATATTTTTTACGATGTACATTGCAATAAAAGCAAAGCATTCTGCTGCAAGAAACATAGTGATGTAAACAGCCATTTGTGTCCCCTTTTCTAATCCTCACTTATATAAAACTGTGTCAATTCATCAGCGACGTGCGCCAAAGAGAATCCTTTTTCTGCAATCTTTTCTACGTATCGTTCTCGTGCTGATTTTTTTGCTGTTAAAACGTGGTTCAGTGCTTCTGACCATTCTGTTTCTGTACTTGTCAAATCAACAAAACGATTCATTCCATTAATCAAATCGATTTCCTGTGTGATAATAGAAGAAAAACAGCAAGGCAGGCCATTAGCTTGCGCTTCAACACCGACTACTGGCAATCCTTCATAATGAGAAGGCAGTAAAAACAAATCAGACGCACTCATCAATTGCGGAATATCTTTTCTGACACCTAAGAACCGCACATGTTCCATTATTCCTAATGCATTCACTTGTTTTTTGATTTCAGGTTCTAGCTCACCTTCTCCTACAAGAAGCAGTACAGCTTTTGGCTCTTTTTTCAAAAATCCGGCAAATATTTTGATCAGTTGTTGATGATTTTTTTGATGGACAAAACGTCCTACGTGAAGAAGTGTTTTTTGATCTTTGGACAATTGTAATTCTGCTCTGATTTTTTGTCGGTCAGAAGCATTGAAGCGAAATTTTTCAGTATCTACACCATTATTGATGATGCGATAATGAGAACTGTCAATTGTTTTTTTAGTAAACATAAATGAACCAGCTTTTCTAGCACATGCAAAATAATCAGTCGCTGTATAAGGAAAAAGCCATTTAACCAGATTGCCCATCCAGATTTTCCATTTTTTATCATTGCCTGCATTATGCGAATGGATAATGATTTTTTTTGCACCGCTTAGTTTACTGATAGCAGCTACTTGCAGATTGAAAAAAATAGAACCTGAATTACAGTGGATGATCTGATAATCTTCTTTTTTGATCAATTGATATAATTTTCTCCAAAATTCTATTTTTCGTTTCAAGAAAAAACCTTTTGTATTTAGTTCAATGATTTTGCCGCCGCTGGACTCTATTTCTTGACGATACATAGCAAAAGAAGACTTTCGCGGTGCCAAGAAATCAAATTGGATCACCTGATGATCGATTTCTCGATAAATATTCAGAAGCATAGAAGACACACCGCCGAATACTTGACCGATATTCAATTGAAGGACTCGCACTGGTTCTTTTTTCATCATCATTTCTCCTCTAATCCAAATTTATTTGTGCTAAGGCTAGTGCCCGTTGACAATTATTACCATCTTGGTACGCATTGACTCGATCATTGACTTCTTTTCTTCGTTCAACAAAATCATCTTTAGCCATTGAAATATCCTCAATAAAGTGATAAACATCTTCTGGTGTTTTTAGTCGTGCACCTGGACGGAACCAATCAGGATCATCAACGGCAAATCCTCTAGTATCTTGATATGATTCCATGTCGTCTTCTGTAAATCCAATCGGCCGATCTAATAATAGATAGTCATAAAAAACAGAGGAATAATCCGTCAGCAAAGCCGAAGAACCCGCAAGCCAAGTATATAAATCTAGATTTTCTGCTTTGAAACGCTCTTGATCATAGATTTTGATATGTTTGAATGGTTTTTTCGTTAATTGGACAGCATCTTGCAAAGGGTGTAACTTAACCGCTAATTCTATACCCGTTTCTTCTAACTTCTGATCGAGTGCTTCCCAATCCGCTGTTTCTGAAAAAATAGGTAATGACGAACCAAGCTCGCTGTCAGAATACCCCGTAATCGATGATTGTCGGAAAGTGGGCAGCCAGACAGTGTAAGGCTTTTGTTCGTTTAAAACAGTTTTATCATAGAAAACATCTGTCCGCGGATGCCCGCAGATCCAAACGTTTTTTTCCGGTACAGAAAACTTTCGGCTAACAATGGGACGGAAAAACTCAGAAGAGGCAAATGTCCAAGTATAAAACTGTTTATCAAAAGAATTCGTTTTTTGCGTCGATTGGTCAAATCCTTTGAAGGAAGTACCGTGCCACATTTGGATACTGATTTGGTTCTTTGCAGGTTTGATTGGTATCCGTCCAAAACAATAGTAGATTTTCGATGCAGTAAAATAATGCAGGCCGCCTTTTAATGGACTCGTGAATCGAACATTTTTAGCAATTGCTGATTGTTTTTTCCAATCGCTTGTACTGCAGATGATTTGATATTTCTCGTTATAGCCGTTTTCAACGAGGTGCTGATACAACGATTCAATATTGTCCCGAAATCCCATATTGCTGTATAGCAGTATTTTGGTTTCTTTTTTGGGAATCCATTTGTTCAATAGCGAAAAAATGACAAATACTTTATTGATCAAAAAATTTTTGAGTTTTACGTTTCTTATCATTTATCCACCTACTAACTGATTCGCGATTTTTTTAAAATCCTGGATAAATTGCGGATTGTGGCTGGCATGATTCGCCATCATTGTTTCAGATAAACGGTCATACGTATTGATAACTTCTTCCAATTCATCCATTTCTTCGACAACGAGAATATTTTTCATTTCAGCTGCTACTTTTTTGGCAAAATCGACTTGATGATCGTTGACATGTTCGTGGAAACGATACTGTCTTGGGACAACGATTGGTATTTTGCCTTTCTCCAAAGCCATCATAAATGTTGCAGGGCCGCCATGAGTAATGATGATATCGGCTTTTTCCATATAGGCGTTCATCTCTTCAAATGAAATGATCGAACGAAACTCGCAAGCTTTCGGCTCATAGGAAGTAAAGCCAGTTTGGATAAAGACGTCTTCCTTGATTTTCCCTGAAGCTTTTAATTGATCCATTTTTTTGATCAAGCGTTCAAAGGATTGTTCATGCGTTCCCACGGTTACAAAAATCATTAGAAGATCCCTCCTAAGCAGACAGCTTTCGGGTAGACAGTTTGCATTTCTTTCCATTGGACAATAAATGTATCTGTCACAGGATAAACAAGTTTTCCAGTAACAGTTGGTTTATCTACGCGGTCGAAAACTTCGATGTAGATTGTTTTCGCACCGAATAATTTTCCTAAATAAAAGAAAGGAACAGCTACTGCTGCGCCAGACGATATGATCAAGTCCGGTTTTTCTTTTAATAATACTTTCAATGCTAAGAAGGTATTTTTAATAAGATTTTTTGCATTTCTATTTGTGGGAAAATGACAATTTATTTTTCTTTCTTCTGCTAACAAATGATTGGCATCTGTTTTATCGAAAGTAACCCAAAACCGCTCTTCGTTTTGCCAAAATTCTTTTAACATATATAAATGAGTCAAATGTCCGCCGCTTGAGCCAACTAGACAAACTTTCATGAATAAATTCCTCTCTGCTGTTTAATACGCACCATTTGGATGAACCATGACACCAAATGTACGAGTAATGATCAAAATATCTAATGAGATACTTCGATGTGTGATATATTGGATATCCAATTCGACCATTTCATCAAAATCCATTTCATTTCTTCCGCAAACTTGCCACAATCCTGTGCAGCCAGGACGCACTAGCAAACGTTGAAGATCATGCTCCGAATATTCAGCGACTTCTGCTGTTAATGGCGGGCGCGGGCCAACTAAACTCATATCACCTTTCAACACATTCCATAATTGCGGCAGCTCATCTAAACTATATTTGCGGATAAATTTTCCGATTTTAGTGATACGAGGATCATTTTTGATTTTGAACATTGCCCCTTTGATTTCATTCAAATGCTGCAATTCTGCTAAACGTTCTTCGGCATCCATGTACATAGAGCGTACTTTGTAGATTTTGAATGGTTTGCCGTCTTTTCCAATTCTTTCTTGTACAAAGAAAATAGACGAACCAAATTCTTCAAATTGCATAAATAGTGCAATCATTAAGATGATTGGGGAAGAAAGGATCAATCCAGCAGCGCTGCCTAGAATATCGATCGTTCTTTTCCAAAAAAGGTAATACAGTTGCGTGAAGTAATCTGCTCTGCCTAAAGTTACTTTACTGATATGGTTTTCATTGAATAACTTTTTTTCAGAAACTTGTATTCTTGGTGGTTCATCTAGGTGAATGATTTTAGCCATATAGCTCACTCCTTATTATTTTTTCGCCAAGGATAACGTTCTTCGCGTTTTTTTGTAGTTGTTCTGTGAGGGTGTCGTCAAAATTCTCTGTGATTTTTTGATAGGCATCTTTTAAACAGATCCGGCGGTAAACTAAGTCATGGGCATCTGTAGCAATCGTATGTATCAATCCTTTTTCCAACATACTGAATGCCGCATCTTGGATATTTTCTCCATAATCACCTAGCAAACTCCCTACATTCATTTGTGTGATTCCGCCTCTTTGTATGAACCAATCTAATAATTGCAGTTTTTTGCGGAATTTTTTGTTACGTTCTGGATGGACAATGACAGGGATATAACCTTTGTTCAATAAATAGATGAACTGTTTTTTTGCATATCTCGGTATGTGATCTGAAGGAAACTCCAAAAGAAAATATTGTTCTTTTGAATCAAGGAACAAGATATCTTTTCTTTCAAGATATGTTGGCAATTCTTTGGATATCCTTACTTCTTGTGCTGGGATCAATGTGATTGGGATTTCTTTTTTAATAAATTCTTTTTGCAGTTTTCCAACGAGTGTTTTGACCAATATTGCTGGATTTCCATACACTTCATTAAAATGCGGGCTACAGCAAACATGAGTGATTCCTTGTTCTGCTGCTGCTTCCGCCATACGAAGACTAGTTTCAAGATCTTCTGCTCCGTCATCAATGCCGGGCAAGAGATGGCAATGCAAATCGATTATGACAGTCACCACCTTTTAGTAGTAATAGATGTTCTCTTTTTGCTGAATAGAATTGTTATATACGATTCCAACTAAATTGACGCCTCCTTGTTTCAAAAGGCGCTGTGCTTTCAATGTTCTGTCTTTGCGGCTGTTATTTTCGCTAACGACCATCACGGTGCCGTCCGTTTTGGAAGAAACGATCTGTGCATCGGCAACTGCAAAAAGAGCTGGAACATCGATCAATATAATGTCGTAAATTCTTTTCGTTTTTTCCAAGACCGAATCAAATTTCTTCGAATTCAATAGTTCTGCAGGGTTGGGCGGAAAGGTTCCTGAGACTAAAACAGAAAGATTATCGATTTCCGTTTTTTGAATCGTTTCTGCTATTTTTTTGTCTGAACTCAATAGATTGCTCAGACCGTCAACATTTAGCAGTTGAAAGGTTTTAGCCACTGTTGGTCGTCTCATATCTGCATCAATAAGCAGTACATTATAGCCAGCTTCCGCATATACCACGGCAAGATTAGCTGCTGTTGTTGATTTTCCTTCTCCTGGATCGCCAGAAACGATAGTAAGGGTTTTTAGTTCTTTATCAGAAGAGACCGCGAATTGAAGATTTGTGCGAATTTTTCGATATTGTTCTGATATAGGTGATTTTTTGTCGTACATCGTAATCAGTTCGATGTTGCTCGTATGTTTTCCCCGGCGTCTTTTTTTAAACAACTTCATATAAGATTCTTTCCTCTGCTTTTTTTTCTTGTCTTATTCCCTATTTTTGAGACTGTACCAAGCAAGGGCTGTTCAAGTTTAGACACTACAAATTCTTCATCTTTTATTTTTTGATTGAATAGTTCAATCAATAAAATTGCTAAAGAACAAACAACTCCGCCAGCTGCGCTTCCTAGCAGCGTATATTTTTTCAAACTGGGAGAAACAGGTTTTCGGCTTTTTGCCGCTTTCGATAGAATCGTTATTTCATCTATCGTGTCTTTTAAACCACTTTTTGCATTTTGCTGAAACGTCTCTGCCACTGCGTTAGCAATATCTCGTGCTTTTTCAGGTGTATTAGATGTTGCACTGATTGAAAACAGCATAGAATCTTCCGTCGTTTTTACAGAGACAGCTTCTTTGATAGCCGAGTTACTAGAAAAGTTAAATTCAGATTGTTCATTTAATGTTGTCCGTACTTTGTCCATGATGAAATTGCTTTTGATCATGTCGTTGTAGGTGTTGATCAGCAAAAGGTTCGTACTGATTTCATTTGCTTTCGTACTGACGGTATCAGCACTTGGCATACTGACCATCATTTCAGCAGAAGAACTGTATTTCGGCTCAATAAAAAAATGCGTACCTCCTGCCGCTAACAGCCCGCCCACACCTATTGAAAGAAAGATCAGCCACAACTTTTTCTTTAAAGCTTCCAGCAAATCCAATAGATTTATAATGTCATCCATTCCTTAGTCTCCTTATAAAAACACTTATTTTCAAAAAACGATTGATTTTTTATGTAAGTTTTCTGAAACAAACCCGCAACAGCTAGTATACGGCTCTCTTTCACCCCTTCCAACTTCATTGAAACCGTTTTTAAGTTTTTTTAGATTGTTTTTATTTATTCACAAAATAAAAAAAGACTGATTATCATTTACATAACGTAACGATAATCAGTCTTTTTTATGTTTTTTGAGATTCAAAAATTCATTTATTATAATATATAGATTTTAAGAACGCCATTCTGCTAGTTCATGACATAATTCTGCAGTCCTTTGGTAAGCCTTTTGATAGGTTTTATAGATTTTTTTGTATTTTTTCACGTTTTCTGGATCTGGTGTGATTTCTTTATCATAACTGACAAATGTTTCTGCACAGCTTTGCGCATCTTTAAATAATCCGCTCCCGATTGCTGCTAACATCGCTGCGCCCATTCCTGGTCCTTGCTCTGTCGTAAGTGTTGCGATAGTCGTGTCAAAAATATCTGCCTGCATTTGAAGCCAGTCAGGATTTTTTGCGCCGCCGCCAACGGAGATGATTTTTTTAAAGGTGCGATTCGCTGTTTTTTCCATGATTACTTGAGAATCCTTCAAAGAAAAAGTGATTCCTTCCAAAACAGCTCGGCTGAAATGCTTCATTCGATGTCTGGTGTCGATGCCAATAAAACTACCGCGGATCTGACTATCCGTGTGAGGTGTCCGCTCTCCAACAATATAGGGCGTGAATAATAACCCATCCGCACCTGGCGAAACTTCGTGGACTTCTGCCAGCAATTCAGAAAAATTGCTTTCTGGCGCGAAGGTTTCTTTAAACCAGTTCAGTGAATTGCCTGCTGCTAACGTCACACCCATTGAATAATAACTATCTTTCAAGGTATGATTGAACAAATGAAGTTCCCCGGCATACTCTGCTTTTGCGGAAGATTCAAAGGATAAGAAGACCCCGCTTGTCCCAATCGAAAGCATTCCGCTTCCTTCTTTTGTGATTCCAGCGCCTAGTGCTGCACAGGCATTGTCAGCTCCACCAGCAAATATAGGAACTTCTTTTTCAAATCCTAAAGCTTCTTGCAGCGCTGGTCGAAGTATACCTGTTTTTTCTGTTGATTCAAAAAGCGGCGGCAGCAGTTCTTCAGAAATTTGAAATTCATCGAGAATCTCCTTTGCCCATTTTTTTTGCGGTACATCTAACAAAAGCGTGCCCGCTGCATCAGAATAATCGATCGAATAATTGCCAGTCAGCCAAAAAGAAAGATAATCTTTCGGCAACATCATTTTCTTTGTTTTTTTCCAATTTTCTGGTTCATTTTCCTGTACCCAGAGGATTTTGGGAAGGGTAAATCCTTCTAATGCTTTGTTCTTCGTTTGTGCTAATACTTTTTCGCCCAAAGTATCCATGATTTTTTTGCATTGTTCTGTCGTCCGAACGTCATTCCATAAGATCGCTGGACGAATAACTTCATTTTTTTCATCGAGTAAAACAAGGCTGTGCATTTGTCCTGAAAAACTGATGCCGGCTAAATCTGTTTTCAAACTTGGCAGTTTCTTGATTAGTTCCATCAAGACAGTTTCCGCAGCTTTTAACCAATCATTTGGATTTTGTTCACTATAGCCAGCTTGAGGCGCTGCAAGTGGATAATCCGCACTAGCTTCTGCTGCCAATACGCCGTTTTCTTGAAAAACCAGTCCTTTTAATGAACTCGTACCTAAATCCATCCCTAATACATATGCCAATGATTTCACGACCTTTCTTAAATGGTGTTCAAAAGCTAGCCCCTGCGGCATTA
>KE351685.1:37773-45878 GCA_000415185.1 Enterococcus faecalis 13-SD-W-01
ATTTTACGTATTTCCTCTTTAATGCTCGGAGCTTAGCGGTTCTTTCACAACCTCTCTTCATAAACAAAATAATCAAAGTCCGCCGGTTGTCGATAGCCCGAATAATCAATACTTGCCATTCCAACAAACGCCCCGGTAAAGAAACCGCCCATCGTTTGATTAACGTAATCGTCTGATAAAATCGCTGCATCTAGTACAAATGGGAGCTCTTCCCATTTTTCCCCATCAAATGAATAGGCGTAGGTATAGGTCGATTTTCTGACAATCGTTTTGAGATATACATCTTCTACTTCTTCAGGAATCGGAATTGCATTTTCTTTTAAATAGCTTTTGAACTTTCCACGGTTGTTTTCAGTTACTTCAATAACACGTCCATTTGCTTCGTTCCAAGTGATTTGGATCATTGACCAATGCTGCGTATTGTAGTAATTCGTCAACCCTGCCATTTGCTGGAATGTTGTTGGGCGGTAGTTTACTTTTGTCGAAGCTTCAAATTCGAATGCTTGCCAGCGTCTGGCAACTAAGGAAACATCGTGTTCATTCGTCAAGGAACCTTGCCCAAATAATCGTAGATATCCTGTTTTTTCAGTCAAACTGCCCATTTTTTCAGTAAAAGGTACGCGCAGTGTCTGGAAATGCAGATTCAATTGCTCTTCTTTAAAGTTCTCTTTTATTTTGACATTGTTTTCATATCGGTGTTCTATGGTATCTTTTGGTGCCTCAACAAGTGTACTGCCCTGCTTTCCGCCAACGATATGCGGCCAGTTTTCTTCATCCCAAACGACTTTTTGAATCGCTGTTTCACGACCTAATGTACACCAGCCTCGCGGATCATGGATCGACTCATGCGGATGGTGCCACGGACGTCCAGTTAAGTGTGCAAAATACCATTCGCCGCCAGGAGTTTCTACCAGCGAGCCGTGACCGCATTTTTGTAAAGGATTATCTGGAGAATCAAACGCAGTTAGGAAGACATCCGGTTGTGTTTCGTAGGGTCCAAAAAGAGTATTAGAACGAGCAACGACTTCTTGATGTGCATAAGTCGTCCCTCCTTCTGCACAGAATAAATAATATTGACCAAAAAGTTTGTAGATATGCGGGCCTTCTGTTAATTTGACTTCTGTTCCTTGATAGATGATCTGCGCTGTTTCTTGCAGCAAGCATTGTTTTTCCACGGAATATTCTGTCAGCTTGATTCCATTAAATGGATGGTGATATTCTCGGTGATCCCATTCCATTTGTACCAAATATTTTCGGCCATCATCATCATGGAATAGACTAGCATCAAATCCAACGCCGTTCAAACGAATCGGTTCGGACCAAGGACCTCGAATATCTTCTGCGATCGTCAAATAATTCGTACAATCTTTAAATGCACCATCCGTTACTTTCACATCCGTGTAAACCAGCCAAAATTTGCCATCTGCGTAAGAAATGTCTGGTGCCCAGATGCCGGCTGAATCTCGATTGCCTTTCATGTCTAAAAGACTGACTCTGTCTAAAGGATGCGCAACTAGCTGCCAGTTGATCAGATCCTTTGATTCATGGATCTGCACTCCTGGAAACCATTCAAATGTCGAGGTAGCAATATAGTACGTATCTTTTGCACATATAATAGAAGGATCTGCATTAAAACCTTTTAAAACTGGGTTATTTATTTTCATCTTTTACCTCGCTTCTATGCTTATTCTGTCTCTTCAGTCATTTGCGCCTGTTTGCTTTCACCGTATTCGATTAAATCTTTTGCTTGGACATAATTTACTGGGATCGGGATCGTTGAATCGATGTCTTCTCCTTCAACAGCTTTCACAAGATTTTCGATTACTTGGACACCGATCGTATACGCATCTTGGTCTACGATTGCTGTGATTCGTCCGTCTTCGATTCCTTTTTTCCATGTATCTGTGTAATCAAAACCATAATGAAGGATCTCGCCTGCTTTGTTTTGAGATTCGATAGCCTCCATTACACCGACATTCGGGCCTTCAGAACCAAGAGAGAAAACAGTAACTAAATCGCTGTTTGCTGTGATTTGTCCTTCTAGTTGAGATTTCGAAACAGCTGCCTGGTCGTTATCTTGGATGGTTTCCAACCAAGTAAAGTTTGCTGCATCTGCGCCCATTACTTCTTCAAATCCCTCACGCAAGCCTTTTTCCCGTGCAATCATTGTTGGTTGCGATTTGTCCACACAAACGATAGATAGAGAACCGGAAGTGATTCCTTTTTCTTTCATTTCTTTTGCGGCATTTTCACCCAACTTGCGGCCAGCTTCTACGTTATCTGTTCCAATATAAGCAGTACGATCTGCTTCGTTTTCTAAATCCGCGTCAAATGTAATGACCGGGATTCCTGCATCTTGTGCTTCTAAGATTGGCGGTTGAAACATATTTTGTTCGATTGGTGCGATTGCGATTCCAGCAGCATTGTTGGAAATTGCTTCTCGAATGAACCCAATATGTTTTTCATTTTTTTGCGCTTCCGCAGGTGGTGAAGTTTTCACGACTAATTCATAACCAAGTTTTTCAGCAGTTTCTTCCGCCCCTCTTCTCATTGGACTCCAATAAGCTCCGGTGTCGACGATTGGAATGAAGTAAAGTGTCTTATTTGCTCCCTCTGCGCTTCCTTCTGATGATCCGCATCCAGCCATAAAAAATAGTGCAGCAGCCATTCCCAATAAATAACGCATTTTTTTCTTCATCATTTTCTTCCTTTCTCTTATCCAATCATTTATTTTTTTCTGTTCTTCTTCTCAAATAGTCGACAATGATCGCGAAAATAATAACTGCCCCTGTTACTGCTTGCTGCATAAATGCGTTCACACCCATGATCGCCAAGCCGTTGGTGAAAATCTGTAAAGTGAAAATACCCACGATTGCGCCGCCAACTGTTCCGACACCGCCGCTGAATTGTGTACCGCCCATAATCGCGGCTGCCATTGCTAAAAGATCTAATCCTTGTCCTTCGTTCGGGCCGCCGACATTCAGGTTCGACATCAACAAGATACCCGCAATTGCTGCCAGCACGCCTTCGATAATAAAAATCTTGATGACATGTTTATCTGTTTTGATTCCGGATAATCTAGCTGATTCTGGATTTGAACCAATCGCATAACAGTATTTTCCTAAACGAGTGTATTTCATAATAAAAGAAAAAACGACAACTAAAACAATAAAAATCAATGTATTGCTGAAAAGCACATTCCCTAAAATTCGAGTAGTGGCGATTTTTCGAAACCAAGGCGGCGCTCCTGTTACAAAGATTCCATTTGTGACAAACATGATGATACCGCGGATGATATAATTGGTGCCCAGCGTCAAGATAAAAGAAGGCAAATCCAATTTTTTGATCAAAAAACCATTGATTGCGCCAAATGTTCCGCCAATAATCAATGAAATCAAAATAACAAGGACTGGATTGACATCAAGTGCGGCAAGATAAGCTGCTGTCGTTCCCGAAAATGCTGCAATCGATGCAATCGACAGGTCAACATATCCTGTAATCAAAATCATCGTATAACCAATAGTTAAAATCCCAACTGGCGGTATTTGACGGAAGAAGTTACCGACATTTCCCTGACTCAAAAACATTGGACTAGAAAACGAAAAATACAAAAACAAGACGATCAATACGATATAGACTGAATACTTCAAAAACAGCGATTGTATATCGAAACGTCGCTTTTTACGTACGGGTTCTTCTAAAATCGTGCTTTTTTCCTCTGCCATTTTTTCTCCCCCTATTATGTTGTCACTTGCGGCGTAGCATAGGCCATGATTTTTTCTTGTGTCGCTTCTCCTGCATTTAATTCCCCAGTTATCCTTCCTTCGCTCAAAACATAGATCCGATCACAAATACCTAGTAATTCTGGTATCTCAGAAGACACGATCAATACTGTTTTTCCATCTTTGGCTAACTGGTTGATGATTGCATAGATTTCAGATTTTGCTCCGACATCGATGCCTTTTGTCGGTTCGTCAAAAATGTAAATCTGATTTTCTGTATTCAGCCATTTTGCTAAGACGACTTTTTGCTGGTTTCCTCCTGATAAACTAGAGACAGGATTGTTGTCATTATTCGTTTTTATTCGAAGCGCTTTCACAAAACGTTGTGAGGTTTCACTCATTTTTTTATTATTGATCAATGTTTTATTCAGCGAGCTGATGTTGATGTTGTCCTTGATTGATAAAGTCAACGCTAATCCTTGATGTTTCCGGTCTTCTGTCAGCAAGCAGATTCCATTTTTGATGGCATCTACCGGTGAATTGATTTTTACTTCCTGACCATCGATCATGACTTTCCCTGAAGCAGAACGATCTGCGCCAAAAATCATTCGCATCGTCTCGGTTCGTCCGCTGCCAACTAATCCAGCAAAGCCAACGACTTCCCCTTTCCGTGCATAAAACCCAATATCTTCAAGATACGCTTTCTTATCTGAAAGTCCTTCTACTTTCAAACGGACATCACCAATGCTTACTTCTTCTTTAGGATAAAGATTATCTAATGAACGTCCGACCAGCATTTGGATAATTTCCTCACTTGTCAGCTCTTTGACTGGATTCGTACTGATATATTTACCGTCCCTCATAATGGTGATTCGGTCACAAAGTTCATATATCTCCTTCATTCGATGTGATATATATACACTGGAGATGCCTTTTTCTTTCAATGCTCGAATAACAATGAATAACACTTCTACATCTTGTTCAGATAAAGAAGTCGTTGGTTCATCGAAAATAATCACTTTTGCATTCAAACTAATTGCTTTTGCGATTTCTACCAATTGTTTATTTGCTGTTGAGAGGTATTCGACAATGTCTGTCGGTTTGAATTTTGCGCCAAGAATGTTCAAGATATTTTGGGTCTGCTGGTACAGTTCTTTGAAATCAATGATACCCAATGTTTTGTTTTTATAAGGAAGCCGATTCATGAAGACATTTTTAGCAACACTGATAGATTCTGCTAAATTTAATTCTTGATGTACAAAGCCGATACCGAGTTGTTCGGCAATCTCAGGTGTTGCTTCTTTGACTTCTTTTCCTTCAAATTCGATCGTCCCGCTGTCTTTTTTAAGAGCGCCGCTTAAAATATTCATCAATGTGGATTTTCCTGCACCATTTTCTCCCATCAGCGCATGGATCTCCCCTTTTGCCACTGTCAGCTGGACATCTTTTAGTACTTGGACTTTTCCAAAACGTTTGTTGATATTCTTCATAGAAAATAGAGTTTCCATACGATTCTCCTTGGATTGTATACTGTTCAGACAACAATAGCAGGTGACCAAATAGTGAAAATCGACCGTTGTTTTGACGAAAGAGCAAGTCTGAAAAATACAAAAACAGAAGTAATTGTTTTCGACTTTCCAGACTTGATACTTGAAGCAGTTTAACTGATCCTGCGTTCTGCTGATTTAGATTTTTCTAAGGAAGATTTTCAATTTTTTGATCAAACCAAGTAATCATTCAACAGATTTTTCACATACTCGATATGGCTGGATGTCATTGTCGGCTCATCATGGGACAAGGCATACTCTGTTAGACTTTCCAGATTTTCTTGATCTTCAACGATTTTCTTACCCACACCTTCTTCAAAAGAGGCATAACGTTCTTCTTTCAAACGATCAAAGAAGCCATCTTCTTTTAGTTTTGCAGCAGATTTCAATCCTCTCGCAAAAGTGTCCATCCCCGCGATATGTGCAAGCAGCAAATCATCTGCTTCAAAGGAAGATCGGCGGACTTTTGAATCAAAATTGATTCCGCCAGGTGCGATCCCGCCATTTTCAAGCACTTCATACATCGCAAGAGTCACATCGAAAATATTGGTTGGAAACTCATCTGTATCCCAGCCCAGCAATACATCTCCTTGGTTTGCATCAAGTGAACCCAGTGCATCATAGCTGCGAGCCACAGCAATCTCATGTTCAAATGTATGTCCTGCTAGAGTTGCATGGTTTGCTTCCAAGTTTAGTTTGAAATCACCTTCCAAACCATATTTTTGGATAAAGGCCATAGTAGTCGCAGCATCAAAATCATATTGATGTTTTGACGGCTCTTTTGGTTTCGGTTCAATCAAGAATTGCGGTTTGTGACCGATTTTTTCTCCATAAGCGACGGCCATTTTGAAAAGACGTGCAATATTGTCTTGCTCAAAACGCATATTTGTATTCAATAATGTTTCGTATCCTTCACGACCGCCCCAGAAAACATAGTTTTGACCGCCTAGTTTCTTAGAGATATCTAGTCCTTTTTTGACTTGTGCCGCTGCAATGGCATATACTTCTGCGTTATTTGTAGAAGCAGCTCCATTGACAAAACGCGGGTTCGAAAACATATTTGCTGTATTCCAAAGCAGTTTCACGCCTGTTTGATCCATTTTTTCTTTGATCAAATCAGTGATTTCATCGATGTTCGCAAAAAATTCTGCTAATGAATCTCCTTCAGGTGCAATATCCACATCATGGAAACAAAAATATTCAGCGCCAAGTTTTTCACAAATCTCAAAAAATGCTTCAACACGGTTTTTCGCAGTTTCCATTGGTGTTTCGCTAAACCAAGGACGTTGGTTGACTGGATTACCAAAAGGATCAGAACCGTCTTGTGTCATCGTATGCCAATAAGCGATCGCAAAACGCAAATGTTCTTTCATCGGTTTCCCTAAAACAATCTCATCTGCATCATAATGACGAAATGCGAATCGGTTCGTTGTGCTTGTACCTTCATACTTGATCTTTTCTACATTTGGAAAATAGGCCATCTTTTATCCCTCCATAATATGAATAGTGCTTGATTTAAGTTTGTTCGTATATTAAACTAACTTACATCACCTATAATAATCAACGACAGATTAGTTGTCAAGCGCTTTCAAAAAATTTATAATTAGTTTTGCAAAGAGATTGGAGTTTTTACTATGATAGTATCGAAATATACGATTAGAGAACAAAACGAGGCAATGATTTTAAATGCCATCATTCAACAAAAAGAAATATCCCGTGCTGATTTATCCAGTTTAACTGGTTTGACTAAAGCTTCTGTTTCCGCTATTACTAAAAAATTGATGGACGATTCTCTTATTATTGAGGAACGTGTCGGCAATGCTTCTACTCTTGGCGGCAGAAAACCGATCATGCTGACTTTCAACCGGCACGCTGGTTTAGTGATTTCCATGGATATTGGTTATAACTATATCGAGGCGATGCTTGCCTACATCGATGGCACGCTGATCAAGCATTTTTCTAAAAAACAAGTATTGATCAACAAAGAAAATGTGTTGGAAAATATCCAATCGATTTTTAAAGAATTCTCAAAAATAAAACCAGATGTACCACATGATATCGTTGGGATGACGATTGCCATACATGGAATCGTTTATGAGAATCAAATCACATTCACGCCCTATTATGATTTAGATGACTACCCGCTTCATGAAGAGCTGCAAAAAATCTATCCGTTTCCTGTTACACTTTATAACGAAGCGAATCTCGCTGCTTTAGGCGAATATACCTTCTCCTCATTATCAAAAAATCTGATCAGCATCAGTATCCATAGCGGTGTCGGTGCTGGAATCGTCCATGATGGTCTATTAGAAATCGGCAAACATGGACAAGCCGGAGAAATCGGGCATACGATCTTGTTTCCGCAAGGGAAGCTTTGCCCATGCGGAAATCGCGGCTGTTTGGAACAGTATACATCCAACAAAGTCATCTATAATGAATTTGCTGCTTTGAAAAAAATGGAGTCTGTGAATTCTAATATCTTGACTTACTATATCCAAAAAAGAGATCCAGATGCTTTGGCAATCGCGAAAAAAAATGCAGAATTGCTAAGTGCTGGTATCAATAATCTGATCATGCTCTATGACCCTGATGTGATCGTGATCAACAGTTCGTTGTATCGTTCAGTCCCAGAAATGATCGACTGGATCCAAGAACAACTGACAAGCAGCTTTTCGAAAGATGTTATTATCCGTAATACCTTTTTGCAAAATAGAGCGATCCTTTATGGGGGATTGGCAGTCAGTGCGCAGAATTTTTTGAATATCCAAGAATTGAAATTGGTGTAAAGAGGTCGTGAAAGAACCGTCTAGCTCCGAGCAATAAAGAGAAAATCCGT
>KE351685.1:45888-55212 GCA_000415185.1 Enterococcus faecalis 13-SD-W-01
TGAATTAATGCCGAAGGAGTTGGTTCTTGATCACCGTTTATCAGAGGTTATGAGTGAGTTGATCATCTCCGAGCGTCAAGACTCTTTTCAACGGGGAGACAGCTTTCGCTTTTTTGAACTTAACATCGACAATCCCTGCACTCGAATTTAAACAAAAAAGAGAGTAAGACACAAGCTGGGTAACTTGTTTCTTACTCTAACTTTTTGTATAAAAGTAGTCTAATAACGAAAAATGAAATAGTAAAATAGAATTTTTTGGGTTGTATCATTCAATACAAAAGGTTGGACAATCTTGTGTATTGAAGAAAATATTTATTGCAATAAACTTCCGCAAAGTTTTTTTAAGCAATAAGATTTATATAAGTAGCATACATATCATTGTTATGTTTTATATGTGCGTATTTTTTGTAGAACTATGTTTGTTTCTGCCCTCCTTTCATTAACTATTAAAACATGTGCAGGAATAAAAAAATTCAAATAACAGTTTATTTTTAGAGGAATATAAGTCTGTGTTTTCTTTTTTTTAAAATAATTACATTTTTTGAACCAATAAGCCCCTGTAAAACAGTTTGCTGTTTTACAGGGGCTTATTATTATGATCCCTCTACCATATCACGTTTTTTATAGCCGATAAACCCGACCAGAATCAACACAATACCAATTGCTGCAATCGTCAAGAATGTTGGTAAATCAAAATCATCCATGGGAAGCAAAGGTACCCATGATTGGATCGCTGTTTTTGCAAACCAATCTGGCAAATCTAAGATACCGCCGAAATAATTCAACATGAAAGAATAGCCAAGATAGATATAAACGATTTTACCTGCTTTTGGTGCCCAGCCTAAGAAAAAGGCAGCTAAGCCGATAAAGAACAAAACAATTGGCAAGAAATTATATCCGGATTCCAAGAAAGTAAGGAAATCCATTTTTGTGTTATCCATCACTGATAAAGCGGCTCCGCCTAAACTGCCGGCACTAAGGAAAAGAGAAGTAACGGCTGTTATAAAAGCTAAACCAATCGTTGTCCAAAAAAGTTTTGCCCGGGTTACTTTTGTAGAGAAAATCTGGCTCATGCGTCCATGAGATTCTTCTGCAAATAATTTATTGACAATAGCAATAGGCAAAATGGCAGCTAAACTGGCCAAAACCATCATGATCGTGCCTGTAAAAGATTCTTCAAGAGAGACACCAGTTTGGATGAACATCTGCTTCATGAGTTCGCTGCTTTCCAAAAATGTCTGCATATCGCCATAGATGGAACCATACGCGGCGCCCATCAAAAGAAACCCAATCGACCAGCCAATGATTATTCCTTTATTCAAGCGGAAAAATAAGCCTGGCACAGACAGCAACGACCGTTTAGCTTCGCGTCGACCTTCTTTTTCTGGTAAATAGCCCGCGCTTAAATCACGCTTGCTCTCAAGGAAGAAAGCAATCAAAATCATGACTAAACTAAAAATCATTAGGTAAATAAACGGCAGCCAGTCATTCTTTGTGTATGGGAAAGTCAAGTATACTAGACCTAGTGGATTCCACCAAGAAAAGTCAAGATTTGTTGTATCTGTTCCTGCTCGCGCAATGTAAAGCAATCCGATAAAAGATAACGAAGCGCCAGTTGCTCCAGAAGCGTTCGGCATCAATTGAGCAAAAAACAGCCCAATCACTCCGCCTAAAATCCCTGCACCGCCAACAGATAATCCAAATAGAGCAGCTCCTTCAGCCGTGATAGAATCTGCCCCGAAACTGAACATGATTCCGCTAATAGCAGCAGCTAACAGCAAATTGATCAAAATCGTTTCTGTAATAACAGCTAAAGAATTTGCTTGACGGCCAACGCTGAATGAACGAACTAATTCGACTAACCCTAGATCTTCTTCTTTTCTTGTATGACTAACTACGTGCATCAGTGACAAGATGGCAGCAAACATTCCGCAAAACAACAGCATTTGATGTGCATACATAGCACCTACAGTGTAATCAGCGCCATTTGTAATGGGAGTAGGTCCTACCATTGAGATCATCGCTGGATTTTTCATAGTTTCAAACATTCCAGCAGCGCCAGTTCCTTGAGCAATTTCTTCAAAAGCTGGGACATAAGCACTTGAGAACAAACCTAGACCGATGACCCAAAAAATTATTTTTTTCCAATCACGCTTCAAGTATTGGAGAAACAAGATTCCCCAGCGTGTAAAATTTTCACTTAGCATAATTTTCTCCTTCTTTAGGTTCCTTTTTACTCAGCTTCGTAATGGCGCATGAACAAATCTTCCAAAGTAGGGGGAACAGATTCGAATTTTTTTACACCTAATTGGACAGCTTCTGCTAAAACCGTGTTCATTGCTTCATTATCAACAGAAAATTTTGCTTCGCTTCCTTTTTGTATGAAATCATGGACACCTGAAACAGAGGCTAAGCTCTGAACATCTTTTTCTGTTTCCACGGTCACGGCTGAACGGGTCAGATGTCTTAACTCAGATAACGTTCCTTGTTCTACGACTTTTCCTTGGCGAATGATTACGACTTTATCTGCTAAACGTTCCACTTCGCTAAGGATATGGGAAGAAAGGAGGATCGCTTTTCCAGCATTTTTGATTTTTTCCACTTCTTCTTGGAAAACAGCTTCCATTAGCGGATCAAGTCCAGAAGTCGGCTCGTCGAAGATATACAAATCAGAATCAACAGATAACGCTGCGATCAATCCAACTTTTTGACGATTTCCTTTTGAATAGTTTTTTGCTTTTTTCTTAGGATCGAGTTCAAATCGTTTGATCAATTCTTCTTTTTTTCGGCGATCGCCTTTACCATGAAGTTTGATAAATAAGTCGATGATCTCGCCACCAGTCAGACTGCCCCAAAGATTGACATCACCAGGCACATAAGAAAGACGCTTATGGATTTCTAAACTATCCTTCCAAGCATCCAGACCAAAAATCTGTGCTGTACCGCCGTTTTTGCGTAAAATACCTAACAGTGTTCGGATCGTTGTCGATTTTCCAGAACCATTTGGGCCGATAAAGCCGACGACTTCTCCTGGCTGGACAGTGAATGTAACATCTTCTAGTGCAGTGAATTTACCAAAATTCTTTTGCAGATGTTCTACTTTGATGATTTCTGACATAATAATTGCCTCCTAATATGAATGATAAAATAGAATAATAACTTTATTTTAGTTTAAAAAATACTTTTGCTTCCTTTGTTTTAAACTAGTATCCCTTTATCGAGTAAATAATATTCTTTTTCCTGAGAACTGTCAATCAAAATACAACAAAAAAATTAAACAGTTTATCGCTTGTAAGTTCATTAAATCATATATATAATAAGAAAGAAAAAAATATATACTGTATTTTTAAATTTAGTACATATAAATGGAAGGTCGTTTGAAGAATGAATGGATTTGAAAAACGGGCAAAAGAGAAAAAGGAACAAGTATTGAAAGCCGCTTTTGATTTGATGAATTCAGATGAAGGTGTTGCGGGATTGACGATCGATGAAGTAGTCGAGCGTTCTTCTGTCAGCAAAGCGACTATTTTCAAATATTTTGGAAGTAAAGAACAGTTGATCCATAAAGTCTTCTTTGAATTTATGGATGAAATGGGCGGGTCAGCGAGGAAAATCATGGCACAGAATCTGCCATTTGAAGAAACATTGATTGCGATGAGCCAAAATAAGATCAATTATCTTGAAAAAATCAACAAACGTTTCTTTCTTGATTTGATGAGCTACTATACGCAAAAAGATGAAAACAGCGAACTGACTTTGCTGATGGAGCAATATACAAAAGAGAGTTTTGATCTCATGTTGGATTTATTCCATAGGGGCCGAAAAGAGGGAAAAGTAGATCTTAAGTATTCCGATGAATTTTTGATCTTGTATTTCCAAGCAATGGTAGAAGGGATTTCGAATCCGCAGATTTATGAAAAAATCCTTCCCTATACGGCCGAGTGGACCGAGATGATGGTGAAGGGGATTGCACCAAGTTAGAGGTTGTGAGCAATATGTTCTGCTTCAAGAATTAAGGGAGAAAAAGTAAAAACAGCTTTTCATGTTTTTGCCTTTTTTGAACTTAATTCCGAAGAAGCAATGTTGCAAGCACCGTTTAGTTAGAGGTCGTGAAAGAACCGCCTAGCTCCGAGCAATAAAGAGAAAATCCGTGAAACAGCTTTTCATGTTTTGCGGATTTTTGAGTTATTGCCGAAGGAGCTGGTTCTTGAACACCGTTTAAGAGAGGTTGTGAAAAAGCTGTTCAGCTCCAAGCGATAAGACTCTTTTCCCTCACAAAATAGCTTTCTATATTTTGCGAGGGAAAAGCTTATCGCCGAAGGAGCTAGCTTTTGAACACCGTTTATGGAGAGGTTGTAAGCGAGCTGTTCAGCCTCAAGCATTAAAGAAGAATCCGCTAAAATAGCTTCCCATGTTTTAGCGGATTTTACGTGAAATCATTAACCAACTAACCAGTTCTCCCCTCCCCCCAAACTTTTCTAATCACAAATAAAAAGAACAGCCGCGACTTCCGTCCGCAGCTGTTCTTTTTGTATTTATTTTTTCACTTCTTCTACCATTTTAGCAAAAGCTTGTTTTTGATATTGCGCTGCTAATTCTTTCGTCAAAGCAGCTTGTTCTTCTTTACTCATTTTTGGGTTTTCAGCCATTTTTTTCATCATTTCTTGCTGAATATATGATTTTGCTTCTTCTTCCATAGCTGGTTTGTTTTTTTCTGCTAATTTTGCCAATTCTTTGGCTTGATCTGTGCTTAAAACGACCCAGTCTTCTGGAAGTTTGAATGTATTGACTTTTTTATCATATTCATGATCATTGCCAGCTAAACCAAACCAGAATTTATACATATCATTTTTATAAACCCAATAAGTTGTCTTTGTTTCTTTTTGTGCTTTATCCGAAGTTTCTACTACTTTATTTGTTACGCTGTCTGTACCCGTAGCAGTCGGTTTCTTTTGATCTTCTTTTGTTTTATAAAGATAGACTTTTTCAGAACCATCTCCTAATGGTTGATACAAAAGCATATTTGCATCTGAATCTGCACTAGAAACCAAATCCGCTGTTTTTGTTTCAGTTACTTTTTCCATTCCAAAATGATTCGAGATATTTGCTACCAGCAAACCAAGTGAAGCAACAAAAATCGCACCAAAAATAAATGAGACGAATGTTTGCCAAGTTTTTTTAGCAAAGACGTTCAGAAAGGCAAACAGCAGAACACTTAAAATCAAGACTAAAATAATCATGCGTTTACCTCCTCTTTTTCAAGAGTTTTGACTGTATTTTTTTTCTTCAAGAAGAAAGCAATCATAAATCCAACGATACTAAAGATGATCGCTACGATAAATGCAGCGTGATAACCAGATAATGTTGCATTGATTGCGCCATCTTTATAAGCAAGAGGTGTCGCATTCAAAACAGATTTTCCTGGCAAGTTGTCTTTTGTTACGTTTGTCAATACGCTGATCAAAACAGCTGTACCGATTGAACTTGCTACTTGACGGAAGGTATTATTTGCAGCTGTACCATGGCTGATCAAGTTTCCTGGTAAAGCATTCATCCCAGAAGTTGTCACTGGCATCATGACCATTGAGATACCAAACATACGCACTGCATACAAAATCACGATATATAAAACTGGTGTTGTTGCTGTCAAGAATGCAAATGGTGCTGTAGCTGCTGTCAAAATAAACATACCTGTGATAGCAAGACGTTTTGCACCATATTTATCAAAAATCGCACCTGTGACTGGCATCATTGCCCCCATGATCAATGCTCCTGGAAGCAGCATCAAACCAGAATGGAAAGCAGATTCACCGCGAATATTTTGAATATACAATGGAACGACCATTTCAGCTCCGACCATTGCCATGTTTGTCACACCAGATAACACTGCTGCGATAGTGAACGTTGAAGATTTGAAAACACGTAATTCTAAGAATGGATGTTCTAAGTGCAATTGTCTCCAAGAGAACAAAGCGATGAAAACTACACCAAGAATCAAGAAGCCAATAACTTCTGCGCTTCCCCATCCCTTGTTTCCGACACTTGAAAAGCCGTAAAGCAATCCGCCAAAACCAACTGTTGACAATAAAGCAGATAAGATATCAATACTTGGATTGGATAAATGGATCACGTTTTTCATTAAGAAAAATGCCAAAATCAAGACTAAAATGACGATTGGAATAACCATTCCAAATAGATCACGCCATTCATAGTTATCAATGATATAACCAGATAAAGTTGGGCCTAATGCTGGAGCAAGTCCAATAACGATCCCAGTCATCCCCATTGCTGAACCTCTTTTTTCAGGTGGGAAAATAGATAACATAATGTTTTGCAATAGAGGCATTGAAATACCAACACCAGCTGCTTGGATCAAACGACCAATCAATAATGTTGAAAAATTAGGCGCAAAAAAACAAGTGACTGTCCCAATCAAGAAAATAAACATTGCTGAAAGGTATAGATTTTTGGAACTAAATTTATTGATCAGCCACGCACTGATCGGGATCATGATCCCATTTACTAATAAGAAACCTGTTGTTAGCCATTGTACATCTGAAGCAGTGATATCAAATGCTTTCATCAAGGCTGGAAAAGCTGTTGTTAAAAGTGTTTGATTAAGGATCGTACAGAACGTTCCGATCAAGAGAACAACAACTAATAAGGTACGATTGTAGGGTTTTCCGTAAATATCTAATGGTTGATCTTTACTCATAACTCTCCTTCTTTCTGAAAATTTTTATGAAACTACTAAGATACTTTAATACTTTCCCACACCTTTGTCAACCTACTTGACACATTAGTTATCGAAAGTATAATTAAGGAAAGAAGTCATACATCCAAGGAGGTAAAAGTGTGATTGGCTCTTCTATGAAGCGTTTATTAGAAAATGATCAATTATTGATTGGTATCAGTGAATTAAGCGAAATCGTAGGCGTATCGCCTCGCCAATTGAGATATTGGGAACAAAAAGGATTTATCCATTCTGTGTCCAATGATGCAAATGCTCCGAGAAAATATCGTATCCCTACTGTTGCGAAAGTGGAAATGATCAAAAAATTCTTAGATGAAGGCTATACCTTAGCAAAAGCTGCTGAAAAAGCTGCTGAGCGAATCAAAATGTTCCATCATGTCCGAACAGTATTCTCAAAATGTTTGAAAGACATCGATTTGATTGAAGACCGCTATACTTCTATTTTGATTGGCGATTTTGAAGATGATCAGCAAATCTACATTATCCATGACAGCCAAACAGAGACGCTTTCCTACAAAGTCGTACCTGTTGGAGAGAAACTGGATCTTACTCAAATGGATCAAGAAGTATTATAAAGAAATATAAAAAAACATTGCCTAACTATAACAGTTAGGCAATGTTTTTTTAAATATCATATATTCAATTTTTGAGCTAACGCTTCAGTCATCGTTTTCGAAAAATTAATGCCTTCATTTGTCGCTCTAACATTTAGCCAATGCGGAATTTTTATCGTCTTTTTATCAAGTTTGACATCTTTTAAGTAGTCATCTAGATCCACCGACACCAACGTTACAAACTCCACCTCCGGATCATAGGAGATTTCATTCATGTTACTTGGCTCCGGTAAAGGAATATTATGCTCTACCAAATCGCCGAGCATTATACCAAGAGCATCCGAAGCGACTTCCAATCCTTCTATAATAGTTTCAGCTTGGGTCACTGCACCTTCCACGTCCGGAAAATAAATACCATACCCCACGGGATCTTTTTCAAAAACAGCTGGATATACCTTTTTCATAAAATCTCCCTCTCTTTCTGGATAAACGCAATGGGTTTATAAGCCCACTGCCTTTCGGCCAGTATTTTCTACTCATTGAAATAACTCTTTTGAATGACTGGTAAGAATAACAGGTCGCGGAAAATTATCTTTAGTAAATTTCCGATGAGAACCTTTTCCACCTTTTACTTCGACAAAGCCAGCTTCTTTGAGTAATTTTTCCGCCTCTCTGATTGTCATGGGCATTGCACACTACCTCCTGACAGATATATTATAGCACGTACGGTACGTACTGAAAAATTTTTTCTCCGACTATTTTTTCCAACCAGGTTGCTTCAGATATTGTTTTTTTCTACTCCAAGTCCATCTTTTCAGCTTTCATTCCTGCCGTGTTAAAATAGACAAAAAGGACGGTGTTGATGATGTGCGGCAGATATGAATATTTGACAACTAATCCTAAATTGAAAAAATTCTGGGTTTTAGTTAGTGAAAATGGAAAGGCTGCACAAGGAGAAGTCTTTCCAAGCAACAATGTCGTGACACTTGGCGCAGATAAAGAGGGAACGGTCAAAGCAGGTTTGACACATTGGGGATTTGAAGGGTTCAAAAAAGGACAACTGATGATTAATGCTCGTGCTGAAACGGTGACCGAGAAAAAAACATTCAAGAAACCTTTTGAAGAACATCGCTGTGTTTTTCCTATGTCTGGTTTTTATGAATGGAATACTGAAAAAGAGAAGTTTCTATTTACTTCTGATGATATCTTGTATGTAGGCGGATTTTATCGAACGCATGAATCAAAAGACGGCTGGCGGACAGAGTCAATCATTTTGACTACCCAGCCAAATGAAACTGTTGCACCAATCCATGACCGGATGCCTTTGATTATTGAAGAAAATGATATTGAAAAATGGATCAAAGATGAGGCATTTGCCAAAGATTATTTAAAAAAAAAAATGGAAAAATTAAAAAAAGTACAAGTTTAAAAGAAAAAGCAGCTGCCGCAGAAAAATCACTTGCGGCAGCTGCTTTTTTATTCTGAAAGTCAGTTAATTTATTTTTTCACTTTTTTTCTTCTCCATGCAAATCCTGCGATACCAGCAACGACTAAAATGCCGCCTGATGTCATCAGCCATTTACTTGATTCACTACCTGTTTTTGGCAGATATTTTCCAAAAGTGTCCGAATATAAGGAAGAAAGTTTTCCTTTACTGCTTTTATTGAAAGTACCAGTTCCTAGTTTTGATGATGGAGAATTGTTGCCACCATTCCCGCCGCCATTGTTTCCATATACTACTCCGCTATGGCTAGTCGTTGTATCTGTGGTTTCAGAATCACTTGTTCCTGTTCTAGGTCCAGGAGGTGTTCCTCCATCTCCAGATCCACCATCATCAGTTGTATCTGTGGTGCTTGTGTCTGTGGTGCTTGTATCTGTGGTACTTGTATCCGTCGTACTTGTGTCTGTTGTACTTGTATCTGTTGTGCTTGAGTCTGTTGTACTTGGGTCCGTCGTGCTTGGTTCTGTTGTACTTGAATCAGTCGTACTTGTACCAGTTGTGCTTGAGTCTGTTGT
>KE351685.1:55222-96577 GCA_000415185.1 Enterococcus faecalis 13-SD-W-01
GATTTTGAATTAATGCCGCAGAGGCTAGCTCGCGAACACCGTTTAGTTAGAGATCATGCCAAAAAAATCAATTTCTTTCCTATATCAGCAACAAGTCGCCTATCCACATAGGCGGCTTTTATTTTTTTCATAGTTCCCTGAAAAAATCGACCGTTATATTTTCATAAACTGCCTATACTTATAACTAAGCAGAAGCAAATAAATCGATAGGGGGAATGACAATGAAATGGTACCAAGTATCTAAAACACAATTATTGAAGCATTTACAGTCCAATGAACAAGGTCTTTCACATAACGAACGTCAAACCCGGTTGAAAGCCAATGGAACAAATAAAATCACTGAGAAAGAACAAATGAAATCTTGGCAGAAAATCGCCAAACATTTTACTGATTTGCTGATGATCGTATTGATGGTCGCGGCTGGTTTGAAAGCATTGACGGGAGATTACGTCGAAAGCGGCATTATTTTACTCGTGGTGATCATCAACGGTGTAGTTGGTTACTGGCAAGAACGCAAAGCAGAAGAATCACTTGATGGACTGAAACAGATGATGGGACAAGAAGCAGTCGTCCTTGTCGAAGGTGCAAGACAAACAATCGATGCAGAAATGGTCGTAAAAGGAGACATCATTGTTTTGAAAGCTGGGGATGTCGTTCCAGCAGACATGCGATTGATTGAAACACATTCATTCGTAGTAGAAGAGTCGATGCTGACAGGAGAATCAGAGCCAGTCAAAAAAACAGCGGCAGTTATTGCTGAAAACAGTATTATTGGCGACCAAAAAAACATGGCATTTTCTGGGACACTGGTTCAAAGCGGTACGGCAACAGGTGCAGTAGTGGCAATAGGAGATGACACAGAAATAGGGAAAATCAATCATTCTTTGCAAACGATGACTGCGCAAGAAACACCGCTTGTCAAAAAAATACATCAATTAAATAAACAGATTTTCAGAGGAATCATTGCGTTGATCGTCTTCTTGATTTTCTTTACTACTTTCAGATACGGATTGGAAATGGATCTTTTATTTTCTTCAATCATCGCATTGATCGTTTCAATGATACCAGAAGGATTACCGGCAGTACTGACGATGATCTTGTCTATGGGTGTCAAAGAAATGGCAGAGCAGCAAGCAATCATCAAAACGATGCCCTCTGTTGAAACACTTGGCGCAATGACAGTTATCTGCTCAGATAAAACCGGCACATTGACGAAAAATGAGATGACTGTTGTTGAAACCGTGTCGTTAGACGATGCAGCCCACGTAAAAATGCAAGAAATCATGACAAACTGCCAAGAGCTAAAAAGAGATATTTCCCAGCGTGCGGCAGATTTGCAAGGCAATCCAACAGAGAAAGCATTACTGCAATTTGTCGAAAAATTTGAATTGCCGATAAAAGAAATCCAGGAAAAAATCCCTTTCAGTTCCGCGTATAAATACATGGCAACAAAACATGCTGATAAAGATCAGACTGAATCAATTGTTTTTGTCAAAGGTGCTCCGGAAGTCTTGCTGAGCAGAAGCACCGTTTCAAAAGAAGAGCGCGCTCATTGGCAGAAAAAAGGTTCAGAATTGGCGCAAAAAGGACAGCGTATCCTTGGTTTTGCCTTCAAAATGCTTCCTGCAAACCAAACACTTTCGCCTGAAGAAATCAATGAGCTGCAGTTTGTTGGCTTGGCAGGCATCATCGATCCGCCCAAAGAAAGTGCTGTAAAAGCTGTGGAAGAATGTTTGCGAGCGGGGATCGAAGTTAAGATGATTACTGGCGACCATAAAAAAACAGCACAAGCAATTGGTGAGCAAATCGGATTGAAGCATACGAAAAAAGTATTAGAAGGTTTAGATATCGATCTATTATCTGATGAAGAATTAGCGCATGAAGTCAATCATGTAGATGTTTTCGCTAGAACTACCCCAGAACATAAATTAAGGATCGTTGCAGCACTTCAAAACAATGGCGAAGTCGTAGGAATGACAGGCGATGGCGTCAATGATGCACCTGCACTCAAACGAGCAGATATTGGTATTGCAATGGGGATCAAAGGAAGTGAAGTCAGCAAACAAGCAGCTGATATGGTATTGGCAGATGATAATTTCCATACGATCGCAAATGCAGTGAAAGAAGGACGACGGATTTTTGATAATCTGAAAAAGACAATCAACTTCTTTTTACCTACAGCACTTGCACAAGGGCTGATCGTGATCGTCGCTCTCTTGATGAATCGTCCTTTGCCATTGACACCTGTACAGATTTTGTGGGTCAATATGGTTACGACCATTACGTTGTCTTACGCATTAGGATTCGAAAAAGCAAGCAAAGATGTGATGGATAGACCGCCAAGACCAGTAAACGAGGGGATTCTTTCGATGTACAGTGTGTTTCGCATCGTTTACGTCTCGCTGCTGATCATGGTTCCAGCTTACCTTTTGGCTATGAGTTTTGAAGGAATGGCAGTCCAGCAGACGATTCTTTTACAGAACATTGTTTTAGCTCAAGCTGTATACATGCTGAATTGTCGAGAGCTGACAGAGCCGGCACTAGGAAAAGCAATGTTCAAAAATAGAGCAATCTTCATTTCTTTAGGGCTTTTGCTTCTCTTGCAAATGAGCGTCCTTCTTTTACCAGCAGCACAACAACTGGTCGGGACGACTTCTCTAGGATTTGTGCACCATGCAAGTATCGCAGCCAATGCACTCTTGCTGTTTGTGATCGTAGAAGCTGAAAAATGGCTGATGAACCGCCGTTTGAACAAAGAAATAACAAAAACAACCAACGAGTTCAGATAAACTCATTGGTTGATAAGATAATAGTTCTGGATGAGCTCAGTCAATTGATTGAGCTCATTTTTTGTTGGAAACATCGAAAGATAAAATACCGGCAGATCAGGATCATCTAAAGGATAATTGGAAAGGATAAAGTCTCCTTTTTTCGTTTGGACAGCCGTAAATTCTGAAGGTTCAACAGGAATCAGCTGGATTCTTTTACCAAGATAATCGCTTATTTCTTGCTGCAAGAAAACTTTCCATGCAGGCTCTCCTTGAAAGAAGAAAAAAGCACGTACTTTCACAGGATGTACTTGGGACATTGCCTGTTGAACAAGAAGAGAAGCTGTATTTAAAAGATATTCCGGCTTTTTCACAGCTGGGACGACATCCGGTGCTGAAAGAAAGGTCGTGAGCCGCTCAAAAATTTTTTCGCACGATTCATGATGCCGAATGGATATTATTTCTTGGTATTCTAATTGAAATTGTTGTGACAGATTTGCTGATTCATTTGCACGAAGCAGCATCAGGAGCAGATTATCCGCTAATTGAGTTTCTGAAGAAAGCGGCAGTTCCAATTCGTGATCCAAGTCTGCAACAAAATGGTGGACAGATTTTTTTACAGTGAAATAATGTTCTAAGATCTCGGCAACTTTATTAGACCATTGATTATTGTAATTCCAGCTTTCCAAGAAACAATAAAAACAGAAGAAACAGTCACTTTCTTCCAGATAGACACCTTCTTTTTGATAAACGTCAAAAAGGAATGGCTGATATTGAAGAAAGAGAGGATCTTTTGGCTCAAAAGAGAACTCGCCGACTCGGCAGTTCGCTTTGATTCGAATCGTGTTGATGAAAAACCAGCAAGTACCAAAAATCTGTTCTACAGAAACATGCAGATCGTTCCGTTTCAATTTCTCCAAAAAACGCAGGTAATGGGATTCATGGATCGCATAATCTTCAAAAAAATAATTGTTATGTGTAAATGGCAGCAGCAAACGGTGGAAAAAAATCCGAATATTTCCTTCATTTCCTAATAACATTGCCTCTTTGCTGTTCAAACGGATCCTAATGTCATAGGGCTTTAAACTACGATTGATTTTTGTGATATGGCGCTTCAATGTCTCATAAGAAATCCCATTATCTTGTAAAAAAAGCTGTGTCAGGACTTCTTTATTGAAAAATAATTGCTTGATCAAGGATACACCAATCGAAAGCGGCAAAAAGGACTCCCAAAGCTGATGTGTCAGTTGAGCACTGTGCTTAATCAGAGATAAACCATTGCTGTCCGCTTCGATCGACCAATCAGGCGGCAGCTGAGTACGAATATATTGGATATCTGAAAAAATCGTTCGTTCTGTAGTATGGATCAAGGAAGCCAATTCTTTTGCTGTGATTTTAGGATGATTTGACAGTTGTTCTAAAAGTAAGATTTGCCGTAATAAGTCTTTTTCTGTGATGATGCTTTTCATGACAGTATCCATGAGCAGACTCCTTTCGCTGATAAAAGATAGCCATTCGTTAACTAAACAATAACATACATTCTTTCGATTGTTCAGTGTTTAGGGATTTCGGTCAAAATCTGTCACTAGCAGTTATTTTTACATACAAAAGTACTTCCCCGAAAATAAATGATGAAAAATAAAAAAAGCATTGACAAAATGGGTGCCGCTATATAAAATTGATGACGTTAACAATACTCTGTTTCATGTGACTAGATCATACTAGGCATGGAAAGTCTCTGAACGGAAGATGATATGCTTCCTTTTAGGGGATTTTCATGCCTATTTTTTATGCGGCCAAGTCAGTATGACCGAATCGCAGCGAAACAGAAACTTTTAGAGAAGGAATGCGCGCATGAAAATCAAAAAGATTTTGAATCAAAATGCTGTATTGGTGGAAGATGACGGGCAGGAAAAAGTAGCAATCGGAAAAGGGATCGGTTTTGACAAAAAGAGAAATGATTTGATTTTTGATCGAGACATCGAGCGGATTTTCGTGATGGAACCAGAAGGACAACTCAAACTGCAAAATCTGCTGAATCAGATCGACGAACGGTTTTTATTTGCAGCGGAACATATCATTGATTATGCAGAAACTGTGTTGATGGAAAAGTTGAATGAACATGTGCTGATTGCATTGACCGATCATATTGCATTCTCGGCAGAAAATATCCAAAACGGCATCGTTGTTCGGAATAAACTGCTGAGAGAGATCGAAGTGCTTTACAGTGAAGAATTTAGTATTGCGCAATGGGCAGTGGAATATTTGACGAAAGAGTTAGATGTGCCTTACACCTATGATGAAGCAGGGTATATCGCGATCCATATCCACAGTGCACGGAGCGGTCAAACAAGTAATCATCGCAGTATCCGTGAAGTCACTATCGTTTCAGATGTAATCCAGCTCATTGAAAGAGAACTGGCAGTCGATATCCATTCAGAGTCGATGGCATTGAACTATTCAAGGCTGGCGAACCATCTGCGGCTGCTTCTGCAACGAACAAATGCACAACAATACGCGGTTTTAGATACAGAAATCGTGCAAATGGTGAAAAGGAAGTATCCCGAAAGCTATAAAATTGCAAAAGAAATACGCGTTTTACTGATCAAACAATATCAAATGTCGATCACAAGTGAAGAATTGGGTTACTTGGCCATCCATATCGAACGCTTGCGAGGGGCAATTGAACACAAGAAAAACTAGGAGGAACAAAAATGAAAGCATACATGCAACGTATGGGGCGCTCATTGATGCTGCCCGTAGCTGTATTACCTGCTGCATCATTATTAGTAGGTATTGCAAACTGGATCGTTGGGATGGGCGTAAGCAACGCCGCAACGACATTCTTGATGAACTCAGGACTTGCGATTTTAAATCATTTGGCATTATTATTCGCTGTAGGTCTAGCATTAGGGATGTCTAGAGATAAAGATGGATCAGCTGCATTAGCTGGTTTGGTGGCTTATTTAGTCCCTCAAACTGTTTTAGATCCAACATCTGTTCAAAGTTTATTAGGATTAAAAGATTTGGCAGACGTTAACCCTGCATTCAACAGCATGGGCAACAACGTATTTGTCGGAATCATCGCAGGTCTTACTGCGGCAGCAATGTATAATCGTTTCAGCAATGTAAAATTACCAATGGCTCTGTCTTTCTTTAGTGGGAAACGACTAGTACCAATCATGTCTGCTCTAGGTATGTTAGTGATTTCAGCCATTTTATTATTTATTTGGCCTAGCGTATACGATGTACTTGTTTCCTTTGGTAAAATGATTTCTGGTCTAGGATTTGTCGGAGCTGGTTTATATGGCTTCTTCAACCGTCTATTGATCCCAACTGGTTTGCACCACGCATTGAACTCTGTATTCTGGTTTGACGTGGCAGGAATCAATGATATCGGTAATTTCTTAGCTGGTCAGCAAGCATTAGACAATGGTACAGCTATCGTTGGTCAAACAGGGATGTACCAAGCTGGTTTCTTCCCAGTTATGATGTTTGGTTTGCCAGCAGGTGCATTTGCCATCTATCAATGTGCTCGTCCAGAAAAGAAAAAAGTTACAGCATCATTGATGGTAGCAGCAGCTTTTGCTTCATTCTTTACAGGGGTAACAGAACCGCTTGAATTCTCATTCATGTTTGTTGCTTGGCCTCTATATGTACTTCACGCAGTATTTATGGGTCTTTCATTAGCAGTTAGTGCATTCTTCCATTGGACAGCAGGTTTTGCGTTCAGTGCTGGTTTTGTAGATTACTTCTTATCATTGAAAAACCCAGTAGCAAATCAACCATTGATGCTGATCGTTCAAGGTTTAGTCTTTGCTGTAATCTATTACTTCGGTTTCCGCTTTGCGATCCAAAAATTCAACTTGATGACACCAGGACGCGAAGAAGGTACAGGCGAAGAAACACCAGATATCGCCACAGGAGACGACAAATTTGCCGCTTTAGCTAACCAAATCTATGCAGGTTTAGGCGGAGCAGCAAACGTAACAGCAATCGACAACTGTACAACACGTCTACGTCTGCAAGTAAAAGACACAGGCAATGTTGATCAAAGCAAAATCAAATCAACAGGTGTTCCAGGCGTAAAAGTAATCGATGATAAAAATATCCAAGTTATCGTTGGTACCGAAGTTCAATTCGTGGCGGACGAAATGTCTAAACTACATGGCGGCGCAGGCGTACAAACTGCACCAGCAGCACAACAGCCAAGTGTAGCAGCTGTACGAACAGAAACAGTGGTTGAAGGTCCTCTGACACAAGATGTTTTTGCAGTAGCAAATGGTCGTTTGATCCCGATCACAGAAGTATCTGATGATGTTTTTGCTGAAAAAATGATGGGTGACGGTTATGCCGTATTGCCAACAACTGGTGAGATCTTCTCTCCAATCTCAGGAACGATCGTCAATATCTTCCCAACAAAACATGCAGTTGGTATCCAAACTGATTCTGGTATCGAAGTCTTGCTTCATATGGGTATCAATACGGTTGATCTAAAAGGTGAACCATTCACATTGTATATCGAAGAAGGACAAAGAGTTGGCCGCGGACAACTGATTGCTCTTGTTGATCTTGCTTCTCTGCAAGCTTCAGGTAAAAAATCAGACATGATCGTTGTCTTTACAAATGGGGACAAAGTGCAAGAATTAGCCATCGAATCTGGTCGCGAAGTTCAAGCCAATGAACCAGTCGGAACAGTTACAAATAAAGCATAATAATAAAAAGCCGATGGAACAATCTCGATTGTTCCATCGGCTTTTTTTATTCAATGACCAACATATTATTTTCGTCAAAAGCCCAAGACTTGCCGTAAGCAACTTCCCAATAATAGCCGTCAAGATCTGTAAAGTAGCCTGTATAGCCGTCCCAAAGTGCGTTTTTTTCTGGCTTTTTGACGATTTTTCCGCCAGCTTTGCGGACGTTTTCCATCAGCAGATCTACTTCTTCCGCTGATTTGGTATTGATGGCAAATGTAATGCCGGAAAAGCCGGTTTTTTGCGGTTGCGGCGGATTTTCTTCATTGATGTCTTTTGCCAATTCTTCTATAGGAAACAACTCTAATTTCGTTCCTTCATTATCGAAAAAAACAATAGGCGGATTTGCGGAAGTTTCATAGGTTTTAAAGCCGATTTCTTTATAAAAAGCAAGTGCTCGCGACATATCTGCTACGCCAAGACAAATCAAATTGATTCGGTTCATTATAAGCCCTCCATTTCGCATAGTTACTATATAGTATAACATCAACGATTCGATTTTTTTGCTGACAGGATTCGGTGTGTTATTATTAAATTATGATGAAAAAAGTATGTCTGGAGGTTAAGGAAATGGATAAAGAAGAAAAAATCAAAGTATTACAAGATATAGTAAGAATCAAATCAGTCAATGGCAACGAAGAAGAGGTCGCTAGTTATTTGCAGCAGCTTTTAAAAGAGCATCGAATCCACTCACAACTGATTTCTTATTCTGAGGGACGCTGTAATCTGATTGCAGAAATCGGCAGTGAGGGACCGATCCTTGGTTTTACAGGACATATGGATGTCGTAGATGCAGGCGAAGAACATTCGTGGACCTTTCCTCCTTTTGAAGCAGAAATCGACGGCAATCGGTTATATGGACGCGGCAGTACTGACATGAAGAGCGGACTTGCAGCGATGGTGATCGCGATGATCGAACTAAAAGATACACCGCTTAAAGGAAAAGTACGGCTTCTTGCGACAGTGGGTGAAGAAGTAGGTGAACTTGGTGCAGAACAATTGACGAAATTAGGTTATGCAGATGACTTGGATGGACTGATTATTGGCGAACCGACTAATTACAATTTGATGTATGCGCACATGGGTTCATTGAACTATTCAGTGAAGGCTATAGGTAAAGAAGCTCATAGTTCTATGCCCGAAGAAGGAATCAATGCCATCAATCTACTTAACCAATTTATTACGCGTATCAACGAAAAGATGTCAGAAATAACTAATAAATATGAAAATCAAGAATTAGGACGAACAATCCACAATGTAACCGTTATCCGAGGCGGGAACCAAGTCAATAGTATTCCTGGAGAAGCTGTTTTACAAGGCAATATCCGTTCGATCCCTGAATACGACAATGAACAGATCATTGAACTGCTTCAAACAACAGCAGAACAATTGACATTAGAACTGGACGGTACATTGGAAGTGACGATCGATTACAATAAAGTTCCTGTTCAGCCAAAAAAAGATTCGAAACTGATCAAAGTCATCCAAAATCAATTTTCAGAGGCACTCCCTTTGATCACAGCAGCCGGCACAACGGATGCTGCGGAATTTACAAAGTCGGATAATTCATTCGACTTGGTTGTTTTTGGTCCAGGAATGCCGAAATTACCGCATCAAATCGATGAATATGTGGAGATCGACAACTATTTGGATATGATCGACCGCTACCAAGACATCGCGAAAGAATATTTGAGCTGATTTTTTGAATAAATGAAAAACGAGAAACTTCTTTTACTAAATAATAGAAGTTTCTCGTTTTTTTGTGCGGTCTTTCAAAAAGCGCATTTTAACAGAGAAAAATTGACGTTACGAAAAAAAATCTTTCATTTTAAACTTAGAAGGGTAAAGTTTAATGACTTTTCCAAATACAGTATGAAAGGAAGATCCAAAAAACAAACAGTCCAATAAAAAAACGGTATAGAAGCAAATAGCAGAAGCAAAGTCAAAAACTGGCAAATAGAAAAACAGCTAGGGCTATTATAAAAAAACAAAAAGATGGGTGAAAAAGATGGAAAGAAGGGATGTCAGCAATCGTTACATATATATGTATCACTTGAGTTTTTACATCCGCAGAATAATGGCAGAACTCCTTTAACCATCTTGAACAGAAAAAACAAAAGGAGGGGCTTATGAAAATTTGGAAAAAGATGCTGAACAGCGCACTCGTTCTGGGGATCATTCTAGGAAGCAGCAGCGGCACAGTGGTGGAAGCAACCAGTGCGTTAAGCAGAAGTCGGGAAAATAGGATCAGCCGGGCGACGAGGAGACAGGAAGAAGAGGAGAAGGCAGAGGCGGCCAAAAAAGAACCAAAAGAAGAGGAAAAAGACGTTGAACAGGTAGAAAAAGAGAAACCAGAACCGTTATCAACAGAAAGAAATGCCGTATATGATGAGGAACTTAGAAAAGCCGCTGTATCGTATTTTGAAACAACTATGGAGAATCATAATATAGATGTCTCAAATCATACTTTTAATCCAGGAGATAGTAGCGGAGCAATAGGAATAAATCCACTTTTTAATATTATGACACAACGCCACGTACCGAATATACCTACAACTTATTTAGGTAATCATGAAGTACGATACGGTCTTCCGAATCCGAGTGGTTCCTGGCTTTCTGAGGATGAAGTAACATATATATCAGAAAGTGGCAACTGGCAAATGAGAGTAAATGCAACTCAACTCAACGGATATGGTATCCAAATGAGTGTTACTTTTTTTCGCTTGAAGGTTGGAGCGTTAGAAGAAGAAATTTTTAAAACAGAGAGCGTCGATGTAATCTTCGAACGAAATGGAGGATCACATCGGAGGATTCCGATAAAAGACATCAAAGTTAGGTTCCCAACCGCTCACCAAACGATTGGTGCTATTCGCGCATCGGCAAAATCAGGAGAACACCGATTTATGCAGGGAGATAATGTGCCACAAGCATCAGCATATGTCGAATCTGTAAGCAATACACGAGGATCGGTCAACTATCGCTGGGGGACCCCACCTGATATGAATCAAGTAGGCAGGCAAACCGCAACCGTCATCGTTGGTGATGCTACAGAAAGAACATTAACAGTGAATGTCCCAATCACGATCGATCCTCAACCTTTAGAAATGTCGCCAAAATCCGGATCTCACACAATTTATCAATATTCGGCGATGCCAAATGCTGCTGATTATTTCGATGTTCGAAATGGTGCAGATGATTATAGGGTAGAATGGATTGACGGAGCCAATACGCTTCAATCGGGTACCCAGACTTGGCGCGCCAGAGCTTCCACACCAGATGGAAGAGAAGTAACAAGTTCAACCACGATGGAAGTAATTCCTCATCCAGGGTTGCAGATGAAATTAAAACCTGTCGAAGATCGCGCGCTTGGGCAAACTTATCCAGCATTAGCATCGAATTTCAGGGATTATATTGAAGAAATAACAATGTTTGGTGAACCAGTTGATTTGTCCCAACTTCAATTTGTGGCAGCAGAGTCTATGGAACCAGATCATCAAACAGCCGGGCTTCAAACGATAAAACTGACTGTTCAAATGAGACATCCTGTCAACAATGCGATGATCAAAGGAACAGCTGAAACAACAGTGAATGTTCGCTGGGGACATACCTTGTTCCTTAAATCGCATAATGGCGGATCAGCTGGCGCATTTTCATTGCGTTTAGGCAATACAGCGAATGCTACGGCGGGAATTATAATGACGCCGGGAACCGATACGTCTTTAGATGCTGCTGTAGGACCGGGAGAAGCACCATTTGATGTATACTATACATTTGATGTGTTGCGCAACGATCGTGTTATTTATCATCAAGAAATCACGAATCGTGCAACATTACGTCAAATCAGAAACAACTTTGGGAATGCGAATAATATCGTGGACGTCCAATTGAACGATGTGATTCGAATCTACCATCCAAACAACACAGGAAATCGTTCAGTGGTGATGATCAACGAACAAGAGGAAGATTTCACTTATGGCGCTGATTACGCCTATTATCGCGTGACAGCATTCGGCTTTGATCCCTTCCCAGTAATGGAAGCGACTGCAAGTCCTCGAACATTTGATTTAGCCGAAGATACAAGCAACATTGATCTTTCACAGTTATTGGAAAATGTCACAATAAACGGCAAAACGATCGACCAAGAATTGTATGAAATAGAGCAATTGAATGATTTCGATACCTCAACTGTTGGGGAAAGAAACGTTCGATTGCGTGTGCGCTTAAAAGATGGTTTGGCTTCTGCAGAAGTTGACGTACCTTATGAAGTAAACTGGGGAAGTACAATCGTTCTAAAAGGATTAGAAGAGGCGATTGTTGGCTCATTTACGTTTGTTGGTCAAGGAGATCAAGCGTTTATCCATTCAACAGCTGGAGACAGCGAAACAGATTTAGACTCGCCAGTTAATAATGTCTTTGGCCGCGGTGTTTATTACCGTATCGAGGTTGAAGAGCCAAGAGAAGAAGAAACCGAAGAAGACGTGATTGCAAGACAATTCACAGGGACACCGCAGTTATCCAGAGAACAAGGTTTCCGTTATGAAGTCACAGGAAATACGACGATCAGACAGGCAATCTCAAGATTCAACAATGGACGTCCGCTTGCTGTTTCGGAAGGTTCTGTTGTTAGAGTTTTCCATGCGGAGCCAGACAAAGGCAATTTATTGATGCGCGACAACATCGCAAGAGATTTTACTGGCGGAACGAATTTCGCACAGTATAAAGTTACTAACAATGGTTTTGAACCAATTTCAGCTATCCAAGCAGACACGATTTCTCAAAGATTTATTTTAGGACAAGATGGCACAGAAATCACAGGGGCGGATTTGGTAAGAAACGTAACTTTCAATGGTGAAGTATTGACAAATTCACTTTACAGAGTAGATAAATTGGAAGAATTTGATACATCAAGTGTGGGCGAAAAAACAGTGAAAGTCAGAATCACTGCTTTGAACAATGGAACCTCAACAGAAGTCGAAGTACCATACACCGTTGAATGGGGCGAAGCGTTACGCGTTAAAAACGGGAACGATGAAACAGTCGGAGCATTCAGTTTGATCAATCAAAATGAACGATTGATGCTTCATTCTGTGCAAGGAGCAAGTGAGACAAACTTGACAGACCGAATCACAGAAATCGCAGATCGGGATGTTTATTATCGCATCGAAGTCTTAAGAAATGACAGAAGCCGCTTCAATTATGAAGTCAGAGGCAATATCACGATTGGTCAAGCAATCGCGCGTTTCAACAATGGTCAGCCATTGGAAATTTCGGTTGAAGATACAGTGAAAATCTATCATTCTCAACTAGGTGAAAATAACTTGTTGATGTTTGAAGGAACAGCACGGGATTATACTTATGGTGGTCATTATGCCTATTATGACGTGACGCCATATGGTTTTGAGCCGACTGGTGTGTTGGCATTTGAATCAAGTAATGTCAGCATGGAACAAGAATCGATCGTCGTAGAGGCAAGTGCTTTTGTCCTAGATGTAACAGTCAATGGCGTACCTGTTCCTGAACGGGCATATACCGTTGCCCTTGATTCAGAAGTAGATACGACACGTTTAGGAAACAGAACTGCAAATGTAACAGTAACAACAGATCGTACGTTTGGACGCTTTACAACCTCTGGAGAAGTCACTTATCAAATCGTAGAACAGGGACGATTTGGCGAAGATGAACCGCTGCCGCCTGGTGAACTCCCAGGAGCAGGAGGATCAGAAGAAACAGGAGAAACCGATGGACCAGGAGCGCCAAACCCAGAAGATTCACCAAGACAAGAAGCACCAACGCCCAATGAACCTGAACCGGCGCCGCAAGCTGAAGGAGAACAAGAATCTAATATGGATACGATCGATAGAGGCAACTTGCCGCAAACAAATGCAACAAGAAGTACAGCATTATCGGTCGCGGGTCTTTCGATTCTTGCCCTTGTCGGCGGAATCGTTTATTGGAAGAAAAGAAAAGCTGCTAAAAAGACAGTAAAATAAACAAGATGGTTTCCGATAAATACATTTGGACCACTTTTTATTCAATCAAGAAAAACTAGTTACAAATACAAGAGGAAAACACATTAAAATAAAATAGTAAGAAGCACTCAAATAAAGGGAAAACCGTGTTTGAGTGCTTTTTATATAGAATAAAAAGGAAAGAAAATGAGGTGAGTAGACAATTGACTCTTCTATCAAAAAAATTGCAGCGGCAATTGCGATTGCTGGAAATACTCTTTGAAGGGAAAAAGTATCGTTTTGGTGATTTAGAAGTGATGTTGGATTGCTCCTCGAAAACCTTGCGAACGGATTTGGCAGAAATCAATACTTATGCTAAAGGAATCGAAATTTTGATGGAACGGGAATCGGGTGTTTCGGCAGCTATTTCCTCACACATCACAGAAGATTATATTTATCGGATCATTATGGAAGAATCGTTGGAATTCCGTTATTTAGAAGCAATTTTACTGAAAAATTACGAAGATTATTTTACATTAGCAGAAGATTTGTTTGTTTCAGAAAGTACCCTTAGAAGAATCGCTGCGAAGGTAAGAACACTGTTGAAAGACTATCATCTGACTATCCAAGGACTGATTAAACTTTCTGGTGATGACCAGCTGATCACAGAGCTGACGATCCAATTTCTATCTGAAAAATACCATTATTTCGAAAATGCCTTCCCGATACACTTTTGCCAGTGGATCGAGAAACTCGTTCAAGATTTCCTTTATGAAAATAAACTAGAGGAACAAGCGGCTGCACTTGATTCAAAAGAGCAGCAGATGCTGCATTTTTTAGTTGCCAGCCGCCTTTTGCAAATAGAAAAAGGAATGCTTTCGAACCAAAAGAAAGCGAAACAAAATTTCCAATTTAAAAAAATATTGGAAAAAAAGCTGCATTTACCCATAACTGATAAACTTTTGAATAAAGAACTGTTGGATTATATATTCGATCCAACCATGATCTATCCTGTTTTAGGAAGCAAGGAATCAGATCTGTCATTTAGTTCTTCCAGCAAAATCGTTGAAAACATCGATTCGTTTATCAGAAAATTAGAAAGAAAGTATCAGTTGATCAATGAAGACCGAGCAAAAACCAGACAAAAAATAATTTATCGTCTGAACTGCCAAGAGATACCGAGCTATCTTTTATATGATAAAAATCAATCAATCTTAAAATATGTACAGCCGGAACTTGAAGCAATGAAAGTCAATTTAAAAAATCATTTGAAGCAGGCGGATATGAAAGTTGCGGATTCTTTTATCCAAAGCTGCGTTTCAGAAATCATTTTGAATTGGCCAGCACTTTTAAAGAGAATAGAAAAAAGCAGGCGGATCAAGGCGCTTGTCGTGACGAATGATAATGGAAACTACGCAAAATACATGATAAAGAAACTTGAACATCATTTAGGGAATCGGTATCACTTTGCGGCAAATACAACACCTTCGCTGACCAAAGAAATGCTCCATAAAGAAAAGTTTGATTGCATCATTTCGAACATTACGCTAGCAACTACTTTCAGTATCCCGATTTTTGGGATCTCTGTTTTTCCTAATGCCAGAGAAATCTACAATCTATTTGAGTTTTATCAGCATTTCGGTTTGTATTGATTTTTTTAAAATAAAATAACGAGAGGAAAATCGTTTATTCTGATTTCCCTCTCGTTATTTAAGTTTCAAGATAAGTGCTACATTCCTCGAGATTTTCCGTCGTATACATCTTTCACTGAGATAAAATCATCAAGGACAGTGTTTTTACCTGACAACTCGGAATCAAACCGAATGCCATCTACATTGATTCGAGCATTTCGATAAAAATCAGTGCCTAGCTGACCCCAAGCCTTAGTCGTAGCATCTACGTTACAGAAAATATCAAATCCCTGTTCTTTTAAGTAAGCAAACTTGCCATTGGTTTCATCGTATGAATGCCAATCGCCGATATCAGCGCCGAAAGGATAGATCAAAATCGATGTTTTGCCAACGATTGGTGCGACTTCTTGCTGCCAAAGTGTATTATCTGCTTCAACTTCAGCCAAACTTGAAGTGGTCATATTGATGTGTCCCCAAGAATGAGAGGCGAAAGTCCAGCCTTCATTTTTAAGCTGTTGTGCGACTTTTTTTGCTTTTTCGATTTCTGATTGTGTCGTTTTTGTATCGCCATATTGAGATTTTGATGTGCGATAGCCGAGGACGCCGTTGTACCCAGTAAGAGCTAGGGTTCCTTTTGCTCCTTGATAAGAAAAGTCTGGATGTTCTTTGATAAAGGAATCCAGCAAGGGAACCATGTCAAAATCACCCGTTTCTTTTTTGCCGTCTGACTGATAAGTATTCTTTACACCAGCATCTGTCGCAACCAGCTGATCTGGAAACCCAGAATCACGCATATATTCATAATAGCTGACATCGTCTTGAGAAAGGATCAGCGGTTTTTTATCTTTAGGTAAAGAAATCCCAACAAATTCAAGGTTTCCGGCATCATTTTTTTGGACAAGTTTATTGATATCTACAAGTACATATCCGTTTTGGTAAAGTTCTTGGATCGTCTGTTTGAATTCAGGGATCGTGACCATATAATCTTTATAACCTTTTGCCTGTGGTGTGCTGAATGCTTTTTGCGGGTCTACGATCAAACTGTGGAAAAACAGGTGAGAAAAGGTATCAGGATCTTTCCAAGCGACCAGCTGCTGTTTTTCTTCTGTTATTTTTTTCTGCAAAGAGACAGCTTCCTTACTATCGTCATTTTTTAGTAAAGAAAGAGCTTCGTCGTAGTTATACCCTTGAGCCAGCTGTTCTGCTTGCGAAATAGTTTTCTTTTCTTGAACTTGTTCGTGTGTTTCTTGAGTAATCTCTTGCGGTGTCTGCTTTGGAGAAGCAAATTGGAAAATGAGCAAAAGACTGAGGATAGAAAGAATAATTGCGATAAGTGACATCATACGAAGTAATTTTTTTTGTTCTGGTTTCATTGTGAAAACTCCTAATTCAAAATTTGTAAAGTTGTGACTTACAGATAAAATAGTGGCGAAGCAAGTTGGAAAATTGGAATCTTTCTGTGGAGAATGTTCAAGAACCAGCTTCTTCGGGATTAACTCAAAAAAACCAAAAATAGGAGAAGCTATTTTGTGTTTTTCTTCGTTACTGCTTGAAGCTGAACGGTTCTTTTACGACCTCCCCATAAACGGTGTTCCCAGCATTGCTTCTTCGGAATTAAGCCGGCCAAATTAAAAATATGAAGTGCTATTTCTAATTTGGCATTCTTAATTCTTGAAGCAGATCAGGCTGCTCACGACCTCTCTTAAACGGTATTTTCTCAGTTGCTCCTCGGCGGTAAGCATTTCAACGGAAAAACATGGAAAGCTGTTTCCCCGTTGAAAAGAGTCTTAACGCTCGGAGCAGGGCACTGAGAAAATGACCTCTCTTCTAAATTGTATCGAAGCTGCACCAAATACCAAAGCATATTGTCTTATATTTTTGGCAAATAGTACAATTTTTATTGACAAAAAAAATATTGCCCTCTATGATTGTACTAGTTGGATAGATAACAAGATGTTGAATGGAACGAAGTAGGGATAAAGCCAATGTTTCAGAAAGCTAGTGGCTGCTGCGAACTAGCACATGCTTTAAAACGAAGTACATTCCAGGAGTCTTTGACAGAAATGTCACGCGGCAGCGTTAAATGCTTGAGTGATACGTTTTTACGTATAAATTGGGTGGTACCGCGATTTTTCGTCCCTTGGCTGTTTTTGCCAAGGGATTTTTTTATTGCAGTCCCGTACAAGTTTTACAAATAAAAACAGCAATTGCTTGTTAAAAAATAACTAGGAGTGGAAAAGAATGAATATCATTGACGAACTAACATGGCGCGACGCCATCAATCAGCAGACAAATGAAGAAAGACTTCGCGAACTTGTTGAGGAGAAAAGTATTTCTCTTTATTGCGGTGTAGATCCTACTGGCGATTCTATGCACATTGGCCACTTGATTCCTTTCATGATGATGAAACGATTCCAGCTTGCTGGACATCATCCATATATCTTGATCGGCGGCGGAACAGGTACGATCGGCGACCCAAGCGGAAGAAAAACAGAACGTGTCTTGCAAACGATGGAACAAGTGCAGCATAACGTTGATGCACTGACAAATCAAATGCGCAAACTATTTGGCGAAGGTGCAAACATCACATTTGTGAACAACTATGACTGGTTGTCAGAAATCTCATTACTTGAATTTCTAAGAGATTACGGAAAACATTTCAATATCAATACAATGTTAGCTAAAGATATCGTTTCAAGTCGTTTAGAAGTAGGTATCTCCTTTACAGAATTTACTTACCAAATTTTACAATCGATCGACTTCCTTCATTTATACCGTACCCATGATGTACAATTGCAAATCGGAGGAGCAGATCAGTGGGGGAATATCACTGCTGGATTGGATCTTTTGCGTAAGTTGGAAGGCCCAGAAGCAGAAGGATTTGGTTTGACGATCCCATTGATGCTGAAAGCGGACGGTACGAAATTCGGTAAAACAGCAGGCGGCGCGATCTGGCTTGATCCAAAGAAAACTTCACCATTTGAATTCTATCAATTCTGGTTGAACCAAGATGATCGCGATGTAGTGAAATACTTGAAATTCTTTACGTTCCTTTCACAAGAAGAAATCGCTGAATTGGAGAAAAAAGTAGCAGAAGAACCTGAAAAACGTGAAGCACAACGCCGTTTAGCAGAAGAAGTAACGACATTTGTCCACAGTGAAGCAGAACTGAAAGAAGCACAAAAAATCACAGAAGCATTATTCTCTGGCAACATCAAAGAATTGACAGCAGATGAGATTGCACAAGGTTTTGAAAAAATGCCGAATGTTGAAATCTCAAGCCAACCAGAAAATATCATCGAATTGCTGGTCGCAACAAAAATCGAACCATCAAAACGTCAAGCTCGGGAAGATGTTAAAAACGGAGCAATCCGCATCAACGGAGAGCGTGTCACAGACTTGGAATACATGATCGATCCATCTGAACAATTTGATGGCCGATTCGTAGTTATCCGCAAAGGAAAGAAAAAATATTTCTTGGCAAGAGTTGTGGACTAATCCTATAAACGAAAAAGAACAGCTGCACATTTACTGTGCGGCTGTTCTTTTTTTATGCAGTAAAAATCAATTCAAGGTGTTCAAATAGTTGAGTAAAGCATCGCTGTGATTTGCAGCGCTTTGGCCTTCGCCGCGATCTTCTAAGAAGTTGACCACAAGATAGTTCTTTTTCTCTGGATTGAACGCGAACAAGAAGCTGTTTTCTGTTCCTTTTTCATCTTGTTTTTCTTTGATTTCGGCTGTACCTGTCTTAGCGGCTAATGGGATACCTAAAGCAGCTAAGTTGTGCGCCGTTCCATTTGGATCACTGACGACGGCTTGCATATCGGTCGTAACAGTGGAGGCAGCATTTTCTGAAATGACATTTGCTTTTGTTTTTGTTTCGTCAGAAGCAAGGATTTTTGGATAAACTAGTGTACCGTTATTTGCAAAAACGCTGTACATTGTTGCTTGTTGGATCGGATTGATCAAAAGCTCGCCTTGTCCGTAACCAGTGTCAGCCAGTAAGACTTCTTTATCCAATTTTCCGTCATTAGAGATTTGTGCCGGATTCATAGCAATCGGCAAGTCTAATTTTTCGCCAAAAATAAATTTGTCTAAACCATCGATAAAGGTTTTTGCCCCCATTTTCAATGTTTGTTGAGCCATATAGATGTTATCTGAATAAACTAAAGCTGTTTTTAAATCAACAGCACTTTGTGTATCCGAAACACGTGTGACTTCATAACTTCCCCAAGAAGAATCTTTTTGCCATTTCAAGCCGTTGATTTGCAGTTGTTCACTAGGATCAATCGTTCCTGCATCTAATCCAATCGCAGCTGTAATGGTTTTAAAAGTAGAACCGGGAGCGTAACGATTCGTAAACCGGCTTGTGAATGGATGTGCCTCGTCATTGCTGTAAGCATCATATTGTTCTTGTGAGATGCCGTGTGCCATTAAATTAGGATCATAACTTGGTGAGCTGACCGCAGCTAAAAGATCGCCATTTTGCGGATTTGTCACAACTGCAGAACCTTTTTGATTATCAAGTTCTTGGAAAGCCAATTGCTGCGCTTGGCTGTCGATCGTCAATTGCACATCTTCGCCGTCTTTTTTCTCTACTTGAGTCAAGACTTCTTTTTCATTTCCGTCTGCATCTGTTACTGCTAAGGTACCGCCAGAAGAACCGCGAAGCTTTTCATCAAAACTTGCTTCTAAGCCTGTTTTTCCAACAACACCGCTGCTTGGAAGATCAGGATTTTCTTTGATATCGTCAGCACTGATCGTTCCGACATAACCCACTAATTGTGCGGCAGCTTCTTTTAATGGATAGTAGCGCATCGTCACGGTCTGTGTTGTCACGCCTGTAGGAAGTTCAGTTATGGCTTCGCCCAGCTCCAACGTTTTTAGTGGGACAAAGTAGTCATCTTGGACCCAGCTTTGACTCAAAGCATCATTGATTTCTTGTTCAGTCAATTCGTATTTTTCAGCAATTTGTTTGATATTCGCTGTTTTTTCGTCACCGCTGCCTAATTTGTTAGGAATGACACCGATTTGATCGAATTCTTGATTGACGGCCAATTCTTTGCCGTTTCTGTCGGTGATGGTTCCGCGTGCAGGTTCATCGACGCTGATTGATACTTTATCTTGACCGCTCATTTGAGGAAAGATCAAATTTGGTGCCCATTTGATGCGCGGCTGTCCGTCTTCTTCTGTCAAAGTCCCTTTATAATCTAAATCTTTCAATTTTCCTAATGCAGTAGTCATGGAAAGAGTGTAAGTAAACGTATATGTATCTTGATCTTTTTTTACTTTCAGATCTTTGACATCAATATTCTCTGCGGTGATCCCTGAAAAAATCGTTTGATACTTGTCTGCGATATCTTGTGTTGCATAATCGCTGTTTTCAGATTTTTTACTGGAAACCAGCTGATCTAAATCATCGAATTTCTGCTTTTCAAGATCTTTTGTGAACTTTTCTGCGACTTGTTTGTTTTTCTCCAGCTGCTGGTTTGTTTGATAAGCGGTAAATCCGAAATATCCGCCTCCGAGAAGCAATAGAGCGGCAATTCCTCCGCCGACCCAAAGTCCTGTTGATTTTTTTGAACTTTGCTGCCGGTTGCTGCTTCGACTTGTCATTTCAATTCCTCCAATATTCTCTGATGCAGTTTCACTGAAACAGGAAGCAACCTGTTTAGTTTTTCTTAGTATAGCTCATTCCTTCACGAAAATACAGAAGTAGTAAAGGTTATTTTTGTTTTATATCACATATTTATGTTAAGGTAAAAGAAAAAGCATGTGAGGTGGATCATGATGGAAGAATCAGTCTTTTTTAACTTAGGAAATGCACTTGCCTCAAGCAAAGACACCAAAGAATTGATGCGAACAGTCCAGATAGAACAAGATAAACGCGGGAAAAAAGGACGTTTCGTCATTGTGGAAGATGAAGAAAACAATGAACAACTGCTTTTTGAATTGCCAGAAACATTGCCATCAAAAGAGCACGGAAAAGAATTTAAGGTAAAGAAAATCATTGAGTAGTGTTTTCTGATTGAAAATAAAACAAGTAAATACAAAAGAGACCAGGACTTGAAAAAGTCCTGGTCTCTTTGCTGTTATTTCTGGATTGGGATAACTGTTTCTCTTTTGATCAATTTGTGCGGTACGACGAATCGGACACCATTTGTGAAATCTTCGTGGATTTGTTCCCGCAATTTTTTCATCGCTGCGCGCCCTAATTCTGAGATATCGATATCGATACTTGTCAAATAAGGGTGAGTGAGTGTCGCGAAAATCGAGTTGTTGAAGCTGATCACAGAAAGCGTGTCAGGAACGGAATATCCATACATCTCAGCTAGCTGCATGGTCCGCAATGCAAAAATATCATCAATGACGACCAATGCCGTTGCTTGGGAAGAAGCAAGGACATCTTCAAAGTCTAAATAATCTTCCGGTTGTTCCAACGCAACGCTTGGAAAGGCGGGCAGAGAGGCAAGCATCATTGCTTTTTGATAACCAAAATAACGTTCAAAATACAAACTTTCGTGGGTCGTATTCGTAACGAAAAGAATGTTCTTGTGTCCATTCTGGATCAAAAATTCTGTTGCTTGCTTACCTAAAAGCTGATTATCATTGTCAACATATACGATATCATTTTCATTTTTGTAAGGCTGACCGATCAGAGTGAAAGGAATGTTATTTTGGTAAAGATAATCGATAACAGGATCATCGCTGTCAGAATAAACAAGGATAAATCCGTCTACTTGTTTTTGCAAGTGCATCCGCTGTACATTTTCAAGAAGCAGGTCGAAACTTTTTGCTGTAGCTACAGCTGTCGTCATATCGTAAAGCCGCGCTTCTTCGTTGATTGCTTCTAAGATTTCCAAATAGAAAGGGTTGCCTAATCGTTCTTTTGAATCTAAAGGAGGCAAGATAACGCCAATCGCGCTTGAGATCCTTTTACCAAGATTTCTGGCAGTAATGTTTGGAACATAACCAAGTTCATCCATGACTTTCCGGACTTTCTTTTTCGTTGCCTCAGAAATACTTGGATGGTCGTTGATTACTCTGGAAACAGTGGAAGTTGCGACACCTGCTTTTTTAGCGACGTCTTTTACTGTAATCGTCATCTTTTTTCTCCTTTCTTCACTAGGATGCAGTAAATGTATAGATTGTTCTGCAAGTCTTGACTTGTCCTGGCGCCAGCTCAGAAGAACCCCATTGCGGAAAATTGACAAGATCAGGGAATTCTTGCGGTTCAATGGCGATTCCGTAGTTGGAATGCATTGCTTTTCCATTTATCTTGAACGTGTCTTCAAAGCCTGTCGTAGAGAATAATACCATACTTTTATTTGTTGTTGCTACAGCTAACTTTCTGCCGGATTCCTTTTCCTGCAGATGAAGGCTGGGATGAGTCAGTTTTGGTTCAGCTAAGACAAAAACATCATCCAGCCCATGTGGATAGGCAGAAAAAATCTCTGAGAATCCCGTGTTTTTTTTGAAAGGAAGGGGAAGGTCTTTTTCGGGAAGGATTTCTCCAGTAGGCAAAAGTTCTTTGTCTAAAGATAAGATTCCTTCTAAATCAACGGCTAATTCATGTGTATAAAGATCTCGTTTTCCATCACCAGAAAGATTGAAATAGGCATGATTTGTCGGATTGACGATCGTTTGCTGGCTGCTTCGGGTAGAAATCGTCATTTCCAACTGATTCCCGCATAAACGAAAACGAGTCTCCGCATAGATAGGACCTGGATAGCCGGAAATATCATCAGTTAAAGAAAATAAGGCACTTACAGCATCCGCTTCTTCAATGATTTTGACTTTCCAATAACGATGGGCCCAGCCCTTTGAACCGCCGTGGATATGATGTTCGCCGCAATTTTTTTCGAGAGTATGTTCTTTCCATTGTGCATGGCGGATTCTTCCAGCGACTGGTCCAATGGTAGCACCAAAAAAACTTTGGTCGTTCAGTACATCTGAAAACTCATCGTAGGAAAGAAGGACGTTTTCTTTTTTTCCTTGGCGGTCGGGAGCGAAAATCTGGTGGAGACGTGCACCATAATCAAGAAGAATGACTTCTAAAAAGTCATTCTTCAAAGTGATTTTTTTTAATTTTCCATCTGCAACTGTTTCGATAGCAGCTTTAACGTTATTCATGACGATCTGCCTGCTTTAAAAAATCAAAGGTAAGATAAGTGGTATCCGGAACGATGGGAAATCCTTCGCCAAGATCTTCTTTGCGTCCAACGCCGATTGGAAAAGCACCGCTTGCTTGGACGGCTTGGATGCCTGCTTTTGCATCCTCGATCCCGATACAATCCGCTACTGGAAGTCCGATTTCTTCTGCAGCCAGAAGGAAAATATCGGGCGCTGGTTTGCCTTGATGGACTTTTGCCGGATCAGCAATGGCATCGAAATAATCAGAAAGACCTAATTTGTCGAGTAAAAATGGACCATTTTTGCTGGCAGAGGCTAAAGCGATTTTAATATTTTCTTCTCGAAGCTGCTTTAGAAGCGGCAAGATACCTGGAAATACATCTTTTGGTGTGATTTCTTGGATCATTTCTAGATAGTAGCTGTTTTTTCGGTGCGCTAATTCTGCAAATTCTTTAGGATCAGGTTTCTTTTCGCTCAAAGCTAAAATCTTTCGCAAAGAGTCTTCTCGGCTGACTCCTTTTAGACTTTCGTTAAAAGTACGGTCAATCGTGATCCCTAATTCTGAACCAAGTTTTTTCCAGGCGCGATAATGGAATTCTGCTGTGTCAGTGATTACGCCGTCTAAATCAAATAAAACACCTTTAAACATTGAGTTTCTCCTTTCTCAAAGGAAGCGATAATGTATCAGAAAGCAGTTGTTCTTCGCCATAAACAGTCAATTCAAGAGGAGCGCCGTCAAGCAATTCAAAGGTCAATTGGTTGTTGGCTACAGAAACAGAGAACAAACGACCGCGATAATTGATGTGGAAAGAGTAGCCATTCCAAGTTTTCGGCAAGAAAGGTGCAAACCGCAATTTGTCATCTGTTGTTTTCATTTGCGCAAATCCTTGAACGATTGCAAGCCAGCTGCCGGTCATTGATGTAATATGCAATCCGTCTTCTGTATCATTGTTATAGTTGTCCAAATCAAGACGAGCTGTCCGCTGATACATCTCGACTGCTTTTTCTTCCATTCCTAGTTCCGCTGCTAATATCGAGTGGATGCAAGGAGAAAGGGAAGATTCGTGGACAGTCATTGGCTCATAGAAATCAAAATTGCGCTGCTTTTCTTCTAAACTAAAGTTATCGCCAAAGAAGTAGATTCCCTGCAAAACATCTGCTTGTTTAATGAAGCATGAACGTAAAATTTTATCCCAAGACCAATGCTGGTTCAACGGCAATTCTTCCGGTAAAAGGTCAGCGACAGGTTTTAATTCTTTATCTAAAAATGTATCATGCTGGACAAAAATCCCTAAATCTTCGTCAACTGGATAGTACATGTTTTCTGTAATTTCTTTCCAATGTGCCAATTCTTCCTCAGCGATTGAAACAGCTGCTTCTTCAGCAAATTTTTGATACATCGTACGTGTGTAATCTAACACCCAAGCAGCAATCGTGTTTGTATACCAGTTGTTATTGATGTTGTTCTCATATTCGTTTGGTCCAGTGACGCCGTGGATCATGTATTTGCCGGCACGTTTCGAGAAGTGGACACGGTCAGCCCAGAAACGAGCGATCTCTGCCAGAACAGCTAAACCTTCTTTTTTCAAATAGTCAGTATCGCCTGTATAGTTTGTGTAATTATAGATAGCATAGGCGATTGCGCCATTTCGATGGATTTCTTCAAATGTGATCTCCCATTCGTTGTGGCATTCGACACCAGTAAAAGTGACCATTGGATAAAGCGCGCCTTTCAAGCCTTGCTGCTGCGCATTGTGTTGCGCTTGAGGTAGTTGATTATGGCGATATTTCAAGAGATTTTTCGTCACATCCGGTTTTGCTAATGCAAGATAAAGCGGTACGGCATATGCTTCTGTATCCCAGTAAGTAGCGCCGCCGTATTTTTCGCCAGTAAATCCTTTCGGGCCAATGTTCAAACGGTCGTCTTCGCCGTAATAAGTCGAAAACAGCTGGAACAGATTGAAACGAATGCCTTGTTGTGCTTCTTCATCGCCATCGATCTGAACATCCGCTAAGCGCCAGCGTTTTTCCCACGCTTCGTTTTGCTGTTTTTTTGCTTCGTCATATGGAAGTGTTTTTTCTTGAAGGTAATCGATCGCTTGGGCAGCTTGTGCTTCTTTTGGCACATCTCGGCTTGTCAATACAACGATTTCCTTGTCTAAAGTAATACGTTCTCCTTCTTCTAAATCAGCAGAATAGGTTGCATTTACTGCAAGTTTTTCTGAAGTATATTCTGGTGTGATCAGTGTTTGATTCACAAAATGACGCATGGCAGCAGTGACTGTAAAACGATCGATCCCAAAATTATTAGGAATCGTTTTTGTTGTTAAAAAGCCGATCTCATCCTTTGTTCCGTTCGCAACAGGCTCCCAAAAATGTTCTTCGTAATTGCTGTCTTCGTTGCGTACATCGCCATCTAATTTAGAAACAAATTTCAAAGAACCTTTACCTTGGATCATTTCCGCTGAAATCCGAACATAAGCCATTTCTTTATCGGTGATACTCAAAAAACGTTCAAAAGAAAAACGAACTTTGCTTTCAGCAGTACTTACCGTAAATGTTCTGGAAAGAACACCATTTTTCATATCTAATTCTAAGTAAAAATCTTCTGGCTCTATCACAGCTAAATCGATTTTTTCACCATTAAGATAGATATCTGCTGCGATAAAATCAACTGCATTGATCACTTTGCCGAAATATTCAGGGTAACCATTTTTCCACCAGCCGACACGTGTTTTGTCAGGATACCAAACGCCAGCTAGGTAAGTTCCTTTGTGATGGTCGCCTGAGTAAGATTCTTCAAAATTCCCGCGCATACCCATGTAGCCGTTTCCAATACTAGTTAAAGATTCTTGTAAGCGGAGATTTTGTTTATCAAGTGTATGTGTCGTGATTTTCCATGGATCGATTTGAAATAAACGTTTGATATGTTTCATTGTTTTCCTCCTGTAGTGTGACTAATGATAAGACAATCATAAACGCAACCGATTGCGTAAGTCAATATAAAAATTTCCAAGAATAGGAACTTTTTGATGAAATGTTGTTACAATCCAGTCTTAAAAGGGGTTCTTTTAGAAAAAAATAGCTTACAAAAAATCAGCTTATATAACAGAACAAAAGAAATCGACGAGGAAAAACATAAAAATAAAGCATTTACAAAACAGAAAAGGAGAGATATAATGATTCCAACGAAACCGATTGCATAAAGGAGAATAGAGATGAAGAAGTTATTTAGTTTTGAATTTTGGCAAAAGTTCGGAAAAGCATTAATGGTCGTCATTGCAGTTATGCCAGCTGCTGGGTTGATGATCAGTATCGGGAAATCGATTCCTTTGATCAATCCTGATTTTGCACCATTGGTAACAACAGGCGGAGTTATTGAGAATATTGGTTGGGCCGTTATCGGTAACCTCCATTTGCTGTTTGCTTTAGCGATTGGGGGAAGTTGGGCGAAAGAACGTGCTGGCGGTGCATTTGCAGCGGGTATCTCTTTTATTTTGATCAACCGGATCACAGGAGCGATTTTTGGTGTCACAACGGAAATGCTAGCAAATGAAGATGCATTTACGCATACGTTGTTCGGTACTAGAATCATGGTCAAAGGATTTTTCACAAGTGTTTTAGAAGCACCAGCACTAAATATGGGAGTTTTTGTTGGGATCATTGCAGGTTTTGTAGGAGCAATGGCTTACAATAAGTATTATAACTTTAGAAAACTGCCAGATGCTTTGTCTTTCTTCAATGGAAAGCGCTTTGTTCCTTTTGTAGTTATCTTATGGTCAACGATTACCGCACTTATTTTAGCTATTGTTTGGCCGAATATCCAAGCAGGAATCAATAATTTTGGTTTATGGATTGCACAATCACAAGATAGTGCGCCGATTTTAGCACCATTTTTATTCGGAACATTAGAGCGGCTATTGCTGCCATTTGGACTTCATCATATGCTGACGATCCCAATCAACTACACACAATTGGGCGGAACTTACGAGATATTGTCTGGCGCACAAGCAGGAACACAAGTATTTGGACAAGATCCATTGTGGCTAGCATGGGCGACTGACTTAGTCAACTTAAGAGGCGATGCTTCTCAATATGATTTTGTTTTGCAAAACTGGACACCCGCACGTTTCAAAGTTGGGCAAATGATAGGTTCTTCTGGTATTTTGATGGGTATGGCATTAGCGATGTATCGAAATGTTGACTTAGATAAACGAGACAAATACAAATCAATGTACCTTTCAGCAGCGCTTGCAGTTTTCTTGACAGGTGTTACGGAGCCGCTGGAATTTATGTTTATGTTTGCTGCAGTACCTTTATATGCTGTTTATGCAGTGATCCAAGGAGCCGCTTTTGCAATGGCAGACATCTTGCCTTTAAGAGTTCATTCATTTGGAAATATCGAATTATTGACACGAACACCGCTGGCTATCAAAGCAGGGCTTGGCGGCGACTTGATCAATTTTGTCTTATGCGTCATCGTATTTGGTGTAGCCACTTACTTTATTGCGAACTTCCTAATCAAAAAATTCAATTATGCAACACCAGGAAGAAATGGAAATTATGATAACGATAGTACCACTGAAGCAAGCAATACAACAGTTTCTGCGGATGAGCAAGTGGTCCGGATCATTCATTTATTAGGCGGAAAAGAAAATATCAGCGACGTAGATGCTTGTATGACAAGACTTCGCGTAAGTGTCAAAGAACCGTCAAAAGTCGGTTCAGAAGAGGAATGGAAAAAAGCGGGTGCGATGGGATTGATCGTGAAAGATAACGGCGTGCAGGCTGTATACGGACCAAAAGCAGATGTGTTGAAATCAGATATCGAAGACTTGCTTGATTCTGGCGCAGAAATTCCGCCAATTGTTGAAACGACTGCCCACGCAGAAAAAGCAGAAACAACTGCTTTTCTAGGGAAAAAAGACACACTTTATGCTGTTGCAGACGGCCAATTGGTTCCTTTGACGGATGTTTCTGATCCTGTCTTTTCACAAAAAATGATGGGCGACGGCTTTGCGCTGATCCCTGAAAAATCAGAAATCACTGCACCAGTCTCAGGAGAAATTGCAAGTATCTTCCCAAGCAAACATGCAATCGGTATCAAAACAGAAGACGGTATCGAAGTGCTGATCCACATGGGGATTGATACTGTTGAAATGAAAAAAGATGCGTTTGAGATCTTAATTGCAGAAGGTCAGCATGTAAAAGCAGGAGATACGATTGCTTCAATGAACCTTGAAACAATCAAGGAAGCGGGCAAAGAAACAACGATCATGGTAGTTATCACAAATAGCGACAAACTTGAAAAATTAACGATTGAAAACTATAAACCTGTTCAAAAACGTGAGGCAATAGGAACAATCGAATTTTAAGAAGGGAACAGAAAATGAAGATCCTGACATTGAATACCCATAGCTGGCTTGAAGAAAATCCAGAGAAAAAACTGCAGCAATTAGCAGAAAAAATCATGCAAGAATCGTATGACCTGATCGCATTGCAAGAAGTCAATCAAAAAACAGCGTCAGAAGTCATCACGCAGCCAGCTGGTTTTTGTCCTTGTCCCCAGCAGACAGAGATCCATGCAGATAACTTTGCCTATTGTTTAGTCCAACTTTTGAAAAAAGCGGGAATCTGCTATTTTTGGAGCTGGGAAATGAGTCATATCGGTTATGATATCTACCAAGAAGGGAATGCGCTTCTCTCAAAATATGAGATTTCTCCAGAAGCATTTCTGGTCTCCGAAAAGAATGATCCTACTGATTATCGGACAAGAAAACTGTTATTGGGTGAAACGATTATTGCTGAGAAAAAAGTAACTGCCATAAGTTGCCATTTTTCTTGGTGGATAAATGAAACAGAAGGATTTGCCTATGAATGGCGAAACCTGCAGTCGATTTTGGAAAAAAACAGCTCTGTGTTTTTGATGGGTGATTTCAATAATCCTGATCCTGGCCCCGGCTATCAACTATTGGAACTTGAAACACTTGGTTTAGCCGACAGCTTTTATGCGGCAGAAAAGAAAACAGGTGCTGCCACCGTCGTCAAAAAAATCGATGGTTGGGCAGATAATACAGAAGCATTGAGAATCGATTATATCTTGTTGCCCAAAGCAGCTAAAGTAACCACTCATCAAGTCGTTTTTGATGGAGAAAATGGTTCCGTGATCAGTGATCATTTCGGAGTCGAAGTTGAGATGGAAGAATTTTAAGAAACCACTTATTGTGATAAAAAATGAACCTAGAGAAAATGATTCTCTGGGTTTTTTTGTATGAACTGGTATTGAAAATAAAATACAAATAATAACAATTTGACAAAAGTATAAAAAGATTTTTTTATTGGATGAAGTGTATAAATGGCTTAGTATAAAGGTTTTTTGAAGAAGGTTTATGCAATCTTTATTTTTATATAAAAAAACGTTGACATCTTAAATGAAGAAAGTTATATTGGTCATGTGGTAGTAACCAGTTAGAAAGGAGAAGACATGAAAAATTCACCGAAAAAGCAGCCTCTCTATGATCAGCTCGTGGATTTGCTGAAAGAAAAGATCGAAACAGAACTGGAAGCAAATGACATGCTTCCATCTGAACGGGAACTATCTGAACATTACGGATTGAGTCGGACAACTGTACGTTTAGCTTTGCAGGAATTAGAAAAAATGGGCTATATCTATCGGCAGCATGGAAAAGGGACCTTTGTTTCAGATTTAAGCAAAAATATGACCAATCTTTCAGGAACCTATAGTTTTACCGAACAAATGCGCTCATTAGGGAAACATCCGGAAACCAAAATATTGAGTTTTGAAAAAATCGAAGCAAATAAATATTTGGCAAGTCAATTGAATCTTACATTAGGAGAACCGATTTTTGAATTGGTTCGGCTTCGTTTGGCGGATGAACAGCCGATGATGCTGGAACGTTCTTTTTTACCAATGAAAAAGTTTATGGATCTATCAAGAACACTGTTAGAAAGCAAACCGCTTTATGATTTGTTTGAAGAAGATTATCAAGAAACGATCCGTGTGGCAGATGAAGAATTTTTTGCAAGTATTGCGACAAAAAGAGATGCAGAAACGTTAGAAATCGGAGAAGGAGCACCTGTTTTACACCTTGTTCGGAAAACATACAATGTAGAAAATGAAATCATTGAATTCACATTAAGTGTTGCCCGTGCCGATCAATTTCGTTATCGAATCAGCCATGTTCGGATCAATGAAAATTGAAATCAAGGAGGGTTATCATGAATCAGTTAGAAATAGATGAATTAAAAACAGCCGGAGCAGAAGCGACATTTAAAGAAATATGCCAGCAGCCGGAAGTATGGCAGGAAACGATCGAATTGTACAAGAAGAAGCAACCAGCGATTGTTTCTTTCTTTGAACAAATAAAAGAAAGCGTTAACAGAAAAGTGCGAGTAGTTTTTACTGGAGCAGGCACGTCTCAGTATGTTGGAGATACTATTGTTCCTTACTTAAACAAAACAGGTGATCGTCAATCTTTTCATTTTGAAAGTATTGGCACGACCGACATTGTTGCTTCCCCAGAAGAATATTTATTTGAAAATGAACCAACGATCCTTGTGTCATTTGCTCGAAGCGGAAACAGTCCAGAAAGTGTGGCTGCTGTCGCAATCGCGAATCAAATCGTCAAAGAGCTATATCATATTACTGTAACTTGTGCAGAAGATGGCGCTCTAGCAAAAGCTGCAAAAGATGATGAAAAAAATCTATTGTTATTGATGCCGCCGCGTTCGAACGATAAGGGTTTTGCAATGACCAGCAGTTTTACATGTATGGCTTTATCAGCATTACTGCTTTTTGATACGGCTTCTTTTGAACAAAAAGAACGATATGTACAGACCGTTATTGGACTCGGAAAAGAAGTGATTGACAGAGAACAGGAAATCCAGCCGATCATTGACCGAGAATTTGATCGAATCGTTTATCTAGGTTCTGGAAGTCTTACCGGTTTGACTAGAGAAGCGCAATTAAAAGTATTGGAATTGACTGCTGGGAAAATTGCGACGATTTTTGATTCATCGATGGGCTTCCGCCATGGACCGAAGTCTTTTGTCGATGAAAAAACACTGATTTTTGTCTTTGTAAATAACAATCCTTACACACGGCGTTATGATCTTGACATTTTAGAAGAACTTCGAAGCGACGATATTGCTGCTGGGATTGTTTCTATTACACAAACAGGTAAAGAAAATGACCCAGGAGAAACATTTTTATATAAGAACACAGAACTTTTGCCTGACGGATACTTGGCACTGGCAGATATTGTGTTTGCTCAAACAATTGCTTTGCTTGTTTCTTTAAAAATAGGAAATAGACCCGATACACCATCACCAACAGGAACAGTGAATCGTGTCGTGAAAGGAGTAGTTATTCATGAATATGAAAGTTGAAGAAAAGTGGACATTATCAAGCGGAAAAAAGGCAGCGATGGAGCGTTTGTCTACAAAAGACGGGCTAATCCAAGCACTGGCTATTGATCAGCGAGGTGCCTTGAAAAAAATGTTTCATGCTTTTGGTTGTGACACGGCAGAAGAGCAAATCAAAGAATTCAAGAAAATCGTTGCCGAAGAATTGACACCTTATGCTTCTTCTATTTTGCTGGACCCTGAATACGGTTTGCCAGCAGCGGCTGCTAGAAAACATGGCGGGCTGCTTTTAGCTTATGAAAAAACTGGCTATGACGCGACTGTTCCTGGCCGTCTTCCTGATTTACTCGAAGAATGGTCAGTTGCTCGGTTGAAAGAGAAAGGCGCCGATGCCATCAAATTCCTCCTTTATTATGATGTAGATGAATCACCTGCAATCAATCAGCGGAAACAAGTATTTGTTGAGCGTTTGGGAAATGAATGTGCTGCGGAAGATTTGCCTTTTTACTTGGAGCTCTTGGCCTATGATGCACAAAACAGCGATGCTCAATCAGAAGAATATGCCAAAGAAAAACCGCGCAAAGTAATCGAAATGATGAAAGAATTTACAAAACCGATCTATAAAGCGGATGTCTTGAAAGTCGAAGTTCCAGTAAATATGAATTATGTTGAAGGATACGCAAAAGATGCTGTCGTTTATACCCAAGAAGAGGCAAGTCACTATTTCAAAGAGCAAAGTGACGCGGTGAATCTGCCGTTTATTTTTCTAAGTGCAGGAGTCTCGGCACAACTTTTTCAAGAAACATTGTCCTTTGCTAAAGAAGCCGGGTCTGCGTTCAATGGTGTATTGTGCGGACGTGCTACATGGAAAGGCGGCGTTCAGCCATTTGTCGAAAAAGGAGAAGCAGCATTGCGAGAATGGCTGCGTACGAAAGGAAAAGAAAATATCCTGCAGCTCAATGAGACAGTCGAAAGAACCGCAAGCAGTTGGAAAGAGCGATTGTAAGCAACTGAGATAATCGCTTGTATGAAAAACCAGAAAGGACATACAATGACAACATTTGAAATCAAGGAAGAATTTTTGCTGGATGGGCAGCCTTTTAAAATCATGTCTGGCGCGATCCATTATTTTAGAGTACATCCAAATGATTGGTATCATTCACTTTACAATTTGAAAGCGCTTGGATTCAACACAGTAGAGACTTACGTGCCGTGGAATCTTCATGAACCTAAAAAAGGAACATTCTGTTTTGAAGGCATTTTAGATATCCAAAAATTTCTTCAAACAGCAGCTGACTTGGGATTGTATGCAATTGTCCGCCCGTCACCTTACATTTGTGCCGAGTGGGAATTTGGCGGATTACCAGCTTGGTTGTTGAATGAAAAAAACATACGGATACGTTCTTCAGATAAAAATTATCTGCGTCATGTAGCAGACTATTATGATCAGTTAATGCCTTTATTCGTACCGCATCAACTTGAACAAGGCGGTAATATTTTGATGTTCCAAATCGAAAACGAATACGGTTCTTATGGCGAAGACAAAGACTATTTAAAGGAAATTCATCGTTTGATGCTGGAACGAGAAATAACAGCACCATTTTTTACATCTGACGGTCCTTGGCGTGCAACATTGAGAGCGGGGAGTTTGATAGAAGAAGACATTTTGACTACAGGGAATTTTGGCTCGAAAGCAAAAGAAAATTTTGCTGATATGACTGCTTTTTTTGAAGAACATGGAAAGAAACAGCCGCTGATGTGTATGGAATTTTGGGATGGATGGTTCAATCGCTGGGGAGAGCCAGTGATTCGAAGAGAACCAGAAGAAACAGCCGCTGCGATTCAAGAGGTTTTATCTTTTGGCAGTATCAATTTGTATATGTTCCACGGCGGTACGAATTTTGGATTCATGAATGGCTGTTCGGCAAGAGGGCAGAAAGATCTCCCGCAAATAACTTCTTATGATTATGATGCGCTGCTTGATGAACAAGGAAATCCAACCAAAAAATATGCTGCTGTCCAAAAAATGATCAAGGAAAATTATCCAACAATCAAGCAAACAGAACCGCTAGTTAAAAAAACACTGGCAAAAGAAGAACTTTCCCAAACGAAAAAAGTCAGTTTATTCTCAACCCTTGAACATTTGACGACACCAAAACATAGCAAATATCCGCAAACAATGGAGGAACTGGGACAAAATACTGGGTATCTGCTTTATCGAACAACTGTAGAAAAAGATGCTGCGGAGGAAAAATACCGAGTTATTGATGCAAGAGACCGCCTGCAATTTTATGTGAACCAAGAACATACAAAAACACAGTATCAGGAAGAGATAGGCGAAGATATTTTGGTTCAATTGGAGAAACCTGAAAATCAACTCGATATCTTGATTGAAAATATGGGACGAGTAAATTACGGACACAAGCTGTTGGCGGACACACAAAGAAAAGGAATACGTACTGGTGTGATGGCAGATCTTCATTTTATCACCCAATGGACGCAATATCCTTTACCTTTAGATAACATAGAAAAAATCGATTTTTCAGGAGAATGGGAAACAGGACAGCCAAGCTTTTATGCCTATCAACTTGATTTGAAGGAAACAGCAGATACATTTCTGGATATGTCAGGATTTGGTAAAGGAGTCGTTTTTGTAAACGGTGCCAATATTGGGCGGTTTTGGGAAAAAGGACCACTTCTCTCACTCTTTGTACCAAGCGGCTATTTAGTATCAGGAGAAAATGAGATCATTGTCTTCGAAACAGAAGGAAAATACCAAGAAACGTTAGCATTAAGCGAAAAACATGTTTATAAAGAAATCCAAAAATAGGAGGAATTTTTATGAGTATTGCAGCAGTTCGGATTGATGGGCGTTTGATTCATGGGCAAGTAGCAAATTTATGGGTAACAAAATTGGGTATTACAAGAATCATGGTAGTGGATGATGAAGCTTCTGAGAATGCCATTGAAAAAAGCGGGTTGAAACTAGCCACACCGCCTGGAGTGAAACTAAGTGTGCTGCCAGTTGAAAAAGCAGCAGCAAATATTTTGGCTGGAAAATATGATTCACAAAAAGTCTTGATCGTGGTTCGTCGTCCAGATCGATTATTGAAACTGATGGAGTTGGGAGTACCAATCACAGAAATCAATGTAGGAAACATGTCTCAGTCAGCGGCTACACGTTCGATTACCAAGTCGATCAATGTGGAGGAAGAAGATATCGATGTCTTCCAAAAACTAAATGAGAAAAAAGTCCGATTATATGCGCAAATGGTACCAAGTGACAGAGCAGAAGATTTTATGAGTCTTTTAAGCAAATAAGGAGGAAAAACGATGGATATCTTATGGTGGCAGATCTTATTATTGACTTTATATGCTGGGTATCAGATTTTAGATGAATTGCAGATTTATTCTTCGCTAAGTTCTCCTGTATTTGCTGGGCTTTTCACTGGGATCGTGATGGGTGATATCCAAGCTGGGCTTTTGATAGGCGGAAGTATGCAGCTGACGATTTTAGGAGTTGGGACGTTTGGCGGTGCTTCGCGGATCGACGCTAATTCTGGAACGATTCTTGCAACTGCTTTTTCCATTGCGTTAGGGATGGACCCCGAACAAGCGATTGCCGCAATTGCGGTTCCTGTAGCAAGTTTGATGATTCAAATGGATATTTTAGGACGATTTGCTAATACGTTTTTTGCCCATCGGATCGACAAAAATATTGAAGATATGAATTATAAAGCAATTGAACGAAACTTTTTACTAGGAGCATTGCCATGGTCTCTTTCACGGATGGTTCCTGTCTTCTTAGCTCTTGCTTTTGGCGGAGACCTTGTCCAGAATGTTGTAGGTTATCTAAACGGTGATCTTAAATGGCTAGGGGATGGATTATCTGTAGCTGGTGCAGTACTTCCAGCGGTCGGTTTTGCAATATTATTACGTTATCTTCCTGTTAAGAAACATTTCCCTTATTTGGTTCTAGGTTTTGTTATCACAGCTTTGCTGACAACTGTTTTCGGCAACATCCAAATGCTTGGTACAAGTGTTGCGACAGTCGTCAAAGATTTTACCGGCGCATTTAATTCTTTACCAATGCTGGGAATTGCTTTGATTGGTTTTGCTTTAGCTGCTATCAGTTATAAAAATGGACAACATCCGACACACACATCAACCGTGCCAGAAGCCAGCATGTCAGAAGAAGGGGAGATCGAAGATGACGAAATCTAACTATAAATTGACGAAAGCAGATTTTAATCAAATCAACCGAAGAAGTTTGTTCAACTTTCAGCTAGGTTGGAATTACGAACGTATGCAAGGTTCAGGCTATCTTTATACGATTTTGCCGCAACTACGGAAAATCTATGGAGATGGGACAGCAGAACTAAAAGAGATGATGCATACGCATGCGCAATTTTTTAATACTTCTAATTTTTTCAATACGATTATCACGGGAATCGATTTGGCAATGGAAGAAAAAGAAGGATATCAATCAAAAGATACAGTATCTGGTTTAAAAGCCGGTTTGATGGGTCCCTTTGCAGCAATTGGCGATTCGATTTTTGCGGCATTGATACCGACGATTTTTGGGGCTTTAGCAGCAAATATGGCAATTGGAGGGAATCCGACTGGTATTTTTATCTGGGTATTTGCTCAAGTAATCATCATGGTTTTCAGATGGAAACAGCTGGAATTTGCATATAAAGAAGGAATTTCTTTAGTTACAACGATGCAGAGCAGACTTGCGGCATTAACGGATGCTGCCACATTACTAGGTGTTTTCATGGTAGGGGCACTGGTTGCGACAATGATCAATGTCAAGTTCTCTTGGACGCCAAATATCGGTGCAGTAGCATTAGATATCCAAAATAGTGTAGATATGATTTTGCCGCGTTTGCTGCCAGCAGGGATCGTTGGTGCTGTTTACTGGATGCTAGGCAAGAAAAATATCACGTCAACAAAAGCGATCTTCATCGTATTGATCGTTTCGGTCGTATTATCTGCTTTAGGTGTTATTTCTAAATAAAGAAAAGAGATGAATGAATGAACACACAATTGATTTTGATTAGTCATGGTACTTTTTGCGAAGAACTAAAGAAAAGTACGGAAATGATCATGGGACCGCAAGAAATGATCCATACGGTCGCACTTTTACCAGAAGAAGGACCAGAAGATTTTCAGAGGAAGTTTGAAGCAGCAGCAAAAGAGCTGGATGACTTTGTGGTCTTTGCGGATTTGATGGGCGGAACTCCCTGCAATGTGGTTTCTAAACTAATCATGATGGGACAGCCGATTGATCTATATGCTGGGATGAATATGCCGATGGTGATCGATTTTATCAATAGTCAGATGACAAATACTGGAACTGATTTTGTTCAGGCAGGCAAGACGAATATCTGTCATATCAATCAAATACTATTGGAAGAAGATGACGAGTAGAACGTGAAAAAGCCGCGCAGGATTTTGCTATCCTGCGCGGCTTTTTTGTTATTTGCAAAAATCAAGATTTTCTGTTCTTGATTTTTTCCATATAGATATAATAATTCAATCCAGTAAGTTTTCTGTGTTTTTCTTTGACACGTTTGAATTCTTTAAAACCAAGCTTTTGATACAAACGAACTGCTGGTTCATTTGTATCTGCTACTTCAAGTGTATAAGAAGCAAAAGGCTCTCTGTCCATGATTGTTTCAATAAGTGCAGAGGCAACTCCTTGACCTCTAAAATCAGAAGAAATAGCAACAAATTCGATCAGTCCCATAGATGGTGCGACAGTGAAGGGATATTCTTTGGTCACAAATTGTTTGTGAAGCATGGAGTAAGCATAGCGGCCTCGTATAAAGCCAAGATGTTTGATAAATGCTTCTTTTTGCAGCTGGACAGTTTGGACACCTTTGTAACTGCAAGCTGCCATCCCAGCAGTTTTTCCATCGATTTGGGCAACGTAAAACAGCTGTTCGTTGAAGATGTGTTCAAAAGCTGCTGAGAGTTTATCTTTATCTTTTGAGAAAAATTTCAGCCACTGATAAAAACTATCCACAAAAATCCTGCTTACTTCTTTTCTAGTAGTTGAATCTGTTCTTTCTAACTTTAAAATATCCATGAAGTTCTCCTTGGCCGTTAATTTAAATAACGTTCGTACTGTATTTTTTTTGCAGCTCTCTCTTTCTAGTTTATCAAAAGAAGAGACGATATAACAAGTAAATAAACAGGCCAAACCAAGTAAAGAAAGTTAAAGCTAACAGGATATAAAAATAACTAGGTGTATGGAAATCTAATGTCAATTGGTTTTTTCCTATTTTTTGTTGGATGATAGGATTTCCGATGTCTGTTACTGCGACATCTTCCAGCTTTTTATTTCCATCGTATAATTCTGTTCGCGTGTACTTTATCACAGGGACATGGATTTCTTTTTCTTCTTCGCCATTCCAAGTAATGGTCAAATTCCCGTGGTCCACTGTTTTATTGAATTCTTTTTCATGATCAAGTACTTCTTCTGTATAACGATAATATTTATTTTTCTTGTTTTGTTCATAGATCGGCAGATAATCTGGTGTTGCTTTTTGCAAAGCGGTCAACATTGCCGATAAATCTTTTTGGTGGAAAGTGGCGCGCGTGTCATCGGCACTTTCGAAAAGATACGTATGTTTGCTGACAAATTTTTTCGAATCCCACTGATCTAAATGATAAGACAAAGTCCCCACAGTTTGGACGATGCTGACAAGGCTAAACAAGAACAGCCCCGCACACAGCCATTTTCGCGCGTTGATCCTCTCTGCAGCAAAAGCAAAGAAGAATAAGAAAAGAACAGTAAATGGAACAAAGAAACGGAAAGGAAACTGGATCAAACGTACAAATGGAACGTCATGTTTTACGAGATACGTCCATGGAATCAGACTAGTGGAAAGAATCAAGAAAAAGATACTTGTTCCAAATAAAAGTCTTACAAATGGGGTCCAATGTTTCCAAAAATAAATAAAAATCAAAATCCCAGATAAAATCACCAATGGAAGAATCCCTGGATAGATCAGCCAGTAAGAACCATTTAAATCAATGGCTTTTTCACTCATTTCCAGATTGACGAAGGGTTTCTGGATATCATTTCCGCTATAAGCTACCCAAAGTCCTGCCCAAATATTCGCAGACAAAGCAAGATCTAAAAGAATAGACAGTGCTGTTTGCTTTAACAATTGTCCTTTTTCGGTCTCAGTAAAAAACAGGTACAGATAAAATGGTAAGTAAATCAAGACAAGCATAACAGTCGATAACAAATGTATCTGAGTCATAACTGCCACCGAAATCGCAGTTTTGATTACTGGATAGCGTTTTTTCATGACCATATCAACGATCGGGATCAAACAAAGAGGCAGGATGGACGTCCCCCAGCTAGTAAATCCTTGGTTTATCACCCAATATTGTATCGAATATGTTCCCATAAAAATAATGGAGATTGGCAAACTGATACGATCTCGTACTCCTGCATAACGCAAAAGCCCCAACATAGAGGCACCAGAAATCAAATACAAAAGAAAATTAGACAAAATCTGATAATGGAACCACGAACCGGCTATTAAAACTACAAATCCCTGTAAATAAGCAAAAATCGGTCCATATACAGCATTCACGATTCGTCCGCTTTGCTGAAACCCATATAATGAAAGAAAATAATTGAAATTACCGTGTTTGATTTGTTCAGCTGTTTCGTAAAAACGATTGTAATGAAAAATCGAGTCTGCCCCGATAATTAGATTCTGGGTGAAAATATGCGGCAAAACAAAAAGTATAGCGATCATAAAAATAACTAAAAATGATCCATGCTTTTTCAAAGTTACAACTCCTTTTCTGTAAAAAAATGTTTCTTTCATCATACTCGTTTTCTCTAAAACTGAGCAAGTGATAAGTCAGCAAATTTCAAGAGAAAGGTCTCGCAACCAAAAAAAACGTTTTTTATTTTTGGGATAAAAAACAAGGAATCCCTTTTATAATAACGAAGAGAACGTTTTTTTATTTTTGTTTGCTGAGTTTTGGATCAATCAAGATTTATGTTTAAGAAAAAGGAAAATTTTTCTAAATATAGAGAAATTTCTCTTTTTTTATATAATTTCCTTACTTTTTATAAGAAAATATTGCGAAAAGTCTCTTTTTTTCTCTTGTAGGCAAGAAAGTTGCTAATTATGAAGCGCCTGTATAAAGTGAGGGTATAGAAATAACGAGTGCTTTTTAACTTTCTTTTTATTTTTGAAAGTGGTTTACGAAAGCCTGAAAAAGATTTCATTGATTTTCTGAAAAAACTTATGTAATATATCTTGATGTTGACACTGAAACCTTATAAAGGAGGGCATGCAAAAAAATGAAGAGAAAAAGCCAAATTGCACTAGTAGCTATCCTATCTTTAGTATTCAATATTTTTGCTCCTGGGGCTTCGGTTATTGCCGATGAATATGTGCCAAAAGATCCCGGAAGTATATATGATGATTTAACAGGCGACTATGGATTGTTAGGGATAGCGGGCCAGTTCCATGTTTTCGCGAGAGAGAAGACAACAATTAATGCCCATACGGATGGAAATGTAGCCACACGTGTGCTTGATGCAAATAATGATTTTGGGACAAATGTCCATGAAGGTTTATTAGACCAAGAAATAAACTATATCCAATCAACTGATTCCTTTATCAATTCTTCAGGGGTAGCAACAGGGGATACTCGTACCAATAAATTTGTGGTTGGATCTACTGTAGCAGTTTCAGAAGAAAATGGACATCCAGTTGTCAATGGTTCAAGAATCGACCATTTAACGTTGGATGATTTTTATCAAGATCCAGCTGGAAGCACGTATATCGATTTTGACGCGGAGTTCGCAAAATTGAATGCGGCAGCTGATACGTTGACGAATATGACACCAGCGCTTTCTTACACAGCGGCAGATTTTCCAGATATGAACAACCGGACAATTGATTTGACAGGTGCTTCTGATACTGGTTTTGTATTGGTAAATATTGATGCTGACGTCCTAACGATGAATACACCATTGAATATCATTAATCCAAATGATCAAATCGTTGTTTTTAACGTGGTAAATGGTTCTTCTGATTTAGCCGTACAATCGCCGATTCGCTACAATAATCGAACGAATCACGAAACGGAAGATTTTTCAGACGCGAATATTTCTTTCAACTTTGGCAGCAATATGGCGAACTTATCGATCAATGCACCTTTCCAAGGGACGATTTTAGCGCCAAATGCGGATATTCATGTGACACAAAGCCAAGATGGAACGATCATCGGAACAAATATCATTTTGGATGCTGCGACGAATCGTTGGGATCCAAATGAGATTTTCCCAACACCTGGTGACGAAACAGTGACTGTTTCCGGCGTGAAAACTTGGGAAGATAGTAATGATGCGGCACAAGAAAGACCAAATGCAATCAATGTTGTTCTTTTACAAAATGGAAATCCATATGAGACTAAAACTGTAACGGCTGATGCAACCGGCGATTGGACATACGAATTTTCAGACTTGCCAAAAAATGATGAAAATGGCACGCCGTATGAATATCGTGTTTTGGAAAGCTCGATTCCTACGAACTACCGAGTAGAAATAGATGGTTACAATATTACCAACATTTATACTGGTGATGGGCCAATTACGACAGACACAAGCACGACAGATACAACAAGCACCACGGATTCAAGTACAACCGACACAAGTACGACCGACACAAGTACGACAGATACAACAAGT
>KE351686.1:0-21870 GCA_000415185.1 Enterococcus faecalis 13-SD-W-01
CGTTTCGCATCTAAATTATAGCATCCTCACGGTATACTTGCAACTTTGCGTATGCAGATTTAACCAGTACATCCGAAAAATCAACTTTTTTTCTGATTGACAGGCTTAAAAAGTTAAACTATTCTTAGAAAAAGTTATTTATTAATTATTTCCAGGGAGAAGTTCGATGAAAAAGTCTACTTTGCTATTTATTTTAATAGGCATTATTTTCTTGTCAGGATGCACCATCGAGGATGCCAACAATAATCAAGAGGTTAGCAATAAAGCAACCCGTTCTAGCGAAAGCGAAGTAATAATAAGCAGTAATGTTATTTATAGTTCCACAAATGAAGAAACCACAAGTAGTTCAACATCAACTAGCACCTTACAAACTACTTCAGAAGAAACAAGCACTACTGTTGAAACAGAAAACGAAATCTTATCAAACTATACCGACGATCAAATCGAATATGCTCGCATCTGGTTACAACTTGGCGCAAATCAGGCACTCGATACTTTGTACATTCAAAGAATCCCTGCTGGTACACCAATTGTTCCCTCCATTCCCGAAAGTGCTGTTTTCCCAGAAGACGTCATCCAGTTGTCTGGCGGACGCAGAGTTGATGGTTCTGTGACTTATGGAAGTAATCATAACGGAACGATCGATGTCTATAATGTGCCAATCAACTTATATTGGGAATCGTATACACAAAATGGAACACCCGATGCTGAAACACTTAAAATTGAAGCCCAAAAAGTTCTTAACAGCACGAAACTGGTGTCAGTAGATGTCGGTGATTCTGTACAAGTAAAACGTTTGATCCAATTAGAACAGTATACAGGTGATATTGTTTTACCAAATGAATGACACTTAATAAAAAAGCAGGATCTATTTATTATAGATCTTGCTTTTTTTTTTGCACTTATTATTGTCAATTTCCTTCCAATAAAAGGTTCCAATAATTATCGTTCGCATTCTCATACTTTACTTCATCGATTTTTCTCCAACCTTGTGATTCATAAAATTTCAAGGCTGCTGTATTTTTAGATAAACATTTAAGTTTCATCGGCATTTCTAATACTTTTTTTGCTTCTTGCAAGAGAGCAGTTCCTGCACCGAGGCCTTGCTTTTCTGGAGAAACAAATAATGTATGAATAAAGTTATCTTCTACATATAAAGAAATGAACCCGACGATTTGTTTGTTGTCAGTTGCAACTAAAACCAGTTCATCTTTGGTATCATAATCAAAGTCAGCCAGATTGAAGGCTGATTCATCTTCCCAAAAAAAGGCCTTTTTTCGTGAAATAAAATAAAGCTCTCTTAGTTCATTCCGCTGTTGTTCCGTCATCTTATCTATAACCATGTTATTTCCTCCGTTATCGACAATCTGTTTTCTTTAATTTACCCTCTTCTTTTGTCAATAACAACCTTTTTCAGCTAACTTGTTCTGTGTTTCCTTCTTATAAATAAAAAGAGCTATGCTTTGAACATAGCTCTTTGTTAAAATCATGAAACCGAGATAGAAATATCTTCGTTTAAATCCGTCTTTTCACCATTAGAAGCAATCACTTGCTGATACCAGGCAAAGGACCGTTTTTTTCTTCTTTCTAGCGTACCATTTCCTTGGTTATCTTTGTCTACATAGATGAAACCATAACGTTTTTCCATTTCGCCTGTTCCGGCAGAGACCAAATCGATGAATCCCCATGGTGTGTAACCCATCAAATCAATGCCGTCATATTCTACTGCTTCTTTCATCATCTCGATATGGGCAGCTAAATAGTCGATTCGATACGCATCATCGATTTGTCCATTTTCATCTGGCACATCAATGGCACCAAAGCCGTTTTCAACAATAAAGAGTGGTTTTTCATAACGATCATTGAACCAATTCATCGCATAACGCATGCCCATTGGATCAATCTGCCAGCCCCAATCAGAAGCTTCAATAAATGGATTTTTTACCAAATCAGCCTCTTCATCATAATCGAAAGAAGGTCCTTTTCCTGTATCCTTGACTGCAAATGACATGTAGTAGCTGAACCCAATATAGTCCACACAGCCTTTTTTCAACGTTTCGAAATCTTCTTCTGTTCGATCAAGAGAATAGCCTTTTCGTCTAAAATAAGCTTCGATGAAACTCGAATAATGTCCGCGGCAATGCACATCAGTAAACCAGTAACGCCGCTGCATTGCGACTGTTGCGGCCATCAATTCTTTGGGATCACAAGAATAACTGTATATCGGTACCATGGCAATCATACATCCCATCTGGAAATCGGGATTTATTTCACGAGCGATTTCCACTGCTTTTGCACTTGCAACTAATTCATAATGGGCTGCTTGATACATGATTTGTTCTCTGTCTTCTCCCTCTTCATAGCGAATACCTGAATTTGTAAAAGGGAAAAAGTCATTATTGTAATTTGTTTGATTGTTGATTTCATTAAATGTCATCCAATAGGTCACTTGATTTTTATAACGTTCGAAACATACTTCTGCAAATCGAACGAAGAAATCGATCATTTTTCGATTGCGCCAGCCGCCGTATTCTTCAACAAGGTGGTATGGCATCTCAAAATGCGACAAAGTAATCACTGGTTCTATGCCGTATTTATGACACTCATTGAATAAATCTTCATAAAAACGAAGCCCTTCTTCATTTGGTTCTGCTTCATCTCCATTTGGAAAAATCCTTGACCAAGCAATCGATGTGCGAAAACACTTTAATCCTAGTTCTGCGAATAATTTAACATCTTCTTTGTACCGATGATAAAAATCGATTGCTTCATGATTTGGATAATAATTACCTTCAATTACACCGTCTGTGATTTTTCGGGGAATACCATTTGCGCCAGCGGTCATGACATCAGCAACACTGATCCCTTTGTTTCCTTCTTGCCAGCCGCCTTCTAATTGATGGGCTGCGACAGCTCCGCCCCATAAAAAATCTTTTCTTAAGCTACTCATTTCGCCACTTCCTTTACTTTAAATCTTGCTTTCGTTTACTCCTTCTGCTGCTTCCACAGCTTCTGCACCTGTAACCGGCACTTCCGGAGCTTCGGTTGTTCCCATTTCTTCTACTTCATCCAATGTCATATCGTTTTCTTGTGCGTAGTTCAATTCATCTATTTTCTTCACAAATGGCAGGTAAATGAAAAAGCCAATCGTTAGTACAAACACTTGTAAAAGCGCTGCTTGCCAACCTCCAACCAAAAATCCAGAAATGATCGGTGGGGTCGTCCAAGGTACTTGGACTGCCGTGAACAGCGGAACAAGCCCTGTATATAATGCAAAATAAGTGATCAAACCAGAAACGATTGGTGTCAAGATAAATGGAATCGCCATGATGGGGTTCATAACGATTGGTGCTGCGAAAATAATCGGTTCATTGATATTGAAAACAGCTGGTGCAACGGATAATCGGCCTAATTGTTTGAACTGGGCTGATTTCGAGAAAAAGACCATATACATTACTACGCCGATCGTCATCCCAGCACCTGTAACTGTCATAAATTGGTCAAGGAACTGCTGGGTAACGATATGTCCGCCATTTGCAACAGTCAATTCTCTTCCAGAATCCAAAATCTGTGTGTTCGCTAATGAATTTGCTTGCAAGATCGGACCCATGATTCCGCCGACGATCGTTGAACCATGCACCCCGAAAAACCATAGGAAAGGAACTAAGAATCCTAACATGACGGCTCCGCCTAGTGAATCGGTCACTCCTTGGATTGGGCTTTGGATCACTTCATAGATCCATTCCACAAATGTCGTATGGAATACTACATCAAATAAAATATAAATAAGCATCGCTGTTGTAATCAATACAGCGGCAGGAATAAGTGCGGTAAAAGAGTTCGCTACATTATCTGGCACTTGCTCAGGCAGCTTGATCCGAATATCTCGTTTTAAAAACCATACATAGCCCCAGCCGACAAACAATCCAACAAAAATGGCGCTGATCATTCCTTGACCGCCAGTCCATGTTTTATCGATGATATTTCCGATCGTGATACCAGACTCAGGATCTGTGACATCAGAACTCATTGTCAGCAAAAAAATCACCAAGCTGATCATTCCAGCTGGAAGACCTTCAAAACCTTCTGCTTTTACATAAGAATATGCAATGCCCATTACTGCAAAAATCGCCATGATTGCAAAAGATGCGCCATATGCTTGGTTAAAATAAACACCTAATCCAGAATTAGTGACCCATTCTGAAATGATCGGGACTGGGAAATTTGCTAACAGCAGAAAAACTGACCCTACGATCGTAAAGGGCATCGTATACAGCATCCCATTCCGCAGTGCCGTGATTGGTTTCGTGTTTACAAATGTTAAAACGGAGGGTAAAACTTTATTGTTGATCCATTCGTTCATCTTCATTCTCTCCTTTTCTATTTTGTAGGCTCTTTCCAAAAAAATAAATGCAGTCGAAACTTTTTTGTATCCGTTTACATTTTTACTATACCTCATTACGCTTCTGACAAACATATTTGGCTGTTCAAGAAAAACATGTTCCAACGAAAAAAACAAAAAAGTGAAAGTTTCACACCTATTTCTTCCAAAATCAAGAAAAAAGCAGCAAATTTCCCTGATTTGCTGCTTTCTAAAAATATTCTCTTCCATTAAGTTAGCCATTCGTCTGATTATTTATCCGCTCATCTAATACTTGGCTGGCTTTTTGTCCCAAAATCTCCAGCAGCGCAATTACTGGAACTTGTGTCGTCAAATTAAGAGAAGTATCTTTCCCGCGGGCTTCCGGCATATAATAAGAAATATTATAATCCGCTAAGCGTGAAATCGTGGACGTTTCATCATTTGTCAAACTTAAAACAGCAGCGCCATTTCTTTTGAGCGTTTCCGTTTTCTCGATTATCACATCGGTTTCTCCTGATACAGACAAAATAATGGCAAGTGTTGTTGTCAAACCGCGTGAAGGAACGGGTTCAAAAGGATCAGTGATACTGTATGCATTTAGTCCAAGATTGACAAAATAGCGGCTGCCGTAGCTTCCTAAAACACCACTTGTGCCAATGCCGATAAACGAAACATGATTAGCTGACACAATCATATCCACTGCATTTTGAATCACTTTCTGGTAACTATCATTATTTATTCTTTTCAAAAAATGATCGATCTGAACTGTTGCATCATAATATTGTTCTAATGCTTTTTCTTTTTCCTGAAGCTCGTTTTTCTTAAGTACATATTTCAGTTCTGAAAATCCCTGAAAGCCCAGCTTGGTACAGCATCTCAAAATCGTTGAAGTCGAGACATGACAAGATTCGGAAAGCTGGCGGATCGTTAAAGAAGGAATTTCTGCTGTGTGGGTCAAAAAATAATCATACACCAACATTTCTAATTCATTCAGCTGCTTGATCTTTTCTGCTTCGAACAAACTACCACCTCCTGATTCATTGACTTTAATTATAGCAAATATAGAAATAACAAAACTAGTATTTATATTTTATATCGTCGTTATTAAAAAGGACCTTTTCGTGAATAAGACATAACGAATTATCTTATTTAAACAAAAAAGGCGCGAGTAAGAGAAGCTCGCGTCTTTTGACCGGATATCAATTGTTGGTTTTTATATAGAAAGAATACCTAATCCTGCACCAATATGCTTACCTGCCAGCAGCTGTTTTTTTGCTTGCCGCTGCAAACTCGTTTTTTCAGGGTAATCCTGAATTTGAGCATCTGCACGTTTAAAAATCCACGGAACACCGCTGTCATTCGTTTCGTCTACTGTCAAAAGCTCATAATTGTCAGCAAAACGTCTGATTTTTGATTCAGGTTTGAGCCATGTTGAAAGATTCGGCGACAACAACCATGTATCAGTATAGATGGCTTGATATTGATATCTTGGGAAATACAGCCGAAAAAAAACAGCCGCTTGATGGTAACTATTTGTGATTTTTTCTGGTGACAAATCAGCATCTGAAGGAATATGTACTGATAAGCTTTCTTTTCCTGCCAATTCTGCTTTTTTGTCATTTTGCGGAAATTTCGTCAGTTCATATTCTAATTCACCGATTCGAAAAATCAGTCCGCTGATTTGACGCCAAATCCAGAAACCGCGATTAAACTGATAAACCGCTGCTGCTTGATAGTATTCTTGGATAAATCGCGAAAATGCCTTCATTGTATCGATATAGATTTCTTTTGGGATATTCAATGGCCGATAGATTTTTTCCCAACTCAAAGATGCAGCATATAAATAAATCGCTAATGCTGTAAAGTTATCCTCTTGATATTTTTCATCTAATTCTTTTGCCGCATTTTTTGCTGTGCGAGCGTCAAGAAGTTTGCGACCCCAATGTTCAAAATATTCAGCAGGAATCGTCTTTGCTTTTTTCTGTACGTGTTCAGCAACGACTTCAGGAAGTTCGATCGATTCTGTTAATTTCGTTAATTCATTGATGATTTTTTCCATATATTTTCTCCTATTTTTAACAAACCATTTAGATAAACGACAGTAATTCCACTCGCAAAAAGACAACGTTTTCAAAAAACTTTTTGCTTTCATCTCGATTTTCTTTAAGTACGATTCCTATTAATTATATAACTGCATCAATAATAACACAATTGATTTTATTTTTTAAAATAACAAAAAAATCTTTCTATTTAAAAAATGAATTTTTTCAGCATTTTTACTTGGGAGCCTTTACTTTCTGAACTAGTCTGCTTCCAATCTTTTTTTCAAAAAATGTTTTTTTATTTCTTTTTCAAAAAAATAAAATGCTCATTTCAGGCTTTTAACCGCAAGTTCACAGACACTATATATTGTGTCCCGACTCCTTATAACACTAAAAAACCACAAAATCTAGACTTTAATTATAAAAAAACAAGAGTAGAATAAAGTTTAGATTTTAGAGATTGGATGTGTTTTTTTTGAAACTTACAGTATTTTGCGGCTCCCGTTTTGGTGATAAAGAAAGTTACAGATTTATTGCCCAAACGTTAGGAAAATATATGGCACAAGAAGAAATTGAACTGGTTTACGGCGGTTCTAATTCTGGCATTATGGGAACAATCAGTAAAACGGTCATGGAAAACAACGGAAAAGTCACAGGAATTTATCCTGTGGGTCTTTTTGATGAAGAATTTCCTGAAACAGATGTCACAACTTTTATCCCAACCCAAACAATCGACGAAAGAAAGGTTTTGTTGTTTGAAAAAGGAGATGCTGTTTTGATCTTCCCTGGGGGTTTAGGAACATTAGAAGAATTTTCACAACTGCTTTCTTGGATCGCCATTGGTCTTTCTCCGGATAAACCGATCGGGATCTTGAACATCGGCGGTTATTATACTGGATTAGAAACCCTATTGAATACTTTTGCTGAAGAAGGATTCATGGATAAAAAATGGTTGGATCGTGTGTTCTTTTCAAACAATCCGTTAGAGCTTGTGGATCTTCTGCAAGCCGAAACAAACAATAACCTTACACTATTGAAGGAGGCAAAATAATGAGTCGAATCTATCTAGCAGGACCATTTTTTTCAGAGGAGCAAATCGAGCGGATAAGCCGCATTGAAAAAGCATTGACGGAAAATACAACAATAACAAGCTTTTATTCTCCAAGAGAGCATCAAGAGACCAATTATGACATGTTCAGCGCTGGCTGGGCGCAAGAAATTTATGAATTGGATATGAAAGAATTGACAGAGGCGGATGCCGTTGCAGCAATTTTAGACTTTGAGCATCAGTCCACGGATCCAGGAACCGCGTATGAATTGGGCGCTGCTGCTATGATGAACAAACCTGTCATCGTTGTCCAAGAAGAAACATTCCCGACAAATTTGATGATTACTCAAAGTCTGCATGCCTACTTGAAAACAGCAGAAGAATTGAAAAACTACGATTTCGAAAAACTGCCTGCTAAAAATTACCAGGGTGAATACCTATAAAAATAACATCTTTATTAAACCATTTTTTCCAGCGCGTATATGAATAGCAAAAATGTGCTTCTTGTCAGTAATTTTCGGAATCGAATATTTTGACGTATCTTTTTCTTAAACATAAAATAAAGAAAAAATATTCTGGAGGAATTCACATGAACATTGCTATTATCGGCGCCACTGGAAATGCTGGTTCACATATTTTGAAAGAAGCACAAGATCGTCAAATCGATGCGACAGCTATCGTCCGCTCTCCGGAAAAACTGCCAGCAGATGTTCCTTATTTGCAAAAAGATCTTTACCAACTGACAAAAGAAGATTTAGCACCTTTTGATGTCGTTATTGATGCTTTCAATGCGCCGCAAGGTAAAGAAGAAATGCATAAAACTTCGATCGATCATCTCTTATCGATCTTACATGGCACTCAAACACGCTTATTGGTCGTTGGCGGGGCTTCCTCGTTATTCTTGGATGAAGAGAAGCATACGAGAATGATCGACAATGTGCCTGAAAATGCGCCCTTCTATCCTACTGCCTACAATATGTCACAAGCATTGCTTGATTTGAAAAATGTCAAAGATGTTTATTGGACTTATTTGAGCCCAGCTGCTTCTTTTGATCCAAATGGCGAACGGACAGGCGATTATCAAATAAGTGACGATCGTTTACTTAAGAATGCTTCTGGTGAAAGTTATATCAGTATGGCTGATTACGCTATTGCTATGATGGACGAGGCAGAAAACAATACACATTGCCAAGAACATATCAGTGTGGTGAGTCTGTAAATAAAAAGGAGCAGTTTCTTCAGTAAAAAAACAAAAAACCGGAAAACATACATAGATGTTTTCCGGTTTTTTCTTAAATCGTTTTTTCAGCTGACTTTCGGCATTAACTCAAAATCCGCTAAAACATGAAAAGCTGTTTTAGCGGATTCTTCTTTAATGCTTGAGGCTGATCAGCTTTTTCACGACCTTTAGATTGAAAACAACTCTGTCGCCTCATCTGGATCTGTATCATACACTTCAAAGGCTTCGCCGACACCTTTATCTTTTTCTCGCAAAACATTTTCCATGGTTAGATGTGCTAATTCTTTCAGATTATTTTCTCGGCTCAAATGCCCTAAATAGATGCGTTTTGTCCGATCACCAATAACATCTGTCATAACTAAAGCACCATCTTCATTGGATAAATGACCGCGGTCGCCTAAGATACGCTGCTTCAGATTCCATGGATAAGGGCCCATTCGCAGCATTTCCAAGTCATGATTACTTTCCATCAAATAACCATCAGCATTTTTGATCGTACCGCGCATATAGTCGCTGCAGTAACCTGTGTCTGTCAGCATCACGAATGATCGATTATCTTTATAGAAACGGTAAAACTGTGGTGCTGCTGCATCATGGGAAACACCAAAGCTTTCGATATCTAAATCGCCAAACGTTTGGACTTTGCCCATTTCGAAAAGATGCTTTTGCTCAACTGGGACATTGCCGATCATTGTATCCATCGCTTCCCACGTTTTTTCGTTGGCATAGACATCTAATTTATATTTTCGTGCAAGAACGCCTACTCCATGGATATGATCGCGATGCTCGTGGGTAACCAAGATCCCATCTAATTGATCTGGTGTCCGGTCGATCTGAGCCATGAGAGAAGTGATTTTTTTCCCGCTTAATCCTGCATCAACCAGCAATTTTTTTTTGCCGGTTTCGATGTAAAGCGAGTTTCCAGAACTTCCGCTGGCAAGGATACTGATTTTAAAAGCTGCATTTTCTTCAGCCATTGTAACTAAGACTTCCCTTCTTACATCATTCAACATTTTTACATTATACGATTATTTTTATTGATCTTCCACTTTTGGTACTGCATTATTTGTGATGATCGTATTATTCAATGCGTTGACAGTCTCAACTTGAACACTTTTATCGCTGGTTTCGATGGCAATATACCATACCGGGACGTAGACATTTTTTTCTCTTACTTTCAAAATACGCGTATACGCAAGTTTTCGCCAAAGAATCTTGGAACCGCTGGAAATCTTATTGTTGATATACAATGTCTTGACAGCATCTTCTTCCGAGTATAGGTCCATCTTTTCCCGTAATTGTTCGATATGAGACAAATGTGTTTGGGAATACTTCGTGACTTTTAGCTTATCATCGCTGTTGTCGATCGTCAGTGTCAATTTGGATGTATCATCATGGAACGGAATCCCTTCATATTGCTGGCTGGCTTCTATTTCTGGAAACTCGTTGTCCAATGAAGAAAATTGCGGCGTGTATACATATTCCCTGCCAAATAAAACATTGTCGCTGTTTCGTAAAAATTTATTAAGATCGTCCTTCACATTTTCTGGATCGATCATATAGCGTGCTGATTCTGTAGAAGACAACTCATTCGTCAATACATTGTCATGGACACTTACCCCATTTTTCAACACGCCGCTTGAATTATCATCTTGCGTTTTTCGATAATCCACTAGTGATTCATAAATGCTTGTTTGTTCTGCACTAAGGTAATAACCTTGTCTTATTTCTGTGGAAAGTTTTCCCTCATACGTAATATCATCACTCGTCAAACGCTGTTGGATCGATTCTGTCTGGTCATAACGAATAACATTGTTTTCTTGGTTCACAGCTTCATGATAGATGCTGAATAAAAAGATATTCAGTCCTAAGAAGGCAATGAAGAAGATCCATTCGATTTTCTTAAAATCCATCTATTCAGCCTCCATTTCTGGAAGTTTGTCTAACAGTTCATTTGCAGAGAACCAATTATTATTGTATTTTACATACCATTCCGGAAGCAGATCAACGACTCGATTCGTTTCTTTGATATTCTGCCATGTATAGCCGATCACGACTGAATGGATCGCTTCTTTTTTTGCCCCTTTATCAATCAGCTGCTGAATGATATCCGACGTACTTGGAAGTTCCACTTCTTCATCAGAAGGTATCGGCACTTGGATGGTATTCAAACTTGTCTGGATATTGACTTTTGATTCATTTTCAACCGCTACACGAACCTTGCCTTTATTTTCTGTTCCAAAAACAGGGAAACCTTCAATAAATATCCGGTAATCGATTTGTGTATTCTCTCGGTCAAAATAACGAAGATTGCCTAGCGCGCTGCCTAATCTGCTGATATAAGCCGATGTTTCGCTGTAAAAGTCTTTCCCGATTTCATCCTGCGGCAATGTACCGCCAAAATCAACTTCCTGTGTTTCTGACTTGATCGTCAAAGACTCATTATTCCCGTAAAAAACAAGTTCATTGCTTTCATCATTATTCATTACTTCATCTGGTGATTGGAAGAAGGAATTTCGGAATAAGGTATAGGGCTGCTGTGAAAGGATATAACTGTATTTTTTCAGTTTTACCGATTTTTCGGTATCATATTGCCGTTTCAAAAGCGAATCTGTTTGACTCATAGCGATCCACTTGTTGTTTCCAGTGTCCATTTCTTTTTTGATGGTTGTCCAATCTAATACAAGATTCGCTTCATAGATCGTGTGATGCGCAAAATTGAAAAATCGGAGTTTATTCTCTTTTTCATCAAATTGGACACGGGTAAAGTATTCTGCCGTTCCTTCTTTAGGTAATCCAGAAAGATCTATTCCCAGGTCAAAAGCAGTTTTGTATTCACTGATCAAAAATGGTGCGACATAACTCAATTCAAATCCGTCCGTGATATCCAAACGTTCATTAAAAGCATTTTGGTCTCCCGATACTGTTTCTGTCAGCTTTCCAAATCTTGCTTGAGTAATATGGTTTTGCAAACGAGTGATCAGGTTCTCGCTATTTGTTTCCTGGATCTTACCGCCTTTGTGTTGCGTCACACGCAATGGCAGAAAAATCTCGGAAGTACTTCGATTGCTTTGCGTATCTGAGATCATTTGCGAATTTGATTCATCCACATCGATCGTTTTTTTGCTCGCTGGACTTAGCCAAATCACATAGGAGAAATAAAGACTAAGGATGATCATAGCAATCAATCCGATGCGGACGACTTTTTCTGATATTCTCATTCCCACCATTCCTCCTCATAAGGTTCATATGGCAAGGAGATATAGAAAGTAGAGCCTTGCCCTTCTTTGCTTTCAGCCCAAATCGAGCCGCCGTGCGATTTGATCACTTCTTTAGAGATTGCTAGCCCTAAACCTGTTCCGCCTTGCGCTCTTGCGCGTGCCTTGTCCACTCGGTAAAACCGTTCGAATACACGATTAAGGTCTTTTTTCGGAATCCCCAGACCTTGGTCGCTGATACTCAAAACGATGTTATTATGTGTTTCTAAAAGACGACAAGTAATTGTTCCGCCATCTGGTGAATATTTGATTGCATTGTTCATGATATTATCGATCACTTGGATGATTTTATCTGTGTCGATTTCTACCCATAGATCTCTTTGGGTAAATTCTCTGACGATCTTATATTTCTTTTCTTGATTGACGACCATCATATCAAAGCGATCCAACACAAAATTGATCAACTCATTGAAATTCACATATTCCAGCTGAAGCGGTGTGTTCCCAGCATCCATTCTGGAAAGGCTAAGCAGATCATTGATCATGCGGATCATGCGGTCTGTTTCATCTAACGTGACTTTCAAAAAGTTGGGGGCGATTTCTTCTTCTCTCCAAGCGCCTTCGCTCAATGCTTCGATATAACTTCGCATACTCGTTAATGGCGTACGCAATTCATGAGAAACATTTGAAACAAATTCGCGACGGTCGCGTTCGTTTTTCTCTTGTTCCGTTACATCATGCAAAACAGCTACTAGACCGCTGATAAAACCTGATTCGCGACGGATCATCGAAAAATCGACGCGCAAGATCATCTGCGTATTTTCGGTTTCGTCCGAGCGGTCTAAAATCATTTCGCTTGGATTTTCCAAAAGTTTGCGCAGAGTGTATTCTTCTTCAATATCTAAAAGTGTTAAAATCGATTGTCCAATTGCTTCTTCATTTTTCACATCTAAAAGGGAAAGAGCCATATCGTTGATGGTAATGACTTTTCCTCGGCGGTCAGTAGCGACGACACCATCTGTCATATGAGAAAGTACGCTGTCTAACCGGTTTCTTTCTGCTTCCATCGTGTCTTGCGCTTCTTCGATTCTTTCTGCCAGCTGATTAAATGTATCTGCCAGTTGACCAAGTTCATCTTGTCCGTGGACTTTGACTTTTCTGCTGTAGTCTCCTCTTGCGATTCGGATCGCTTGCTCCCTCATCTCACCAATTGGCTGGGTGATGGACCTTGCAATCAAGACAGCAACAATAATCGAGATAAATGCAGCAATCAATGACGCGGTGAAGAAAATAAATGCAGTATTATTGATTTCTCCATATTTCTGTTCGATATTGCTTCTGACGTAAAGAGCCCCGATAACGGCATCACCGGTCGGGGACAAGATAGGTTGGACATTGATATTTACTCGGTTGCCATTTTTATCTAAAGCGACATATCTTTTCGTTGTAAAATCATTGATATCCGCATAATCATTCTTCTTGCCCACGGAGTTCTGCTCACTTACATCCGTTGTTCCTCGAATGATCCCTCTTTCATCAACCACTCGAATCTCGAGGATATCGCTGGATTTGCTGTTTTCGATAAATCGTTTGATATTTGCGTTGACTTCTTCTGCTTCATTGCTGTCTTTGCGATTAAGTTCCGGAGAGACCGTCGCAGCCAATGAAACAACGGTTTGGTTCATATCTTTGATAAACGTATCGATTGTCGAACGCTCAAGGCCTCGTATAAAATACGCGCCAATGATTTCGATTGAGATCAACAGAATCAAGATAAACGTAATGGCGATCTTGAAATTGACCGATCGAAAAAAGCGGACTTTTTTCTTCATTCCATTACTCCTGTTCCGGGTTGCGCAAATAATAGCCTACCCCGCGGCGCGTGACCAAATAGCTTGGGTGGCTTGGGTTGTCTTCGATTTTTTCACGAAGACGTCTTACAGTTACGTCAACTGTTCGTACATCACCGAAATAATCATAGCCCCATACTGTCTGCAGCAAATGTTCCCGTGTCATTACTTGACCAAGATGTTTTGCTAAGTAAAACAATAATTCAAACTCACGGTGAGTCAATTCGATTGTTTCTCCTCGTTTGGTGACCATGTATGCATCAGGATGGATCGTCAAATCACCAATGTTCAATTCTGATGGCGCTGCTTCTTCTGTTTCTTTTGCCGCTGCAGCTCCGCGTCGCAGATTTGCTTTGACACGTGCAACTAATTCACGGTTTGAAAAAGGTTTTGTCACATAATCATCTGCGCCTAGTTCCAAGCCTAATACTTTGTCGATTTCGGAATCTTTGGCCGTGACCATAATGATCGGCATATCATATGTTTTACGGACTTCCCGCGCGACTTCTAAGCCGTCCATTTTCGGCAGCATCAAATCTAATAAAATCAAATCCGGTACAACTTCTTCAACTCTTTCTAAGGCTTCTTCGCCATCGTAAGCAGTGTAAACGTCATATCCTTCTTTTGCTAAGTTAAATTTGACAATATCTGAAATCGGCTTCTCATCATCGACAACTAAAATTTTCTTCATAAAGAGCCACCTCTTCTTTTATTCTTGTCCATACTTTTTCATTATACCGTATTTCGGGTTCTGTTTCATCTTTGCATTTTGAAAGCAATGAAAAGTTAAAGAACAGAAGCTGATGTTCGAATGGAAAACCTTTCTTAAAACAGTTTTTCCAATGACTTTCAACTTCTGTTCTATGAGCTAGCGTGTTGTTTCTATTTTTTCTTTATTTTTCCAAAATTTGAATCCCTAATCCTAAAAGACCTGGGCCTGTGTGGACGACCAGAGCTGGCGAGATTTGACCGAAATAGATTTTTTCCGCTCCAGGAAATTCTTTTCGCATACGTTCTTCCATTTCTTTGGCTTCTTCTTCCGCATGTCCATGTGCGACTGCAAGGTTGTATGATTTAGCAGAACCAATAAACTCTTTGACCAAGTTCATCGCTTTATCTAAACTCTTTTTGCGACCTCGAGCTTTCGCCACAGTATAATAGATACCTTCATCATTACAAGAAATAATCGGATTCAATTTTAATGCTGTTCCTAAAATCGAAGCAACAAGCCCGATCCGTCCGCCTTTTTGCAAGTATTCTAATGTCGCTACATTGAAAAACACTTTATTTTGAGGGACATGTTTTTCAAGGTTGGCTTTCAATGCTTCCCAATCCATGCCTTCTTCCAGCCATTCTGCGGCTTGAATAGCAGAAAACCCAGCGCCGATACCGATATTTTTTGTATCCAGCACATAAGTTTCCAGACCTTCATACTGCTCACCAAGAAGACGAACCACATTATAAGTACCGCTAAGTCCGCTGGAGATGGTTACAGCAAGGATTTTTTCATAACCTTGTTTTTTTATTTCGTCAAAGATTTCCGTGATTGCTTCTCCATCTGGCAAAGAAGTGCTTGGGATCTCTTGCGGTAATTTTTCGTAGATTTCTTCTGGTGTGATGTCTACTTTGTCCGTATATACTCGGTCTTTATAAATGATTTTTAACGGGATCATAAACATTTGATGTTTTTCCATCAATTCTTGTGGGACATCTGTTCCAGAATCTACTAAAATAGCTATTTTTTCTTTATTCATGGTGTTCCTCCTTCAATTCTGTCAAATAGATTTTTTCTAATTCAATCGTTCTTTCTGCTAATAATCTCATCGCAAAAGATAAAGTTGCGGTCTTTACTGCAACATATTCTATGGGAATTGCTTGATCTAATATATAGGGATGTGCTTTTTCTTGTGCTAGACAACTGACCAATTTGACCGCTGACTCTTGTTTTTCACAGAAAAGATCATAGGCTTCTCGAATGCCCACTGCTTTTCCTTGAAACAAGATACCTTCTTTGATTTCGGGAATCGTCAAGACTTGCTTCAACGATGTGATCGCTATCAAAAAAGCAACATGCTGTCGGTCGTATTTTTTTTTCGTCGGCGCAGGGATCAAACCTAGTTTCACATAGTTGTTGACCATTGAAGAAGTCAGCAGCGGATGCTTCTCTCCTTGGATCACTGGCGACAAATAACGATCAATCAGTGTGATGACCTGATCCATATATAATTCCAAGTCTGGGAGTTCTTCCCATCTGGGCAAACGAAAAGATTCTAGTTCAGCGCCCCATTCTTTCAGCTGCTGTTTTATTTTCTCCATTTCCTCGCCTCGCTTTTAGTTTCATTAATATCGTAACAAAGTTTCTAAGATTGTGCAAACTAGTTATCGAAACTAGATGGGAAATCAAAGAAAAAACCGATGACGAACGCAGCATGTTCATCACCGGTCTTTTCTATTTATGGGGAAGGAGTTAAAAAATGAAAAAGCGTTTAGGGTTGTTCTAAAAAGAACATTCATTAGTTGGTATACTTATATACTACTGAGAAATTATGAATAAACCTTGAAGGAATTTCTGTTAACTTGTAAATTTTTTACAGCTTTTCTTTGGGCATTTCTTGCATTTTGAAATGCTTAGTGCTAATATGAAAAAGTAATTTTGATGGGCCGTTAGCTCAGTTGGTAGAGCAGCTGACTCTTAATCAGCGGGTCGCGGGTTCGAGCCCCTCACGGCCCATTGGGTGCCAAACCCACGAGACTAGTACTCCCTTGGCGTCTTCGGACGTTTGGAAAAGGGAGTGCGTAGTCTCATTTTTTTGTTTTCGGACAGGATTCCACTTTTTCAATATTTGATGATTAACATTTTTCGTACCAATCAATTTTGTCATTTAGTTTATTAAGAGTTATCCCCAGAATCTTGTATCGTTCTTCTAATCGATTCCGTTCCTCAATCAAAATCTCTTTTCTCGCGGCTGCAGTCGCATCTCCTTCTGGAAAAAGTTTCGTATACTCTATCAAAGATTCAATAGAAAGACCTGCTGTCCGCATGCATTTAATGAAGTCGATCCAGGTTAAGTCATCTTCTCCATAATCTCGCACACCGCCATTTTTTCTTTTTACCGGAGGGATTAGCCCGATTCTTTCGTAGTAGCGTAGTGTAACCGGAGTTAATTCTGAAATTCTTGCTGCTTCTGAAATATTCATACTCAAAATCTCACCCTTCTAGTTTAGACTCTTATCATAAATCTCGACTTGCTTTTTACTTAACAAATAATGATAGATCATTATTGATATGATACTCAATAGTAGAAATCCAATCGCTCCAATCAAGATATGTCTTGTACTAAATGCGACGATAAACATACCGCAAATCGATGTACCTATTGTCGTTCCAAGATTTGCTGCTGTTAAAAATAAACCATTTGAAAATTCAAGTGCGTCTTTACCTGCTTTTGTAATAATATACTGATTCACATTTCCAACGACTCCAGCTAGCATTCCCAGCAAAAGTATAAGAATGAAAGTTATAACCTCCCGATGTCCCAAGAAGAATAAAAGTAAATAAGTGAGAATCAACGTAACTGGTAAGATTGCAATAGTTGCTTTTGCGAAAGATGTTAGAATTTTACCAGCTACGATATTCCCCAACATATTAGTTAGACCATAAAGAAATAATATTATACTAACTGTATAAGCAGAAGCTGCCATAACAGAAGCGAGATAATCAGAAATGTAACTAAAAAAACCGAATACTCCTGCATTAAGTAAAATAACTGTGATGATTGAGACAAGCATCACAGGTTTCTTAATAATCCCTATCTGTTTTCCATAAGATTTTATTTCTTTAGTTGGGAGTGCAGGAATTAAGAAAAAAGTTGCTAATAAAATGATTGTGTTTACTAGTGTAAGAAAAGCCATAGCTGTTTGAAATGAGTATGTTGTTGCTAAAACATTGATAATTGGAACACCTATTACCATGCCTGCAGAAACACCAATAAAAATCTTCGATACAGCTTTTGCAGCTTCCCTCGGTTCAACGGAATCTGCTGCGATTGTAAAAGCCATAGAAACATAAACTGGTTGAAAAATCGCGGATATAATTCTTGCTGCAAGAAGAATGTTAAAGTTACGTGTGTATACAGAAATAAGATTACCTGCAACAAAAACACTAAGAGAAAGGATCATAACTTTTCTTCTATCAAACCTCGAAAACACCAATGGAGTAATCAATCCAGAAATAGCTACTGTTAGAGCAAACCCACTCACCAGCAGCCCTGCAGTAGGGACAGCTACATTGAAATGTTCTACCACTAAAGGAAGTATACCAATGATACCGATTTCAGTATTTATTATACCAAAAACACCAACTATTAAAATTAACAATACTATATTTCTTTTCACTCTTTCTTTCATTAGCGCTCTCCTTTTCTAACCTTTGATATATTTATGTTACTTGTTAACCTTAAGATTAAGTCAAGGGGAAACTTTTCTTTTCAAACGAATAAAATTTTATCGTGAAACAGAAAAAGCTACCAATTTTACTTGGTAGCTTTGCTGTGGAAAAACATTATCCTTAGTATTTTGTCTCTTTTTCTTTTTAAATGAAAGTAGAAATTATAAGTTTGTCATTATGCTATCAACACAAGCGTTCTTTTTTATTTCCAGCTTTCAACTTTGTCTTGATTTTCTTTGATCCACTCTTTTGCAGCTTCTTGCGGATCTTTGCCATTATTGATGGCTAGCATGACTTTTTCCATGTCTTTTTCGTCCCAATGGAAATTATCTAATACTTTGTAAGCATCGGGCGCATCTTCTTTAAGATCTTTTCTTACTATAGTATGGATTTTTTCTTCTTTGCCCATACCGTTCTTCGGATCAGCTAAATATTTCAAATCATATTTTGCAAACATCCAATGTGGCGACCAGCCTGTAATAACAATCGGCTCTTTCTTTTTGATAGCTTGACCTAGCGCTACAGTCATTGCACCTGAAGAAGAAGTTTCCACGGACCAGTTTTTCAGATTGTCATAAGTACCGATCGTGTTTTCAGCAGCTTTCACTACGCCTGCACCTGGCTCGATCCCAGTGATTTTTTGTCCAGCTTCATCCGTTAAATCTTCAATAGAATCCACATCCATATAGGAAGGAACAGCAATACCTACTTTCGCACCTTCTAAATTGGCCCCTAAATCTGTTACTTCATTTTTATATTTATCATATTGTGAGCCATGGGTTTTTGGCAGCCAGGCTGCGACCATGCCGTCAGACTCGCCCTTTGCTACAGATTCCCACATAATCGAATTATCTAATGGTGTAAGATTTACTTTATAACCCATCTCTTTTAACACTTCTCCGACAACATTGGTCGAAGCAACTTCTGTATCCCATTCTACATAAGACAAATTGATCGTTTTATCTGCTTTATCAGAAAAAACAGTACCTGCGCCGATTGCACCAATCAAAACAACGACTGCAGCTGCAGCAAGATAGATACGTTGTTTTTTAGAAACACGTTGCGCTTTTTTTACACGCGGCTGATTCAAATGTTGAGTAAAACGGTCAATGATGATTGCCAAAATAACCAATGCCACACCATTAACAAAGCCATTACCGACTTGTGCGCGTTGTAAAGCTGAAAGCACCCCTCTACCTAAGCCGGGCGCCCCAATCATTGAAGCAATAACAACCATGGATAAGGAAAGCATCGTTGTTTGATTGATCCCAGCCATAATCGTTCCTTTAGCTAACGGCAACTCTAATTTGAACAACTTCTGCCAGCTAGTACCGCCGAAAGAATCAGAAGCTTCAACCAGTTCTTTTGGCACTTGGCGAATACCTAGATTAGCAAAACGAACAGTTGGCGGCAATGCGAAAATCACTGAGGCAAAGACACCAGGAACCATTCCAATCCCAAAAAATGCGACTGCTGGAATCAAATAAACAAATCCAGGCATTGTTTGCATAAAGTCAAGAATTGGTTTGATAATGTTTTGTGCACGATCATTTTTTGCCATTAATATCCCTAACGGCACGCCGATCACGATTGAAATCACACTTGATAACAATACAAGTGTTACAGTACTCATCAAGTCATTCCATAATCCTTGATTATAGATAAACCATAATCCGACCAACGTAAAGATCGTCAATCCAGGACGTTTTTTTGAAATAAAGAATGCTATAACACCCATCAATAAAATGAAGATTGGCGCTGGAATCAGCAACAGTAAATTCGTAATGCCATCCATGACATGTTGCCCAATCGTTTGGAGAAAAGAAAACAATCCAGCAAATGTCGTTGTCAGCCAATCGGTTAATTTTTCGACTCCATCTGCAATTGGTAAACGGTAGTTTAATAAATTATTCATGTTCGGTCACCTCACTTGTTTCTGCCAAAGCTTCTAGAACGCTGCCTCGGATAACGACCCCTTTTAATTTTTCGCCGTCAACTACAGCTAATGGTGTCGGCGAGTCATAAATCACATTGAAAATGTCATTGACCAGCATATCTTTGTCGATCACCGTTACATTCTTATCGATGAAATCAGCAAGCGGTCGTTTTTGTTTTCTGGCTTCCAGTGCCGCTTCCGCAGTGATGATCCCTTTCAAATGACGTTTTTTATCAACGACCATCAACATGCTGACCTCTTCTTTACGCATTTTTGTCAAGGCAACATTTGGTCCGTCTATTTCAAGTGTCGCTGTCAACGCTGGAACCATGATATTTTGCGCCGTCAATACTTTCGAACGGTCAACTTCTTCAACGAATTCTCGGACATATTCATTTGCCGGGTTCGTCAATATTTCTTCACCAGTTCCGATCTGCATGATTTGTCCATCTTTCATCAAAGCAATCCGGTCACCGATTCGAAGTGCCTCATTTAAATCATGGGTAATAAAAATGATCGTTTTTTGAACAGTCGCTTGCAGCTCAAGCAGTTCATCTTGCATCTCTCTTCGAATCAACGGATCTAACGCAGAAAACGCTTCGTCCATCAATAAGATTTCTGGATCATTTGCTAACGCTCTGGCTAAACCAACACGTTGCTGCATTCCTCCAGAAAGCTGGTTTGGAAGCTGATCTTTAAATGAAAGCAATCCTGAATTTTCCAAAGCTTGCTCTGCTTTTTTGGTTCTTTCTTCTTTTGGCACTCCACGAACTTCTAATCCATATTCTGTATTTTCTAAAATCGTCCGATGGGGAAATAAACCAAAATTTTGAAATACCATGTTTATTTTATGTCTGCGGACTTCTCTCAATTCTTCTTTACTTAACTTCGCAATATCTTTGCCATCAATATAGATATCGCCAGAAGTTGGTTCGATCAATCGATTCAATAATCGGATCAATGTTGATTTCCCACTTCCGGAAAGCCCCATGATTACGAAAATCTCGCCTTCTTCTACATCAAAGTTCACATCGTAAACACCGACTGTTGCTCCTGTTTTTTTCAAAATGTCTGTTTTGGACTGTCTATCCTTGATCATTTCAAGAGCGGTTTGCGTTTTTTTGCCGAAAATCTTTGTTAAATTTTTTACTTCAAGTTTCCTCAAAACGATTCTCCTTTTCTCTTTTTATGTATTTTCATTTTACTTTCTGAAAAAAGTGACTACACTAGGGTAACATCGTGTGGTCACTTTGTCAAAAAAGAAAAAGAGGAAAATGACACCAGTTATGTCATTTTCCTCTTTTTGTCTAAAAAGTGTTTTCCCTTAGCTATGCAAAGCATTCCGCAATAAAAAGTGTTCACTTTCTACTATAAAAAAACATGAAAAAATTTATTTTTTGCAGTAAACAATGGGGATTTCCTGTTGACGATGCAAGAAACTGAACGGTTCATTCACGACCTCTACTTAATCGGTGTTTTCTCAGTTGTTCCTCGGCATTAAGCTTTCTGACTGGAAAATATGAGAAGCTATTTCCCAGTCAGAAAGAGTCTTAATGCTCGGAACAGAACACTGAGAAAACGACCTCTACTCAAACGGTGCTCAAATGACTGCTTCTGCGGAATTAAGTCTAACAAATTAAAAATATGGAAAGCTATTTCTAATTTGCTATTCTTAATTCTTGAAGCAAGACGTCATTTTCACAACCTCTATCTAAACGGTGTTCAA
>KE351686.1:21880-86169 GCA_000415185.1 Enterococcus faecalis 13-SD-W-01
AGAAAAAATGTGAAAAGCCATTTTCTCTGAGAAAAGAGTCTTAATGCTCTGGTCAGAACGCTTTTTTCACAACCTCTACACTTCCGGATAAAAAAAGTTATTCATCCGCTGCAACGTATACTCATTTCCGATAAAATGCACAGTATCCCCTTCGCTCAATTTAGCATACGGACCTGGTGAAACAAGCAATTCTTCTTCGTGGGAAATCGCAATAACGGTTGCTCCTGTTTCTTGCCAAATATTCAACTCGCTAATAGAACGATCTAAATGTTTGGCATGTTTGGTCAGTTGAAGCTCAAACGGCAGCAGCGGATTCATTTTGTGGATCCGCTTGGTTTGATTGACAAGCTGGTCTAGCAGCTGTGAAAAATTATCCAATTCTTCCTTTTGCTTTTCCACACTTTCCATAATCTCTGCTTTGGTTTCCTGGATCGATTGGACATCTTGATATTGCAGCAGGAATTCTTTTGCTTTTTCTTTGGAAGAAACAAAAGCCCCGCTTCCATGGCGCACTTCCATGATACCCAAATCTACTAATACATTGATTGCTTTTCTGGTCGTTTCCGGAGAAGCGTTATATGTACTTGCTAAAGTGGAACGTGCATGGATTTTTTCGCCTACTTTATATCTGTTTTCAACGATTCGCTCTGCTAAATCTACGGCAATCTGCTGGTAGCGTGGGCGAACGATCTTCTTTTTCCCAGCCATTTTATTCCTCTTTCCTTTTTTTCTTCATCTTACTATGCCCTGACAAAATAAGCAAAAGAGGGCGCTAAAAAACAGCGCCCGATGGTTTACTTTTCTGTTTATTTTATTTACTAGCTTTTTTCACAGGACAAGATGTTTTGCACTCATCACAAGATTTACCTGATTTTAAACGTTTATACACAATGAAACCTGCACTTCCAAATATCAGAATACTTAATAAAAATGTAGCCATCTCATTTCTCCCCTTCTAAAGAAAGTACCGGATACTTTGTCTTCACTCTTTTCGGCTTGCGGAACAAAGCGTAAATCATACCAATCGTTAATAAACCAGCAAGATACGTACTCATCACGATAGAACCGCCTTCTAATAAATGCCCAAATTGATAAAGGATAAAACTAACAAGATAAGCCAAACCACATTGATAACCAATAGCGATCCACGTCCATTTGCTGGCATTCATTTCTCGATGTATGGCGCCGATTGCTGCGAAACAAGGTGCACAAAGCAAATTAAACGCTAATAATGCGTAAGCCGCTGCTGGTGTATAGGTCTGTTGCAGCGTTTGCCAAATTTCGCGGCCATTTTCAGACACTTCGCTCTGCCCAAATAAGATACCAAATGTACCGATAATATTTTCTTTAGCAACTAAACCAGTAATTGCTGCCACTGTTCCTTGCCAATTCCCCCACCCCAGCGGTTGAAAAAGAACGGCGGATATTCGCCCAAAAAAGGCTAAGATACTTTGATCTTCTGAAACAGCTTCCCCAACAAAATTATAAGAAGAGCTAAACCAGATAACGATACTCGAAACAAAAATAATTGTTCCAGCTTTTTTGACAAACGATTTGCTTCGATCATAGGTTTGACGCAAAATCGCAGACCACTGCGGTAAATGATAGGTTGGCAATTCCATAATAAAAGGTGTTGTATCACCAGAAAATAAACGTGTTTTTTTCAAACTGATCCCTGATAAAATAATAGCTGTCATCCCTAAAAAATAAGCAGATGGCGCTACCCAAGAACGATGCGGGAAAAATGCACCTGCTACTAAAGCGATGATCGGCAGCTTTGCAGAGCAAGGCATAAATGTGGTCACCATAATCGTCAACCGCCGATCTTGTTCATTTTCAATCGTTCGGCTGGCCATGACACCTGGAACCCCACAACCTGTAGCAATCAGCATCGGAATAAAAGATTTTCCAGAGAGGCCAAATTTTCTAAAAAGACGATCCATAACAAACGCGATTCTTGCCATGTAGCCGCAATCTTCTAAAAAGCTCAAACACAAAAACAAGACGATCAATTGCGGTAAGAAACCCAAAACTGCTCCAACGCCAGCAATGATCCCATTTAAAATCAATTGCTGCATCCAATCAGCTACTTGCCATTGCGCTAAAAGATGACCAACTTTTTCTGGGATCCAGGCCCCGAACACCGTATCATTGATCCAATCTGTCCCCATGGTTCCTACTGTTTGAATGGCAAGATAATAAATCAGCCACATAACAAACGCGAAAAGTGGTAAAGCCAGCCAGCGATTCGTTGCGATTTGGTCGATTTTGTCGCTCATCGACAATTGAAAAGAATCATTGGATACTACACACAACGCACATAACTGCGTAATAAATTCATAACGTTCGTTTACGAGGACCGTTTCACTGTCATCTTCAAAGATTTTTTCTGTCAGCTGGATCAGTTGTTCGATTTCTTTTTCTTGCGAAGCAGAAGCACTATATTCTTTCATCGCTTTTTGATCTCGTTCAAAATACTTCATTGCATACCAGCGTTTTTTGCTGCTTTTTTCTGCTAATATGTCTTCGATTTCATGCAAAGCAGCTTCTAAACGCGCATCGTACGCACAAGGTTCAGGAAGCTCTGGGGATTTTTTTGAAGCTGCAATCATTTTTTCAATTAGTTTTTCTGTGCCTTGTTTTTTTAGTGCGCTGATAGGCAAAACAGGAACGCCAAGCCCATAAGAAAGCTTTTCTAAATTGATTTTCTTTCCTTCTTTTTTTATCACATCCATCATATTCAACCCAATGATCATCGGAATCCCTAAATCAAGCAATTGGGTGGTTAAGTAAAGATTTCTTTCTATATTTGAGGCATCGATGATGTTGATGATCAATTCAGGTTTTTCATGGACCAAATAATCTCTGGCAATCACTTCTTCCGGTGTATAAGGTGAAAGCGAATAGATACCAGGCAAGTCTTGGATATAGATATCTGGGTGCTTTTTCAGTAATCCTTCTTTTTTTTCTACTGTTACGCCCGGCCAATTCCCTACATATTGGTTCGATCCAGTCAATAGATTGAACAAACTGGTTTTTCCGCTGTTGGGGTTGCCAACTAATGCGATATTCATCCTTGTTCCTCCCTTTGCACGAGGATCAGTTCCGCTTCTGTTTTTCGAAGTGTCAACTCGTATCCCCGAACTGTCAATTCGATTGGATCACCTAAAGGAGCAAGCTTGCGGATCGATACTTGGACATTTCTCGTGAGCCCCATATCCATCAGCCTTCTTTTCACTGCACCTTGACCATGGACAGCGACCACTGTTCCGCTTTCTCCTGCTTTCAATTGTTCTAGAGAAGCCCAGCTTTCAGCAGAAGTCTGGTTTTTTTGGATAAAGATTTGGCTTAACAGCTCACGGCTGACAGCTACGCGCTGGCTTTTCACTAATAAAATAGCGTTCTTTCCTGATATATTCACTACTACAACTTTGCTTCCTGGTGTTACCCCGATATTTTGTAAATGTCTTTTCACGTTTTCTTCCGTACAGATTTTTTCTACATAGTAAACTAAATGTTGTTTTGCTTGTGCTAAAGTTTGCATACAGACCCCTCACTTGTGAAATCATTCTTGCAACGAACCGACTATGATATTTACTGGTTATTTCCTATAATAACTACGATATTGAGAATCATTCTCACATAGAATACTTCCCCCGATAATGAATGTCAACAGACCTTGTGATTCAATGAGCGAAACCTCACTATTTTTGCTCTAAAAATGAGAAAAAATAAATTAAAAATAGTTTTCCACAATTTTTCAACAGCCGAAACTTTTATTTCTCCGCTCGGCGTCTGCTTTCACTTCTTTTTCAAAAACACAAAATTTAGTATTCCACAATTTCCACAACACCATATGTAGTGTTTTATGATTGACTTTTTCATTCAGAGTTTTATACTAGTCTTTGTAGAAAACTTGTAGAAGGAGGACTCTCCCATGAACGTAAAAATCTTCTCTAAAAATAATTGTATGCAATGTAAAATGGTCAAACGTTTTTTAACTGAAAATCACATCGATTTCGAAGAAGTGAACATCGATGAACAACCCGCCGCTATTGATTGGCTGAAAGATCAAGGTTTCCAAAGTGTCCCAGTAATTACTTCAGACGCTGAAACTGTTATTGGCTTCCGCCCAGATCAACTTCGTAAACTTGCTAGCTAAAGAAAACTAAAGCAGTACAAAAATGATTGGATTTGAAGGCTTTTGCCCCAAATCCTTTTTTTAAAGTATTGGCTTTTTCTTCTTTTCATTCAGCTGTTATTCTCATTATTATATAAAAAAGTCGTGCCAAGAGGATTTTAACTAGAACTCTTGCACTATGAAAGGTTGAGTACATTATGAGCCTCAAAGAGTTAAAAGATGTAAGCTATTTTAAACTGAACAATGAAATCAATCGACCTGTCAACGGACAGATTCCTTTAAATAAAGATAAAGATGCGTTGGCTGCCTTCTTTAAAGAAAATGTTGAGCCGAACACACTGACTTTTTCTTCGCCAAAAGAAAAAATCGATTATCTGATCAAACATGATTATTTGGAGGAAGAATTCATCCAATTATATTCTGACCGTTTTATCGAGAAACTTTATCATTTCTTGGACGAGCAGCATTTTGAATTCAAATCTTTCATGGCGGCTTATAAATTCTATTCGCAATATGCGTTGAAAACAAATGATGGTACAGCCTATCTTGAAACTTATGAAGATCGTGTGGCCTTCAATGCGCTTTATTTTGCGAACGGAAACGAAGAATTGGCTTTAGCTTTAGCGGACGAAATGATCCATCAGCGTTACCAGCCTGCTACACCTTCTTTCTTGAATGCTGGACGTAAACGCCGGGGTGAACTTGTTTCTTGTTTCTTGATCCAAGTAACAGATGACATGAATTCAATCGGACGCTCAATCAACTCTGCTTTACAGCTTTCACGAATCGGCGGCGGTGTTGGGATCACTTTATCCAATCTTCGCGAAGCCGGCGCACCAATCAAAGGATATGAAGGAGCTGCCAGCGGTGTTGTTCCTGTAATGAAATTATTCGAAGACAGCTTCAGCTATTCTAACCAGCTTGGCCAACGTCAAGGTGCCGGAGTTGTTTACCTAAATGTTTTCCACCCAGATATCATTTCATTCCTTTCTGCTAAAAAAGAAAATGCAGATGAAAAAATCCGGGTGAAAACTTTGTCTCTTGGAGTACTTGTGCCAGATAAATTCTATGAATTGACACGTAAAAATGAAGAAATGTACCTATTCAGCCCTTATAGCGTGGAAAAAGAATACGGTGTACCATATTCTTACGTCGATATCACAAAAGAATATGACAACATGGTCGCAAATCCAAATATCCGTAAACAAAAAATCAAAGCACGTGATCTAGAAAACGAAATCTCTAAATTACAGCAAGAATCTGGTTATCCTTATATCGTGAACGTTGACACAGCAAACCGTGCCAACCCGATTGACGGAAAAATCATCATGAGCAACTTGTGTTCAGAGATTCTTCAAGTCCAAACACCTTCTGTTATCAATGGAAAACAAGAATACGAACAACTTGGTACAGACATTTCATGTAATCTTGGTTCAACGAACATCGTCAACTTGATGGACAGTCCAGATTTTGGAAGATCTGTTCGTACAATGACACGCGCGTTGACATATATCACAGACGCTTCTGAAATCGATGTTGTTCCTCCTATCCAAAACGGCAATCGTTTAAATCATACGATTGGTTTAGGTGCTATGGGACTTCATACTTATTTTGCAAAACAACAAATGGCATACGGATCAGAAGATTCTATCGATTTTACTAATGTTTATTTCATGTTGTTGAACTACTGGACATTAGTAGAAAGCAACAATATCGCTCGCGAAAGAAAACAAGTTTTCCATAACTTTGAAAAATCAGATTATGCAAACGGCACTTATTTTGATAAGTATGTCAGCGGCCAATATCAGCCGAAATCAGAAAAAGTCAAAAATCTTTTTGAAGGAATCTTTATTCCAACAGCAGAAGATTGGGAAGAATTAAAACAAGCAATCATGAAAGACGGTCTTTACCATCAAAATCGTCTAGCAGTAGCGCCAAACGGATCAATCTCTTATATCAATGATACAAGTGCAAGTATCCACCCAATCACACGTATGATCGAAGAACGTCAAGAAAAGAAAATCGGTAAAATCTATTACCCTGCTCCTTACTTGTCAAACGAAACGATCCCTTACTATACTTCTGCTTACGACATGGATATGCGTAAAGTGATCGACATTTATGCCGCAGCGCAAGAACACGTGGACCAAGGAATGAGTTTGACATTGTTCATGCGTTCAGAGATTCCTGAAGGCCTTTATGAATGGAAAACAAACTCAAAACAATCCACACGTGATTTGAACATCTTGAGACATTATGCTTTCCATAAAGGGATCAAATCGATTTATTATGTTCGTACCTTTACAGATGATGCGGAAGAAATCGGCAGCAACCAATGCGAAAGTTGTGTCATCTAAATCAGCTCGTCACTTTTTGAACGTCTATCTCTCAGGAATAAAAGGAGAATCTTTATGTCAGAAACTTACTATGAAGCTATAAACTGGAATGAAATCGAGGATATCATCGATAAATCGACGTGGGAAAAACTAACAGAACAATTTTGGTTAGACACACGTATTCCTTTATCAAACGACTTAGATGATTGGCGCACTCTTTCTGATCTTGAAAAAGAGATCGTAGGACATGTCTTCGGCGGACTTACTTTATTGGATACGGTGCAGTCAGAAAGCGGAATGGAACGTTTGCGTGCAGATGTTCGTACACCGCATGAAGAAGCTGTTTTGAATAATATCCAATTTATGGAATCTGTCCATGCCAAAAGCTACTCTTCTATTTTCAGCACATTGAATACCAAAGCAGAAATCGAAGAAATCTTTGAATGGACGAACACCAATCCATACTTGCAGAAAAAAGCAGAACGGATCAATGAAATCTATAAAAATGGTTCACCATTAGAGAAGAAAATCGCCAGCGTCTTTTTAGAAACATTCTTGTTTTATTCTGGCTTTTACACACCGCTTTATTATCTAGGAAATAACAAACTGGCAAACGTCGCTGAAATCATCAAATTGATCATTCGCGATGAATCTGTCCACGGCACATATATCGGCTACAAATTCCAATTAGGCTATAACGAATTGCCTGAAGAAGAACAAGAAGCGTTGAAAGACTGGATGTATAATTTGCTGTATGAGTTATATGAAAATGAAGAACGCTATACAGAAGAATTGTATGATGCAGTCGGCTGGACGGAAGAAGTAAAAACATTCTTGCGTTACAATGCCAATAAAGCATTGATGAATCTAGGGATGGATCCGCTATTCCCTGACTCTGCTAACGATGTCAATCCAATCGTTATGAACGGTATCTCAACAGGTACAAGCAACCATGACTTCTTCTCACAAGTAGGAAACGGCTACTTGCTTGGTAATGTAGAAGCAATGAATGATGATGATTATTTGATTGGTTTAGAATAAAAGAGAAGCCCCTCCGCTTTAAAAGCGGAGGGGCTTTTTTTTAAATCAGTTCATTTTTCTTCTCTTGCTTTTCCGGCTGGATGATCGCCGTTTCTTTTCTCAACAAATAGATTTTTCGAATATTCAAAGTCAACGTTTTGATTACTGCATAAACAGGGATACAGATCAGCATACCAATGATCCCGGCAACACTTCCTGCCCCAATCAAAACCAAGATAATCGTTAATGGATGGATGTTTAATGATTTTCCGAATAACAGCGGTTTGATCAGGTTTCCGTCTAGCTGCTGGATGACCAAGATCGATAACGCCATGTAGAGTGCTTGCCACGGTGACACAAATAACCCCACCGCCACAGCTGGAACTGCACCGATAAATGGTCCTACATAAGGAATGATATTCGTGACCGCACAAAAAACTGCTAATAAAAGGCTATATGGCTGTCCAAAAATCGTCATGGCAATAAAGCTCAAAATCCCAATGATAAATGCATCTAAAACGGTACTGCTGATATAAGCAGAAAGAGTTTCATTCAATTCCCGCACGGTTTGGCGCAGCTCTCCACGAATTCTCTGTGGAAAAAATGGCGATAACGCATCAATAAATTTATGTCCATCCTTGAACATAAAAAGTAAAATAAACGGTACGGTGAAAAGAAGGACCAAAAATTTCATCATCGCTCCGACAATACGCGATAACCCTGAAGTAACACTTACGATTGCCAAATTGATCAAATTGCTGATCGATAAATTTGCATTAGCTAACTGTTCTTCCAGATTAAATCCTCGCAAGTCTTCTCGTTGTGCCAGTTCATTCAGCCACTTGCTGGTCTCTTCTGCATAAGCAGGAAGACTTTGGGTCAACTGGATCGCTTGCTCTGCCAATTGAGGTACGACATTCATCGCCATTAGTATGATAATGATCAGTAACACAGCAAACGAGATCAAAAAACCTAAAACACGCGGTACTTTTCTTTTTTCCAAAAAAACAACGATTGGATCAAACATGTAGTAAAGAAATCCTGCGACTAGCAATGGTAAGAAAATCGCTGAAAGCATAGTCAAGATTGGGCTGAAAAGATGCGGCATCTGTAAGATAAAATAGACGCCAACAATGGTCAAAACTAATTCTGCTGTCCAAAAAAACAACTTCGACTGTTTAAAACGTGACTGCATAAATCTCCTCCAACTTTTGATACTTTTATTTTACCATTTCTAAAATCATTCTCGCACTTTTTATGATAAACTTACAGAAAAAACGGCGATCGGAGAATAAAGAAAAATGATTCTTTTTTATCAATTTTTGCTTGGTTTTATCATTAGCCTCATTGTCAGTCTTGCTGCTGTTTTGACCAAAACACTTTCCTTTTCAGGCGGGATTGCTGCTCTGATTTTAGGAACGACCATCATCGGCACTGGTCCTTGGTACAGCGTTTTGCTCGCTGGGGCTCTTTTTTTCAGTTCAGGTATGATTTCATTAAGCAAAAAAAGATTGACTCGTTCTTCTCAACTTACGGAAACGAGAAATCATAAACAAGTTTTGGCAAATTTGCTGCCAGGGGTGTGCAGTCTGCTCTTCTTTTTCCAAACACAGAATGAATTGTTTTTGATTGGCTATGCGGCGAGCATTTCCAGCGCTGCCGCAGATACTTGGGCTTCTGAGATTGGTACCCTAAGCAAGAAAGTGCCCCGTTCCATTCTCACTTTTCGAACGATGCCTACCGGAATATCCGGCGGCATCAGTATTTTAGGCACATTTGCCTCCATCTGCGGTGCTGGTTTTCTATCTGGCTTATTTTATCTGCTGCATGCTCTTTCTTTATTTCATTTGACTACCGCTCGTTATTTCTGGCTTCCGTTCTTATTAGGTATCCTTGGTTCCTTAATCGATAGTCTTTTAGGCGCTGTTTTCCAAGTCATTTACCGTTGTCAAATTTGCGGAGAACTGACTGAAAAAAGGAGCCATCATCAAACAGAAACAAAAAAAGTGCAGGGGCTGTGCTGGTTTACGAATAATTGGACGAACTTTTTTGCGACTAGCTTAGTGACTTTATTCAGCTGGATAATTGGTTCTTTTTATTTTTAATAAGCAGAAAAAACGAACAAATGGAGGTTATAAAAAATTTTCCATTCGTTCGTTTTTTGATTGTATACTCAAGATATTGTTACTAATCTGAGTTTTGTTATATTTTTATAAACAGATAACTCCTCAATCACTTCTGTATAAGTCACGCCTCTTGGTAAATCGATTGTATAGATATTTGTGTAGATTTGATAATCTTCAACAAACTTCACATCGAAATTCACATTTTCGATGGTGATTTTTTTTGATTCAAAATATTCCGTCAAAAAATCCTTGGTTTCTTTTCGATGGATATATTGGATCTCCAATTTTTTCATCGTCGGTACGTGAATTACTTTTTTCACTAAAGTCAAGGCGGCTAAAACACCGAGGAAGCTTGTGATAGCAATTGGATAAAACCCCATTCCAATCGCGATCCCCAACCCAGCACTCGCCCATAATGACGCGGCTGTTGTTAACCCAGTGACAGAACGCTTCGTGACAATGATCGTACCCGCACCAAGAAAACCAATACCGCTGACTACTTGCGCAATTAATCGCGCTTCATCAGAACGGATCACTCCAGCTAAATCTGGATGATTGATGGCGTCTCGCATCGCACTGCTGGCAATTTCTGACTGGATCAAAGCAATGATACATGCACCCATACAAACCAAAATATGTGTTCGCATACCGGCCGGACGATTTTTATATTGTCGTTCAAAACCAATTACACCGCCAAACAGCATGGCAATACTTAACCTTAAAATAATTTCTGGAATCGTTAAAACCATATCTACCATGGACCTCACCTCTTAAATTACTATACCATGGCCGAACATGACAAACAAAAAATAGCTTTATACTCTTGAAGACACAAAGATAGCCAACTTATTTCAAACAAAAAAGCAGCAGGAACATAGAATGTCCTGCTGCTTATTTAAACCTCTTCCAACTTTTATAACCTATTATTGCCAATTGGTTACTGGCGTTACTTCGACATTATCAGATGTTGAACTTATCTCTCTTCCTGTCTTCAAATCAATAACTGTTACGCGTAAAGCTGCTGATTCATTTACTTCATATCTTGCCGCCCCAGCTCGATAATCGACTGGGTGGTTAGCATTCGAGAAACTCCAATCCTCTCGATTAAACGGCGTATTGAGTGAAGGATTTTCTCTGGCTAAGCGATCATGAATTTCGAGTGCATCTCTTAACCACCTTCCTCCTCTATGACCATTCTCATTTAAACGTGTAGGTATAGCCGCGTTTACATTAAAATTCAAATTCATCGTCCCAGTTGCTCTTCCAGCCGTTAGTGTCCAGATTAGTTTATAATGCCCTCCTGGCGGAACTTGAACAGATTGGGCAGGAACACGTATTCTAACTGTTCGCTCTGTTGTTTGCGTCTCTGATTTCGAAAAATCAACACTCACCGTCGTTTCACTTCCAATCGAAGCTCCTGGAAGACCAACCTCCACTGAAATAGACTGAGAAATACCTGTTGAACTGGTGTTAGTAATCGATATGGTTTCTTTGACTGTTAGCTCATATTCAACCGTCCTCAATTCCTGCCATATAGACGTTTTATTCTCAAGTTCGTTATTTATTGCATAGATAATATTCCCATTTCCAATCACTAAATCATCGTTTAACGTAGCAACAGCGCTAGCAGTCACATCCCATGGATTATGATTTGTCAAAGCATTCGCTTCCGCTGCTGTAATCTCTCCAGCAACAAATCGCCTAAGTTTTAAATCCATCGAAAGATCGCGCAATCCTCTTCTTAACTGATTCAATGCTTCATCTGTTAAATTACTAAGTGCATTGATTCCTTCTTTCAATTCCTCCCTGATTTCTGGCGAGAAATTAGATGCCTCACTTTCAGAAGAAGCGTTTACATTAAGTGGGACAATAAGCGCGGCAGTCAAAAATGCGGCACTCCCTAAGATTCTTTTTGTATTCATAGCTTTGTTCCTCCTTTTTTATTATGGTTTATTCAACTAAAAAAATTGCCTCCTTTCCTTTTTTTCGACCTTTTGTGCTAGTGCTTTTTCTGAGAGTATGTAGAGATCCCATCTAAAATGATAGTTTGATAAATTTGTCATATCTAAAAATTAAAATATAACATATGTTTAAAAAGCGCTTGCAAAAAGTCTACTTTAATAATAATTCAACAACAGAAATCAAAAACAAAATGTACTCTATTACAACAAAATTTTTGATCCATTTATAAAAAAGAAAGCTTTCTAATGTTTATTTCTATATTGAAAGTAAAAAAACACTCTATTTTTATTATTAAAAAACAACAAAAAAAGAATCCACAAAACATTTTTCATGTTTTATGGATTCTTTTAATCGAAATCACTCATTATGGTTCGTTGGTCAGTGTCCAATGAACTGTACTCGAATATTCTATGTTGTCTTTGACTTCCGTTGCTGAAAGTCGCAACGCCACACCAGACATTTTATTTTGACTCTCTTCACCAAATTGAACAGACCATTTGCGTTCTTCTTGTTTAGAATCTGTCAGTTGCACCAGTGGAACGGCAACTCCTGGCTCTAACTGCCAATTATTCCCATTTAAAATCTGCGAACCCGAACTGCCAGAAAATTGAAGATCAGCAAGAGAAAGCTGACTCGTGATTTCATGAGTTCCTGCTTTGAAGGGACGCTCAAGCATTGCTGAAAGACGCCAACTGCTTTCCGTCTCATTTTCTAAGACTTTTGGCAAAGTAATCGTCATTTTATCTTGTGTTTTTTCTGCGTAAGCAAGTGTTGTCATTTTATTTAATTGACCAAAAGAAAAGTCAATCGTGCTTATCTTAGGCATTTCTCTTGTGTAATACAATGTGATTACTTGACCATTTGCATTGAACGAACCTGTCAAACTTCCATTTACCCGCGAATAGACATAGCCTTCGAAAACATGTTGCGGCTCTTTAAGATCAATTGAATAAGAATCATCGATATATCCTTCTAAAACAGCTGTGTCCCCTAATATTTTATTGCTGCCTTCTTCTAAATGCATCACAGTTATATTTCCGCCGCGACTATTGTAATAAAAATTAACAGTTTGCTTTTCTTCCGTAAATGTCCCTATGATTTCTTGTTCTTCTGTATTCGTTCCATTGACTGTTGCATAACGATATTTATAATTGTCATTTTTTTCTGGACTTGCTCGAAAACCTCCACCTATTACACCAGTGAGTTCTTTACTGCCAAATGTATTCCCTGTAGCGCTGTCGATATGATTGACTTGCACTGATGCAGGTATAACTGTGACATTTGCTGTCTCCGTCCGTAGAAGATCTCCATTTGCTTCATGAGAAGTATAGACAATCGGATACGTTCCTGCAACATTGGTATTTACTGTTCCGCTTGTCTGAATCCGCGTGGTTGAATAAGAAATATTGATACCCGTTTTTGTTGAAGCTGATACGAAATTATCTTGCGGCGACCAATTGCTGCCAGCAGTTATTTGTGAATCTTTAACGACCAATTCTGATTTATCTTCGCTCACAGTTACAACAGCTCGCTGTGTTTGAAGGATATTTCCACTTGCATCATACGAATTATAATGAATAGTGTATGTTCCTGGTGTGTTCGTATCAACAGTGCCGCTAGTGCGGATCCGGGTGGTCGAATAAGGAATATTTGACCCATTTTTTTCAGTAGCCGATATAAAATTGTCTTGCGGTCTCCACGTATCTCCCTTATAAATTTGCGAATTTCTCACGTTTAATGTTGATTTGTCTTCTTTCACAGTCACAGGAAAATCAACCCGATATCCATAATAATCAAATTGCGCTGTGTATCTTCCTGGTTTTGTCCAATCGACATTCTCTTGAATCAATTTTACATCTGTATGAAAAAGACGTTCGCCATAAAAACCTGTTCCGCTATGAAAGTTCTTCGAGATATCTAAAGATTCATTTTGAAAATGCTCTGTTCCTAGAGTCAATATTACTGGTTCTTGGGTTTTCACTTGAAAAAAACGACTTAGATCTAACTCCACATTCGCGGACTTGCCAGTGATATGCAAGTTACGACCTTCGATAGGTATTCCAACAACATAAGGATACCAATACCGCCATAAATACATATAACTTTCAATATTTTGAAAGTTAAAGATGGGTGAAGACTGATTTTGATAATCAAAATCCCTTAATCGTGTAAATTGTGCAGTGAGTCCGCTACTTGAAAATGTTAACTCTGCACGAATATCATTTGTTTTGTTTGTTCCGATAACCGTCTGCGAATGAGATGCTACGTGAGGATTATATAAAGCATTCATTTCTCCAGATAAAATGCGATACATTCCCGTACTTTCAGTGTCCCATGCGTAAGGAAACTCGCGGTAATTGTTATTGATTTGTCCAGTCGTCCTAGTTATTCCCGCATTCGCTTTTGGAAGAACATTTGCTTTACCATTTGAAGTAACACGTTGATTTTCGAACATTTCTTGCCAAAGAAACTGCGGATTCCCTATCCGAAACTGCGGCCATTGTCCAAACCTGTTAAAAAAGTTGGTAAAATGCGCAATAACTTCAGCATTTGCCAAAGGAACTATCTCTTCCACTTGTTTTCCTTCTTTGCTCAAATCTCCAATAGGCATCTCTGGTTCATTAGAATCTATCGCTGCTGTTTCAGTATCAACGACTTCATCAGATAATGTCTCAGCAATCACACTTGCGCAAGAATAAAAAACTTGAAAAAAGACAATCCCAATGAGAAGACCAGTTAAAAATTTTTTCATTCTGATTCTCCTTTTTTTCTACTTATAACAAATATCAGACAAAAAATCCCTAAAAAAAGATAGCTGTTTTGTTTCATTTCTCCTGTTTTAGGCAAGTGAGCTGTTTTTCCATCAGCTTGATTCGTATCATTTGTTATAGAAAGTTCTGCTTCTCTTTCCGGGTCTTCCCCCTCAAACGTAATCCCAACAGACGTATTTCCAGCGTTTCCAGCAGAATATCCTGCTGCAGCTGTATCATTTCCAAATAAAAAGGATACTAACACTAAGAGATACCACCACTTATGATGTTTTTTTCTCATAAATCTGCCCCTTTCGATGTCTGTACAGAAACAAGAATATCAACAAAAAAAGCAATAGGGCACCGATCATGCTTCCAAGCAATAGCCACAAAGCATGATCTTCCGTAGTTTCTTGGATCGTTGTTTCGTTCAATTGTCTCGCGGCTTCCTTTTCAATCACGAAATCCGTTTCTAAAGAAAATTTTTGCCCATTTGCGGTCCCTGAAACTTTGCAATGATAATTTCCTGCTTTAAAGTGGCGGGTATCAAGATTGATCCCATAATTAAAATTTGAATTTGGCGCCATGCGTAATTGATTTGTCGTTGCTGCATATACTGGTTCTTTTTCCCCTTTTCGATACACTTCTGCTTTTACATTCAGCTCTTTGATCAAAACGGCTGCTTCATTTTGCAAATTGATTCGAATATAGTTTTGTAAAGATTCTTGATCTATGTAAACCTGATTCAGTTTCATTGATGGCGCAGGAAACTCATCTGCTTCTCTTAGCCGTACCGCAATTGCATAAGCATAATTGCTTTTTAAGCCAGAAAAATCGCCTTCTTCATCTGGGGTACGAAAATAAAAACCACCGATCAGCTCTCCTTCAAACGGATCTTCTGGCACATTGATTGTCAAAGAGACTTCTTTAGCACTGTTTGCGGGTATTGTTATCTTACTGTCAGATAACACGGAGAAACTAGCTATATCTGTTTTTAAACTAGTATCTTTATTTTTTTCCGTATAAATCGTTGCTCCAGCATCGTTCGTTGTACTGGTATTGAAAGATGCTTCAACAGTGATTTCTTCTTCATTTGGATTGTTCACACGTACTTTCAGTATTTTTTCTTCTCTTGGCGAAACAAGCAAGTCAAAATAATTAGACTGTGATTCCCCTGTTTCCGGATCTAGCGGTGTGACCGAAAATTCTTCTGCTGCCTGAGCAGGAAAACTAAAGAACAAAATACTTAGAAATATAATTGGTATCCATAAAAACTTTTTCATGATAAATAAGTCCTCATTCTTTCTAAAATAAACAGGCTGTGAGAAAGCCGATAACTTTTATCACAGCCTGACTATTTTAAGGCTGAGCAGTCAATGTCCAAGAAAGCGAACTGCTGTAAGTTCCAGTATTTTTGACACTTGTGCTTGGTACAACTAATTTCACGCCGTTGGTATGCGTTTTTTCTTCATTTAATTGCCCCAATGCCAATGACCAGCTGCCAATCCCTTGCGCAGTATTCGCAGAAGCAATCACTTGTTCTTGTCCTGGAATCAAAACAGTTTCTCCTGATGCAGCTTCTGGTGCTTTATCTGCTGTATGATCGCCACCAATTGCATAGTTCAAGTTTTCTAAACTCAAACGAGCAGCTAATTCATGTCCGTCATTTGTTAATGGTGCGTCCAATTTTGCTGATAACGTCCATCCAGTTCGATCTGTCCCTCGGCTGTCATTCGTTGCAACAAAAGGTACAATCGAACGCTCACCGTTATTTACAGTATCCGCTTCTGCGTAAAAAGTCGTCGTATTTTTAGAACCTTCGCCAAAATTGAAATCAGAGACATAACTCAAATGCAACCCATCAACTGGCGGATTTGGATTTGGATCTTCTGGATCGATTCCTGGCTCTTCCGGATTCTCTGGATCTACGATTGGCGGGATTGGATTTTCTGGGTCAACAGCGTCATTATTGAACGCAACTGCGGCATCTGTTGTTGCTGAAATGCCATCTGGATAAGATGTCGCAAAAACTTTCCCTCCTGTTAGTGATAACAGCATCACCGTAGCGGCACTAATAAAGATTTGTTTCTTCATTTGTTATTCTTCCTTTCAAAAATAAAATATAGTAGTTATTTCGCACATCATTATTCTACAAGGATTTTTTGAGGCGTCCTGCGTAAATCACTATTTTTTAGCAACCGCTAAACATAATTGTGGTATTTAATTTTTAATAGATAAATAAAAAAACAAAAAACAAAAAGAATCTTTTTTCTGTTTTCCTGTAATTTAATAAATCCTATTTTTTTCTCATTCAGTTTTCCATACTGCAATAAAACCACTTCTTTTTTGTTTTATATAATAAAAAAAGCACTGACACTCAAATAATTGAGGTCAATGCTTCTTATTTTTCAATAATTAATCAGCTACTCGTTCAAAGTTGAAAACAAGATCATACGTTTGACTTACGCCTTCTGTTGGAATCTGTGTGAAGTCGAAACTGTCACCTAATTTACCAGTCATGCTGAATGTTTTTTCTTCTTGTGTTTCTGTCGGTTGTCCATCAACGATATTTCCTGCTAGTGACATCAATTCTGTACGTGCGCTGATAAAAGTATCATCGGTGTGACGCAAGTTGACTGTTGTACTTTCTGAAGATAGATTCAAAGCTGTTCCACCAAACAAAGCATCTTCTGTCCCGCGAGAAGCAAAGCTGTCAACCGATACCTTTACACCTTCTGCTGAACGGTTTTTGATTGTATATGTAGGCGAGATAACACTACCGTTACTTGCATCACTTGCCGCAAAAGAAACAGAACTTGGGATATCGACTTTGATCCACTGATCGTCAGGAATCTCTGGGTTCTCCTCTTCCCCTTCATCTGGATTTTCTGGATCAAATTTCTTTATTTGACCAGTTACCGGCACATTTGCGCTTTCTTCACCATGAATTTGAATTGTTTCTGCATTAACAAGGACGGATGAAAGCATTGTAACTCCTAATACACTTAAAATTGCAAGACTAATTTTTTTCATTGTTTTCCCTCTTTCTTTTCATAAGAATAATTGTAATTATTAAAACACCCAAAAGTATTGGTGTGATTCCCGCATAAGTATTTAATTTAGGTAATAAATCTCCCGCAGTATTTTCTGAAGGAAGGATTTTCCCCACTACTTCGATACCAACATTGATCGAGTCTGACTCTTCGTGGATCGTCAGCTGATTCAATAAAATGAGATAGTTCATGATAGCTTCCATTTTCAGCTCTCCACATAGATATTGACGTTTACTGAATTCTCCGAAAGCATTCGCTGCCCAGATTCATCGTAGATTTTCACACGTGCCACTGCTTGATGGGTTCCAGCAGACAATTCATTTGTTAATTTTCCGTATTCGATATATTGTTCTGGTTTTAAATAACCAGAATCATACAACAGTTTTTTTTCTTCTTTTGTATAGACAGCAACTTGCATCAAATGCTTATTGCTTTTTGGATTAACAATTCCGATCAAACCAGGTGTCTTTGAATCTTTGAAATTCCATTCTGTATTCAATTCCAAAGCAAACGAGTTTCCATCAGCTTCTTTTTGCAATTCTTCTTCCAATTCTTTTTTTGTTTTATTTTTTTTATATACACCGTCTTGGACATCGCTGCCGATCACGATTGTTTGCGTGTCGCTTGGTTTTACATGCTGGAGATAAAAATAACCGCAACCTAAGGCAAACAAACCAGTTAAAATCAATGCTATCAATCGTTTTTTCTTGTCATTCTGCTTTTTTTTCAATAGAATCCCCACTTTCTTTGAATGTAAATTGGAAAGAATAAGCAAATTGTTTTTCTTCTGAAGTTTCCGCAAAATAATCCCCAGTCAATGCAAATTGAAGAGTATTTCCTTCATCTAGTCGTCCGACATTATTCCTTTGTCCAGCTAAATTAATTTCTTTATCTGATGTTTTCAACTTGAGCGCGATTCCTTCTATCCCTTGAACAACTTGTTCCACTAATGGCAATGGATTTTCACTCGTATCTGCAACTTCTTCTAATGCTATTTCAATTGGAAATTCCGACAGATTTTTTATTTGATACTCTTTTGATTTGATGTTTTCTGCGGAAGCATTGTTGCTGAATTCCAAGTTTAAAGGAATTTCGATTTTCAATGGTTGGTAATTTAATTCAACAGTCAGTTCTGCACTGTAATTTGTATTTTCATAATCATTATATTGAAAAACAGCTTTTTCATTCTTTAAGGACCCATCTTCATTGAAGCCTAGCATCCAAATAATCTCATTGTTCTCCATTCGAAAATCGGCATCACTTGATTTAGGCAGATAAATTTCGCCATTTTTACTTTTCACAACATTCTCTAAACGTACTTCTTTCCCAGCTGTAAGTCGTTTTGATGCAGATAACTTCTGATCTGCAAAATTCCAACCAAGGTCATTCATAAAATCCGAACTGCTTCCCGCAGGATAATAGTTCAAATCTTCTATTTCAGATAACACCGACAAGTCCGATAAGTGATTATTGCTTAAATCGACATATTCCAAATTTCCATTCTTTGCAGTTTCAATGAGATTAAGGAGAAGCGTATTATTAATATGATCACCATTATCACTTAAATTGAGCCTCTTCAAACTAGTTAGGCGTGGATTCCCTATAATAGCAAAATTCATTGCCTTCATCTTTTTCATTTCGAGTATTTCCAAGTTAGGAGGGAACTCTGAAACTGCCATACTGATTCTATTCTCACTGATATTCAGGTAAGTTAAACTATCAACATAATGTAACGATGAAATATATAAGGAACCATTATTTTTCGATAAATCAAGATAGTTTAGTTTCGTTAATTTTTGGATCATACTCGATGTTAACGTACTGCCTATTTCCTGGTTGATCAGAATAAGTTTTTGCAAGTTTTTTGCGTATTGCAAACTTCTTACATCCGTGATTCGCTCACCACTTTCACCAGCATCGTATTCTAGTATTTCTAAATTTTGCATTGCATAATCAGTGACTGGTAATGTATCACTGATAGCCAAAGCTTTGCGAATTTCCCGCTCGAGGACAGGATCAGTGATATCAATGATTTCACCGTAGATATAATCAACATCTAAGGTTTCTCCTTCTGCAGGTGTCCGTATTCTTTCAGGCGGATCCTCAATTAATCCATAACCGCTGATTTCAGGGACGGATGGTAAGGTAAAATTTGTATCAGCTGCTCGAATATGTAAAACAGATGGTTTCAGTACATTCTCATTTATTCCTTTATAATTCAACTGTACATAACTTAATCCATTATCAATTGCTTTATCTACATAATGAATCGTTTCTTCTGATGCTTTTCTTTGAATCGTTCCAGTAAAAATCTCACGAATCGGTTTTGATTCCTCAAATAATTCATTTCGTGCATTAATCGTTTCGCCAACATATCCATATATTTCTTTAACAATTCCATAGTCGGTTTCCCTTTGTTCTAGAGTTTCACGATCTATTTCTGTCAGAATTCCTCTTAAGGATAATTTTTGGGCAAAAGGAGAAGTTGGTTTTTTCAATTCTGAAATATACTCAACATTTAAATGGATATATCCAGTAGTGCTGACATTTGAACCTAGTAATCCATTAATTTCTTTACTTAGGTTTATTTGAAAAATATTTTCTATATCGCTTCCAATTCGTGCTGTTTTATCAGAATCTATATAGTTAACATCTCCTCCTTTCGTCTCTAAACGGCTACCATCATAAGAATGAAATGGCATTTCAAAATCCCATGTTTCTCCATCTGAATTGACTTTTATAGGTTCCATATTATTAAATGGATCAAAACTATTATCATTCATTTGTCTTGCATCAATTCTTGTACTTACGTCAATCAACATTCCAGAAACCCCTTCCACCGGGATTCCTTGTGTGATATTTTCAGCCATTTTTTTCAATGGACGAAAATCAGTGACTTTAGAATTAGGCAAATAAAGGTTACGTAATTTATCTAAATTACTTAGTGGTGATAAATCAGCAATATCAAAACCATATCCGGTATTATGAGCAAATACTATAGTGTGCAGATTCTCTGCATATTGTAATCCTTCAAGAGAATCTACTTTTCCATATGTATCTCCTAAAACTAAAATACTTTTTACTTTCTTTAATTCACTTATTATTATTTTGTCCTGAGCAACGAGCGCTACATCCTCAGCAATTCCTCTCAGCAATCCTGGAGACATCGTAATCACCGTGTCATCTGGTAAGTTGTTTGTTTCTGTTTTTGTCTCTTCACCACTTGATACTGTTACTATCTGTTCGGTTTCTTCTGTCGCTGCTGCCTCTGATTCAGTGCTTTCTGGATTTGTTGTTGACTCTGCTGTATCTATGATCTGTGTACTTTCAGAAGTTTCTTCTATGGGTGCTGGTTGCGTTTCGGTGATATTTTCCATTGTTTCTTCAGTTTCTGATGAAGACGTACTCATTTCAACAGTAGATTCCTGTGTAGTCATCTCTGTCGATTGTTCAGAGGAGGAGCTTTCGGCACTTTCTTTCTCCAACAGCTCTTCTGTTATTTGAGTTTCTTCAAATGAATATTCAATTAGAGAATCTATCGGTGCGGCTATTCCTAAAATCAGTGACAGACTTGCAAGCACTGTTAAGAATTTATTCATATCCTCTCTCACTTCCTTATAAAAACTAATGACTAAGAAGTCCGTCTATCTGTTTCTTACTGTATCATCCAAAAACTTACACAAATAACAATTACATAAGTTTTTTAATTCATTTTTAATGTCAAGTGTCATTTTTATTGTTTTATTGATTAATAAAAAACAACGTTATTTGTTAATGATCACAAAAAAGAGCCGCACTTTAAAAGAGTTGCGGCTCTTAGGAAGGATTTTTATTTTTTAAATTTTACTTCACTTCTAGCGTAGCCAACGTTTCTAAGTTATTTGAGCTTCCGCCTGGACGTCCACCGCTTAACTCAACAGAGAAAATATCTCCTGAAGTAGCAGTAAAGTTTCTAGTGATCAGGATAGCATTTCCTTCTTTTTTACTTGAAGAGTAATAATGCTTCCCGTTATAAACTTCTGCAACGTATGCTCCATTTTTACGAATAATCATGCGGTTTTCACCTTTATATGCTTCTTCGTCAAATGACACACGAATCTGACTTCCTGTAAATTCGATATTCTTAACAGCATCCATCAGCCCATCTGTATTGATAGTTAAATCATCGTCTAAAACAAAAGTTTCTAACAATGTTTTTCCAGCTGAGCTATGTCCTGGTTTTCTTGGTGCTGTGTAGACTTCGATTTTTTGCCCTTTTTTCCCTTCGATTTTTCTGCGTATCTGTACAGAACCGTCTGCTTTATCTCTTGAAGAGTAGTAAGATTTACCTGCATATGTTTCGAAATGATACTTACCGTCAACATAGACCATGATACGCTCTTCACTATTAAATCGTTCTTCATCTAAGGTTAAGAGAGCTTGTACTTCCCGGTCTTTCACTTCTGCAGTAATTAGTTTATTTCCTGTTTCTGTCTCATCCTCAATATCGACTCTCTCCCCTGTCAAAACGTTATTTACGATCGAAGTCAATTCAGCTGTTTCAGGCGTGTCGTGTGCCAGTTCCCAAATAATGGCACCACCATAACCATTATCGATCGTATAATTTACTTTTCTAGAAATCGTTTCGATATTGTCATACGTATACAATTCTTTTTTCTGAGAATCATAGATATACGGTGCTTTTGCTTCATCATCCCAATGATAAGAAAGGTGCTTCACTGTTTCATCTTTTGCTTGTGCTTCAAAATCTTTCAATTGCCACCATGGTTTCAAACCTGCTGCTTGTGCTGGATCATCCCATGTTCCGCCGATTGGTGCACCATTACTGGAAACGCCGATGCCCGCTTCATTTACATTCGCAAATCCTCGAGAATAGTAGCTCATTCCCACCATCAATTTATTTTTCGGAATACCATAAACGTTATGATATTCTTCCATAGCTGCCGAAACATTGAATTTTTGATCTTTATCTGTCGATGTTGGATACAACGGCGCTTGGTGTCCTGTTTGTGTATCAAATCCACCACGGAAATCATACGTCATAACATTGAAAGAATCCAAGTAATCTTTTGTGATTTCTGGAGCGATAAATGCCATTTTTTCATGGTTAGCTGTAACCGCAGCACTCAATTGATAGTACTGATCGTTTTCTTTACCAACAGCAGTCATTTTTTCACGTAATTGCTTAACTAATACCACAAATTTTTCTTTTTGCTCGTTATTTTCTGGGTATTCCCAGTCTAGATCGATTCCGTCAAATCCATAATTGATCATAAATTCTACCAATTGATCCGTAAAACGATCGATACGTTCGGGTGTAGCTGTTGCGTGGTCAAAGCCTTTATCATCGACAGAATTTGTCCATCCGCCAATCGAAACCATTGCTGCAACATCATTTTCTTCTGCTTTCTGAACGATTTGATTGATATAATCTTTTCCGCCGCCAGTATGTGACTCATCAAAATCAGCCCAAGCATCGTTTGATACCAGATTCCCCTCTGAGTCAATGATCATAAACGCATAATTCACATGACTGATTTTATCAAAAGGAACATCATCTGGATCATATCCTTTACCATTTGTTACACCTTCTGAAATATTGTAATCAGGATTATCCGGTTGATAATCTGTTTTATACCCATGCCAGTTGGAGAAATAACCAATAACTTTCTTTTGATTTTGTACGCGTTCTGCTTCATCTTTTTGCAATTTATCTGCTTCAGCACCAGTAAACCTTGAAAAATTGAAGATAGCAATTGGTGCTGGTATCTCTTTCACTTTGACCCACACATCTGCAACTCCTGGTTCTTCTGTCGATTCTGCATACCATTTGTTTTGCCAGATTGCTCCGTTATAGCTGACAAGTGTTCCACCTGAATAAGCTTTTCCTTGCCATGCTTGACTTTCTACTATATCTTTATCAAATCGAGCAACTTGAACCTCTTGTTCACCTCTAAAAAGTTGTCCTTCTTTTCCTTGTTTCCAAGTTGTTCCGCCATCATTTGACCACATGTGTGTTTCATTCAAGCCGTTGATGATATTTGCTGTGTCGTCCATCGTCAAGGCTGAGTCTGCAAAAACATCTTGTTCTGCATGGACATTTAATAGTTGCGGACTGAATAAATTGATACCAATCAATGATAATGTGATAAGTCTTTTAGCTGAATTCTTTACTGCTACATTCTTTTTCATTTGTTAACCCCTTTTCCAATAATTTTTTTAAATTTTTTTGAACAGCGATAAACATCGCGTGTTCTTGGTCAATCTTTTTTACTTTTGCTGTTGAAGAATTTGGATTAGCAAAGAAGAGCTTTGGCAGCAATTCTACTTGATTATCCACTTTTTCATATCTCATGAATGGACTATGCAAATTATCTACATGCAAAACGCCAAAACCTTCTTTTTCAAAATAAGTATGCCTTGTTATGCTGTACATCTTCTCCCCCTTTTATGTATTTATTATTTACTTGAATACAGCTTTTTGTTGCCTCTAACAAACCTAACTATAAACATGCTGCTGACAAATAAATGTTTCCTTGAAGCAGTTCTTTTTAACGGCATTCAGCCACAGAAGAATATTCCCCCATTTTTGATATTCTTCTAGCTTTTTGCTATTAAAAAGTTTGACGTACTGCTTTTTTCAACTCCCCTCCTTTATCTGAGATAGTGCTAGGTCTTAACACACCACAAACTTAACGCTTTCTACTTTTTATCGAAATGAATACTAGCCTTTTTTCATTAAAGTTTAAGCCCAGCCGTTATTTTTATTTTTAAAAAATTAAAAAACTAATGTTACTAAAACAATGACCAAAATAAAAAATTTTCTATATCAACGTCATCACTGAGACATTTATGACTTACCCTTATAAAAATAACATCGTTATCAAAAACACTTCATCTATAGGATCCCGTATACATTATTTATTCTGTTAAAAATTTTTTTCCAAAGAAAAAAACTAAAAATTATAACAATATTCTCATTGGTACAATTCTAATAAGCTAAGATTTATAGAAAGGAGTTCCATATATGAAAGTATTCTTATCCACGAAACACCAGGTCCAGTTGGAGATTATGGAGATTTTTTTAGAACAGCAGCAGTCTTCACTAGAAGAACTTGAAGAAACTACAGGAGCCTCGAAGCAAACGGTTTTACGATATATAGAAGAATTAGAACAGATGACTGATTTTTTCCAAATCCAAAAAAAGAAGAGTGAACTCTACTTATTGAAAAATAATCGCATCAATTACAGTGCAATCTATCATTATTTTTATCAGCATTCCCTTCAATTCAAATTATTGGAACTTGTTTTGCTTCAACCATTTTTATCTACGACAGATATTTTAGATCAGTTAGATATCAGCAAATCACAATTTAGAAGAATCAAAAAACAATTGTCAGAATGTTTGGAATATTATGGCGTCACTTTGACGGATTCTCCGTTTCATTTCACAGGTGAATTCAGTAAACTGTGCAATTTTTTTGTCACTTTTATTACCGAAAAATATTTTTCTTTGAAAGAATTTATTAACGAGGAAGAGGCGCCTTTGATTGAGCAAATCGTTCAAGGATTTTCTAATCTTCCCCATCTTTCTGGTTTTCAAGATTATCAAAGACTTAAAGTTTGGATTTGGGTGGTTATAAAAATGAGTTCCCATTTCCCACGTCTCGTCACAACGACTGAATTTCTTGATTTCGATAATTACCAAATCGTTATCAATAATCAAAAATTCGAACATGTTTTCAAGATTCCTTATACTGGGTTCGTCCATTCAACATTGTCAAAATTGCATTATATGTTGAAGAAACCTATACTCTCCCCCGAAATGAATTTGAAAAAAGATGCACTGAATCATTTGTATAAACGACTTTATGAATTGTTCGGCAACCAAACATTCAAAGAAGTTCCTATGGTTTTCGATACATCGTTATCTCTATATCAAGGAAGAAGCCATATACTCAATCACGCGAAAAAGCGGTTTGTTTTTGAGTTTTTCAAACAAAATGGCAGCTTTTCTTCTCTCATCTCGCAGCAGCTCAAGAAAGAACTAACTGTTTTTAGAGGTGTTCTGAGAGACGATGATCTATTTTTTGATTTATTGTATTTGATGCTGACCCATGATCCTGTGTTAACGAACCTGATCATCAAGAACCAGCAGAAAAAAACAGTTGGGATCTTGTATACTTTTGATGAAGAACATAGCAACATGCTCGCAAAACGTTTCGAACATATTTTTGAGGATTATTTGACTTTTGAAGTTATTGATTTCCATACTTCAGAATCGGTAGAAGAAAAATTAGATAACTATGATTTTTGTCTGACCAATTTTCCAACGCTTAATAAAAAGAACTGTATTGTTTCTGATATCTTTCCCACAGATAAAGATATCCAATATTTGAATCATCTATTTCAACAATCGATTTTGAAAGAACTCTTGGAGGACCTAAAGAAACCTTTACCTGTCCATCAACAAAAACCACCTTCATTTGCTTAAACGAAGGTGGTTTTTCTATTTGATATTCTATTCATTCGTCAACTGATATAACACAGCTTTCATTTGCATCCATTCAGTCATCGTAGGGATATAAGACAGTCGCATGATTCGACAGGAAGGATTTTTGATAAATGGAAGTTCATAGTTGCATACAACTAAATCTGTTTGTTTTTCTTTGATTACTTTTTCTGTCACCATCCCATGCAGATGATATTCTGTTTGAACATGTTCAGGAATCATCATTTTGCTGGAATGCACAAGATATTCATCGTAGCCAGATTCTCCTTGGAAAGAAAAGAGGACATGCGGCTTTTTTTGTTTTTCCCTATCAAAAATAGAAAAAGACAACATCGTCAGACTAACTGCTACATCTTCTGGATACGTGACGGGAAAGACGGGTGCTGATTTTTTCAGATACTCATACCATAAGATGAAAAGTTCTCTTTGGGTACTTTTGATAAAGTTTTTTAACGGATAAGAAACCTTTTCAAATAATGGCGATAGCTGACTCAAAGAAGAAAGATTGATCAAAAAAGCTCTTATTTTTTCCAATTCTTTGGTATCTATTTTTTTTCCTCCAAAAAACATCTCTAAAAATGCTTGTTTCTCTTCAATGATTTCTATTGGTTCTTCTCTCGTATAAACAAATGGCTCTTTATCATCTCTCTTCTGGTCAATTGGATCAGAATAAGAAATACAATGCAAGCAAACTTGGTACATCCAGATTGCTTCTTCTATTGCGTTTTTTCGTTGGGAAAAATTCGGTGCAAATAATTTATAAAAAACTTGGTAAAAACGTTGGAAACTTTTCTTTGCTACAATCTTCTGCTGGACGCTTTCCTCTATCGAAATAAACTGTTTTGAAAACATTCGTTCTTTGATGACCATGATCCAAATCGTGGCACGAAAATAACTGTAATGCAATTTTGGCAGTTTTGCTTTTTTAGCGGAACGAAGAAGATGAATATATGTACGGCTTTCTGTATCATTTATGTTATACATCACACAATAATCTCTAAAATCCGAATAAAATGAAAAAAGAAAAAAACGGATATCGGTTTCTCTTCCTGTGAACTGCAGATCCACGGGAGAGATTGCGATTTGATACTCTTTTAATACCTGATTCATGTGATGGATCGTTTTTCTTAAAGTTGATTCTGAGATAAATAACTGTTCCATTGCTTGAAGAAAAGAAAAGTTTCGTTGTCGAAAAATGTTATCGATGAGTTGAAAAGAAAGTGACTGTTTCGCTAGATCCATAATACAAAAATCAATCGAACTCCATTCTGGATAAGTAAACGTAACACCTTCTCTTTCTTGATATTTGATAACAAAGTTTTCGGGCATTTTTAGATTCAGCGATTTGATATCGCTGCGCAAAGTCGGTGCAGAACAAGATAATTCGCGGGATAATTCTGTGATTGAGACGGATGAATGTACTTTTTTCAAGTAATTCAGCAATCTCATTTGCCGTTTATATTGTTTATCTGTCTGCATAACGAAAAAAAGATTTTCCATCTTTCTCCTTCCCCTCCTCTATCTAATTAAATCAATGTTTTTTTATGCGGAATAATACAAGCTGCTTTTTCAATTACTTGGATATTGTCATACATGTCCATGACCTCTTGATAAATCTCTGTATCTAGATCACTCACGATGATTTTTTGAAATGTTTTTCCTGTCAATGAAGAAACAAAGCGAACATAATAAACAGCTAACATTTCTTCTAAAATAAAATCATTTTCATCTATACCTTCTAAAAACCTCGCGGGCAAATGGCCTTCATACAAATGTTCTGCCTTGATAGTCGATGTTTCCAAACCCAATTGCTCATATAAATCTTGTGGTTTCTTATCCATATCTGTGATGATTATTGATTGAAAATCTTGTTTTCTAAAGTCTACTTTCTTGTCAAACGTATAATAAATATTACAATCCTTAAAATTCATTTTGTTAAATGCAACCCACCTTGTTTAAAGTCATTATTATTTACATAACAGCTAACTTATAAAAACAGAAGAAATACAATACTTTAGTTTCTTGTAATGTTTCTATGAAAGCATTTTTATTTAAAAGAATAAATTTACACATAACTTAGATAGTGTTAGTATACATTGACGCAACTACTTGGTTTTCTCATCTTTTTTTTAAAATCTTCAATTAAAAGAGAACGAAAGAAGGAAAAAATATGATCAATCATTTTATTTCAGCCGCAAATACTCATAAATTAGAGATTTTGCGGGAATTGATCAATTCGGACCAAACCTTACATGAACTAGCAAAAACTTTAGCGATTTCTGCAAATACAGTAAAGAGATATATCAATGAGCTCAATAAAGAATTAGCTGATTTTTCTGTCCATCATATCCAAAAAAATGAGGATCACCGCTATCGGCTTGCTGGCGATAAACAGACAGCTTGGGAAACTTATTCAAAATCTCTGTATTTTTACGGTCTTTCTTCCCTCACTTTTCAGCTTTGTCAATTATTTATAAGTCACAAACACTTAACCTTAACTAAAATTTGCGAGGAGCTACATACAAGTGTTTCGCATGCTTACCGAATCATTGGAAAATTAAATACATGCTTATCGGCTTTTCAGATCCAGATTACTTCGAATTCAGAGGCTGTCTATTATTTCAAAGGAAAGGAACTAAATATCCGAATTTTCTTGTTTCACTTTATTTCTCAGTGTATCCCTTCTGATGTCTGGCTTTTTCCAGTTGTAGACAAACAAGAAGTTCAACAGAAAATAGCAGCTATTTTCGATACTTCAGTGATGAGTACGTCTACTTATCATCACCTTGTCTGCTTTCTTTCGATTATAAAAAATCGGGTTGCTGGGAAATGTTTTTTACCAAAAATCAAAACACTGCATCAAGGCATGTTTGATTACTATGTCTTTCTTTCGTATGATCAAGTCTGCCAATTATTACCTGAACAGCTGGATAAAAAGCATTTGCAAACAGAATATTTTTATCTGAATTTTTTTATTCGTGTATTTATACCTAGTGTTATAGATGAAAGCAACTTTATTGAATTGGGGAAGAAAATCCATGAATCACATACTCCATTAACTGTTTTTTTCAATGGATTGTTAGCCGATTGGAAGAATCAGTTCGCATCACAGATTCCCGAAAATTTGTATTATTATTTTGTCTATAATGCGACATTGGTTTATAATTTGTCGATTTTCATCTATATCGATTTGTTATTTATTTGGGACTTAGATTATTTTTCTGCTACCTTTATCAAAAATGCTGACTACCTGTTGATGAAAAAAATCAATGCTTTAGTGGACCGGCATGTGAGAGAATGCCAAACAGAAGAACTGGACAAAGACTTTTTCTACCAGCATCAGTTTTCTTATCTTTGCAATCTGTTATATATAGAAACAAAAATGCTGACTCATCCAGTTGTGATGATCCATGTTTCTTTTTTTAGAGATTATCATGCGATCGAATTTATCAAAAGCAGGATTTATTCTATTTACAATGACAAAATGATCCAATTCACACATAACCCAATTCTTGCTGATCTTGTCATTACTGACAAATACGAATTAGCGACGGTTGCTGGTGAACATCTGGCCATCAATAATTTTTTAGAACCTTCAGAATGGAAAATGATTTTATCGAAAATCAACCAGCAGATCATCGAAAAAATGGATAATGCCCAATAAAAAACTCCGCGATTCATAGTAGCGAATCGCGGAGTTTTTAGTTTTCTGCAAGCTGCTGGTAAAGAGGGCTTAATTCTAATAATGCCTGACTGATTTTTTGCTCAACTTGTTCTACTTCTGTTGGGCGGAAATAAAACTTGCCCAGCTGGAAGCTTCGATCTTTCAGCTGCTGATGGAGCGCTTGTTGTTTGTTAGGATTTTCCAGATACTCTTTTAACGGAAGATGATCTTTGAATTCTGATTCTTGCTGCGGCCAAATATAGTAATCAGAAATATCTGTTTTTTTGCTCCATTCTGTCAATTGTTTTAATAAAGCGTTGTATGTTTCTACTGTTCCATTTCTTTTTTCACTTTTATAGTGTTGAAACATCAAATAGATTTGCAATTGCTTCTTGTTCAACAAAACAGCTAAACAGGCATTTTCGTTCTGTCTGTCATCACTGCGATAAGCACTCCAAAAGTGATTTCTCAAATTCCAGCCGTTCGTCCAGCTTTCGATTTTAGGTTTTGTGATGTTCAAACTTTCAGATACTGACTCGTTGGCTAAAAGCTGCATTTCTTTCCATTTCGTCCAATGCTGTTTATATAAGGTTTTGATTTGTTCAATCTCAGCTTCTGTACGCTGCTCTTTTAATTTTTTGAAGGTAAATTCTTCTTGATCAAATAATTCATAGTCTGCTTTCGTCAAATCCATTTCGTACGCGTGTGCTCCTCTGTAGTTTTTATTTCTTATCTTACTGCTGCTTCTTTACTTGTTCAATAGCTAGTTATGTAAAAAACACTTGTCTAGATCTGTTGATCGATCCAGACAAGTGTTTTTAAAAGTTTATTTTAATACATCATTCAATGCTTCGCTCATTGTTGGATGAGAATAAATATGGTCACGCAGCATTGTATATGGCAAGTTGCCTTTCATTGCTAAAGCAATCAAGTTGATGACTTCGTGAGATTCTTCTGCATATATACTTGCTCCTAAGATTTGTTCTGTTGCTGGATCAACCAACACTTTGAACATTCCTTTTGGATCTTCGAGTACTTGCGCTTTTGGCACTCCGCCGGTCATGAATTTGAATAGTTTGTAGTCTACACCTTGACGTTTTGCTTCTTTTTCAGTCAGTCCGACATTTGATAATGGCGGAGTGATAAAGACACTGTAAGGTACTACTTTACGATCAGAGATTCTTCTTGAACCGTCTCCTTGCAATTGACTCATAATGATTCGGTAATCATCTAAAGAGATATACGTAAATTGTAATCCGCCTTTGACATCCCCAATTGCCCACACGTTTTCTGCACCTGTTTTTAATTGATCGTCTACGATAATACTGCCGCGTGCGTCTACTTCGACGTTTGTGTTTTCTAGTCCTAAGTTTTCTGTATTTGGTTTTCTTCCTGTGGCAGCAAGGATTTTCGCAGCTTTCACAGTTTTAGCTTCGCCGTTTTCAGTATAGGCTACTTGGACAAAATCTTCTCCATCTGTAACTTCATCTACTGAAATACCTAAATGGAATTCGATTCCTTTGTCTGTTAGATCTTTGTAAATCATTTCAGCAATGTCGTCGTCTTCACGAGCAATAAAGTTAGGATTTGCATCTAAAACAGTGACTTTTGTACCATAGCTTGCAAACATAGAAGCAAATTCCAAGCCAATGTAACCCGCTCCGATAATTACTAATGATTCAGGAAGCGTTGTTTGATCCATTGCACTAGTAGAATCTAATAAGTAGCGGCTTTCGCGTAATCCTTGGATTGGCAAAATAACAGAAGTTGCTCCTGTATTGATGAAAATACGTTCTCCTTCTACTTGAGTTGTTGTGCCATCAGGTAATGTTACTTCTAATACATGGTCAGAAACAAATTTTGCCGTTCCATCCATCACCGTTCCAGTTTCTTCATCGGCAATCATGTGATAGTTTTTGTTGCGCAACATGCCTGTTAATTTTTCTTTGTGTTCGACTGCATCTGTAAAGTCAAGTTTTCTTTCACCATTGATAATCAATGATTTTGAAGGAATACAGCCGACATTGATACAAGTTCCTCCATACATGCGTTGTGATTTTTCGATCACTAATACGGATTCACCTTTAGATGCTAGGTTTTTTGCTAATGTTTTACCGCCTTTACCAAAGCCGATAACAATATTTTTATATTTTTCCATGAGACTGCCTCCTATTTTTGTACCGTTCGGTAGGTACATTTAGTATACAACAGAACACGAAAGAAACAAAACTTTTTGCTTCTTTCGTGTATTCTTTTTTGATTATTCTTACTGATTTTCGATCCATTCCATTTTGTTCAATACAGGATTCAAGATTTCAGTCATTGTTGGATGCGTATAGATATGATCTCTCAATATTTCATAGTCTGCGCCTAATTTGATGGAGACAGAAAGCAAGTTGATCATTTCAGGAGATTCACGGCAGAATAATTCTGCACCAACGACTTTATGGTCTTCATTGACCAGGATCTTGACCATTCCACGAGGATCGTCGTAGATTCTTCCTTTTGGCAAAGCAGCGATTTTCATTTGTGATTTACCATAAGGACGGCCAGTTTTTTGAAGTTCTTCTTCACTTAAACCGACTCTAGAATAAGGCGGGTTCAAAAATGCCGTTGTTGCAAAATCGACTTGCTGATCAAGTGTATGAGAACCATCACCATATAACTGATTTTCAATGATTCGTGCATCATCTTGAGAAATATAAGTAAATTGCGGTCCGCCTTTGACGTCACCAACTGCCCAGATTTTTTCAGCAGTTGTTTTTAATACGCGATCAACGATTATCCCACGTTCGTTATATTGGACAGAAGTATTTTCCAAACCTAGCCCGTAGACATTTGGTTTTCTGCCAGCAGCTACTAAAATCAAATCAGCTTCTATATTTTGTGTCGTTCCTTCAGCTGTAAGCGTCACAACAGCATGAGTTGCTTGATCTTCTATTTTTTCAATTGCAGCAGAATGGATTCGTTTGATTTTATCTTGATCGAAACTTTTGGCGATTTCCACTGCGATATCAGGATCAGCTTGAGGAAGCAATGTTTCTCTTTGATCAATAACTGTTACTTCACTCCCGAAATTTCGATAAATAGAAGCAAATTCCAACCCGATATAGCCGCCGCCGATGATCACAAGTTTCTCAGGCAATTCTTTTTGTTCCATCAGTTCTGTACTGTTTACGACAAAAGGACTGTCGATACCAGGAATGGCCAGCATATTCGGCTGGCTGCCCGTATTGATAAAAATCCGATCACCTGTGATTTCTTCGGTTTCACCGTTTTTCATGGTTACAAGAATCTGTTCATCATTTTGAAAAACAGCTTGTCCATTGATAACATCGATTCGTTCTTTGTCTGCTAGATTATGCAGATTCATTTCTCTCAAATCACTTGTTAATTCATTTTTTCGGCTGATTGCTTGGCGATAGTTGAATGATTTGCTGCCAACGATGCGCTGTTGTGAGGCTAGATAAAGATTTTTTGACGGAATACAGGCTTGATTGATGCATGTTCCGCCATAATTGTGGTCATCTTTTTCTATGAGTATAACTGTTTCGCCTTTTGCTGCCATTTTGACTGCTAACGTTTTGGCTGCCTTCCCAAAACCGATAAAAACGTTTTGTGCTTGTTTCATATCCGTGCACTCCTTATAAATTTTTGATTAACCTCTTCCACCTTGGAATGAAGGATACAATGTCATACCGCCGTCAACAAACAATGTGATACCAGTGACATAGCTTGATTCGTCTGAAGCAAGCCATGCTGCAACTGCTGCGACTTCTTCTGGTTTACCGATTCTTTGCATAGGGATCATACTTGTTGTTGTTTCCAATTTTTCAGGATCAGAGAATTTTTCTGCGTTGATGGGGGTATTGATTGCGCCAGGTCCGATCGCATTTACACGAATATTTCTTGCTGCATATTCCATGGCTACTGTTTGGGTAAATAATTTCACGCCACCTTTTGAAGCTGCATAGTGAGCAAATGTAGGCCACGGGATTTGTTCATGGACAGAAGACATGTTGATGATGTTTCCTTTGACGTCGTTTTTAACAAAATAAGCTAATGCTGCTTTTGTACCAAGAAATACGCCTGTTAAGTTTACGTTTAGGACTTTTTCCCAATCTTCTAAAGAAAGTTCATGCGTTTCATGCTGGTTTTCCATTCCGGCGTTATTGACCCAAACATCTAGTTGTCCGTATGTTTCGACAGCTGCATCCAGTAAGGTTTGGGCGCCATTTTCTGAACCTAGGTCTGCTTGGACAGCGATTGCTTGGCCGCCATTTTTGATAACTGCTGCAACAGCTTCGTCGGCTCCTTTACTGTCAGAATGATAATTGATGACAACATTCATTTTTTCTTTACCGAAACGTTCAGCGATTGCTGTTCCGATCCCTTTTGAGCCGCCAGTAACAACGGCAGTTTTGCCTGTCAATTCTGTATACATCCTAAATTCCTCCTATTTTTTAAACTGTTTATTTTTTTATTGATAGTAAAAAATCTGGTACACTCCAGTCGCACAATCAACACTCATAAACAGATTTTTTGATATTCATCAATAAATAAAATTGTTATTTTTTACCTTTTGTTAGATACACTTTTTATTATAGAGATTATCATATAAATGGAAAGCAATTCGACCTGAAAAGGCTCCGCTTACGCTATTAGACAGTTTTGCAAAAAAGCCTTGAGCGAAAAACAGATAACTGTTTTTTGACCAAGACTTTTTATTGATGTTGTGTTTTCTCTGAAAGAAGCGGTATTGTTAAAGCATTTCATTTGAAATGAAAGACGACATGTTTAGTTTTCTTCTTTTTTCTTTTTGTTTTTGGCTAAGAAAATGAACAGAATCAAAATCAAAAGAATCAAAAGTCCAATAATGAAATACAATAGATAGTTTTGTTCTTTTTTGACTGTGAAGACTTTATTGTTTACTTTTTCGGCTGCTTCTTTGGTGATTTCAAACTCATCTGTAAATGTCCAATGATGGTTTTCTTTGTCATCGACAGCGATTTCTAAACGATATTTTCCAGCTTCCAGCGGTTTTGTATGACCAGCTTCGCCATTAAAAAGCTGTACATCCACAGTAGAATCAGGGGCGATCCCGCCATCCTTGACTTCTCTTGTGATGACTGGTTCTTCTTCGCCTTCTTTATAGATTTTTCCTACAAGATGTGCGTTGCTGATATTCATTGGCTGGGTATTTTTCAAGGTAGCGATCAGCCCTGCATTTCGTGCAATCGACTTCGCTTCGATCCCTTCGTAGGTCAAATCTGGTTCGACTTTTGTATCATTTTGAGAAAGCATTAGGCCAACCACATAGGCATATTCACTAAAAATCGCTTGATCACTTTCTTCTTTTTCTTCTGTGAAATCTTTTTTGACTTGGATACCGCCTAATAAAATACCATCCCATTTTTCTTTAGGAACGTTGATCTCGATTGAAACAAGCCCCGCTTTTTTTGCTGGGATCTTGATTGTTTCAGGATAAGAGACATAATTTGAGATTGGCAGATCATTTACTGATTTGTCAGGAAGGTCTTTTACGCCATAATCAATGGTCACATTTCCTGTTGTTTGTGCTGTATTTACACTGATATCGTATGTTTGTTCTTTATCAGAATAATTGTTTACTTGCAATTGGATCGTTTCTTTTTGTCCTGGTGACACGCGTAAATCATAGAAACTCTTTTCTTTGTCTATCTGGTTATCTGGTAAAATTGCTTTTACGCTATAGTCGGCTCCGCCGGTCTCTGCTTCTTCACCAAAAATCGTTTGTGATGGATAAATAAATGCAATAAGTGCGAATAAAACAATAAATACGTTCGTCTTTTTCATATAAACTACCTCTTTCTTTCAGGATAAAAAGGAGCAAGGAGCCGCGGCATAGACCGCAGCTCCGCTTCCTTTACAACATTAAACTGCTGCTGTTGCTGTGTATGTGATTGTTCCGTTGTACGTTTTTACTTCCAAGTTGTTATTAGCAATTGTTAAAACTGGGTTGTTTAATGTGTAATCTTTTGTTCCGACTGGTGTTGCTCCTGGTTCTGATACTACTGTTCCTGGTGCAGCTAAAACTTCTATACCATCAATTGTCAAAGATGTGCCAATACCGTCAAGTTGTGTAGCAGATGCGTCGATTTTCCAAGCGCCTGCTTCTACTGCGTTATCCCAAGCTGCTGTTGCTGCATCTACTAAAGCTTGGTCGGCTCCTGCTGTTACAGCTGTAGCGATTTGTGCTTTAGCATCTGTGATACTTTGTGCTGTAGGACGTGTGTCTTTGATTTGCAACGCTGCGTCAAATGTTCCGTCAAATGTTGCATTTGTATCTGCAATGCTGTCTAAGCTGTGTGTACCAAAGTCGATATTTGGTACATTTTTGAATGTAAATGCACCTGGATCACTTGGTAGTTGTGTTGTTGGATCTACTGTGTAATCTGTGATTTCCAAAGTTGTTGTTCCTGGATTACTTTGTACGTTCAATTCTGCTGCCATTGCTGGTGTTGATACTGTTAAAATTGTTGCTCCTGCTAATAATCCACCTAATACTCGTAATTTCATTTTAAATTCCTCCATTTTTTTACCTGATTTTATTAAGTCAAATTGGCATTGATTAAGCGCCAATGGCTTGTCGTTTGATAGTTGCCGACTGGATTTCCTTTGCCGTATGCTAAAGATATTTTTTCTTTAGGAATATGGTAAACGACCCAGCCTCTGTTTTTTTGTCCAGTTGAGGTAATGACTGTGGCATATTCACCTGTATCAAAATCTTCTTGATACGTTTTTCCAGTCAATCCTGTTGCTGCATCGGTTGAAGCTGTTTCAAAGGTTCCTTTGCCTAGATTCAAGACTGCCTCTTTTAATTTTTCTCCGTCTTCTTCTTTGAAGGATTCGATCTGCAGCTGTAATTCCCAGTCTGTCGGGTTTTTTCTTGCATCCAAGATACGGATCGTCAAATCATTTTCTGCTTGGTGTTTTCTGTTTGTTTCTGTATCTTGATGCGTCCCAAAATACAAATCATTGATTTCATAGATTCTTGGTACATCTTCATCTAACGGAACAATCGTTAACGCGCTTCGCCCAGTGCCGCTGTCCGCTATGTCCGCTTTTACCTCTGGCGCGAATAAAAATGTGCCTGCTGTTCCCAGAGTTAAGAAAAGTAAAAAGTATAAAAAGTTATTTTTCATCTTTCTTCTCCTTTTGACGTCGAAAAATCAAAAGAACGAGTACAATCAATGCGAGGCCTAGGAGCAGCCACCAAATAGTTGCTGCTTCATTGGTTTTTGGGAACATATCTAACAAGCTTTCTTTTACACCTTGCAGGTCAAACCACCCGCCAGATTTTCCAGCTTCCTCATGTGTGATCGAAAGATAATCTTTCGTGTCGAGGTATGCTTTTGAGGAAGGTGTTTCTGCGGCATAGATTCTTTGTGAAAGTCCCATTAAAAACATTGCTGTCAAACCTGCCGCAACGATTGTTCTTTTGACCTTTTCCACTAAAACCACCTCCTTAAATGAATTGTCATGGTGCATCACTGATTGTCCAAGTAATCGTTCCTTTGTACTGACCTGTATCATTTTGATCGGATAACGAAAGTAATAATCCTTCCGATGATGAATACGCATGTGTTTCATTCAAAGATAACTGCTGATTTGCTAATGGCTGTTCTGTACCAGAATCTTTGAAAGTGAAATTCTCTTTGCTGATCACTGTCCCTTTTTCATTCACGATATCGGTAGCCGAAGCAACGATTTTGGCTGTACTGTTATCTTGTGTTGTATCTCTGCCTTTGATCGTCATGTCTTGCAGACGGTTTTGAGCTGTTTTTTCGTCTGGCAGCTGTGTTTTATCAAAGGACCAGTCATAGTTTTCTGTCACGATTTCAAATCCTTTGTAACCAGCTACGTTGAACGTAATCGTTTCTTCATCACTCAATCCATTTGCATCCGTGATTTTCAAAACAGCAGTATTTTCGCCTCGATGATAAAATCCGCTGCTTAAAAGATCGATTTTTCCGGTGTCGCTCCATTGCTGATTGGTTGCAATTGCATCAGCCAGAGTTCCTTTACCAGCACTTTTACCATTGATTGTTATTTCGTAGTTTAGTTCATTTGACGCAGCATCTAGATCTTCATAATCAAATTGAAGTCCGAAAGTATCCACGAAATCGGTTAGCTGATCACTCGGAGCAGCTGCCAGACGTTTGATATTTGGCGCTATCGGTGCATTTTTTATCCAAAAATAAATCGAAGTACTTTCGACACTCGTTTCAGTTGTATCTGTGCCGTATTTTCCTGTCAACTGGCTGTAAAAAGAAGTTTGATGATCGCCAGACGATTTTTTCGTTGGCAGATTTGTTGTAAAGGTTACTTTTTGGCCTTTGTTGATTGTCACTCCACTTAAAGAAAGAGCGATATTTCCATTTGGATCGATTGTTGCAGATGTTTCTTGTGAAACACCGTCATCGATTTTATACGAAACTTTTATCGTTCCATCTGCCGGGATGTCGTAATATGTTGGGTCGACTTTTCCTGTCCATTTTGAAAGAGAAAATGTTCGCTCACTTTCTTTTAAATGAAAAACTGTTTCAAAATTTGCTGGTGATGCACTTGTAATATATTTATCTGTTAGCGGTGTATCTTTTCCTGTTTGAACAGATTGGTTATTTGTATCTTTGACATCATTGATTAAATCCAATTGCGCATCTGATGGCGTTTCAGTAAAGACAAAATCCGTCGTTCCTTGCGCGCTCCCATTTGCTGCTGTAAATCCCCAATACGCTTGGTTGTTGTTACTTGCTAATGCGAGGTTGGTACGCAGCTCAGATTCACCGATAGTTACCGGCGTTGTTTGAGAACCATTTGCAGGATTGACCAAATAATAAGTCATCCCCGCTCCGACTGTATAATTAAAACGAAATTCATACCAGCCGCTGCTGATTCCTGAAAGTGATTGGACACCTTCGACATTTGGAGAACTATAATGTCGGACTCGCGCATTTCGTACCGTTCCCCATCCATCGTTCCAACTACTCGTATCGCTGCCGTCATTTTTCAGAGGAACATAGGAAGTGGCAAGTCCAGGGAACGTATATGCCATATGCGCTGCTTCCGAATCAGTTACACCCGTTCCAATATCAAAGGCGTGTCCGCCGGTACTATCCAGCACATTTGCCTGGGTATTGCTCAAGCTGGCTTTCATATCAAATTCAACAGCTACTGAATTTTTGACTGCTTCGCTTTGCGGGCCTTTGTTTCGTCCATTATTGGTTCCATAAACACCTAAGTTCTGTCCATCACTGCTTCTTTGCGCTTGAGTGATTGCAGTTGTTTTTCGAGAATCATTGTGCATGACGAAAGCTAATCCATCTGAATTTGCTTTATCAAATTTGATATATGTGCGTCCTTTGAAATTTGAATTGAAATTCAATTTACTGGATTCATTTGACCAAATGGAAAGCCAGTTTTTACTTCCGGAAAGTTCAACCATATCGTAAGGACGATTATCATTTGTTCCGTCAACTGGATTTTGCGGCTTAACAGCCCCAGATCCTTGACCACCGTTTTGGTTCACTTCTGCAAAAAGTCCTGTTAGTTTTTTTGCTCCAAAAGGAATGGAAGAGAGCCCAGCGCCTGTTAAACTTTGGGGAATGACGCTTCTGGCCGATCTTGACGAAACAGCTGCTTTTTGTTTTTCTGCTTTCGTTTCTGCAGTTGTTTCTTTGGCTGCTTCACTCGTTGTTTCCGAGGTTTCAGCAATTTGATCATTTTCAGAACTGTTTGTCTCTGTTTTGGTGTCATTTGAACCGCTAACAGATGAAACAGTACTTTCTGATGCGCTTTCTGTTTGATTTTCTGTTGAAGTTTCAACAACCGATTCTTCTGTTTCATTGGGGAAGTCAATGGAATAAGTAACATTTTCCGAATCGCCGATAGGAACTATTTTTTCTGGTTCACTGTCTTGCTGCTCGCTTAATCTTGTCCAAAGTTTCAACGTGTAGTTTTCAGCATCTTCTGGTATTTTCGTTTGAAAATGGATCGTTGCTTGATCCTCTGTATTTGTGTGACTGCCGATTCCTATCCAATCATCTTTCAATCCTTCAAGCGTTTGATCCTCTTCTCCGAAATCAACAACTGCAGTTTGATCATTTTTATCCGTCAGTTTAAATTGCATCTGACGCAATACTTCTGGATCAGCAATTTTTTTGAATTTCAGTGTCCAATTGACGATCTTGTTTTCTCTATCGGCTTGATAAGATAATTCAGATTCTGCTTCTGGGCTTTTAACAGTCGGAAATACTGCACTGTCTGCAGCTGTTTCCGCAGCAACTGTTAATCCAGCCTCTAAACCGATTGAACCTGCCAGCATAGCAGACATCACTAAATGCAGAACGTTTTTGGAAGAACGCAGCATATTTGCTCCACTCCTTTCAATAATTTTCTAACTAACTTACTTACAAAAAGTAACCAAACGTGATTACAGAATGAATTATGCAGTGTCTAGACACCTCCCGTCAATTTCTTTTTTTCACTTACCGAAAAGAAAAAAAGAGATTACGTTGTTATTCAATATTTCGAACATTAATAATCGAATTAATTAAAAAAATCACAAATAAAGCGTTTATAAAAAAATACAACAGTTATAAAAACAAAAAAGACAAGAAAAAGCGAATTTGCTTTTTCTTGTCTTTTTTTCCTAAATGCAATTATATCGAGAAAATAAGGAGAAAAACGAGTAGAAATACCCGATATTCTATGTCTATCAGCGAATAAAGACACCCTTTTTTTCTCTTCTTATTCTGCCTTTAATGTGTTTGAATAAACATATTTCTTCTCTAATCGTGTAAATGTTTCTTTCAAAATCGTCAAATCTTGTGTTGCTTTCAATAAGACGATACTACCTTGGATTTGCGAGATGATCATTCGTGCTTCATCTTGAGCTTCTTCAAAGTTCAAATACGCTTCTGAATCCAATTCAATCAATTTGGCAGCTAAAACATTGATCCATTCCGTCATGAAATCTTCCAAGACTTCACGGAACTCTTCGTCTTCCATTGATAGTTCAATAATTAGATTGCCGATTGGACAGCCATAATAGTGCGATTGACTATTATGAAATGAATAAAACCAATTCAGCATGTCTAAAAAATCTTTCTCTGGCTCAACACTTGGCGCTAAAATATCTGTAAACAATTCTGTACGCCATTCTTCGATATTTGCCTGGATCACAGCCAAACCAATACTTTTCTTCGAATCAAAATAATAATAAAGCTGACCTTTTCCTGCATCTGCATCAATTAAAATGTCTCGAATCGAAGTATTGTTGTATCCATTTTTGTATATCAATTCTCTGGCACTTTGCAATAACTTTTGTTTAGATCCCATGGTAGTAATCCCCCCTTTCATTGAGAAAAACTGAAAATGCTAGGGCGAGTATAACAAAACAAAAAATATACGTCAATATAGAGGTTACATGCAAGTCAAACTGCTCATAACCTCTACCGCTCATGCACACTTGTGAAGCGCTATTCAAAAAATACTTTGTCTATTCATACTAGCCAAAATCGTTGCGCTTCTAAATAACTATTGGGTATTTTAAATACCCAATAGTTCCCCAAAAATTTTTCAACACAAAAATTTTTTCTGCTATTATTGCTAGACAAAACACGTTGATTGTCTATTTAGCAATGAAATGATTATAGTTTGCTATCCAAAACTTGTTTCAAACGATCCTTCATTTGCACGCCAACAAAACGGGCTGCAATAGCGCCATCTTTCTTCACAAGCAATGTTGGAATACTCATCACACCAAATGCTTGTGCTAGTTCTGGTTGTTCATCTACGTTCACTTTCGCGATCGTTACTTCATTATTTGGATATTCTGAAGCTAAGTCATCTAAAATCGGGCTTTGCATTTTACAAGGACCACACCATGATGCCCAGAAATCAATCAAAACTACGCCTTTATCTGTTTTTTCGTTAAAATTTTCTTTAGTCAATGTTTGGATCATTCTTTTTTCCTCCAATTTTTTCAGTAAATATGTAGCTCTGAGCGGCTGGTCTTTCATCGATCGGCCGCCCAGTCGAATAACTATTAATATAGAAGAAAAGTTTTCTTCAATCTATTATTTGCTTAATTTTTCAAGTGTTTCAGCTGTTGTCAATACTTCGTCTGCGATGAATCCAAAGTTTGTCAATGCTGCATTGTAAGCATCTTTACCAGGAGCGCCGATAGCATCTGTAGCAACAACTACTTTGAAGCCGTCTTCGACTAATTCACGCATATGTGAGTCAACACATAGGTTCGCATTCATACCAGCTAAAATCACAGTATCAATACCATTTTTTCTTAATTGTAATGCTAAATCGTTACTTTCTGGACCAAAGATTTTGTGTGGTGATGTGATGATTGTATTTTCATCTAACATTGGTTTGATTTCTTCGATGAAATCAGCACCTGATCCTTCAGCAACTTCACTGTATTGGTTTGGACGAGCAAACATACCTTGTTCGATCATCATTTTTTCGCCAGCACCGCCAAATTCCCATTTGTGGTCATGAGGATAGAAGTAATGTGGTGAGATAAATACTTTAAATCCACGTTCTTTTGCTTCTTTCAAAAGAGTAGTCAAGTTATCGATAGTGTTTACTTCTTCTAAAATGTCTTTTGTCAGACCATAGCCTCCACCAGCGGGTTTCAAGAATTCTACTTGAGGGTCAGTAACAACGATAGCTACATTTTTATTTTCAAACATTTTATATTCCTCCTTTTATTTACATACCGGTCGGTACAAAAAGAATATACCACGTTTTTCCAATAAGGTAAAATATGTTGCTCACCTTTTTAGAAAAAAATCTCAAATCCATTGTAAACGTTGATCCCTAGCACTAATAAGACAATCACTAAGTATGTGTTTCGAACAAAACCAGACGAAACATGGTCGCTGATCAATGCTCCCGAGATGCCTCCAATCACAGCTGCTGGAACAATAAACCATAGCATCGACAAATCATAATTGGCTAATTCTCCAGATGTAGTGATTGCCAAGATCTTTGTGAGCTGTGAAAAGAAAATGACCGTGATAGAGTATGCAGCTGCTTCTTTGATGGGAACAGAAAACAGCAAAATCAGTAAAGCAAGATTCATCGGTCCTCCCCCGATGCCTAACAAACTCCCAATGAATCCTAGGATCAATCCACTGATGACATACCAGCTGACGTTTTTCAAATGATAAGAAGGTTTGTTTTTTACTCCATAGATCAAAGACAACAGCAGCAAAATGAACATCGTGACGATTTGTAAAAGATTGACACTCTCAGCAGTCATGATGCCTAAGAGATATTCAAAAGCAGCATTCCCTAAATATCCTCCGACGATCGAGCCAAAAGAAAGCCATAGTGCCAAACTCCATTTGAATGTCGGACCGCTTTTAAGGTGAAAAGCGGTCGAGACCATAGCTGTAATAAAAACAGCAGTAGTTGAATAAAAAGAAATCTCTTCAATTGTATGCAGTTGAAAAAAATCCAGCGCCGGTTTGATGATGACGCCGCCGCCCATTCCTGAAATAGATCCGAATGTATTGGCTAATAAGATGATCAGAAAATAAATAAAACCAGTTCGCATCAGCATTCCTCCTATTCGTGTATCGATTTAACGGCTTGCTTGATTTTTGTGTGTTCTATTTCTTGAAGGATCTGGTCGATTTTAGCAGTGTCATATTCATATTCCACTCCTAAAAAGATATATATTTTTGCTGACTGCTGTTCTGGGAATTTTTTACGTTGGATTGTCAGTACCAGATCATACTGCTCTCTTTTATCATACGCAGTAATTTCCAAATTCAATTTTTTAGAAAAGCGGCTTTCCATCAGTTTAAGTACTGCATGACCAACGGAACGTTCAAATGGAAGATCCAAACCAACTTTTATTTTTTCAGAATAGATCAGTTGGATATTGCTGATCAGTACGGAATAACGGTAGAACAGATAAGGGATAAGATCTTCTTTTCCTGTAAGGCTAATTTGGTATTGCTGTAAAATGATTCCTGTTTGCTGTACTAGTCTTTTGGCTCTGTCAGTTGCTTCTTTATTGATATACTCTTCAATCAATGTATGGAAACGTTCCGAGTTGAAGGCATGGAAAAATGTATCAAATGTAGAAAAACCTAATAATATTTGAAACAAAGAAATCTTACTTTCTGCTAACAATTCTGCATCGATCTCTCCTGGCGCCATCTGCTCGATCTCACTGGAAAACAACTGGATGATATCCAAAAAAAGCGGCGGCATTTTTTCCAGCAGCTGTTCCGTAATTGTTTGGCTCGGTAAAATGAAATTCGCAAATAGAAATATCGCTAACAGCTTTCTTGAAGATTCGGTGCTTTTTTCCGCTAAAACAATCTCGTTTTCTTCAAAGAAAATCGATAATTTTTCAGCTTCGATCAATTCAAATTCTTCGCCTTCTCTTGTTTCTAAATAATATCCTTGCGCATCTCGGTGTGCATTGATAAAAACCCAAAGCTGGATTTTCAAAACAGAGAAATCTTCCAAAGATGTCCCAAATTTATCAATGATTTTTTCAGACAAATCTTTTGCCGGCGGAATCGAAAAATAATCTCGAATCATATAACAAGGCATAACTGCTGTAAATAAAGAATAAAAGAAATAACGGATCTGCCTTTCTGAACCAATGAATTTACCGCTTTTGATGCCTAGATTTTTTGCATTCATCAGTTGATTCAGCTCTTTCGTTTTTCTAAACAAAGTTGCCCGGCTGATCAGCAGATTATCGATCGCATCATCTGCGGTGGTTTCCCCATTTAGAAATAGATAAAGAAGCAGCTGATATTTTTTTGATTGAGAATATAAAGGAAACAATAATTCAATAAGACTGATACTTCCATCTGAGTCCAGCTCGATTTTTTCTTTCACCAAAGCCAATTTGATTTCTAAATTACTGTGGTAAAAATCATCGATCAAACTAGAGACTGCCTCCTTGATCGTATTTCGATCTGCGCCAAGCTGTTGACTGGCTTGCGCAATCGTTGTTTTCCCACCACTCTGAATAATATATTTCAGCAAAGCTGCTTTTCGTCTTTCTGAGGCATCCAGCAAATCCAATAATTCCATTTTTTTCATCCCTTTATTTTTATTTGCTTATCACTAATTTAACAGGTAAACAAAAAAAGCGCTCTCTTTGTGCATTTTTTTCTTAAATATACAAGAAAAAGCCGACGGAAAATCGTATTTGCTGATTTTTCGCCGGCTTTATTTTTTTAGAAGCAAGATCATCTAAATCATTATTTGCGTTCGATAGTGACATCACCGGTAATCAAACCGCTGTCGCCGGATAGTCGTAAACTATAGTAGCTTTTATCAAAAGAAAATTTGATATTCTTATCTAAATAATGTTCTGCGCTCTTGTTGATCCAGACAGTGCCTAAGCTTGTTTCTAATGGAATATCGTAAGAAGAAGTGTCATATCCTGTTGACTCTTTGCCTAAAAGGATCAATTTGAAAACAAAGTCAAGACCACAACTATATCCTTTAGAACTAAAAATGCTGTCGCCATTTTCGTAATCTAAGAAAATTTTGTCCCCTTCAGCTAGTTTCTTTTCGATCATTTGTTTTGCATCTTCTGTAATTTCCAATTTCATTTGTCAGCACCCTTTCTTTACCGTTCGGTAGGTACACAATAACAAGATTTCTCATGATTGTAAATTATTTTGCTCATTTTCAATTAATTTCCATTTTTTTACAAAACTTTTCACTTCTACACATAGCCGAGGCCGCACTCTTTTTCTACCTAAAATAGGTAAAACGCTTGTTTACACTTCATTATTATTTAGTTTAACTCGCTTTCAGTCAATTTCATTTTTTCTCCACTTTCAAGAATAAGAGATATTTATTTCGTTCGAAAGCGAGAAGAGAAGAAAGAATCATAACGATCAAATGGTTTTATTGTTATAATAGGTAAAAAGGAGGTTGATAATATGATTATCACAACGACAAACAGTATTGAGGGTCAAACAGTTACTGAATACAAAGGTATCGTGTTCGGTGAAGTCATCACTGGGATCAACATCATCAAAGATATTGGTGCAGGATTGCGTAACGTATTCGGCGGCCGCTCAAAAAATTATGAAGATGAATTGATGAAAGCACGTAATGAAGCACTTGGCGAAATGGAAGAACGCGCTGCTGCTTTAGGTGCTACCGCAGTTATCGGTATGAAAATGGATTATGAAGTTTTAGGCAGTGACAACGGTATGCTGATGGTCACTTGCAGCGGTACAGCAGTTGTTACGCAATAAAAAGAAAAGTAGTCTTTAACACAATAAATGTATAAATAGGAAGAAAACCGAAAAGCATATCTAATCTGCTTTTCGGTTTTCTTCCTATATATAAAAGTTATTTATTGGTGATAGCTTTGCGATAAACCGACATTTTCCGATCGAATCGGTCATTCGCTTCTCCGATTTTTTGATAGCCAAGCTTTTCATAAAAATCAACAAGCTGAGTTACGATATAGATTTTTTCAAATCCTTGTTTTTTCAATTCTTTTTCTGCATAAGAAACAATTTTTTCACTGAGATCCTGTCCTCTAAAAGCTGGATCGACATAAACCGTAGCAATATACGGCTGATAATCGATGGTATCAACGATGTCATGTTTGACGATTGAGCAAAAGCCAGCCAATCGATCTTTTTCTTCTACTATAATAACAGCTTCCCAATCGGCAAATTTTCCTTGCCGCATATTTTTTGCTAGATAGTCCGCTGCTGCCCAGTCTTTTTCAGCAATTTTTTCTGCATAGTCAAGCCAATTTGAAGAATCTTTTCTGAGTATTTCTATCTTCATTCTTCTTCCTCCTCTACGTATTCAAGCAAGTCTTTTGGTTGACAGTCTAATACCTTACATAACGCATTCAATGTCGAAAAACGTATTGCTTTTGCTTTTCCATTTTTTAAAATAGAGATATTTGCCATAGTGATACCGACTTTTTCAGACAATTCTGTGACACTCATCTTCCTTTTTGCCAGCATCAAATCGATATTAACCTTGATTGCCATTTTTTCACCGCCTAAACTGTCAGATCATTTTCATTTTTGATAGATATCGCATTTCTTAAAAGTTTTTCGATCGTTGCTGCAAAAGCTCCTGCAACTAAAGGTATCATAGTTATCCCTAATCCTATCACCATGATCCCTGGTGCATCTTCTCCATCTGCGATTCGATAAGCCATTGGCAATATTCCTAACAATATCGGAAAAATAACCAAGATCGTGTTTTTGATTTTTCGTACGATTTTCAATGAATCATTGGAAAAAGCCAAATCTTTGTCAATCAATTTCAGCAAACGGTATATTTGATACAATCCAAAGAATATCAGAAAACTTGTTATGTATAACGCTGCTCCGCAAAGTATTTTTTCTCCATATAAAGTTGTGTTTTCAGCAGAATTATTCAAACCCATTGCCAGCATAAAATCAAAAAAGGCGACCATAGCTGCTAACAACCCTATTGCTGCTTTTAAAAAAAGTGTTGTTTGTTTCATCTTTTTATCTCTCCTCTCAAAAAAAATATAGCATACTTTTTATCGAAAAACGATAAAAAAATATCGAAATACAACATTTCTTTACTTTTTATTAAATACCTTCTTGTTTTGCGAGACAAATTGATTGCCAAACTATACGAGTGTCAGTATACTAGGTACATAAATTAACTTACTTTTTGTAAGTGATAATCTTAGGAGGTACATAATGGACACACAAATTAGAGGAATTCACCACGTAACTGCAATGACATCAAGCGCTGAAAAAATCTACCGCTTTTTTACCGATATTTTAGGTTTACGTTTAATCAAAAAAACAGTTAACCAAGACGACATCGCTACTTATCATCTTTTCTTTACAGATGACACTGGTGCAGCTGGTACAGATATGACATTTTTTGACTTTCCAAATATCGTAAAAGGAACAAAAGGAACAAATTCGATTTCTCGTACGTCCTTCCGCGTTCCTAGTGACGTTGCTTTAGATTTCTGGGTTGAACGTTTCGAAGAACACAATATCGAACATGGACAAGTAATGGAACGTTTCGGCAAAAAATATTTGGAATTCGAAGACTTTGATGAACAACGTTATCAATTGATTTCAGATGAAAACAATACAGGCGTTGAAGCAGGTCTTCCTTGGAAAAATAGTAATGTTCCGGCAGAATTTTCATTATTAGGCTTAGGCCCAGTATTTGTTACCGTTGAAGATTTCGACCACATGAAACGTGTACTTGAAGATGTTTTAGGCTTTAAAGAAACTGATGCAGACGGCGCGTTCCACTTATTCGAAATTGCTGAAGGCGGAAATGGTGCAAGCATCATTGTTGAATTCAGAGATGATCTGCCATATGCTCGAGAAGGATACGGAAACGTCCACCATCTTGCATTACGTGTAAAAGATCGCGAAGCTTTAGAAGAATGGGTCGATAAAATCAGCCAATTGCAATTCCCTAATTCTGGATTTGTTGAACGATTTTATTTTGAATCTGAGTACTTCTTGGCAGCAAAACATGTACTATTTGAATTAGCAACTGACGGTCCTGGCTTCTTGCTAGATGAAACCTATGAAACAGCTGGGGAAAAATTATCTTTACCACCATTCTTAGAACCTAAACGTCAAGAAATCGAAGACTATGTACGTCCTTTCGATACTTCAGATGCCAACAAAAAACGTCAATAAAACCAATCGAATAATAAAAGTTGGACGGGAATTTTTCAATAGATTTCTGTCCAATTTTCTTATTCAGAACTACACAGAAATACTTTTTTATTTTTATGTTAGGAGGACTTTTATGTTTCATTATCAAGCGGATCAATTAACTGATAAACAGCATTACAAATTTCTTACAGGCAGCGTGATTCCTCGCCCTATCGCTTGGATAACGACACAAAATAAAGAAACGGAAATCATCAATGCTGCGCCGTTCAGCTATTTTACTGTTATTTCTAAATTGCCCCCTTTGATCAGCGTATCAATCAATCGAAAAAACGGTGAATTAAAAGATACAGCTAGAAATCTTTTAGCTACTAACGAAGCAGTGGTACACATCGTGGATGAACAATTGGTCAAACAAATGAATGAAACAGCTGCTTCGCTTTCCCCAAAAGAAAGTGAACTGCAATTGATTCCTGCAACACTTGAAAAAAGCAGCAGCGTAACTGTACCAGCAATCAAAGAAGCACTGATCCGCTTTGAAACTGTTCTCTATCAATATGTACCTATAAAAGATCCAGCTGGTGCAATTATCAGCGATTTATTTATCTTAGAAATCAAAGAGTATTTTTTTGATGAACAGGTCTTTGATCCAGAAAAAGAATATGTTTTACCAGAAAAATTAAAACCAGTATCACGTTTAGCTGGCAATTTTTATGGCACGTTAGGAAACACCTTTGAAGAGATCCGACCAAAATAACACTATCATTTAGGAGGCTATTATGAATTATTATTATGACGAAAAACCAAACAGCAGCAAAAACTTGCTTCTCCTTCACGGAACTGGCGGAGATGAATATTCTTTAGTTGATATTGCCCATTATCTAGATGACACTAGCCGCATTCTTTCTTTTCGAGGCAATATCCAAGAAAATGGAATGAACCGATACTTTAAACGTAATGGCTTAAACCAGTTCGATATTGAAAGTTTGGAAGAAGAAACCGATCTTCTTTATGAAGAAATCAAAAAAATCAGTGCTGAAAAAAACGTTCCTTTAGAAAGCTGGATCTTGGTCGGCTATTCTAATGGTGCGAATATTGGGGCTCACCTGCTTTTAGAACGCGAAACTGAATTAACAAAAGGAATCTTTTTCCATCCTATTTCTTTAGGTGTCCATACAAAAGAAACACTATTAAGTGATAAAAAAGTCTGGATTTCTTATGGAGAAAACGATCCAATCGTCAACCAGCCTGATTTTGAAGAATTGATTACTGCGTTTTATGAACGTGATGCTGACGTGACAGTTGCAAAAACACCAATGGGGCATCAAATCATCCAAGAAGAAGTAGATGCTGCCAAAGACTGGCTTAATGACCAAGACTAAGCAGACTTCCCTTGAAAAAGCGTTTTTCAGCTTTTTTAAGGGATTTTTTTGTATACAAAAAAGCACCTACCGATTGATTTCAGTAGATGCTTTTACAGAGAACTGCTTGCGTCCATCAGAAGGTTCACTCCTTAAGCCGATTTTTTAAGTTCTTGGACTGCTTGCTCGATTGTAACGCCTGTAGCAAAATGATTTGAATTGTTTTTGTTAAAAACGATAAACATATTCATTTTTGTATCCAGTGTTACTCGATATTCTAATTCTTTGTTATAGAATGTCATAGGGCATTCTCCTTTCTGTGTTTTCTTTTTGAAAGGCAACGATAACGTTAATAACGAAATTCCATTTATTATTATAGCATGGCAGATAAATAATAGCTAATTAAGTGTTTTATAAGAAAAAAGGAACTGATCCATAACGGTCAGTTCCTTTTCGTTTTATTTACTATTGTTCGTTTACGCGTTCATGATCCACATAAATCCAAGGAAAATAAAGAATAAGATGTACATGATCGGCGAAACTTCTTTGCCGCGTTTTGCTGCTAACATTGTGATTGGATAAAAGATAAAACCAAGAGCAATCCCATCAGAAATACTATAGGTCAACGGCATCCCCAACAGAATCAAGAATGAAGGAATAGCTGTTTCCATTTCTTCCCATTTGATTTGTCGAAGTGATTGTGCCATCAAAACACCCACGATGATCAAAGCAGGCGCTGTTACTTGGGAAGTAACCACAGATAGCAATGGTGAGAAGAATAAGCCAAACAAGAAGAAAATCCCTGTCACAACAGCTGTCAAACCAGAACGACCGCCAACTGCGATCCCTGCTGATGATTCTACATATGCGCCTACTGGTGAAGTCCCAAGCAGTGAACCAGCCAACATTGCTGTTGAATCAGAAGCTAATGCGCGGCCGACCCGAGGCATTTTATTGTCTTCCATGAATCCAGCTTGGTTTGCCAAGCCTACTAACGTTCCTGCCGTATCAAAGAATGTAACTAGCAAGAATGTTAAAACGACTACCCACATCTGTACCGTATTGATATCCCCTAGATGATTCAATGCAACAAGGAATGTTGGTTTCATACTTGGTGCACTTGAAATGATCGTATCAGGCATTTTTATCAAACCTGTAACTAAACCTAACACTGTAGTTGCTGCCATGCTAATAAAGATACCGCCCGGCACACGACGCACCATCAAAATTGCTGTTACAACAAGCCCGAAAATCGTCAGCCAAGTAGTAGGAACACTCAATGAACCTATCCCCACTAATGTTGAATCATTTGCAACAATCAATCCGCCTTCGCTCAAGCCAAGAAAAGCAATAAACAGACCAATACCGCCTGAAATCGCATGTTTAAGGTCTTCAGGAATCGCATTGATGATCATTTCACGTAATTTGAAAATCGTGATTACGATAAAAATCAGCGAAGCAACAAAAACTCCTGCTAATGCTGTTTGCCATGGAATCCCCATGCCGATACAAACAGAATAAGCAAAAAACGCATTGACACCTAATGCTGGCGCAGAAGCAATCGGATATTTTGCTAGCACACCCATTAAAATACAGCCTAGCGCACTTGATAATGCAGTTGCTGTGAAAACAGCACCTTCATCCATACCTGTGGCACCAAGAACTGTTGGATTTACAAATAAAATGTATGCCATTGAGATAAATGTCGTAAACCCCGCTAAGATTTCCCGATTGATCGTCGTGCCTAATTTTTCAATGTCGAAATAGGAAACCAATTTTTCCTTCATTTCTTTATCCTCCTAAAATCCGAACAATAAACCATTCGTCAAAATTCATCTTTTCATCAAGACAACGGAACTTATCATATAATAAATCTCAAAATAAGTAAATAACATCCAGGGGAAATTTCCTATTTTATCTGACGGCTTCTTGTGTATTTTCATGGTAATCCTCACTAAAAGAAACTGTCAATAAAACTGTTTCTTCGCCCTTTCTTCTGAAAATAAAAAATTATTTCAAAAAAATTTTTCTTATACATTCTTTTTTTAAAAATTACCACAGCGTCTTAGTTCAAAAATAAGAACAAAACCTTTACTATTAAATAAACAATGTTTTTAAAACTACCAAAGAACGAACTAAAAGGAGGAAAAATCATGAGTTATTCACCTGGCGCGTTACTTGAAGCAGTCCAAAACAATCAAATTGAAACGGTACAAGCTATTTTAAAAACAGATTTTCCCATCGATGAAACCAATCATCGTGGAGAAACACCTTTGCTGGCAGCTGTGCATAACAATCAAATTTCTATTGCAAAAGAACTGATTGACAGCGGAGCAGATATCAATAAACAAGACCATATCAAAGACAGCCCTTACCTCTACGCGAGTGCGCAAGGCAAAAATGAGATCTTATCTTACATGTTGGAAAAAGGAACAGCTGACCAAACCGTTTATAATCGTTTTGGCGGAAACGCACTGATTCCAGCCGCAGAAAAAGGTCATTTAGATAATGTGAAATTACTTTTAGCAGACGGTTCGGTAGATATCGACCACCAAAATAATTACGGGTACACTGCATTGATCGAAACTGTTGCTTTGCGGGACGGCTCTCCTCTTTATCAAAAAATCGCAACTGAATTGCTAGCTGCTGGTGCAGATAAAGAACTCAGAGATAACGATGGGAAAACCGCTTTAGATTATGCAAAAGAATTAAATTATCCAGAAATGCAGCAACTGTTAGAAAACACTTAGTTCACAAGAAAAAAGCAGCGCCAGAAAGTCCACTAAAACTTCCTGGCGCTGCTTTATTTACATTTCGTTGAACAACTAATAACTGATCATTCTTTTAAAACAAGTTTCTTCTCTTCTAAATGATAAATTTTGTCCGCAGTTCGGCGAACAAAATAAGGATCGTGAGAAGTAAATACAACTGTACCCGGATAAGCCTGAATCAGCATTTCTAATGCTTCCATCGTCGGCAGATCAATAAAGTTCGTTGGTTCATCAAGAATCAAAACATTCGATGGTCTTACAAATAGCAGCGCGATCGAAATTCGCGTTGCTTCTCCTCCACTCAATACGTGCATCGATTTTAAAATCTCACTTTGAGAAAACCCCAGATTATTCAAAAGGCTGCGAACAACTTGCTCACTATACTCTGTTTGCTTCATCAGATAACTCAAAATGGATTCTTCTGCTTTTATCTTATAATCCATTTGCTGATATGTCGCAAACACAACCTTAGGAGAAACAACGATTCCTTCACCATAAGACAAAATATGTTCAAGCAAACTTGATTTTCCAATACCATTTTCGCCGACGATTGCGATTTTCTTTTCCAAAGAAAATTGAAAATCTGCATTTTCCAGTAAGACTTTTTCTCCTTTTTGCAGAAAGACACTTTCTCCTCGGATAGGAAACTTATTGTGGATTTCCACTGAATGCGGTTTTGGAAAGTAAATCTTTGTTTCTTTTTCTATGCCAGAAACTTCCGTAAGCTGAGTCAAACGTTTTTCAATCGCTTTGGCTGTTTTTTGGACATTTTTTTGAACAGTATCTTTTTGTTTAGAGGAAGAAAGACGATCTGGACGAATATTTTGCTTCTTCTTTTTAGCGGAGACCTGAGCCATTTTTTCCGCTTGCTCTTTTTTCTTTTCTGCTGCTTGCTCTAAACGCCGCTTCTCTTTTACATACACAGCTTCTTTTCGTTCATTTTCCAGTTTTTCTAATGCGATCTGCTTTTTATAATCGTCGTAATTCCCAACAAATTCTCGCACTCGTCCATCTTTGACTTCCCATATCTTAGTCGCTAATTGGTTCAAAAAGTAGCGGTCATGACTAACAAAAAGAAGCGTACCATAATAATAACGTAATTCTTCTGCTAGTTTTTTGACGCTAGCTGTATCTAAATGGGTAGTTGGCTCATCCAGCAGCAAGCCTGTTTGATAAACCGATAATGTTTGGACCAAACGATATTTCGCTTCTTCACCACCACTTAACGTATCTTTGTCATTTTTAGGTACTTTTAGTTGTCCCATCAACTCCCAATCCAAAGAATCTGCTTGGTCCAGCTCGTCGATCTCAGCCACTTGTGAAAAATAGCTGAATTCTGTTTCTCTCTGGATTTTCCCTTGGCTAGGCTGGATTTTACCAGCAATCAGCTTGATCAATGTTGATTTTCCTTGTCCATTGCCACCGATGATCCCGATTCGATCATTTTGATAAGCTGATAATTCTTGAATATCTAAAATATCTTTTGCACCAAAACTCATGGTGATGTTTTCTAATCTAACTGCTAATGTTTCCATATTTTCCGCTCCTTTACTTGCAAAAGCAAAAAGAGAGGTCAGATTTTTGTTATTTTAATCAAAAACAGGCTTACAAAAAACTGCATAAAGCAGCTTTCATAAGCCTGTTTTTATTAATTGATTTTACGAAAAAAGCCGACACTTATCCCTTGAAATCGCATATTACAAGACTTTTGAAAGTTTTATTTAATTACTTATTCAAAAGTTTCATACGTAATCTCATGGATGCAGTCATATCAGTTCTCCTTTTTCGTTATTTATTTTATCATATCATGACTTTTATCCGTTTTCAACATAAATCATGAATACGATTTTTTCAATTGCGTATTCATTGGTTTGATTTCACTTTTTTGGTAAAGAACACCAAAATTTTCCATATAAAAACGGTCACTAACTTTTTCCAACATATTTTTGATACCAGAAATAGCTTCCTTGGGTGTAGAACCTTGAACTATCCATAACACTGGCACTTGATAAAGTGGTGCTTCTGACGAAGAAATATCTTGCTGGAACAAATCAGTCAGACGGTCAATAAATGTTTTCAACAGTCCTGTAACATCCCACCAATAAATCGGCGTACCAATCACCAAAAGATCCGCATGTGCGATAGTCTCTATTACGTGTTTAAACTCATCGTACTTACTGCTTTGTCCCAACTGATGGATTTGATAATCCACCAGATGCAGGGTTTCATATTCAAGTCCTTCCATTACTTTCGCTGCCCATTTCGTTGTGATACCTTCTTTGTTTGGACTCGCATTGAGGAAAATACATTTCACTGCTGTGCACCTCCGCTAAGCGTACTGCTCACGCTATACTTTTCGATAACGCCGCATCCCTACGATATTTATCACTGTGAAAACTACGATAAATAAAAACAATATCAACAAATCCAGCCAAATATCTGCTAATCCTTGACCTTTCAAAATAACATTCGATAAAGCATCACCAGCGTATTTCAAAGGAAAGATATAGCTTATTTCTTTGACCCAATCTGCCATCGTTTCTAACGGGATAAGTCCTGAGAAAAAAATCTGCGGAACGACGATCACTGGAATAAATTGTACCATTTGAAATTCCGAATTTGCAAATGTCGATACAAAAATCCCCATTGACAACGCCACTAAAGCTAACAATATCGCAGTTACTAATACCCAGCCGATATTGCCTGCAATTTCTAGATCCAATACAAAAATAGAAAAAGCAACGATCAAGACTGTTTGAATGATTGCAAATAAACCATAACCTGCTAAATATCCGAAAATCACTTCACTACGTTTGATCGGTGTAGCCAAAAGCCGTTCTAATGTTCCTGAAGTACGCTCTTTCAACAAGGCGATTCCTGAAACTAAAAAAACAAAGAAAAAGATGAAGAAGCCAATCAAAATCGGAAAGATCTTATCAAAAAATGTGCTGTTTCCATCACCATAAATATAGCTGTTTTGTATAGAGTAATCCTTCATTGCCAGCGGCTGTCCAGAAGTTTGTGCTGCCTTTTGGACTTCTTTAGTGAGTGTCTCTATCTTTACTCCTGTTAAAGCACTGCGAAATAGATTTTTGATTTGTGCTGTTTTACTTGGGTCAGCATTCTCATAAGTAATATGGAATGCGTCATCTTTTAAAGTGATAAATGCGTCCAGTTCATTATTTTTTACTGTTTTTTCTATGTCTTCCTCTTTAGTATAGGATTTGATTGAAACATCATCAGAAGGCAATGCTTTTTTGACTTCTGCAGGAATCGTTTGATCTACTCCGATACGCACATCAGTATTTCCATTTGCATCAAACACGATGTTCATCAATGTCAAAATAAACATTGGCGCAATCAGCATCAAAGCTAAGGTTCGCTTGTCTCGGATCAATTCATGGATAACTCGCTGACAAACAGCATTTAATCGAATCATTTTGCTGACACCTCCGCCTTCAAGAAGACTTCTTCAATGCTTTCAGCAGAAAACCGTTCCTTTAATTCAGCAGGTGTGCCAAATGCGAAAAGCTGTCCTTCGATAATCAACCCAACAAAGTCACATCGCTCGGCTTCATCCATAACATGTGTCGTCACAATGATTGCTTTTTGTTCCTCTGCCAGCGCGCGGAGCTGCTTCCAGATCTCGATACGCAAACTCGGATCAATCCCAACAGTAGGCTCATCTAATAAAATAAATTCCGGATTTGAAAGAAGTGTCACAGCCAAAGACAATCGCCGTTTCATGCCTCCAGAAAAGCTTTTTACAGGTTGATCCAAAAAATCAGTTAAATTGACTAGTTCGGTATTTTTTTGGATAGCTTCTGTTAATTCTTTTCCTTTCATTCCCATCAAATGACCAAAAAAAACTAGATTTTCTTTAGCAGTAAGCCTTTCATAGAGCGCATCGCTTTGGCCCATAAATCCGATTTTTTCTAAGACTTTCCGATTTGGCATGGGTGTGCCGAAAACCTCCGTTGTACCTTGGTCCAGCTTTTCCATCCCTAACAAACATTTGATTGTGGTCGTTTTTCCTGAACCACTGGGACCTATCAGTCCTAAAATCGTTCCTTCCTTGATTTCTAAAGAAACATCTTTCAGCACTTCCCTTTTCCCAAAAGATTTATGCGCATGTTGGATCGATGCAATATGCTGCGCCATTTTCCCACTCCCTTTGAAACTGTTTTGTTATGTCTAAACCTATCAGGCGAACAAAACACTTTATTTAAATATACTATGGTTAGGCATAAGTATACCACAGAGAGCGGTTTCTCTAGCAGGAAGTACTTTTTGGGGAACTGTAAAAAGAGTTCAAATTTAATGTATTTTCTATCAGCTAAACTTGAAATCAGTTACGCGCTTTATAGGTCCAAAAAAAGAGTTCAGCCTAATCCCGTCGCCTCCTCCTTTTGGCTTTCCGCCGCAGTTTCTGCGTACGCCATCAATTGCTGATGAAAATTTCCAAGCAGCTGCTCCATTTGTGTTACTTTTTCTTCTAGTTGCTGATACTGTTCTAAATAAACACGAAAAGTCTCTTCTTGTGTGATTTGTTGATTCATTGAATTTATCCGGCGTGTTGCTTCTTGGATCTGCAAAGCTGCTTGCTGATAGATTTCCGCTTGTTCTTTAAGTTGTTCTGGTGTAAGTATGTTTTCACTTGCCATCGTTTTTTGCTCCTTTTTATTTTTAAATAAAACTATTACTGATTATTCCCAGTCAGAGCTACAATATCATTTGTTTTTTATAAAAATAGATTTAGTAGCCTATTCGTTTTATAAGTAGCAAAAACGTTACATAAATAAACACTGGATGCTTTCTAAAATTACTTTAGAAAACATCCAGTGTTTATTCGTGATTATCCAGGACAATATCGAACTCGATTCCGTATCTTTTTTCAATAAAACGGATCAGTTCAACATTCATTTTGTAATGATTTTTTGCCTCCAAAGATTTGAAGACTTGGAGTCCTTGCTTGATTTTTTCATTTCCTTTCTTGTTTCTTCTCAAACATTCCCAGATGCCGTTGATGATCAGTTTTAAACTCTTTTCGAAAAACATTTCTTCGCTCAAAGGATAGTTATTCATTTTTTCTAAGTATTTCCAGGCACTATTCAAGTTATGCATTTGTATAAAGTGGATGACTGCATTTGCCAACATTCGAAATCCTTCACTTTTCCCTTCACCAGTTCCTCTATAATGACCGATTCCTCTGACTGCTTTTTCTAAAACAGATTCCAAAAATTCGGCATGGAAGGCATACATACAATTGTTGAAAAGGACTAATTCATAACGTGTCCATGTCTGGGCATTGATCAAGTAAGAATAAATTTCTGTACAAGTCACATTGAATTTTTTATTTTCCAGTTTTGCGATCAATAAATCACATAAACTAGCCATATGTACTCTTTTGGTTTGCTGTTCTGCTATTTCAATCGTCTGTTCAGAACAAAACGCTTGGATTCTTTTCAGCTCATCGATATCTTTCGAAAAAAAAGCTTGTTTGATTTCTTTCATTATTTGATTGATCCAATTGACATTTTCAGGATAGTCAAACGTTTTGAGTTCATCATAATAGAGATTTACTTTTTGGAGCAAATAGGTCAAATTGCCGATACTGGTATCAGACTGTTCTTTTACAAAACGATGGTAGGTCGTGCGGCTGATTTTTTCTCCGCAGATTTGCTTGATCGTTAATCCTTTTTGTTTCCTTACATGGTCGATGATTTCGCCAATATACATTTGTCATCTCCTTTGCGCTAAGCAAAATTTTTATTAAGTTATAATAATTATTCATGATAACTTAGTAAAAATCAAGCTCTTTCAAAAAGCCTAGCTGCACGGATTTTCTCAAAAAAAGAAAAAAAGAAATGATTTTCAGCGTATCTTGTTTATGAAAAGAGAAAACAGGCTTTGCTGTATGCAAAACCTGCTTACCTATTCTTTATTTTTTATTTTCCGCGGAAATGATCAGCATCATTGGACGTCTGAATTCATCTTTCATTCCTGGCAGATCCAGCATACTCTCTGGTGGTGCCGGCTCTACGATATGTGTCAATCGAAAGCCGTTGCATAGCAAAGTCTCTAAGTAAGTGGTCAAGGTTCTATGATATTTCACTATTTGTTTATCGAGAAAATCCGCTGTTCTTTCTCCTTCATAGAAATAGTTATCTACTGGGAAAAATCGAATATTCCCTTCTTCATCATACGCCCAATTTTGAGAGCCTTGTGCTGTAAAAATCGGATGTTCTACTGAAAAAATCAGCTGCCCATCTGGCTTCGAATAGCGCTTGATTTTCTTGACGATTTCTTCAAAAGATTCCAGATAATGAAAAGCAAGCGAACTGATAACGACATCAAATTGATTTTCTTCAAAAGACGCATCTTCTATCGATTCATGAATATACGAAACATTCTCAAACTTAGTCTTCTCTCTGGCAACAGCCAGCATTTTTTCGGAAATATCGACACCTACCACTTTCTCTGCGCCATTTTCAGCTGCGTAAATACAGTGCCAGCCATAACCGCAGCCCAAGTCGAGTACCTGTTTGCCCTTAAAATCAGGAAGCAGCTGCTGCAGCGTTTGCCATTCTCCAGCACCTTCTAAACCTTGCTTGCTTCGTGTCATTTGGCTGTAACTTTCAAAAAAATCTTCGTTGTCATAAATCGGCTTTTTCATAAAGTTTTCTCCTTGTTTTACCAACGTTTTATTCTAAAAATCGATTCTGAGATAGTTAATCTTTCATTGGCTTATTATACCCTTTTTCCCCGTATGGCTGCAGTTTTTCAAGCCACAATTTCTTCAACTTTTTCAATTCGTCTTTCATATTCGTGACGTCATCTGTTTTCTTTTCCCATAAAACCTCAAAAGAAAATGCAGCTTCTCCATATTGATTCCACTCTTTTTGCAGTTCGCTGTTGACGAAGAAGTTTTCATTCAAATTCAATTTGTAGTAATTCCAACGATTTTTCGTATTAGGAACAGTTTCGATAAAGATTTTTCCATTTTCATTATTTTTTATCTGGATCACGCCGTAATAAGTCGGCATTTCTCTGTAAGCTTGTAGCAGCTCTCTTTTTCGTTTGATATCCATTTTATTTCTCCTTTACGTTTCGCGCCAATAAGAACGTCCATCTACCGTGCGGCTAAGAAAACCGTAGTCAACCAGATATCTTCTAAGCAGGACATAATCCAAATAGATACTGCTTAGGATCTCATCCGTTTCTTTTGCTGTATAATGTCTGTCTTTTTCAAATTCTTCAATGATTCGATTCAATACAGTAATGACTTTCTTTTGTCCTCTTGGCAATTGCTTTAAGACAACTTTTCCTTGCGAAAAATCAAAATATTTTCGAATCGCTATATCATATTCTTCTTCTGTGATAAAGAAACGTTCATCGACTTTATTCATTTTATCGGGCACGGCTAATAGATTCTCTGAAGAACTTTTAGAAGCAAAAACCTGCTGATACATCGCCATATAAAATTTTGCTTGTTTGTATTTTTCTCTAAATGTAAATTTCTGATGCCGAACAGTTGAAGGAGTGATCCCCATTTCTTCTGCGATTTCTTTGTCTTTTTTTCCTTGGAGAAATGCTTCAAGCAATTTTTTCTGTACTTCTGTCAACGTATTATATTTAGTGTCTGCATGAATCAGCTGATAACCATTTCCTTGATGAATTTCTTGGATATGTTCCTTTATCTGTTTTTCAGGATTTTCGCCTTCATCTACAAAATTTTGTCCACAATAATTACAGACAAAACTATTTTTTTGTTTTTGATAACCCGCTTCTATTTGCTGTAATGTCCATTCAGAAATATTCATAGCCGCCCTCCTTGTTTATTAAAATTATAAACCGTTTATTTATTTTGTCAACAAATTAATTGTTTATGGATTTGATAAACAAAAAAACTGATGCAAAACTCTGCATCAGTCGTTTAGTTGTTTTTTCAACTGTTTCTTTGTTCCGGCAGTGTCTTCTTTGAACGAAGCGTCCCTAAAATACTTGATAAAACAACCACAGCTAAGAAACCTAAAATACCAACGGTCAATGTTGTTTGTCCGTATTCTCCTAATTTGCCTAAAATAAATCCAGGAATCAAATAGTCTGTATCTGCAAAAGTCGAGGAAGCAAGCTGCAAATCCCCAAGAACTGGTAAAATCAGCAACGGTAGCCAGCTAATCAATAAGCCATTGAACGCCGAGCCCAAAACGGCACCCTTTCGTCCACCAGTCGAGTTGCCAAAAACACCAGCAGCTGCGCCGCAAAAGAAGTGTCCAACAACTCCAGGAATAATCACAGTAGTTTGCAGACCAATCATCGCAAACATGGACAACGTTCCAGTAAGGAAACTAACGAAAAAGCCGATCAATACAGCGTTGGGTGCATAAGGGAATACGATTGGCACATCCAAGGCTGGTTTGGAATCAGGAACAAGTTTCTTCGCAATCCCTTGAAAAGCAGGTACGATTTCTGCTAAAAGCATCCGTACACCTTGAAGCACAATCACAAATCCTGCAGTAAATGTTCCCGCTTGGATCAATGCAAAAATCACAGCATTATCTCCATTACTCAATTCTTGTGCTACATAACTTGGACCTGCTAGCAAAGACAACGAAACATATACGATCGACATCAACAGCATGATCGAGATTGTTGAATCTCGTAAAAAGCTGAAACTTTTTGGTATTTTGATGTCTTCTGTCGATTTTTCTTTGTTTCCAAAAACCTTGCCGATCCAGCCACTAGCAGCTAACCAATATTCCCAGTATGCCCCATAGATACTTGATTGTTTCCAGTGATATTTTTCATAAAAGGCTGACAGAGGGCTGGTGTGATCGTCAGCAACGTTCCTTCGAAAATTCCACCAAGAAGAATCATTCCTAATGATGAACGAAATCCTGCACTAACTAAAATAACTGCTGTCAGACAAGAAACATACAGCATTGCCTGACCTGTCAAAAAGATGAATTTATAGCGAGTAAATCGAGCAAGAAGAATATTGACAATCATCCCTACAAACATAATCAATGCAGTGGGTGTACCAAATTCTTGCAAAGCAATTGCCACTACTGCTTCGTTACTGGGCACTACTCCTTGCGTATGCAGCGCTGTCTGAAACATCGCCGCAAATGGTGTGAGAGAATTACTGATTAAACCTGCTCCGCCAATCAATACTAAAAAGCCAACAAATGTTTTAAATGTACCTTGAATGATTTCAGAAAATTTCTTTTTTTGAAGTACCAAACCAACCAATGCAATCAGAGAAACAAGAATTGCAGGTTGGCTTACGATCGAAACAAACAGATTTAATAATGCGTCCATAAAAAGACCTCCCCTTCGTCAAGTTTGTTCTCAATGCGTTTCCAACAGCAATTTGCCAATTTTCTCTTTTATCTCATCCATATCAATGATCGATTGAAGTAATACCAGCTTCTCTTCCGGTATCGCAGTCAAAGTATCCTTAAGCGTGTGTTCAATAAAGAAATAATCGGCCATATCGCCTGAAACACTGCCGACATCTGCATGACCAATCTCAAATTGTGATAAATCTTCACCTGCGTCTTCTAACGCTTGTTTGATATTCATCTCCACCATGAAACTTGTCCCTAAGCCACTTTGACAAACTGCTAAAATTTTCATTTTATTCGTCTCCTTTTTGAATGATTGCTAAGATTTCTTTTTTCGTTGTTGCTTGAAGCAAATCCTTCAAGTTTTCTTTATTTGATAATAATTTCGTTAAGTTGGCTAATGCACGCAAATGCGCATCATTATCTATCGCAGCAAGACAAATAAATAATTTGATTGGATGTTTCGGGTCATCAATGAGATTTACTGATTCGTCTACCTTTAGTAAAGACATCCCTACTTGATTGACTCCTTCTTCTGGGCGTGCATGAGGTAATGCTGTGTATTCTCCAATGTGGATGAAGGCTCCATATTTTTCCACTCGATCAATCATGGCTTGTACGTATTCTTCCGTGATTTTGTTTGTTTTTTTCAACGGATCTGCCGCTAATCGGATCGCACTTTCCCAATCTTCTTGCCGCTCTGTCAATTGGATCATTTCTTCAGTTAAAAGTTCAGATAACATAGGTCGTCCAGCCTCGCTTTTTTCTAGTAGTCTATCCATTTTACGATTCAATACTGCATATAGTTTTTCTTCTGTCACGCCTTCTTTCAAAGTGATATACGGACTCAGCACCTGCAAAACCTCTTGGGGTGTTGGCAAAGTAAATCCTGGTACTAACCATTCTTTTTGGACTTGGCGGATCAGTTGATTTTTTTCTTTTTCGCTCATTAGCGGTCTCAGCAGATAAACAGATTTCCCTGTAAATTTTTCTTTTAGAGGGATCGTAGAAAAAATGATATCGTAGGATTCTTTTTCGATTTCTTGTAATTGATTAATGGAATTTGTGCCAGCAAAATATATGCCAGGAAACAGCTCTTGAAGTTCTCTTTTTACTATCAATGAAGAACTGACCCCATTCGGACAGACAATCACTGCTCTGATCTCTTTTTGAACTGGATCATTTTGTTTTTTTCGCATCTCTCCGCCAAAAAGGATCGTGACAAAACCAAGTTCGTCTTCAGAAAGAGTTTGTCCAGTCAGTTTTTCAAAAGGCAATAATGCTTTACGAGTCAGCTCGAAAAGTGAAAAATACTGTTGTTTGATTTGTTCAATCATGACATTTGGCATCTGAAATCCATAAGAAGCTCTAAAATAAGTCGGAACTAAATGATAAAACAGGTTCGTCAATAGTTCCCTGAAAGAATCAAATTCAATCGCCATTGATGCTTCCACTCGATAGATAACTTCCGCAGAACAGCCTAATAGAAAATCTAAATTTCTGTCTTTAGGATCCCCTTGAACTGTTGCTGCCAGACATAATGAAAAAAAACTCAGCTCTTTTTTTGAAATAGGTTCGGTGAGCCAATTCTCCAAAATAAATCGGCTTGCTTTCGCAACACTCAATTTCGACAATAATTTTTCATCTTTTAAACGTTCAAGTTCTTTTTTATTGATCCGTTCTTTTGAAAAAGCAAGAAAATAAGCAAGTTCTTCCATTCTGCTTGGCGCAAGATTTAAATTCATCTTCTTTGCTGCTTCACTGATGATATCTCTAATCTGTGCATAGTAATCAATGGATACAGAAGCTGACCAAAATGCTAAGCCAAATTTTCCAGTCTCTGATTCTAACAGCTGAACGATTGCATTTTTCGCTTTTCTGCGAATCGAAAATTCTTTTCCTTTAAGAGTGAATCCTGTCTTTCTTGTGTAAAGAAGTTCGATACCTTCTTTTTTCAAATGACTGCGGATTTTCTTGATTTCTGCCAAAACAGTCCCTTTTGATAACTTCAAGAAATCTTGAAAATGAAAAATCGATATTTTTTCTGTATTCGCATATACCAGTAAATAAATCAGCTGTTTTCTTTCCATCTCTGTATATACGATGTCATATCTAGAAAGATTCAGAAATTTTTCTGTCCAGAACACTGGTGTTATAGATTTTACAAAAAAAGTGTTCTCTGATTTTTGTGTGGTAAATTCTTTTAGTTCAATCTCAGCTTGCTCTATTGAACAGTTGAGTTTTTGTACCGCTTGATCAAGTGTTAGTTCTTTTCCGGAATATAGTTTCAGGAGATAACTTATTTTGTGGCCCACAGCGCTGTCCACCTCCTAGTTCAACTTTATTAGGAAAACGCTTTTAAAACAAGCGGTATTCGGTACAATTTTCAAATAGCCGGCCAACTTGATTGAACCGAACCAACAAAAAAGCCTGTTGGTAGGCAGGCTTGGGGTGATTAATTGGAATTAAACAGCGTGGCTCTAAAACTTATTCTTCTGAACATTCATTCCAATATCCGTTAATTTTTCTAATT
>KE351686.1:86179-100693 GCA_000415185.1 Enterococcus faecalis 13-SD-W-01
CAGCACCGAGAATTTTCTCGGTGCTGGCTTTTTTGTTTGTTCTCACACTATTTTTTGATAAGCTTTTCTTTCTCCGTGAGGAATGGGAAAATGAACCATTCCTTGATAAGCAAATCCCGCAGAAAATATGGCCCCTTCCATCGGTTTATTTTCTGGAAAGGTATCGATTCGAAGATCTTTTATCCCTTGATAAGCGGTAATTGTTTGCAAATGTTCAAGTAATTGCTTGGCTAATTTTTTCCCTCGAATCGTTTGATCCAATGCTACACGATGAATGGAAAGATAGCTGGTCTCACATTCTTTCCATGCTCCATCGATATTTTCATAGACAGGATCTGTACCGCTGACTAGCGCTGCTGTACCAACAATCCTATCATCAAGTATCAAGACGTAGCTTTCTTTGCGTTCAATATCAGCCATAATCATTTCTTCGGTTGGTCCATAACCGTTCTGCCACTGGGGCGACTGCTGCTGTGCCAAATATTTTTTAGCATCTTCAATGATTGCCATAACTTTGTCTAGTTCTTCTGTTTCTGTTCTGCGAAGATAGATTCCCACTTGCTCACCTCATTTTTTTCGATGAATCAATTTTGCCGTTTTTTGGCTTCTTTATCAAGCATTTTACGTGCTTTTTTTGATCCACGTTTTAAATCGCGCGCTTTTTTTCTTTCCTCGAATGAGACGAATAAGCTTTCTAAATCGTAATCTGCCGGATACAACTCTTCCCAAGGCACACTTAATTGGACTCTTTTTCTGAAGACTTCTTTCATCTCGTTATTTTGATATACAAGGACCTGATCTTTGCCCTCATCTCTGTAAAGAATCCCGTAACTTTGGTCATCCGTCAATAAGACACGATCTCCTGTATGCAGCAATTTGACTGCTTCTTTCTCCTGAACAGCTGCTTGTTGGGCAAATTCTTTCCGTTTGGTTGAAAAGGTCTTGTGCTGCAAGTACTCTTGACTTTTCTTGATGATCCGATTGTCGATATTCATTTTTTGAGCAATCCAAAGTGCTTGACTTTCCCCAGTTTCACCAATTAAAAGCTGATATAAGGGCTGCAATTTTTCTTTGTCGAAACGCATCGCTGCAGGAGAAAAGTCCTCATGCTCTCTGGCAAAGCGCTTGATTTCCCCATAGTGGGTCGTAGCAATGATCAACGCGCCTTTTTGATAGAGCTCTTCCATCACTGCAATTGCCAAGGCTGCTCCTTCATTTGGTTCCGTCCCGCTGCCGATTTCATCTAACAAGACAAGCGTGTGCCGTTTTGTTTTATTCAAGATACCTGCTAGGTTGTGGACGTGTCCTGAAAATGTACTTAACGAGTTTGCCATACTTTGCTGATCGCCGATGTCTGCAAAAATCTGTTCGAACACCGGGATATCAGAGTCCGGTTCAGCTGGAATCTGAAGACCGAACATGACCATCAAACAAAACAATCCAGCTGTTTTCAAAACAACTGTTTTCCCGCCAGCATTTGCTCCAGTAATGATGATTCCTCGGTACGTGCTGCCCATACTTAAATTCAGGGGCTTAGCGTCAGAACCAAGTAAAGGATGCTTGCCGTTTCGAATCACTAATCGCTCTTCTTTATTTATGTTTGGCGAATGTCCGCCGATTTCGCGGCTGTATTTTCCTCTTGCGAAAATCAAATCCAATGCAGTAATCGTATCAATCATTTGTTTCACTGCTGTATCTTGTTCAGCGATTCTTCCCGTTAATTCGGCTAAGATCTGATATTCTTCTGCCAGCTCTTCCTGATGTAAATATAGGATTTCTTCATTTAATTTTGCCGCCGAAGCAGGTTCAACAAACACTGTCGTTCCTCGACTAGATTGTTCAATGATCGTGCCTTTGATCTGGTTTTTGTAGGCAGCTTTAATAGGAACGGTGTAATGTTCGCCTTTTTTCACGACCATATTTTCTTGGATCTTTGTTTTGTTTTCTGGATGTCTTAAGAACTTCCGCAGTTTCTCTTGGATCTCTTTTTCTTTTTCTGCAATGCTGCGGCGTACTTTTTTCAGCGTACGAGAAGCTGTATCGGCTACTTTTTGATGCTGGATCGTTTCATAGATCGCGTATTCGATCGAATCAAGTGATGGCAAGATTTGTGTATATTTGTATAACAAAGGTGTTTGAAACTGATTTTTCTCAAAAAAGCGGCGGATCAGTCGGCTGCTTCGTAAAAAATCAGCATAATCGATCAATTCGCTCGGCATGAGAATCTGCCCTTTGCTGATTTGGCTCGTCAAACGTTCAATACGGTCTAACCCCATAAAAGGTACATGCTGCTGGCTTTCTAAAATCACTCGTGCTTCTGCTGTTTCCTGCTGCCAAGTTTTTACTGTTTCCAAACCTGTCGCGGGCTGAATCGTTTGTAATGTTTGTTTTGCATAATCGCTGCGAGCATAACGTGCTGTTTGTTCTCTGATTTCGTCAAATTGTAATTGTTTAAAAGTTTGTGTATTCATTGGTTCCTCCTAAATTATATAGGACACCTGTTCACAAAAATAAAGCAACCAAAAAAATAAGGACTGCGACATTCTTCCATGTCTCAGTCCTGTTTCCTTCTTTTGACGTCTGATAAATACAAGGATCTTCAGCACAAAATAAGCGCTGGAGCAATCCTTCCCGCCGTTTGCGAAGGAATAAATTTATCTGTTCAACAGGTATCACTGAGTGTACACCAAATAAACCCTAAGATTTACTGGTCTATTCAACTAACGGATTAGTTGCTCACTACACTCACAAAAATACCTCGCTTTAGTCGTTTTGGTTACTTTATATTTTAACTATAACAAATTGTTTCGAGGGCGTCAATTCTCGAATGATTTCTCAACCAATCAGTTGGATGATCCAATAAGATACTGACTAATTCAAGATGATGCATCAGTGTCCATTTCTTCAATACGCCAAGTCCTGGGAACTTTTTATTTTCGTAAAGCATCAATAGTTCCAACAACCCTTCTGTAATCATCAACTGATCTTTGTTTCGAAAGACCCAACGTTTCAGCTTTTCTGCCGCTTCAAAAAATTTCCCGGCTTGATCTTTGGCAGATTCGTTATTATCTGAGACAAAATGCTTCACTCTCAAATTGCCATACGCATCAATATAAGTGATATGGAGCGCTAATGCACGGCTAGGAAATCCTTTATCGAAATAACGGCTGCTTTCGATCGTAAAATCAGAAAAACCGCTATAGCCTTCTTTTTGATAGAAAAGATAAGCATCACTAAAAAAATCATCGTTTTTTTCTTCATAATCTTCCACGTGCCGCCGTGCTTCAAACGCTTCGTCCAAAATGATTTTATTTTGAGGGAACGCGAGACGAAAACGGGAACTGTCAGGCACTAAAAACTTGATTTTCTTCTGTGTCAATTCTTTCCAAATCGCTTCTCGCGGAACAAACTGACCATCAAATACTGCTAATGTAGGCGGAGTGCTGAAAAGCTGCGGCAAATTCTCTTCTTTGATGATCCAAGCATTTAATAATGTGGTGTTTTCGTGGACTTCCCACTGATGAAGACGTTCTTCGAATTGCTTGAACTGACCGACTTGCGGATTCTCAATCATGTACAAAGAATGTTCTTTTTTTTGAAAAAGTTCTACTACGTTTTTTAAAGTTGCAGAATCCCGTACTGGTTCGATCACTGGATGTACTGAAGATGATAACAGACCTCGGTTCAATGATTCTTTTAATGCAAGCAGATCAAATTGTTTTCCTCTTAGATAAGGATAATACATAGCACTCACTCCAAAGGCTCAGTCGGCAGACGATAAATCCGCTGTTTTTTGAGATAATCATATTCTTTTTGCAAAATCTCTAGAGATTCGCGTAGTTCAGTGATTGTTTCATCCGCCGCTTCTTCCATAAATCGATCATAAAAGCGTTCGGAAGAAAATGGCTGCTGCTCTTCTGAACGGCGCTTCAATTCTTTGTACAGTTGTTCTGTAGGAAAGTATTTTACCCCATGTTCCATCCGTTTTGCTTTCCGCACTTCCCGGAACAAAGAGGCCATAAAACGATTCGTCAATGCTTCTTCTGGCACGGCTAATTCTTTTTTAGCTGCTTTTTTAATGATCGTGAATGTACCAGAAACCGGTGCCTCCTCTTCTACCGCATAGGGACGGTAAACCAGTACACCAATTTCTGGCAGTATTTCATCCTTTACATTTTCATAAAGTTCTTGGGGCAGGACAAAATAATTATAATGGCCGATAAAAGAGAGTTTCGCTGTCGAACGAAAATCTGCTTTGGTGACTTTCAATTCATAGCAGCGCCACTCACGGGTTCCATCTGGCTTCATTGTACAGCTTAAAGTATCGACGATTCCTTGTTCTTCGGGCATCGTCACCTCTTCCACTACTACAGCTCCTTGTTCAATGCAGTACTGATATAACGAGTTTTCTATCTCGATCGTTAATTGTGTTTTCAATTTTATTCCCTCACATGCGAACATATTTTCGATATTACTTTATCATATTTCTGTTCAGAAAAAAAGAGGTGTATCTGGAAGACGACGGAGCTTGAGTTCCAGATACACAAAAAACGGCTGGTCGTTGAATGACCAGCCGTTAAAACAGTATTTATTTTAAAAATCACATCGTATGCAATTTCCCTTTGAATTGGTCAATGGATGTGTATCCTTTTTGTTCCATGATCTCTGATAATTCATTGGCCACTCTCGTAAATATACTTGGACCTTCTTTGTGCAATTCGGTTCCGATCTGTAAAAGTGAAGCACCGCAAAGCAGATGTTCAAAAGCATCTTGGCCATTACGGATTCCGCCTGTTCCGATGATTTGGATTTCTGGATTCAATCGTGTATAGAATGCGCGAACATTCGCTAACGCTGTCGGTTTCACATATTCGCCGCCGATTCCGCCAAATCCTTCTTTCGGTTTGATGACTACCGCTTCTTTCTCCACATCGATATAAAGTCCGTTGCCGATACTGTTGATCGAGTTGACATATGTCAATGGGAACTTGTTCAAGATTTCTGCCATTTGGTCAAAGTGCGCCAAATCAAAATATGGCGGAAGCTTGACGCCAAGCGGTTTTTGGAAAATCTCAAAGGCGCGTTCCAAAATAGCTTCTGTTGCTTCGAAATCATAAGCCATCTGTGGTTTCCCTGGAACATTTGGGCAAGATAAGTTTAATTCTGTGATTCCTTGAAATTCGCTTTCTTGGATTTGTTTCAGCATGTTGACATTTTCGTCGCTGCTCATTCCTGCAATGGAGAAGAATAAAGGAGGTCGCTCTGCATCTTTCTTTTCGTATTGGATCGCATAATCCAGATAATATTGGATACCTAGGTTAGGCAGTCCCATCGAATTGATACTGCCAAGAGGAACATCTTGATATCTTGGCTCTGGATTCCCTGCTCTTTCGGCTTGTGTAGCACTTTTTGTAATAAATGTCCCAGCATCAGATGCCGCAAGTTCATCCAGCTCTGTTGTGGTCATACAATGGACGCCGGAAGCATTCATCAATGGATTTTGGAATACGTGATTTGAAAATACAGTTTCTAAACTCAATACTATCTCTCCTTGCAAAGGTATTTTTACTAGTGTATCATGCCGCCAATAAAAAGCAAAACCTTTTTTGTCTTTTAATCATCCTGTTCTGAAGAGAGGACTTTACCTGTCTCAGCATTGATTTTCACCTGAAATTCCCGCTGTCCTTCTCTTACTTTTACTTCCCAGTAAATAATGCCAAGATCTCTGTCCAAATCCCACTCTTCTGCATTGCCGAATCCAGCTTCTTGAACGGCGATTTCGCCAGCTCGTTCAATTGAGATCAAACCAGATGTATCAATGCCGTCTTCATTCTTTTTCACACCATTTTGTTCATCATTATCCAACGTTTCTGAACCTGTTTTCTGCATCTCACCTGTTTTTGCATTGATGGTTGCTTCATACTCTTTCTGATCATCAACACCTTCGATTTGGTAGAAGTAACCGTTCAGTTTTTTGTCCAATTCTAATTTTGTTATCTCTGTGTCTGGATGGGCTTGTTTGAACGTATCGATTGCTTCACCCGCAGAAACAGAAATACCATCTGGCAACGCATTTGATGCATTGGACGCATTAGACGATGTTGTTTCTGATGTACTGTTCTGATTTTGTGTTTCGCTCTGGCTGCTTGATTGAGCGCTTATTTGCTTTTCTGATGTCTGGCTGGTCGCGGAGCCAGAGTTGTTTCCGCTGCCTTCATTTTGCTGATTGTTTTGACAGCCAGCAACAACCCCTAACATGACAAGCATACTTGAATAAAAAATAATTTTTTTCATTTCTATTCCTCCTCTCATAAAAAGTATACCGAACAACAGAACGCATTGCTAGCGCTTTACTTGTATTGAAACATTGTTATTTAAAGAGGCGAAGAATTCTAAAAAGCAAAAAACCGCAGAATCTGCTTAATTCTACGGTTTCCTCTTTTTTTATAAAGCTGGGCGATGCATAGGAATATCGTTATTTGCTGGTTGGACCAATAAATATTGTACAACGTCGATATTGCTTGATTCAAAAGAGGCAGCACAGGCTTGCAAGTAAAGATCCCACATTCGATAGAATTCTTCGCCTTTGCTGTCGATGACTTGCTGTTTTACCTTGTGAAAGTTTTCTGTCCATTTTTCTAATGTCATTTGATAGTCTCTTCTTAAACTTTCCATATCGATCAGCTGTAATTGATTTTCTGTGATATGTCCCACTAATTCTGTCACACCTGGAATATAGCCTCCTGGAAAAATATATTTATCGATCCAAGCGTTTGACGCGCCCCCTTGTTGACGGCTGATACCATGGATCAAAGCCGTTCCTTTTGGTTTCAGTGCTTTTTGGACAACACCAAAGTATTCTTCCAAATTTTCGGAACCTACATGTTCAAACATCCCAACACTTGTAATGTGGTCAAAGGTTTCTCCTTTTAGTTCACGATAATCCATCAAAAGTACATTGCAGCGGTCTTCCAAATGTTCTTCTTTGATTTTTTGATTGATGTAGTCAAACTGTTCTTGACTAAGTGTGATGCCTGTTGCTTTTGCGCCATATTCTTTGATAGCTGTAAACATCAATGTTCCCCAGCCGCAACCTATATCAAGCAAGCTGTCACCTTCTTTGATGAACAATTTGTCCAAGATATGGTGGACTTTATTGATTTGTGCTTGTTCCAATGTGTCTTCTGGTGTTTTGAAATAAGCACAAGAATAAGTCAATGTTGGATCTAGCCACATTTCATAAAAGTCATTTCCTAAATCGTAATGGGAATGGATATCTTCTTTATTTCTTTTTTTCGTATGCTTTTCTTTTTTTGGCAGCCATTTTAAATAGTTTTTGCCTCGTAAAAAGCTGTCTGATTGGCGATATGCATCATTGATCAATGCTTGGATGCTGCCGTCGATCTCGATTTTTTTAGACATATAGGCTTCGCCTAAAGCAAGTGATGCATTGTTCGTGATATCTTTCATTGGGATCTCTTCGTGCATGGTTATTTTTATTTGCGGAGGGTTATTTGTATCCCCGTATTGTTTAATCGTGCCATCCCAATATTCGACTTCGACAGGAAGTGAAAAAGAATAAGAGAATAATTGATTGTACAACGTTTTTTCTAACATGATGTGCCTCCTTAAATAACATTCACATTTACCTTATACCTATTTTTCGATTCTTGCAAATCATGTGCATAGTTCTGTAATAAGAAAAAGACAAGTTGAAAACGCTATTTAATAAAAGATGGTTTCATGCTTTTATTTAGTAAAACAAATAAATTTTTAACTCTATAAAAAAGTTGTTTTTATTAAAATAACAAAAAAGGAAATACGTAATTACGCATTTCCTTGCTTTTCGAAAAAGTTATTCGCACTGCTTCTGCTTTTTTTATAGGAGTATTTCTCGATTTTATCCATTGCTAGTTCTGCTCCGATCCCTTTTCCTGCTGGTACCTTGATCCACTAAAACTATTGTTGTTTCTGTTAAGGGAAGCTGTTGGAGATATAACAGTATCGTTTTCGTGACTGGAAGTTTGCCGAAACGTATAATAACTTCTGGTTGTTCTGGTAATTGTTTACTGAAAATAAGATCTGCTTGTTTTAGATGGTTTTTGCTTTCTTTTCCGCAACTCCCTAGATTCGTCAACGGATCACCAAGAATCGGCCAATTTAGCTTTTCGGCAAGATGAAGGAGCATTCGGGCTTCTTCAATCGTACATTCACCGCCAATGATCAATAGACCTTGTTTCTTTAATAATAAGTGCAATTCTGGTGTCATATCTGGTAAAGATGGTTTCGTTCCTTGATGCGTATAGTACGCAAAATCAAAGGATATTTCTAAGTCTGGCAGTAAAGGTTCACGCAATGGAATATTGATATGGACAGGTCCTTTAGGTGCTTTTTGCGCTTCAAGTGTCATGCGCATCCCTTGCCAGTAACTATAGCGAAGCATTTGCTCTGTTCCTTCAGGTATGGCTAATTCAACGAATTTTTTTACTTGTGTATGGTACATTTGGTGCTGATCCATGGTTTGAGGTGCACCTACGTCCTGCAGTTCTGGTGGTCGATCTGCCGTTAAAACAACTAACGGAACTTCTGAAGCTTTAGCCTCCGCGACCGCAGGATAATAATTTGCCGCCGCAGTACCTGATGTACACAGTAATCCGACTGGTTGTTTTGTTTCTTTTGCCAGCCCTAAAGCAAAGAATCCTGCTGAGCGCTCATCCACATCGATATAACAATCGATGTCCTTTTCTCGATGCAGCAATAAAGCAAGTGGTGTTGACCTTGAACCTGGACTGATCACAACTTTTTTGATTCCGCTCATTTTCAATCCATGGATAAACGCAGCTAGATAATGCGTCATTCCTTTTTGATACGTCACTTTCCTCTCACTCCTCTAATCATCGGTTGAAACTTTAATTGTGTTTCGTTTCGTTCTTCTTCTGGGGTAGATTCTTCAACGATTCCGCATCCAGCGTAAAGAAGTGCTTTCTCTTTACCAAAAATACCCGAACGAATCCCAACAGCAAATTCGCCAATATCTCCTGTCAAACTGACCCAGCCAATTGGCGCACCATAAAGACCACGACCCTTTTTTTCTTTTTGGGCAATCCACGCTAAAGCTTCTTTTTTTGGTTCGCCTCCTAACGCTGGGGTGGGATGCAAGGCATTGATTACTTCCAGAAAAGAAGTATCTGTCTTGCGCTGTCCTTTAAAAGGAACAAACAGATGTTGGATGTCTCGGTTTTTTAAAAGTCTTTTGTTCTCTGTCCGCACTTCTTCCGTAAAAGGTGCAAGTTGTTTTTGGATTCTTTCAACAACCACTTGGTGTTCATAGCTATTTTTAGAATCTTTTAAAAGACTTTCACCGATTTCTCTATCTTCTCCCTCGTCTTTTCCCCGGGGTGCTGAACCAGCAATACTTGCTGTTTCAAAGTCGTCTCTTGATGCCTTCAGCAGTCTTTCGGGTGTTGCTCCAATGAAGGTTCGTTCTTCTGATTCTAAAGCAAAAATATACGTATTTGGCTGTTGCTCCAGTAAATGACTAAGAATAGATGCTGGATCGAAAGACGAAGCTTCCAACATCATTTGACGTGCTAATACGACTTTTTTTAAGTCTTTCTCTGCTTTTATTTTGGCTGTGGTTTCTGCGACTAAAGACAGAAAATGCTCTATGTCCCGCTCTTCCATTCGAGTTTCAGTAGTTTTTACAGGTGGGATTTCTTCTTCAAGAATCACAGACACTTTTTCTTTCAGTTCCATCATTTTTTGGATGGCTTCTTCTCTTTTTAAAGCTTTGACAGTAAGTGTTACGTGTAATTTTGAGGCATCCATAGTAAATAAAATCTCTGGCAGAACAAAGAATCCAGCTTCCATTTCGCCCCAAAATGGTTCTTTCGATCCTGAAAAATCGAAAGGAAGACCACCAAAAAGGATTGGATTGCTTTTTTCTGAGGGACAAACTAATAGTTTTTTAAAAAATTTTTCCTTTGCTTTAGATAATTCGTCTGCTGTTTTTGCCCTATATTTTTCGACATGACCAATACCAACAAATCCGTTATTTCTGTCAGGGATTTCCCAAAAAAAGCGTGTGCCTTTGTAATTTTGGCTTTGTTGAAAAATAGTTATTAGTTTTTTTGATGGGACAGAATAGCTGAAAGATAAATAATTGGTTTCTTCTGTCCAATTTTTACTTACATACTCATTTAATTCGATAATCAATATACTTCCCTCTTTCTTCAGTGAGAAATACTCTTTTTAACGGTTTTCCGCTTGCAGTCTTAGGGATTTCTTTTACCGCAAATAACTTTGTTGGCCGTTTATAATCCGCTAAACCAGACAAGCTTTTTTCCAGATTTTCTTCGTTGATTGGTTCTATTAATTTCAAATAAGCAACAGGACGGGCGCCCCATTTTTGATCTCTTTCTCCTACAACTGCTGCTTCAGCGACAGCATCATATTTTAATAAAGCCGCTTCAACTTCTGCAGGATAGATATTCTCCCCGCCTGAAATAATCAGTTCACTTAACCTGCTGACGACATATAAATAGCCCTCAGTATCTAGATAACCTAAATCTCCTGTGCGAAACCAGCCGTCTGCGGTAAACGAATCCTCGCCTCGATCATTGAGGTAATTAGAGATAATTGAAGGACCCTTTACCAAAATCTCGCCAATCACCTTCTTATTTTCGGTTTCGATCTTTAACTGGATACCAGATAAGGGAAGACCAGATGAGCCGACTTTTTGTGCAGCTTTTCTTGGCGGAAGTGCTACGATTTGCGAACAAGTCTCTGTCATACCATAAGATTGGATTACTGCTAGATTTTTTTGCTGGCACAGATAAAGCGTCTCTTTATCGATTGGTCCGCCGCCTAATAATACATAGCGGAAGTTATCCGGATAGCCTTTCTCAGAAAGCAAAGGCAGTAAATCTTTCAACATTTTTGTTACAACGGAAAGATAGGTCCCTTTTCCTTCGATTAAATCTTGATGAATCACAGCAGGTAAAAATGAGGGATAAAGGCGAACACTGATTCCTAATACCAACGAACGGAATAAAATCGATAACCCGCTGATATGGTAAAGCGGCACACAACAAAGCCATGTCTCCTCAACAGTTTCATTACCACAGATCGACATATTTTTTTGGGTCGCCAAACCGCTTGCTCGATGATGAACAAACGATTGCGGCACTCCCTTTGGCGCACCAGTCGTTCCAGAAGTATACATAATTGAAGCAATGCTTTTTTCATTGTATCCTTTATCAAAAAAATCAGCTTCTTTTACTTGTACAAGTTCTTGCAGCCTTGGAAAAACAAGCGTTTGAATTTGATCGGCTAACTTTCCCGGTTCTTCTTTGATCAAACACATAGTTCCAGCATCAGATAATTGAAAGAGAATCTCTTTTTCTTTCAGACGCCGATTCAAGAATTGGATCTCTATCCCTAACTCCCAAAGAGCCAAAATCGTAAAGTAAAACCGTTCATTGTTTCCACTGTAAATAGCGATTCTTTTGGTTTCTGGTAGTCTTCTTTGGTAATATGCGGCGTAATTTTGAACAGTTTGGTTCAGTTCAGCGAAAGTCCAGCATTGGTTTTGCCAATAAAAAGCGGGACGTTCTGGATGAAGCGCTGCTTGCTGCTGAAGCCAACTGTTTTTTTCTTTTTTATGGGAATTTAGGGAATTGATCAAAGTCTGGTTCTCGTTTTTCTTTAAAGGCATCACGGCCTTCTTTTGCTTCATCCATCGTATAATAAAGTAAGGTAGAATCTCCTGCCAGCTGCTGGATTCCTGCTAAACCATCTGTGTCTGCATTGAGTGCTGCTTTGATCATACGTAATGCAAGCGGACTTTTTTTCAGCATTTCCTCTGCCCATTCCATCGTCACGTCTTCTACTTCTGCCAATGGAACGACGGTATTGATCCAATTCATTGCTAAGGCTTCTTCTGCGGTGTATTGTTTCGTCATAAACCAAACTTCTTTTGCCTTCTTGTGACCGACAACTCTTGCTAAGTAGCCAGCGCCATATCCGCCGTCAAAACTGCCCACATTAGGTCCTGTTTGTCCAAATTTTGCATTATCTGCGGCAATCGTGATATCACAAACAAGCTGCAAAACATTTCCCCCGCCGATCGACCATCCTTTGACCATTGCAATAACTGGTTTAGGAATCACTCGAATCAAACGCTGCAAATCAAGGACATTCAAACGAGGCACTTGATCTTCACCGATATATCCGCCGTTTCCGCGGACTTTTTGGTCGCCTCCAGAACAGAATGCGTTATCGCCAGCACCTGTTAATATAATAACACCTATATCTTGACGTTCTCGGCTAATCGTAAACGCATCCATCATTTCGAACACTGTTTTAGGTGTGAACGCGTTATGTACTTCTGGACGATTGATCGTGATCTTTGCTACCTTTCCGTTTTGCTCAAATAAAATCTCGTCATATTCTTTTAATGTTTGCCATTCTCTCATAGATAGTTCCCCCTTTAACTTTAACACTCCCTTATTATACACAAGAACAAAAGAAGCGGTTAGACGATTTGCCAAAATAATTTGCTTTGTTATACTAAAAAAGAGAAAAGTCGGAGGAAAATAACATGGATCTTTTAAAATATCTCAATATCAAAACAACTCGCGCTGATAAAAATGAAGTCATTCTAGAATTAACGATCAAGGATGAACACAAACAACCCTATGGCTATCTTCACGGTGGAATGAATGGCGTCCTGATTGAAACAGCCTGCAGCATCGGCGCAAATATGCATCTGGAACCGCCTCATTTTGCTGTCGGTGTCGATATGCAAGTCAACCATTTAGCCCCAGCGAAAAGCGGTCTCTTAAAAGTGATTGCTGTACCAGACCGTATCGGCAAACGAATCCAAGTGTGGCAAGCGTCGATTTATTTAAATGACGAAACAAAAATCGCTGTCGGGCGCTGTACACTGAGTGTGAGTGTTTAGGTGTTTGGAATATAAGCAAACTATCTACCGCAATCTGTCGAATGAAAACGAATCTACTAATTATTGTTATTCTCCGTTATTTTTAACAAGAAATAAAAGCGTGATAACATAACTGACTACTCAAGGTAAAACACCTCTTACGAACTAATAGTATTGACCAGCAAAAAAGAATAGCTCACATATTTAAGGAAGAAAACCTAGAGAATTAGTCCTCTCTAGGTTTTTTTGCACGAATAAACAGTTAGACATCAAGGTACAAAAAAATATTCCCCATCTGAAATAGTCTATAAAAAAACGAAAGTGCTGATGTCTTGACAGTATTTTGGATTCAATATAAGATTCATCTAACGTTTTGCTAGCAGCGTTCACAAAACGAATTGGAGTGATTCACATGTTTAAGAAAAAATATGATTTGCATTATCCATATACGTATGGCGAGACCTCTTCTCTTGATATATTTGCTTGGTTTAAGGTACTCTCTATTACTACTTTTGCTTTATTTTTCCTAACTGTTTTTTCTAAGGACTTTATGGATAGTGTTTTTCCTCACTTATACAACAAATATCTGATAGAATTCACTGTTTTCTTTGGGATCATTTATTTATTGCTGAATATTGCGGGTCTTGAATGGGCATCAAAAGATAATTGGAAACTTTTATTTAGAAAAGTGACTTGGAAAAATGTCTGGATGGCGATTGGTTATTCAATTGCAGCCGTAGTTCTTTCGATTATTTTCGCAGAAATTTTAGTAAAAATCTTTGGTACTTTAGGCCATGCCAACCCTATCGCTACAAATACACACACACTTCTAGAATATGTAATAAATCAGTTTGAAAGCATTTTCCAACTCATGGGTGAGGAGATTTTGGCAATCGTTCCTTTTTTAGCCTTAATTAGTTTAGGAAAATACCTAAAATGGAATCAGACACTTGTAACTGTCTTAGCTATTATCTTGTCTTCGATTCTTTTTGGAATGGCTCATACTTGGGCTTATGGAGGGGTTCTAGCAGGCATCGAGGCTACTTTTGTTGGTCGTATCATTTTGACACTAACTTTTGTCAAAACAAAAAATATTTGGGTCAGTTATTTTGCTCATTATCTTTATGATTTTATTGTTTTCACCGTTGCTTTCCTTGCAGCATAGACAAAATTTGTCCGATTTATGAAATGTAAATTTATTCAACGTAAAAAATCATTTAAAACAACTTATTTATGAACCCCCTAGAGAAAGAATATGCTCTAGGGGGTTCGTAAACTTGAGATTTAGAGATATTACTATTCCTGTGAATGATCAATGTCTATTTCTCAGAAAACATAGTGAAATCAGAAGACCAGCCCAAATGCCTTAGTATCAAGGATTTAGACTGGTTCATATGGTAGTAAAAATCAGGAAACTGCATAATCGCTACAACTTAAATGCTTATCTTTGCTTACATTCTTATGCAGAATCGAGGGAGTTATAGATCAATTGTTGTTAGTATTTTAAGGTTAATTTACCTGTCCATTATCCTTCTGAACACTCATTCCAATATCCGTTAATTTTTCTAATT
>KE351686.1:100703-170240 GCA_000415185.1 Enterococcus faecalis 13-SD-W-01
TAAATTCGTTTCTATCTGTTTATTTTTTGTTCGATTATAAAATTCCTTTAACATCGTATCCTCGTGTAATGATTGAAAAACGAAAAGATTTTCATCATTATTTCTATTTAAAACATAGTAAGAAATTATCATCTTCCTATTGTCAATCCTCCTACACTACAAGAAACTGTTCCTACACCAAATGTATTATTGACTTGCATAACTAATCTTACACTGTAATATTGTCTCTTTCCAGTGAACGTAAAATTGATTATAAGTTATCAAAATCGAAAGTATCAAAATCGATTTCCTCTTCTTCTTGTTCCTCTGCCTCTACTTCTTCTCGCAAATACTGGTCATCCATCACTCGGATAAATGGATAGTATAAGAAAAAGAGAACAAATCAAAACGATTTATTTTATCAGATGTCCTTTAAATCACTTCTTCAAAGAACAGCAGCAGATCTGCCATTGTCAATTTTTCTTTTTCTGCTTGATCCAAGTCTTGGACGATTTTTCCTTTTTGCAAAACAATCAATCGGTTGCCGTATGTCAGTGCATCTTCCATCCGATGGGTAATCATCAAGCAAGTCAGTTTTTGTTCTTGGATACGCTGATTTGTCAATTTCATCAGCATTTTTGCCGTTTTAGGGTCAAGCGCTGCGGTATGCTCATCCAAAAGCAGCAATTCTGGTGCTTGGATCGTGGCCATCAGCAGACTTAACGCTTGCCGCTGTCCGCCAGAAAGTTCACCTGCGGGAGTATCTAAATGCTGCTCGAGGCCGTTTCCAACTTCTTGGCAGAGTGAGTAAAAGAAATCACGCTGATTTTTCAAGTTACGCAATCTCAGCGGACGTTTTTGCCCTCTTTTTTGTGCCAGCAGAAGATTTTCAGCAACGGTCATTCTAGGTGCTGTTCCCATTTTTGGATCTTGGAAGACACGAGAAAGGAAAGAAGCCCGTTTTTCTTCCGACATTTTTGTGATGTTTTGATTTTTAAAAGAAACGGTTCCTTGTGTAAGCTGAAGCGTACCAGCAATCGTATTGAACAATGTACTTTTTCCAGCACCATTTCCGCCTAATACAGTAATGAAATCTCCTTCATTGATTGTTAAATCGATTGTATCCAATAAGACTTTTTGCTCATTGATACCGTTGTTAACAACTTTTCGGCCATTTTTGATAGTTAAGATCTCTTTCATTTGTCTTCCCCTTTCTCAAAGCCAGTCGTTAAACGCAGTGCTTGTTTGATTTGCGGAATCATTAGACAAACAGCTAAGATGACTGCAGAGAATAATTTCAAGTATGTTGTATCGAAACCTAACTTGATTACGGCTAATATCAGCAGCTGATAGATGATACTTCCCACTACGATAGCTAATAATCGTTCTGCTAAAGTCAGTTCATGGAACACGACTTCTCCGATAATGATAGAAGCTAATCCAATCACGATTACACCGATTCCTTTATTGACATCTGCATACCCATCGTTTTGTGCAATCAACGCACCGGATAATGCGATGACACCATTGGACAATGTCAAACCTAAGATTTTCATTCGATCTGTTTTGATACCCAACGAACGAGCCATTACCTCGTTATCACCTGTCGCGATATAGCCTTGACCAAGATCTGTATTGAAGAAAAATAAAAGCAAGGCGATCAACAATACCAGTGTAAGAATCCCTAATAGAACGATATCAAAGTAATTTGGCAGTCCTAAACCTTGAAATACTTGTTGCAGCGCTGGCTGGTTCAATAAGGAAAGGTTTGGAGTTTTCATAACAAACAAGATAACAGAATTTAACCCAGACATTACAAGAATACCTGCTAAGATCACTGGGATTTTCCCTTTTGTATAAAGCAGACCAGTAACAAGTCCCGCTGCCATTCCAGCTAAAATCCCCAAGAGTGTAGCAATAACTGGTGAAACTCCGTGCGTGATTGCTGTAACACAGACGGCTCCTCCTAGTGGAAATGAACCTTCCGCTGTCATATCTGGGAAATTCAAGATTCGATACGTCATGAAAATACCTAAACCAAGTATCGACCATAACATTCCTTGTGCAATTGCTGATACGATCATTTTCCTTCCTCCTTGTTTTGCGCTTGTTCTTTCAGTGATTCAGGAATCGTGATCCCTAACTTCTCTGCTTGCTTTTCATTGATTACTACATCGCCTTTATCAAATGTGTAGACTGGTGTTTTTGCTGGGTCTTTATGATTTAAAGCGATATCTGCGGCCATTTTTCCGCTTTGCTTCCCTAATTCATACTGATTGATCCCGATTGTCGCTAAACCACCTTGTTCAACCATCGTATCAACCGACGGAATCACAGGGATACCTGCTTTATCGGCTTCTTTGACAACTGTTTGCATCGCATTCGCAATCGTGTTATCTAAAGGAATATAGATCGCATCTACGCTTTGGCTCATCACTTGAACTGTTTGTGCAATCTCATTGGTTGAAGGGACTGCATATTTCGAAGCTGTCAATCCTTCTTTTTGGGCTGCTTTTTCAGCTTGTTCCACTTGGTATTTTGAATTGTCTTCTGCGGAAGAATATAAGATACCGACCGTTTTTGCTTCTGGAAGCAGCTGTTTCAACAAACTAATTTGTGCGGCGATTGGCGGCTGGTCAGACACACCGGTCACATTTCCGCCTGGTTTATCCATCGATTGGACAAGTCCAGCGCCCACTGGATCAGTCACTGCGCCCAAGACTACAGGAATTGTCGTCGTTGCATTTACAAGTGATTGAGCTGCCGGTGTCGCAATCCCGATCAAAACATCTGGGTCTTTTTGAACGAGCTGCTGGCTCATCGTTGAAAGCTTGCTTTGATCTGCTTGGCCATTTTGGAACTCGATTTTCAAATTTTCTCCTTCGCGCAAGCCAGATTCTTTCAATCCATCTTTAATCCCGCGATAGATTTCATCAAGAGCGGGGTGGCTGACGTATTGCAGCACGCCGACTGTTTTTATTTCTTCTTGACGTGGATTTGTTTGTATATCTTTGTTTTTCTCAAATACAAAAGTACCTGCTAAGTAAAGAAAAATTATTGCTATCACTGCTATTAATCGTTTATTTTTCATCTTTTCTCCCCTTTTCATCAAAAAAAGACAACTGCCGGAAACGGCAATTGTCTTCACACAAAAACCGCATAGTCTTAATCTATGCGGTCGATCGTCTCGTTTAGCCAGCATAGACACAATTTTTTAGATCATACTCTAAAAAGCTGTATCTATGGAAAAAATCATCCATCAATACAACTTATCTGTGCCAGCTGCGCCATGCTTGTGTTTTCTCTGCTAGTAAGTGTGATAAGTTGTTCATCGTGGATCATCCTTTCGTTCTGTGATTACTTATGAGTTTAACGGAAAAGCGTTTATCCGTCAACAACATTTTATTGGGGCGTTGTTTCCGCTTGAGCTGCTACATTCTCTTCTGTTTCGTTTTGCTGATTCAATTCTTGCTCAAGTTGTCTCAAATTCCACATCGGCAGCCGATTCAGTTCAGGAATCAGTTCTTTCTCAAGATTCGGGATATCTTCTTTAGAGATCTCTACGCGATTTTTTTCTTTTCCGTCATCAAAAAAGAGAAAGGTTACTTGATTTTTTGCAATCTTGTATTTGCTTTCTAAATTTTCCGAATCATAAACAAGTGGATAAAAATAGATTTGACGGTTCAGTTCTCTGGACTTTTCGGGATCACTCAGCAGCTGCTGGACTTCTTGATACAACTCACCATGAGGGACGCTGAACATCACAGAAATCGCTTTTCGATCGTTGATTTGTCGGTCTACTGCTCCGTAATCAATAGGATTGAGTTTTTCGGAATCGATTCTGGAATAAACCAAGCTGTGTAATTGCTGGTTTTTGATTCGCGCTGGGATAATAAACATTGTACTTGTAAAAAGCAGTACAACGATCAAAAACAAAAAAAGACGTACAAAATATTTCTTTGGCCGTTCAGAAAAGTCATCAAGAAATATCGACCAGTTTTTTTGGATAGGATCCATCAGCTTTTTTCCATCCATCGTTCACCCTCCTACTCTCTTCTTTTTTATTATACCTGTTCTTTTCGCTTATGACGACACTTATGCCAAGAATTTCTGATTTCAGCAAGAAACAGGTCTTTCTTTCCAAACGTGTTGTTATTTAGTAGAATACAGATAGCTGCAAGCAATGATAAGGAGGTTTCAACAGTGGCTGATTTTTCAAAAAATCTTACGGAATCATTTGTTCCTTATTTTGACTTAATCGTTTTTATCTTGAATGTACTGTCGATCATCATTTTGATCTGGGGCGTTATTTTGGCGGTCAAAGACTTTTTAACGACCGAACGTGCTCATCTTTCCAGAATTGAACTTGCGGCGCAGAACAACCTTATTAAAAATTTTCTAGGAAGTTATGTGCTGCTAAGTTTAGAAGTACTGATTGCGGCCGACATTATCGAATCGATCATCAATCCAACCTGGGTCGATATCTTGCGTTTGTCCGCAGTCGTCGTTATCCGAACAGTGATTTCTTATTTTCTGCATCAAGAAATCGAAGACGCGAAGAAATGATCCAAGCGGCCGATTGGTCTTTCCGATGTTTTTCGCTATAATGGAAATATTATGAAAAGAAAAGAGGGATCTCAATGTCCTTTGATGGCGTGTTTACCCATACTATGGTCAAAGAACTTCAACAAACTTTGACTTCCGGGCGTATCTCAAAAATCCACCAGCCTTATGAAAATGAAATCATTCTGGTAATCCGTGCCCGCGGAAAAAATCATCGCCTGCTCCTATCTGCGCATCCAAGTTATGCGCGTGTCCAAATTACACAAATCGATTACAAAAATCCTGATAATCCGCCTAATTTCGTCATGATGCTGCGAAAATATCTCGAAGGTGCGATTTTAGAATCCATCGAACAAATCGACAATGATCGAGTGATCCATTTTCAATTTATTAAACGAAATGAATTAGGTGATCTTCAAAACATCATTTTGATCGTAGAGTTGATGGGTCGTCATAGTACGATCGTCCTTGTCAACCAAGAAACTGGCAAGATTTTAGATGCGATCAAACACATCGGCAGTTCGCAAAATACTTACCGCTCTCTGCTTCCTGGTGCAGAATATATTGCACCTCCTGCTCAAGACCAGATCAATCCATTTACAGCAGATACCGAAAAAGTTTTCCATCGGATTTCTCAAACACCGGAACTGACCGCAAAATACTTACAGCAGCAGTTTCAAGGACTTGGTTTCGACACAGCTCAGGAATTAGTTTACCGATTCAATGAGCAGCCGAATGAAAAAATGAACATCTGGAAAAATTTTTTTGAAGCTTTGGAAAACCAACTTGTACCTTCTTTTTATCAGGTAAATGGAAAAGATTTCTTTACACCAATCAGCTATCATTATTTAGCGAACCATGCAGAGGAACAAACGAGTTTCCCGGATCTAAGTGCGCTTTTAGATGCTTTTTATCATGATAAAGCAGAAAAAGACCGTGCCAAACAGCAAGGCGGCGAATTGATCCGGAAAATCGAAAATGAGCTGAAACGAAATCAAACCAAATTGAAAAAAAGAGAACAAACATTGAAAGACTCAGAAAGTGCCGAAAATTATCGACGCGATGGCGAATTACTGACTACTTTCATGGCACAAGTTCCTAAAGGCGCAAAAGAAGTTACGCTTCAAAACTATTATGAAGAAAACGAGCCGATCCGCATCAAGCTTGACCCTGCTTTGACGCCAAACCAAAATGCGCAGAAATACTTCCACAAATATCAAAAGCTGAAAAATGCAGTGAAACTGATCCATCAGCAAATCAAAGAAGCAAAAGATGAAATCGATTATTTGGAATCTGTATTGTCGCAATTGGAAATCGCCGGACCAATGGACATCGAAACAATCAAAGAAGAATTGATTTCCGAAGGTTATTTGAAAAGAAAAACAGGCAAAAAACAGAAAAAAGCAAAACCATCTCAACCGGATTGTTATGTTGCTGCTGACGGAACGATCCTCTTAGTCGGCAGAAACAATCTGCAGAATGATCAATTGACGTTGAAGACCGCGAAAAAATCGGATTATTGGCTGCATGCAAAAAATATCCCAGGCTCGCATGTTATCATCAAAAGTGATGATCCTTCCGATGAAACCATTACGCAAGCTGCAGAATTAGCCGCCTATTTCTCTAAATATCGGCAATCTGCTCAGGTCCCCGTGGATATCGTGCAAGTGAGACATATCCGCAAACCAAATGGAGCAAAACCAGGCTTTGTTATCTATGAGAACCAAAAAACGGTGTATGTCACACCAGAAGAAGAACGAATCGCCGCAATGAAAAAAGAAGAATAACAAAAAACGAGGATACGCTAGTTGCTGCGTACCCTCGTTTTTTCTATTTGTTGAATAATAAGTGCAGTTTATTGATAAATGCCTTTGCAATTGGACTTAATGGCTGTTTTTGTGAACAGATAACACATAATTTGTTTTCTTCGCTGCCGGCTAAAGGAATCAGCTTCAGATGATCTCTGATGCCGCCAATGACGATACCTGATCCAGAAGCATATGCATCGGTCTCAATAACCACATTCATCAGCGTTCCGCGATCACTCGTGTAAATGACCGACTCTTGTTCAGGTATCTCAATCAGATCTTCGTAAAAATAAGGAAAATTACTGCCATCTTGCGTAAATCGGACTTGCGGGAAAGCCGAAAGTTCTTCTTTGGTGATTTCGTCTTTATCCGCTAACGGATGTCCTTGCCGCAAAAAAATATGTGTTTTAAACTTGCCAATCGTTTTTGACGTCAAGTCTCCTTGCTGCAAATAACGTGTGATCCCTGCTTGATTTCTTTCATTGAAATACAAGATGCCGATTTCGCTGTATTGTTCTCTGACTTCTTCGATCACTTTCGCTGTCGTGGTTTCGATGATTCGGAACTGTTTGAATTCTTTTTGGAACTCGACCATCAACTTGGCGGTCAATGGTCCTAAAAAATCATAATGCTGCGAAGCAATCGAAAAAATCTCTCTTTTTTCCTGCGTGTGATAATGAGTTTCAAGAGCGTCAAGCTGTATCAAAATCTTTTCAGCACGCTGTAAAAATTCTTGACCTGCTTCTGTTAAATAGGCGCCTCTGTTCGTTCGTTTAAATAATATGATCCCTAATTCTGCTTCCAGTTCTTTGATCCCGTTTGATAAGCTGGGCTGAGTGATAAATAATTTCTTGGCTGCTTCGCGAAAACTGCCGTTATTTGCCACAGCTACCACATATTTCATTTGTTGGATATTCATTCATCGGCTCCTTTAAAATGCTCGATCGAACGTTCTTTCAATGGCTGCAGCGGACGATTATTTGGCTGCGCATATTGTCCTTTGAAAGGTTCTAAGAAACGTGCGTCAACTTTCCCGATACGATCCATCACAAACCATTGGATAGGGCCGCTTGTTGGTGGTGTCGTCAGTGAACCGACATAATGGAAATGGCTTTTGACTTCTGGCAAGAAAATAATTGGATCAAACCAGTGTTCATGAGAAGCTAAGTTCCAGTTCTCGTTATTTTTCCGGTCAAAACACCAGCCGCCTTGCTCAAAATGCGCCATGACGCCAACAACCAAGTTCTCCCCTTTTTTGCTCATGTGAACGAAGTGGAATTCGATATCTTCATGTTCGCCGTCGATGATATGTTCAGACGGCATGTGGAAATGGATATCATTCAAATAAAACCGCTCGCCTTGATAAACAAGATAGCTCAATTGATCATAAGGCACTAAATGGATCGTATTTTTAAATTCCTTGTCTGTAAAACGCTGGCGCTGATAGTGGAAAGTAATTGGTGCTTCTTTTCCCTCTGTCAGCGGAGAATCAGCAGTCGCAGTGGTCAGTGCGATTGGCGACTGCAGCGGAAATTCGGCTCCTTTTTTGAACCAATCGCATAAGTCTGCCCAATGTTCCGGTCCTGTTTCTCCTGTGTATCCCCATTTTACATCCATGTTCTTCTTCACAACTAATTTCCTCCCAATAAAGCAGCTGGACGATCGCTATTTTCGTCTTTTTCAACTCTGTTTTCCAATTTTATCTCTGATTTTTTAAACCATGATTTTATTTTGTGTGTTCTTTGATGATTTCTTCAATGATATCTAAAAAGTCCGTTTTTCCATAAAATTCCTGATTCAGCAATTCCGGGAAAATATTGTCAAAGAAATATTGGACAGAAGGACGATGTTCAAAACTCTTGATCGTCATAACTGCTTCAATAAACATTTCCCGATAGACTTTTTCTGGATTATTTTTGATTATCTCTTCAAAAGACTCATAAAGCAAATCGACTTTGTCCGAAATCGCCAATAGTTCACCTTCTACCGTATCGTCTTTTCCTTCAAAGAGTCTCCGGCGATATACTTCTTGAAATTCAGCAGGGATTTCTTGATGGATAAATTCATCTGTCATTTTTTCTTCCACTGTCTGCAGCATGCCGCGCAGTTCTTTGCTGGCATATTTGACAGGTGTTTTGATATCCCCGATAAAACGCTCTGTATAGTCATGGTTCAACGCTTTTTCGTAAAGGACTTTCCAATCGATCGTCTGCCCATTTAGTTCTTCGATATCCCCTAATACTTGCGCAATAGATGCAACACGATAGGAATGAGCAGCCACTGTATGTTCTGTGAATTTAAAGAAGCCAGGTGCTCGTGTGATTTTTTCCAAATTGTTTAATCCAAGAATGTACTCATTCAATCCCATTCCATTTCGCCTCCAAGATATTTTTCTAGTAATCATAGCATTGAATATTCATAAAGTGCAATTATTTTACCCCAAAATAAAAAATACAGAAAAAAAGCTGCATAAAAACTGAAAAAAGAGGCTGCGGCTTAAAACCGCCAGTCCCTCTTCCAATCATTGGTATCTTTAGCTGGCAGACCAGTTTTCTGGGTCTTTTTTCCATTCTTTCAGCAAATCCAGCTCTTTTTCATCGATATATTCTGCTTCCAAAGCTGTTTCGATCAATGTTGAATAGTTGGTCAATGTCAGCAAAGGCAGTTGTGCTTGTTCAAAATTTTGTTTTCCTTTTGGCAGTTCATAGGTAAAGATAGCTGCTACACCTAAAACATCTGCACCTTCTCTTTTTGCTGCTTCTGCTGCTTCCAAAACGCTGCCGCCTGTTGAGATCAAGTCTTCGATCACGACCATTTTTTGCCCTTCAGTGATTCTTCCTTCGATTTGGTTTCCTTTGCCGTGGTCTTTTGCTTTGCTGCGGATATAAACCATTGGCAAGTCTAAGATTTCAGCGACCCAAGCAGCATGGGGGATCCCAGCCGTTGCTGTTCCGGCGATTACTTCGACTTCTGGATACGTTTCTTTGATTTTTTCAGCGAGACCTTTTGCGATTTCTCTGCGTACGTTCGGATAGCTCATCGTGATTCGATTATCACAATAAATCGGACTTTTGATGCCGCTTGCCCATGTAAAAGGATCATTTGGACTCAAAAATACCGCTTTGATTTCTAATAAGTCTTTTGCAATGTTTTGTTCAAGTGTCATACTATTTCCCGCTCCATTCTGCTTTGATTGTTTGATACGCTTGGTAAGGATCTTCTGCTTGTGTGATTGGGCGTCCAACAACGATAAAACCCGAACCGATTTCTCGTGCCCGTTTTGGTGTCACGACTCTTGTCTGGTCTCCTGCTGCAGTACCTTCTGGACGAATACCTGGTGTTAAGCATACAAATCCTTCGCCTGCTTTTTCTTTGATTGCTGCTACTTCCCATGCGGAGGAAACGACGCCGTCTAGCCCGGCTTCTTTGGCACAGCTGGCATAATGGATAACACTTTCATCTAGTGGCACTTCAATCAATTGATCTCGGTGCATCTCTTCTTCACTTGTTGAAGTAAGTTGAGTAATGGCTAATAAACGTGGACGCTTTTTGCCTTCTGGGGTGCCTTCTTCCAGCCCTCTGATTGCTGCTTTCATCATACGTACACCGCCCGCTGCATGGACACAAGTCAAGTCTACACCTAATCGTGCCAAACCACGCATGGCTTTTTCAACTGTATTGGGGATATCGTGTAGTTTCAAATCTAAAAACACGTCATGACCAGATTCTTTCAGCCAATGGACGATCGATGGGCCTTCTTGATAAAATAATTCCATACCAATTTTGACAAATAATTTTTCTTCTGGGAAAAGCTGTAAAAATTCTTCTACTTCCTGCCGACTAGAAAAGTCTAAGGCAATAATCGGGCGTTCATTCATTTTATCCGTTCCTCTCTTACCTCTTTGATCAATTGTTCCAAAGAGCTGATATTTAATTCTTTCATACGTACCGGCAGCTCGTCAATCAGTTTGGGACAAATATATGGATCTGTAAAATTCGCTGTCCCTACCGCCACAGCACTTGCTCCTGCCATAAACATCTCCAGTACATCATCAACGGTCTGGACACCGCCCATTCCAATGATCGGCAGATTTGAGACCGAAGCCACTTGATGGATCAATCGAATCGCTACTGGTTTGATTGCTGGACCAGAAAGACCGCCTGTTTGGTTTGCTAAAATCGGACGCCGGGTTTTCAAGTCGATCCGCATGCCCAATAATGTATTGATCATCGTAAATCCATCTGCTCCGCCTGCTTCAATGGCTTTGGCAATCGGAATGATATCGGTGACATTGGGTGATAATTTTACATAGACCGGTACTTCTGAGACTTCTTTGACCACTTTCGTCAGTTGATAAGCAACATCCGGATCGGTACCAAAAGCTATACCGCCGTGCTTGACATTTGGACAAGAAATATTTAACTCGATAGCTTTGACATTTGGTGCCGAACCGATTTTCCCGCAAACTTCTACGTAGTCTTCTTCGCAAGCGCCGGCCACATTTGCAATGATCGGCAGGTCTGGATATTGCTCTAATTCAGGCAGCAATTCGCCCATGACAACGTCTAATCCTGGATTTTGCAGACCGATGGCATTTAGCATGCCAGAAGGTGTTTCAGCAACGCGAGGTGTCGGATTTCCAAAACGGGCTTTGGGGGTCGTTGCTTTGACCATGATCGAACCTAATTTGTTCAAATCGTAATAGGCGCCATATTCTTTTCCAAAACCGAAGCAGCCGCTTGCCGGCATGATTGGATTTTTCAAATCTAACCCTGGTAACTGGACTCTTAATGGATTACTCATAAAACCACCTCTCCTGCTTTGAAAATCGGTCCTTCATCACAAACTTTCACACTTTTTGTTCCTGTTTCATCGTCTGCTTTGTGGCAAACACACGCATAACAAGCACCAATTCCGCAAGCCATTCTTGATTCTAGGGATAGTTGGACATTCTCGTGTTCTGGATAAAGCTGTTCTACCATCCGCAGCATTCCATTGGCTCCACAGGCAAAAACGGCTTTCGGTTTTTCTTCTGTTCCTAAAAGAAGATTCCCAACATTTCCATAGACACCGTATGTACCATCATCTGTTGCAATACGTGTTTCGCCCAATTTTTGGAATTTTTCTGTGTAATACATGACTTCTTGTGTCGCGAATCCTAGAAAATGGATCACTTTGATTCCTTTTTCATTCAGCTGCTTTGACAATTCATAAAGAGGCGGGATACCGATTCCTCCGCCGACGACAAATACTTCATCCCCTGCTTTCAAGCCAGTAAGATCAAAGCCATTTCCCAACGGACCTAATACATCCAATGTGTCTCCAGCTTTTAAAGAGGCGAATATTTTTGTCCCGTCTCCTTCTACTCGGTAGATGATCCGGCACGTTCCTGCTTGGTGATCAATATGATTCAAGCTGATTGGTCTGCGCAAAAGCAAATCTTGTCTTGGTACTCGGATATGGATAAACTGTCCAGGCTTTTTCATTTCCTGTACCAATTCCCCTTTGAGGGTCATCTCGAAAATCCGCGGTGCTAACTGGATTTGCTGTTTGATTTCCATTACTTCTTGTTTCACACGGGTTCCTCCTTAGTCATTGCTGCAGCTGACAAGCAGCTTTCGATTTGCTGCAAACGATTCAATCGTCTTTTTTTTTTAAAGAACGCCGCTGACTCGTTCTCTTAAAAGATTGGAGACAGCGGCGCAGCGGACAAACTCAGATTTCTTTGTCCCTAAATCGCTTGTGTTGAAAAGGCACGTGATTCCATCACTCTTATGATTGCCTCTGCTGTATCTAGAGAGGTAAACAGCGGTGTGCCATGTTCCACGGCTTCGCGGCGGATGATGAATCCATCTTTTGATGCTCTGCCGCGGTCTTTGTCGATAGTGTTTACAACTACTTGTGCTTTTCCTTCACGAATCAATTCTACGACATTTTTTTGGTCTGTCGTTTCAGAGATTTTGGCAACTGTTTCTGCCACTAACCCATTTTGACGGAAGAATTCAGCTGTATTTTTTGTTCCTAATAAGCTGTAGCCGATTTCTGAGAATCGTTTTGCCAGCTCTAACGCTTCTTGTTTAGTTTCATCTGCGATAGTAAAGAGTACCGCTCCATACTCAGGCAAACGTAAGCCAGCTGCTTCAAACGCTTTGTATAACGCTTTTTCCAAGTTCTGGTCAGAGCCCATTACTTCACCTGTCGATTTCATTTCCGGACTCAAATACGTATCGACTTTTTGCAGTTTTGTGAAAGAAAAGACGGGCGCTTTGACATGGACTTGCTCACTTTCTGGGTAAAGCCCTGATTCATAGCCTAAATCTTTCAATTTTTCGCCCAAGATCGCTTTGGTTGCGATTTGCGCCATTGGAATGCCGGTAACTTTACTCAAAAATGGTACTGTCCGGCTGGCTCTTGGGTTTACTTCAATGACATAGACTTTTTCTTCATGGATAACGAATTGGATATTCATCATGCCAATACAGTTCAAACCAATTGCTAAGCGTTGTGTGTAATCAGCAATCGTTGCCTTGATTTCTTCTGACAAAGCTTGCGGCGGGTAAACGGCCATCGAATCGCCAGAATGGACACCGGCACGTTCGATATGTTCCATGATACCAGGAATCAATACTGTCTCACCATCACAAATCGCATCCACTTCACATTCGCTTCCGATTAAATAGCGGTCGATCAGTACTGGGTGTTCTGGTGAAGCTTTGACAGCATGTTGCATGTAATCTTCCAGATCGTTTTGATTTTCGACGATTTCCATTGCTCGGCCGCCTAATACATAACTTGGTCTGACAAGAACGGGATAACCGATTTTTTCAGCGATGACTACTGCTTCTTCTTTGCTTGTTGCTGTACTTCCTAGTGGCTGAGGAATGTTTAGTTCTTTCAAGGCTTGCTCGAAAAGATCACGATTTTCTGCACGATCCAAGTCTTCGATCGTTGTTCCTAAGATTTTTACGCCTGCTTTAGTTAATGGTTCTGCTAGATTGATAGCAGTTTGTCCACCAAATTGCACGATGACGCCAATTGGTTTTTCCAGCTCTACGACATTCAGCACATCTTCTAATGTCAGCGGTTCAAAGTATAATTTATCCGAGATTGAAAAGTCTGTTGAGACTGTTTCCGGATTGCTGTTCATGATAATGGCTTCATAGCCGGCTTGCTGAATTGCTTTTACCGAATGGACCGTTGCATAATCAAATTCCACTCCTTGGCCGATGCGGATCGGACCAGAGCCTAAAACCAGAACGGAAGGTTTTTCTGAAGGCTGACTTTCATTTTCCCATTCATAAGAACTATAGAAGTAAGGTGTGTTTGATTCGAACTCTGCGGCACAGGTATCAACCATTTTGTAGACAGGAACGATATTGTTTTCTTTTCGCAAAGTTCTTAGTTCGTTTTGTGACATTTGCCATAACTGGGCGATTTTCTTATCCGTAAAACCATTTTGTTTGGCTTCTTTCAACAAACGAAGATTTCCTGGTTCTTTTTTCAATTCTTCTTCTAATTCGATGATATGAAGTAATTTATCTAAGAAAAACAAGTCGATTTTTGTTCGTTCTGCTAATTCTTGGATCGTGTAGCCTCTTCGGATTGCTTCTGCGAGATAGAATAAACGGTCATCTTGGGCATGGACAACTTTGTTCATCAATTCTTCATCGTCAACGGTTGTCAGTTCTTGGATTTCTAAATGATGGGTACCGATTTCTAATGAACGAACTGCTTTCAAAAGCGATTCTTCGATTGTTCGACCAATCGCCATGACTTCACCGGTTGCTTTCATTTGCGTGCCTAGCAAGCGTTCGCCGTCTTCAAATTTATCAAAAGGCCAGCGCGGGATTTTTGCAACGACATAGTCTAATGCCGGCTCAAATTCAGCGTAAGTCGTCCCAGTCACAGGATTCTTCATTTCATCCAGTGTTAGTCCAAGTGCGATTTTGGCCGCAAGTTTAGCGATTGGATAACCTGTTGCTTTACTTGCTAAAGCAGAGGAACGGGAAACACGAGGATTTACTTCGATTACATAATAGTTGAAACTGTGGGGATCAAGAGCTAATTGAACGTTGCAGCCGCCCTCGATTTTCAATGCACGGATGATCGATAATGACGCATCTCTTAATGTTTGATATTCATGGTCCGCTAATGTTTGGCTTGGGGCAAAGACGATGGAATCACCAGTATGGATGCCGACTGGGTCAAAGTTTTCCATGTTGCAGACAACGATTGCGTTATCTGCGGAATCCCGCATCACTTCATATTCGATTTCTTTGAAGCCAGCAATACTTCTTTCAATCAGACATTGCGTAACTGGAGATAAACTCAGACCATTCTCAGCGATCGCTCGTAATTCTTCTTCATTGTCGCACATACCGCCGCCGGTTCCGCCTAATGTGAAGGCTGGACGAACGATGACTGGGTAGCCGATCGTATTCGCAAATGCCACCGCTTCTTCAACCGTTGTTACGATTTCTGATTCTGGAATCGGCTGGTCTAATTCTTCCATCAATTTTTTGAATAAGTCGCGGTCTTCTGCTTGGTCGATTGCTGATAGTTTTGTTCCAAGGAGCTCGATACCAAGTTCGTCTAAGATGCCAGAATCAGCTAATTCCATTGCCATATTCAATCCTGTTTGTCCGCCTAATGTTGGAAGCAGTGCATCTGGGCGTTCTTTGCGCAAAATGCGTGAGACGAATTCCAGTGTGATTGGTTCGATATAAACTTTATCTGCGATTTCTTTGTCAGTCATGATCGTCGCTGGATTCGAGTTGACAAGTACAACTTCATATCCTTCTTCTTTCAAAGCAAGGCATGCTTGTGTACCTGCGTAATCGAATTCGGCTGCTTGTCCAATAATGATCGGACCAGAACCGATCACCATGATTTTTTTGATATCTGTGCGTTTAGGCATTTACTGCTGCTCCTTCCATGCATCCATCATTTCCATAAATTCATCAAATAAGTGCAGTGCATCGTGCGGACCAGGTGCTGCGTCCGGATGGAATTGCACGCTAAAAGCAGGATAGTCGCGATGACGGATACCTTCAACTGTGCCGTCATTGACCTCCTTATGTGTCACGAATAATTTTTCAGGATCGATACTGTCCTCATCCACTGCATAACCGTGGTTTTGGGAAGTAAAATCGATTCTTCCAGTAGCGATTTCTCTGACTGGATGATTCAATCCTCGATGTCCGAATTTCATTTTGTACGTATTTGCATCGTTCGCAAGAGCAAACAGCTGATGTCCCAAACAAATACCAAAGATTGGCACTTTTCCTTGGATTTTTTTGATCATTTCGATTGCTTCCGGCACATCTTTCGGATCGCCAGGTCCATTCGTCAACATGACGCCATCTGGTGATAATGCAAGAATCGTTTCAGCATCTGTGTCGTAAGGCAAAACGGTTAGATTGCAATTCCGTTTTGACAGTTCCCGCAAAATACTATGTTTCAAGCCAAAGTCGATCACTGCTACATTTCTTCCTGTTCCTGGACTTGGATATGGTTTGTTTGTCGAAACTTGCTGTACCTGATTTGTTGCCAGTACTGTTGCTTTCAATTGATCATACGCATGTTCAAAACTGTCGCCAGCGTCGACGATACTTGCTTTCATTGTTCCAAATTCACGGATTTTTCTGGTTAATGCTCGTGTGTCGATCCCTGAAATACCAGGAATCCCTTTTTGTTTCAAAAATGTATCTAATGTCATTTGGTTCCGCCAGTTTGAGGCCACTCGTGCATGTTCTCTGACGACGACACCTTTGCAGGTCGGCGTAATCGATTCATAATCGTCACGATTGACGCCGTAGTTTCCAACCATTGGATAAGTAAAGGTGATGATTTGTCCGTTAAAACTTTGGTCTGTAATGGTTTCTTGATAGCCAGTCATACTTGTTGTAAAAACCAATTCTCCGAAAACATTGATTTCTGCGCCAAACGCTTTTCCTTCAAAAACGGTACCATCTTCTAAAATCAGCAGTCGATCCATCTTATTTCTCTTCCTCCTTCTGCCAGACAACTTTGCCATCGACAAAAGTAAGCAGTGTTTCTCCTTTGACTTCCCAGCCGACAAATGGTGTGTTTTCACCTTTTGACAAGAAATCTTTTTTGTCTATTTCATAACTGTTTTCCACATCGAACACAGCAATATCTGCTGGTGCTCCGATCGTTAATGTTCCAGCATTTAATTGGAAGATTTCCGCTGGTTTTACTGCAAGCCATTGGATCACTTGTTCTAAAGTAAAGATCCCTTTTTCAACAAAGTGTGTGTAAACAAGTTGGAAGGCTGTTTCGCTGCCGACGATCCCAAATGGTGCTTTTAAGAAACTTTGGCTTTTTTCTTCTAATCCATGAGGGGCATGGTCTGTGGCGATGCAGTCGATCGTTCCGTCTAACAAGCCTTTGATCAACGCTGCTCGATCATCTTCTCCTCTTAATGGCGGGTTCATTTTCCAAAAACCAAAGTCTTCTGGAATATCTGTGTCTGCTAAAATCAAATGGTGCGGTGAAACTTCTGCAGTAACATGAACGCCTGCTTTTTTCGCTTCTCTGATCACTCGGACACTTTCTTTTGTTGAAACATGACAGACGTGGTAATGAACACCTGTTTCTTCGGCTAAGATCAAGTCTCTAGCAATCTGTGAAGATTCTGTCGCACTTAAGATACCAGGCAAGCCTAATTTTTCTGCTTGCTCCCCTGCGTGCATCACTCCTCCGAAAAGCAGTGATTCGTCTTCTGTATGAGCAACGAGTGCTTTGTTGTTTTTTGCTGCTTCTTTCATTGCCAGATACATTGTTCCTGCTGTTTGGACGCCGACACCGTCATTTGTGAAAGCAAATGCGCCAGCTTCGATCAATCCTTTTTGATCAACTAATACTTCACTGCGTAATTTTTCGGTGATTGGTGCATATTGCAGTACTTTTACTACCGCATCTTTTTCGATAATGTCATAAACTTGACGCAGTTTTTCTGGTGTATCAGGAACTGGGTCTAAGTTTGGCATGGCACACACAGTAGTGAATCCTCCGTGTGCTGCTGCATTCGTTCCATCTTTGATCGTTTCTTTGTAGGTGAAGCCTGGTTCGCGCAGATGGACATGGACATCTACAAGTCCTGGTGTAATCAGTTGTCCTTTTGCATCAAACACTTCATCAAAATCAGCTGATGTAAATCCTGTTCCGATTGCTTTGATTTTCCCGTTTTCGATCCAAATCTCCGCTTGTGTTGTTTCGTTTCCTTTTGTTACTATACGACCGTTTTTAATGAGTGTTTTCATTGCTGTTCCCTCCTACGCTTTTCCGCTTAATACGGCTTCTAAAATAGCCATTCTTACATATACGCCGTTTGTCATTTGCTGTACGATACGCGATTGAAGACTTTCAACTAGCGAATCTGCTAATTCAACATCTCTGTTGACTGGTGCTGGATGCATGATGATGGCATGTTTTTGTAATTTTTTCGCACGTTCGACCGTCAATCCGTGTTCTTGGTGATAGCTTTCTTTTGAAAAACTTTCTTTTCCGTCATGTCTTTCGTGCTGTACACGAAGCATCATCATTACATCCACTTGATCCACTAATTCATCAAGCGGTTGATAGTGGCCGTAAACTTCAAATTCTTTGTCATACCATTCGCTTGGACCAGAAAAGAATACTTTGGCGCCTAAACGTTTCAGCATCTGCATGTTTGATTTTGCTACGCGGGAGTGTGTGATATCTCCAACGATGGCTACTTTCAAGCCTTCAAAGTAACCGAATTCTTCATAGATCGTCATCAGATCCAGCAAACATTGCGTTGGATGCTGGCCGCTTCCGTCTCCGCCGTTGATGATGGAGCATTGGATCGTTTTGCTTTGGATCAATTCGTCATAGTAGTTTTCGTCTCCATGCCGGATCACTGCTACATCAACCCCTAAAGCGGACATCGTCAACACTGTGTCATATAACGTTTCGCCTTTTTGGACAGAACTTGTGCTTGCTTCAAACTCAATAACGTCTAAGCCTAATTTTTTCTCAGCAACATCGAAACTTTTATGTGTTCGTGTACTGTTTTCAAAGAACAAGTTCGTTGCGAAGTATTGGCTTTTTTGCGGCGTCCATTTTGCGCCGTTTTTGAATTCTTGCCCGCGGCGGATCAGCCCCATTACTTCTTGGTCCGTCAATGCTTCAACTGTTAATAAGTGTTTTAAACTAATGCGTTCTGATTGGATGATCATAATTCGGTTCCTCCTAGTTTTCTTCGCTTCTTGAAGTTTCTGGTAAGATGAGATTCAAAATGATTCCTAAAACTGTGGCTAATGCCATTGCTGATAATGTGAATGTTCCTACTTCAAATACAAGTCCGCCGATACCGATGACTAAGATCACTGAAGCAATCAGCAGATTTTTCTTTTTGTCGAAGTCGACTTTGTTCTCGATCAAGATCTTCATCCCGCTTGCTGCAATCACACCGAACAAGATAAAGCTGATACCTGAGATAACTGGTCCAGGGATACTTAAGATCAATGCGCTCAATTTACCGACAAAGCCTAGGACGACTGCGAAAACTGCTGCACCGCCGATAACGAAGACACTGTGGACTCTTGTGATAGCCAAAACACCAATGTTTTCTCCATAACTTGTTACTGGAGGACCGCCGACAAAACCAGCAACGATTTGAGCCAGTCCGTCACCTGTCAATGTTTTATGCAAACCAGGATCTTCGAAAAAGTTGCGTTTTGTCAATTTGTTCAAGACCATTAGATGGCCGATGTGTTCTGTCATTGTTACGAATGCGATCGGTGCCATCGTTGCGATTGCTCCGATGTAAAGTTTTGGCTGATATTGGATGAAAGGTACTTCGAAATTTGGTACTGCAAACCAAGCGGCGTCAGCAATCGGCTGTGTGTCGACAATGCCGAACAGTAATGCGACGATGTACCCGCAGATGATTCCCAGCAAAATCGGAAGCAGTCCTAAAAATCCTTTAAGCCACATGTTGAAGAAAATCGTTAATCCTAACGTAATAAGTGCAACTGCGATATATTTGAAATCATAAACATTATTGTTATACATTGCGTTTGAAGCGGCGTTTGCTGCTAAGCCCAATCCGATAACCATGATAACTGGTCCAACGACGATTGGCGGCAAGATTTTATCGAGCCAAGCAGATCCGATTTTTTTGATTATCAAGGCAACGATCAAGTAGACAAGTCCTGTTGTCATGGCTCCTTGCGCGATTGCCGGGTAACCGTCTGTTTTCATCAAAAGCTGCATGGCTGCGATGAAAGCAAAACTGCTTCCCAGATAAGCAGGGATTTTTCCTTTTGTCGTCATCAGGTAAACTAATGTTCCTAATCCTGAACTGACTAATGCGATTCCTGGGTTGATTCCTACTAAGATCGGTACAAGAACTGTTGCACCAAACATGGTAAACAAATGCTGGATGCTTAATCCAATCCATTGCCCTACAGACGGGCGGTCATGAATGTCTAATACGACATCGTTATTGCGAAATTTTTTCTCTGACATATCTTCTCTTCCTCTATCCTTCATTTTTGATCAAAATACGATCTTGTCCGTCTAATTCTTCGACTTCTACGATGATTTCTTCTGCTTTCGCTGTAGGAATGTTCTTTCCGACATAATCAGCACGGATCGGCAGTTCTCTGTGTCCTCTGTCGACGAGTACAGCCAGCGAGATTTTTCTTGGTCGGCCAAAGTCCATCACTGCGTCCATTGCGGCGCGGATCGTTCGTCCCGTGAAGAGAACGTCGTCGATCAAAATAACTTCTTTTCCTTCTAAATCTGTTGGAATATCAGAAGAGTGAAGCTCTGGTTCTTCATTATTTTTTTTCATGTCGTCTCGGTAAAGTGTGATGTCTAATTCGCCAACCGGTACTTCAACATCTTCTAATTGTTTCAAACGTTCAGCGATTCGAGCAGCAATATAGATCCCTCTGCGTTTGATCCCTACTAAAACGATATCTTTGATTCCATGGTTTCTTTCGATGATTTCATAGGTGATACGTGTCAATGCTCGTTTCATTGTCATTTGATCCACCACTTCTTTTGTACTCATTGTTTTCCCTCCATTTTCTACACAAAAAAACCTCTTGCCCTATCGAGGACAAGAGGTTGGATTCAGTAATTGGATATAGCTGTGCTTATACTTATGCTTGCAGCTATGCTTCTGAAGAGTAAATCTTTGTACAGCGCACCATACAACTACTTACTCGCGACCTTCTTAGCCTCACGGGACTAAACTTAAAGGAACATATTAAGTTTTCATTGATATAACTATACCGCTCTCTGTTTTAAAAATCAATGACTTTTTCGCAATTTATCCAAAGTTTTTTCGAAGATCTCTGGCAGCGGTGCTTCAAAGACCATTTGCTGTTGCGTGGTTGGATGGGTAAAACCTAACATTTTTGCATGCAGGAATTGTCCATGCCCCTTCAATGTTTTCTTTGGACCGTAGACAGGATCGCCCGCCAGCGGATAACCAATATACTGCATATGGACTCTGATTTGATGGGTTCTTCCTGTTTCCAGCTGTAATTCCACCAATGTAAAGCCTTCAAATCGTTCTAAGACAGTAAAATGTGTCACGGCTGGTTTCCCATCTTCTCTGACAGACTGCATTTTACGATTGACTTTTGAACGGCCGATCGGTGCATTGATCTCACCTTTTTCGTGAGAAATCTCGCCATGGACTAACGCAACATATCGTCTTAAAGAAGTTTTGTCTTTCAACTGTTTGGCTAATGCTTCATGGGCATGATCATTTTTCGCAACCATCAAAAGTCCTGATGTATCTTTATCGATACGATGAACGATTCCTGGTCGAATCACCCCATTGATCGTAGAAAGATCTTTGATATGGTACATCAATGCATTGACAAGTGTACCGTGGGCATGCCCAGCAGAAGGATGAACGACCATACCTTGAGGCTTGTTGATAACAGCAACATCTTGATCTTCATAGACGATTTCTAATGGCAGATCTTCTGCAACTACGTCTAGCGTTTCTGCTTCAGGGATCTCGATTCTTATTTGGTCGCCCTTTTTGACTTTATAGTTTGATTTCACAACATTTCCATTAACAAAAACGGCTTCTTCTTTGATCCATTGCTGGATTTGAGAGCGGCTGTGTTCAGAAAAAATCTCCGTCAAGACTTTGTCGATCCGTCCTGTTTCTTCTTGGATCACTGTAGTTAATTCATTCATTTTTTCTTTGATTCCTTTTCATCTAAAATAATATAAATCATGGCACAAATGACACCGATCACCAAAGAAGTATCAGCGACATTGAAGATAGGAAAGTTGATAAAGTCCGTCTGAAACATATCCACGACATGACCAAAACGTACTCGGTCGATAAAATTCCCGATGGCGCCGGCTAAAATCAAACTAAGCCCAACCATCAGCCATTTGCTTCCATCTTTGCGGTATTTATACATCATATACAAAATGACTGCTGCTGCAATGATCGTGATAGGGATAAAAAACCACATCTTGCCTTCTAAAATACTCCAAGCTGCACCCGTATTTCGAATATGGGTCAGCGACAGGATATTCGGAATGACTTCTTTTGTTTCACCTAGTGCGAACCGTTCAACGATCTCCCATTTCACCCATTGGTCAAGACCAACGATCACTGCACTTATTATCAAATAAATCAACAAACTCTCTTCATCTCTTTTCTTTATTTAGTATAGATATCTCTTGGACGAATGATTCCTCGCAGGTTGCCGTTTGGATTGCCGTCATCTGTGATCAGGACTGCCTCCAATGTTGCTTGCTCATGGAACATTCTTTCGACTTCAAATACATATGTACTTGCCGATACAAAATGATAATTCGTTTCTTTGCCGTCCTTGATGATCAATTCTTTTGCTGTCCGATTTTCTAAACTGATTTTCCCTTTTTGGCTTTCTTTCGCCAGCCAAAAACCAATGGCGCGCAACGTGATCAGCGCTTCAAATCTGCCTTTGTCATATAAAGGAAATTGCGAATAGCGTTTATCCGCCACGATATCCAAGAAAGTCAGCAATGGGATATTTTTCTCAAATCCTGTGACATGTTTCGCAAAACGCGGCAGCACTTTCTCTGGTCGGATCAAGTCTGTTTCGATTTGCTGGATACGCTGGACTGCCCAATCATTTGGTTCAGCAATCACAAAATCTTCTGAGATCCTTTCGTGGACGATTGCATTGCGGAGCTGAGCCATCTGCAGCAAGTCTTCTTCATTTTGTGCGACCATCAGCTGTTTTTTTCTTGCTAATCGCCGAACAAGTTCTGTAAAGCCCATATTGCGGGTGTTGCCCATTTCTTCCCGCATCCATTTTTCGATACGATTGAAGCTGCTTAAAAAAATCTCATAATTTTTCATTGGGGTCCTCCTTGATCAAATAAGCTTGTTTGAGTCCGCGAAACAGAAAAAAGAAAAAAAGGATCAGCAAAAGCAAACTTATCACAATATTTCTTATAAATATAGGCAAAAACATCAGAAAAAACAGCAGATAGATCCGAAGCACTTTTGGGTTCATTGTTATTAGATACGCTGTTTTTGGTTTTTCTATGTGATAAACCGGACTTTTTAAAAGGTAAAATTTTGCTTGGACAGTAAAATGCTCCTCTACCTCAACTTCTTTCGACTGGTCATTATTCAACCAAAAAGCTGGTTTGCCATTGATCAGCAGTTGAATCGGACTTCCCATCCCATAAAAACCCGTTTGTCTCGTAAATCGAATCTTCATATTTGCCCCTCCTATTATCCTTTAGTATAGAATAAAACACAACCAATAAAAAGAGATTCTAACCAAAGCAGCTGAAAAAATCCCGACAAAAAGACAGGCCGCAAAAGCAGACTTCTTGCTGGGATCATATCATATGGTATTCACTGGTTTCAGAAAGACGTTTCCATCAATGGATTGGTTCAAGGATAAAGAAAACATAACTATAGTACGAACTGTATGTGTCATAAGTATCTGCTTCAGCAATGCCCATTTTCAACATTTCCTGGACTTCGGGATTATCTGGGTATTTTTGTGCAAATAAAAGTGAGCGTTTTCGAATCTCATCATAGTAGTTCTCTTTCCAAGAAGATTCGGACATGATGAAATGATCTAAAACCTTATAACCGCCTAATTCGCTGGTTTCCAAACGCTGGTTGATCGTTGTTATGTCAGGATAATTTTCCTTCCAATAATGTTCGATCTCTTTTGGGCGCGCCTCTGTCAGCCAACAAAGATCTGAAACAACTAAATACCCCTCTTCTGATAAAAAATGTTTCCAATACTTCAGCCCTTTTTCAAAACCAATCGTATAGATACTTCCTTCTGACCAAATAAGATCAAAACTTTCAGGCGGAAAATCCAAGGCATCCATTGACAAATTACGTACTGATACACGTTCGCCTACTCCTGCATCCGCAGCCCGAGAGAGCAGCTTATCTAAAAATGGCTGCAGCAAATCAACTGCTGTAACTTTTGCTGCAGTATTTTCAGCCAATACCAGCGTTTGAGCACCTGTTCCGCTGCCAACATCAAGTATACTTTTCTTTTCACGCCAATTAGGGACGCTTTTTAATGCGTTCAATGTCTCTTGATTACTCCCTGGACTTTGACGATCTGCCTCTATATGAAAATCGATGATATAATCCATATTCATCCTTGCTTCCCTGCTTTCTTTTGTTTCTATTGATTTTTTGTCAATTTATTGGAAACAGCTGATCCAGCGTAACTAGTACACCGTCCTCATCATTTGATGGACAAACATAATCTGCTGCTTCTTTTACATTGTCTGGCGCATTCTCCATTGCATAGCCTCTGCCGCAATAAGCTAACATCTCAAGGTCATTTCCGCCGTCACCAAAAGACACACACTGTTCAGGCGTGATTCCCCAACGCTGGACTAATCGTTCTAATCCAGATGCTTTATGACAATTTGGAACGATCAAATCGACTGAACCATGACCGCTTCCTGTTGGTACAAGGAAACCATCTAGTTTTTCACGAAATAAATCGCAATACATTTCTGTTTTTTCTACTGGAACAGTTGGCGCAAATTTTAAAATCTTATCTTCTACCTGCGAAAAATCATCAACCCATTTCAATTTATGATAATATTTGTTCGTCAATTTGAAAAACGCATCGCTTACCGTTCCTCGTTCACAATAGGCACTTTCCAAACCACACATGACATTTTTCACTTCAGGATGTTCTTTCAGAAGCTCAAGCGTTGCTGTGATTGCCTCTTGAGAAATATCTGCTGAAAAAAGAATGTCTTCTTTGTCTTTTACCAAAGCGCCGTTTTCCGCCACAAAACTCAGTTCATGATGATAACCAGGAAAAAGCGAACGCAGTTGATAATATTGATTCCCGCTAGCTACGACAAATCGACAGCCTGCCTCATTCATTCGAGATAAAGCTGCCTTAAATCTTGGACGGTCATATGTGTAATCCGTTCGTGCAAATGTGCCATCCATATCTACTGCTACTAGCTTGATGTTATACGGGTTTTTCTCCATGTTAGACACTCCAGTTCATTATTATTTAAAACACATCAGAAAACGCTTTCCAATCCAGTATAGCATGTATATACAAATTAAACATTATTTTTTAAATCAATAATTTTTCCAGATGAAGAACAAAAAAATCCCGGCAAAAAGACAGCTGCGCATGTCTTCTTGCCGGGATTATAGAAATAGCAGTTATTTTTTAGAACAAACCGGATACTTCTCCATCATTTGTTACATCCATGTTCAATGCAGCCGGTTTTTTCGGCAAACCAGGCATCGTCATCACATCGCCTGTCAGTGCAACAAGGAAGCCAGCACCGAGTTTTGGCACAAACTCACGAATCGTTACAGAAAAACCGCTTGGCGCGCCTAATAATGAAGGATCATCTGAAAATGAATATTGGGTTTTCGCCATACAAATCGGCAATTTGTCCCAGCCGTATTTCTCGAATTGGCGGATTTGTGTCTCTGCTTTTTTGCTGAAAATCACTTCTTTTCCGCCATAGATCGTTTGAACGATTGCTGCAGCTTTTTCTTTGATTGTTTGTTCCGATGAATAAAGCGGCTGATAATCAGCTGTTTGGTTGTCTACCAAGTCGATCACTGCTTTTGCCAGATCGATCCCGCCTTCTGGTCCATTCTGCCAGACACTTGTTCTTCTTGCAGGAACACCTAAAGCGTCACAAAGCTCTTCAAGAAGCATCATTTCATTTTCTGTGTCCGTCACGAATTCATTGATTGCCACAGCTACAGGAATTTGATATCTTTGCATATTTTCAATGTGTTTTTTCAAGTTCACAAAGCCGTCTTCCAACGCTTTGACATTTTCAGTATCTAGTTGTGTCTTGTCTAAACCGCCGTGCATTTTTAATGCACGGATTGTCGCAACGATGACGATAGCATCGGGTGCTTGTTCCAAATTAGGCACTTTGATGTCTAAGAATTTTTCTCCGCCTAAGTCAGCGCCAAATCCTGCTTCCGTAACGACATATTCACTTAATTTCAGTGCTGTTTTCGTCGCTAAGATACTGTTGCAGCCATGAGCGATATTTGCAAAAGGACCGCCGTGGATAAACGCTGGTGTTTCGAAGATCGTTTGGACTAAGTTGGGCTTAAGTGCATCTTTCAACAACATTGCCAAGGCCCCTTCGACTTTCAGATCACCTGCTGTCACAGGTTCTCTATCGTACGTATATCCTATGACGATTCTTGCCAAACGCTGCTTCAAATCATCGATATCAGAAGCCAGACATAAAATCGCCATAATTTCGCTTGCTACTGTGATATCGAAGCCGTCTTCACGCGGTACACCTTGGATTGGTCCGCCTAGACCCACGATCACTTGACGCAATTCGCGGTCATTCAAGTCAACCACACGTTTCCAAATCACTCTGCGGCTGTCGATCCCAAGCTCGTTTCCTTGATGGATATGGTTATCTAAAAAAGCCGATAATGCATTATTTGCCGTTGTGATAGCGTGCATATCACCTGTAAAATGCAAGTTGATGTCTTCCATCGGCAGTACTTGCGCATAACCTCCGCCAGCTGCTCCGCCTTTGATCCCCATTACAGGTCCCATCGAAGGTTCTCTTAAAGCGATACTGGCTTTTTTAGACAATTTATTTAAAGCATCTCCTAAACCAACTGTTACAGTGGATTTGCCTTCTCCTGCGGGTGTTGGATTGATCGATGTTACTAAAATCAGTTTGCCTCTCGGATGGTTTTCAAGTTCTTTGATTGCAGAAAAATCGATTTTTGCTTTATACTTTCCGTAAAGCTCTAAGTCTTCTTCTTTTAGCCCGATTTTTTCCGCGATATCAATAATCGGTTTTAATTTTGTTTCTTGTGAGATTTGCAGATCGCTTTTCATCAAAACGCCCCTTTATACGAACTTTTTAAGATCTATTTCGTTTTTTGTTAAGATATATCCATTATACATTTTTTTCCGATGAAGAAAAGAAGAATTTACTTGTTTTTTATTTATTTGACGTTGGGAACAATACTCTTTATAATAAAGGCTATCATCAGACTTTAGAAAGGTCGTGAGTGTTTTGGCGCAAGGAACAGTGAAATGGTTCGATAATAAAAAAGGATATGGTTTCATCAATTATGACGACACAGAAGAAATCTTCGTTCACTTTACTGCAATAGAAGAAGAAGGCTTTAAAACATTGGAAGAAAACCAATCCGTTGAATTCGACGTCATCGAGGGAAATCGTGGAACACAAGCGGCTCATGTAAAAAAACTATAAAAAAACAGATTGCGAAGGAGACCCTCCTTTTCAATCTGTTTTTGTTTTGCCCTTAAGCATCTGTTTTTTCAGAAAGACATTTGATTTTGTCCGCATATGCAGATGCTCGCAGTTCACCAATCATTTTTTCTTTTGTTTTCTTTCGCCAGATCGGGACATAGACTTGGGGTGTCGTTTCACCTGCAACAAAGATTTTCAGCTGTTTGTTGCTGAATACAAGTTTTTCAATTGTTTCAAAAGGAAAAAAGCGGTCTTTCCAAAAAAAGAGCCTGTAGATTTTCAATCCTTCTGCTGTAAAACGCCCGCCTCTTCTCGACCCAATCAAAAATAGAAAAAAGAACGCCCCCAATACCAAATTGCTTCCCCAATAAGGTCTGGTATTTTCTAACGCCATAATCAAACTAGCGAATAAGATGATAAATGTAAAAGACCAATAAATAATAAGTTGCGCCGGTTCTGGCTGCCAGCGAATCGTTTTTTTCATCCATTTAACCTCATATTGAATTCTAATGATATAATCATAGCACAACTATTGAAAAAGGAGAACTTATGATACGAGTATACATTGATGCTTCCACAAAAGGCAACCCTGGACCTAGCGGCGGCGGAATCGTTCTTTTAGGTCAGGATCGGCACGAACAGATTGCCATCCCCCTTTCTGACGGAAGCAACCATCAAGCCGAGTTCGAAGTCTTTTTAAAAACTTTAAAATTATTAAAAGAAAAAAAGTTAGAAAAAGAAACGATTCTCTGCTACTCAGACAGTAAAGTCTTAGTATCTGCAATTGATAAAAACTACACAGCAAATGAACTTTTTTTGCCTTATTTCGAAAAAATCACTGCTTTGCTCCCTGATTTTTCGATGCTGATTTTGCAGTGGATACCAGAAAGCAAGAACAAAGGTGCAGATAATCTAGCTCGCCAAGCATTAGCCAAACGCCAAACAGAGAAAAAATAAAGACATTCGGCCATAATCGCTTTTTAAAGCAAGTAATTATGGTCGAATGTGACATCTAACTGATATGCTCCGATTTTAGCTTCGATTTGCGCCCGCAAAATCCGCAATAATTCTTGATCGTTGAAGGCACATTTTTCTGGAACAACGACATCGAATTGCAGCAAATCACGGTGAATGATTCTAAGATCATGAATCGTCAATCCTTCTGCTGTCGCTGCAACGATTTCTTTAAGCTTGCTGTAAACCTTTCGATACTCTTCATTGTTTACTGCTACTGGGTCGATATGGCAAACTAAATCGACATCCAAAGACTTTAAAAAGTCTTTTTCTATTTGGTCAATGATTTTGTGTGCGTGATTCAAATCCAAACGATCATCGACTTCGATGTGCACAGAAGCAAATGTCTTACTAGGTCCGTAATTGTGTACCAGCAGATCATGGTATCCCAAGATATCCTTAGAAACATCTAAATGGTGCTCCATTGCTTTGATCTCTTGCACAGTTGGTCGGCTTCCTAATAATTCATAAACAAAATCCTTCAGCATCATCAAACCGCTGTATAAAATATAAATCGCCAAAACAAAACCGATATAACCATCGATCCGCCAGCCCCATAAACGTTCGATCCCAGCTGAAATCAAAACAGTCAGCGTTGTAAACACATCATTATAACTATCTTGTGCCGTTGCTTTCAACGTTTCAGAACCAATCGATTTGGCGATCCTTTGATACATTCTTCCTTGAAAAGCTTTTAAAACGATCGAAAAGACCAAAACAAAAAATACCACTGGTGAGAGACGGATATTTTCTGGATTCAAGATTTTTAAAAAAGATTTTTCTAAAAATTGAAAACCGACATACGAAATAATGATTGAAACAAACAAGCCGCTGATATATTCAAAACGTTCATGACCATATGGATGCTCCTGATCTGCTGGCTTTGCCGCTATCTTGAATCCAACTAATGTCAAAGCTGAAGAAGCTGTATCTGACAAACTATTGATAGCATCTGCCATGATGGAGACACTTCCTGAAAGCAGACCAATCATCAGTTTTGCCGCAAATAAGACCGCATTTGAAACCAATCCTAAAATACCAGCTAAAATCCCCTTCTTTGCTCGATCTCGTGAATCTTTTTTCTCGTGCTGCATGCTTCACCTCTGTGTTTATTTTTCATGGAAAATCTGCTGGCGTACAGTTGCCTGCTACACCAGCAGTCTTTTAAAAATCTTTTTATTCTGGTTTTAATGGTGTCGCCGCAAACAGCGCTTTTGCCAGCAAAGGAGTAATGATTGCTGCGCCGATTGCTTCTGGGATACCGTTGATTGCTGCGATACCTGCTAATGTTTTCATTAACAGAGAAGCATCTACACCATAAGCTGCGGCAGTTGCATTCGTATAAAAAATCCCCATAAAACCTAAAACAAGAATCGTATTTGTTAAGGAACCTAAAACTGCTGCCACAACTGAACTAATAACGATTGAATGATTTTTTTTATAAAGCCAATAAAAAACCGCACCAGCTACTAAGCCAACCAGTACTCGAGGAACGACCGAAATGATTGGATTTGTAAAAACCAATGTATCAAACGGTGTCGTCGGCATAGCGTACGCTCGGATCATGGTAGCAATCCCCCAAAACAACCCAATCAGCATCCCGTCTTTTACACCCAAAACAACTGCAGCTACAATAACTGTGATATGGATGATCGTCAAACTAATAAAACCAAGAGGAATAAATCCTAGCCAAGGGACCATTGTCTGAACGATGATGATTGCCAATAAGACTGCTCGAAGAACCAAACGAAATGTTTTGTTTCTGCTGTTCATTTTCCTCCACCTCCTATCCTTATCAGATAATAATTGAAAAAATTTGTCAATTGATTCGTTTTTATCGCAAATAGATAGGAAAGAGGCTGGTGCATGAGATGACCAGCCTTCTCTACCTTTTATCTTATTTTACGAATAAGCGCGGGTTAGCTGTTTGCTTCGACCCATTTTTTCGCTTCAGCTAATGCGTCTGGGATTCCAGCTGGGTTTTTGCCCCCGGCTTGCGCCATATCTGGACGTCCGCCTCCGCCTCCGCCTACTTTTGGTGCGATTGCTTTGATCAAGTCGCCCGCTTTTAATCCTGCTTCGTTCGCGGATGCTGTCATAGCTGCTAACAAGCTTACTTTACCTTCTTGTTCATTTGCAAGAACAAGAATATCCGAAACAGCTTTTTGTTTCCATTGATCTGCTAGTTGACGTAATTGATTCATATCTTTTACGCGTACTTGGGCAGCAACGATTGTTTTTCCGTTGATTGTTTCAGGATCTTTGAAGATATCGCCCGCTTGCTGGTTCGCTAATTTGCTTGCCAAGCGTTCATTTTCTTTCAGTGCTTCTCTTAATTGCTGCTGCACTTGTTCTGTTTTAGCTGCAACTTCTTTTAATTGAGGTGATTTCACGATTGCTGCTACTTCTTTTAATTGTTTTTCTTCTTGTTCCAGTAATTCGTAAGCTTCTTTGCTTGTTACAGCTTCGATACGTCTTACACCAGCACCGATTCCTGATTCAGAAACGATTTTGAAGATACCGATGTTTTCTGTATTTGCAACATGTGTCCCACCGCAAAGTTCGATTGACCAGTCGCCAATGTTTACCACACGGACTTCTTTTCCGTATTTTTCACCGAACAATGCCATCGCACCCATGTTTTTCGCTGTGTCGATGTCTGTTTCAACTGTTACGACTGGGATAGCTTCCCAGATTTTTTCATTCACGATACGTTCCATTTGTGCCAATTCATCTGCTGTGATTTGACCAAAATGAGTGAAGTCGAAACGCAAGTGTCCAGGAGCAACTAATGATCCCGCTTGGTTTGCATGTTCGCCTAGTACTTCTTTCAGTGCTTTGTGCAGCAAGTGAGTCGCTGTATGGTTTTTGATGATTCGATTACGCATACGTTTGTCGATCACAAGATGGTATACTGCGCCTTCTTTCATTTCTTGACGAATTTCAGCAAAATGCATGAATTGTCCATTTGGCGCTTTTTGTACATTGTTGATTTCTGCGATGATTTCTTGGTTTTCGTCCAGAATCCATCCTTGATCAGCTACTTGTCCACCCATTTCTGCATAGAAAGGTGTTTCTTTGAAGAATAGTTGTGCTTGTCCTTCTGTTACTTCGCTCAATACGTTATCGTTTTGGACGATTACAAGTAATTCGCTGTCACATTCTTCTTTTTCATAGCCGACAAATGTGCTTTCAACTTTGATATCTGTAAGTAAAGCAGATTGGACACCCATAGATTTCTCCGTGCTTCGAGCGGAACGGGCACGTGTTCGTTGTGCTTCCATTTCTTTTTCGAATCCTTCGTGGTCCACTGTCAATCCTTCATCTTCAGCGACTTCTTCTGTCAATTCAACTGGGAATCCGTACGTATCATAAAGTTTGAAAATGTCTTTTCCAGCAAGTGTGGTTTCATTTTTTTCTTTCACGTCTGCAATCACTTGTGTCAAGATATCAAGACCTTCGTTGATTGTTTCATGGAAACGCTCTTCTTCTGTACGTACGACTTTTTCGATAAATTCTTTTTGTTGCAAGACTTCTGGATAGTAGCTGACCATGATGTTGCCGACTACTGGTACTAATTTGTATAAGAATGCTTGATTGATGCCTAACTTCTTACCATGCATTACTGCACGACGAAGCAAACGGCGCAAGACATAGCCGCGTCCTTCATTTGAAGGTAATGCGTCGTCTCCGATAGCAAATGCCAATGCGCGAATATGATCGGCAATTACCTTATAAGAGATATCTGTCAATGGTGTTTCGCCATATTTGACTTGTCCGCTCATTTTTTCTACTTCGCGAATAATTGGTAAGAATAAGTCTGTCTCGAAGTTTGTTGGTGCATCTTGGACGATAGAAACCATTCGTTCTAAGCCCATGCCCGTATCAATGTTTTTATGCGGTAATGGTTCAAATGTATCATCTGGTTTGTGGTTGAATTCAGAGAAAACAAGGTTCCAGATTTCTAGATAACGTTCATTTTCACCACCAGGATAATTTTCAGGATCATCCTCTGCTAAATCATTATACGCTTCGCCGCGGTCGTAAAAAATCTCTGTATCCGGTCCGCTTGGTCCAGCACCAATATCCCAAAAGTTGTCTTCGATTTCGACGATATGGTCTTCTGGCAAACCAACTTCCTCACGCCAGATACGTTTTGCTTCAGTATCTTTTGGATAAACTGTCACATATAATTTTTCTGGGTCAAAAGCCATCCATTCTGGAGATGTCAAAAATTCCCATGCCCAGTGGATTGCTTCTTTTTTGAAGTAATCACCGATTGAGAAGTTTCCAAGCATTTCAAACATCGTATGGTGACGTGCTGTTTTGCCGACATTTTCAATATCGTTTGTACGAATCGATTTTTGGGCGTTTGTGATACGCGGATTTTCTGGAACAACTGATCCGTCAAAATATTTTTTCAATGTTGCCACACCTGAATTGATCCATAACAATGTTGGGTCATTTACAGGTACTAATGAAGCACTGGGTTCCACAGAATGTCCTTTTGACTTGAAAAAATCTAGAAACATCTGGCGGACTTGTGCACTTGATAATTCTTTCATTTGTTTACCCTCTTTCTTTTCCTTCTAAAATAAAAAAAACACCCTTGCAGCCAAGGACGAAAACTCGCGGTACCACCTTGGTTGCAATGATGTTCGATCATTACCTCTTCAACTCGATAACGCTGAGATGCGTTGGCATTTCTGCCAAAAAACAAATAGGGAGCGATTTGACCGATGAGTGTTCTTTTTTCAGCCTCGAAAGAACTTTCTGTAAAACATGGGGATCAAACCATGGCCTTTTGTACTTCATTAGTATACGCATTCTGGTTTCCGGTGTCAATATCTGTTCTGAAGTTGTTCCTCATTTTTGGAAGATGTGGCAGCAGAGAAAAAAAGCTCGCTTTGGATTGCTGAAAAACAGACAATTATGCAATTCGTTATCTTTACTTTCAATTCTCATATTACGCTTTTATAAACAACATGGATTTAATAAGTATCCGTTCACAAATATAAGTAAGAAGAATACATATTAAAACGTACGCGAAACAAATAAAACTAAACATATTCCAGAAAGTCAATGCCTCCACAAAATCAGCTAAGTATAATAGTGTTGCTCCCGCCAGCATAGCACCTAACATCCCAATGATATCGCTCACTTTATCGTCGTTAATGATGACCGTGATTATCAATACGATTATGTCCATTATATAGTAAATAACTGGCATCAATAATATGCTTTGTATAGTAAAAACAGAAACTAAGTCACTTCCTTTGTACAGCAAAATGCCATACATAAAACCAATTTCTATTACTTGAAAAAAAATTGCTATAAGTAATACCGGTACAATTTTCCCTATAATTATGTATTTCATATTTATTTTTGAAGATAACAGCACTTCTAAAGTCCGTTGATTTTTTTCTCTTGTTAAGGAATCTTTTAACAATATAGCACTAAAAATACCAGCAAAAATTAGAACTGAAAGGATATTTAATTCAGAACTTAGTACTCCTCCAGATCCCCCCTGAAAACCGATTAACCCTATTGACATTAGAGGTAATAAAAAAACAATTAGTAATTTCATTAATGAATTTTTTATTTCTCTAAACTCCTTTTTAGCCACAACATATATATAGAACAGATTATTCATTGCTGCCCTCCCTCGTAATATTCATATAAATTTCATTCAATGGAGCATTTGATCTTTCACCTGAGTATATACACTTGCCATTCTGAATAATGGCAACATTGGTACAAGTTTCTTGCACTGTAGGCAGATCGTGACAGTTCATCAAAATAATCCGGTTCTCGTCATTCAAACTACTAATTATTTTTTTTATAACTTCAAGACTTTCCGGATCAAGTCCGTTAGTGGGTTCATCTAGTATTAACAAATTACTGGGGTTCATTATCGTACAAGCTAAACCTAATCTTTTTTTCAATCCTTGTGATAAAAATGCTGCACGTTCATTTCGTTTGTTTTTAAGTCCCAGCAATTCTAAAAGTTCTTCTGCCCGATCTCTACAATTTTTCGGGGATAGCCCAGCTAATTCTCCTCTAAAAATCAAATTATCTATACAACTCAGTTTTTCATAGATACCATTAGTTTCAGGCAGGTAGGAAACACGTTCATACATTTCATTATAAGAAATACTTCCTCCTTGCGCGGGTAATACTCCCATTAGTAACCTAGCAAGTGTTGTTTTACCAGCTCCGTTATGCCCTAAAATCCCCCAAATTTCTCCTGCATTAAAGGATAAGTTTAAATCTTCCAGTACATTAGAATTACTAGAATAACCAAATCTGAGATTCCTTATTTCAATTCCCAACTTATATTCCTCCTCTCTGATTTCCAATAGAAATTTCGATTATCTAACTGCTTAAATAAACCATCTGTAAAGCTAAGTTTATATTGTGAGGGTCACTAGGATATAATTTCATCTAATTGTTACAAGTAAACGGTTAATGTGTTACTCCACAAATTTTTGTAGTTGTGAAGAACCTCATCATTCTTAGTTACTTTTTTTAACATTTCCATAATAGAAAAATTTACAGCTATTGCATGTATTTCGTTTTTTGAATCACCGCTTTTGTAAGCGTAAACAATTCCGGATACATCACCTGTTTGAGGATTTAAAATCGTATTAAATGAAAATTCTTTAAGGTACCAATCGACTTCATCATTAACAAAATCAGAAATATGAATCAAAATATTTGTAAAATTTTCTGTACTATCAAGTGATAAATCTGTTGTTACAAATTCATAGTTCTCAATTTCTTTAATTTCCCCTTTTGCTATCAGTGTTTTTTTCTTTAACATTTTCCCACTGAAATCAAAATAATATTTATTTCTACTATCATTAAATGATGGCAAATCAAATATAGATAGAGTTTCCGAAAAAATTTTTTTGTTCACATGATCAGTTAAAAAATTCTGCTTACTCACATCTTTTACAGGTAATAAATTTAAAATTTGCATCATAAGTTGATAGATGGCTTTAGCTGATAAAGAAACTTTTCCCTGTAATTTTATATTCGTTAAACTATCTGGATAATCATTGGTTATCTCTTTTTTTTCAATTAAATCAGATTCATTTATAAAAAAACACTCTCGTTCTAAAGGCAGCATATTATTAAACATATAAAGTATTCTATAATTTATTTTAGAAATTTTATACGTAGAAGTTTGCCCAGTATTATTGAAATAACTATACTTTTGGGTACTTATAACTAAATTATTTTCAAGGATATTGAATTGACCATTTGATTTAAGGGACGACAACTCATCTTTATAAATTTTCTCGAAATCTTTTATATAGTTGAATTCAGGTACAACAACCGAAAAAGCATTTTGAAAACTTCTATAGTTACAAAAGTTAGTATCATTATCAAAAAATTTTTTTCTTCCATGATATTGATCAAATAGTTCTACATAAAGATCTGAATTTACAGAGGTATCAAATACTGTTTTCAAAAATTTTATTTCATTTTCTTTCACAGTTGCTAAAAAAAGAAAGTACATATTACTTTTTATTTTGTTTTCTAAACCAATGATTTCCTTATTTTTAGTTTCTACTACTATAGCATACGCATATTCTTTTTTATTTGCTATCATATTTAGAATTTTTAATATATTTTTTTTCACTAGTATCCCCTCATTTCCATAAATCGAAAACTTATAGTAGGGGAACCTACCACAATATCTATCAGTTGATTTTTTTTTATACAATAAGAGTGCTGGTGCCTTAGATCGTTACCTATATATTCTAAATCCTCTAAAGTTTTAATAGAATTTCCACATATAATTAAATTTTCTACTCTACTTACAGCAGCTCCTTTTTCAAAAAACCTGCCATTAGATATTAATTGATAATTTCCAGTTTTTATATCTACTCCACCACCCATTATTTGATCGATAACTACTGCTTTTGGATATAGACCAACCATCTCAACAAATTTCAGATCTAGACCGTTATGAACCATAGTCGCTCTCATTCTGGGCATACTCTCTAGCTTAAAATCAGATCTTCTTGAACACCCTACTCTATCAATAATGCCCTTAATTTTTCCATCTTTGATCAATCGTTTAGTATTCAATTTATTTCCTTCGTCATCAATTTTATTCAATCCAACAAGTGTTTCAAATCCAGACACACTATCAGTTACATTTAACAAGTTTAAAGACACCGTGCTGTTTATAGATAATCTATCAAAAACCTCTTTGTTCGTATTGGATAGATTATCGAGTTCTAACATATGACCAATAACTTCATGAATCAAATATCCTCCAGTCCCTGGAGAAAAGATAACTGGACATGGAGTACTAATGGTTACTTGTTCTAATTTATTGATTGCTATCAATTCTTCAATTCTTTTATTTACTATGTCGTCTAGTCCCTCAGAGAATAACCATTCATAGTTCAAGTCTTCATAAAAAACCCTAACATCGCTTTTTACTATAAGTCTGACATATTTTACAATTCTCTCATCATCACACGTAACATTGCCATTCATAATTTCAACAAAACCTGATTTAGTATAAATATACAGCTCTACCTCAAATGGATATTCTCTAATTTTTTCTTGAAATTTCAAAATAATAGATGCTAGTTCATTAGAAGTATTCGTTTGGCTATTTTTTTTAACTTCCAAAAAATCTGAATTCAAATAGCTAGACAAAAAAGCAGAATTCGTATGTTCCATCCTTTTCCCACCAGAAATAAAAGAATTTGTTTCAAACTTATCCCTTGTAACATGTTTTATACAAATTATACTAGTCTCTGAAAAAATTTTTCCCATCATCTTCACATCCATAATTTAATATATCTATGCAATAAAAGTCACGCTCAAATACTATTCTTATTTTATAGAGTTCATTTAATACAAAATATCTAATTGGATTCATGGTTGCTACTTTAATTTAAGTAATTTAATTATATTAAAAAAAACAAAGCCTCTACAAGCTCTAATTCCGTAATAAAAGGGGACCTCTTTTGGTATATCTACTAAACAAAAACCATATAGAGGTCCTCCCCATCATCACTTTTATGAAAATAAAACAGACAACATTAACTATTCGATATTAAAAAAGCAATAAAAGCCAAAAGAACATTAGTATCATCTCCTCAAACTTATTTGACAATACTAAATTAGACTTTTATACTTTTATTATGATAAAAGAGTGCATATTTGCTTATTGTTCACCACATTTTTCTATTCATCATAAGAATAAAAGGAGGTTTCTATGAAGAAAACTTTGGGAGAAACAATCGGAGAAATCAGAAAAAATAAACGTATTCCTGTTAGCAGCTTATGTTCTGGAGTTATAGCCAAGTCAACATATACACGATGTGTACAAAATAAAACCAGTATTTCAACAGAAATTTTTTTCGAGTTTCTTACTAATTTAAATGTTACTTTTGAAGAGTTTGAATATATAAGAAATGATTATTCCAAAGATATATACATAGAATTGATGGAACAAATCAAAGTTTCTTTTGAATCACGAAACTTGATTAAGTTAAAAGAGATTAAAAAGATTTGTAACCAAAAAGATAAAAAACATATTATAAAATTCCATCACCTAAACCTACTATGTGATCTATTGATTCAAAAAATGATTGATCCTTCCTCTGAATTAACACAATCCAATGAACTAATCACCTACCTTCTGAGAGTAAATCAGTGGTACCATTACGAATTAATATTATTCAATAACTGCCTTTTTGTTTGTTCCCCAGATTTGATAGATATAATTTTAAAAAACATTGTAAAAAACTACACGCAGTATTTAGACTTAAGTAAATATGGGAATGAATTAACACGCGTTCTTGTTAACATATATACATTTTATCTAAATCATTTTCAGTTTGAAAAACTTATTAAAATCAATACATTGATTCAAAATATACCACTTAATGAAGACTGTTTATTTGAAAGAACTGCAGTACTTTTTTTTGACGGCGTTCATGAACTACTTTTTAAAGGTTCTGAAGATTCACACAAAAAAATAAAAGAAGCAATACTCATTTTCGATATTTTGCATTGCTATAATTTCAAGAAAATGTTTATAACTTTATATGAACAAATCAAAACCTTAGATCTTTCAAAATAAATACATGTTATCAAAAATTGTATAATTAAGAAGTTTTCCTAAAGTTCACACCATAATTATTTGGTATTTATAATTTTAATAATGTTGATCCAACGTTTTCATCCCAGTTACAAAACTCAACTTCAAATTTATTAATAATTGCTTCAGCCATACATCCTTTGCATTTATATTCTAATGGACATCCGCTACAGTGTTTATCACCTGGCATTTCAATATTATCAAAAAATCGACTATACTTTACTGCATAATCTAAAAGTGTATTTTTTTTCAGATTCATTAATGGAAGATCTATCATAACGCAAGGATGTATATTCAGATCTGGATCTATTCTGATTAACTTATATCCCGCACCACAGTTTCCTTCAATGCTGCTTTCTGCAGGATCTCCCTCTTGCAGCATTACTTTAAAAGTGTCAGAACCTAGCTCTTTATCAAACTCTTTAGTCCAATGATTAATGACCGTCTCCCTATTAAATGTTGCTACTTTATTTTTTGTGGACCTCCCTGTTTCTACTATCACACTCAAACGATGACGAGAGACTCCTAATTGTCGAAGTCTTAGTGACAACTCATATAATTCTTCTCGAGTTTGATTTATTACTGAAGTACTGATATCAACTTGAATACCTTGTTTTATTAAGAACTTTGTTAAATTAATGGCTCTGTCATAGGAATTTCTTTTTTGGCGGATAAAATTATGAGTGTGTTCAAGTCCATCTAAACTCACTTGAACACTACCTATCTTATCTGCATGCTTTTTAAATATTTCTAATTGATTTTCACGAAGATAATATCCACTAGTAAGAACTATTACACAAATATTTTTCTTAACAAAAATGTCTATTATTTCTTCAAAATAAGGGTGTGCTAATGGTTCACCGCCTGTCAATTGGACTGAAAAAATACCGTATTCTTCCATTTCATTTGCAATTTTATTAATCTCATCTAGACTAATAGTTTCAGTTCTCTTCATCGAACACTCTCTATAGCAGTGTTTACAAAATAATGGACATTTATATGTCAGTTCTATTGAAATAACTTGAGGTAGCCAGTAATCATTTGAACCTAATATGTGTAAATCGTTATACATACTTTCTTCTAAAACAGTGATTGTACCTATTTGAATTGAATATTCGATAAATTCTTGAACGTTTTTGAATGCCTCTACGAAAGAAACGCTATATTTTTCAGCCATTTTATTTGCTATGTCATTTATCGTGTTTGCTCCATTGCATAAAGATAAAATCTCAAATGCAGTTTCATTTATTTGATTCAAAAATATTCTTTTATTGAATTTTTGGGCTACTGAGAATCCATTGGGATAAACCATTAATTTTTTTGGAAATTGTAAACTAGGATACATATTTTCCTCCTCCATAATTAAATGTTATATGTAAAACGTATTGAATTTAGAGCTAGATCGTATTAAATAGAACTCTACTAATGACAATTACAATAATATCTTCACTACGTACTATTTTGGATATTCTAAAAACTTAAAGTGCGATATTTATCTCACAACAAAATTTAAAAGATATAATATTCTATCCTTTCTAAACACTTTATTATTTCTCCTTTATATTTCAAAAAAAGAATGGAAAAATGATTATTAAATCATCTTTCCATTACATTTTTTATAATGCAATCATTGCTGCACCACAAGTGGGTAATAAAGGAACCCACGCAGCAAATCCACCATTCCAAATACAGGTAGCTACATTTTGCTCTTCATACATTGGTTTAATCATCTGTTTCACCTACCTTTCTATATTGAGTAAAGTAAATGTACTTAGCCATAAATTAGTAAAAAGCTTTGCAATTCCTCAAAATAAAGACTACATATTTACTTTCATCATTAGCTTAAACTAAAATAAATATAACTAAATAATTGAGTGCGAATTTGCTCTTATTTGCTAATAACCCTGCTTGGTTCAGTTTAGGAGTTGTGATAATATGTCCCTAAAATATCAGGATTGAAAATAACTATATTAAGATAAAATATCTAAAAAACATTCATTATCAATTAATAATAGCAATCCATAAGAATCATTCTGTATTAATATTTTTAAGAGTTTATGAGTTAGATTAAAACTAGTTTATTTCAGAACCTTATTTAGAAGACGGTATTTGGTGTGTCAGTATGGAAAAAAGATTGTAAAAGCCACCTTAACATCAACAAAAAAGCAGGGACATCCATCGTCCCCGCTTTTTTTGATAACTCGGTATTTTAAGAATTTGAATTCTTTTTGTTTTTCCGTGCTGTTCTTGTTTGCTGTCTGCGTTCGACTTTACGCTTTTGCTTGTTGGTATCTGCAATGGCACGGTCGATTTTCTTTTTGTAGCCTGGTTTGATTTTTTTCTTTTTCTTCTTCACTAACCCAATCAATGTAGGATCTAACACATCTTTGGATTTCTCACGTTTTGCACGGCGATTTCGGTCATACGTATCAACGATTTCTTCTTTTTTGATTTCTTTTGGTTCAAAAGTCACGCCCATTTTTTCGATTGCATCGATTGCCTGCTCATCTTTTGGTTCGTATAAAGTGATCGCTGTTCCTTTCAATCCGTTACGTCCAGTTCTTCCGACGCGGTGGACAAAGAAATCCAAGTCTTCTGGGATCTCTGCATTGATGACATGAGATACGCCCTCGATATCGATTCCGCGTGCAGCTAAATCTGTCGCAACGACATATTGATATTCAAGGTTTTGGACTTGGCGCATGACTCTCTTTCTTTCACGCGGTGTGATGTCGCCATGGATCTTAGCAACTTTCAAGCCTTGTTTTTTTAAATATTCAGCAATTTCATCCACTCGTTGTTTCGTGTTGGCAAAAACGATTGCTAAGTAAGGATGTCCAACAGTCAGCAATTGATGGATCAGCTTGTTCTTATCTTTTCCTTTAGTAGAAATCAGCCAATTTTCGATATCTTCTGAAATCACTGCTTTTGGTTTGATTTCTTCCATGATTGGATTTTCCAGATATTTACGCATAAATGGACGCAATTTTTCTGGGATCGTTGCTGAGAACACAAGAAATTGGACTTTTTCTGGTAATCTGGCAGCGATTTGGTCTACTTCACTCAAGAATCCCATATCTAACGTCATATCTGCTTCATCCACGACAAAAGCAAATGCTGTATGGATCTTCAATGCTTGTTCGTTCATCATATCCAAGATACGCCCTGGTGTTCCAATGACTACATGGGGCTGCTGATGTGCTAGACGGTCAAGTTGGCGTTTCTTGTCTGTGCCTCCGACAAAATTCGTTACACGGATCTCAGGGTCGGAAAATTTTGCGATTTGGATTGCCGCTTGGTAGATTTGAGCAGCAAGCTCTCTACTTGGTGCAGTAATCACTACTTGTACTTCTTCTTTTTCTGCATTGATTTTATCAAATAACGGAAGTAAGAATGTATGTGTTTTTCCTGAACCTGTTTGTGACTGCCCGATGATATTTTTTCCTTTTGCAACTAAGGGTATCAGTCGTTCTTGGACTTCTGTTGGTTGTTTGAATCCTTTATCAGCAATTGCTTCATTGATAAATGATTTAAAGTTGAATTGTTCAAATGTATGCATTCAAGCACCTCTTCTCTTCAAGTTTCTTATGACTTTGGCATTATACCATAGTCTGGTTCATTTTGCTTGACGCATCATGATTGTTTTTTTACTGTACTGATCGTATGGGTATGACTTGCCTTTTCATAAAACAAGACTCTTTTTCTTAAAATAAATGAGATTCCGATATTCAGAATAAAAATCAGCAGTGCAAGAAAAAGACCTAAGAAAATGAAATTCGCACTTGCTTGCAAGAATCCGCTGGTATGATCGGCAATTTGCTGCATGAACTGTGTAAGCCAGCTCAACCCATAAAAAAGGAAGTAAAGATAACTGTAACGTACGATCAACGCACGCAGCGAGATTTTTTGACGTCCATCTTCTACTAGCTGGATACGTACGGCTTTTTTTCCAAGTGTTCTGCCATTCGTCAAATATGGAACCAGCATGAAGTAAACTGCAACCTCCAATAACGTCCACCAAGGCTGTGAAGTCAAACTTTGCCAATGGAAAGAAAGATTTGCCAAAACCGCGATGATAATACGTACGAACCATAAAAACGTCCAATCGATCGCCCACGCTGCTAAACGTCTGGTCAAAGAAACAGTCTTGCCTTTTTCATAAGAACGTTCGTCAAGTTGCGTACGAGTCGGCAGCATAAAGGTAAAGATTGGTGCTACAGCAAAACCAATAATCCCTCCCAGCGTATTATGGAGCAGATCGTTTACATCAAATAAACGATAGGGTCTTGGATAAATAAAGTATAAGCCGCTCAATTGTGTCAATTCGAAAAACAGCGATAAGCAAAAACTTGCTACAATCGTCTTAAAAAATGAAAAACGGAAATAATAACGCAAGTAGATCCCAAATGGAATAGTCAGTAAAATATTGAATGCTGGTTCCAGAAAAACACTTTGCTTCATTGCTGGTACATAAGTATGGGGATTAGTAATATCTAGGACTGTCTGATCAAGAAAATGGTGCCATGAAGCAAATAACTCAAGTTCCATCTTCGGTCCAGTCATTTGCGCAACAGCTTCTTTTGACGGCAGTGGTAGAATCACTAAAAAATAAGTACATAATAAATAAAAGATAAATGAATATAAAATAATACCGCGGCTTAAAATAAATGTTCCGTACTTCCGGTATTGGTAAATAAAAAAGATTGCAGAGATCGCGAGTGCTAAAAATGGAAAAACCATCAAAGCAAATCGGATCGGTTCGATATAACTTGCCATACATCCTCACTCTTTCTAATCTATATTGTCGTTTCGGCACTTAGAATGTCCACGTTATAAAAAATCCAACGTTTTTATTTTTCATTTCAGGTTTCTTGAAGTATCATGAAGAATAAGGAGGTGGCAAAATTGCTCAATATCTATTTTGTTTTTGGTGTCCCGATTTTTTTGCTGATACTCTACCTGTTTTTTGCTTATCTGCGCAAGAAAAAAAATATCCATTATTTAGGATTTATTCTATTGATCATTGCTGGATTCATGCTGGTTTTCAACTTGCAAACTTGGCAGCAAGCCGTGACCGAAATGGATCATTTAACTGCCCAAGAAGTCTCGCAGCAAGTTGGTTATCCGATTTATTTGATTTGGGTACCGATTTTAATTGCTGCTTTTCTGGTGCTGCTTAATCTTTACCGTGGCGTCCGCAGGGTACTTGCCATGAGAAAAAAATAACTGACGCACTGCTTGTTTAGAGAGGTTGCTGACATTTATCTGTCACAGTCTCTTTTTTGTTTTTCAGGGGAAAAACGAGTTTATGTTTACATAATAAATTTATAGTAAACAAACCTGCACATACTACTCTCCCCACTCACGATAAAACTCATCTAAAAATTCTTTCATGAAGGCTTCACGACGTTTTGCTTCTTTTTTTCCATACTCTGTGTTCATTGTTTCAGAAAGCAAGAACAATTTTTCATAAAAATGGTTGATAACAGTTGTTCCTTTTCGATAATCTTCTTTATCCTTGAATGTTTTGGGCGGCATATTCGGATCATGGATCGGATGTCCGTGTCCTCCGCCAAAATAAGAGGTCCGCAAGATCCCGATTGCGCCTAACGCATCGATCCGATCTGCATCTTGCACGATTTTGCCTTCTAATGAAAGCTCCATCTTTCCGCTCAACTCTTTGGAATAAGACATGTTGTCAATAATTGCAAAAATTGCTTGGATCTTTTCTTGCGGAACATCCAGCTCCGTCAAAAAAGTTGCCAACTGGTCTGCTGCTGCTTGCGGATCTGCTGTTACTTTGTCATCGATCGTATCATGCAGATAGGCTGCCGAAAGTGCAATAAATGAATCTGCTTCGGGCTCGGTTTTCAAAATTTCTTCTGCTATCGCAGCGACTCGTTGGATATGGTCTGCGCCATGTCCTGTCTGATCTGAAGCTAATGCAGATAAACCATAATTTTTGATCTCAGCTAATTGTTCTTTCATCATTTCTCCTTTAACAAAAAATCCGATAGAAACCAGCAAGCCGCTTTTCAAGAAAATCTTAAAGAGTTTTCTTGAAAGACGGCATAGTGGTTATTTCCATTTTTATTCAGTTACTTCATATACTTGATAGTACACATTTTTCATGTGTTCAATCAAATATTCAGGATTCAAGGCTTCTCCTGTTGCTTCTTTGATCAGTTCCGCAGGTTTCTTTGATGCGCCGAATTGATGGATGTGCTCCTTCAACCAATCTTTAATCGGTGAATAATCAGCAGATAATAACACTTCATCAAGAGAGAACTCTTTTTCCATCGCATGTTTGAGCTGTGCCGCATACATAAATCCTAGCGCGTAAGAAGGGAAATACCCAAAATCTGCCCCTGACCAATGGATATCTTGCAAAATCCCCTCCAAGTCATCCTGTGGTTTGATCCCTAAATATTCTTCATATTTTTGGTTCCAAACAGAAGTCAGGTCTTCCACAGCTAAATCTTCATTAAAAATCATTTTCTCGATCTCATACCGAATGATGATGTGTAAAGGATACGTCAAACTGTCTGCATCAATGCGGATAAGAGTTGATTTCGTATGATTCAACGAACGGTAAAAGTCTTCAAATGAGATATCATCGAAGGTTCCTGCTGTACATTCTTGGAAAAACGGATACTGTCTCTCCCAAAAACTGCGGCTGCCGCCGATAATGATCTCATTAAATAAAGATTGTGATTCATGGATTCCCATCGATACGCCTTGATAAACAGGTGTATACGCATAGCGTTTATCGATATCTTGTTCATACATTCCGTGACCGGCTTCATGGATGATCCCGAAAACAGCTGTTTGAAAATTATTTTCATCCCATCTTGTTGTGATTCGTGTGTCATCTGGATTGATGCCCGTCATAAATGGATGGATCGTATCATCTAAACGTCCTCTTGAGAAATCAAAGCCCAGCTGCTTGATTACTTCAACGACAAAATGTTTCTGCTGTTCTTTTGTCACTTTTCGCTGCAAGAAATCTGTTCTCGGTTCGTGTCCTTTTTCCTGCAATGTTTTTCTGATTTCCATGATCCCAGTTTTCAGCTGATCAAAAACTGCATCTAAGATTTCGACTGTCATTGTTGGTTCATAAAGATTTAGTAAAACATCATAGGGTGTTTTTTCGTCTTTTCGCCAATATGGGATCAGTTGTTTCGTCAATGCGATGTTTTTTGCCAAGGCTTCTTTGAAATCAGCAAAATCTTTGGTTTTTCTGGCGTGCTGCCATTGTCCATGTGCCAAAGAAACAGTTTCACTGTATTCCGTCATCAATTCTTTGGGGACCTTGTGCTCCAACTCATAATCTTCTTTTACTTTTTCTAAGGCTTTTTGGCCAACTTCTGAAAGTTCTTCTGGGTGTTCTGAAAAATAATCGATTGCTTCTTTGATCTTAGGTCCAACTTTTTTCTCAAAATAAAGGCCATACAAATAACTATCTACAACACTCTTGTACTCAGCAGCTTTTTCCGGCATTCCCGTTTGTGTGTCCCATTCCAGGATTCCCATTGCTTGCTGCAAAAGATTGATTTCTTTCAATTCCTGTAAAAAATCTTTTTCTTTCATCGTGGCTGTCCTCCAGAAAATTTTGATTTAGTCTTCTTTTTTGACTCTTGGCGGGCGAGTTCCCCAGTATTGGAAAAGATCTGTACGCAATGCACCATTGTATAGTTTTCTTTTTTTCGTGGCTTTTGCGCCGTAGCTTTCTTCAAATGTCAAATCACTTGTTAAAATATACTTGCTCCACGTTTTCAATGGACGGAAAACATCCCCCATTTCACGATACAATCGACGAACGCTTTCTTCTTCGCCTAAACGTTCACCATATGGCGGATTTGCAACAATCACACCATATTCTTTGTCTGTCTTGAAGTCTTTGACGGCACGCTGTTTAAAGTCGATAGAATCGCCAAGACCGATTTCTTCTGCATTTTTTCTGGCGATCTCAATCATTTGTCCATTGATATCTGAACCTGAAATATCTAATTCGATGTCATAGTCGGCTTTTTCATCTGCTTCTGTCCGAACTTTTTCAGTGATGGCCGGATCAAACCAATCCCAATTTTCAAAGGCGAATTCTCTGTTGAACCCTGGTGCGATATTGTGCCCGATCAGTGCAGCTTCGATACATAACGTTCCTGAACCGCAAACTGGATCATAAAAAGGGCGATCTTTGCGCCAATTCGTCAACATCACAAGAGCCGCAGCCATATTTTCTTTCAGCGGTGCGCCGCCTTTTTCCAACCGATAACCGCGTTTGAACAAGCTTGGTCCCGTTGTATCCAAAGTGACCATTACGTGATCTTTCAGTAAAGCGACTTCTAATTTGAATAAAGCGCCTGTTTCTGTCAACGGCACGGATGCTGGACGATGATAGTAGTTTCTCAAACGTTCAACGATTGCTTTTTTGGTGATTGCTTGGCAGTCGGGAACGCTGTAAAGTTTTGATTTGATCGATTTTCCAGCTACTGGAAATTCTGCATCTAACGGAAGAAAATCTTCCCAAGGCAATGCTTTGACTTTTTCAAATAATTCATCAAAGGTAAAGGCATCAAATTCGCCGACAACGATCTTGATTCGGTCAGCTGTTCGCAGCCACAAGTTTGCGGTCGCAATCGTCTCCATCGTTCCTTTAAAACGCGCGCGGCCGTTTTCTACTTGACATTCGATACCTAGATCTCTTAATTCTTTCCCAACCAGCGCTTCCAGTCCGCTGGCAGCTGTTGATACTAAATTAAAGGTTTGTGTATTATCCATCTTATTCTCCTTATTTATAAAAAAAACCTTCACAACATTGTTGGAAGGATTCCCTGAATACTTGCGATTTTCTGTAAGCCATGTTTTGTACTCGACTTTTCCAGGGAGAAAAAGCCAAGCGGTAACCATCTATCTGCAGCCGAAACTGCCTCTTTGTCTCGTTCTTGTTCCGAACAAAAAGCGCCCCTACCATTGTTTGGGTTGCTCGCTCGAGGGGTTTACCGCGTTCCACCGTATAGATTTCTCGATACGCTTCGTCACTGTGGCACTTTCAAGGATACTGAAGCATAGCCGAAGCCTTAGCTTGTTTTCCTGCCGTTACTCCATAAATGAAGTACCTTAGCTTATTGTTTCGCTAAGCACGAACACTACAGACATCACAGTCTGTGCGAGCATGGACTTTCCTCAGCCTGATCAAGTCAGACCGCGATCACCCGAAAACCGCAATTATTTCATTTTTGCTTAAAATTGACGTGTTGCTTCGTTGTCGTCACTGTCGACATTTGTGTAATTGCTTCTGTTTGGTTGTGCTGGAGGGATTGGATTAGATGCTTGCTGATCCAATTTTTTCCCAAACACTTCTCTTTCCAAGTTTGACAAACGTTTCAAAATGTCAAAGTTTGTAACAGCTGCGCTTTTTGGTGCTTCAGCTTGTGGTTGGACACGTGTTTGCGTTCCTTGCGTTTTTGACAATTGTGCGATTTTCGCACTTAATTTGTCGTTTTCTTCTTGTAACGCAAGAAGTTCTTTGCTGTAAGTTTCATAGTCTTTGATAATGTTATCTAAAAACTCGTCGACTTCTACAGGATCATAACCACGCATCTTGGTTTTAAATTCTTGTTGCAAAATGTCTTTTGGACTATAAATCAAATTCGCCATATCTACACCTCTAGTTCTCATTTACAATACTTTCTACTTTTCTTATTGTATCGGAAACCACTTGATAAATCAAACACATTCTGCTTTATTGGATAGAATTTTGCAGATCGTCCATCGTAATCAATCGGATATCATAGGGATTATTCTCCGCATACCGTTCTGCATCTTGCAAAAAGTAGCTGGTTTTCCCAGGGAATTCTTTGTCATAAATCAGTAAACATCCATCTGTATGCGCCAATAAAAACTGGGTATGGCTTTTCAGCTGAGCAGGTGAACGATACGGCTGGTGGCTCACAGCTTCAACGTAATCCGCCGTTTGTTCCGCGAGCATTTTTTTCGTTTGGTTTGCTTCATTCCAATTACTGCCGAATTCCAGAAAAGGATAAACGATTCCTAACCGCAATTCTGGGTAATCGATCTTCAATTCTGCTGCAACTTCTGCTGCCCATAATTCTGTTCCCAGATTCCCGCTGATCAGCACCCATTCCAGTCCTGCCTCTGCCAGCAGATGAAGTTCATTTTTTAAAACATTTTTAATAACTTTTATTTTAGGGTCCTTTTCTTTGAAGATTCCCAACTCGGAACTGCGGTACCCTGAAACATACACGACTTTCAATGTCTCCATACTGAGTTTCCTTTTCTTTCTATATGCTTTTTTGTTATAATGTGGCCTAGGAGTGTGATTAAAATGGTACTGCGCTATCCCAATGGCCAGCCTTATACAAATAATGCCTCTTCTGCTAAAAAAATTCAAGGAAAAACCAAACCAATTGTCGAGTTTGGGAACCGCGGTATGCGTTTTGAAGAAGCAATCAATGAGAGCAACCAATATTACCTTGCTCGAAAACATGCCGTCGTCCATAAGAAACCGACACCTGTCCAGATCGTAAAAGTCGATTATCCTCGAAGAAGTGCCGCAGTTATCAAGGAAGCTTATTTCTCGCAAGCTTCTACGACAGATTACAACGGTGTCTATCGAGGATATTATTTGGATTTTGAAGCAAAAGAGACCAAAAACAAAACATCTTTCCCATTCAAAAATTTTCATGAACACCAGATCCAGCACATGGAAGCCTGTTTAGAGCAAAACGGTATTTGTTTTGTGTTATTATGGTTTTCCAATTTGAAACGCTGCTTTTTTTTGAGCAGTGAGGACTTGATCCACTATTGGTATCAGCAAAAAGACAGCAGAAAATCCCTTCCTCTTTCGCTGATCGAAGAATTAGGGATCGAGATAAAACCGGGAATCTCCCCGCGTATTCCTTATTTAGAGGCTGTCGATCGCTATTTATTATCTATTGAAGGAGAAAACAAACATGGCAAATGAACAATCGCGGGTCTCTCGTCGCAATTATCAGTCGACTAAAAAGACACCAAAGAAAAGTTCCCCTAAAAAAGCACCAGGAAAAACAAAATCTCTTCTATTGAAGATTCTTCTTGGCTTGATCTTCCTAGCCTGTGTTTTATTTTTAGCAGGTGTAGGATTGTTCTGGTTTTACGCAAAAGACGCCCCTGCTCTTGATGAAAGCAGATTAGATGCAACTGTCTCTTCCAAATTATTTACCGCAGACGGCGAATTATTTGAAGATTTGGGCGCTGAAACACGTGAGAAAATCGCACCAAACGAGCTGCCGCAACAGCTGGTAGATGCAGTCGTATCTGTAGAAGACCGTCGTTTTTACAAACATGTCGGCGTTGACCCTGTACGGATAGCTGGTTCCTTTTTCTCGAACATCACTTCTGGCGGTCTGCAAGGAGGAAGTACACTGACGCAGCAATTGATCAAACTTTCCTTCTTCTCGACCAAAGCTGAAGACCAAACATTACGCCGAAAAGCACAGGAAGCTTGGATGGCTGTGCGTTTGGAACAGAAGAAATCAAAACAAGAGATCTTGACTTACTATATCAACAAAGTGTATATGTCCAATGGCTTATACGGTATGGAAACAGCTTCTGAAGTTTACTTCGGAAAAAACCTGTCTGAGCTTTCGCTTCCGCAAACAGCTTTAATTGCTGGTATGCCGCAAGCACCGTCGACTTATGATCCTTATGTCAACCCAGACCAAGCGAAGAAACGCCGCGACACCGTTCTGTATACGATGCTGCAAAATGACAAAATCTCGCAATCTGAATACGATCAAGCAGTCGCTGTACCAGTAACAGATGGCCTGCAAGAATTGACAACGAAAGATGATAATACAAAAATCGTTGATAACTATGTCAAAGAAGTTATCAATGAAGTCCAAGAAAAAACAAACAAAAATGTCTTCACTGATGGTTTGGAAATCTATACAAATCTTGACTTAGATGCCCAAAAGAAACTTTACGACATCGTGAATACCGATCAATATATCGCTTATCCAGACGATGATTTCCAAGTGGCCTCTACATTGATCGATGTCAATACCGGAGAAGTAAAAGCGCAGATTGGCGGACGAAAGATCCCTTCTGATGTTGCTTTAGGAAACAACTTAGCTGTCAATACCTCACGTGATTTTGGTTCAACGATGAAACCAGTCACTGTGTATGGTCCAGCTTTCGAAAATCTAAAATATTCAACTGGGAAACAAATCGTGGATCAACCTTATAATTATGAAGGAACATCTACGCCTGTTACAAACTGGGACAATCAATATATGGGAACGATGACGCTGAGAAAAGCCCTTGCCCTTTCAAGAAATGTTCCAGCAGTTAAATTATTTAATGAAGTAGGCTCCGACAAAGCAGCGGAATTCTTATCTGGATTAGGAATCAATTATGAAACGATCCACCAAGCCAATGCGATCTCAAGTAATACAGAAACACAAGATGGTACGAAATATGGGGCTTCTTCCTTGAAGATGGCTGCGGCTTATGCGGCTTTTGCCAACGGAGGTACGTATTATAAACCGCAATATGTCAATCGCATCGTTTTCCAAGACGGAACAGAACAAACCTTTGAGGCAGAGGGTTCAAAAGCAATGAGCGAAGAAACAGCTTATATGGTAACGGATATCTTGAAAGATACGATCTCATCTGGAACAGGGACAAACGCATCGATTCCTGGTCTGTTCCAAGCCGGCAAGACCGGGACATCAAACTATACGGATGATGAATATGCTAAATTAGGAACATCAACAGGCGTTTATCCTGATATTTTATTTGTTGGTTATACACCAAACTATTCTTTATCTGTTTGGACGGGATACAACGATAAGATGACGCCAATTACTACCGCAAGCAATCAAATCGCCTCATCTGTCTACCGCGAATTGATGCAGTACGTTTCTCAAAATGTGACCAATGAAGATTGGACCATGCCAAGTGATTTGCTGCGAGTAGGTAATGAACTCTATTATAGAGATCAATATAGTGTTCCCGCTACTTCAACAACGCGCTCCACTGTACCGATAACGCCAAGCACGAGCGAACAATCTTCAACAACTCAAAGTTCGACGAGTACGACGACTACACAATCAACAACTGAAACAACGACAACTACACAAAGCACAACTGAAGCGTCAAGTGAATCCAGCACAACTGAATCAAGCGAGCCTCCTGCTAGTTCAGATCCGCCTGAATCCTCAGAGAACAATACTTCTGAGAATAATCAGAATGCAGGAAACACGACGAATACCGGCAACACGGAACAACCTGCAAATGATGAGGCTGCCGCAGCTGGAAATACCAATACCAGCTCCAGCAGCAGCCGCTGAAAAAAGCCTGGATAGGAAGGAAAACAATGTTTTCCGCTTCCTATCCAGGCTTTTTGTTTATTTCTCGATTACTTGTCCATACGCTTTTCTGTTAAAAACTATGCCTTCAGTTTGTTTTTCATCCTCGTTTTACCTTCTTGGCAAATATCCAGCAGCGGACAAACTTCACATTTTGGATTCCGTGCGGTGCAGTGATACCTGCCAAAAAAAATCAGTGTATGATGCGTTTTTACCCAAAGTGATTCGGGCACCTTTCGCATCAGCGTCTCTTCTACTTCCAAGACATTAGCGCTCAATTTGCAAATACGCAGACGCTTAGATACTCTTTCCACGTGTGTATCCACAGCAATTGCCGGAATATCAAACGCATCGCCTAAAACGACATTCGCAGTTTTACGTCCTACGCCAGACAGCGATATCAGTTCTTCTCTTGTTTTTGGTACTTCTCCATGGAACTGGAGCAAGAGCTGCTGTGCACAAGCTTTGATATTTTTTGCTTTATTCCGGTATAACCCAATCGTTTTTATTTTGGCAATGATTTCTTCGATTGGTGCTTCTGCCAATGCTTCCGGCGTTGGGAAAGCTCGAAACAATTCAGGGGTTGCTTTATTTACGGATACATCTGTTGCTTGTGCACTGAGGATCACAGCGATTAGAAGTTCAAACGGATTTTTATGGACAAGTTCTCCGTGAGCTTCTGGGAACATTTCATACATCTTTTCCATTGCATACATCGTTTTTTCTTTGCTTAACATATCTTCTCCTGTTTTTACTGGTCTTCCAGCCAATTTTTCAATGAGATATTAGGCAGTTCTGGTTCAGCAGCTGTTTCTGCTTCTTTTTGGAGCAATTGGTTCTTTCTTCGTTTTTGTTCTTCTTCTACTTGCTGTTTCGTCGTAATATTTTTACGTTCCCAGGATAACAAGATCCGATCGACATAGTTGAAACTATACGCTTGATTCAATACAGCTTCTCTTAAAGCCAATTTCAATAGATCAGGATGATAGTGATCTTCTTCCAGCCATTGCCCGATTCGTTGAAATTCGATAGCGGATAGCGGACGGCCGAATTCCTGCTCAAATAATTGATAGACAGATTGGATTGCCTGCTCTTGGGATTGTTCTTCTATTTTTTGTGTCTGGTTCTTCAAGTATTGCGCTAAACGTTCATAGATAGGCGACAAATCGTATTTGTCAGCCTTTTTTCCTGAGACTGTTGTTGTTTCAATAAACAAAAAGCCGTTAGAGACTAATTGGTTCAGCAATTGATAGATTTGATCTGCACGTAAGCCCATATTCATTGCGATCATTTGCAAATCAGGGAAATCGTCTCCTTGCTGCTGTGCCATATTCAGCTGTAAAATAAATAAGCAGCTGTCTGAATCTAACCCGATATGGCGATAATGTTTCAAAAAAAGATTTGAGATGACTGTTTGCCCTGATGCCAGATAACTTTCTAAAGATAACATACTTGGTTCCTCCTATTTCGACAAACCAAGTATACGCAAAAAAAATCTATCGGTCAAAGTCGACGATAGATTTTTTTGCGTCGTATATCTTTCAAACATTAGAAATGTTTGTTTGTATCTGGCTTATTTAGCGTTGTCTAAATCTGCTAGCGCTGCTTGTGCTAACAGGTTCAAGTAGTTCCAAGGACGATCAAAATGTGGTTGAAAGAAGAAATCAGACAATGCAAGATCTTCCACTGTCATTTTGTTTTGGATCGCCAAGGACATCGTGTTCGCTGATTGTGTTACGTCGTATTTCGACATCAATTGCGCACCAACGATTCGGTTTGTTCCTTTTTCATACACTAATTGCATCAATACTTTTTCTGTTGTCGGCATGAATTCTGGACGATAGTTGTCTTCGAAAACAGTAGCTTGGACATCTAGATTATTTAATGGTGCACTTTCAGAAGTAACGCCTGTTGATCCAATCGTCCAACCGAAAAGATACAAACCAGAAGTTCCTTGTGTGCCTCGGTATTTCATTGTTGGTTCTGTTAAGTTATAACCGATAAGCAAGCCTTGACGTACAGCATTTGTTGCTAATGGGATATAATTCAATGTTTCGCTTGGGTTGTAATGAACGACTGCAGAGTCTCCAGCTGCAAAAATATCCGGGTCAGAGGTTTGCATGTATTCATTTACTTTGATTGCGCCATTTGGCAATGTTTCCACTTTATCTTTGACAAGTGTTGTATTTGGACGGAAACCTACGCATAAGATGACCATGTCTGCATCAAATGAATTGCTTGGTGTGACAACTTTTGCTACCGCACCAGATTCATCAGCAACAAATTCCGATACATTTTCGCCTAATTCAAGCGTTACACCTTGATCTCTTAATTCTTGTTCCAAAATATCTGTAAATGGTTTATCCAAATATTTGTTCAAAATACGATCTAATCCGTCAATCAATGTTACTTCTTTGCCTGATTCAGCAAATGCTTCAACTAATTCGATCCCAATATAACCACCGCCAACGATTACCACACGTTTTGCATCTTTTGCTTGGCGAATGATTTCATTTGCTTGGTTATAGTTTTTGCATAGCAAGATATTTTTTGACTCGATTCCTTTGATTGGCGGGATAATTGGCCAAGAACCAGTTGTCATAACTAATTTATCATAAGAAACAGTTTCTACTTCACCTGTTTTCAAGTTTTTCGCAGAAACTTGTTTGTTCTCTGTATCTACGTTTTCTACATCATGTTCCATTTTGACTGTGGCACCTAGAGAAGCTAATTCTTCAGGATTTGAATAGAATAAACCAGCTGGATCTTTCACAACACCGCCGACATACAAAGCAATCCCGCAAGATAGAAATGAAACATTGTCATTTCGTTCATAAACGGTTACTTCTGCATCTGGGTGATTTTTTAAAATACTTTTGACAGCTGAGGTTCCAGCATGTGTACATCCGATTACTACGACTTTCATACATAAATCCCTCTTTCTATGTGTGCAATACGTCTTTCGACAATTCTACTATAGCAAAAATAAAACGGATACAACAGTCTAATGCTTGTGAATTCACAAAGTATGATTTTTAATGAAAAACTGCACATGATTTCGTTGGCAATACAGAAAATTTTTTCTAAAGTTCTAATAGAAAACCCTTTAATACCAATACTTTTATTCTAATTCTCAATTAATAAGGATTATTTTCTTTTTTTATGACAAAAATATAAAGAACACTTGTGAGCAGATTTTTCACAATATCGACGATTCTAAAGAAAAGCAGACTGTCTCAACTATTTTCCCTCTTGAAATGCGTATCAATTCAAAAAGCCCGTCCGCACTGCTTTTTCAAGCGTGCAAACGAGCTTTATTCCAGTTGGTAATCGAAAGCTGCAGATCATTTATTTTTTTAAATGTGCAGTATTTCATAAATATTTTTTCTTTAATGATAAACAGCAGCAGATAAAAGAATTTTTTTGGTTGATCAGGCTGACTGTTATGTACAGTTAGTCTGCTGCTTTTTCTAATGTTTGACAGTCTGGACATACGCCATAAAGTTCTAAGCGATGATCATCGATTTCAAAGCCTGTCAATTGTTTGGCAGCCATTTCTACATCTTCTAAATCAGGATAGTGAAAGTCCACGATTTTTTTACATTTTTGGCAAATCACATGATAGTGGCGTTTCGAACTGAAATCAAAACGGCTTGAGGCATCCCCATAGCTCATTTCTTGAACAAAACCAATGGATGTAAAAAGACGAAGATTGTTATACACAGTCGCAACACTCATATTAGGAAAGCGATGCTCTAAGTCTCTGTAGATTTCGTCAGCAGTCGGATGTGAACGATGCTCGATCAAATATTCTAAAATTGCATAACGTTGCGGCGTGATACGTATGTTTTCTTCTTTCAATTTTTCAATTGCTTCTTCGACTACCTTTTTTTTCATATACTTCCCTCTCAATGGTTATTCTTGTTTTATCATACTATTTTTGCTATTCAAAATCTACTTTTCTTTTAAAATTAACCCAAAAAAACTGCGACAAGCACCATTCAGATAAAATAACACTTTCAACAATTTTCTCTTTTTTTGCGCCAAAACCATCATTTGTCAGCCATGACGATCTGCGAAAAAAATTAAGATATATTCAGTGTTTATTGTCAGAACGGAACGTTTGCCGCCGTTTTCTAATTATTTAGTTTTCATCTCCAAATGTATACAATTCTGTAGACAAATAACGCTCTCCGTTATCTGGAACAACAGCAAGTACTTTCTTTCCTTTGCCTAATTCTTTCGCAACTTCTAACGCAGCAGCGATGGCAGCTCCTGAAGAAATCCCTACTAAGATGCCTTCTTTTTGCCCCATCAGACGTGCTGTCTCCATTGCTTTATCTCCTGTGATTGCAATGACTTTATCGTAGACTGCAGTATCCAGCGTATCGGGGATAAAGCCCGTCCCAATTCCTTGGATTTTGTGCGGTCCAGGTTCTTTGCCTTCTAAAACGGCAGATTCTGCTGGTTCTACACCGTAAATCTTTATTTTAGGATAGACACGCTTTAATTCGTGACCAGCCCCGGTAATCGTTCCGCCTGTTCCGATTCCTGAAACAAAGGCATCTAGTCCGTTCACACCAAATGCTGCTTGGATCTCAGGACCTGTTGTTTTCTTGTGGACTTCAGGGTTTGCTGGATTTTCGAATTGCAGCGGCATGAAATATCCTTTTTCTTCAACTAATTGACTTGCTTTTGTGATAGCGCCCTTGATACCATCTGGTCCTGGCGTAAGAATCAACTCAGCACCATACGCTTGCATCAATTTCCGGCGTTCGATACTCATAGTTTCAGGCATGACGATGATGACGCGATAGCCTTTGACAGCACCAACCATCGCTAATCCGATCCCAGTATTCCCAGAAGTCGGCTCGATGATCGTATCCCCAGGAGATAATTTGCCTTCTCGTTCTGCTTTCTCAATCATACTCAACGCAATTCTGTCTTTGACACTTCCGCCTGGATTAAAAAATTCAAGTTTCACATATACTTCTGCTGCGTCTTCAGGTACAAGTTTATTTAATTTGACGATTGGTGTTTTTCCGATCAATTCGCTGATAGAATGATAAATCTCTGTCATATGAACGCCCCCTAGTTTTGTCTATACTTATGATAATACAAAACAAGAGGATTTGGCGAGAAATTTCACTTTTATAAAACCATTTAATAGCAGAAATAAAAAAGAGGCCGGACATTTGCCCGTGACCTCGTCTTTTATGATTTTATTCACTTTACAAATAAGTGCTAAACAGATAATTCCTGTCCAACTAATAAAGAATAATCAGATAAACCATTTTTCGCCATCAAATCGTCGATATCTGTACCGAAACGCTGTGCGATATCCCATAGCGTGTCCCCTGAAGCGACTGTGTATGTTTGACCGCTTGTACTGCTGCTTCTGCTTGTTGATGAAGAAGAAGTCGTTGTAGAAGTCGTGGTCGTAGTTGTAACTGTCGTACTCGTTGATGCACTTGCTGATGAATTAGTAGAAGGTGTATCAAAACGAGTTAAATCATACAGGCTGATCAAATAATTCAACTTCCCTGCATAGCCAGGATCCGTCGCATAACGTCCTGTTAAATAAGCTGTTGCTTCGTAATAACTTGTTGTATTGCTTTTCCATACACCTGAGTAATGGTAGTCGCCGGTAGCAAAGCTTGTAGAACGCAAGACATTTGCATGGTCTTGGAAAGATTCCCAATAAGAAGAATATTTACGGAAAGGTTCATTCATCGTGACCCATTGTCCATTGACATATTCTTTTGTATCCATATAAACGACTTGGCCATTATAAGAACCTTTGACACCGAAAAGATTATAATTCGGCGCACTAGCTAAACCAGATGTTCCATAGCCGCTTTCTAGTAAAGCTTGAGCAATCATCACAGACGCATACAAGTCATTGCTGGCAGCAACTTCTGACGCAGACCAGCCGATCTCATTGATAAAGGCTTGAGGATCCGCAGTTGTTTGACTTTGTTCATCTGCATAGATATTCCCAGGCGCTGCTGTTATCACCATAGGCCCTACTAAAAGGCTTGTTCCTACTAAAGGAGCAATCGCTTTTTTATTCATTACCAGCTTCTTCTTTGGCCGATAATGACGGGCGCTTCGGGTCTTCAGCTCTTGCATTCAAATTCCTCCTCAAAATAAAAAAACTTAAATAAACATTTAGTTCTTAAAACAAAATTAATTAATTAAATTATACGTTTAATCGTCCAAAATCTCAAATCTATTTTAACTATTTTTGTCTTTTGTAACCGTAATGTAATATTGTGATTCTTGGTTATTCTATCTGAAATAAAAAAACACTTTGGTTAAAAGATTGCAGCAGCAACGTTTATAAACTGTAAGCAACCTATGAAAACGTCTGCTTTTCTTTCAAATAAAGATTGCTTTGGTAAAAACAGACAAAACCTGCGCAACCCATAAAAAAGTTGTTTTGCGCAGGTCTTGCGTATTGTTATTTCATGAAGCAAGAGGAGTAATTAAGGATTCTTACAGTTGATTAAATGTATTTACTACGTTTTCTACTGTGAAACCAAACTCTTCTAAGATTTTGTTTCCTGGAGCAGAAGCACCGAAATGATCGATCGTAATCGTTGTTCCTTCTGTTCCTACGTAACGTTCCCAGCCAAATGGTGAAGCTGCTTCGATCGCCACACGTTTTGTTACTGCTTTTGGAAGTACAGTTTCTTTGTATTCAGCAGATTGTTTCTCAAAAATCTCAAAACTTGGCAATGAAACGACTGAAACGTCTTTTCCTTGATCCGCTAATGCTTTTTGCGCTTCAACAGCTAAGTGTACTTCTGAACCAGTTGCGATCAAGATACCTTCTGCTTCTCCTTTTGCAGGGGAAATCACGTATCCGCCTCGTGCAACTTTTTCATCTGCTTCTTCTGCTGTTTTCGGCAATACTGGAAGGTTTTGTCGACTTAATACAAGCAATGTTGGTGTGTCTGTTGAGTTCATTGCGATTTTCCATGCTGCACGAGTTTCATTTCCGTCAGCGGGACGAATCACTTGGACACCTGGGATACAGCGAACAGAAGCTAATTGTTCGATTGGCTCATGCGTTGGACCATCTTCGCCTACAGCTACAGAATCATGTGTCAACACATAAGTTACTGGTGCTTTTTGAATCGCTGCTAAACGAACAGCAGGACGCAAGTAGTCAGTAAACACAAAGAATGTACCGCCATAGATCCGTGTACCGCCATGCAGTTGGATACCGTTCATCGCAGCTGCCATGGCAAACTCGCGTACGCCAAACCAAATATTGCGTCCTTCGTATTGCCCTGGCTCAAAATCGTTTTCTGCGGCTACCATCGTGTTGTTAGAAGCAGAAAGATCGGCTGAACCGCCCCAGAAGCTTGGTACTGCTTTTGAGATTGCTTGGATCATTTCTTTGCTTGAAACACGGCTTGCTTGACTGCTGCCGATTTCATACGATGGTAATTCAGCATCCCAGTTTTCAGGCAGTTTTCCTGCAAATGCATCTTCGAATTGCTGTGCTAATTCAGGATGCGCATTGCGGTAATTTTCGAATTTTTCCTGCCACGCTGTTTCTGCTTTTTCGCCGTCTTCGATCATTGTTTGACGGAAACGTTCTGCTACTTCTTCAGGAACGGTAAAATCAGGATATTCCCAACCGTAAACTTCTTTTGCTGAACGGATACCGTCTTCGCCGATTGGTGCGCCATGGACAGAAGAAGTTCCTTCCTTTGGTGCACCGTATCCGATGACTGTTTTCACTTCGATCAATGTTGGTTTTTCTGTTTCAGCTTTAGCTTCTTCGATTGCTTTTGAAATGGCTTCAAGATCGTTGCCGTCTTTGACTAAGATATGCTGCCAGCCGTATGCTTCAAAACGTGCACCGACATTTTCAGTGAAAGCTTTTGAAGTTGGACCATCCAATGAAATATCATTTGAATCGTATAATACGACCAATTTGCCTAATTTCATGTGTCCAGCCATTGAAGCTGCCTCTTGAGAAACACCTTCCATCAAGTCGCCGTCTCCGCATAAAGCGTAAGTGTGATGATCGACGATATCGAAGTTTTCTTTATTATAAGTTGCGCTCAAGTGTGCTTCTGCCATCGCCATACCAACAGCCATCGCGATTCCTTGTCCTAATGGTCCAGTCGTTGCTTCAACACCGTCTGTATGATGGACTTCAGGATGTCCTGGCGTTTTAGATCCCCATTGACGGAACTGCTTCAAGTCTTCGATCCCTACTTGGTAGCCTGATAAATGCAGCAAGCTGTAAAGCAATGCTGATCCATGGCCGGCAGATAATACGAAACGATCGCGGTCAGCCCAGTTTCTTGAAGTTTTTGGATTTACTTTTAGATGTTTCGTCCATAAAGCATAAGCCATCGGAGCTGCGCCCATTGGCAATCCTGGATGTCCAGAGTTTGCTTTTTGTACTGCCTCGATACTCAATGTACGAAGCGTGTTCACACCTAGTTGATCAATCTTGTCGAACAAAATAACCCCTCCATTTTAGGTTTTTTTTACTTTTATTAACCTCATTCTTATTCTAACGGATATAGGAATGGAAATCAATCTTTTTTAGTATTTTTTACCTAAAAAGAAACTATCTGCCATGCAGCCCTTTTTCTTTTTGGATTTGCTTCAATTTTTCTGGTGTGACATCTGTACCTTCAGGATCAACAACTTTTATTCCTTCGATATGATGACGCATCCCTGCACGAAAAGCCTTAAGGTATTCTTCTCGTAATTCTTTTTGCTCTTCTTCTTCTTCACTTGTCAGCTTGCCAGCTTTCTTTTTTCGGCCAAGTACGCTGATACGTGCTAATTTTTCGGGTGATAACATTACAACCCCTCCTTTTGTTCCTCTACATATTATATAAAAATGACAAAAAAAACAACTAGTTCTGTTCAATAAAATGCGAACATTTGTTTGAAACTGCTACTTTTCTATGGTAAACTTGGGATATCAAGCGAAAGAAGGTGTACCATGTGGCCCGACAAACAGAAACAAGACAAATCGAAGTGCTGAAATATATCCACGAACAGGTAGCACAAAAAGGGTATCCGCCTACAGTCAGAGAAATTGGTGAGGCAGTTCACCTTTCTTCTACTTCGACCGTCCATGGTCATTTGGCCAGATTAGAAAAAAAAGGGTTGATCCAACGCGACCCAACGAAACCAAGAGCAATCGAATTGACCACTGCTGGTCTTGACAAAATCGGTATCCAACCAACAACGATCCCTATGTTAGGAGTCGTTACTGCTGGCGAACCGATCCTAGCCGTTGAAGAAGCGTCAGACTTCTTCCCTATCCCGCCGAATCTTTCTTCTGAAGATGGTACATTATTCATGTTGACGATCCGCGGGGAAAGTATGATCAATGCCGGCATTTTGGATGGGGACCATGTGATCGTCCGCAAACAAGAAAGTGCCAATAACGGCGACATCGTGATTGCTATGACAGCAGAAGATGAAGCAACATGTAAGAGATTTTACAAAGAAGAAGATCACTTCCGTTTACAACCCGAAAATGATTTGCTGGACCCTATTATTTTAGATGAAGTGTCTATTTTGGGGCTTGTTGTAGGTTTATATAGAAGTCATATTTTTTAAAAAAAATACGGTGAAACCCTTGAGAGATTTGGACGATCGATGATTGTTCAAATCTTTTTTGTATTTCCTCTTTACAAACCAAACAAACATTCGTATACTATTTATACAAACGTTTGTTCGTATAAATGAATGAGGTGATTATCGATGAAAGCAATGAGACGTTTTGGATTTATATTGTTGGTTTTATTCTTAGGTATTTTGATTGGTAATTTTGGTATTCAAACAGCACTTTTAGTTTTCGCGCCTTTGTTCACTTTATGGTTTATGTTATGGGATGAAAAGAAATATCGCCAAATCGAACGGCGAAAGAACAATGAAGAATCTTTTTACAACGAAACTTACTACAGATCCAGGCAATCCTGATAAAAAAGCATAGTTTTTTTCATCAGGGAGATCTGCTGTCCTCTTCTTTGCTGGATACCAAATCCCCAGAAAGAAACAGCGGATGATACTGTTCTCATTTCAACCATGTGAATGTTTCCCGCCTATTGATTTTTTGTACCAAGATTCAGCTTGTTCCCCCCCTAATGAGCAACGCTGATCTTTTACCTGTGATGAAAGAATCTGTTCATCACAAAAAGAACCTGAAACGTAATAATGTTCCAGGTTCTTTTTCTATCTTCTAAACACTATCTTCTGGTTTCTAGTAATCCATCAATGCGATGATGTCATAACCGTCGATTTTATCGCGACCGTGTAAATCATTTAATTCAATCAAGAAAGCACAACCTACGACGATACCGCCTAATTTTTCGATCAATTCGATAGTTGCTTTGATCGTACCGCCTGTTGCCAATAAATCATCGCAGATCAAAACGCGTTGACCAGGCGTGATTGCATCTTTATGAAGAGTCAATGTATCTGTACCATATTCCAGATCATACGTCACTTCGATGGTTTCGCGAGGCAATTTTCCTTTTTTACGTACTGGAGCAAAGCCGACCCCTAGTTCATACGCTACTGGACAGCCGACGATAAATCCGCGTGCTTCCGGCCCTACTACCATGTCGATACGTTTTTCTTGGGCATAATTGACGATTTGCTTGGTTGCTTCACGATACGCTTCTCCGTCAGCCATCAAAGGCGAGATGTCTCGGAATGTGATGCCTTCTGATGGGTAATCAGGAATACTTGCAATATAATTTTTTAAATCCACAGTTGGTTCCTCCTATTTTGTCAGCCATTCTTTAATGGCTGGAACATCGCTTAAAAGCAGAAATTCCTCTATTTTTATTTTTTTCAAACGTTGCTGATAGTTCTCACTGTCCGTCAACGGATGGTTTACCGGGTCAGCAACTTTTTGCATGATACCGTCTTGAATCGTGACAAACCCAAGTTCAGCAAACACTTGGATCATAAAAACTAATAATTTTTGCGGTATTTTCAAATATTGTGCGACCGCACCTGTTTTATGTCGAACATCGACTTTATCCTGAGCTTGGATAAATTTGAATAAACGTGCGTATTGTTCTCTAGAGCCGACTCCATTCAAATAGGCTTCATCTTCAGTAATACCTAAAAAATAGATACGGCTGAAATCACCGTAATCAGCAATCTCTTTTAGATCTGTCAAATCAGCTGGACAATCCGCCACAACTAATGATTCCGACTGCTGCTCATCGATTTGCTGTTTGATCTGTTCTAAATTCTCAAAAAGAATGCTCTGCTGTTGGACAGTTTCATCTAGTTGTTTTTTGCTGCGAGAATCAAACACCAAATACAAAGCAGTCTCTGCCAGTTTTTTTTGTTTCCAGAATCGCTTTGGCCGCCAATCAAATAATTGGATTCCTGCAACTGCATAATCCGTTACCATTAACTGCGGTTTTTTTCGGCCATTCCATTCGTTGATCGAAAGTTGACCGACCACACTCACAGTATCACTGGAAAGCTCAGAAAGCTGGTTGCCAAAACCAAATGCCACAGCATCCAGCTGATCTTCACCATTGGTCAGCGACAACTTCAAATGTTTTTGGTTTGCGCCGATTTGTTTGACATTGCTCGTGCCTACATCTTCAAATAGAAAGTTAGGCAGCGGATTGTCCGTTCCAAATGGCGCCATGACCCGCAATTCTTCAATAAAAGGAACAGAGACATCTTTCGGCTTCAGTTTCTCATCAATAGTGATCTGGGGTCCTTTAGACAAATCGATCTGCTGCGAAAGAACATAACTGTTCATCTGCTCTTGCAGAACCGATAGATTTTCTTGAGGCATCGTTAAGCCCACCGCTGCATGATGACCGCCAAAGTGAGTAAACAGATCCCGCATCCCATCAAGCATCTCATAAATATTCAATGCTTCGACACTCCGGCCAGAACCTTTTGCTGAACCATCTGGCTTTTTACTCAAAACAATCGCAGGCTTCCCCGTCTCTTGCAAGATTTTCCCTGCTACTATCCCTAATACACCTTCGTGCCAATCTTCGTTTGCGAGCAAATGGATCTCATTTTCTGGGTCGATCATCTGCAATGCTTCATTTGTGATCGATTCAACGATCCCTTTTCTTTGTTCATTGATCGTATTCAATTTTTCAGCAAGCGAAGATGCTTCTTCCTCGTCAAAAGTCGCCAGCAGGTCCACCGCTGGATTCGGATCACCCATTCGTCCAATGGCATTCAGCCGCGGAGCGATGGAAAAACCGATCATTGTCTCATCCGCATCTTTCATTTTGCTGCCGCTCGCTTCAAACAGCATTTGCAGCCCAAGTCTTTCTGATTGCTGGATTGCTTTTAATCCTAAAGAAACGAGTGCTCTGTTTTCACCGGTCAATGAAACCAAATCTGCGATCGTACCGATTGCCGCTAAATCTAAAAACTCAGCTGGCGGTTCTTCTAGAAGTGCTGTTGCTACTTTAAATGCGACACCAACGCCTGCCAAATCGCCAAAAGGATAGTTTCCTTCTGGATGCCGCGGATGGATCACAGCATATGCATTCGGAAGTTCTGCCGGCAGCTCGTGGTGGTCGGTGATGATGACATCTACACCTGACGTTTGTGCAAGTGTTACAGCCTCATGACCAGAAACACCGTTATCTACTGTAAGGATCAGCTGGATACCTTCGTTGATTTTCTCCTGATAAACAGCTGGATTCGGTCCGTATCCATGTTCAAATCGATTTGGTAAAAAAGTCTCCACTTCTGCACCTAACAGTTCCAGCGTTTCTTTCATGACCGTCGTACTGGTGATTCCATCTGCATCGTAATCACCATAGATCAAGATTCTCTCGCCATTGATCACTGCTTGCTGGATACGTTTAACACCTTTTTCCATATCGTGCATCAAGTAAGGATCATGGAACTGTTCCGCACTTGGATGTAAAAATCCTTGAATTGATTCTTGTGTCTGATTAGCCTCTTTGCCAGAGAAGTTTCGCTATCAGCGGGGAAAGGTTTTGTTCTTGTGCTAATTGAAAGAAAGCATCATCTGGACTTTCTTCCACTACTTTCCAATCAAAGTTTGCTTGTTTCACTTTTTCACCCCCAACTCATTTATTATATCAGAGGTTTTCGTTAAAAAAAAGAAGCGCTCCCGTTAAAAAACAGCAAATATCGGCTCCATTCTTTATTTTTAAATAAAAATTTTTGTTTCATGCAGCAAATACATCCTTCTTTTTCTGCAAAAAAAAGACTGAGACACTCGCCTCAGTCTTTCAAAACTAATGTGATTCATGCAGAAAGCCGCTGATTTTTAATCAAAATAATCAAACTGCTGTTTTTGCGGTGTTCCTGGTTCTGGTTTTTCTAATTCTTTGATTTGTTTGTTTTTTTCTTGCAGTTCTGCTTGGTAAGCAGCTTCCAGTTCTGCCCGCTGATTGCGGAATTCCCGTTGTTGTGCTTCTTTTGCTTCGCTGACTTTTTTATCAAGATTCTCTTTATATTCCCCAAGTTCTTTCGTTAGTTCTTTGATTTCTTTTTTCTGCTGCCATAAACTTGCTGAAGCGGTCAAAAAGATGATCAGCGCGCCTAACAAAGCTGAACCAATGATCACCAAGATCAAAGGTGCTGAAAAAGAAGTAAATCCTAAGCTGACAGGAACACTTTTATTGTTCATAACAGCAAATAGAACAATGATCAATACTAAAATAAACCCTATAATTACTCTGCCTTGATTTTTCATGTCGATTCCACCTATTTTTTATTAAATACCCCGCTGGCTAAATAGTCGCCGAGCCTTGGAAACAGCACATAAAATCTTGCTGCAGCTTCCAGGATCATCGGCTGATTGATTTCACGTTTAGGAAAGCGCATTGCTCGAACGATCGTACGGGCCAGACGCTCTGCATCAAGGACAATAAAATCGACTTTTTCTAAATAGTCGCCGCTAGGATCTGCTTTGCCGAAGAAATCGGTTTTGATTGGTCCAGGATTTACAGTTGTGACAGGAATGCCAAAAGGTTTCAATTCTAAACGCAGTGCATTTGAGAAACCTAGAACAGCAAATTTCGTCGCAGAATAAACAGTGGATTTGGCTGTGGCCATTTTTCCAGCCATTGATGCAATATTGATGATATGGCCGCTTTTTCTTTCTGCCATATCGATAGCAAATTTCTGTGTCAGCACCATCATCCCTAATACATTGACTTCAAACATTTGATAGGATTTTTTCATATCGAAATCTAAGAAATCTTCAAAGATGCCAAATCCTGCATTGTTGACCAAGATATCGACTTTTCCAACTTCAGCGATGACTTTTTCATAAAGCTGTTCCACGCTGTCAGGATCACTGACATCCAATGAGAATGCATAGGCAGCTCTTTTGCTGAGACGCTGACATTCTTCTTTGACTTTTTCGATTTCTGGCAGCCGGCGTGCACAAGTGACGACGATAGCGCCTTGTTTTGCAGCTTCGTAGCAGATTTGTTCGCCTAGTCCGCCAGATCCGCCGGTAACTAAAACGACTTTGTTTTTTATATTCACTCTTCTGCCTCCTCTTCAAATAAAATCTCTACTGTATCAAAATCTTTCATGAGCTTCGTTGTTGGGAAAACTTCTTTTGCTTCTGCTTCCAGCTCCTGAGCTGCTTTTCCTAAGTAACGGGCACTGATATGTGTCAGCAGCAATTGTTTCGTTCCTGCTGCTTTTGCTACTTCCGCAGCTTGCTGTGTCGTGGAATGATGGTACGTATGCGCCATTTTTGCTTCTGTTTTGTTAAATGTACTTTCGTGGACAAGCACATCACTGTTCTTCGCTAGTTCGATGGAATTCTTTGTTTTTCTCGTATCGCCTAAAATCGTTACGATCCGCCCTTTTTTATCGGGACCGACGAATTTTTTCCCATCAATGATTGTTCCGTCTTCCAATTGGACGGACTCTCCTCGCTTCAAACGTCCATAAACAGGACCAGAAGGAATGCCAAGTTCTTTTAATTTTTCAACTTGCAGCTCGCCTTTGTGGTCATGTTCGACTACTCGGAATCCATAGCTGGCAATACCATGATCTAATAATCTCGCATAAACAGAGAATTGCTGATCTTTAAAAATCGGCTGTTCGCTTTCTGCCACTTCGATAAATCTCAACGGATAACTCAGTCTTGTTTGAGAAATGGTCAAAGAAGTCTTCACGAATTGTTCGATTCCTTTTGGTCCATAAATCTCTAAAGGTGTTTCACCGCCTTGGAAGGAACGGCTGCTGATCAGACCTGGCAGGCCGAAAATGTGGTCGCCGTGTAAATGAGTAATGAATATTTTTTCGATTTTTCTAGGGCGGATATTCGTGTGAAGGATCTGCATCTGTGTGCCTTCTCCGCAGTCGAACAGCCAAACTGCATTTCTTTCATCAAGCAGCTTTAACGCGATGCTTGTAACGTTTCGATGTTTTGCAGGAACGCCTGCTCCTGTACCTAAAAATTGTAATTCCATAATCTACCTGACTTTCTTTAACTTCAGTTCTAATTTTATGTGAAAAAGAAGCGTTTAGCAAATAAAAGTAAGGAAATTTTCAGGAAAAATATCCTTTATTTGCTGGAAAAGCAAAAAGGAACCACGACCTCAGCCGCGGTTCCTTTGTCTAACCGCATCAGCATCGAGTTGGACAAATCAAGATTTGTTTCGTTCTTCCCAATTTTTCTGTGCGGATTCTTTTGTCTTCTCTTCCACTTCTTTTGCTGTGGCAAGATCATTTTCAACATCTTCATAATCTAAACGGGTGATTTCCCCGCCAAGTTCATTCATTACGAGTTGATTCAATGGACGGTTGTCTTCTTCCTCTGCAATCAAGATCAAACCAGTATCACCTTCACCGATTTTGCTTGCTACATGGTCAAAAACCGTCTGCGCTGTTCGGATTTCTTTGGCATCTTGTGACGCGCCGATCACTCCGCCGGCAAACCAGCCTAGAAGAACACCTAAAGGACCGCCTAGCAAACCAACAAGCATGCCGATGATCCCGCCAGTCGAAGTCTTGTTATTTCCTGTAAAATCCAAAAAGTCTTCAATCTTGAACTGCGTGCTGTCGTTTAGATGCGTGACCACCGCCATTTGTTCTCCTTTGATCTGACGTGCTGCATGCATCTTTTTGATTTCAGAAAATGCTTGGTATGCTTGACTTTCGATATCAAAAGTTAAAATAATCACTCGTTTGCTCAATCTATCCACTCCCTCTCTTTTACTGTTATTGTACCGCTGAAACATATAAATGGTAAAGGCATACGATAGTTTCGCTGTTTTCGTGGATTTATTCTACAAATTCAAATTCGAATTCGCCGATGCGGACAAGATCGCCGTCTTTTGCTCCTCTTGCACGAAGCGCTTCATCGACACCCATGCCTCGAAGTTGACGCGCAAAACGCATCACTGTTTCATCATGATCGAAGTTCGTCATTTGGAATAATTTCTCGATCTTCTCGCCTGACAAGACCCATGTAGCATCTGGTTCACGATCGATCTTGAATTCTGGTCCTTCAGATTTGAAGCCGTAACGTACTGTTTCTTCTTCGATTTCCTCATCATATAATGGGAATTCTGGTGTCACTTCCAATAAATCAGCTGTTGCATTCAATAAAGGATCAAGTCCTTGACGGGTAACACCTGAAATCGGGAAGACAGGGATATCATCAGCAAATTCATCTTCTTTGTCTTTTTTCAATTGTTCTTTGAACTTGACTAAATTTTCTTCCGCTTCCGGCATATCCATTTTATTGGCTACAATGATTTGCGGACGTTCTAACAAACGAAGATTATGAGAAGCTAACTCTTTATTGATTGCTTGATAGTCTTCATAAGGATCTCGCCCTTCCATCCCGCTCATATCGATTACATGCAAAATAACACGTGTACGTTCGATGTGGCGCAAGAATTGAGTCCCAAGACCAACACCTTGGGAAGCTCCTTCGATCAATCCAGGCAGATCGGCTGCAGCAAAACTGCGGCCATCACTTGTAGTAACCATACCCAAGTTAGGAACCAATGTCGTAAAGTGGTAAGCACCGATTTTAGGACGCGCAGAAGAAATCACGGATAACAATGTTGATTTCCCAACAGAAGGAAAACCGACAAGTCCAACATCTGCTAACACTTTCAATTCCAACTCGATTTTTCTTTCTTGTCCTGGTTCACCGTTTTCAGCAATTTCTGGTGCTGGATTTCTTGGTGAAGCAAAACGGGTATTCCCGCGTCCGCCGCGTCCGCCTTTTGCAATCACAAGTGTTTGGCCTTGTTCAACCAAATCCCCAAGCAAAGCGCCTGTATCTGCATCGCGAACAGTCGTTCCCTGCGGTACTTTTATATAGGTGTTTTCAGAACCGCGTCCGTGCATTCCTTTGCTCATGCCGTTTTCTCCAGGCTGCGCTTTGAAATGACGATTAAAACGGAAATCCATCAATGTACGGAGTCCTTCATCTACTACTAGGATCACATCTCCGCCGTGACCGCCGTCTCCACCAGCAGGACCGCCGTCTGGTACATATTTCTCTCTTCGAAAAGCAACCATTCCGTCTCCGCCTTTTCCAGCTTTAACGTCGATCGTTACTTGATCTAAAAACATGGACATTCTATCGTCCTCCTCTTTTTCTCTTTTATCTCTTGACTACATGAATTTCCACAATAAACAAAAGTCCTCCCTATTTTATCTATGAAAGAGCATTTTGTCTATCTTTTGACGGAAAAGAACACAGGAATTCTTCTTTTTTTACCTTTTATAAAAATTTTAGCGACAAATCAATTACGATGTTTATGCTTTGACAAAAAACGCTTACCGTTGCAAAATGACAATACAGCGTGATGCTGGATCCAAGTTGTTTTACAGCTAATAAAAGGAGGATTTTTCATTATGACAGTTAAAGTAGGTATTAATGGTTTT
>KE351686.1:170250-207824 GCA_000415185.1 Enterococcus faecalis 13-SD-W-01
TAAAGTAGGTATTAATGGTTTTGGACGTATCGGACGTTTAGCTTTCCGACGCATCAAAGAAGTTTCAGACGATATCGAAGTGGTAGCAATCAATGATTTGACAAGTCCAACAATGCTGGCACAATTATTGCAATTCGACTCCACACACGGTACGTATCCAGGAAGCATCACTGCAACTGAAAACTCAATTGTTGTAGATGGCGAAGAAACACGTGTTTACGCCGAACCAGACGCAAGCAAAATCCCCTGGGCTAAAGAAAATGGCGTAGATATCGTCTTAGAATGTACAGGTTTTTACACTTCCGAAGAAAAAGCGAAAGCTCATTTGGATGCTGGTGTAAAACGTGTCGTTATCTCTGCTCCAGCCGGCGCTATGAAAACAATCGTTTACAATGTAAATGATGATACTTTAGATTCAAATGACCAAATCATCTCCGCTGGTTCTTGCACAACCAACTGTTTAGCACCAATGGCTTACTTCTTGAATAAAGAATTTGGTATCGAAGTTGGAACAATGACAACGATCCATGCGTACACTTCAACACAAATGTTATTAGATGGTCCAGTGAGAGGCGGAAATCTTCGTGCTGCGCGTTCTGCTGCAGACAATACGATTCCTCACTCAACAGGGGCTGCAAAAGCAATTGGTTTAGTTATCCCTGAATTGAACGGAAAACTTCAAGGCCATGCGCAACGTGTACCAGTTGTTGATGGTTCATTGACAGAGCTTGTTTCTATCTTGAAAACAAAAGTAACCGCAGAACAAGTCAACGAAGCAATCAAAAAATATACAGTGGATAACCCATCATTCGGTTATGATGATCGCGAAATCGTTTCTAGTGATGTTATCGGTACAACACAAGGTTCGATTTTTGACCCTACTCAAACAGAAATCACTTCTGCCGGCGACTATCAATTAGTAAAAACTGTCGCTTGGTACGACAACGAATATGGCTTCACTTGCCAAATGATTCGTTTGTTGGAAAAATTTGCTAACTTATAAAAAAACACTTAAACTTGATTCCGTAACGATTCACTCTTGGATATCTGGTTTGACGCGCATCAGCAGCGAGCATTCGTTTGCTGATGCGCGTTTTTTGCGTGGAAGTTTCTATGATAAGTACGCAAAAAACGCCGCAGATTTAAACTGCGGCGTGCTTGTTCCACTAATTTTTGACATATTTTTCCAAGAAGTTTTGGACGGTTTCCTTGTATTTTTTTTCATCCGCACGAAAGGCTTTTGCATGTTCTGCGCCATGTACGACATATTTCTCTTTAGGTGCATCTGTCGCATTATAGACTTTTTCCAACATCGAAAAAGGAACAAAAGTATCTGCATCACCATGGATAAAAAGCATTGGCGTTTTATTTTTGTGTAATTGTTTCACCGCATCTGCTTCACCAAAGAAATAACCAGCTTTGAGTTTGGTAATCAGACTTGTCATAGGAATCAATGGAAAGGCAGGTAGATTGAACATATCTCCTAATTGATACGTCAGTTCATCTGTGACAGAGCTGTAGCCGCAATCTTCAACGATGGCTTTCACATTTGTCGGCAATTTTTCGCCGCTGGTCATCATCACTGTTGCAGCTCCCATGCTGACACCATATAATACGATTTTTTCTGAGGAGCCGTTTTTTGCCAATACTTGATCGATCCAGCGAACATAATCTTTTCGTTCATGCCAGCCGAAGCCGATATAGTCTCCTTCGCTTTTCCCATGTCCCCGTGCATCCGGTACTAAAACATTGTAACCCATGTCATGGAACATCTTGGCATATGAACTCATCGTCTCTGCATTTCCCATATAACCATGAGCAACGATTGCTGTTTGATGTGTCTCTTTTTCTGCAGGAAGATAAATAGCAGAAAGGTTTAATTGATCATCGGAAGTCTGCGTCCAGTAACTCCGATTTTTTTCATTGGTAAACCATTGCTTTTCTTCAGAGGAATCCGCCTCTTGATGTGTGCCTGGTGTATCATTTTCGAGAAAGTCTTTTTTGGAAGGAACGACGGCATAATTATAAAAATAATTCCCTGCCCAAATCAGCCCTATACTTAGAATAATGACTAAACCAATCACAATTTTCATCCAAATTTTCACATATTCACCTGTTTTTCTTGATTTAACTAGCAGTATAATAAAAATACAGCAGTTTCGCAACAAGGCGAATCTCAATCACACCAAACGGCTTGCGGATTTTTGTGATCATCAAAGATCATTTGGATGTCTTCTTTTGTATTTCTTGGTAAAGAAAGCTTTAATTCATTGATCTCTTTTTGCGTGAAAAAAGCAGCTGTCTCTGTTTCGACCCCTGATTGAAGATCCCCTTCTAACCATCGGCAAGCGATAAAAAATTTATACACATAGACCGCACTTGGCGGATAAGGATGTTTCGACTTATCTTTGACCGCCAGCAAGCGAGCTGCTTTGACAACGATCCCCGCCTCTTCTTCCGTTTCTTTTTCCGCAATCTCAAACGGTGAAAAACCAATATCAGCCCAACCGCCTGGAAGACTCCATAAATGGTCTTTTTTCTCCTGAACAAGAAGCAATCGATCTTGTTCATCAAAAACCACTGCACGGATATCGACTTTTGGTGTCGCATATCCTTCATCTTTTTCGGTCAGGATTTTTATCTTTTCATCAGGCAGATTCGTTGTTATTTTTAAAAGATCCTTTGCGATTTCTTGAAGTTCTTGATATCTTTCCTTATCATAAACATCTTTTCCATAAGTCAAACCCGTTTGAGCAATTCCTTGGATTCGTGCAATCTGTTCCATTAATTCCTTTTCCATGAAATCTCTCCTTTTAAAAAACTGAGAGGCTGGGATTAGATCCTCCAGCCTCTTTTGCAAACAACAGACAAACAAATGATTCGTCTATTGAAGTTTATTTAGATTTGTTTTCAATCAATTTGAAATTTGACCAAGGCTTGATGAAGTCCAGCAAGAAAAGTTCGTCATCGCTGATTCTTCCTACCACGTTTACTCGTCCGTCATTTTTCATTTCTTTCAATGCAATCTGTGTTTCGCCTTTGTATTGGCCATATCCGGCATTATCGATCAAAACATCTCCATGTGTCATATCACGTGTATTATGCGGAGGAAATTTTTTGTCTTTATAATAAATGCGGGTCATTGTTGAACGTAAAATATACTCTGAACGATCGCCTCGGTAGCTGTGCAGATTGTCAAACAGACAAATGCGCTCATCCTCCGTGATATCCGGCTCTACATCCACTTTCAACGTTGGGAAGTCCGAATTGAAAGCTTCAGCCATTGCTTTCAATTCTTCTTCGCTGGCATAAGCGTTTCCAATAGAGATATCATCAATCAAGCCTGTCAGCATAAAATGTTTGACTTGTGTGGCAATCTCTAATGTCCGATGATCTTCCAAAGTACATAAGCCGTCTTGTGTTGGCCATGGACCAAAGTCAGCGGTTTGCGAATTGACAAAAGCCATCGTATTCAAGTTATATTTTCTGAACTTTTCAGAACAATAGATAAAATGGTCATAGCTTAGTCCAGAATAACGGTGTGGATAAAAATTGTGTGAACCAAGCAGATTATTGGTATTTGGTGAATAACTCATGATGTTGTCGACATAATTCGTGCCTGAGCTCATGTTGATCTCGATTTTGATGCCGTAAGGGTTTCGTGTCATTTTCGCTTCTTCTGCTCCAGTAAATCCGATATCCAAACGAATACCATAAGCACCCATTTTGTCAAAGAACGACAAGTCATCGTAAGAGATCTCAAGTTGTTCAAATAACGCTGGATTGATATCTACCATTACTTCCATGCCCAAACTGTTCGCATAATCAACGACTTGTTTGAATTCAGCTAATACTTTTTCTTTATCATCATTGATTTGAAGCAAGCTGGTAAACACTCTTTTAAAACCGTATTTATGTGCCAAATCAAGATACTCTTTGTCCTTCTCAAACGTTGAACGTTCTGGATAAATCGATATGCCTAATTTTCCCATGATCCAAATTCCTCCTACATTCCTACATTTTGTATCCACTTACATTATAACAAAAAGAGAAAAAGTGGTCTACACCTTTTCGTTCTTTCTAAAAAATAACATGTGAATTCCAAAGTTTCTATAGGTATTTAGTTTAAGATTTGCTATGATAAAATAGAGGTTGTGAACTTAGCGTTTTGACTTAAGTATTAAGCTGAGTGGACACCGTTTAGCAGAGGTTGCAACTACCATTTACTAGAGGTATAAAAAAAACATTCTGCCTTGAAGAAAAGAAAATCCCATTTAAAAAGAAAGGAAACAACTATGAAAAAAAATAAATTGATTTTAAGTTTAGGGCTTGCTTCTGCGTTATTATTCGCGGCAGGCTGTTCCGCATCTGACCAAACATCATCTTCTACTTCCGATTCTGCAACAGCAGAGACAGCAACTTCTGATTCTGTCGATTTGAATGCTTTAGAACTTCCCCAGTTGGACAAAGAAGTGGCAGATAACGAAGCGCTGGTAGAAATGACGACCGATAAAGGCGCAATCAAAATAAAACTTTTCCCTGAAGTCGCTCCGAAAGCTGTCGAAAATTTTATGACGCATGCAAAAGACGGCTATTATAACGGCTTGACTTTCCACCGAGTGATCAAAGACTTTATGATCCAGGGCGGCGATCCAAATGGTGACGGAACTGGCGGCGAAAGCATTTGGGGCGAAGGATTCGAAACAGAAGCTTCCAATCAGCTTTATAATATCCGCGGTGCGCTTTCGATGGCGCGTGCTCAAGATCCAAACAGCAACGGCAGCCAATTCTTTATCGTCCAAAACAGCGCTGATATGCACGATGGACTTTTGAACACTGTTTATCCGCAAAAAATAATCGATGCTTACAAAGATGGCGGCTACCCAAGCTTAGATGGCGACTATACTGTATTTGGTCAAGTTGTCGAAGGAATGGATGTCGTGGATAAAATCGCTGATGTTGAAACAGACGACAATGACAAACCAAAAGAAGATGTGAAGATCGAAAAAATAACTGTTCTTCAAGAAGCAAAAAAATAAGTTTTCCTTAAGCAAAAAACCTTCCGCAGCTGCGGAAGGTTTTTTGACATGCTGTTATAATCTTTTTCCAAACCAGGAAAAAATAGTTTTTTAGAAAAAGCAGCCGCTATCTCTCTGCTTCCCCCAAAGTGCTTCTTTTATGCGTCTTGGTTGACGATAAACGTAAATTCGCATTCGCAGACTTTTTCGTCTCCTACGTATGCTTCAGAAAGCGCAGTTCCTACCGCACCCTTCATTTTTGTGATTTCAAAGTGACATTTCATCACGTCACCTGGTACGACTTTTCGACGGAATTTTGCTTTGTTGATGCCGCCGATGTATGCGCGTTTTCCTAAAAATTCTTCTGATTTCAAAATCAAGATCGAACCCGCTTGTGCCAATGTTTCTAAGATCAATGCGCCTGGCATTACTGGGTTATCGGGAAAATGGCCTTGGAAAAAATCTTCATTGATCGTTACATTTTTTGTAGCGATGATTTTTTTCCCTGGCTCTAAAGAATCTACATAATCAATATAACAAATCGGATAGCGATTAGGGATCAATTCCATTACTTCTGTTGCTGATAAGACGTACGACATAATTTGCTCCTTCTTTCAGGCAATTGCCATCATTCATTTATTGTTTGATTATCAAAGTATCATATTCTTTTTTATTTGGCAATCTTTTTTTTATACCGAAAAAAATAGTTTGACAATCAAACAATTTTAGCTAATAATATGAAGTCAAAGAAGTATTTTCTTTAAGCAATTATTTATTAGTTTTCCAATTCAATAAAGTTACTTTTAGGACTAAAGGAGTGTCAATATGTCATTTTTAGACGGAAAAAAAATCGTCATCATGGGTGTTGCCAATAAAAAGAGCATTGCCTGGGGATGTGCGGAAGCGATGCAAAAACAAGGCGCTGAAATCATCTACACTTATCAAAACGAACGCATGAAAAAGTCATTAACGAGATTAGTCGGCGAAGATGCATTCACTGTAGAATGTGATGTAGCCAGCGATGAAAGTATCGAAAAAGCTTTTTCAGCAATCAAAGAATATGCAGGAGAAATCCATGGTTTGGTCCATGCGATCGCTTATGCCAACAAAGAAGAATTATCTGGCAACGTGTCTGATATCTCAAGAGACGGCTACCAATTAGCACAAGATATCAGCAGCTACTCATTGATCGCTGTTGCAAAATATGCCCAAGAAATCATGGCACCAAACAGCGGAATCGTCAGCATGTCTTACCTTGGTTCTGAACGTGCGATCCCTAACTACAACATGATGGGAATCGCTAAAGCAGCGCTTGAAGCAGCAATCCGCTACTTGGCTGCTGAATTTTCACCAAAAGGAATCCGTGTCAATGGTATTTCTGCTGGAGCAATCAAAACACTTGCTGTAACTGGCGTTAAAGATTATCAAAAATTGATCCAATTATCTGAAGACCGTACACCAGATCACCAAGGTGTAACGATCGAAGAAGTCGGCAATACTTGTGCCTTCTTAGTGAGCCCTCTTTCAAGCGGGATCATCGGGGACATCATCTATGTTGATAAAGGTGTTCATCTTTCTTAATCAGAAAAAACAAAAAGGACCGCAGCGAATCGCTGAGGTCCTTTTTAGTATCTTAAAAAACTTTTAAACGACTTCGATCCAACCTTCTGGCGCTTCTACATCACCGAACTGGATACCTGTCAATTCGTCATACAAACGTTTTGTCATTGGTCCCACTTCTGTTTCGCTGTAAAAGACATGAAGATCATTTTTATAATAGATGCCGCCGATTGGAGAAATAACAGCTGCAGTCCCACATGCGCCTGCTTCAGCGAATTCATCCATTTTATCGATATAGATATCCCCTTCGATCGTTTCCAATCCTAAACGTTCTTCTGCTAATTGCAGTAAAGAATATTTTGTGATACTTGGCAAGATCGATGGCGACTGCGGTGTGATGAATTTTCCATCTTTGGTGATTCCGAAAAAGTTTGCTGCGCCCACTTCTTCGATTTTTGTATGTGTTGCCGGGTCAAGATAAACACAATCAGAATAATCAAGTTCTTTTGCTTCATTTCCGGGCATCAAACTTGCAGCGTAGTTTCCGCCGACTTTCGCAGCTCCTGTCCCTTTTGGCGCAGCACGATCGTAATCCGAAACGATAAAGTTCGTTGGTTTCAAACCGCCTTTGAAGTATGCACCAACTGGCGTACAAAAGACAACAAATAAATATTCAGAGGCTGGATGAACCCCGATGTTTTCTCCTACCCCGATCAATAGAGGTCTTAAATACAATGTTGCCCCTGTTCCATAAGGCGGTACAAACGCTTCATTTGCTTTTACAACTTGTTTGACTGCATCGATAAACATTGGCTCTGGGACCATCGGCATCAATAGTCTGCGCGCACTTTGATTCAAACGGCGGCTGTTTTGATCTGGACGGAACAAATTGATTTCTCCGTCTTTTCTTCGGTAAGCTTTCAATCCTTCAAAACATTGCTGTCCGTAATGAAGGGCTGGAGAGCCTTCGTGGATCGTCAAATAGTTGTCTTCTGTCAACTGTCCTTCTTCCCATTGTCCATCTTTCCAGCGTGCAATATAGCGGAAAGGTGTTTTGATATATGAAAAACCAAGATTATTCCAATCGATTTGCATAACGTTACTCCCTCTTCATTAAGTACTTTCTGCATATTTTATCACTTCGAAAAATATTTGTCATGACAATTTTCGTATTTATCTAGAAAATATACCAATTCTTCATCCATTTCTCTATTTTCATTTTTTGCCAGTTCTTGTTACAATAGGACTATCATTTTTTTAAAGAAGGGAATTATATGTTTTTTATGATTTTAACGGCACAAACAACGACTTCTACAGATGAATCATTAACTGATCAAGCGGTTCATAAAGTCAACGCGTTCCAACGTTTTTGGAATAACATCAACTGGGATGATCTGCTTGCTTCTGCTATTGAAAAAGCACTTTATCTTGTATTCCTGATCCTCCTGTTCAGTATTTTGAATCGTGTAGGAAAATATCTGATGGAAAAATCCTTTAAGCAATATTCAAAAAAATCAGCGCTGCACGGTACACGATCAAAAACCTTGCACAGCTTATTGAATACCATCTTCAATTATACATTAGGCTTTTTCTTCATTTATTCCATTCTTTCTGTGATCGGTGTACCAATTGGTTCTCTGCTAGCCGGAGCTGGGATTGCTGGGGTAGCCATTGGTTTAGGGGCTCAAGGATTCATGAGCGATGTGATTACTGGCTTTTTCATTATCATGGAACAACAGATGGATGTAGGCGACTATGTCAAATTAACGGCGCTATCGATCGAAGGCACAGTAGTTTCTGTTGGGATTCGCACGCTGCAGCTGAAAGCAACCGATGGAACGATCCATTTTATACCTAACAGAAATATCACAACGATCAGTAATCTTTCCCGAGCAAATATGCAAATCTTACTTGATATTCGAATCATCCCTGAAGAAGGATACGACCAAATCTATCAGATCATTGATTCAGTCAATCAAGAGCTTGGCGAAAAATACCAAGAAGAATTACAAACAGAGCCATCTATTTTCGGTATCGTAGATTTAGGGAACAGCAATTTTGCGATCCGTACAGTATGTTATGCACTGAATGGCAAACAATACGCATTAAAGGAAGAATTTTTAAGCAGGTATGTCAAAGAATTGACGAAAGCTGGCTTTTCTATTCCAAATACACCGATTGCACGCATCTGATATAAAATATAAAAGAGAAGGCAGGAATCCTGCCTTCTCTTTTATTCAAATCAGCCTAATAATTCGACTTTACTTTTCATTTCTTCGACGTTGCGCGGTGTCAATATGTTGCGCCGCTCCAATTCATGGACCATGAAATTCACTGCTTTCAGCAATTCTTTTCTTGTGATGATCCCTTTAAAAACTTGATTATCATCTACTACTGGCAAGAATGATGCATCGACCAGCAAATGAAGTACATCTTCTAGTTCCCAGCTCTCGTTGATGGTTGGTACTTCTGTTTCCATCACATCAGCTACAGTCAATCCTTCAAGAGGTTCCATGCTGATCTCATTTAGATCCATCATTTTATTGACAATTCCTGATAAACCTACCAGACCAACAAAATGATCTTGTTTATCCAAGACTGGGATCTTTGTATAGCCGACTTTCGACAAGACAAGCAAGCCGTGGGACAAAGGATGCCGGTGCATGACATTCGCCACGTTTTCCGCTGGCACCAGGAATGTTTCCTGATTTTCCAGTAATAATTCACTAATTGCAGGTCCAATCATTTGATTGCCTCCATTTCTGTTTTGTTCGCTGGTTCTATTGTACCGAAATACAAAGAAGTTTACAGAAAAAAATTATTGCTTTTAGCAAAATTTAGATTCTTTTTTTACTTGTTGCGTGAAAAAGTAAATTCCAGCTCTTCTACAGGCTGATGTGCCCGATTATAATATTGGACATGGATTTCTTCTTCTCCGCTGTCAATCAGCGCATAGGATGGGATACGGATCGGTCCTCTTGGCTGAGAGATACTTCCCGGGTTCAAGAATAGCCGATTTTGATCCACCTCGCAACTGATTTGATGTGTGTGACCAAAGAAAATCATATTGGCGCCTTTTTCTTCTGCTTCTAGGGACAACTGTGTCAAACCAAAGCGGACGTTGGAAAGATGTCCGTGAGAAAGATAGATTTTATCTTGGCCTGTATCGATCAACCGATTTTTTTCAAATCCTGGACCAAAATCGCAATTGCCTTTAACGACTTGGAACACAGACCATAATTCATCTGTCGCTTCTAATTCAGAATCGCCGCAATGAAAAAAGTAATCGACCTGTTCTTTATACTTTTCGGCAAGATCCTCTAAAATCTGACGGTCTCCGTGGTTATCGCTTACGACTAGATATTTCATTTTCCTTCTCCTTCCAGCCATGTTTCCCAAACGTCGGCTAATTTTTTCAATGCTTGTCCGCGGTGGCTTTGCTCATTTTTTTCCTCATTTGAAAGTTCTGCTGCGGACTGGCTGCTGGTTTCAGGGATAAAGAGCGGATCATATCCAAAGCCGTTTTCTCCTTGCGGTATTCTGGCGATTTTTCCAGGCCATTCCGCTTCTACGACCAAACTGTCTTTTCCTGGTTCAGCAAACACAAGTGTGCAGTGGAATTGTGCTGTTCGTTTTTCGTCTGGGACCCCAGTCAATTCATGCAGAAGCTTCGCATTGTTTGCAGCATCACTTTTATGCTCGCCGGCAAAACGTGCGGAATAGACTCCTGGCATGCCGCCTAACGCATCTACTTTCAATCCTGAGTCATCTGCTAAGACAGGCTGTTTCAAGATCCCTGCAATCGTTTCTGCTTTCAAACGCGCATTTTCTTCAAAAGTCGTACCCGTTTCTTCTACATCTGGCAATTCAGGATAATCTAACAATGTTTTGACTTGGTAACCATTCTTGCCAAACATTTCTGCAAATTCACGTGCTTTTCCTGGATTGCGAGTCGCGATGACTACGGTTTTATTCTCAGGAACAGCTGTTGATCCTTCGGTGTATTCAGCAAGCAGCGCTGTTTTTTGTTCAGCAATCAAGGCTTCGATTCCGTTTTTTCCGTACATCAGCAGTTCATTTAATTGTTCGCCGTCAAAAGTCGCTTCTTCTCCGGTTCCTTGGATCTCCACAAACTTTCCAGACTCCGTCATAACGAGGTTCATATCTACTAATGCAGCAGAATCTTCTGCATAATCCAAATCCGTCACACAGGTATTATCAGGTAAGATACCAACGCTGACAGCTGCTAGGTGTTCTTTGATCGGGTCTTCTGATAATTGTTGTTCCCGCAGCAATTTTTCCACAGCGAGTCTCAAAGCAATAAATGCACCCGTAATACTTGCTGTTCTTGTGCCCCCATCTGCTTGCACAACATCGCAATCGACGATGATGCTGCGTTCGCCTAGTTTTTCCAAATCAATGACCGCTCGCAAAGAACGCCCAATCAGCCGCTGGATTTCCATCGTTCTGCCAGTAAGTTTCCCTTTGCTGCTTTCTCGGCGGTTTCTTGAAGCTGTTGCTCTAGGCAGCATGCTGTATTCTGCTGTGACCCATCCTGTACCAGAGTCGCGTAAAAAAGGCGGAACCGATTCTTCCACCGTGGCAGAACAGATGACTTCTGTATCGCCGAATCGGATCACAACCGAACCTTCCGGATATTTGAATACATTCGTACGAATCTCGATTGCCCGCAGGTCTTGCGGTGCTCTTCCATCATGGCGCATCAATTTTTTCCTCCTAATTCGATATGCTGGACATCCATCTCATTCAATTCCAGCCATTCTTCTGCAATTTCTTGGAACATTTTTGGGGAACCAGTCGTATAAAACATACGTGATTTTGTCGAATTTTTTGGTGTATTGGCAATTTCAAAATAATCCAGCAGCATCGATACTTCCCCGACTGTTTCTGCGCCAGAATCAATCAATGTGACGTTTTCTCCCATCACGTTTTTGATAATTGGCCGCAGCAATGGATAGTGGGTACAGCCCAAGATCAACGTATCCAAGTTTTGTTTCAATAAAGGCGCAAGCGTTTCAGCAACGACTTTTTTCGCTACCGATGAATGAGCCTGATTGCTTTCTACAAGAGGCGCAAATTTTGGACAAGCAAGGCTGTCTACAACTAATTCTGGTGCTTTTTCTTTTAAGAAGTTTTCGTATGCTCCGCTTTTGACTGTTCCTGCTGTGCCGATCACGCCCACTCGATTATTTCTGGTTGCTTTCACAGCTGCTCTTGTACCCGGCATGATTACGCCGACTACAGGGATATCGACATTTTTTTTGATTTCTTCTAAGGCAACAGAGGTGGCCGTATTACATGCGATCACTAGCATCTTGATTCCTTTTTCAATCAAAAAATTCGTCATTTCCCATGTGTATTGGATCACTTGTTCTGCAGGTCTTGGACCATATGGGCAGCGCGCTGTGTCTCCGAGGTATAAAATATTTTCGTTCGGTAGTTGTTTTAATGCTTCTTTTACGACAGTCAAACCGCCGACGCCCGAATCGATAAAGCCAATTGGCCGATTATCTGACAATGTGATCATCCTTTTTTCTAATAGTTTTCGCTTCCCTTATTGTGTACTTTTTAGCCGATTTTTTCAAGCGTTTCTACCGTTTCGGAAAGCGTTTTATTTTATTATTTACATTTGTTTCGTTATGCTTGGATTATCTATTATACACAAAGGAGGTGCCGATATGCCAAAAGATGACTTTTTAGACAAATTAGCAAAGGAAAAAGATTTAGGAGAAGACTTCAAGAAAATCGATGAATTAGCAGAAAAAGAAGGGCTAGACATGCCGAAAAAAGAGGATTCTGACGGACCTGAGAACACAGTAACCGACATCGAAAAAAAACTAGACGACCTGACAAAAGATCTGCCGCCAAGATTTCCAAGCGACCGCAACCATTCTGTTTAAAAAAGCAGCTGCTCAAAAATAAAAAAGGAGCTGGACAAAACCAGGCTCCTTTTTCTTCTGCAAGATTATTATTAATAGCTGTAATTTCTTTTTTCCAAAAAGCGTGAAAAGACAGACAAGATATAACAGATTACAAAGTACATCAATGTCATTGCTACGAACATCGGCAAAACATAATTCGTATTTTGTCCATAAACGATTCGCGCATGATGGGTCAATTCCGGTAAAGAAATAATGACTGCCAATGACGTATCTTTGATCAATGAGATCAATTGGCTGACGATCGCTGGGATCATCGACTTGAAAGCTTGAGGAAAAATGATGATCCTCATCGTGTCTACATAAGACAATCCTGTTGAAAGTCCGGCCTCCATCTGCCCTTTTGGTACGGCATTCAATCCTGCACGGAAAATCTCTGAAAGCATTGCAGATTCAAAAATCGCCAACGCTGCAATTGCTGACCAGAAAATATCTAATTTTATCCCGATTTGCGGTAAAGCGAAATAAGTGAAGAAAATAATCAGCAGCAGCGGAAGATTCCGAATAATGTCAATAATGACCCCAATTACCTTAGAAAGCACTGGGATATCCGCAAAACGAAGCACCCCTGTCAGACCGCCAAAAAAGAGACTCAAAATCATTGAAATAGCAGAAACTTCAACAGTTACTCTTAACCCGTCTAGTAAAAAGCGGATATTCATCCATGAAAAAGCACCAGCAAAATCCATCTATTTTCCTCCTTTCTAAGAACGTACTGCCCATTTTTTTTCAAGATAGACCATCAAATAAGATAATGGCAATGTCAGTATCAAATAAAATAATCCAACAACGATATACGTATCAAATGTATTGAATGTTTCACTTGCGATCAAGTCTCCTTGATACATCAGATCCAAACCCGCTACCATCGCCAAGATCGATGAATTCTTGATCAAGTTGATGAATTGGTTTCCTAGCGGCGGGATCACGATTTTAAATGCTTGCGGCAAAATGATATAACGCATTGTTTCAGAATACGTAAATCCTGCTGAAAGCCCTGCTTCCATCTGCCCTTTTGGTACTGTTTGGATACCAGAACGCACTGTTTCTGCAATAAACGCAGAAGTGTAGATCGTCAAGCCGATCGTCCCTGCTTGGAAGCCGTCAAAACTGATCCAATAAATCGGTACGACTACATAGAAAAACATAACGATGATCAAAAGCGGTATGTTTCTGAAAAATTCAACATACGCTTTTGCTAATCCTTTGATCACTTTGTTTGTTGACAGTTGGAAAATCGCCATCAATGTTCCGATGACCAAACTGAAAAAGAGCGCTAAAAGACTAGATAAAATCGTATACTTAAAACCTTCCAAAAAGGCCGATCCGTATGTTTGTATTAATCCGCTCATCCTATTTCCTCCCTACTCGACCTTGCCGTCTTCTGTTTCTGGGAACCATTTTTGATAGATTTTATCGTATGTCCCGTCTGTCAGCATTTCTTCAAGCGCTTTGTTGACAGCTTTCAGAAACGGCTCTTGCCCCTTATTGATCGCGATGCCATAAGGTTCATTGGTAAATGTTCCGCCAACTAGTGTGTAGTCAGGATTTTCATCTGCCATTCCTAAAAGGATCGCATTGTCGGTCGTCATTGCTTGTCCTTGGCCAGACTGCAATGCCGTGAACGCTTCAGCATAGTTCTCAAGTTCAAGGATTCTTGCATCTGGTGCATGTTCGCGGATGTTTGCAGCAGAAGTTGAGCCTTTGACCGCTAATACTGTTGTAGAAGCATCTAGATCTTCTACACTTTTGATTGGGCTGCCTTTTTTCACAAGCAGCGACTGTCCTGCATCAAAATAGACGTCTGAAAAATCGACTTGTTTCTTTCGTTCGTCGGTAATCGTCATTGTCGCGATGATAGCATCGATATTTCCGTTTTTTAATAAAGGAATTCTTGTCTTAGACGTTACTTCGACAAATTCAGCATGGCCATCTCTGCCAAGGATTTTTTCAGTTACCGCTTTCGCAATATCGATATCAAAACCTTTGACTTCTCTTGATTTGATATCCATCATTCCAAATAGACGGGTATCGTATTTTACACCCCAAGTGATGACATCATTCTTTTTCGCCTGCTCCAATACATCTTGGTTCGCAGCGCTTTTTGCTCCACATCCTGCTAAAGCTGCCAACACGATGCCCAAAAGAAAAAAAAGACGAAAGTTTTTAAGTGTTTTCATTCTGTTCCTCCTAGTGGTTGATTACCTTGCTGATGAATTGTTTTGCTCGTTCCTCTTTTGGCTGTTCAAAGAATTCTTTCACATTACGGCTGTCTTCTAGAACTTCACCATCCGCCATAAAGATGACACGGTCTGCTACTTCCTTTGCAAAGCCCATTTCGTGGGTCACGACGATCATCGACATACCGTCATGTGCTAATTTTTTCATAACATCTAATACATCCCCAATCATTTCTGGGTCCAATGCAGAAGTCGGCTCATCAAATAACAGCATCTCCGGATTCATCGCTAAACCGCGTGCGATTGCTACCCGTTGCTGCTGTCCGCCTGAAAGCATAGATGGATATGAATCTTTTTTATCGTACATATTTACTGTCTTCAAGAATTTCTCAGCGTTCTTCACTGCACTTCCTTGATCTTGTTTCAAGACTTTGATTGGTGCTAACGTGATATTTTCCAAAACAGTTTTATTTGGATAAAGATTGAAATGCTGGAATACCATCCCAATATTTTTTCGGATCTCTGTCAATTTGGTATTTTTATCTTGAAGATTCTTGCCGTTGATCAGCAATTCTCCAGAAGAGGTTGTTTCTAAACCATTGATACAGCGAAGCATCGTACTTTTACCTGAGCCGGATGGTCCGATGACAACGACAACTTCCCCCTTTTCAAATTCAAGGTTGATATTTTTCAACGCGTGAAATTTGCCATAGTACTTTTCTACGTTCTTGAATTCTATCATTGCCATATATTACACTCCCATTATTATTTAGTAAGAACATCTTTAATCTATTTATAAATTTGTAATGAAACACATTATATAGGAAAAAGTTATCAGTTGTAAAGTTTAAAAAAAGTTATAACATAACATTTTTATTTCTGGGACATTTTCCAGTATTTTCAAATAAAGACGCAGTTTTCTGTTTGAACAGTTGTTTCTTTAAAAAAAAAACGGTAAGATGGTAGATGCCAAGAATTGAAAAATTGTAACCAAAGAGGTGTTTTTTTGAAAAATATTATCTTGACCGGCGACCGCCCAACTGGCAAACTTCACTTGGGCCACTATGTTGGATCACTAAAAAAACGTGTAGAAATGCAAGCGGACGAAACGAATCGTTTGTTCGTAATGATAGCTGACATGCAGGCGTTAACAGACAACGCAAAAAATCCCGAAAAAGTTTCTTCTAATGTATTAGAAGTAGCTTTGGACTATCTTTCTGTAGGATTAGATCCTGCAAAATCTACTTTGTTCATCCAATCGCAAATCCCTGAACTAGCAGAATTGACGATGTATTATCTGAACTTGGTCAGCGTAGGCCGCGTTAGAAGAAACCCAACAGTCAAAACAGAGATCGAACAAAAGAAATTCGGCGAAAGTGTCCCAGCAGGCTTCTTCATCTACCCTGTTTCGCAAGCAGCCGATATTACTGCATTTAAAGCAAACCTTGTCCCAGTTGGCGAAGATCAAAAACCAATGCTGGAACAAACACAAGAAATCGTCCAAAGTTTCAATCACACTTACGGCGATGTGTTAGTTGAACCAAAAGGCGTTTTCCCTCCAAAAGGTATGGGTCGTCTTCCTGGTATCGACGGAAACGGCAAAATGAGCAAATCATTAAATAACGGAATCTACATCTCAGATCCTGCTGATATCTTACAGAAGAAAGTCATGAGCATGTATACAGACCCGAATCATATCCATGTTGCTGACCCAGGACAAGTGGAAGGAAATATGGTTTTCACTTACTTAGACGTCTTCGGCACAGACAAAGAAGCAATTGAAGAGATGAAAGACCACTATCGCCGCGGCGGACTTGGCGATGTCAAGATCAAACGTTATTTGATCGATGTACTGGAAGCAGAATTTGGTCCGATCCGTGCACGTCGCGAAGAATTGGCAAAAGATCCAGGAGCTGTCATGGAAATGTTGCAAAAAGGCAGCCAAGAAGCGCAAAAAGCTGCGGCAGCTACATTAGCCGAAGTGAAAAAAGCAATGGGTATCAGCTACTTCAGCTAATCAACACAAAACAAAACCGTACTTGCTCGATTTCGATCGAACAAGTACGGTTTTTTGTTTTATATCAGATATGTTTGTGACAAAAACTTGTCTCCGCAAACACTTCTGTCTTGATTTTCTGACAATAGTTCACTGATTATCGGATTACTGCGCCGAGATGTTCAGACAAGGCAGCAGTTGTTTTTTCGATTGCTTTGTTGATTTCTTCATCCGTCAATGTTGCTTCAGGGTTCATGAATGTTAAGCTGTAAGCCATTGATTTCTTCCCTGTTTCGATATTTTCACCTTGATAAACATCGAATAAGCGGCTTCCTGTAAAGAATTTACCAGCAGAAGCTTTGATGACATCTGCAATTTGCTGATTTGTTACAGACTCAGAAACTAACATCGCCATGTCGCGGCTGACAGTTGGGAATTTTGTCACTGCTTGATAATGGATACCTTCTTGTGCTTCTTCGAACAATACCTGAAGATCGATTTCAGCTGCATATGTTTCTGGGATTTCATATTCTTTCGCAATGGTTGGATGAATCTGTCCTACGAATCCAAGTTTTTTCTCACCAACATAGATCTCCGCTGTACGTCCTGGATGCATTTCCGGTATCGATACTGCTTGATAGCTGATTTTTTCTGTTAGAGAGAATTGTGCAAACAAGTTTTCTAAAAGACCTTTAACAGTGAAAAAGTCGACTGTTTCGCCTTTTGTTTGCCAGTCTTTTTCTTGCCAGATACCAGAAACAGCTAGTCCCAAATGCTTCATTTCTTGCGGTAAATGTGTCAATGGATCATTTTCTTGGTAGAAAACACGACCAATCTCATATAACGCTACTTGGTTGTTCTTGCGTGCTGTATTGTAGGCTACACTATCAAGAAGTCCGCTGATCAAGTTCATGCGCAATACAGAACGATCTTCGCTCATCGGCCAGCTTAAACGTGTGATATTGCTGTCTTTTGTCGTGAACTGACGAGATTTTTCTTCTGTAATCAATGCATAATTGATTGTTTCAGTTAAGCCGCTGCCTTCTAAGACTGTACGGATTTTACGTGTTGCTGCTTGTTCTTTTGTCAGGCTTCCAGCAACTGTTTCGCCTTTTGGAAGTGTTGACGGCAAGCGGTCATAGCCGTAGATTCGAGCAACTTCTTCGATAATATCCGCTTCGATATGGATGTCCCAACGTCTTGACGGTACACTGACTGTATAAATATCGTTTTCTTTACGGCTGGCAAACCCTAATGTATCAAAGATTTCTTCTACTTCTTCTGAGGACAGTTCTGTTCCCAAATAACGGTTGATGCGGTCTAATGTAATGGATACTTCCGCGTTTTCTACTGCGACTTCTGTTCCTTTGACTGCACCTTTCAGCACTTCTCCGCCTGCTAATGAAGCAATCATTGCTGCTGCAACTTCCGCTGCTTCATCTACTGTCCCTTGATTGATCCCTTTTTCAAAGCGAGAAGAAGATTCACTTCTCAAATTGAATTGTTTTGATGTTTTGCGGATCGATAGCGGATCGAACAATGCAGCTTCTAGCGCAACAGTGACTGTTGTTTCTGTTATCTCAGAATCCAAACCGCCCATTACCCCAGCAAGTGCTACCGGTTCTTTTCCGTTGGTAATCACTAGATTTTCTTCTGTTAGGTTTCGTTCTTCGCCATCCAGCGTAGTTAATGTTTCTTGTTCTTTTGCATAACGTACAACGATTTCTTCTGATTGAAGTTTGTCATAATCGAATGCATGAAGCGGTTGTCCAAATAGTAATAAAATATAATTGGTTACGTCAACCACATTGTTGATTGGACGGATACCTGCATTCATTAAAATATTTTGGATCCACTGCGGACTTGGTGCGATCTTGACATTTTCAATGATTCGGATTTGATAAGCAGGTGCTGCCGTTTTATCTTCTACTGTAACTTTGATTTTTTCAGCAGCAGGACGATCTGTTTCAACAAGCGGTTCATCGTTGAAAACAGGTTTTTTACGGTAAATTGCTCCTACTTCATAGGCAACGCCGCGCATAGATAGTGCATCTGCTCGGTTTGGTGTGATAGAAAGTTCAATAATACTGTCATCCATGTCTAAATATGAAAAGACTGGTTCGCCGTTTACTGCATCTTGCGGCATGTAGTAAATACCTTCTGCATATTCTTTCGGCACAACGCTGTCAGAATAACCGATTTCTTGCAACGCACAGATCATACCATTAGAAACTTGGCCGCGCATCTTGCCTTTTTTGATTTTGACATTGCCGGCGATGCGAGAGTTTGGCAATGCTACGATTACTTTGATGCCTGCTTTGACATTTGGTGCACCGCAAACGATTTGTGACAGTTCGTCTTCGCCGATGTCTACTTGGCAGATCGATAGATGATCAGAGTCAGGATGCGGAATACATTCTTTGACTTCGCCGACAACGATCTTTTTCAATCCTTCTTCTGGAACAGTGATCCCTTCTACTTCGATCCCAGTAACAGACATTTTATCCGCAAGTTCTTTTGCGGTGATTCCTGATAAATCAACATACTGATTCAACCATTTGTATGAAACTAACATTTTTTTACTCCCCTTTGAATTGACTTAAGAAACGTAGATCATTTTGATAGAAATGACGAATATCATTGACACCATAGCGCAGCATAGCTACGCGGTCAGGTCCGATCCCGAAAGCAAAACCTGAGTATTCTTTTGGATCGATCCCAGACATTTCTAAGACGTGAGGATGAACCATGCCGGCTCCTAAAATCTCGATCCAACCAGTGTATTTGCAGACATTACAGCCTTTGCCGCCGCATTTGAAGCAGCTGACATCTACTTCTACAGAAGGTTCAGTAAATGGGAAATAGCTTGGACGCAAACGAATGTTGCGTTCTTCGCCAAACATTTTTTTCATAACAACTTCTAATGTCCCTTTCAAATCGCCCATCGTGATATTTTTATCAACGACTAATCCTTCGATTTGATGGAATTGGTGGCTATGTGTGGCATCATCAGTATCCCGGCGGAACACTTTTCCTGGAGAAATCATACGAAGCGCACCTTTAGAGAAATCATGTTTTTCCATTGTGCGTGCTTGAACAGGAGATGTATGTGTTCGGATCAAAATATCGTCAGAAATATAGAAAGTATCTTGCATATCTCTTGCAGGGTGATCTTTTGGCAAATTCATTCGTTCAAAGTTGTAATGATCAGATTCGACTTCATAGCCTTCAACGACTTGATAACCCATTCCGATAAAGATATCCTCGATTTCTTCCATGATTTGAGTCAAGATATGACGTGTGCCTTGACGTACTTCTTGTCCTGGCAAAGTCACATCAATTGTTTCTTTTTCTAACGCTTCATTCAAAGCTGCTTCTTCCAGCAGTTGTTTTTTTCGGTCGATTTCTTGCGATAAAAGATCACGGATCTCATTAGCGAAACTACCCACTTTTGGACGTTCTTCTGGAGATAAATCTTTCATTCCTCGAAGAACTTCTGTAATTGGTCCTTTTTTCCCTAATGTTTCTACACGAATCTGATTCAGCGTTTGCAGATCTTGTGCAGCAGAGATTTTTACGATCGTTTCATCTTTTAAATTTTCTAATTGTGTCTGTAACGACATTGCTGATTTCCTCCTTTTCGAATAAAAAAAGACCTCGTTTCCTGTAAAGGAACGAGGTCTTCGCGGTACCATCCTAATTTGCGAACCTATTGCGGGCCCGCACTCTTACTTACATAACGGCTATCTGCCGGCCTGATGAAATCCCAGGCGAACTCGGAAAGTGAACTTCATTTTTCGAACACAGGATCTGCTTTCAGTCACCGGCAGATCTCCCTGGACAGGTTCAACCAAACTACTCTTTTTCGTCATCGTTCTTTCATATATCCAATTGCCTTTTAGTTTACAAGATTTCTTTGATGAAATCAACTGCATTCTTCATCTCTGACCCATTTCTCGCCCCAAATCTGCAGCTGACGCATCGAACTTTGCAAATCGGCTCCTTTTTCTGTCAATAGATATTCTGAACGATTGGATTCGCCGCAAGCAATATTTCTTGTGACGATTTTTTCTTTTTCCAATTCTTTCAAACGTTCTGCCAATACGCGATCACTGACCATCGGGATTTTCGCAGCTAGATCAACAAAGCGCTGCGGACCATTTTCCAACAATACGTCGATAATCAATCCGTTCCACTTTTTGCCTAAAATCGAGAACGTCTTTTCAAATTTAGGACAAAGAGCAAACTCCGTCGTTACTTGCTCCATTCTCTCACCTCTTTTTTTCTAAGTATACCACATTGCTTACAAAATGTAAGAGACTTTGTTTTTGTTTATAATTTCTTAGTAATATCGATGATTTTTCTTGCACTCAATAAGACAAGATAGCCTTTTGCCACTGGTTTATCTAAGGAATCTGCCAATGCTTGGCGGTAAAGACGTAATTGGCCAAGATATTTATCAACTGTCTGCTCTACTTCTTCTGGATTTTCTGGATGCAAAATGAAATCTGTCTTGAAATCATAGAACCAGACTTCGTTTTCTAATTCAAGATATCCGTCAATGATTCCATGGATCAAAAGATCATCTTCTTCTGCTGGATAATCAGCAAAAACAGAAGCAGCTGACACCAATGTTGAAAAAGGCTGTTCTCTTTTTACGGAAAGTTTATGGTCGATCAATTGCTGTCCGAGCTCTGTTCCAAAGAACCATATTATAGAAGCAATCGGGATTTTTTTCGCTGCGGAGGCATCGATCAATCGTTTTTTCACTAGTTCAGCAATCAGTTCTTTGATCGACTCTTCTGTTGGTGTTTCCAAAGGCAGCAGCTGTAAGAGATAATGCGTTGCTGTCCCCACTGCTGCGGCAGATACTTGTTTGCCTTTATTCAAAAATCTTGGTTCAGCTAATTTGTCCTGTGTATAACGGAATCTTTGGTTGATTGCTTTTTTCTGGCTGCTTTCCCAAACAAGTTTTGTCGTCTGCGTTTCATCCGGATCTTCAAATAACCGTTTGATTTCCGATACAGATTGATAGCTGGTCGTTTGCGACGCCGCTTGGTAAGGATACACATATTCTAGTCTGCTTTTCAATTCTTTCGATAAAGAAGTGCCGTCTGAAACTTCTTCTTCCATGATTTCTTGCGTTGCCAAAGCTTGCCGTTTTTCTAATAACTCTTGCTGGTTCATCCAAGTGATGGAAAAATCCCCCTTGGTTCTTTCTAAAGCGGCAGATTCATGTTCGGTCAAATATTCTTTCATTTTTTGATGTCGGAATAGACTGTAGCCGATCCAATTCATCAAACTGCTGCGGCTTTTCAAACGAAGCATTGGGTCTAAAACAAGATTTGTTTGGTTTCCTGCCTCTGACCACGTATCCAGTGTTTGTTCGCGGCTTTTATACGAACCAATGATAAATAATTTTTGTTCTGCTCGAGTCAGTCCGACATAAAGCTTCCGCATCTCTTCAGATAACAGCTTGTTTTGTTTTGCTGTTTTGATTGCTTGGTAGGGTAATGTATCATATAACACTCGTGTTTCGGGGTCAAGATAGCGGATACCGGCTCCTAATCGTTCTTCGAAAATATACCGGCTTCTCAAATCTTGCAAATTGAATTCTTTTGTCATATCCAGTAAAAAGACCACTGGGAATTCCAATCCCTTACTGGCGTGAATCGTCATGACGCGAACAGCATTATCTGCTGTTGCAATCACTGGTTCCGCCAAGTCTTTGTCTTTTTCCTGCATTTTTTCAATGAAGCGGACGAATTGATACAGCCCTCTGAATGAACTTTTTTCATAAGATTTTGCCCGGTCTGCTAAAGCATATAGGTTTGCTTGTCTTTGCTGTCCTGCGGGTAAACCGGCCACATATTTCAGATAACCTGTCGTTTCGTAGATGTCCCATAACAATTCTGTGATCGATTTTCTGCGAGCCATTTCCCGCCAGCGGTCCAGCAGCTGATGGAAAGATTCCATACGTTCGCTCAGTGCATCTTTTTTAGCTGCTTTATAGGTCAAGAACGCTTCATAGAATGTATGGCTTTTATCTGCTAATCGTATTTTCGCCATCTCTACTTCTTTGAACCCGGCAATCGGTGATCGCAACACAGCGGCTAATGGAATATCTTGATACGGATTGTCGATCAATTGAAGCAAAGAAATCATTGTCCGGATCTCAGTTGCTTGAAAATAATTTTGGGCATCGTTCATTTCTAATGGGATGTCCATCGTCTTGAAGACATCCAAGATCGACAAGTTGTTTTTCTTGGTAGGTGTCAATAAAACGATATCGCGAAATTCAACAGGTCGTTCTTGTTTTTCTTTCTTATCATAAATCAAGAATTTTCCATCTACTAATTGTCTGATTTTCAACCCAGTCATAAAGAGTTCGCCTTCTGTTTTATCTTCTACCCAAAGATCTTCCGGCAATTCCGCTTCTGGCGTTTCCTGCTCTTTTTCGTAGATTAAAATTTCTGGTGCAAAGCCTTCCTTTTCTGGAAATTCTGGGAATCCAGTAATCAGTTTCGCAGCTTCATCATACTCGATTTGCCCGACAGCCGGGTCCATGATTTGTTCAAAAATCAGATTCGTAAAGGAAAGAACTTCTTCTCTGGAACGGAAATTTTCGGCTAAAACAATTCGGCGTCCGCCGTCTTTTTCCGCAAAATCCTGATATTTTTTGATGAACAAACTGGGATCTGCCAAACGGAAAGAATAAATCGATTGTTTCACATCTCCAACCATGAACATGTTTCCTTTTTTAGGATCAGGTTCTCTTACCCAATAAAGAATAGCTTCTTGCAGCTGATTGATATCTTGGTATTCATCTACCATTACTTCTTTGAATTTTTTCCGATAGTAAAGAGAAGCTTCAGTCGGCTGCCATTCTTCCTCTGATTGATCCGTCAGTATTTTTAATGTCAGATGCTCCAAGTCATTGAAATCCAAAACTCCTTTTTCCCGTTTCTTTTCAGTAAAACCTTCCATGAATCCTTTAGTCACTTGGATCATTTCAGTAACTAATGGAGCAGCTTTTGCCATGATCTCTTTCATTTTATCTGGCGAAAGCGGAAAATACGTCTTACTCAAGCCTTGGATGATTTTCTTTGCCTGATCGCGTAATGCTTTGATGGCGTTCGAAAGTTCTTTCAACTCTGCTTTGCGACTGCTCTTAAATGTAGAGAAACGAAGCTGCCCTAACGCATCATAAGCTTCCTCCAGCTGATCTTGGACAAAAAAGCCGTACACATTATTGACGATTGCTGATTCTTCAGAAACTTGATCATATATTTTCACTAACCCTTCGTCTTGCTGGGCATAGCGGATCATTTCTTCATAAAGTGCGACACACTGTTGTAAATCTGCTAAAAGCAATGGTCGGATCTGTTCTTGATAAAGTGGTGAGCTGCCAAGATCTCCTGTTAATTGATAGGACTGGTCCAAACGTTCCAGCCACGCTTCTGGTGAAGGATTTGCTCGTGCAAATTCATAGAGTGCAAAAATCAAGTTTGTCAGCCCTTCATCGGAACGGTCATTTGAAAAATTGCTGGTCAGCTGGAAAAATAGTGGATCATTTTTTTCATAAAGTGTTTCCCGCAGCTCTTCCCAAACGTCTTCTTTCATCAAAATCGTTTCTGTTTCATCTGTCAGCATGCGAAAAACCGGATCAATATCGATCAGGTAATAAAAACGGCGGATCACCGTTAAACAAAACGCATGGAGTGTAGAGATATTCGCTGTCGGCAACAATAAAAGCTGCTTAGTGAAATGCTGCAGTTTGTCTGGATCGCTTTCACTGTTCACCGCTTCTTGCAGAGCTTCCTGAATACGCTCCTTCATTTCTCGTGCCGCAGCTTCTGTAAAAGTTACGATCAGCAATTCGTCAATATTTTCACCCATTTTCAATTTTTCGATCACTCTGCGAACCAAAACAGTTGTTTTCCCGGAACCAGCAGAAGCTGAGACAAGCAGATTATCCCCTTGATCGAAAATCGCTTGCCATTGATCATCTGTAAAACGCTCATTTTGAGGTTTTAAAGGAATGTTGCTCATTCCTCGTCACTTCCTTCCATCATTCTTCGCAAAGCTTCTTCTTTATTCAGCTTTTCCAGCCGTTGATAATTATTTTCTTTCAACATCACATCGAATGTGCAGACACTTCTAAATGGGCATGTTTGACACGCGATTCGCTGTTTGTCTTTATAAGACGGGTTCAGTTTGATTTCTCCAGAAGTGATTGCATCACCGGCTAAGCGCATTTTTTTGCGGTTGTGCGCCATAAACATCTGCAATTCTTCTTCTGTAAAGAATTTTTCTTTGCTGTAGCTGCCTTTTTGGTATTGTTCTTTTGCATTTTTCTTCACTGGATAAATCAGCGAATTTTCTTTTGCTTCAAGTGAATGGTCAAGTACTTCCAATAAGCCTGGATCATCAACGAACAAGCCGTCATAACTGAATTTTTTCAATGTTTCTTTATCGACATTCTCTGCTTCGCTCAGTACAGGATTATGGACATGAAGATAATAAGATCCCGCAGGCTTGACCGCTGCTTGCCCTGTCAGATGTACAGCATCCATCAAAGCAACATCTAAATATGTCAGCAGCTGCATCGCCATACCATAATAAGCTTCTGTGACATCAAAAGAACGGCCGCTTGACTTGTAGTCGACGACGCTTAACCATGTTTCGTCTTGGTCATTGGCGACATCTACCCGATCGATTTTCCCTCGCACATGGAGTTTCCCGCCATTTGACAATGGCAATTCTAAACCAGTGATCCCTTTTGCACCTGCGATTTGTCCAAATAAGATTTCCGTTTGCAACGGATGCAGACCAGTATTCTTGCTTTGTCTTTGCAATGCCCAAACGACTTTTTGGATCGTTTGACCTAATTGGTACCGGATATAGTTCATGCGGGCAGAACTGGCTAGGATCTCAAATTTCAATTCGCCAAAGACATCTTCTAGTACTTTTTCGGTGAAAGCTTCCCGCTGTTTATCCGTCATTTCCACTAATGAGACTTGATTTGAGAAAAGAAGCTTGAAAAATCGATCCAACGATTCATGATAAAAGTCCCCCGTTGCTGCTGGTGTCAGCCCATAAATCGAGCGTTCTTTTAATTTCAAACCAAATTGAACAAAATATTTGTATTCACAGTGATAAAAACTTTCCATACGTGAAATCGATGTATAGATATCTTTTCCATATAATTCTTCGGCAAGCTCCGTTGGCAAAGCAACCGGAACATTCAAATGTGTCTGGCTCTCAAAAATCCTCAAAGCAAATTCTCGCCATTGGGAATGCAGTACCAGATCTTTCAGCTGCTGCCAAACGGTTGGGATAGCTTGTTTTTCGTCTGCCGCTATGCGGTAAACACGATTCAATTCGTCGATCAGATTCTTATATGTCCCTACATGTGCTTCTGGTTTGCTTTGTAATGTCAGATGTTCTTTTTTCTCTACCGGAACAGATAAATACTCACTGATCCTGCGCAAATATGGCGATATTTTTAATGAACGATCTGTGTCGTAACTTTGCGCATAACTCAAATACAAATGCTGAGAAGCGGAATTGAAGACAAGATAGGCACGGAAAGGTTCCATACTCATCGTCTCTTTCGCAGGATCAAACAGATATTTCCCTTCTTCCAATGTATCATTCAACAGTTGTCTTTCTTCACTGGAAAGCAGGCCTTTCGTCTCAGTCCTGTCAGGAAAAACTTGGTCATTTAAACCAACAGCAATCGTTACTTTTGCTTGATTTGCGCGGACAAGTTCCAAACGGTTGATACGCACCTGGTCAATTGCTGTAGGGATTTTCCCGTAGCTGAGATTTTCAAGACCACTGGTAATGATTTCCTGGAAAGATGCCCAGTCAAACGGTTCTTCTTCATAGATGACAGCATATTCATCCAACAGGTCGATCAATGCGCCCCATGTTTGCTCGTGGTTTCTAGCCGCCGCAAGATCACCGCGTTCGATTTCTTGGTTGCGCCAAAAAATCAGCTGTTCTTGTACACCGCTTGTCACTAAAAATTGATAAAACACACTCGCTGCTTCTTGACCTGTTTTGCTCTTTTTGATTTTTTCAAAAAAGGCAGGAACCGTCTCTTGAAATTGACGGCGAATCAAATTCGCTTGCTGTTCAAGCATGCGAACATCTTCTAGTTTGTCTTCTTCAAAATCATACGCAATAAAACGCCATGCTTTGTCTTGCAGCCACTGATTTCCTTGGTAGTTATAAGCAAGCGCGGCATTTTCTGCTAAATCCAGCCGCTGACGGAAAAGATCCCGCTGTTCCAGCCATTCTTCCAAAGACTGCGGATTTTCTGCTGGCGGCAAAAACAGTTCTGTTTTGAAAAAACGCATGATATCTCGCAAACGATAATACGAACGGTCCATCGCAAACAAACTATTGATGAATTCTACCAGCGGATGGCTTTCCATCAACTGATCCTCATCGACGTAATAAGGAATCGCCATCTCTTCAAAAATAGGCTGGATCAAGTCGCTGTATAAGTCCATACTTTTGGTCAAGATCTGGATATCTCTATAGCGATAGCCTTCTTCACTGACTAAACGGCGAATTTCAACTGCTGCTTGACGGATTTCTTCGGTAGGCGTTTCTGCTTCCCACAAACGAAGATCCTGTTGTTTGCCTAAAGAATGTTCCTGTCTTCTTTTTTGACTAGATGTTTCTTCCCAGACTTCTTGAAGACTCGTTATCGCTTGTGCAAGTGGTTTATCTGGTGCGTGTTTGTCTAAATAAACAGGTATCCTTGCTTCTGCAGCTGCTTGTTTTAAGCGAAAATAAATCTGTCCCGTCGAATAAAAAAGATCCAATGGTTCCGGCGGTGCTGCCGGATAAGCCTTATCCAATAATAAGTCGACCGTCAAATGCCCTCTTTCCATCAGCACACGCAGCAGTTGATACTCTTGTGCGTTCAATTGTGAAAAACCGCTGACGATAAATTTGATATGAGAAAGATCTTGCTGACTCAAGTAGTTTGCCAACAAGGTCATTTGATTTTCTGATTGGACGCCATGGATCAGCATTTCTTCTTCAAATGTATTGAAAATCAGCTGCAGATCCTGCATTTTCAGGCGCTGATCTTCTTGTTTTGGCGTCTCAATACCTTGAACAATCAGATCATCTGGTGTGATATTACCTGTTTGCAGTTCATTGTAAAGATCCTGCAGCTGCTTGATAAATCCTTTTTTATTGATTTCGCCGCGAAAAACAGTCAGTTCTTCTTGTCTCTTTGCCAATACTTGACGCAAAAGCATCGCAGAACCTGCTTCGGATAATTCACTGCCGCTTAAAAGTGTTGTTTGCTGCAAAAAATACCAAGCCAAACGATAGAAACTGAATACTTGGATCTTGGTTGTACTTAATGTCTTTTTTTGTTCCTTTGCTCGAACTGCAGCTAAAAATTCCTGCTCCTGTTCAAATTTGCTGTAGTTAGGGACAAGGAAAAATACCTCATGCTTTGGGTCTTCATCCATCCAAGCAAGTGTTTCATCAACTAAAGCTGTCTGATGGTCTTTTCTTCCGGTTCCTAAAATAAATTGTAAAGACATTTTTCCTCCTCCTTTATTTGTTGTGTTCAACAGTTATATCAATTTTCTTTCTTCCTATTATAACAAAACAACTGGAACATTTGTTCTTTATCTGTAAATTTACGGGTAAAACGACAAAAAAAGAAACTGGACCAATAGCCAGTTTCTTTTTATTTTTTCTTAACGTTCAATCACTATTTTTTATCGAAAGCTTATGCTTAATTTACGTTACCCATCATTTTTTTGATTGGTTCTTTCAGCAAGAATAGTAAGACACCGCCGATGATAGCTACGATACCTACGATTCCGAAATAAGCAGATTCTGTTGCTGGTGTGTAAAAACGAGCGATTTGCGCGTTGATAACTTGTGATGATGCATCAGCTAAGAACCAGATTGCTACTGTTTGTGATTCAAAAGCGCGCGGCGCAAGTCTTGTCGTTACAGATAGACCAACTGGAGACAAGCACAACTCTGCGATAACAACGATGAAGAAGCTTCCTAATAACCATAATGGGCTTACTTTTCCATCTGTTCCAAACAAGACACCTGGCATCATCAATAACAAGAATGACAAGCCTGCGAACAATAAACCTAGAGAGAATTTAACAACAGTTGATGGTTGTCTTTTACCAAGTTTTGTCCACATTGTAACGAAAATCGGTGTCAACATGAAAATAAAGATTGGATTCAATGATTGGTACCAGCTTGGTTGGATCGTCATACCGAACAATGTATTGTTTGTTCTTTCATCTGCAAACAATGCAAGAATGGATGAACCTTGTTCTTGTAAAGACCAGAAAACACTTGCAGCCAAGAACAATGGGATATAAGCAATTACTTTTGGTTTTTCTTCTGGTGCAACATCTTTTGAAGTCAGCATTTTGATAAAGTAGAAAATCGGTAATACGATACCCAATACTGTTGTAACATTCAAGAAGAATTCAAAAGTCAAGTAACCAGTAACTTGAGCGATACCGAAAATCGCCGCGATGATCACGACAGCAATCACTAAATTGCGGATCAATTTTTTACGTTCTTCAGATTCTAATGGATTTGGCGGTGTCATACCGATACCGTCTAACGTTTTACGGCCTTGGATCACATATTGCAGCAAACCGAAGAACATACCAAAGGCAGCAAGAGAGAAACCTAAATGATAGTTGTATTCTTGACCTAATGTACCAACGATCAGCGGTGCCAACAACGCACCCAAGTTCACGCCCATATAAAAGATCGAGAAGCCAGCATCACGGCGCAAGTCATCTTTAGAATATAAATGACCAACCATACCAGATACATTTGGTTTCAAGAACGCTGTACCTGTGATGATCAATGCCATCGAAGTAAATAGAGCACCTACTCCAAACGGCGTTGCTAAAACGATGTGTCCAAACATGATGAAGACTCCACCAATAAACACTGTACGTTTTGCACCCAATACTCGGTCAGAGACCCATCCCCCAATGATACTTGTCATATATACTAAAGCACCATATAGCGACATAATCGACAATGCGGTTTGTTTTGGAAGTCCCAATCCGCCAGATGTTACTGCATCGTACATGTAATAAAGAAGCAGCGCACGCATACCATAATAGCTGAATCGTTCCCACATTTCTGTAAAGAACAACGTGGATAGCCCTCGCGGCTGTCCGAAAAATCCTTTGTCTTGTTGTTTTTCCATAATCCTTACCCCAATTCTTTAAATTTTCAGAAAATAATACACATATTTACCGAAAAATTTAACTAAAAAACTTATTTAAGAAATATAAACTTATTTTCTATAAAAATCCCAAAAAAATAATGACAAAACGATAAGAATAAATATACATATATCTAATCAATATACTCTGATTTTTGACAAAAACCCAGCAAACAGCTCTAAATAACCAGAAAAAAACACCTTTTTAGATTTTTTTACAAATTGCGAAGCAAAATAGTTTACTTACTTTTTGTAAGGTGCTATACTTCATTTTGTAATCAACAACTGATACACAATCTAATCAATTATTTTAAAGGAGAATTACATTATGACTACATTTACAGATACATTGAAAAACCGCCGCTCAATCTACGCTTTAGGACGTAACGTTTCTATGAGCGAACAAGAAATCGAAGAATTGATCAAAACAGCTGTAAAAGAAAGCCCAACAGCTTTTAACGCTCAATCAACACGTGCCGTTATCCTTTTCGGTGACGCTCACGAAAAATTATGGGGAATGACTGAAGAAGCTTTGAAACCATTGACACCAGCTGAAGCTTTCCCAAATACACAAGCTAAATTAGCAGGATTCAAAAACGGTTTTGGTACTGTTTTATTCTTCAAAGACACAGACATCATCAAAAACTTGCAAGAACAATTTGAATTGTATGCTGATAACTTCCCAGATTGGTCAGAACAATCTAACGGAATCGCTACAGCAAACACATGGGTTGCTTTAGAAGATCAAGGCCTAGGTGCTAACTTGCAACATTACAACCCAGTAATCGACGAAGCTGTTGCAAAAGAATTCAACATCCCAGCAAACTGGAAACTACGTTCACAATTAGTTTTCGGTTCAACTGAAGCTCCTGCTGGCGAAAAAGAATACATGAACGATGCAGATCGTTTCAAAGTTTTCCGCTAAGAAAAAATAAAAAAGAGCTGTTGAGGATCCCCTCAACAGCTCTTTTTTATTTTTTGGACAAAAGAACAGTTCTTTTATTCAGAGTCGACCATGATATCTATTTCTGCATCATCTCTCATATGCGTAGACAAAAAAGCAACCAATTCTTCTAAAGGAACAGCAAATTTAAGTAATGGTCCTCTCCAGCCGTTTCTGAAAAAATTCATTTTCACTTCTGTCGATCCTTCCGGCTGGTAAAGCACGACTTTTTCTATCTCAGAAAAAGGAACGCCTTTCTTATCAAAACTGTTCAATACCAATCCGTTCTCTGTTATTCCACGCGAATCTAGTAAAAAACTCAAAAAAATCATCGCAGCTAAAATCCCTTTAAGCAGCTCGTCTAATGTCGGCTGATTCATCAAAGTGAAACCCACCGCAAAGACCGCCAACAGCGGAACAATCAGATAGATCCCTTTCTTACGGACAGCTTTATAAATGATTTCTCTGCGCACGATCCAGAGAAACAAAAACATAATAACTACAAATAAAAACAACAAAAGTGTAAATGTATCGACCATTTTAACTAAAACCAACCTTTCCGCGGCCATGTCAGAAACTTCCTATTATAAAGAGAAAGTTCCTGGCGCGTTTTTTCTCGTCTCCAACGCTTCTTGGAGATGACACCAAATGGACTCGCAACATTGGTCCTGCTGCGAGCCCACTTATTATTGACGATTATTCGAATGTTTCATATTTTGCAACGACCATACTCGCCTTTTCTTCTAAGAGTTCTTGATCTTCCGCAGCACATTGGGAAACTTTGATCACGGCGCAATTCGTCATTTTAGAAACTACTTCACCGGTTACTTTTTTTGTAAAACCAATTGGCTTACATAAGTATCTTTCTCCTAATACAATCATTTCTTCCGTCATCTGAAATCCTCCTGCCTACTGCTAATCCTGTTCTGACGAATACTTACCCGATAAAAAGCGTTTCTTGTTCTGTTTTGACGGGGAACATAAAATTCGTTTGTGAAAATCAAACGCTTCGATGTAAGCTTCATTGCGAAATCAGGATCGTTGTTCTTTATACCGACAACCCTATCAATAGAACCTTATAGGCATTATATCGTACTGATTTCGGTTACACAATCAAAATAGTCAGATTCCTTAAAATAATTCGTGATTATTTAAAAATAGTACTGTTTATGTCCATTTTTTCTAAACATTTTGTTCTTTTTTAACAGTTGGAACACTTTAAAATACTCATTAAAATGAGAAAAAAGAGGGCTTCATTAAAAATGCCCCAGAGTAATTCCCTTACATTTTACGTTAGGTTTATGTATAATAAACAAATATTTATAAATGAAATGGAGATTTACATATTATGAAGCTGCATTCCAAAAAAAGGCTTTTCATCATTGTCACCACCTGTTTGTTACTTATTCTGGGTATTCTTGCTTTTACCCGCGAAACAAAAAAATCAGCCCCAACGCACGTTTCTCCTGCTTCCACTGAAGAAACAAAATCAGAAAAAGATACGAAAGAAAACAAAAAAGTCCTCCTTGATGTTCCATTAGAGAACCAATTTGATGAACCTGCATTAGGAAATGGCTGTGAAGTCACCTCTCTTTCCATGCTGCTTAATTTTTATGGTTATCAAACAACGAAAAATCAGCTTGCTGATCAATTGACTTATGTGCCTGTCCTAAATCCTGACGGGACACATGGTGATCCTAACGATGGTTTTGTCGGTGAAATCAGCGGCGGCGAATGGGCAATGGGTGCTTATGTTCCTGTTGTCGCAGAACTTGCAGAGAAAATCGTACAGGACGATCATCAGGTAAACTCAAAAAAAGACGCTTCTCTCGAAGACGTCAAAAAAGCATTAGATAAAGGACAACCTGTTTGGGCATCCGTAACGATCCAATTTGAAGTTCCAGATGACAGTGACTTTATGATTTGGACGACTCAAAATGGTCAAGTAAAAGTGACGCCGCTTAATCACGCTTGCATCGTCACAGGCTATGACAAAAACACAATTTACGTCAATGATCCTTATGGTACCAAAGATCGTGCAGTCCCAATCAAAGACTTTGAAACGATTTTTACTGCGATGGGTGGTCAAATGTTGACTTTAGAATAATGTCTAGCTTTATTTATTAGAATATTTTATACTCTAGTTACAAACTCGATGGTCCAAGGGGGAAGGGCGATGAAAAAATTTATTCAAAAGAAACCTCATCCGAATGAAATGCCAATCATCATTGTCCGCGACTCCGAAGGCAATGTAGAGAAAAAAGTTTCTGTCAACGAATGGAACAAACGCTATCGCCCTGCCTCATTAAATGAACTTGAAATCAAATTATACCGTCAAGCTCTTACCTATTATGCAGAAAAAGACTATGGAAAAGCGATTGATCTGCTGCACTTTTTGATTATCCATACAGAATACACACGCTATGAATATATCGAACGTTTAGCAAATCTTTACCACTTCCAAGGTGATTTAAAAAAAGAGCTGCAACTCATCCAGTCTGCTTTGGCTGTCGCCGAACTTGTCGGTCTTCCTCAGGCGCTGATCAAAAAACTTGAACAACGAAAAAGCAGATTATAATAAGATTTTTGTCTTTATATGCAACGACTTATTAATGGCTCAGCTGCAAAAAAACCTCAAACAGAATTTTTCTGTTTGAGGTTTTTTGTTACTATTTTATTGACTCGTTTTTGGCTGTTTTTTATGCAGATTCAGCGAATACGAATAAATTTTTTTGAAATTTTTTATCCAATAATTGCTAATGCTTTTTCAGGCACTTCGCTTTTGTCGACTTCTTCGTACGTTTCGACATGTCCGCCCTTAGTATATAGTTTCAGGTAGCGCTCTTCTTTCAAAACAGAGATACCATTAAACCGGATTTCTCTGGCATTTCCATTTTCATCTGCCGCTTGTTGGATATATGTTGCTGTTCCATAATCATTTACTTCGTCCGGTTTTTTCGTTTTCACATAGCGTTCTCCTTTTGGTACCAACGGATTCACTTGATCGATCGTAGCAGCCAATTCTCCTGATTGCGACTCTGTGTACATCTTCAAGCCAAACAGAGCGATACCTCCCACAACTACGATGGCTAACAACCCTTTTAAAAATTTCATATCATTTGTTCCTCCTGTTTTTTTATTGTGTTCTTCTTATATCCATCATATCGTGACACAAAACAAAAGAAATCGGACTGCAGCAGGATTTTATTCTCCGACCACAGTTAGGCTCCACAGCATAATCCGTGCGTGTTTTTTCCTCACCTGTTACAATTACTTCATATTAATGAAGCAAAAGAAAGCTGGGATAAAAATGGATCAAAAAGAACTGATGGAAAAAGTAAAAGAATTGCTGAAAAATGGAAAAGTCGATGAAGCAAAACAGTTTGCTAATGATCACAAGGATGAACTCGGCGGTTATTTTGATACAGCAAAAGAAGCAATAAAAAACGTTGATTTGAATGGTATCACAGATAAGTTAAAAAATTTCTTCAAATAAACACTTGCGTAGAACAAAAAGCTCGAGACGAAAATCGTCTCGAGCTTTTTGTTGAGAAATACTTCTAATACAATCGAGTCGGATCATATCGATAGATGACATGACCGCCTAATTGTGCTTCTCCAACCACAAATTTTCGATCTTCGCGTTGGAGCCAGGCTTCGCGGAACAAGATCACATTTTCTCTCTTTACTTCGATTTGATCGATTTTTCCATCGACTAACTCTTGGATCGTTTCCACATAAGGATTCATTTTTCAACTTCCCTTCAACCGGCAGAACTATTTCTTTTCTAAACGACCGGTCAATATGTCGTAAAAATCGGTTCATGTAATGTTTTGGTATCTAGATCTTCACGGATGTTTACTGTCGTATAAATGATTTTTTCAATCGGTATGCTGTAATAGCTGCCTTTTCCGTCATTAAAACGATGGACATCTTTTTTCGCCAGCAGACCATTGATTTTATTTATCAATACCCTTCTTTCTACACTATTGCTGACAACATAATAGATGACTCGGATATTATTGACTAGATGCAAGTCCACTTCTAATATCATGTGATCCATCATTACACCACCTTTCTTTTCTAAAATAGTATAACAGTTACAAAAAAAACATTCAAAATACATTTTTATTTATCTGTCTAAAAATCACAAAAAACCGCTTGCTTCTCTTTCCACTCTATGTTACTTTGTAGGTCGGAAGTTTATTTTACAGGAGGTATCTATGTGATTTTATTTGGTGAACTTGTTTTCTATATCCCGTTTTTCATTATGCTTGCTATACTTTTTTATTTTATCAAATGGACAAAAGCAAAAGTATCGGTGTTATTTTTAACATTCCCAGTGGCTTATTTTACTTTTCGCATTTTTACCTTCCGTCACTGGGAACCCGCTTCTGTATTGATGAAGCATATTACGGGACTCATGATTTCCATAACACTTTTGATTTTCTGGCTCTATTTTCTCTATCGAAAACAAAAGTAATTTTGATCCATTAAATATGGTCTTCATTTTTTGATTGAAAATCAATAAAGTGTTTTAATCTCTTCACGAGCGAACTTTGTTTTAAATCGATATATTCAGAAGCAACTGTATATTTATCTTCAAGTGTTTCTTTATTCTTTTCAATCAATTGTTTTGCTTCTTCATACTCTTTTTCTTTACATAATTCTTTCACTTTTCTCAAAACCATTCCAGCATCCATCGAATCACTCCTTTTTTCTATCATAATAAAAATAAGAAGAACTTGCTAAAAACTTGTTTTGGTTTTTTAAAAGTAAAAAACAGCTTTTCACTTTTCGGAATAAATAACATTTTTTTGATTTTTAAGCTTCATTTAAGCTCCCCGCTCTATTCTATATACATCCCAAACAACTTTTCATTTTTTCACTCCTAATCAAAATGAGCCCTCGGCGATAGTATCGCATGAGAGCTCATTTTGTATTTAGTCTTTTAAAAATTTTTCTAATCTTGACAGACTGCTTTCTTTCTCTAAGTAATCTTTGCTGTATGCTTCTGATAAATCATTTGGCAAAATAAACCAAGAAGCGTGGTAGCCGTTTGCAGTTACTGGAAATCCTTTGTCTGTTTCTTGTTCTCCATCCCAGCGAATCGCGATCGCTTTCTTGCCATTCCACGTGACAAATGCTGTTGAATAGCCTTTTTTCGTTTGTGTCCCATCTTCGATAATTGCAAGAAGTTCAAGTTTTTCCTTAGGTGCACGTACATCTTGAGGTTTCACTTTATTCCCTCCTTATTTGACGACTAGCACAGCGCAAGGTGCGTGATTAACGACATAAGACGCAGTCGAACCCACAAACGCTTGCTGCATGGCTCCTTTTCCTGTAGCTCCCATAACAATCAAATCAATCGTTTCTTGCTGCGGAATAAGTGATGAGATCCACTCTCTTGGTTCACCAGTCTCAACGATTGCTCGAATCGTTTCCACCCCTGCTTCTTTTGCATCATTGATTTTTTTCAGCATTTCTATTTCGATTTTTTCTTTTTCTTCTGCATAAAGTTTTGAAAAAGCAAATGCACTATGTGTCAATTCTACTTTATTGATGATTGAAACGATGAATAGATTCGCTTGATTATCTTTTGCAAGGTCCACCGCTTCAGTGAAAGCTTTCTCGGATTGTTTTGAACCGTCCACTGCGACAAGGATATTTTGATATCTGCTCATTCGACCCGCCTCCTTTTCTTCTATTGTATCATTTCTGTTACATTTTAAAAAAAAATACGCTGTTTCCTGTCATTTCCGTGTTTTTTTCCAGAAAAATAATTTATTTAAAAAAAATCTACCTTTTTTAACAAAAATAGAACGTTATTTATCTTGGCTTTTGAAAAATTTATCTCTTCAAAAAACGTTGTTATTATAGGTTTTGTTTTGTTTTCAGAAAAGTTCATGTTCTTTTGCAACAAAATTATTACAAATAAATAGTTTTTTGTCATTAAGTGTCATCTGACATTCACCTATGAAATATTTTCACATGGTAAAGTAGTCATCGTTGTAAGAAACAACAAACGAATCAAAAAGATTAAAAGGAGATCGTTCATGAAATCACTTAAAACTTTACTATTAGGAACAACTTTGGCTGCTGGTGCGGCATTTATGTTAGGAACTTCTGCATTCGCTGATACAACTTATACAGTACAATCAGGCGATACATTATCTAAAATCTCAACTAAATTTGCTGGAAGCAACGAATTGATCCAACAAATCGCAGATAAAAATTCAATTCAAGATATCAATGTGATCTATGCAGGTCAACAATTGACAATTCCTACAGGCGACACAGCTCAAGCAGCTCCTGCTCAAGCTCAAGCGCAAACACAACAAGCAGCACCTGTACAACAAACTGAAACAGTTCAAACGGAACAAGCGGCTCAACCAGCACAAACACAAACAACTGCAACAGAAACTGCATCTACTCCAAGCAGCACAAATGCAGCGAAAGAATGGATCGCACAAAAAGAATCAAGCGGTTCTTACACAGCAACTAACGGACGTTACATTGGACGTTACCAATTAGATTCTTCTTACCTAAATGGCGACTACTCTGCAGCGAACCAAGAACGTGTTGCTGAACAATATGTAGCTTCTCGTTACGGCTCTTGGGAAGCAGCGCAAGCTTTCTGGATGGCAAACGGCTGG
>KE351686.1:207834-312190 GCA_000415185.1 Enterococcus faecalis 13-SD-W-01
GCTTTCTGGATGGCAAACGGCTGGTACTAAGCCTTTAATATAAAACATAAAACCTCGGTATCCGCGGATATCGAGGTTTTTTTTATTATCTATATCCCTTTTCTATACAACCAAAAAGAATAAATCGATGGGATACCAACGACAAACAAAACAATGACTAGAATAAGATCGTTCCACCTGATAGCACTCGTCACTAACAGCAGTACACCGCCCCAGATAAATGTTTTTGCGCCTAAGCGATGTGTTAATTCCCAGTTTTTGGGACTGCTTAATGTCCAAGGGAGACGAATCCCAACTGTATAATTTTGTTTGACAACTCTCAGGATCACGCCGCAAAAAATAAAAACAAATCCAATGAAAAGATTCGGAATCGTTTTCTCCCATCCGCCTAAATCTATATCAAATACATACACAAAAGTAAAACTGTACATAAAGATAGAGAGCATCGGCATCAAAAACAGCAATCCTTTCATAATGAAACGATTATCTTTGTTTTTCGGATCATTCAACATCAAAAAAAGAACCATTAAATGGATCCCAAGCAATACTAAAGGCAGTCCAAAAACAGCAAATGGCTTTGAACTCCAACCATTTGCCGAAAAGTTGGCATCAAAGTGCGTAGGGATATTTTCCGGCAGCTTATCCCACAAAAATATCCCTACCGCCATCGGCAACAGTAAAAGCAAACTTGACAAGATGATCGATACTTTATATTTCATTAAAAAGACTTCTTTCTTTTAAGAAATTTTTTTGCAATACTTTTCTGCGGTTTCTAACTCTTCTCTTTGACTGTATAAGGCTGTTGTTTAAAAGTAATGATGTTGCCGTCTTCTTTGTCATTATCATATTGGACAAGCTGCAGCACATGCTTCCCTTCGACGACTGAAGAAGGAACACCTTGCAATTCCACGTTCAATTGCGTGTGGCCCAACTCATCTGAAGTCAAAAGCTGTCCATCTGCATAAAGATAAGAAAGATGGTCTTCATCAATGTCTTCTGTGTTAATCGTGATAGTCGTCGGTACATTTGCTGGATCATACTCGATCGTTACTTCTTCCCCATGTGCTGTATCTTCTGAGCCGTTCGTCAGGTTCAAGATACCTTCACCAATCTCTTCTTGATTTTCAAATTTATCGAGGATCGCCACCGACGAAGCTGTTGTAGAAGAAGCTTCTGTCGCCTTTTCGCTGGAATTGCTGCTTGATTGATCCGTACTTCCGCAACCGCTTAAAAGGACTGCGGCAAAAATCATGCTGAATACTGCTTTTTTCATCTCTTTTCCTCCTTGAATATAGAACTACACAATAATTATAGCTTAGAGGATAGAAGAGTGAAAGTTTTATCTTTTTCTTACAAATCCCTTGAAAAGAATTTTTATATTTACATAATCTTTTTCTCGTTGACTTAAGCGTTTCATTTTCCGTAAGCCTTTATTGATAAAAGGATGACACAGGCCTCTTTAAAAAAATGTTGAAACTAACGCAAGGATTGCTAAGCCTCCTTGGGTCAAAATAATTTTTTTGTCGCTGGTGATGCTTCCATAAAGTGCTACTAAAATGATATAGATCAGCAGCAAACGAGCAATCTCAAGAGATGCTGCGGCAAAAAAAACACTGTAAAGTAAGCCGATACCAATCAAACCATTGTATACTCCTTGATTTTTGAATAACACTTTTACTGATTGTCTGTTCCGTTCTTCTTTGGTCATATTGAAGACCCGTCCAGTTGCATTTGATGTCGTAGCAAAAGTTTCCAGATACATGATATAAAAGAATTCTAGTGCAGTAAAAATAAGCAAAATCGTTGAAATCATGGACATTTGTTTTCCTCCTTTTTAATAGAAATTCCAACTATAGTTTACTCCACTTTTAAAATCCCGACAAACCTTATTTCATTAAAATAAGCAGCAAAATGAAAAGAATAAAAAAACAGTCCAAATACTTGAAAGTCAAGGATTCAGACTGCCTATTATGGTACACTAGCAACAGATAGTAAAGTTTATGCGGTGGCTAATCCCAAGAGAAATGGGGTGATGCCTATGTTGTTTTTCGGCTTGATCCCTGGAAAGGAATAAGCTTGTCTGTATATGAAGCATTGATGTTTGCGGTAGCTTTCGCAACATTGATACTTTCAATCAGCAATAAAAACGACAAAAAATAACCGTATTCTAAACTTTAGCCAGTTTTACGGTTATTTTTGCAACTATATGAAACTGTGCCGCCGACTTAAACGGTGCTATCCCAAGAGGAGTTGTTAGCGCAACTCCTCTTTTCTACTTAAGTATATCATATTCCTAAAAAATCGACTACACATAAAAGCATAGTTGCTAAGTTTGCTCTTTCTTTTGGTGCATCAAAAAACGGTAAGTCACTAAAGCAGTTGCTGCCCCACCGTAAATGATCATTTTAAATGAACCAGGATAATGTTCAATAAAATGCATATAAGACGCCAAAGCCGTCATGTATGCAAACGTAACAATCGCAGAAATATCGAATAGTTTTATGATCCGAACACTTTTTATTCCTTTAAATGCTTGTAAGTATGTATGATAAGAAAACAAAATGCCTGTAATGCCTAATAGAAACATAAAGAACGTTATCATTAAAAGTTTCCACGACTTATTATGTAACGGTCCAATAACTGCGTAAACCGAAAACAAGAAAAATAGCACCATAAATATATTAATCATGATTGCATGCAGTTTGTATAAGAAATTTTCAACTTTTCCCATTTTCAACTTTCTCCTCAACAAGATCTATTCCTGCTGCTTTTGCTGCTCTTTTTTTCTTGGATTCCTTCCCGCCTTCATAGACACCAATCAAAGCGCTTAGTCCTAAGAGAGAGATTGAAATACTTCTAAACGAAAAATCCAATTGTCCAACTGCTGCTAGATAGACAATGATTCCGCTGAAAATGATTGGCAAAATCGCGCCTAAATACTTGTTCCCAATATATCCAGCCAACGTTTGAAATGCAATGACGCCTATGATCAACACAATTTCTAACCCGTTATTCATACCAGTTCTCCTCATGTTTATAGATGATTTTTTTATTCTTTATCTTTTCTGGCGTGTTTTTGTTCTTCTAAGAAATAAGCTCTATTGTCTATTTCTCCTCGTTCGCCTCTGCTTACTTTATTTAGGCCTCCCAATCCCGTATTGATCATTGGGTTCCATCCTTTGTGGGGATCTTTGCCTTCTTGTCTTAATTTCCAATTCTTTTTTCTCAATGCATTTTTTCTCTCTTCTTTTCTTTTCACAGACCATTTCAGAACTTTTTTAAACATGGCTTCCGCCTCCTTTTTTATAGTATATCAATTTTTGGAAAGCAGGTCTTCTGTTATTTATGCAAAAAAATAGACCATCCCATCAACTAATGATGGGATGGTCTATTGTGAAATTTATCGAATACCCAAAGCAATCCGGGCATAACGGCTCATTTTGTCGGTGGTCCAAGCGGGATACCAGACTAGTTTTACTTCTGGATTTTTGACTTCTGGAATATCGCTTAATGCTTCGTGTATCGATTCAGTCAATACGTCGGCTAAGGGACAGCCCATTGTTGTTAAGGTCAAGTGCTGTTATATCAGCATTTCTATCGCTTTCTCCTGCATTAAAACGATAGTATCTCCTCGATTCTAGTGTATCCTAGAAACCAAAATTCTGTTCTTTTATTTAACTTTTATTGATTTATTATACCTCAAAAAATGGTTGAATTGTCCCTCAAAATGGCTTGGACTACATACTTAATGAGGATTTTTTTACGCATCTTGTCTGTAGTCCAATTAAATTTTCTCAAAAAACAAGCAATTCAAAAGTGCAAATATTTTCAGAAATATGTCCTTAAATACAGCTCAAAATCATCGCTAATTTTTCATTTTTTATAACAAAGATACAGGTTTAAAATTAATAAATTTTTTTTCAATGGATGAACTTTCTCTTTTCCTTAGGAATTAATTCTATCAATGAAATTGCTGATGGGTAATATTTTTGCATATATTCCACAGCACCTAATAAGTGTGCATCTTCTGATGCATATAATTCTTCTTTTAATTGAGCCATATCTACAACGATACTACCACTTAGAAAATCAATTGCATTTGAAAATTCTTTATCCATATGGAAAGTATCGTAAAAATCGGCAAGCTGTTTAAAGGTAACTACTCCATCTATCATTAGCCCAATTAATGCTTTTTGTATATTCAAAATATCTGACTATCCATCTTTAATTTTAAAATAGCACTATCACATATCATCTACTATATTAAAAATTAAAACTTTCTGAAACCACTTGAATAATGTTATTTTAATTTTCTTTTCAAAATCGATTCATCTTTTCTACTCTCATCTATCTTAATATTTTCTATTACTTTCTTTTCTGTTTCTGGAGTCCAATAAATTTTTAAATTCTTTTTAGTCCTTGTAATAGCTGTATACAAAATATTATGCGTTATTAATTCATCAACTTCGTCTGTTATTATTAATTTCACTGAATTAAATTCTAAACCTTGAGCTTTATGGATAGAAATAGCATAAGCTATTTGGAATGGGACAACTGTGTCATCACTATCATTATCAGTCTCACTCATATTTAGATACTTATAGACACTAAACCGAACTACTGAATTATTTTTTGTTGAGGAAATCAACTCTAAGTCTAAATTTCCAATATCCATCTCATTAATTACCGTTTCTATCTCAATATCAAAAATAATTTCAGTATCTAATTTCTCAATATTAGAAATTTTACCTTTTAAATTATTGAATAGTGCTGGAGAAAATCTTGATGTTTCATTGAATAGCACAGGGTCACCAATTTTATATGATACAACTCCCCAGTTCACTGATTTATTAGAGTTATTGCTTTGCAGAAAACGATTAATATTATTTATTCCATATAAACCATCATAATTTAAACACAAAATTATTTCATCTAAATCATTAGCAAAAAAAACACTTTCATCTAGTCTAACGGAATAATTATTCGCAGTCAGATATTCAATCAAATCATCTTCATTTTTTCTTACTTTTGTCCATAAGTTTAATAAGGGCTTGTCTTTTGTTCTATAAGGTGCTGTTAATTCAAACACAGAAGTTCTTGAAACGTTATTTTTTGCCAATTTAAACCAGTTTCCAAAAGTAATTGATTCAATTTGATAAATATCCCCTACAAGGATTAACAATTTAAAATCTGCCTTTGATAAAATTTTAATCATATCAGAATTACTAACAGTACTACACTCGTCTATTATCAGCAAATCACAATCTTGATTCTCTTTGCTGTATAAATATTTTGCAACAGTTTTAAACTCACAATTAGGAGCAGAAACTTTCCTTTTCAGATTATCCACTGCCGGATTTGTATTAGCTAAAAGTAATTTTTTTTGAAGTCCAAAAAAATTACTGACATGATTAATCATTGTCGATTTCCCTGTACCTGCTGCACCATAAATTAAAGACACTTTAGAATTAGAAAACATAGTCTTCAAAATTTGCTTCTTATCCCTACAATCAATAATATAACTTCCTGTGTTTAACCAAGATTCAACTGAGTTCTCATAATTTTCTATTCCTTCTTGCGAAATTTCTTTTAATTTCTTTAATATATTAATAACATCATCTTCAAACCCTTTGATATAGTAGTTATTTCCAATATTGCCTATCCCTCTAGTTTCCCTATGCTTGCAATAAAGATTGGAATTATACTTCTCTATCAACGAATTAATATTTTCAAAAGATTTAAGTTCATCGATTGAGGTGTAGAGTTTGCCATTAGTTTGAGAATTAATTTGAATTTTTCTAGCTAATAGTTCATGTTCTCTCCCATTTGTATCTATACACCATAATAAATCATATATCTTAGGATTATGACCTATCAATGAACTGACAAATGGCATTTCATCAAAAGGTATACATCCATATACTACTCTCAAATTTGACAATTTTTTACAATAATCTCCATACTTATCTTTTTGCAACTTCATAATTTTATTATTTAAATTGTAAGAAAGATACCTTAGCAGATTACATCCAGGACGATTATTAAGGATGATTTCTCTACACGCATCAAGCGTTTTAAATAAATAAACTTTTTTTGATTTGGAGGTTACATATTCTTTTACTTTTTCGTAACTAATCGTCTCTAATAAAAGAATATCTAATATATTAAACCTACTTTTTTTTATGAATTCCATTAACTTTTTGTATTCATTATGATTTGATTGAATTTCTGTAAAATTATTCAAAATTTCCGAAAAATTATTTAATTCACATGGACGTATAGAAACTTCCCAGTCATTAATGATAAGAATTGGCATATGTTTACCATACATATTTACCGTATCTTGTTTAATTGATAGTTTCACAGCATAATTTGATAGGATATCTTGTTTAGTGAACGCAATATTCCTTTCAAATTTACTTGTTTTGTCATTTGCTTCCTTAAATGTAATTTCATAGTAAATTTCATTATCAACAAAAAAAGGTTTTGTTTTTTGTATATAGTATCTATCCTCAGATATTTCTGATATATATGTTATTTCTAATTTATCAACTATTTTTTTATAATAATCACTCAATTGATTATCTAAATTCACTGGAAACATATCAATATTTGAAAGAACATCTAAATTAAAATCTGTTTTCAAATTTTTCTTTATTCTCAATAGGTATTCATAATATTTTAGCATTAAACGCTCAGAGTTTTCCTCACTCATTGTATAATGTGAAGCAGATTTTTGAAGCATTTGATGAAATTTAGCTAAGAAATATAATTTAGAATTAACTTTGATATATCCTAATCCACGTTTAATTTCATCGTACATGTCCTCTGGAATACCACTTATGTCTCCGCTAATCGAATTAACATAGTATTTAATTGATATATGTTCTACAAAATTTCTCAATTGTGCTAAAACATTTTGGGATAAGTAACCTCTATCATCTTGATTTTTCTCAATGTTTTTACATATATTTTTATCAATATTTAATATTGCTTTATCAATCTTCTTCATAAAAGTCATCCTTTCGTACTCAAACTACTTTAAATATATTAGTATGAATAATTTTATCACAATAATCCTCCACTTAATTAAATGCAGAAGCACTTTCTTAACATCGCAATAATATTCAAAAATATCTTATTCTATCAAATACTATGAAGATTTATCACTTTATATTCCTAGGAATGAAAGGCGATAATTCTTCAAATTTTTCTAATTCAAAAATCATTGCTTTTTTGTCAGGTATTAAATCTCCTTTAAATTGGTATCTCATCTCTTCTTTCCATTTATCTCCCATTAGTGACCGAAGAATATTTCTTATTGCACCATATTGCATCTTAATACTTCCTTTTTGTTGGCTTGCAGGCTTTGAAAAAGGAACTGATTTTAAAGAATTCGCTTTACAAGCCTGAATAGCAAACACTTTATTTTCTCTATCTAAAAGTGGTTTTACGTGACTTGTATAACCTAGTGCTTCTGCAATTGATTTATCAAATGTCAAAGAATTTTTATTTAGGGTCAGCAAATAACTACCAGTTGTTTCTACACTAATTACTTCAAAATTATAATCGTCAAAATTTATTTTACTCATTATTGGTGTTCTCCTTTCGACAATACTTCAGCGACTTCCTCTTTTGTCCATTTCGTATCAATCACAATAAATCCTTTAAATACACCTGATTTAATAGTAGAAACAAAATTCCTAGGTTTTTCAATATTTTTGAAAGTTTTCTTTTTGAATCCTTTTCTTGGATTTAGCAATAATTCTTGAACCAAGTTCCATTCATCTTCAGAAACAATAGCAGGCAATCCATTTCTCAATAAATACTGAGGTTTCTCACCACGATTTATTTTTTTCTTGTGTGAAAAACAATCTACAGTGAAAGTCTTTTGCATGATAACTAAGCCAAAATACTTCTCATTTCTTAACACACGATAAATTGATGAAGATTTCCAGTTATTGCCTGCTACAGTTGGTATATTCGCTTCATTTAAAAGACACGCTATATCAACAGCCCGAACTCCTTCAAGAAAATTTTTATAGATGAAACGAACTATTTCAGCTTCTGATTCTTCAATAACAACCTTTCCAAATCTATCTTTAGTAAATCCTAAGAAGTTATGCGTGGGAATGATAGGTAACCCTTTTTTAAACCGTTCAATAATCGACCATGTAATAGCTTCACTCTTTTGTTCACTTTCTGCTTGTGCTACTACACTCAACATCAATAACAACGTTTCACTAGTAGTATCCAAAGTATTGATATTCAAATCTTCAATAAATACTCCCACAGGGTTAGGTAACGCTTTCAATTCTCTGTAAATTGAAATAAAATCTAATACATTCCTTGAGAATCGACTAATACTTTTCACAATAATCAAATCAATCTTATTCAATCGGCAATCATTTAACATAGTATTAAATTGTTCTCTTTTCTTGATAGTAGTACCCGATGCTCCTCTATCAGCATAAATATCAACTAGTTTCCATTCGGGATTCAACCTAATTTTCTCTTTATACGATTGTATTTGTAGCTCGAAACTCCCCGATTGGGATTCTGCATACGTGCTTACTCTACAATATGCAGCTACTCTTTTTTTCTGTATAGAAGAATTAGATATTTTTGCAGGAATAACTTCTACTTCACGCTTATCATTAAATGCATCTTGTATTTTCTTCTGTTGCTTAGTTACTTTCTTCTCCTTTCCAGAATCATTCTTATTCATTAGCATCACACCTTAAATTGAAAAACCTACAATTTCATTATATTATGATAGTCTTTTAATACCAAGTAAAATAACTAAAAAAACAAGCAGAATAATCTACTTGGTCAAAAGGAAAGAGAACATTCGAATTCACCTTTACTTATTTATAAAATCTCCACTACTTGTATACTTTCTAGCTTTTCTTTTGAATCAAAGTAGACAAATTTTTTTTCACTCAATGATTTAATTTCCTGATAGTTAGTAATTTTTGAATCCAATTCGAAAACATCAGAATCAATTTCACCATATCTCTGAACAAAATCAAATTGTTTTAATAAACTATCCAGTTCTGGAATTAACAGTTTACATCTTTCATAATAAGTATAGCTTTTCGAACTTGCATTAAAGAAAAAATCAGGAAAACCATACTCAGATTTTAAATGTTCATTGTAGTAAAAAGCGAAAACTTCTTCCAAATCAATTTTTAAGAAAGTTAAATAATCAAAGTATGCTAATAAAGAAAGCTTATAAAAATTGTTTTGGTATTCAGATATGAGTGTTTGATTATACGCATAATTTGATTTAGTTTGAAATATCTCTAACAAACCGCCATGTTCATATGGTGAATCAATCATAGAAAATTGAAAGAAATGGTTAAAAAAACCAAAAAAATAAATAAAATTATTCAAAATCGTAGGGTAATCATGTTCCTCATCAATCCAATCTTTAGATAACAAAAATTGCAAATCTCTAGAACTTTCTTGCACAAATTCAAAGTCTGTTTTTAAGCCTTCTTTAAGACCTACTGCCATTTTCCAAGATACTCCATTTTTTAAGGACATCGTCTTTTCAGTTTGTTCTATTTTTTTCTTTCTTGCTTTTGAAATTATTCTTGAATCAAGTTTATATTCATGATGTAAGCTCCAATATGAAATTCGCTCTAAGTAGTTAATATTCGCTTCATCAAGTTCACAATATCTTCTAGCCCAGTCATTTATTTCTTCATCAGATAAGTTATCTGGTAAATAAATGTTTTTAATATTAGGAGAATCATACTTATCAAGAAAAAACTCAAAGTAAACAGGATTTGACAATAGTTTCTTCTTAAAAAACAATTTATACTTTTCACATATTTTTTGATATTCTAATAATAAGTGAATAGGTATTTTATATTCATCAATAATTTTCTCGAAGTCAACATATTCTGTCCTCTTTATTACCTTGAACCTAACAAATATATCCCAAAAATCTGATTGATATTGAAAGTGTAAATCACTATATTCTGTTATGTATTCTGACAATTCTCCTTTACCGAAATATTCGTTTAATAGTCGATGAGAACTTTTTCTACATTCAGAAATTTTTTCTGATGACATTTCCTTAAAATAACCCAAATCCAAAAACTTTAACACATTATATATCTCAATTGCTTCATTAAGAGTATTGATTATAGGGTTTAAAATAAAGTCATTGATAAAAGTTTCTACATTACTTAAATCTAATCCAGTTGATAAATCATTTTCGCCATAAAACTTAATCCAATTATTTTTCATTCTTTAAATCACCTTTCAAATTCTATAAATTTAGTATACCAAGTTTTATTAAAAATTGGACTTCTATAATGTTTGCAATGGTGAAAAATTTACCGTTTCACTAATTTCATCTTCAATATTTAAACTTCTTAAATACACCTCAGTCGTTTTTATTGAATCATGTCCTAATAGTTTCTGAATTCTATAAATATCAGTACCATTTCGAACTAATTTTTGGGCAAAATAATGTCGAAAACTGTGTGGACTTACCCGAATAGACTTTCTAATCTTGCATTGATTTCCAATTTTTATGATTGCTCGTTCAGCTAAGATATAATTGTATTGCTTACCATCTCTTGTTAAAAATACATAATTGTCTATATTCTCTATTTCATTATATTCAAAAAAGGAATTTGCTACTCGCTTGTATTTTATATATTCTTTATAAATCAAAGGTGAGCAATGAACAATTCTATCTTTCTTGCCTTTCCCATTTTCAACAAATAACTCTTTATTAGTGATATGAACATCTTTTAAGTTCATTATCTCATTAATTCTAAGTCCTGTATCTACAAGAATGAGTAAGAGCAAATAATCTCTTTGATTCGTGAATTTTGTTTGATAGCCAGTATGTTGCTTATCCATTTTCTGAGGTTTAAAGAAAGTTAACTTCTTTGCTACTCGCAACATTTCTTTGATTTCCATATCATTAAATGTCTGAATAATTACCTTACGCTCTTTTACCCACTTAACACGCATACAGGGGTTCTTATCATAGCGAATGTAATCTTCATCTACACAATACTTAAAATACGCTCTGATGCTTCTTAGATGGCTATTCACATATGTTTCAGCACATCCCTCTTCTAATTTCATCAACATGAATTGCCGAATGCTTTTTGGTGTCACGTCTTCAATAAAGTATATCTGCTCTTTTTTCAAAAATTCAAAAAACAGTTTCAAAAACTTCTGATGCTTCTTTATCGTCTTTTGTGAGATTCCTCTAGCTTTTTCATTGAATAACATTTCTTCTAATAGTTCCTCTAACCTGAAATTTTGCAAAACAAAAACTCCCTTATCAACTTTTTCTAAAAGTTAATAAAAGAGTTCAGAATTTATTTCCTCATTGGATATGGTATCCGTATCGAAAATACCCTCATTTTATCTGGTATCCGAAGTCCGAAAAATCGGCTTAGACTACATACTAAATGAGTGAGAAACGCTGTCAAACCAATGAAAATCCTTAACGAATCCCCAAAGCAATCCGTGCATAACGACTCATTTTATCGGTCGTCCATGCTGGATACCAGACTAATTTTACTTCTATTCCGTTTACTTCTGGTACTTCTTTCAGTGCATCATGGATAGAGTCTGTTAGGATATCTGCTAACGGGCAGCCCATAGTTGTTAGGGTCATTTTGATGACTGTGTCTCCGTTTTCTGGATTGAATTCTACATCATATATTAAACCTAAATTGACGATGTCGATGCCTAATTCAGGGTCGATTACTGTTTCTAATGCTGCAAGGATCTGTTCTTTGATTCCTTCGATTTCTTGGGCAGAGGCTTGGTTTGCTTCGCTCATACATGCCACTCCTTCATATTTTTTTTCATCATACTCTTTTTCAGAGAATTTGTAAATGGTTCTTGAAGGGAGTACGCCTTTCCCGGCTGCAAAAAAAGTGCAGAAATCCATTAGTCAGGATCTTTGCACTTTCTGGTAAAATAACGAATTTTGCAGCTGTTTGATGCTTACTTCTTGCCGCTCTCTTTTTTACTTGTATTTTTCATTTTCTTGACACTGGTTGTTTTTATTTCTGGAAAAACACCGGTGGATCGGAACATATTTTGCTCTTGTTCATTAGCAAAACGGCCGAAGACAGATTGCGTAGGTGTGATATTGACGAACGCATTCTCATCGATTTCACGAACCACTTGTTCTAAATCATATAATTCATAACGAGTGATGACCATCATGATCATTTTGCCTTCTTGTTTTGAATAGCCGCCGATAGAAGGAAGCAGTGTCATTCCACGAACAAGTTTTTTTGATAATGCATAAGCGATTTCATCTGGTTTGACAGTCACGATCATTGCTGTCACTTTTTGATGGCTTGTGTGGATCGTATCAACGACTTGGGTCATGGCATAGATCGAGATGATGGTGTACAGGGCACTTTCCCAATTGAATAGAATACCTGCGACCACGACGATCAATCCATTCAGCATAAACATATAATTTCCTACTGTTTTTCCTGTCGTCTGTGAAAGAACCAATGAAATAATATCCATCCCGCCGGTAGTGAAACCCATTTTCAAGGAAAAAGCAACACCGACACCCAGCAGCACGCCCCCTACTAAAGCATTCATCAAGATATTATCTGTCACTTGTCCAGTAGGAATCACCGTGGTCATCACAGATACAACTAAGACATTAATAAAACTTAGGATCGTTGACCTTTTACCTAATTTAACAAAACCAAGAATAAAAACAGGAATATTCAAAATAAAGATAAAGACCCCGGTATCTGTCTTAAAGTGGAACCACTCGTAAATCAGTGAGGAAATGATTTGGGCGACTCCGTTCATCCCGGCCGAAAACACATTAGCTGGAATCAGAAAATAATTCAATGCAACAGCAGCAGTGATCCCGGTAAGGAAAATAACCGCAATTTTTTTAAGAACTTCATTTTTTTGATAAGCTGTCATGACCCTACTCACAAGCACCTCTCCCTTTTCTGTAAATTCAATGTAAGAATAACAGGTTATTTGCAAAAATAAAACACTTCTGCAACAAATGAGAAGAATTTTAGCAAAAACCGCCTTGTTAAGGCATATCTGTCCAAAATGTTTCCAGTTTTTTTGTCAGTTGCTGGACTGAAGTTACATTTTCTGCCGTACGCCAATGTTCAGGAAACAGATGTTGATATTGCGGCGATTGGAAACGCCGATCTGCTAAAACAACTACCCCTCTGTCCGACTCATCTCGAATCACTCGTCCAGCTGCTTGCAGCACTTTATTCATCCCTGGAAGCTGATACGCATACGCAAAACCTAGATTTTCTTTTTCATCGTAGTATTCCTTGATCAGTTCTTGTTCATGATTGATTTGCGGCAAACCGACGCCTACGATCATACTGCCAATTAAACGCGACCCTTTCAAATCGATTCCTTCTGAAAAAATTCCGCCTAATACACAAAACCCAACCAATGTTTTCTCAGGATTTCCCTGAAATCTTTCAAGAAATGCTTCTCGTTCTTCTTCATTCATTACACTGTCTTGGATAACAACTTCAATTTCAGGATGATTTTCTTTAAACTGCTCCGCTGCTAAATCCAAATAATGATACGAAGGGAAAAATACAAAATAATTACCGACTTTGCTTTGGACAAATTGATGAATTGTCTCTACTAGTTTAGGCAGACTTTGTTCGCGTTTTTTATAGGTCGTTTCCAAATAAGAGGTGATCAATATTTTTTGATTTTCAACTGGAAATGGACTAGGTAAACGATAAGCTAAACTTTCTTTTCCGCCTAATACATCTTGATAATAAGATAATGGAGAGAAGCTCGCAGAAAACAATAAGCTGCTTCGGCCTTTATCCAAAGAATTTTCTAAAAACAGACTTGGGTCGATACAGAACGCTTTAATTATCATATCCCGATATGTTCTTTCGATGGTCGTTTCATAATGATCATCGTAAAATTCACTGATTTTAAGAAAATGGCTCAATTCAAAGTAATAAGGAAGCATTTGTTCTTGGAGCGGATGTTCGGGAAATTCTGCCAGCCATTCTTGGATTTTTTCACTTAGCAAGAAGCCTGCTTTCGTCAATGATTCTGCAGGCGCTTTTTGATGATGGTATTCCCAGTTGTCTTCGATAGCAATGTCTTCGATTTTTTTGAATTCTTTGATCAGTTTATTGATGCCGCGGCGGAGTTTTTTGAACTCTGTCGGGATCAGCTTCTTGATCTGCTTTGTTTTTTCATAGGAAAGTTCTGCAGAATACATAGCTCTTGAACGACTAACAAGGTTATGCGCTTCATCGATCAGGAATAAGTGATCTTCATTTTTTTCTCCTTCAAAAAAACGGCGCAAATAGACCGTTGGATCAAACAGATAATTATAGTCACCAATGATCACGTCACACCACAAACTAACATCTAAGGAAAGTTCAAACGGACATAACGTGTGTTTTTTGGCATATGTTTCGATAACTTCTCTTGTTATATGGTTTTCATGGTTCAAAAGATCCCATAATCCTTCATTGATTCGATCATAATAACCATTAGCATATTGGCATTGATCTGGATTGCACGTCGTTTCATCCAAAAAACAGATTTTATCTTTGGCAGTCAATGTCACACTTTTTGTTTCACCGCCCACCTCAGCAAAAGCAGTGAGTGCATCTTGCGCTACTTGTCGGGTAATCGTTTTAGCAGTCAAATAAAAAATCCGCTCCCCTTCTTCCTCGCCGACTGCTTTCAGTGCTGGAAAAAGCGCTGATACCGTTTTGCCGATACCAGTTGGTGCTTCGATGAACAACTTCTGTTTGGTTCGGATCGTTTTATATGCCGCAACTGCCAATTCTCTTTGTCCTTTGCGGTATTGGTCATGAGGAAATTTCAATGCCATCAATGAAGCATTCCGAACTGTTCGCCAATTTTCTTTAAAAATGACCCATTCTTTATACGCAGCGACTAAGTCTTGGAAAAACGTATCGAGCTGTTGTCTTGTTTGATATTCTGTTTTACGCGTGATCAGCCCTTCTGTTGTCTGAAAATAAGTGAGTTGGAGGGTGATTTCTGACAAATCATTTGCCAAACTATACAAATAGCCGTAAACACGTGCTTGATGGAAAAACAGTTCTACTTGGCTTTCATCTAAATCTTCAAAACGAATCTCGGAAGTTTTGATTTCGTCGATATAATACATCTCTTCTTTTTGGAAAACACCGTCTGCTCTGCCTTCAACGATCAGTGTCAATTCTTCTAAGTCTACTTCCGTTTTCAGATAGACTTCTTTTTGATACTCTTCTCCGGCTTCTTTTTGAAGTCTGCGATGGATTTTTGCGCCTTCTAACGCAGTGTGGCTACTTTTTTTGCGGTTATCGATACTGCCGCGGCGTAAAATAAATTCCACCAGATTTCGGACTGAGATTTTTGTTTGTTTCACTACGCATATCCCCTTTGTCTTCTAAGAGTACCTGAAAAATCGAAATTCCGCAAAACCTGAAATCAACGGAACAAAAAAGGAGGCTGGATAAAAACAATCGTTTTTATCACAGCCTTCTGGAATAGGGTAGGACGCAGGAGTCAGTTGTTTAAAACAACCTTCTTACGACTACTATATCAACAGGATTTAGAAATTGGATTTTTGGATAGGTATAATTTAACAGGCAGCAATTAAAGCGTCATGAGAATCTCCTATTCTTCTGTTTAAAATCTCTAAATACTTTTCATATATTCTGAACATTCAAATAAGTTGATTTTGTTTATAAACCTTGTAAAGTTAGAGTATACTGGAAGAAAGAACTATTGGAGGACGTTACCCATGCAGATTGAACAACTTAAAACTGGTGCAATTGAAGAAAATTGCTATTTAGTCTATAACGATGAAGCATTATTGATCGTTGACCCTGGAGCAGATGAAGAATTTCTTATCCAAGAGATTACACGTACAAAACAGCAACCGACAGCTATATTATTGACACACACGCATTATGACCATATTGGAGCGGTTGAAGCATTACGGAAACACTATCAGATCCCTGTTTATGTCAGCCCTAAAGAACAAGCATGGTTAAGCGATCCCGTAATGAATCTTTCTGGTTTGATGAGACATGCAGATATGCCTGATATTCTTGTTTCCCCAGCAGAATATGAGTTTGAAGAAAAAGAATACCTTTTAGGAAATATGCGCTTCACCGTCGTTCCCACTCCGGGACATTCGATTGGCAGCGTAAGCTTCGTTTTTGATGACTTTGTGATCAGCGGCGACGCTTTGTTTAGAGGCAGTATTGGTCGAACGGATCTTCCGACTGGTAATTTAGAACAGCTTTTAGAAAGTATCACCACTCAGCTGTTTACTTTGCCAAATGAATTTGCCGTTTATCCTGGACATGGAGAATCAACCACGATCGAGCATGAAAAAAGGACGAATCCTTTTTTTAATCATTAATGCATCAACAGAATCAGTAAGGAGGAATGAATATGACAGCAACAACACTTTATATCGTCAGACACGGAAAAACGATGTTCAATACGATCGAACGCGTTCAAGGATGGTGTGATACACCCTTGACAAAACAAGGCCGCGAAGGTATCCATCACGCTGGACAAGGGTTAAAAGATGTTGACTTTTCTCTCGCTTATTCCAGTGACAGCGGCCGAGCAATCGAGACTGCTCGAATCATCTTGAGTGAACACAAAAATGGACGTGAGATCCCTTATTCTATAGATCAGCGGATTCGCGAATGGTGTTTTGGTTCTCTGGAAGGCGGTTATGACACCGAGATGTGGGGCGTGATTCCTCGTGTATTGAATTTTCATACTTATGATGAAATGATTATTACAAACGTGACTTTCAAGGATATCGCAAACGCTGTTTATGATTTGGATACAGCTGGCTGGGCTGAAACCTATGATGCACTAAGAGAGCGTGTCTGGAACGGCTTCGAAGATATCGCCCATCATTGTGAAAAACAAGGCGGCGGCAACGTCCTCGTGGTCTCTCATGGCTTGACGATCGCCTTTCTGCTGAATCTGATTGATGAAAAGCAACCCGTACGAGCTGGCTTGCAAAATGGCGGTGTCACAAAATTGACGTACGAAAACGGACATTTTACGATCAATGAGATCAATGATATGAGTTATATCGAAAAAGGAAAACAACGTACCAAAGAATCTTATTTATAAGATTCTGCTCTTCCCTCTTTTCCTTTGATTTTGGCAGGCTTGGATTTGAAATCCAAGCCTGCTTTTTATTCTCTCTGTTTTTTTACAAACACGAGAAAAACAAATTCTCAATTTTTTCTTAACTTTATAAAACTGTTTGGTTTTCTCATAAAATAACGTTATACTAAAACTTGTATCTCATTTGGGAAGGAAGGGAATTATGTTTTTTGCTAATATTATCAAAGCAGTACTTTTAGGGATTATTGAAGGAATCACGGAATGGCTGCCTATCAGCAGTACGGGACATTTGATCTTAGCGGACGAATTCATTAAATTAGATGTAAGTTCACAGTTCATGTCCATGTTCAATGTCGTGATCCAATTAGGTGCCATTTTGGCAGTGGTCGTCTTATATTTTCATAAATTGAATCCATTTTCGCCAACAAAATCAAAAATCGAGAAAAGCGACACTTGGACGTTATGGTTCAAAGTCGTTGTTGCTTGTTTGCCGGCTGTTATTCTTGGTTTGCCTCTTGACGACTGGTTGGAAGCAAACTTCCATAAATTTTTACCTGTCGCAATTATGCTGATCGTTTATGGTATTGCCTTTATTGTTGTTGAAAAGTACAACAAAGATCGTAAGCCAAGATGGACTTCATTGAATGACTTCACCTATCAAGCAGCATTGATCGTCGGGTTATTCCAAGTTCTTGCTTTAATTCCTGGGACATCTCGTTCTGGTGCAACGATTTTGGGTGCAATCTTGATTGGTGCTTCTCGTTTCGTCGCTACTGAGTTTTCCTTTTTCTTAGGGATCCCAGTGATGTTCGGTGCCAGCGGGATGAAGATCGTCAAATTTTTAGCTGAAGGAAATTCTTTCAGATTTGAAGAAACGATGATTTTACTTGTCGGAACGGTTGTCTCCTTTATTGTTTCGATCTTTGCCATCAAATTCTTGATGAATTACTTGAAACGAAATGACTTTACTGTCTTCGGCTGGTATCGAATCGTTTTAGGTGTGATTTTGATTGGTTATTGGTTTATTGCAATGTAATTTTTTCTTAATAAAAAGGAACTGGAAAAATAGTCTTAAAGGACTTTTTCCAGTTTTTTTATTTTATCTTCCTTTTTTTCATTGATAACTATTATCGTTTTCAACTAGCGGATTTCGTTATCTTTTCAAAATTCGATGTGCTATAGTGAATTTGAAAAGGAGGGATTTATGATGGAACGGTTAAAAAGCATGATACTTTTACCACCGATTCTTTGTTTCGTTTTTATTGTATTAGGAATTATTTTTGAACAAGTTTCTTCCTCGGTCTATCCGATTTTTTATCTTCTAGCTATTTTGTTCGGCGGCTATGCCCAAACCAAAGAAGGATTGGTCGAACTATTTACTCATCGAACATTCAATGTCGATCTTTTGATGGCCTTAGCTGCAATTGGTGCCTGTTTGATCGGCGATTACCGCGAAGGGGCGATCTTGACATTTATTTTTTGTCTAAGCGGTGCATTAGAAACGTATACGATGAACAAAAGTCGTAAAGAACTAACTTCATTGATGAAATTACAACCCAAAACAGCGCAACGCTACTTGCCAAATGGTGAAAAAGAAACAATTCCTGTTGAAGACTTAGCCATTGGTGACCGGATTTTTGTCGCAAAAGGACAAAGCTTGCCTATCGATGGTTTTTTGCAAAATGCGCGAGCAGCAATAGATGAATCAGCTATCAGCGGCGAGTCGATTCCCGTTGAAAAGATTTTTGGCGAAGAGGTTTTCGGCGGTACGCTGAATGTTGGTGATCCTTTTGACTTGGAAGTTTCAAAAAACAACGATGAGACGATTTTTTCAAAGATTATCCAATTGATTGAAGAAGCACAAAATATACCGACAAAAACCGCTTCTTTTATTGAAAGAATCGAAAATACGTATGTCAAATGTGTATTAGTTGCTGTGCCGTTGATGATGCTGGTCTGCTATTTTATCTTTTCTTGGAGTCTGCAAGAAAGTTTTTATCGAGGAATGGTTCTGCTAGTCGTTGCCTCCCCTTGCGCATTGGTAGCTTCTGCAACACCAGCTACTTTGGCAGCTCTCTCTAACGCTGTGAAAAACGGTATCTTGATCAAAGGAGGAATCCACCTTGAACAGCTGGCTGAATTAAAAGCGGTGGCCTTTGATAAAACTGGGACATTGACGAAAGGAAAACCGATCGTTACTGATACGATGTTTTTACAAGATGAAGAACTCGCCCGTTTGATGCTGGTCGCGATGGAAAGCAAAACGACTCATCCATTAGCTCAAGCAATCGTCCAAGCCTTTGATCTTTCTTTGCCGGCCCCTCTTCATGACTTAGATATCCAAGAAGTTACAGGTTCAGGATTGCTGACGACTTATCAGCAATCGACTTGGAAAGTTGGAAAACATGCGTATGATCCAGAAACGATGGATGTTGCGCCTGAAGTCAAAGAAAAAATCGCCCTTTTGGAAGAACAAGGAAAAACAGTGATCTACTTATCAAGAGATGACCAGCTGACTGCTATTCTTGGTTTGTTGGATGTGCCAAAAGCAAATGCACAGGAAGTCATTGCTTATTTTGAAGAACATGGCGTCCAAACAAGTATGATTACCGGTGATCACCCGGGTACTGCAAAAGCAATCGCACAGCAAATCGGCATCACAAATTATCACGCTGGCTGCACTCCTGAAGAAAAAACAGAATTGATCAAAGCAAAACGAGCAGAAGTTTCTGTTAATGCTATGGTCGGAGATGGCGTCAATGATGCGCCGGCACTTGCAGCGGCTTCCATCGGCATCGCTATGGGCAAAGGGACCGATATCGCGATGGACGTAGCGGATCTGGTCTTAGTAAAAAATGATCTTTCTAAACTCGTCTACAGTCACAAATTGTCGCTTAAATTACGAAAAATCATCAAACAAAACATTATTTTTTCAGTGTCAGTAATTTGTCTGCTGGTTCTTTCGAATTTTATCCAAATATTGAACTTGCCGATTGGCGTCGTTGGTCATGAAGGCAGTACGATCCTTGTTATATTGAATGGGTTGCGCTTATTGCGCGGCGTTGATGCAGTGCCAAATCTTCGTGCTGCAAAAGAAACGAAACAAACAATCGATATCGATGCTTGATCTCTCGGCTTTTTGGATTTTTCTTCTATGCCTCCTCTCCTCATGTTATGATGAATGAGTATGAAAAGGAGGTGTCCATGAAATGGAAAGCTGGATATTTTTAGGTCTGATTTTACTTATTGCTTTTGCTGCAAAAAACCAAAGCTTGCTGATAGCTACTTTGTTTGTTTTGGTTTTGAAGCTCTTTCCGTTTGCCAAAACGGTTTTCCCTTGGATTCACGCAAAAGGAATTAATATCGGTGTAACGATCATCACGGTCACGATTTTGATTCCTATTGCAACAGGCGATATCGGGCTGAAGGATTTAGCAGAAGCATTCAAGTCTCCGATCGGCTGGGTAGCCGTCTTCTGCGGAGGACTTGTAGCAGTACTTTCATCAAAAGGTGTTGGTTTGATTGCAACAGATCCGCAAATCACTGTAGCTTTAGTATTTGGAACGATCTTAGGTGTGGTTTTCTTAAAAGGGATCGCAGCTGGTCCCGTGATTGCGTCAGGAATCACTTATTGTATTCTTCAATTGTTTTCCTTTGGTAAATAAAGCCTGTGACTGTTTTTTGCATTCTTTTATTTTTTCTTTTTTAAGTCGAGGTCTTTTGATAAAAACTTAATAAAACAATTGCTATAATACATGGTATACTATAGATGAGGTGAATTCGACATGGAAAAATTCAAGTTCTTTTTAGGCAGTATCGGATGGTTTGTTCTTGCGGTTCTCTTGATCATTGGACTATCTTACCTATTGTTCCCTAACTTGATCCAAGATGTTTTTCAATTCAATTTTTGATCGCAGCTTCGGACAGCAATCTTGCTGTCTTTTTTTTGTTTTACTTTGGATTAACAATTTTTTTTGATATACTTACCGGTAGAGTAAAGAAATCTGTACTTTCATGAACTCTTCAGAATATGGTTCGGCAAACATCCCTAAGCTATTTATCTCGCAGACAATGGGAACTTTCTCCTCATTGATTTGCCAGCAGGGATGTTGAATAAAGAACCTCTAGCAGAAAGGAAAGAAAACTATGGAAACTTTCGAAGGCCTTTTAATCGATACTTATGTACTGCAGGAACAGCCCATGATGCTGACAGGAATCAATCTGCAAACAGAAGATAAAGTCATCAATGGGTTATTAAAAGATCGTTATTTAGCAAAATATATCTTGAGACTCCCTTTAAATAAATATATTTTGGAAGTCAGCGGCAAATGGAATCGCCGAAATCAATTGGTTATCAAAAAAATGATCATCAAAAATATCGACGAATATATCAAAATCGTCGGTACACCTGATTAGCCACTAGACATAACTCGTGTTATAAAACTTATTTTACCCAATATGTCTGCCCTCTTTTCTAAAAACCGAATGATTTTTAGCTGTAAGCTTTATTTTCAGAAACTATCAGAAATAATACGTATATTTTCGGAAAACAAATAGATACTCTTTATTTTTTCCCGAAGCTAACCGTTTTCGGCAAAAACGCTGACATTTTATAGAATCCCTTTACAAAAAACCTTTGCAAACGGTTCTATTTGTTATATAATGATGAAGTACTAAACAATCCCATTCAAATTTTGTTTTTTACAACTTCATATACCTATTCGGTTACGAAAAAGCAGGGCAGTCATAGCGGCAGCTCTGCTTTTCTTCTTTCCGCAGTTTCCCAGATTTTTTGAAACTGTGCGAATTCTTTTCTTCCTGTTAAGGAAAAAAACTTGTCAATGTTATTGCAAAGCGTGCGTTGTTTAGGTATAATAATGAATGTTGAATTATGCGGTAACACGCATAAGAACCTAAATTATCGGAGGTGAAACAAATGCCAAACATTGAATCTGCAATCAAACGTGCTCGTACAAGCGAAAACGCTAATATTAAAAATTCATCTCAAACAAGTGCTATGCGTACTGCTATCAAAAAATTTGAAGATGCTGTAGCTTCAGGTGCTGACAACGTAGATGCATTATATCAAGAAGCTGTTAAAGCTGTAGATATGGCTGAAACAAAAGGTCTTATCCACAAAAACAAAGCAAATCGCGATAAATCTCGTTTAAGCAAAAAAATTGCTAAATAAAAAAATCGGCTAATGCCGATTTTTTTTGTTTTACGAATGGATCAACTCTCCTACTTTCAACACAAATAATTGAAACAGCAATTCTTTATCCATTTGTCCTGATTTGATTTGATAATCATTTTCTACCAGCTGATCAAAAAGATAGATCAGTAATTCCTCACGAAACTTCTTCACTTGCTGCATTGCCAGCTTCACCCGATAAGGATGCACTTTTAAGGTATCAGCAATATTTGCCTGCTGATAACCGATCTTCATCAAAAACTTTGTCTGCAAAAGCAAACGCAGCTGCGCCAATAAAATAGCATTGATTTTGATGGTCTCTTCGCCTTGAAGAATCAAATCTTCATAGAGACGCAAAGCCGGCTCTGTTTTGCCTGAGAGAACATATTCCGTCATATCGAAAATATTGTGTTCCAGCGTTTTCGGTACAAGAGATTCGACATCATGAACAGTTATTTTCCCTGTTGTTTCCCCAAAAAGCAGTAATTTTTGAAGCTCTCCCATCATTTTCGACAAATCTAAGTCTGTTAAACGCAAAAAGAGATCAATCGCTCGTTTATCCATTTCAACTGGGGAATTTTCTAACGTATGGATCAGATATTGTCTCACTTCATTCTCGCTCAATTGTTTGACATCGATCAATACAGCTGCTTTTTTCAACTGCTTCGTAACTTTCTTACGTTCATCCAGTTTTTCATAAGGTGCAAAGACGACCAATATCGTTGATTCTAAAGGATTATTCAAATATTGCACAAAAAGATCCGTATTCTGTTCGATTCCGTTATTGACTTTCTCTGCTGTTAAAAAATAGGGATTTTCAACAAAAACCAATCGCTGATCACCAAAAAACGGCAATGTTTCAGCTTCTGCAACGACTTCCTCTAAACTAGTCATCTCCATATCAAAGCTTAAAAAGTTCAAATCATCTGCATTGTCGATTTTGATTTTTTTCAAGATCTCATCTCTTACTTGGTTTTGCAAGAATTTCTCTGTGCCTAAGACAAGGTAACAAGGCTGCAAGTTGTCTTTACGTATTTTTTGAAGTTCTGCTTGTATACTCACTTTTCCTCACCGCTTTCCCATTTATCCTAACATGAGAAGAAAAGCTAGTCTATCATTTCTTCACGTTTTCCTTGAGAGAAAAACAACGGGTGCCAACAATAACGAATCATACCCGATTTATCTGTACGCAGCACTTCTACTTGATTTTCTTCCAAAACGTCTAAAACTTCTTGATGGGGATGACCGAAAGAATTGTTTCGACCGCTGGAGACGATTCCTTCCGCTGCCTCTAATGCCTCAATAAAAATCGGATGACTGGAGGTCCTGCTGCCATGATGCCCCAATTTCACTACATCAGCAGATAATCCAGGGTAACTTTTTAAAATCGCAAGTTCAGATTCTTTATATAAATCACCTAGCAGCAGAAAAGAAGTTTGCGCTTGCTGCAGCCAGATAGCAATAGAATCTTCGTTTTTTCCTTGTCCCTTTGTCTCTGGATATAAAATATGCAAATCAAAATACCCCGTTAACCGATCCCCTTGCCTCAATTCTTTGATTGTCGTCCCTTGCAAAGCAAAAAAATGAAGCATTTCACCCACGGATTCAGAAGCTGCCGCCCCCCAGCCAATATAAATCGTCTCAATCTGGAAATGTTTCGCTAAATTAGACAGCTCACCTGTATGATCTGTGTCATCATGAGTCAAAATCAATTTGTCGATCTTGCTGATTCCCTGTCCTTTCAAAAAAGGAACGACATTACGATCAGAAGGAGGAACCGTATGCCGTCTGCGCCAATCTTGAGGAGAAAAATCGATCCTCCCTCCTGTATCGATCAATATCGTCTCTCGGCCGCCAGGTGCTTTCAGAAAAATACTGTCGCCTTGTCCAACATCAATAAAAGTGATCGATGCTTCCATTTGAAAGTATCGGCTGGCAAAAAAAAGAGCGGTATACCCAAAGAAAAAAAGCCCGCTTTGAAAGGTTTTTTCTGATAAATATGTGCAATCAGCAGCAGACTGATGATTGCGGCAGCACAGATCCAAACGGGAAAACGTCCAACTACTTGTACAGAAAAACGGAAAAGTCGTAAAAATGCTTCAAAATAACCTAAGCCTCTTTCAACCGTTGAAACAATAGCTGCTGGCAGCCATTCTTGGAAGAAAAAGAGAACAAAAAGAAGCGGTAAAAGCAAGTAAGCAAAAACCGGAACAAACAACAGTGTCAGAAAACTGCCGATCAGCGGCCATTCAAAAAAGTGCCACGTAATCAAGGGCATGGTTGCTATGTTCAAGAGAAATGCGTGGTGGAGTTTAGACAGAAAGTCAGGTTTTGAAGAAAGGAATGTTAGAAGAAAGGTGATAGCAAAACTAAGTTGACCGCCGACTTGAAGCAAGACGAGCGGCTCGATGATGAGACAAATCCACAAAGTCACAGCAAAAAGGTCTAATTCGGAGAAATACAGCCCTGCCGCTTTGATCAAAAGCCGCAGCGAAAACAAAATACCTGCCCGCAAAACAGAAATACCGCTCCCTGCAAGCAAAGTATAGCTATAGGCTAATAAACAAAGAGGAAAGACACTTTGCGAAATCGCCCAACCTGATCGGCGAAACAAGTAATAGATCCAGCCTAAATAAATCTGCACATGCATCCCGGAAAGACTAAAAAGATGCAGCAAACCCGTATCTCTGAAAACTTGCTGGGAATCTTCAAAGGTATGGTCTCGATAGCCGAAAAGCAGCGCATTAAGATAAACCGCTGTTTTATGAGGAAAGTTTCCTTGGATTCTTGTGATTTGTCTCCCGCGAAAACGATGAAAAAAAGAAAGAAGAGAATTCTGAAATCGGACGTCTTTCAGCTCTGCGATCCGAAATTGCGCTGCGATCCGCTGATTTCGATAATGCTTTTCCTGATCAAATCCATAGCTGTTTCTCAGCGGCTCTGCTAAATAGAATTCCCCCGAAGCACGGACAAAAAGTGTTTCTTTTCGCCAGCTGAGAAATGCTGCCCGCTCTTCTTCCGAGGAGACTTGGTAGCTTCCGCGGATTTTCTGGTTATTTTGTTCCAGTAAACGCGCATCAAAGGTGATCAAGTCCCCATTCGCTTTGATCGTATCAGCGTAAACTTGGAATTCAGCTTGGGCAGCTTCTGTGTCGATCATAGGAACTTCTTTGATCCAGCAAGAAAAGAAAACAAGGAGACTGCAGCAAATACAGAGTAAAGCCGTTGCGCTGCTGCTCCTTAGACACAGCCAAAGAAAGAGACCAAAAAATACTGCTCGCGGCTGCCAGTGTTCCGCGTAATAAAACAAGCTGGACAAACTAGCAGCAGCGGCAGGAAAAATCAACCGATTCCGTGTCCGTCCAAACAGCTCATACATGTTCGCCTGTCAGTTCTTTTTGAAGTTTCGAAAAGTTTTGAGAATCCAGCGTTACTTTATGGACAGAGGCACCTAACTGTTCGATGAGTGCCAATGCATACGTATCGTTTCGATAATCATGCAGATAATTGATTTTTTTGATTCCTGATTGAAGGAGTGCTTTGGTACAAGCCAAACAAGGAAAATGAGTGACATAGATCTCTGCTCCTTCTGTCGCTATACCAAGTTTGGAACATTGCAGTAATGCATTCATTTCTGCGTGGATCGTCCGCAGACAGTGGCCGTCCACCACATAGCATCCTTCATCTGTACAGTGGACATCGCCGCTGACAGCACCGTTATAGCCTCCTGCGATGATTCTCTTTTCTTTGACTAGCGTTGCTCCTACTTCCAAACGTGTGCAGGTGCTTCTTAAAGATAATAAAACCGCCTGGGCCATAAAATATTGATCCCATGGTATACGTTCATTGCTCATAGCATTCACTCCTTATTTTATTTTATTGTAACTGAACTTCTTAGATTTTCAACTGTCTTTTCGCCGATTCCTGATACTTCTTGAAGTTCTTCTATGGTTTGAAAACTTCCATTTTCTTCTCTGTAAGCAATAATATCCTGGGCTCGTTTCTCGCCAATACCAGATAGACCTCTTAATTCATTCACATCGGCTGTATTGATATTGATCTTCCCATCTGCAGTTTCTTCTGCAGATAGTTGAGGCATCACGGTTTCTATCATCTGCAGCGGTATTTCTTCACCGATCTGCGGGATGTAGATCATCTGCTGATCAGCAACTCTGGCGGCGAGATTCACTTGCTGTTCATCCGCCCCTTCGATCAACCCGCCTGCTTGCTGGATCACGTCATACAGACGATCTCCTTCTTCGAATTGATAAATACCTGGCCGCTGCACACTGCCCTTAATATCTACGTACAGGATAGGACTACTGTCTAGTACATCATCCATGCCTTCAGTGATAGATTCTTCCGCCGCTTCTATCTGTTGTGAAAGCCAGAGATTTTCCATCTCATTTTCGTTATCAGTCGATCTTTGCCATAAAAAATAACCCATAAAAAGAAGCATCAACAAAGAAATACAGCCGCCAATCAACCAAGGTCTCGGTATTTTTTTGATTTTTTCCATTTGATTTCTCCCCCTTTCACCATAGAGATACGCCAATTTAGAAAAAATTTTTCTGCGAATAAAAAATAAGCCCGTTTCTCTATCCGTACTACTTTGAGATAGAAAAACGGGCTTATTTTAATTATTTATTTTCTTTTAGATAATCCAATGCATCTTGAACCGTTTTAACAGGGACGATCTTCATTGACGTTCCGATTTTTTCAGCTGCTTCTTTTGCTTCTTCATAATTCGATTTTATTTCTGGGTTCTCTTTTTTGACTTCAGGATCAATTTCATCATCCGGTGCAAAGAAAATCTCTACGCCGCTTTTCTCTGCGCTGGCTACTTTTTTATCGATACCGCCGATCCTGCCGACTTCTCCTTTGCTGTTGATTGTACCCGTTCCAGCGATTTGTCTGTCATTACGGATATTCTCACCTGAAACTTGTTCATAGATTTCCAATGTGAACATCAATCCAGCTGAAGGTCCGCCGATCGAACCTGAATTTATATCGACTTTTGTATCTGAAGTGATTTCGCTATGATCCGTCAGCGTGATGCCGATTCCAGCTTTTTTATTTGTAGGTAATTCGATCAGTTTTCCAGAAGCTTCTTTTTCTTCTTCGCCATGCAAGAAAGTGATCGTCATTTCTTGTCCCACTTCCCGGCTTTGGACATACTCCATAAATTCTTCTGTGCTCTTGAAGCTTTTTCCATCCGCTTTCGTTACAGTATCGCCTACCGAAAGTTTCCCATAAAAGCTTGAATTTTTTTCGATCCCCATGACGTATACTCCTCTAAACTCCATTTCATAGGGCTTGCCTGCTAATTTCAAAGCTTGCTCGATAGCGGCATTTTGAGAAGAATCCATGTAATACAGCTGCATTTGATTGTATTCTTCATTTGAAGCACCGCCAGTCAATTCTTTCTGGCTGATAACGTCTTCAAAGGGCGTCAGTTTCGCTTTGAGCGCCGTAAAACCTGTTGCTCTGCGAATACCTACAGAAGTCAATGAAAAGGAACCAGGGCTCTTATCTTCGCTTCCGTTGACAGTAATCAGTTCTTTCAAGTTGATGGTTGCGCCAGGCGCTTCGATATAGTAAGGGAGCGGAACGACAACAAAGCCAATGATCAGCATTCCTAATAGAAGAAATAAAGTCGTTTTTAGTATATGTTTATTTTTCATCTGCTTCACGCTTTCTAGCTAAAGCTTCGTTGATTGCAGGCGGAAGGTATTTTTTGACATCTCCGCCAAAATAAATGACTTCTTTTAAAATACTTGAACTGATATGGCTGTATTCTGGTCTTGCTAATAAAAAGACCGTTTCTAGTTCATGATCAAGATGATGATTCATTTGGGCAATATCACGCTCATATTCATAATCTTTGACACTGCGGATCCCTCTGATCAAAAAACCTGCCCCTAATTCTTTGGCCGTCTCTACCGTCAATTGGCTTTCTTGATGGATGACCTTTACATTTGGCAGATGAGCCACAGTTTCTTGTATGAGAGCCATTTTTTCTTCAATTGTAAATAAACTCTTCTTTGAAGTATTCACAAAGACACCGACGATCAATTCATCAAAAAGCCGTGAACCGCGTTCTATCGTATCTAAATGTCCCATTGTCAATGGGTCGAAACTTCCAGGGAACAAAGCTTTTTTCATTCTTTTTCCTCTTTTCCGTAGATAGTAACTGCTGTGATTCCGTAAACTTGGCGGCGTTTGATCTGGAAGCCGTCGATTATTTCTGGCAGTTCGACGGTCTGATCTGTTTCGCAAATGATCCGTGTCTCGTCAGAGGTCAATCCAAGATTGATCAGCTGCTGGATCTGGTCTACGATTTTTTGTTTTGCATAAGGGGGATCTAAAAAGATCAGATCAAATTTCTGCTGGTCGGAAGCAAGGTGAGCCAAAGCTTTATCTGCATCCATTTTCAATGCAGTAAATTTTTCAGGTTCTTTTGTGATGGCGATGTTTTCCTTGATGATTTTCAATGCTTGGAAGTTTCTATCGACACAAACAGCATGCTCGCATCCTCTAGAAACTGCTTCGATAGCTAGACCGCCGCTGCCTGAAAATAAATCTAAAACCTCACCTCCATCAAAATAAGGTCCAATCATATTGAAAATCGATTCTTTTACTTTGTCCGTTGTCGGCCGTGTATTATCACCTGACAAAGCTTTTAGGCGGCGTCCGCCGTATTCTCCCGAAATGACTCTCATTCATTTCTCTCCTTCTCATCTTTTAGTGGTAAACGAAAAAAGGACCATGAACATAACTTAAATCACATTATGTCCCAGATCCTTTTTGCAAAATGACGGGCATAAAATTTGCCTTTCAGATGTGATCAGCTAAACGGATTTGTGTGTTCATTTCTTCCACTTCAAAGCCGTCTTCTTTCTTAAGTACTTCTTTTTTACCGATTTTATCTGCAAAATTCATTTCGATATCTGGACGATACGAGCGTTGGACATTTCGAACAAAATGCAGTTTTTTGATTCGTTCTTCTGTCTGCTCGAATGTCTCTTCATTCAAATATAAAATGACATATTTCATCTTGCGGGAAACATAGTGGAGCAAGCCGAATTTTTTTAGATTCTTCAGCTGTTTCAGACTATAGACCCACACGATCAGCCCTCTTCTTTTTGTTAGTTCAAATTGTTGTTCATCTGCCTGCATGACAGCTACCTCCACATCCAGAATGTTTTTTTGTTTCAAAAAATGGATTTCCTGCATCGACTTTGACTTCTTCTGAGAATTCCTCAGCGATCTGCTGGACGATTTGGTCTAAGATTTCTTGAAGTTTTGTTTCGCTGACACGAAATTCGGCAACTTTTTCATTTAGATCCAGCTGCCGTTTTGCCGCTCTAACTTCACGCTGCTTTTCCCGAAAACCCGGTGCATATTTCCCATAATCAGCGATTTTTTCAAATGCTGCTTTCTTTTCCAAAAATTGTTTTTTCAATTCCTCAACTTCCGGGCAGCCGACCATCCGCTTTTTGTTTTCTAGATACTCTTGCATCAAACTGCTGGCCCAGATTTGATCCACGATTATTTGGCATTGATCTTCCAGCTGAAAAAGTTTTTCATTGATAATCACCGCTGTCACTGCCTTTCGTTTGATCTTCTTTCATCAAGACTAACACATTTTCTTTTGAGAAAGCAATGCTTAAACTATCTTGATTATCGGCCATGAATCGGTCATGGTTAAAAGGATCGCTGTACCAAAAAAGGAAAGAAAATCCCGGATCGATGATTGGGTGCGAAAAGAGTCCTTCTGCATCTGCTGCATCGTTATTTTCCAGCAATACATGCATTTCGTTATTCATTAAGTTGAATTCTCTTGCTGTTGAGATCGATTGCGAAGCTTTCTCCCAATCCGCCATTCGCTCGTCAGACAATGTTTCTTCTGGCGATGTCAGGAAATTTGAAAGAATGGACGAAGCCGATTGCTGCAGTTCTACAGATGTCTCATAGGTAGGAAGCTGGTCTCTCCGGCGCAAAAAATTCAATAAGGTGATACTTTTTTCTGTTTTTTTCTGATTGATCGCTGACCAGTCTGCAGATGAATCAAATTTATACACAGGCAGATTTCTTCCAAATACTTGATAAGGAAGAAGTTTCAATAAGCTTTCTTTGTTTAGATAAACGGCGGCAAAAAGTTCTCCGCTCGTTTGATCGAAAAACAAGATTGCAAATGTATCATTGTCAAAAGCAACCAGCGGCCGGTAATTCATATCTTCTTCCATCAATTCGAGACCCACTTCTTCCCCATGATAATCAAATGTAAAATTTGTATAGATCGTGGTATAAGCTGTTAGATCCTGCATCGACATGCCAAAAGAAAATGGTTCGATCATTTGATTGCTGCCTTTGAGGAATTTGACAGCCGTCACTTTATCCCCTTCGACATTCACTTCAAAATATTCTCCCGACACATCGTGATAATATCTGGTCTCAAACCCAAATCCGCTGTCTGCTTTGTCTGCTGCTTTGCCGAATACTTTTTCCAAATCATCGATGGAATGATTTATGTAAGTGGAAAAACCAGTTGCTTTCATCTTCTGGTATTTCCACGCTGTTCGTTGTTTTTCTTCAAATTGCTGTTCTGCTGGTTGTTTTTCTTCAACTTTTGGCGGGAAGAAGACCGGCTGCATGTAAAATGCTGCGATCGTTCCTAAGAGTATCACGCTGAACAAACCAATCCGTTTCATTCTCTTCCCGCCTTTCATTGTTTTATTGTTCTGTTACTTCAATCAGCAAATCGCCTGATGTGATCGTTTCGCCAGCTGTTACATAGATACGTTCCACTTTTCCATCGAAACGTGCCTCGACAGCTGTTTCCATCTTCATAGCTTCTGTGATCATAAGCGTTTGGCCTTTTTTGACTGTGTCGCCTTTTTTGACCAGAACTTCCAAGACAGAACCAGACATCGTTGCACCGATTTGCTCACGGCTTGTTGGTTCTGCTTTTCGTTTTGTTTGTGCCGTACTGATGATCGATGTGTCTTTGATCAGGATTTCTCGGCGTTGTCCGTTCAAGTTGAAGAACAATACCCGATTTCCTTCATCATCTGGTTCACCGATCTCATCTAAACGGATGATCAAGATTTTGCCTCGTTCGATTTGGACATTCACTGTTTCGCCTAAACGAATCCCTTGGAAGAATGTTGGTGTGTCTAATAGAGTAACATCACCAAATTGATCATAAGATTTTTGATAATCCAAGAAAACTTGCGGATACATCAAGTAGCTTAGGACTTCTTCTTGTTTTGGTTCATAGCCGATTTTTTCTGCTAATTCTGCTTTGACTTTCTCAAAATCAACAGGAGCTGCTAGGTCGCCTGGTCGTTCAGTGATAGCTTTTCTGCCTTTTAGAATGATTTTTTGCAATTTCTCTGGGAATCCGCCAGCTGGTTGTCCTAATTCACCTTGGAAAAAGGTTACGACCGATTCAGGGAAACTCAAGCTTTCGCCTTTTTCATAAATGTCTTCTTCTGTCAAATCGTTTTGGACCATGAACAATGCCATATCGCCGACAACTTTTGAAGATGGTGTCACTTTTACGATATCGCCAAACATCAAGTTGACTGTGCGATACATTTTTTTGATATCATCCCAACGACTTCCAAGACCAACAGCTTTTGCTTGCTGCTGCAAGTTTGAGTATTGTCCGCCTGGCATTTCGTGCATATACACTTCTGTTTCTGGTGCATTCAAGCCGTTTTCAAATGGTTTGTAATACATACGGACATCTTCCCAATAATGGTTCAGTTTTTGGGCATTTTCGATATTGATCTCTGGTAAACGAGGACCATTGACCAATGCATAATACAAACTGCTCATGCTAGGCTGGCTGGTATTCCCGCTCATCGCACTCATTGCAACGTCGACGATATCTACGCCTGCTTTTGTTGCCGCAGAATAAGTAATAATACCATTGCCGCTTGTATCATGTGTATGCAGATGGATCGGAACATCGACTGTATCTTTCAATTCGCTGATCAAACGGTAAGCTGCCTGTGGTTTCAGCAAACCTGCCATATCTTTGATAGCAATAATATGGGCACCTAAACGTTCCAACTCTTTTGCCATGTCTTTATAGTACTGGACATTATATTTTGCACGGCTTGGATCATTGATATCTCCAGTGTAGCAGATAGCTGCTTCGGCGATTTTACCTGAATCTCGTACGGCTTGGATGCTTTTTTCCATTTGCGGAATCCAGTTCAAGCTGTCAAAGATCCGAAACACATCGATTCCTTGTGCCGCTGCTTCCTTTACAAATTCAACTAACACATTGTCTGGATAGTTTGAATAACCTACAGCATTTGAGCCGCGGAAAAGCATTTGTAGAAGTGTGTTTGGCATTAGAGAACGGATTTTTCTTAGTCGTTTCCAAGGATCTTCGTTCAAGAAACGATACGCAACGTCAAAAGTCGCTCCGCCCCACATCTCGCTTGAAAATAGTTCAGGAAGTCCGTCACCAGTCAAACGAGCGATTTTTTTAAGGTCTTGTGTTCGGACCCGCGTTGCTAAAAGACTTTGATGTGCATCACGGAAAGTCGTATCCGTCAAAAGAAGATTTTCTTGAGACTTGATCCAATCCGTTACTGCATCAGCACCTTGTTCATCCAAGATATTTTTAGCTGTTCGATAAGAACGCAAGTCCAAATCTTCCGGCATTCTTGGCTCTTCATAGAATGGTTTTTCTGATTTTTCAACCCCTGGGAATCCATTGACTGTGATCTCGCCGATGTATTTCATCGTTTTGTTGCCTCGATCACGCAGTCTTGGGAATTTGAATAAGTTAGGTGTATTGTCGATGAACGTTGTTTTTGCTTCTCCTGATTGGAATTCAGGGTGTGTCACAACATTCAGCATGAATGGAATGTTTGTTTTCACGCCGCGAATCCGAAATTCCTTCAATGAACGTTCCATTTTCAAAAGAGCTGTATCAAAGTCCGCACCAAATGAGCAGACTTTTACCAACAAGGAATCGAAATAAGGAGTAACGACATATCCGGCATAAGCATTTCCGACATCAAGACGAACACCGAATCCGCCTGGTGAGCGGTATGTGTCGATTTTACCTGTATCAGGCAAGAAATTATTCAAAGGATCTTCTGTGGTAACACGACATTGGATCGCAGAACCTTTCAGCATGATCTTATCTTGTTCAGGCAATCCGATTTCTTTGTGCAGGTCTTTTCCTTGCGCAATCAAAATCTGTGTGGTAACGATATCTACATCTGTAATCAGTTCTGTGATCGTATGTTCTACTTGGACACGAGGGTTGACTTCGATGAAATAAAAATGATCGCCTTCCACCAAAAATTCCACCGTTCCCGCATTGACATAGCCCACGTGTTTCATCAATTTGACAGCAGCTTGACAGATTTCTTGGCGCTGTTCTTCTGACATTGAAACACATGGTGCGACTTCAACGACTTTTTGATGACGGCGCTGAACCGAACAGTCACGTTCGAAAAGATGGATGATATTTCCGTGCTGGTCGCCTAAGATCTGCACTTCGATATGTTTCGGATTTGCGATATATTTCTCAACATAGACTTCATCACTTCCGAAAGCCGCTTTTGCTTCACTTTTCGCACGGTCGTAGCCTTCACGAGCACTGTTTTCGTCATGAGCCACACGCATCCCGCGTCCGCCTCCGCCTAGCGCTGCTTTGATCATGATTGGATAACCGTGTGTATCAGCAAATGCTAGTACTTCATCGATAGATTCTACTGGACCGTCTGTTCCTGGGATTGAAGCAATCCCAGCTTCGATCGCCGCTGTTTTTGCTTTGATTTTATCTCCGAAAATATCCAGATGATGTAGTTTAGGACCGATAAATATCAAGTTTTCTTCTTCGCATCGGCGGGCAAAAGTCAAGTTTTCTGATAAAAATCCATACCCCGGATGGATAGCATCAGCGCCGCATTCTTTTGCGATTTCAATAATCCCTTCAATGTCTAGGTATGCATCGATCGGTTTTTTTCCTTTACCAACCAAGTATGCCTCATCTGCTTTAAAGCGATGGACAGAATACTCATCTTCTTCTGCATAGATTCCGACGGTTTTAATTCCTAATTCTGTACAGGCACGAAATACACGTACCGCGATCTCCCCTCGGTTAGCAACTAAAACTTTCTCCATCGTACCACTCCTACATCTTTATTATTTTATTCCAAAACTTTTTCTTTTTTCATCCGCACTGATATTTAGGACAAAGCCTACACAGACGGACAGCATCAGCAGGCTGGACCCGCCCTGACTTAGAAATGGGAAGGTGATCCCTGTCAAAGGAATAATACCAGTGACACCGCCTAAGTTGATAAATACTTGGATCATGAACATCGCACCAATACCAATACACATCAACGAATTGAATGGATTAGTGGAGCGGATACCTACCAAAAAGATGCGTACGATCATGAAAAACAGCAAAGCTAAAATCAAGATCGCCATAATGACACCTAGTTCTTCGACCACGATCGAAAAGATAAAGTCGGTTTGTGCTTCTTGCAGAAATCCTTTTTTCTGGATACTATTTCCTAACCCTCTGCCGAAAAGCCCCCCGTTGAAGAAAGCATAGTAGCCATTGACCAGCTGATGTCCTTTGTCTAATTCATCGACAAAAGGATTCTGATAGATTGCAAAACGGTTATAGATATACTGCAAACGTTCTGGAAGGATCTTCCCATGTGTTACATTGATCAGCCAAATCACGAAGGCACTGACTCCGACACCTCCGAACCCGACGATCAAGGTATAAAAGTAATTGACCCCGCTGGCAAGAAGCATGACGAGAACAATCAAAAAGATGACTGCCGCATTCCCGAAATCGGGCAAAATAGCAACAATCGCCGTCAAAGCAAAAATCATGATCAATGGTCCATTGACAGAACCAAAAAAATCAGTTTGGATCGCATGCTGGCGTTTTGACAAAATATAAGCCATATACCAGATAGCGATGATTTTCAGATACTCGGCTGGCTGAAGCGAGAATCCAGCGATTTCAAGCCAACCTTTCGCTCCGTTTCTTTCTTTCCCGAAGAAAAGGACGATGAGCAGCAGAACCGTCAGAACTGCAAAAGCGATCATGATCAGCTGCTGGTTTTTCAACACGTCGATCTTCATCTTGTACAGCAGCGCGATCACAATCAGGCTGAGCACCCAGAAGATACTTTGGTTGATGACTGAGGAAGTGGGGTTTGCCCCGTTTTCCAATAAAAGATATGAAGATGAACTGTAGACCATGATCAAGCCCAACACACATAAAATCAAATATGGGATCAAGATGCTATAGTCTAAAAAATGCCTTTTTTTAACTTTCTTAGGCAAGTTTATTCCTCCTTGCCGATTTCTTTTTTATCATAGTTTTCTTGGTAGACATCATTGTACAGCTGGTTCAGCTCTCGTTCCAACTCGCTTAAAAGAAGCTGGCCCTCGTGCTTTCCGATAATTCCTAATCGAATAGCAAAACCGACTTGACGGGAGAAGCCGTACATCTGTGTGTCTACTACTTCTTCAAATGCTTTGCATTGCGAAATACATAGACTGTTTTTTTGATTGCGGATCAATAATTTGATTCGTTCCGCGTCTTGGTTCAATACCTCTAATGCGAATTCTTTTGATAGAGAATCCATCGTAGTCTAACCCCCATTCTAATTTAATTATTATAGCATATTTGTTTTTGCATCGGGTGAAAAACTCAAAGGAATCGGGTGATTTTCTTTATTTTTTAGGAATGGAAAATGGGACTTATTTTTCCACATTCAAGAGCGCCATAAATGCTTCGCCGTATTTGTCTAATTTATTTTGTCCGACACCTTTGATCTGAAGAAATTCCAAACGATTTTTCGGCTTGATCTGGCTCATCTCTTTCAATGTCGAATCGGAAAAAACGACATATGGAGGAACTCCTGCATCAGAAGCAAGATCTGTCCGCAACGCGCGCAAAGCTTCAAACAGCTCATCGTCTTCTGCGAGCCTTTGGACTTGTTTTGATTCTTTACGGTAAACTTTCAGCTCGCCTTTCAGCACTTGCACACCCGCATCTGTCAAAAACAGGACAGGATATTCGCCGTTTTTAGCAGCTAAATAGCCGCTGGAGATCAAATAATCGATGAATTGCAGGATTTCTTTTTGCGGCCATTTTTTCAATAAACCGTATGTCGAAAGCTGGTCGAACCGGAATTCTTTGACTTTTTTCTCTTTGGAACCCGCTAATACTTTTGCCAACAGCTGTTTTCCATAGCTTTCGCCCATTCGCTTCAAACACGAAAGAACCATTTGTGCATCCACTGTCGCATCGATCAATTGACGATCATCTAAACAATTGCCGCAATGTTGGCAAGGTGTTCCTTTTTCGCCAAAATAGTCCATGATGTATTGCTGCAGGCAGCTTTCGATATGGACATATTCGATCATTGCTTTCAGCTTTTGGTATTCTTTGATTTTTTGGTCCTCTTCCCGCTTCGATTGCTGGATAAAAAATTTCTGCAGCTGGATATCTTGCGGTGCAAACAGCAAGATCGCGTCACTGGTCAAACCATCTCTTCCGGCTCGCCCTGCTTCTTGATAATAAGCTTCCAACGTTCCCGGGATTTGATAGTGGATGACAAAACGGACATTGCTTTTATTGATCCCCATACCAAATGCATTTGTCGCAACAATCAACGGTTTGCGGTCAAAAAGGAAGTCTTCCTGCATCTGTGTCCGCTCCTTTTCAGACAAACCACCATGATAACGCCCAGCAGGAAAACCTAATTTGCCCAGCAAATGGTACAAACGATCGACTTCTTTACGTGTCGCCGCATAGATGATCCCCGATTGACCGGCATTCATTTTCAGATATTCCATCAGATACTGCTCTTTTTTCTGATCTTTGACCACTTGGAAATTCAAATTTTCTCGTGCAAAACCCGTCTGGATGTGATTTTCTGAAGGAATGGCAAGTAATTTCTTGATATCATTTGCTACATTGATCGTTGCTGTAGCAGTCAATGCAACTAGCGGCGGACGATCTAATTCGTTTAATACGGCCCCAAGCTGAAGATAACTCGGACGAAAATCATGGCCCCACTGCGAGATACAATGCGCTTCATCAATGGCGATCAGCGACACATTCCAGCGTGTAACGGCTTGGATAAAGTCTGGCATGATAAAACGTTCTGGCGCCACATACAACAGTTTATACTGTTTTTGCGCAATTCCTTGAAAACGTTGCGCCGTCTCAAAAGAAGTCAGTGAGCTGTTGATAAATGTCGCAGCTATTCCTAATTGATTTGCTGCGTCAACTTGATCTTTCATCAAGGAAATCAATGGTGAGACAACAATCGTCAAACCATCTAAAAAAACAGCCGGCAGCTGATAACAAATAGATTTTCCGCTGCCAGTGGGCATAATTCCTAATACATCATCGCCAGCAGCGATTTTTTCAAGGATTTCTTTCTGTCCGGGGCGGAAATCGTCATACCCAAAATATTGTTTCAACAGTTCGTTCAACTTTCTCACCTCTTTCATCATTTTACTCTTTATTGCTAGTAGGAACAAATCTATTTTCGTGAAACTTTTTGCGTTTATGAAACATTAACAAAGTCTACAAAAAGTCTTTTAAAAGTCTTTTTCAGTAATATTCGGATTTTCTCTCAAATTATTTTTGGCTTTTCCACAAAAATGAGGATCAAAATGTGTTCAAAAAGCGCGAACCTTTCCCCTTAGAGTTACCTATAAAATTTTTGCAAAGCCGGATTTCTGATTTTTTCAAAAAACGATTGATGAAAAATCCCAATCCTGCTATCAAGAAAAAAAGAACGGGTCCATTTCTGGGCCCGTCCTTCTCATCTGTTCAATTAAGCAAAATTTTGAGCTGTAAAATTAGACGTTTTTCTTTTTCGTTGCTTTTTCACGCGCATTTTTGTTCAAGATTTGTTTTCTCAAACGGATGCTTTCAGGCGTTACTTCGCAATATTCATCAGAATTCAAGAACTCAAGTGATTCTTCTAATGTCAATTGTTTTGGTTTTTTGATAACAGAAGTTTGGTCTTTTGTAGCAGAACGAACGTTAGTCATTTGTTTTGCTTTTGTGATGTTGACAGTCAAGTCATTGTCACGGCTGTTTTCGCCGACGATCATACCTTCATAGACTTCTGTACCTGGTTCAACAAAGACAGTTCCGCGTTCTTCGATACTCATGATTGAGTATGTTGTTGCTTTACCTGTATCGATAGAAACAAGTGCGCCTTGGTGACGTCCGCCGATTTGGCCAGCAATCATAGGCAAGTATTGGTCAAATGTGTGGTTCATGATGCCGTAACCACGTGTCATTGACAAGAATTCTGTAGTATAACCGATCAAGCCGCGCGCAGGCGCTAAGAATGTCAAACGGATTTGTCCGTTTCCTGTGTGGACCATATCTTGCATTTCACCTTTACGCATGCTTAATGATTCGATGACGCTTCCCATGTATTCTTCCGGTGTATCGATTTGTACACGTTCGAATGGTTCGCATTTCACACCGTCAACGATTCTTTCAATAACTTCTGGACGTGAAACTTGTAATTCATAGCCTTCACGACGCATGTTTTCGATCAAGATAGACAAATGCAATTCACCACGACCTGAAACTGTCCAAGCATCTGGTGAGTTTGTTGGTTCAACACGTAAAGAAACGTCTGTTTGCAATTCTGCCATCAATCGTTCTTCGATTTTTCTCGCTGTCACAAATTTACCTTCGCGTCCAGCAAATGGTGAATTGTTTACTAAGAATGTCATTTGCAATGTTGGTTCATCGATGTGCAGTACTGGTAAAGCATCTTGATGGTCAACAGGTGTTACTGTTTCACCAACGAAAATGTCTTCCATCCCTGATACAGCAATCAAGTCGCCGGCTTTTGCTTCTTGGATCTCTAAACGTTTCAAGCCAAAGAAACCAAATAGTTTTGTGACACGGAATTTTTTAACAGAACCATCAAGTTTGATCAAGGAAACTTGGTCGCCAACTTTGATTGTTCCTCTGAAGACACGACCGATACCGATACGTCCTACATAGTCATTGTAATCAAGCAATGAAACTTGGAATTGCAATGGTTCGTCGCTGTTGTCCACTGGTGCAGGGATCTTGTCAACGATCATGTCGAAAATAGGTGCCATTGTTGGTTGTTGTTCACTTGGATCATCTGATTCGCTAGATGTTCCGTTCAAAGCAGAAGCGTAGATTACTGGGAAATCTAATTGATCGTCATCTGCTCCTAATTCGATAAATAATTCCAATACTTCATCTACCACGTGTTCAGGGCGAGCAGATGGTTTGTCGATTTTGTTTACGACAACGATTGGTGTTAAATGTTGTTCCAACGCTTTTTTCAATACAAAACGTGTTTGCGGCATTGTACCTTCGTAAGCATCTACGACAAGTAATACACCGTCCACCATTTTCATGATACGTTCCACTTCACCACCGAAATCGGCATGTCCTGGTGTGTCCATGATGTTGATGCGTGTACCTTTATAATCTACGGCTGTATTTTTAGCCAAGATCGTGATTCCGCGTTCTTTTTCCAAAGCATTTGAATCCATCGCACGTTCTTGTAATTGTGTGTGGGCATCCAATGTATCTGACTGTTTCAATAATTCATCCACCAATGTTGTTTTACCATGGTCAACGTGGGCGATGATTGCTACGTTACGAATATCGTTTCTATAATTCAATGTAACTAACTCCTTTTAATCATTTAGTTATGACAGGGCAATTTACTCGACTGCTAATTATAACAGACTTTTTTCATGAAATATAGTGAAATGTTTTCATTTTTTCGAGAAAATTCACTAATTAATACTTTTTTAACTTTGAAGATGAAAAAACGGCTATTAATAATTTAACAGCCGCTGCATTTCTTCATATGCTTTTGGTGTTCCAGCTAAGAAATATTCTCGTCCGGAAAATTGAAGTTCTTCTCCTGAGAAGCCGCTGTGGCGCATCCCAAAGTTATCAAGGAGAATACAGCCTGCAGCGTAATCCCAAGGGCTTAGATTAGAGATATAGCCCACATGGTTCCCTTTGATCATCGCTATCATCTCCAAACCCGCACAGCCAGTAATACGGATGCCGATGCTGGTGTCGCCGATTGTCCGGATATTGTAGCGGTCATGACCATAAAGATATCCATTGATGCCAAGCAAGCCTTCATTCAACGATTTGTTTTCAGGCGCTGAAAGTTCCGTTTCATTTTTAAAGACACCTGCAGAAGGGCCGCCCCAATACATTTCGCCTCTCATCACATCATAAATAAATCCAGCTTTTCCTTTGCCATCTTCATAGACAGCCAGCATGATACAGAAATTTTCGCCTTCCATGACAAAATTCAATGTGCCGTCAATAGGATCGATAATAAAAACTGTGCCGCTGAAGTCTGTTAGTTCGCTGAAGCCGTCTTCTTCGGCTAAGATTTTTGCTTCTGGGTCAAAAACATGGATTTTTTCGATCAAAAAACGCTGGATTTCTTGATCGATATTTGTGACTAAGTCTTTTCTGTTTGTTTTTTCAGAGACTTGCATGGTTTCCCGACTTGTTTGTTTAATGATTTCTCCTGCTTCTGTCAGCCATTGTTTGATTTCTGAAAAGATTGGTTCCATCTTCGTTCTATCCCTTCATATTCAGTATTTTCCGCTGATTTTCTTTTGCTTTTTGAACCGTTCGATAGAGTGAATAACCAGAGACTCTTTCAAATTCTTTCCCTAGCCGTTTTTCTTCTCCGATCGATTTGACCACGGTCTTAAATAGACGATATGTTTCAAGAAATGCGGCATTGTCGATTCCTTTTTCATTGGCTTTTTCTAAACTTTCCCACATATTCATCACAATGACCATTTCGTCTGTTGTCCAATCTAAATCTAATGGATATTGATATTCTTGCATAAAAACCTCTCCTGTCTTGGTTTACTCGCTTAGTTTACCACAGCAGATTAGGCAAAACAAAGGATGGACGCTTATGATTTCAAAATGTATTTTCGCTATTGGTTTACATAATAATTTTACAGCATACAAAATGATCATCTTACAAAAACAATTGAATTTTTCCATAAAAAAGAAGCTGGGACTTTACGTCGCCAGCTTCTTTTAGAATACAAGAAATCAAATATGGATCGGCAAACCTAATGCTAATTCAGAAGCATCCATCACGATTTCACCTAACGATGGATGAGGATGAATCGTCAATGCGATATCTTCTGCATTCATACCAGATTCAATTGCTAGCGCTAGTTCGGAAACCATGTCGCTTGCGCCGATTCCGCCGATTTGCGCACCGATGATCACATTGTCTTCTACTGTTGTTACCAAACGGATGAAGCCTTCTGTTTTCGCAAGAGATAAAGCACGACCGTTACCAGAGAATGGGAATTTGTAAGATTTCGCTTCGATTCCTGCTTCTTTGGCTTCAGCGATCGTCATACCGACAGTTGCTAATTCCGGGTCAGTAAAGGCAACAGACGGCATTGCACGATAGTCTACGGCAACTTTTTTACCTGAGATTGCTTCTGCAGCGATTTTCGCTTCATAGCTTGCTTTATGGGCAAGTGCAGCACCTGGAACGATGTCGCCGATTGCAAAGATATTTTTCACATTTGTACGACCTTGTTCGTCAACAGTGATCAATCCGCGTTCGCCAACTTCGACACCTGCTTGTTCCAAACCAAGATCGTCTGTGTTTGGTCGGCGTCCAACAGTGACCATCACGTAATCTGCTGTCACTGATTCTTCTTTGCCGTCTACTTCATACTTCACAGTCACACTGTCACCGTTATCAACGGCTTCTTTTGCCATAGCAGAAGTGACGATATTGATTCCTTTTTTACCGAAATCATCAAGAACAAGTTTGACCATGTCTTTTTCAAATGTCGGTAAGATTGAAGGGGTTCCTTCAATGATTGTTACTTCTGAACCTAGGTTTGCGTAAGCGCCGCCTAGTTCAGCACCGATGATACCACCGCCGATGATAACGAATTTTTTAGGAACTTCTTTCAATGACAAACCGCCAGTTGAATCTAACACACGTCCGCCAAATTTGAATCCAGGGATCTCGATTGGACGAGAACCTGTCGCTACGATGGCATTATTGAAGGAATATGTTTGAGCAGAATCAGGATGGATCACACGTAATGTATGGTCATCTACGAAAAATGCTTCACCTTCAATTGTTTCTACTTTGTGTTTTTTCAACAAATAGCCGACGCCAGAAGTCAGTTTGTTTACGACTTCGTTTTGTTTCCATTCTTGTGTTTTGCCAAAATCAAGTGTTACGTTCTCTGTTGTCACGCCAAAAGTGGATGAGTCCAAAGCTTCTTGATAATGATGACCTGCAGCAATCAATGCTTTTGAAGGGATACAGCCGACGTTCAAACAAACGCCGCCGATATATTCCCGTTCGATGATTGCTACTTTTTGGCCCATTTCAGCAGCACGGATCGCGGCTACATAGCCGCCAGGTCCTGCGCCGATTACAACTGTATCTAATTCAATGGCGAAATCTCCTACTACCATTTCTTACTCATCCTTCCATCAATAATAATTCTGGATCTGCTAATAAGCGTTTGATGTTATTCATTGCTTTTTGCGCAGTCGCGCCGTCAACGATTCGGTGGTCGAAGCTCAATGAAAGTTTGATTACTCGGCCTACGACGATTTCACCTTCTGCATTGACAACAGGTTGTTGAGCGATTGTTCCAACACCAAGGATAGCAACTTCAGGATGGTTGATAACTGGTGTGAACCAGCCGCCGCCTACTGAACCGATATTCGTGATTGTAATTGAACCTTCTCTCATGTCTTGAGCAGCTAGTTTGCCTTCATGCGCAAGTCCAGCTTTCTCATTGATCTCATCTGCGATCGTAAACATGCTCTTTGTATTCGCATCTTTGATATTTGGTACAAACAACCCATGATCTGTGTCAGTTGCGATACCGATATTGTAGTAATGTTTATAAACGATTTCTTGTGCTTTGTCGTCGATTGAAGCGTTAAGCACAGGGAATTTTTTGACTGTTGAAACCAAAGCTTTGACGATATATGGCAAGAATGTAAGTTTTGTGCCGTTTTCAGCAGCAACATCTTTGAATTTCTTGCGGTGATCCCAAAGTTTTGAAACTTCTACTTCATCATATAAGGTTACGTGAGGAGCAGTGTGTTTGCTGTTGACCATTGCTTTGGCGATTGCTTTACGTGTTGGTGTCAACGCTTCTCTTGTTTCGCGTTCTGCTTGTGTTGATTTGAACGCTTTTGGTTCAGCAGCTGGTTGACTTGCTGGTGCTTCTGTTTGAGTTGCTGCTTGTTCAGCAGGTTTTGCTTCTGCAGCTGCCGCTGGTTGAGCCCCGCCTGAAACGTATTGATCGATATCTTCTTTCAAGACTCTGCCGCCTTTTCCTGTAGCAGAAACTTTTGTAATATCTACGTCTTTTTCACGAGCATATTGACGAACAGAAGGCATAGCTAAAACATGTTTGCTGTCTCCTTTTGCTTCTTCTGCTGATGCTTGCGGTTGTTCTGAAACAGCTTCTTCTGCTGAAGCTGCAGGAGCCGCTGAAGAACTTGGTGCGCTGTTGTGTCCAGGTGCATCGATCTCAACCAATACGTCACCGACATTTGCCACAGTACCTTCTGGAACAACGATGTTTTTCACTGTTCCGGTAACTGGTGATGGGATTTCTTCCACTGATTTGTCGTTTTGCACTTCAAGTAAAGTGTCATCTTCATTGATTGTATCGCCAGATTTCACAAACCATTTGACGATTTCGCCTTCTGCGATTCCTTCGCCGATATCTGGTAATTTGAATTGGAAGACACCGCCTTCTGAACCACTTGCTTCTTTAGCTGGTTCTGCTGCTGGCTGTTCAGGTGTTTGTTCTTGTGCTGCAACACCTTCGCTTCCGCTTTCTTCATTGTCTTCATGTCCAGGTGCATCGATTTCAACTAATACATCGCCGACATTCGCTACAGTACCTTCTGGAACAACAACTTTTTTCACTGTTCCGGTAACTGGTGATGGGATTTCTTCCACTGACTTGTCATTTTGAACTTCAAGCAGTGTATCGTCTTCGTTGATCGTATCTCCTGCTTTTACAAACCATTTGACGATTTCGCCTTCTGCGATTCCTTCGCCGATATCTGGTAATTTAAATTGATATGCCATCGTTATCTTTCTTCCCTTCTTAGAATTTTACGATTTCTTTTGCTTTCGCTTCGATGTCAGAAGCGTTTGGCAGCCAGATGTTTTCTGCTTGACCAAATGGGAAGACTGTATCTGGTGCGGATACGCGTCCAATTGGTGCTTCCAATGAAAGAATCGCGCGTTCTGAGATTTCAGAAACGACTTGTGCGCCGACACCTGCTTGTTTTTGTGCTTCTTGTACGACTACGACACGACCTGTTTTTTCAACAGATTTGATGATTGTGTCAACATCTAATGGAGCAACTGTACGAAGATCGATGATTTCTGCTGAGATGTTTTCTTTTTCAAGATTTTCAGCAGCTTTGACTGCTTCTCTGACCATCGCACCATAAGTGATGATCGAAACGTCTTTCCCTTCGCGAGTAACAGCAGCTTTATCTAAAGGAACTTCATAAGCTTCATCTGGCACTTCTTCACGGAATGAACGGTATAATTTCATATGCTCTAAGAAAACAACAGGATCGTTGCTGCGGATCGATGAAATCAGTAATCCTTTTGCATCATATGGATTTGACGGAATAACGACACGGATACCAGGAGATTGAGCAATCAATCCTTCCAAGTTATCTGAGTGCAATTCAGGTGTGTGAACACCGCCGCCAAATGGTGAACGGATCGTGATCGGCAAATTACGTGTACCGCCCATACGGTAACGTGTACGCGCCATTTGTGCGACTACTTCATCCATTGCTTCAAAAATAAAACCGAAAAATTGGATTTCAGGAACTGGACGGAAACCTTCTAATGCTAAACCAAATGAAAGTCCTGCGATCCCTGACTCAGCTAAAGGAGTGTCAAACACACGGTCTTCGCCGAATTTTTCTTGCAATCCTTCAGTTGCACGGAACACTCCGCCGTTATTACCAACGTCTTCACCGAAAATCAATACGTTTTCGTCTTGTTCTAGTTCAAGTGCTAAGGCATCTGTGATTGCTTGAATCATTGTTTTTTGTGCCATGATTATTTCGACTCCTTCGCTTCATAAATTGCAATTTGTTCTTTGATGCTTTGTGGTGGGACTTCAAACATATTTCTCAAGAAATCAGAAACTTTTTGTTTTGGCACTTTATCTGCTTCGGCAATTGCTTCTTTGATTTCTTCTTTTGTTTTTTCGATCACTTCTTCTTCTTTTGCTTCAGACCATAATCCTTTTTCTTCCAAATATTTACGGAAACGGATCAATGGATCTTTTTGCTGCCATTCGCCATCAAGGTCTTTTGAACGGTAACGGGTTGGGTCATCCCCAGATAATGTATGTGGACCATAACGGTAAGTAAGGGTCTCGATCAATACCGGACCATTTCCGTTTGCTGCCCATTCTCTTGCCATTTTAGATACTGTATAAACTGCTAATGGATCCATGCCGTCTACTTGGATACCAGGAATTCCTGCTGCGACAGCTTTTTGTGCTAATGTTTTCGCTGCTGTTTGTTTTTCTCTTGGTGTAGAGATCGCAAATCCATTGTTTTGGATATAAAATACAGCGTTCGCATGATACGCACCGGCAAAGTTGATTGCTTCGTAGAAATCTCCTTGGGAAGAACCACCATCACCTGTATAAGTAAACACAACATTCTTTTTGTTGCGTTTTTTCAATCCTAAAGCTACACCAGCAGCTTGGATGTATTGTGCACCAATAATGATTTGCGGTGGTAGAGCTTTCAATTCTTCAGGATAGAAGTTTCCGGCAACGTGTCCTCGAGACCATAAAAATGCTTGCGTTAAAGGTAAGCCATGTTGAACAAGCTGAGGCACATCACGATATCCAGGAAGAAGTACATCTTCTTTCTCAAAAGCAAATTGACTTGCAAGCTGACTTGCTTCTTGTCCAGCTGTTGGGGCGAAAAATCCTAAGCGTCCTTGGCGGTTCAATGCAGTTGAACGTTGGTCTAATACACGTGACCATACCATATGAGTCATCAATTCAACTAATTCATCATCTGACAAATCAGGTACTAAATCCTTGTTTACTACTTTCCCATCTTGATCAAGTGCTTGATATACTGGGAATTCTGCATTGACTTCATCTAGCAGCGCTTGGAAGTCGATTGGTGTTTTCTTGTTAGCCATTTATCACACATTCCTCTCTCATTTATCCGAAATTCTCTTCAACTCTGCCACTGAAACAGTAATCGAATCTGTATCACTATTTAACCGGCTTCATTTATAAATTATCATGTATTCAAGAGAAATACAAGCTAAAAGCATAAAATTTCACGAGAAAAATTTCATGCGTTATTCGTTGATATGACAGCATTAGTGAATATAGTCACAAATAAGAAAACGGTTTATATCAGCTTTTTCATCCATAAGATTCTTGTTTTGTCAAAAATATAGCACAGGTCTGTTAAATACTTCTCATTGTTATACACAAATAAAAAAATCCGCTTACTATATTTTTCTCGTGATTTTCTACACAATAGATAAGCAGCTTTTTTCGGGTGCGTCATTTATTTATTACAACAGAAAAAAAGCAAAAGAAACCAATGTTCTGTATTGGTTTCTTTTGCCTTCGCCTATAGATATTTTGTCCGAAATCGTTCTTTTATGCTATTTCCAGTCAAGAATACAGCAGTTCAGATAACTGTGTCATCTTTTCAGAAAAAGCAGGCAAAAGTTCTTTTTCTAAGCGGCTGAAATTGATTCTCATCCCTTCAGATTGTCCGAATAAATAGCCCGGCGCTACGCCTAATCCAAATTTCAGCGCTTGTTCGGCAACTGTTTTGTCTATCTTTTTGCCATTCCAAGTAAGCCAAGCATAATAACCTCCGGGAATCGGCTGGACTTGGAAGAACGTCTGTGTTTTCTCCCATTGAAGGAGCTGTTTTTTCTTAATTAAAAGGACTTTTCTGATTTCTTCTACTTTTTGTGCGAAATCTTCTTCGAACAAACTAGCTGCTGCCAATTGCGGAAGAATCCCCAGAGAAAGTTCCATCATCTCCTGAGCAGAAGCTAACTTCGAAACTAATGATCGAGGTGCTGTGATCCAGCCTATCTTTGTCGTTTTTCCTAAAACACGGGATAAAGAACCAATGTATAGGACATTTTCCGGACCAAGGACACGCAACGGCAAAACGGGTTCGTTCGTTAAATCCAATTCTGAAAAAACATCATCTTCAACAATCGGAAGTCTGTGTTTTCGGCACAAGTCGATCAACGCTTTTCTCCGCTGTTCACTCATGACGACAGCTGTAGGATTTTGAAAATTTGGATTGACCATCACCATTTTGATTTTGTGTTTCATAATCGCTTTCTCCAAATAATCAAGTTTCATCCCTTCTTGGTCCATTGGTATGCCAAACAACCGAATACCCGCTGCCTTGAATAAAGGATTCTGATAAAAAAAGGAGGGCGACTCTACCGCAATGGCATCGCCAGCAGAAAGCAGCGTTTGCAAAATAAGGAAAATCGCCTGTTGCCCCCCTGCTGTGATCATCAGCTGATCAATAGATAAATCTTGATCCTTCGCCAAATAGTTTTTGACACGCTCTCTTAAAGGCAAATAGCCCAAGGTACTGATAGCTGCCTCTTGTTCAAAAATCGTTTCCCACGAAAGTTCTGGGAAATGGAACTTCGGCAAAATCCCATGCGGCATCTCTCCAGTATAAAGATCAATAAAAGCCGCATCTGCTTTTTTTGCTTCTAAGATTTTTTGACTGTAACGATCTTGTTTTTGTTCGTATTTTTGCGAAAAAAGCTGCCGCCAATCAACTCTTGAATCCGCTGTATTTTCCCATAATCGCTGGTTGATATACCAGCCGCTGCCTTGTCTGCTTTCTAAGATCCCTCTTGCTTTCAATTCTTCAAAAGTCCGGACAGCTGTTGAACGATTGACCTGAAATGCTTCAGCAAATTTGCGCTCCGGCGGTAATTTTTGTCCTGGTTCAAGGTTTCCTTTTTCAATCTGCTGGATGACCTGTTCCATCATTTGTTTGTAGGCAGGGGCTTTTCCCTTTTCAATCGGTTCCCACATATCTTGTCCTTTCTGCTTCGCTCCAGCGTTTTATTGTTTTTCTTATTATAGCAAATTTCTCTTTTTTCAGTCTGGAACTTTGGTGGAATAAAAAAAGAAGCTGGACGCGCCAGCTTCTTGTGTTGGATTAGATTGTATCTCCATTGAAAATAGAGTTTTTCACGATAACATAGTCTACCTTGCGAATTGCTTCTAAGTCGCGTCCGCCAGCATAAGAAATAGAAGATTGAAGATCTTGCTGCATCTCGATCAACGTGTCTTTCAATGAACCTTTGTGTTGGATCCAGATTTTTTTCCCTTCAACATTTTTCTTTTCGCCTTTTTGAAATTCAGAAGCAGAACCAAAGTATTCTTTATAAACGACGCCGTTTTCTACTTTTGTTTCGCCTGGTGATTCTTCATGTCCGGCAAATAAAGAACCGATCATAACCATTGTCGCACCAAAACGAACAGATTTTGCTACATCTCCAGGTGTACGGATCCCGCCGTCTGCGATGATTGGTTTACGGGCTGCTTTTGCACACCAGCGTAATGCAGCTAGCTGCCAGCCACCTGTACCGAAACCAGTTTTGATTTTTGTGATACATACTTTACCAGGTCCGATGCCGACTTTTGTTGCGTCTGCCCCAGCATTTTCCAATTCACGGACTGCTTCTGGCGTACCAACGTTTCCGGCGATCACGAATGTATCCGGCAAGTGTTTTTTGATATGTTGGATCATGTTGATCACGGAATTTGAATGTCCATGAGCGATATCGATCGTGATATAGTCAGGAACTAGATTTTTTTCTGCCAGCTCTTCGACAAAAGTATATTCTGTGTCCTTCACTCCTACACTAATAGATGTGATCAATCCGCGGTTTTTCATTTTTTCGATAAACGGAATACGTGCTGCTTCATCAAAACGGTGCATGATATAGAAATAGCCGTTTTCAGCTAAAAATTCTGCAATCGTGTCATCGATAATCGTTTGCATATTTGCAGGGACGACGGGCATTTTAAATGAATGGTTACCTAAAGTCACCGTTGTATCACATTCCGAACGGCTGTTCACGATACATTTATTTGGGATTAATTGAATATCTTCGTAGTCAAATACTTTCATCAAATTGTCCTCCTGGCGTTAATATTCAGCAAAACACGAACATTAATTTGTTTTTGGGAGCTTTTTTCGGCGCCCTAAGTAATTTACCTTAATTATCGCAAAAAATCAAGAGGAATTTGTTAATGTTTTAAAGAAATTGTTCGCTTTTAGGTTCTTTTTAAGATTTAAGGCAAAATATTTCCTGCTGCGCGGTAAAGTTCATACCAATCTTCGCGAGAAAGAACGATTGAAGCTGCTTGCGCGATCTCTTTGATCCGGCCGGTGTTCATCGTTCCAGCAATCACTTGCATGTTCGCAGGATGACGCAAAATCCATGCTGAAGCCAAGCCTGTTGGTGTCGTTTGGTATTTTTCAGCCATTTCGGTCAATTTTTCATTTAGTTCAGGGAATTTTTCATTTCCGATAAACACACCTTCAAAAAATCCGTATTGATAAGGCGACCACGCTTGGATCGTCATATCATTCAAACGGGAATAATCCAGCACGCTGCCGTCATGATCGACACTCGCTGCATCTGTCATATTCACGTGGATACCTTGATCGATCATCCCAGTGTGTTTTAATCCAAATTGCAGCTGATTTGCTACAAGCGGCTGTTTTACTGATTTTTTCAGCAATTCGATCTGCATTGGTTTTTGGTTGCTGACACCAAAATAACGAACTTTTCCTGATTTTTCCAATTCGTCGAAAGCTTCTGCTACTTCTTCAGGTTCCACCAATGTATCTGGACGGTGCAGCAGCAAGGCATCAACATGATCCGTTCCCAGACGTTTCAAGCTGCCTTCCACGGATTCGATGATATGTTTTTTTGAGAAATCGAACATTTTTCCTGGAACGATCCCGCATTTCGTCTGTAAAAAGATATCTTCTCTTTTGACACTGCTTTTTGCCAATGCTTCAGCAAAAATCGTCTCGCATTCGCCGCCGCTGTAAATATCCGCATGGTCGAAAAAGTCGATTCCGTTTTCGACAGCTGTTTCGATCACAGCCACTGGGTCTTTTGCATTATTGATTCTCATACAGCCAAGAATAACTGAAGAAACTTCTTGATTGGTCGTGCCTAATGTTACTTTTTTCATCGTGATTCCTCCTTGATAGTCCTATCAAATAAAAGTGTAGCACATATTTTATGAAAAGGCTTTACAAAACAGCTGTTTTTTAGACGTTCTGCTCTTTTCGAAACAAAAAAGGCTGGAAAAATCCAGCCTTCTGCTTTTATCTTACTAAACTCTGTTCACTTTTTCTCTGACGCAACAGTCCTTTTTCTCCAATATCTTTTCGGTAAAAAATATGCTGCATCTCGTGTTCCATCAAGACCTGATATGCTTTCTCCTGCGCTTCTCCAAGCGTCGTCCCTTGTGCTTCGATCAAAAAGATCCGCCCGCCCGCGCTAACCAGCTGTCCGTCTTTTTCTGCGACACCTGCATAATAGACATCTGCATGTTCAAGGTCAGAAAAATCAGGCAAAACCATATTTCTTTGATAATCGCCAGGATAGCCTTTTGCGGCAGCAACGACACCCACATGGAAGTTGCCATCCCAAGTAATTTCGGGCTCTTTTTCTTCGAGTAAATCTGTAATGATTTGTGCCAAATCGCTGGTCAGTCTTGCTAAAACGACTTGTGTTTCCGGATCACCGAAACGCGCATTGAATTCAATCACTTTAGGCCCTGTTTTCGTAGCAATCAATCCGGCATATAAAACACCAGTAAACGAACGACCTTCCGCTGCCAGTCCGCGCGCTGCAGGTTTTAGGACGGTTTCAACCGCTTGATTTACAACAGCTTCAGAAATCTGCGGTACTGGAGAATAGGCACCCATACCGCCAGTATTTGGTCCTTTGTCACCGTCAAACGCCCGCTTGTGGTCTTGAGCGATGACCATCGGATAGACCGCTTCGCCGCGAACAAAAGCTAACAGAGAAAATTCTTCACCTGCCAAAAATTCTTCAACAACGATCCTGCTTCCGCTTTTTCCGAATTTTTGGTCTTCCAGCATTTCTTTTGCTGCATTCATTGCCGTTTCTTTATCCATTGCCACGACTACACCTTTACCAGCGGCCAATCCATCTGCTTTGATGACGATCGGCGCGCCTTTTTTCTCAATGTAGTGTCGTGCTTTTTCATAATCGGTAAATGTTTCAGAAGCCGCTGTCGGAATCTGATATTTTTCCATCAATTTTTTGGCAAAACTTTTCGACCCTTCGATTAGCGCTGCTTTCTTTTTAGGACCGAAAATCTTTAATCCCGCTGCTGAAAAATCATCTACGATCCCATTCAGCAAAGGAACTTCAGGACCAACAAACGTCCATGTGATTCCTTCATTTTTAGCAAAAGCAATCAATTCTTCGTGGTTTGTTTCTGCGATATTTACTGTTTGGATACCTGTTTTCTTCATACCTGGATTTCCAGGGGCACAATAAACAGCTGCGACTAGCGAGCTTTCAAGCAGTTTTTTTCCTATTGCGTGTTCTCTTCCGCCTGAACCAATTATCAAAAGTTTCATTTTCTTTCTCCTTTGATCAATGTCTGAAATGACGTACTGCTGTAAAAATCATAGCGATTCCGTATTGATTCGCCATATCGATGGAGTCCTGATCTTTGATACTTCCGCCTGGCTGGATGATTGCTTTGATCCCGTGCTGCGCCGCATATTCGACAGAATCCGACATTGGGAAGAAGGCATCACTCGCTAATACAGCACCATCTAAACGATCTTGCGCTTGCTCCATCGCGATTTTTACTGATCCCACACGGTTCATTTGACCAGCACCCACACCTAAAGTCTGCGAAGCATTGGCGATGACGATAGCATTGGATTTCACATGTTTTACTGCTTTCCAAGCAAATTCAAGTGCTTTTCTTTCTTCCTCAGTTGGCTGTTTTTCCGTTACAACTGTCCAGTTTTCCGGATCTTCATTGATTTGATCTTGTTCCTGAACTAGCACGCCGCCTAATACTGAAACAAATTCTGGTGAACGATCTTGGTTTTTTTGGCTGAAATCCAATTCCAGCAGCCGGACATTCTTCTTACCTTGAAGAATCAAAAGGGCTCCTGGTGTGTAAGAAGGTGCGATAATGATTTCTAAAAATAATTTGTGCATTTTTTCTGCTGTCTGCTGGTCTACCTCGCGATTCAAAACGATGATGCCGCCGAAGATCGATACAGGATCAGCTTCATAAGCATAGTCCCAAGCTTTTTCAATAGAATCTGCTGTACCGATTCCGCACGGGTTCATATGTTTCAACGCTACAACAGTTGGTTCATCGTATTCTCTAGCGATCCGCAAAGCAGCATCAGCATCGCGGATATTATTGTAGGAAAGTTCTTTTCCATGTAACTGTTTCGCACAAGCAATCGAATACGGCGCTGGAATCGGTGTTTGGTAAAAACCAGCGAGTTGATGATTGTTTTCGCCGTAACGAAGATTTTGTTTATGTTCGAAAGTCATCGTCAGTTGCTCGGTCCATTGTTCTCCTGATAATCCAGTCATATACTCTGCAATCAGCGCATCATAGGCAGCTGTGTGACGGAACACTTTCGCGGCTAATTTTTGTCTTGTCTCAGCTTGCGTTTTGCCAAATTGATCGATTTCCTCCAGAACTTGTTCATAGTCAGCAGGATCAGTGACTACAGTGACGGACGCATAGTTTTTTGCTGCACTTCTCAACATACTTGGTCCGCCGATGTCGATATTTTCAATAGCTTCTTCCGTAGAGACATCCGGCTTTTTGATTGTTTCTTTAAATGGATATAAATTCACACAAACATAATCGATTGGTTGGATACCTGCTTCTTCCATCGCTTCAACATGACTTTGAAGGTCTCGTCTGCCCAGTAAACCGCCATGGACGTTCGGATGCAGTGTTTTTACTCGGCCGTCCATCATTTCAGGAAATCCTGTGACTTCTTCGATCGAAAGAACAGAAATACCTGCTTCTTCTAACGCTTTTTTTGTTCCGCCAGTTGAGATGATTTCGATTCCTTTATCCGAAAGTCCTTTCGCAAACGTTTCGATTCCTGTTTTATCTGATACGCTGATCAATGCTCGTGTCACTTTATATGCCCCCAATTAGTTATTATTTCTGTGATGACCTCTGGATAGATCTGGTGTTCTGCTGCATGGATTTTTTCTTCTAAACTCGCTAATGTATCTTCTGGCAAAATCGCTACTTTTTTCTGGCGAATGATTGGTCCTGTGTCGACGCCCGCATCGATATAATGCACTGTCACGCCTGTTTCTGCCACACCAGCTTCATAAGCATCTCTTATACCGTGCAATCCAGGAAACGCCGGCAAAAGAGACGGATGGATATTGATGATCCGTTTTTCGTATGCTGAAAGCAGATCTGGTCCAATGATCCGCATATAGCCAGCCAGAAGAATCAAATCGATTTCTTTTTCACGTAAACACGTAAGAAGTTCTTGTTCATAGGCAGACTTATTTACAAAATCTTTTGGTGAAAATTGCAGCTTCTCGATACCCAATCTCGACGCTCGTTCCAAAACAAACGCAGCTGGCTGATCACAAAAAAGCAATTCGATTGACGCCGGAAGCTCGCTGTTCTGAATCGTTTCTGCTAAAACTTGGAAGTTGCTTCCGTTGCCCGAAGCAAAAACAGCTATCTTCATCGAATGCCTCCAGTAATGACGACGCTCGCAGAAGTTTTTTCGATTACTTGGCCGATATTGTATGCTTTTTCATCGTTTTCTGCTAATTGCTCAATGATTTTCCCTGCTTTTTCTTTCGCCACCGCCAAAACCATACCGATACCCATATTAAAAATCTCGTACATTTCCATTTCTGGGATCTCGCCATATTTTTCCAATTGTTCGAAAATCGGCAAAACAGGCCAGGTTCCTTTTTCAATTTTCGCCGCCAAACCTTCTGGCAGCATTCGCGGAATATTTTCAACAAAACCGCCGCCCGTGATATGCGCAGCTCCTTTGATTGCATTTTCTTTGATTAGCGGAAGCAGCGCGTTTGTATAGATTCTCGTAGGTGTCAAAAGGACTTCTGCCAAACTTTCTTCAAATCCTGGTAACCTGCTCTCGTTCGTCAACTGATGATCCTCAAAAAAGATTTTTCGTACAAGAGAGTAGCCGTTTGAATGGATACCGCTTGAAGGAAGTCCGATCAACACATCACCAGCTTGGATATTTTCGCCTGTGATCAAGTGTGCTTTTTCAGCTATCCCGACAGCGAAACCTGCTAGATCATAGTCATTTTCGCCGTACATCCCAGGCATTTCTGCGGTTTCTCCGCCAATCAGTGCAGCCCCAGCTTGTACGCAACCTTCCGAAACGCCGGCGACAACTTTTTCCAGCTGTTCCGGATGATTTTTTCCAGTAGCGATGTAATCAAGGAAATAAAGCGGTTCTGCTCCTTGCGCTAAAATATCATTGACACACATCGCGACACAATCGATACCAATCGTCTCATGTTTGTTTGCGCCGATTGCTACCATCAATTTTGTGCCAACACCGTCTGTTCCTGAAACAAGAACAGGTTCTTTTACATTTAGCGAAGAAAGATCAAAGCAGCCGCCGAAACCGCCAAGTGCACCCATAACACCTAAACGTTCTGTTCTCTTTACGTGTTTTTTGATTCTTTCTACTACTTCGTAACCAGCTTCTACATCAACGCCGGCATTGGTATACGCATTTGCCATTCCTGATTCTCCTTTTAGAAAAATGAAGTTTTTTCTTTTAATGATGCTCGATACTTCTCTTCGTAATCATAGAGAGGTGTTGGATAATCCCCATTGAAATAAGCCATACACAAGCCAGCATACGGTGCATCTTCTTTTAACCCAATCGCTTGGATCAAACCATCTTCGCTGAGAAAACTAAGTGAATCTGCTCCGATACACTGACGAATCTCTTCAATATCATGATTTGCAGCAATCAGTTCTTTTCTTGTCTGGATGTCGATTCCATAAAAACAAGGATACTTCAATGGCGGCGAAGCGATTCTGACATGCACTTCTTTTGCCCCAGCTTCTTTCAGAAGATTGACGATTCTTCGACTAGTCGTTCCGCGAACGATCGAATCATCGACCATGATGACTTTTTTCCCTTCAACGACACCGCGCACAGCTGAAAGCTTCATTCGGACGCCTTGCTCTCGCAACTCTTGGGTCGGTTGGATAAATGTCCGCGCGATGTATTGGTTTTTTACTAGTCCAATCTCATACGGTATCCCGCTTGCTTCGGCATACCCGCTTGCTGCTGAAAGTGAAGAATTTGGAACTCCTACTACCATATCCGCTTCGATCGGCGCTTCTTCCGCCAGTCGTTTCCCCATATTTTTTCTCGCTGTATGTACATTGACACCAGCAATATTTGAATCTGGTCGTGCAAAATAGATATATTCCATCGAACAGATCGATAACTGTGTTTCTGTCGTATATTGGGTAATCGTCATTCCTTTGTCATTGATAATCACGATTTCTCCCGGGCGGACGTCGCGGACGAATTCTGCACCAATTACTTCCAGCGCACAGGTTTCAGAAGCAACTACATAAGCGCCGTTTTTCATTTGTCCGATTGCCAAAGGTCTGAACCCATTTGGATCAAGTGCAGCAACCATTGCATCTTCTGTCATCAGCAGATATGCAAAACCGCCTTTTACTTGGTTAAGTGCTGATTTCAGCTGTTCAAGAAATGTTTTTTCCTCACTTTTGCGGATCAGATGCATCAAAATCTCCGTATCAGAATTGGAATGGAAGATTGCGCCGTCTTTCTCTAATTCTCTTCGCAATGTTTTGGCATTTGTCAGGTTGCCGTTATGCGCCAACCCGACGGACCAATCATAAAATTTGAACAAAAATGGCTGGATATTATCTACGCTGCCGTTTCCAGCTGTTGCATAACGGACGTGCCCAATTGCTGCATTTCCTGATAAACCTTGTAATTTTCGTTCATCTTTAAAAACTTCAGATAACAGCCCGAGGTCTCTATAGCCTAAAAGTTTGCCTCCATCGTTCGAAACGATCCCTGCACCTTCTTGACCACGATGCTGCAAACTGTGCAGACCGAAGTACGTCACGCTGGCTGCTTCTGGATGGCCCCAAACGCCGAAAATCCCGCATTCCTCGTTCAAACTTTTCACTTCATAAGACATGGAATAGCTTCCTCCCAAAGTTTTTTCGCTTCGTGAGTTGCGCACTCGATGCTTCCGCCTTCACCACGCAGGATCAGAGAAGCTTCCTCTTTCACTTTCCCAATGTAAACAGCTTGCTGGCCGGCGATTTTCTCAAACACTGCTTGGTTTTCTGGGCGAACAGATACAACAAATCTTGATTGCGTTTCAGCAAACAGCCATTCAGTTGGAAAATCTGTTTGGATTTCTGCCCCTAACTCATTTTTGAACGCTGCTTCTGCTGTTGCAATCGCCAAACCGCCTTCCGCACAGTCATGGGCGCTTTGGATCACACCTGCTTTGATTGCCTTGAGTACGATTTCTTGATTTCTTTTTTCAGTTGTTAAATCAAAGTCCATCAATCGTCCTTCGATTTTTCCGTTCATCATCTTCTGCAATTCGCTGCCGTTGAAATCAGCTTTCGTTTCGCCGATGACATAAATAAGATCATCTGCTTGTTTGAATTCTTGCGTTGTGATGTGGGCAAGATCCTCGATCAGCCCGACCATCCCGATCATTGGTGTTGGGTAAATGCTTTTTCCGTCTGTTTCGTTATACAAAGAAACATTCCCAGAAATAACAGGTGTATCAAGTACTTCGCAAGCTTTTGCAATACCGTCCGCAGATGTCCAAAGCTCCCAGAATCCTTCTGGTTTATCTGGAGAGCCATAATTCAAACAATCTGTGATTGCTAAAGGTTTCCCGCCGCTAGCAACGATGTTTCGTGCAGCTTCTGCAACGGCAATTTGTCCGCCAACTTCAGGATCAAGATACAGATAGCGTGCATTACAATCTGTAGTCATCGCTAATGCTTTGTTTGTTTTTCGGATGCGAACAACTGCTGCATCACTTCCAGGACAAACGACTGTATTTGTCTGCACTTGGGAATCGTAGGTTTCATACACTGATTTTTTCGACGCAATCGTCGGCTGCTGCAGCAGATTTTTAAATGTTTCTGTAAAATCATTGATTTCAGGTGTAAAGTTTTCCATGTTTTGGAACGCTTTGATTCTTTCGGGCTCTGCTTTTTCTTTGTGATAAACAGGCGCTTCCTCTGCCAATGCATCAACCGGGATATTTGCTACTTCTGTTCCTCGGTGATACAAACGATACTGTCCGTCATCAGTTACCTTTCCAATCGTTACAGCATCAAGTTCGTATTTGGCAAATAATTCTTTGACTTCTTCTTCGCATCCTTGCTTCACGCAGATCAGCATTCTTTCTTGCGATTCTGACAACATCATCTCATATGGCGTCATACCTGTTTCCCGCTGCGGTACATCATCCAGATATAAAATCAAACCTGAACCAGCTTTCGAAGCCATTTCTGAACTGGAAGAAACCAGCCCAGCTGCCCCCATATCTTGAATACCGATCAAGATATCCGAATGGTCTAAAATCAATTCCAAACAAGCTTCCAGCAATAATTTTTCCATAAACGGATCGCCGACTTGGACAGCAGAACGCTGCTGCTCTTCTTCTTCGTTGAATTCTTCTGATGCAAAGGTGGCACCGTGAATGCCGTCGCGTCCTGTTTTCGCGCCAACATACATGATTGAATTACCCACACCTTTTGCCTGGCCTTTTTGGATATCTTTGTGTTCGATCAAACCTACACACATCGCATTGACTAAGGGATTTCTTTCATAACAAGGATCAAATGCAATTTCTCCGCCAACCGTTGGGATACCGATACAGTTTCCATAACCGCCGATTCCAGCTACAACTTCTTCAAATAGGTATTTCGTCCGCGGCTGATTCAGTTCGCCAAATCTTAATGAATCCAAAAGTGCAATCGGCCGAGCACCCATACTGAAAATATCTCGAATGATCCCGCCAACTCCTGTCGCAGCCCCTTCATAAGGTTCTACTGCAGATGGATGGTTGTGGCTTTCTGCCTTGAAAACGACCGCTTGACCATCGCCAATATCCACGATACCGGCTCCTTCGCCTGGCCCTTGAAGCACTTGCGGGCCAGTAGTTGGGAATTTGCGCAAAACAGGTTTCGAATTTTTATACGAACAATGCTCGCTCCACATAACAGAAAAAAGACCCGTTTCTGTGTAATTCGGCATTCTTCCTAAAATATCTTCTTCGATCATGCGGTATTCTTCATCGGTTAATCCCCATTCAGCATAGATCTTTTTTTGTTTGATTTCTGCGGCTGTTGGTTCTATCAGCGTATTCATCATTTTAGTTGACTACCTTTCCAAAGTTTTTCAGCATCGAAGCAAAGAAGCGTTTGCCGTCTTCTGACCCAAGCAATTCTTCCATCGCTCTTTCCGGATGCGGCATCATGCCCAGGACGTTTCCTGCTTTATTCGTGATCCCAGCAATTTTTTCGACACTGCCGTTGATATTTTCTTCTGCATAGCTGAACACGATTTGATTGTTTTCTTTCAGCTCTTGAAGCGTTTCTTCATCACAGTAGTAATTTCCTTCACCGTGCGCAACTGGCAAGTGGATGATCTCATTTTCTTGGTATTCCGAAGTAAAAGCCGTTTGATTATTCTTTACTTGAAGAGGCACAGTTTTACAAATAAAATGAAGCGAATCATTCCGGCGCAAAACACCTGGCAGCAAGCCGGCTTCTGTTAAAATCTGAAAGCCGTTGCAGGTACCAAAAACAGGTCTGCCTTCTTCTGCAAAACGAATCACTTCGTCCATGATTTTTGAAAAACGAGCAATAGCGCCGCATCGCAAATAATCCCCATAAGAGAAACCTCCCGGCAGTAATACGCCGTCAAATCCTTCCAATGAATCTTCATCATGACGAACATATTCTGCTTGTGCGCTCATCACTTCTTCGATTGCCCAAAGCATATCTCTATCACAATTTGATCCTGGGAAAACAATGACCGCAAATTTCATCTTATACTTCCTCCAATGTTTCAATTTCGTAACGATATGTTTCCATATTCACATTCGCCAATAATCGATCACAGATTTGTTCGATTACTTCTTCAACTGGTTCGTCCGTTTTCGCTACTTTCAATTCAAAGTATTTTCCGATTCTCACATCATTGATCGTTTCATAGCCCATTTTGTGGACGGCATGCTTGACAGCTTCTCCTTGAGGGTCTAACACTGAATCTTTATAAGTCACATAGATTTTGACAAAATACATTTGCGGTAAGCTCCTTTATACTGAGATTTTTATTAAACGCTGCAATACTTCACGATAAACTGGGACAAGATCTCCTAGTTGTTTCCGATAATTATCTTTATCCATCGATGCACCGGATTCTTTTTCCCACAAACGGCAAGTATCTGGGGAAATCTCGTCAGCAAGCAAGATCGTCCCATCTGCTTGTCTGCCGAATTCAATTTTGAAATCAACAAGTTCCAGACCAATTTGTTGGAATAAGCGGATCAGTTCTTGGTTGACTTTTTCAGCTGCTTCTTTGATCAAACGGATTTCTTCCGGCGCAGCGATTTTCAGAAAAGCAATATGCGCTTCATTGATAAATGGATCATCTAGCGCATCCTCTTTATAGTAGAATTCAAGAATCGGCTCAGGAAGAACGGTTCCTTCTGTGATGCCTAAGCGTTTAGAGAAACTTCCTGCAGCAAGATTTCGTACCACCACTTCTAAGGGAATAACTTCCACTTTTTTGATTAATTGTTCGGTTTTAGACAACTTTTCGATAAAGTGGTTCTCTATCCCTTTATCTGCCAGATAGCGGAAGATTGCACTAGTGATTTGATTATTTAGTTCACCTTTTCCTTTGACTTCATCTTTCCGCGCACCATTCAATGCGGTTGCCTGATCCAGATACTCTGCCCAGATTACCTGCTCTTCATCTGTCGCATATAGTTTTTTTGCTTTCCCTTCATACAGCAATTGCCCTTTTTTCACGCAAACCTCTCCTTAATCACTTACATTTAGATGGATGACCTTCGATTCATTCGTCTTTTCACTTTTGATTTTACCAATCACTCTTTTTTTTAGCAACACAATTCTTTACGATTATAATAAAATTTTCACAAACGTTCGTGTTTCACATTTTTCTATTTTTAGAAATACAAAGCGTTTACACAGACAAAAGTTAGTGGTATAGTACATATAACAGCCCGATAGCTAAAGGAGGCATTCGTCAATGAACGATACGGCACAGACAGCTCAACAATTTTTAGAAGAACTCAGCATGGAAGAGCGCGCTTGTTTATATAACGATCTTCTAGCAATCAAAGAGGTCTATCAATGCAATAAAAACACCAGCTTCTATACTTTCCGCAAATGGAAACGTGCGGCAAAACGTTATACTGAATGCCGGAAACGAACATTGCATTACCTTACACAGACCAATCATGAGCTGAAGATCCATCAAATCCATGAACAAAAATTGTTCAAGAACCAATATCGGATCCAGATCATTTTTGATAATCAGGAATTCAATTTTGATTTCGTTGAGAAAATGTTGAACTTTTTAGATTCTTCTTATTTCACTTCTCAACCTGTTCACCCAATTTATGCGTAACCTAACCCATCCGTAAAACCAACGGATGGTTTTTTGTTGCCGAAAAAAGCCGCCATCAACTATTGAGAGCGGCTTACAACTTTCTTTATTTGTTTCTTTTATCTAAAATTGCGGTGTCATTTCTTTCTTTTTTCTAATTGGAAATGGTTGAACTTTTTTCTTTACCATGTATTTGCTATTTTCTTTTCCCATTTGTACAGCACTTAATAAGCTTCTTTTTTCTCTTTTCTCTCCCAGACTTCCTCCTATTTTCGCTTGGTCAGGGATTTTCGCATCTAGCGTCGCCTTCTCCCGTACCTTGTCCCGCCGAGTTATAAAATTAACTTTATTCGCAGACACCAACGCTAGCGACATCAAATTTAGTCCCAGCTCTGATCTCTGATTACCGAAGCTTCTTCTCATACGAATTTGCGCATTAAATGCTCGCCCTTCAGCGATATCCCTCATAATCACCGACACCATCTCCGCATCCGTTATCTGTAAATTTGCTCGCAGCATATCATCGTGGTACAGTGAAAAATTTACAGCCCCTGCGGATAACTTACTCAAACTCTGACGCGTTGCTGCCACTTGATTCACAAAACTTTGGAAGTCCGGAGTGTCTCTTATCTTTCTAATTCCATATAAATACTCAGCGCGCGCCTCCTTTCCGTTCATACAAAATCCCTTATCAGGTACACCATATAGAGCAAGATCTTTTGTCATCGAAACAAGATGTGTCACTTCATGTATGACTGTTCCACTCACTTTTTGGTTTAGTTGAAGGGTCGGGGCAACCGCAGGATCTTGACAAAAAGCATCAGCTGAAATAATTATCCTGCATTCCCGGTCAGCTGGTACAACAAAAGCCTTTGACAGAACCTCCTTTTCTCTCTTTGACTGGTACACGTTCAGCTGAGGATCCAATTTAAGTTCCGTTGAGACAATCAAAATATTTTCAAAGCCGAATTCTTCTGTTTTCTGAAGAAATCGTTCTCCTTTTTCAGCCATCGATATTAGCCGCTTAGCAATTTCTTTTAGTATTTCCTCTTTGTTCGGAGCGTCTTTCAATAAAAACATTTTAGTCAAATATCGTCCTTCAGCTGTAGCTGCGATATCCGGCTGCTCCAATAAATGCTGCAATTTATTTTTCCCCTGCCTAAATATTTCTTCCGACTCCTTCAACCCATCTGCTACCTCTTTCTGGAATGGCCTGATAAATTCAGGTACCTTGCTTGGATCGAGCCCTGCAAACACCTGAAACTCTTCATTGGGTTGAGCAAAACCAAATATATCCTCTTCGATACCTTCTAAAATCACATTTCGCGTCTTCTTATCGTTAGACTGTGTGATGATAGGCTGCTCTGGAATAAATTCAGTTAATTTAGGAAGAATAACGAGAGGATCTTCCTCTCTTACACGCTCGGGTTTATAAGGTTGCACATTTCGGATAGCGTTCCATTCTTTCCCTCTTTTTGGCGATTTCGGCAGTGTGTTATATCCTATTCCATCTTTTACTTTTTTCCGAAAACTTCTTCGAGATACACTATTCCGCAAACCTGACTGCCTAGGTCTTGATATTGCTCCTCCGCACAAAATCATTGATCCAAATGAAGAGAGGTCTTTTTCGCAACTTTCTTTTTCGTTTTTTGACGTTCCCTTCTCTTGCTCGTTACGTGCTTTTTCTCTTGATGTTCCCAAATCGAACCGCCCGCTCTCTGGCTCAAATTTCAAGACTGACATCGGCTCATTTCCATTTTTCCTTACCAATTGATAAAGACCAGCTTCCTTATCGACTGAAATCAGCGGCAAATAATAATTATTGATTTTGATGTAGGTTTTCCCCGAAGCATCCCGCATCAATCCTTTCTCATCAGGCGTAGAAAGTACACGAGGATCTTTTAATATTTCGAACTGTTTGAATTCTCTTCTGACTTTTCTTACTATCGCTTTCGTCACAAATGGCGAGGTTGGCGCTTCAAAATACCATTCCGCACCATTGTAATTTACAGGAAAAACACGTTTATCTTTACACACGTCATAACGCACAGTAGGTTCTTTTCCTTGGACAACTGTTTCTCGAACAGGAATCCAACGATCCTTCATTTTGATAAAGAGTTGCGGAGATTCTCCATCGTTTGACACCTTGCGGATGATTCCCTCGCCATAAGCTTTGGCATTCAAATTTGCACTATCCTCAAATTGTTGGGATTTTTCTATCTCAATCGCTAAGTGTTCAATTAATTTTTGCTGATTTTTCGTAAAAGAAGGTGCTTCTTTGAAAACTTCTAACTGATTGCCTTTCAATACAAAATAATGACCAGATCCATTACCTGTTTTTTCACTCACTTGCACGTATAAATGGCCTTCGACGCGTTTTATCAGAACTTCTGGACCGCCCCCTGGTAAATGCGCCCTCTTAAAAACTTCAGAGACAGCAGGTGTTTCCTTTTCCAATTTTTCTAACTTATCTAAAACCACTCGCTCTGCGGCATTGGCATATTGAAATTTCATTTTTGTTAATCCCTTGATAGCAAGCCGCCCGCTATCTGCTATCAGTTCGAGCCCTGGATCAAGATACTGCAAGGTACTGATCCCCAGTTTTGTTAGTTCTTCAGATTTAGGTAAAAAATATCTGCTGTTTTTTAATGCGTTTCTTAATCCGCCTCTCAAAAGAGCTTTTGACACTCCCAAGCCGAATTTTGTACCAAGACCAATCGCCTGTCCTGCAACAGGTATTAAAGAGATGATATCAAGCAAACAAGCAGGAGCTGCTTCGGCTGCATTCCCATTTATGCTTTCTGTCACACAATCGTAAAAAGGAATAAAATGTTTGACTTTATCAACTGTCTGTTCAGCAACTGATTTATCATTTCCTGATTCATAGAGCTGGTCATACATCTTGTCTCTATTTCTCAAACTGATTTCGGAGGCCAATAGTCGATGATAGGCTTTATCTGAGTGCCTTCTGCTAGTTTGATCCACATTGATGGAAAGATCAAAGTCTCTAGAATCTAGCGGACGAACCACCTTCGCATCCTCCTCAACCGAAAATAGCTCATGATTTAGATAAGCAGCCAATCTTCTATCTACACAATGTACTTTATATCCGGCTTCATCTCCTAACTTTTTCAAAGCGTAGATTCGTTCCTCATCCCCACGTCTTGCCACAAATAAATCGGTGTTTTCAAGATCCCAGACTGTTTTCTGAATTGTTTTCTTAAAATTTATGTGATTGCGGGTATGGATAGGAGGCTGAGTTGCCTCCTCATTTTTTAACTTCAACTTTGCAGAAGCTTTATAAATTTGCGTTCCCGCTGAAGAAAAAAATTCGTATTCTTTGGGTTCCATTGATTCAAATGCCAGTTCAATGAGTTTTCTATCTAATGGAAGATAGGTATCTGCCACAGCTTTCGTTAAATCTGTATACCATTTTTCCAAATTTGGCGGAGTCCAGCCAGTTTCCGGGCAAGGATGATGTCCGTTTAGATAAGCATCATAAGCATTTATCCCATGCCCTATATTTGCCAGAATCGATCTTCCCGGAATGATTCTTGGAGCTTGAAGGATTTCCATCGGTACACCGCGTCTATGACATTCTTGGATCACCTCTCCCGCTAATTTCCCTTTTCGGCGCCAATCAAGTGCTGCACTTTGATAAGCTGTCAGCAAAGGCTCTAACAGTTCTTGCGTTTCAATCACATTGAAATACCCTTTTCGCCAATAGCTAGTGAAGGTATCCAGGGCAACTTCTTGATAATTCCCTTTTTTCAAACTTTCCCCTAACAATTCCGGTTCTAGTTGAGCTGTCGCAAGTAAAGCCGGAAGCAGCAACTGCTGCATTTCTTCTGGACTAAGTTTTTCTTTTCCAATCATTGTGCTTAAGAAATAGTTTCCTAATGTGCGGACTTCTGACGGAGCGAAGGTTGCACGAGAGTCAGTATTTTCTAACAACTTGCCCCCTGCCAGCTGTGCTAACATCCTATGATCAGAAACTAAAGGATCTTTTACTAAATTATTGGTTTGATACAAATAATCCGGAAGAGCTTTATCGAGCAGCTTTGCCCAAACTAGTTTAAACGCATACTCATGATTATGCGGATTAGATGAAAGGTAAGAATCCGATACGCGCTCAATACTTTCTCTGAGATCACTTATCTTAAGATTAGAAGGGTCAGATGATGCAAGGATCTCCTTCGCTAGATGTTCTTCAAATGAGCTGTACAGCACATTTTCAAAGGTCCATTTCATCACTGTTTTTTCAGCATCTTCATTTGAAATCTTTTCCTCCGGCCTTCCTCCATAAAGCTTCATTTCTTTTAAAATCACTTTTGCCAACGTTTGTACTTTGTCTGAACTGATAACTACATGACCGTCTTCTTGTATGAACCATTTCCCTACAGCAGACAAAATCTCATTCTCTTTTGCTGTTTCTTGGGATAACTTCCCATTCTGCAAAAACAGCTGTCCTACTGCTTCCATCACTTTTGGATCGCGCCACTGACTCTGCTTTTCTGCTAATGGAGTCGAGAGAGTTTCACTCGGCATGTCCCCTTGCATCTGTTCATCAAGAGCAGCTTTGCTTAACGAAGAGGTTCTATCTACGTTTATGTCCATCGTCCATGTGGTCACGATTTCACCTGCTGCTTCTAGCGAAATTGTTTCATTTTCCTCCTTCCCGATAAGAAGATTTGCCAATTGCTTCATGTTTACTAGATTATTCGATGTCTTGGATGAATTTAACTCCCTTTCGATCCAGCGCGCGAGTATTACAGCAAGTTGCTGAGAGCTAGAAATGTCCTTGGCTATTCCTTTTTCTGTTAAAAAAGCAATGACAGCTTTTTGCTGATTGTCTTTTTGTGTTTTATCCAGTTTCAGCAGTATGGACTTTTTGTCTCCGTTTTCTGACTGCTCAAAGTCATTTTTCTGGAGAAAATCCGTGATTTTTTGTTTAAGATCCTGATTCTGCTCTTTTTCTCCAACATTTATTTCGCCAAGGTTTTTGGGGTTTTTATAGGTATAACCAGATTGTGCATTATTATTTTCCCATTGGAGTAAGTAAAGCCGTGCCTCTCCAACTGGCTCATCTGCTGTTTCGATGCCATATCCTTTTCGAATCAAATATGCAGCCCTTGTCTCTCTATCCTTAATCTCACTGTAACTTTCTCCTGCAAGAATCCACTCTTGCATCGTTCGGACCAGTTCACTTGAAGATGGTTTATCCAATGAGACGTTGTGATCTTTAAGGAACTGTTCCACTAATATATTTACACTTTTGGTTTTTTCGCGCGCTTCCCAAAGATCACGTTTATAAAAAAGCAGATCGATTGGCTGGCTTTGAAGAATAGATGGAGGCAAATCATGGATAAATTCATGAAAGAGTTGTTTACTTTCTTTTTTGTATTTTTCAAATTCAATGATGCTGCCATGTTCTGCAAACGATAGGATTTGAGGATTTTTCTCATCCAATTTATCTGCATATTTGTAGTCTTCTAGGAATGTATTGATTTTCCATTGCATAAGAATATTTTGCAATTTAACGGTTGAAATAAAATCGCCCAGCCTCACGTCCTCCACACCATAAGCTTGAAGCAGTAGATAAGTTAAAAATCCTGCTTTTCCTGATGCATTCTCCTCGCTCATAGATAAACTTTCAATCCATTTTTCAGCAATCTCTACTAATTTACTTTCAGATGCAGCAGGATTCGCCAAACCTTCTTTTACAAAAAACGCCTTTATTTTTTTATTCACTTCACTTGTTTTGTTTCGCTTCTGAAAAAGTTCGTAATCATAATAAAAAACAGGCACTGGTTCTGCATACCGAATGGCAGGCACCTGATTATTTATAATATCTTGTTTGATTTGTTCAACTTGCTCCACTTTAGAATCACTAGTAGCAGGAGGTAAAGTCGTCGGCATTTGACTCTTAGAAATAGTGGTTGCTTCATTTCGTAAATCACTAAACTGCTTCGGTGTCGGCGTTTCGTTTTTTTTGATTCTTTTTCTTTTTCGAACAGGCGCTGTTTGCGTCATCGGAGAAGCAGGCGGCACAATCGTTGAGTCAACAGTCGGGATACCCAGCAGATGCCGCTTTTGTCTAAGCGCACTCGATGGACCTGCGGAAGGTTCTGATACTCTGTTCTGTCGGGACATATCTAAAGGTGTGACAGCACTGAACAACAGGCTAGCCGCGTGAAACATTGCTCGCACCTTATTGTTATTCTCCTCTGTCGATGCATGCCCCACATTATCGGCAATGTTATTTAAAACTTGCTGGGTATCTCTTGGATCCTGCACTTGATTATTCGCTTCCTGTACTTTGTTATAGAACCGGCCAATTTCTTTTCGATAATCTTTTTTAGGCATCCGCTTCACTCCTTTGTTTAGTTTTCTTCATCTTTCCAAATTGAACATAAGTAATTCTCAACAGAAAAATCCGACTCCCTTTGAACTAAACTATAGAAGAATAACAATATTATTATTTAATCCTGTCATCAAAAGCTATTTTAACCTCATAATCGCGTTATCTTTAGGAATAATAGACAAAAAAACGGCCGCTTCTCAGCGGTCGTTTCCTTTTTTTATTGATTTAGAAAAACTTATTCTCCAAGACCCACACGATTGAAAATCGTATCGACATTTTTCAGGTGATGATTATAATCGAATGCATCATCTAAATCTTCTTTTGATAAAACAGATGTTACTGCTGTATCCTCTTCAAGCAATGGACGGAAATCTGTTTGGTTATCCCAAGCATAAGCCGTTTTCGGTTGCACAAGATCATACGCTTCTTCCCTTGTCATCCCTTTATCGATTAATTTCAGCATCACACGTTGGCTATAGATCAAGCCGTATGTTGCTTGCATATTACGTTTCATGTTTTCAGGGAAGACTGTTAGGTTTTTAACGATATTGCCAAAACGATTCAACATATAGTTCAATAAAATCGTTGTGTCTGGCAAAATGATTCTTTCCGCTGAAGAATGAGAGATATCACGTTCATGCCATAAAGAGACATTTTCATAAGCTGTTATCATATGGCCGCGGATCACACGTGCTAGACCAGACATGTTTTCTGAACCGATTGGATTTCTTTTATGCGGCATTGCAGAAGAGCCTTTTTGTCCTTTTGCAAAAAATTCTTCTACTTCTCTTGTTTCCGATTTTTGCAATCCTCTGATTTCAGTAGCAAAGCGTTCAATACTTGTTGCAATCAATGCCATTGTTGCAAAATATTCTGCGTGCAAATCACGAGGAAGGACTTGGGTCGACACTTCTTGCGCGCGGATACCTAATTTGTCACAAACATATTCTTCGATATACGGAGGAATGTTGGCAAAAGTTCCCACAGCACCAGAGATTTTCCCTGCTTCTACACCTTTTGCTGCATGTTCAAAACGTTCGATATTTCGTTTCATCTCAGAATACCAAGTCGCTAATTTCAACCCAAATGTCGTTGGCTCTGCATGGACACCATGCGTTCTGCCCATCATTACAGTATATTTGTGTTCTTTTGCTTTTTCGCCGATTATCTCAGTGAAACGTTTCAAATCGCCTCTTAGAATGTCGTTCGCTTGTTTGATCAAATAACCGTAAGCAGTATCCACGACGTCTGTACTTGTTAAACCATAGTGGACCCATTTGCGTTCTTCACCAAGTGTTTCAGAAACTGCACGCGTAAATGCAACGACGTCATGACGTGTCGATTTTTCGATTTCTAAAATACGTTCGATATCAAAAGAAGCATTTTCGCGGATTTTCTTCACGTCTTCTTTCGGGATTTCTCCTAATTCAGCCCAAGCTTCATCTGCTAAGATCTCCACTTCAAGCCACGCTTGGTATTTATTTTCTTCTGTCCAGATATTTCCCATCTCTGGACGTGTATAACGTTCTAACATGTTTGTTTTTCTCCTTTAATCCCAAATATCTGTTTGGTAGATTTCTTCCAAAGTCTCATAGACATTTTCAGTCAAAATAGTGATATGTCCCATTTTGCGGCCTTTTTTTGCTTGGCTTTTTCCATAAAAATGGAATTGCCAATCTGGCTTTTCACTGATCAATTCACGGCTGTCTCTTAAATCTTCACCTAAGATATTGACCATGACCGCATCGCTCAGAAGACGGACTTTTTTTGGCAACGGCCAGCCGCAGATCCCGCGAATATGTGCATCAAATTGGCTCATAGAACAAGCTTCGATCGAGTAATGACCCGAATTATGAGGACGTGGTGCTAATTCATTGACGTACAACCCGCCTGCTTTTGTCAGGAACATCTCAACCGCCAATACACCGGAAAGATCCACAGCTTCTGCAATGACTTTCGCGATTCGTTCTGCTTCTTCGATAACATCGGCAGAGATTCTCGCAGGTGCGATCGTTTCATGAAGGATATTGTTGCGGTGAACATTTTCTACTACAGGGAACGTTGTATATTCTCCTTGTCCATTTCCTGCTACCATGATAGAGATTTCTTTCTCAAACGGTACCCAAGCTTCTAGTACGCAAGTTCCTTCGCGAAGCAGATCCATTGATGGCGCTAAGTCCGCTCGGCTGTATAAAACATATTGGCCTTTCCCATCGTATCCGCCTCTTGTTGTCTTCAAAACACAAGGATAGCCGATACCGTCGATTGCATCTTGGATATCGGTTGGACTAACAATCGTTGAATAAGGAGCAATCACAATATTATTGGATTCTAAAAATGATTTTTCTAATAAGCGATCTTGGGTAATAGCCAGCAAATCTGTCCCCTGAGGTACGTCCGCTCGCGATAAAATACCATTCAGCGCTTCTACGCTGACATTCTCGAATTCATAAGTAATCACTTCTGTACGACGCGCCAGCTCTTCTAAAGCAAACATATCGTCATAATTTCCTTCAATATGCCAATCTGCTACTTGTGCAGCTGGGCAATCATCTACTGGATCAAGTACTCCTACTTTAAATCCCATTTCTTTTGCACTGATCGCCATCATCCGGCCTAATTGTCCGCCGCCGACGATACCGATCGTCGCTCCTGGCAATAATGGTTTAACCAAGTTGATCACTACTTTCCTTAACAGTTTCAGCCATCATTGAACGCCTTTTGGCTAATTTAGCTTCTATCTCTAAATCATACATTGAAAGCATCTGCGCCGCAAGTAGTCCAGCGTTAATTGCACCAGCTTTTCCGATTGCCGTGGTTGCAACTGGGACTCCTCCAGGCATTTGTACGATTGAAAGCAGAGAATCTAATCCATTTAATGTTCGTGATTGGACAGGAACACCAATCACTGGCAATGTCGTTTTTGCTGCGACCATCCCAGGAAGATGAGCCGCTCCTCCTGCACCAGCAATAATCACTTTGATGCCTTTTCCTCTTGCTTCTTCTGCCTGTTGGAACATCAAATCTGGTGTACGATGCGCAGAAACAACTTTTTTCTCATATGGAATCTCTAATTCTTCTAAAATCTCACAAGCAAATTTCATCGTATCCCAATCTGAGATACTCCCCATAATCACTGAAACTTTTTCAGACATTGTTTTCTCCTCTCGTTTTCTACGTCTTTATTTTAACAAGGTGCTTTTTTGACGTCAAACAAAAATCGAATATTACGCAAATAATAATATTTATCGTTCGTATTTTTCCGAAAAAGAAATAAAAAAGGCTGGAAGCAAAAGTATCCAACCTTTTTCTGAAATAATTTTCTTGCTTTTTGACTATTTATCAAACCTATTTGCTTAACGCTTCTTTGATGATTTCTTCGTCTTCTTTCAGACCATTGAACATCAGATTCAAGACGATCGCTGTGATACTGCTCATAACGATACCGTTTCCGGTAAACATTTGAACTGTTTCAGGTAATTTGCTGAATAGTTCAGGCATGATATTGAATCCTAGACCAAAAGCGATCGAAACAGCAATGATCAGTAAGTTTTTATCATTTTCGAAATTGACTTTTGATAACATCCGGATACCTTGGATTGCAACCATCCCAAACATCACTAGCATCCCGCCGCCTAATACAGGTTCAGGAATGACTTGAGCGATTGCACCGATTTTAGGGAATAAACCTAAGATAATCAAGAAGAAAGCTGAAAAGTAAATTGGTTTTCTTGTTTTGATACCTGATAATTGAACAAGACCAACATTTTGTGAAAACCCAGTATATGGGAATGTATTGAAAATACCGCCAAGAATAACTGCAAGTCCTTCTGCACGATAGCCGCGTTTCAATTCTTCTTCACCAACATTTTGTCCAGTAATATCGCCAAGTGCAAAGTAAACACCTGTTGATTCGACCATACTAATGATTGAAATGATGATCATCAATAGGATCGACCAAACATCAAAAGTCGGCATCCCAAAATAGAAAGGTTGCGGAACGTGAAAAACTGGTGCATGTCCAATCGCAGTAAAATCAATCTCGCCCATCAAGCCAGCTAAAATACTGCCGCCAGCCAAGCCGATCAATACAGCAATCGAACGCATAAATCCTTTAGCAAAAATCTGTACACCGATAATCAAAGCAATCGTAATAAATGCTAATAACAAGTTTGTTGAATCTCCAAAAGATGGATCAGCTGCACTGCCCCCGCCCATTTTTTCAATCGATACAGGAATCAGCGTCAAACCAATAACTGTAATCACCGTACCTGTGACAAGAGGAGGAAAAAGTTTTTTGATTTTTGAAAAGAAACCGGCAATCAATACAACGAAAATACCTGAAGCAATGATTGAGCCGTAAATTGCTCCAACACCTTTATCTGAACCAATCAAAATCAAAGGAGCTACTGCTTGGATCGCACAGCCCAAAACGACTGGAAGACCAATACCGAAAAATCGATTGACTGTCAGCTGCAATAATGTAGCCAATCCACACATGAAAATGTCGATCGAAATAAGATACGTCATTTGTTCTTGATTAAAACCTAATCCAGTACCAATCAATAAAGGAACCGCAACAGCTCCGGCATACATCGCAAGTAAATGCTGAAGACCTAGGACTGCGGCTTTGCCGTTTTGTGTTTCGTTCTCCACCTTACGCGTCCTCCTTCAAAAACTCAACTTGACCATTTGTCAATGAAGCGATACGAGCTAAGGAAACGACTTTCAAGCCCATGTCTTCTAATAATTGGCGTCCATCTTGGAAAGATTTTTCGATGACGATCCCAATACCTTCAACGCTTGCTCCAGCTTGTTGGCATAGTTCGATCAATCCTTTAGCAGCTTGTCCGTTTGCCAAAAAGTCGTCAATGATCAATACTTTGTCTTCTTTTGATAGGAATTTTCTTGAGATTGAGATTGTGCTAGTCACTTGTTTGGTGAATGAATAAACAGAAGCTGTCAGTAATTCTTCATCCATCGTCAAACTTTTCGCTTTGCGGGCAAAGATCATTGGTACATCTAATTCTTTAGCAGCAAATAAAGCTGGTGCGATTCCAGAAGCTTCGATCGTCACGACTTTAGTGATTCCTTGGTCTTTGAAAACTTCTGCAAATGTCTGACCCATTTTTTCCATCAAGAAAGGATCCACTTGGTGAGTGACGAAACTATCGACTTTTAAGACTCCTTCGCCCAGCACGCGGCCGTCTTTCTGGATTCGTTCTACTAATTCTTTCACTTTTATTTACCCCTTTTCATGTAATGATTAACTAAACAATAACGACTCTTTTAGAAAAAGTCCAATTATCTTGTTTCCCAACTAGATAATCTTGTTATCTTAAATAAAGAAAAAAACACCTTTTTACCTATCCAAAGTAATCCAAAGTAAAAAAGGCGATCCTTTTTTACTTATAGTCCGATGTTCACGGCATCAGGTAGAGACTGTCGACCATATTACGACAATATATAAGTAGTTTTTATCTTATGTAACTTTACGTAAACCGGTTAACGATGATTCCCGCAAACCATTCTATTTGACTGCTTTCAGCAAATATTGAGGTTAGTCTAACATTACTTTCTGAAATCGACAACACATTTGCAGAAATTTTTTCCCAAAATCTAATGTTTTTTATTTTATTCTTTGTTTTGTTCGTTTTTTAAGGAGAAATCGTTCGGTTTTTTTGGATCAAAGCAAAAAAGAGAGAGGGTTTCATTCCCCTCTCTCTTCTTCATCTGCACTATTTTGACTTTCAGATCGTGCGTTTATTTTTCTAAGGATAAATATGCTTTACTTATTTACCGCAGCAGTTCTTTGACGTGTATCGCCTGACCCGAAGCAATCGAGCGGTTCGCTGCAATTCCTGTCAAAATCGACATCACGCCATCGATATGAGTTGCTGCACGGTTCCATTCGTCAAAAGAAGCAATTCCGAACAAATCATCCAGCAATAGCGGATCACCGCCGCCATGACCTCCTTTGCCCTCTTCCAGCTCGATTTCATACGGCTCCGCAAACATTGGGTGGACTTGGATCGTTTGTTTGACCAACGCGCCTTCATCCTCCTGTTCGCCTCCTGCATTAATGTAAGATTTTTCAACAATTTTCATTTCGATTCGCCCTTTGCTGCCGTTCAATGAAACATTGAATCCTTCCCATGGCATGTAGGCGCTCAGTGAATAGGTCAAAATCGTACCAGAATCATATTTCACCGTTACACCTAATGTATCTTCAATCGATATATCATCAGAAAAAACACTTCGATCTCTAATATATCCGCTGTCTTTTTCTGCTTTCAGATACATTTCCCGCAGTTCTTCATTTGATTCTAAATCAATAGAAAAAGGATCTTTTTCAGCATCTGGATTTTCCAAACTCCGGCTGTAAAATTCTTCGACGCCTCTTTTTTCTGCATTTTGCATACCATAAAAATTCAAATCACCAAAGGCAAAAACGGTTTTTGGCTGACTGCTCAGCCAAAAATTGACTAAATCGAAATGATGCGTCGATTTATGGACTAATAATCCGCCGCTGTTGTATTTATTACGATGCCATCTTCTGAAGTAATCCGCACCGTGCTGGGTATTCAATAACCATTCAAAATGGATCGAGAACACCTCTCCGATAACATCATTATGGATCAATTCTTTGATTTTCGTATTGTGCGGTGCATATCGATAATTGAAGGTCACTCGCAGTGATTTCCCTGTTTTCTTTTGCACATCAAGGATTTCTTGCGCTTTTTCTTCATCGATTGTCAGTGGTTTTTCGCAGATGACGTCACAGCCTTTTTCCATCGAACGAATAATATAGTCATGATGCGAGCGGTCAACTGTGGTCACGATCACACAATCAGGTGCAAGTACGTCCAGCATCTTCTCAAATTCTGTATATTTATATGCAGGCACTTTTTCTTGTCCGTATGTTTCAGAAAGGATCCTATTTGCATAATCCATCCTTGTTTGGGAAATGTCGCAAAAACCAACGATTTCACTCGTTTGACTATAGATCGAAGCGATTGCCTCATAAAAAAATCGAGCTCTCCCACCGACACCAACTTGTACATATCTCTTTTTCATCCTTCTGCCTCCTTTGTCTTGATATGTGCTGTTAAAACGAACGGTATTCCAGGAAAGAACAAAATCAAAAGCCAGCTATCAATTTGTTCGATCCCGAAAAAAAACAGCAGCATTACGAGATACCATAAAACGATTTTTCTTTGTTTCAATAAAAACCAAGCATTTCTTTTCAACAAAACAATCAGCTTTTCGTTATTTTTTTCATATAAATCAAAAAGCGTCCCTAAATACACATGCAACAAAACAAGCGCAAAAAACAGCAGTGTTGGCAAAAAAACGAATTGCCGCTGAACCAGCAGAAAGTAGTACAGATTAGCAACTAAGATCAAAATACCGATGCACGCGAACAAATGGATCATCAGCCATTTCTTGACTCCTTCTTTTGACAGCAGATGTCTCTCCTCTGAAAGATAGACGATGATCAAATAGGAACTTATAAAAAGTGAACAAAAGTATAACAGTCCAATAGTCAAAATAGACATCGTTCGGCCTGGCATTTGTATTAGTGTAAGCAGCATGAACAAACCATTTCCCAAGAGACTGGATACAAAAATCCGGCTGATGTGACCTGTGATTTTATATAAAAGCATGTCTTCGATCATCTTGCCCTTCATCTGAACAACTCCTAATCTTTCAGGCCGCTTGTACTGATTCCTTGTACCAGATATTTATTAAAGAATAAAAAAATCAAGAAAACTGGTAAAAGCGATAAAGTCGACATTGCAAACATGCTCGCATAAGAAGTACTGGAACCCGCATCTGCAAAAAGCTTGATTGCAATAGACACTGTGTAGCTTCGCGGACGATTCAAATAAATCAGCGGCCCCATAAAATCATCCCATTTCCAATAAAATTGGATAATGATCGTAGTGATGACAGCTGGCTTCAGCAAAGGAAAGATGATCTTTGTAAATACTGTATACTTGCTGCAGCCGTCAATAATCGCGGATTCATCCAATTCTTTTGGGATCCCTACCATAAATTGCATGATTTGATAGATAAAAAATGCTTGTCCAAAAAAATGCGGCAAAATCAATGGTACATATGTCCCTACTAAATTCAGCTGGTTATAAATGATAAACTGAGGAATCAAAATAACTTGTGCCGGGATCATCAGCGTAATGAGCATTACAACAAACCAGAATCGGCGGCCTTTGAACTCGATGCGCGATAATGCATAGGCGATACATGCAGAACTCAGTACTGTTGCAACTGTTGAAATCGACGCGATGATAAATGAATTTTTAAAAAAGGTGAAAAAAGAGATACCCGCGAAACCAGCCCAGCCTTCTGCATAATTTTCCCACTGAAAGAATTCTGGTATCAAGCTCAGAGAACCGCTCAAAATCTCATTATCTGTTTTGAAGGAACCTGCGATCATCCACAATACCGGATAGATCATTACAAAACCTAACACTAAAATAAATGTATACTGTGCTGCTTTTCCTATTCTTTTTTTCATTGCTTGCCTCCTGCCATTACACGACTACCCACTTTTTAGATGATTTGAAGATAAGAAACGTAACTGCTCCCATAATCAGAAGCATCACCCAGGAAATCGCACTTGCATACCCCATCGAATTGAAAGAGAATGCTTGATTGTAAACATAAAGTGCGTAAAAATTCGTTGCATCATTTGGACCGCCTTGTGTGATGATAAACGCTTGCGTAAACGTCATAAAACCTGCAATCGTCTGCATCACTAGATTATAGAGAATAATCGGCGACAAAAGCGGCAAGGTTATTTTGAAAAACAGATGAAGTCGATTCGCACCATCTATTTTCGCAGCCTCATAGTAAGAAGCCGGGATTTCTTTGATTCCTGCGGCAAAAATAATCATGGCTGAACCGAATTGCCAGGCAGACATCAAAACTAAAGGAATCATGACTAACCGCTGATCACCAAACCAAGCAAGGGGTCCAACTCCTAGCCGTTCCAAAAGCAGGTTGATCAGCCCATTCCTAGAAAACAATTCTTTCCAAACAAGAGCAACAGAAATACTGCCGCCAATCAAACTTGGGATATAGTAAAGCGATCGGAAAAAAGTCGTTCCCTTGATTTCTCGTGTCAGCAAGTAGGCAATCAGCAAACCAAAAACCAATCTTACAGGTACAGAAATCAATACAAAAATAAACGTGACCTTGATAGAATTAATAAAACGTTCATCTTGGAACATTCGGATATAATTATCGAAACCAATCCAATTGGCTGGATTTCCTAGTCTGTAATCTGTGAAAGAATAATAAATCGACAACATCATCGGAATAACCGTAATCAGTAAAAAACCAATAATGAAAGGTGCCGCAAATGTATATCCGACAACGTTATCTTTGTTCATCCATTTTTTCAATTTTTCCATAACTGCCGCCACCTCATTCTAAAAGATCCGAAGCAAAGGTAAAGATGCTTTCCGCTGCTTCTGCTGGTGTCAGCTCTTCAAAAATCACTCTTTCGATCAGCAGATTATACTGATTTTGGATTTCAGGATTCAAGGCGCTGTCAAAGACATTCACTGCGCCATTGTCTAATTCCGACACAGTCTCAAGATATTGGAACGTCCCCATAATTGCCGGTTCACCGGTTTCAGCTAAACGCTCACGGATATGACTCATGATCGGCACGCCTCTTTCCCCATTTAAAATCAGATTTGCTTCTTCATTATTGGTGATAAAATCAATGAACTTTGCCGCCTCTTCCTTATGAGCAGAGTTTTCTGCGATACTGAACATTTGGGAAGAACGGACGGGCAGCCCAGCTTCGCCATCTGCTCTTCTTCTCGGCGGATTGATCAGTTTGATCTCTGCTTCTTCCCGAGCCCCAGACATCAAATCAGAAAGCTGATTGCTTGCAATAAAGACCATTGCCGCTCTGCCATCTCTGACCGCTTGAAAAGCCAGATCGATATTGACATCGATTTCTCCCGGCAGCGGATATGCCCCTATGTCTACTAGATTTTTTCTCATAGCAAAATAATCGGTCAAAAGAGTTGGATCATCAAATCCGAGTCGTTGCGATAAACTCTCTTTATCATAAAAATTCAGCCCTTTTTCTTCTTGTGCTACTTGCAAGATTGCACCAGGGATAAAATCTTCGAAACGCGAGATTGCATAGATCCCTAATCCGTCAACGATCTGGGTGCTGATATCTTCAAATTCCTCCCACGTCCAGTCCGTTTCTGGTTCAGGAATGCCTAACTGGTCGAATATCGCTTTGTTATAAGCAATCGCAAAAGAATTCACACCTGCAGAAATCCCGACAAGCTGACCATCATATGTCGTTGTTGCCAAATATGTGTCGTCTGTATTCGATATATCGATCAAGCCATCTGCAACATAATCATCTAACGGCTCGATTTGATTGATGTATTGAGGAAACTGATTATCCAGCTGAAAAACATCCCAAATATCATCAGATGCTGCCAAAGTTCCTAATTTCGTGTAATAACCTTCATAGTCATAAAATTCAAACTCGATTGAGATATGCGGATTTTCTTGTTCAAAAAGTTCGATCACTTGGACCGTCGCATCATGTCTCACCTGCGATCCCCACCAAGCCATATTCAATGTGACTTTGTCGTCATCTCCGCTGCGGCACCCAACTAAAAAAATCGTTAATACTGCTAGTAAAAATAGAAGTGTTTGTTTGCGTTTCATACTCTTTCTCCTTTTGCTGAATAGGATTGCCATTGCAATATATACAGGCAGTAAGGAAAGCAGTCCTTCTGCACAGCAGATCGAAACCGTCATCTGCAGACGGATAAATTTGTTGTTTGCAGCTATACACTTTTATGCATAGGAATAAAAACTAAAGGCTTGCGCTTTCTCTGCCTAGGATGAGAAATGCCAACACTTTTTGCCAGATGATCGGACAGAGCTGGTTTTCTTTTTGCGAAATGTCTTCCTGCACATGCATTGACTGAGGGGCCTATTCGAATATTTACGCAAAAAGAAAAAGGATATCAGACAACTGTCCAATATCCTTGACATAGCGAAATAAGCATGCGCCAACCTGCAAATTCTCCTAAAAAACATACAAAAACAGCTAGTAATTCTGTATAAAATTAGGTACAATATACACGTTGATGCACAAGCATTGACTATGGCAACTTGATTGGTCAGTTCCCGCTGACTTTTCAAGGCCCTCCAGCTTAGCTGCTTACTATGCTGGAGGGTGCCTTTTTTTAGTTTCTATTCGTTTTCATTTTATAGAAAGCGCTTTGATAAATCAAGGAAATCCAGCAAAAAAATAATTTAATAACAAGCTCAAAAAGCCGCTCCTTTTAATAAGGAAAACTGCATAAAAAAACAAAACTTTTTTATATTGACGTCTGACTAAATTTCGAAAAATTTGGTTTAGACAAAAAGAAGCCGGATTTTTCATCCGGCTTCTGCTTTTTTCTGAGAAAATACTTTTATCAGATTTTCTTCTTATTCTTCTTTTCTGCTTCCCGATACTTTTCCATCTTTCTGCTGAAAAGTTCACCATTGCTTGGCGGCGTGTACGTGATGGCATTTGCACCAGCTTTGATCGTCTCCAGAATCGTTTTTTCTTCTGAACCGCCTGTTGCAATAATTGGAAGCTCAGGATACTTTTCTCTGAAATAACGAACAGTTTCTGCTGTTTCTTTTCCCGCACTGATATTGATGACCGATACGCCAGCCTCTAATTTTTCACCGATTTCTGCATACTTGGAAGCTACAGTGCTGATGACTGGTATATCTACCACTTGACAGACTTCCCGAACAGTATCGACTGGTGTAGGTGCATTTAAGACTACGCCTAGCGATCCTTGCGCTTCTGCAAACATACTCATATACGTAGAGCGTGCACCTTGCGTCAAACCGCCCCCCACTCCGGAGAATACAGGGATATCCGCAGCTTCAATGATGCTTTTCGTAATGGCAGGATGCGGGGTGAATGGATAGACAGCAATCACTGCATCTGCATTTGTATTCCGCACGATAGCGATATCTGTCGTAAAAATGATCGAGCGGATCTTTTTCCCAAAGAATTTGATCCCGCTCGCTTCTGAGATGACTTCCGGAACTCTCACGATATCCCGTCTTAATTCAGTCATGATTTCTGGAACAAATTGATCTGCCATTGCCTCACGCCCTTCTTTTAACTGCGCTGGTCATATTTATCCAGCTGATAGGTCTCGATTACATGTATGATTTTTTGTGCATAGGTCGGATCTGTTGCGTACCCTGCATCTTGCAACGCTTGTGCTGCTTCTTGATAATTTGCAGCCGTCAGTACACGTTCATATAATGCGGGATTCCAATCGACTCCTTGGACAAAAAGCTGTGTATGGTCATTCATCGAATCTTCCCAAGAATCATACACTCTGAAATCACCTTGGATCGTGATCCACTCTTCGTTAACGAACTCTTTTGTCTCAAGGTTGACTTTATTCTGACTGCCGTAAGCTTTGATACCAAACAAATTATTGTATTTGCTGGCTAAAGTACTGTTTCCCCAGTCAGATTCCAAGATTGCTTGACCTAAAATGATACTAGGCAAAACACCATATCCTGCCTGTAATTCTTGTGCATGCGGCACCAGCTTGTCAATAAATGCTTGATGCGACAACTGTTCTTGCGCTTCTTGATCTTGGATCGGCGAACTGATCAAACTTCGCAATGAAAAGACAAATGCGAGCAGGATCAGAAAGACACCAGCTAAAATCGCCAGCTTTCTTGCACCTTTCGCTTTTCTTCGTTTGTACTTTTTTATAACTTCATTCACTTCCTCACTTCTTCAACTTGTCTAGATACTCTTCCAACGTCAAATCATGTTCCGTGATGTATTTTGCACTTTCTTTGCCGACATAGCGCAGATGCCATGGTTCATAGGTGATTTTTGTAATATCTTCCCGACCATTTGGATAACGCACGATGAACCCATATTTCGGTGCATTTTCTGCAATCCATTTTGCACCAGGCTGATCGCCGTAACTTGCATCTAGGACTGTCGAAGTATAATTGTTATACCAGTCTTGATCGACAACATCGACAGCTAATCCTGTATGATGCTCGCTGTAGCCCGGCTCTGTCATCGTCAATTTTGTTTCTGTTGTTGCTTCTTCTTCTGTCACACCTTTTTGCGCCATCACTTGTTGGACGTGCTGAGTAAAGACTTCTTGTTGTGAAGAAACAGAACGATACGCAGAAACCATAGCTAAAGGAAAACCAGCTTCTGATGCTGCATTTGCAAATGCTTTGTAATCTGCTTCCACTCGTTTGTCGATCAAATAGCCGTTGTCCAGAGAAACCAATTGTGTCGATTCATCGATTTCTTTTTCCAGTTTATGATCTGGTCCAACTAATACCAGCTGCCAATCATCTGGTGAAACATCCGGCAGATCTGATTCTTTTTCTTTGGTTGATTCAGTCGTACTTGCTTCTGAAGAATCTGTTTTTGCTGTTTTTGCTGTTTTTGCTGTTGTTTCTGATTGCTTTGTGTCCGTTGCTCGCACTGCGTCTACCTCTGCGCTTGAGGAAAATTCATTCACTACAAGATACCCCATCGCGCCGATCATGATGACCACAGAAGCGATTCCCAAAATTTTGTTCACTTATAAAACCTCTCATCTTTTCTTTACGATCCCAGAAAAATCATTGGACATATGTTTCTTCCAGATTGTTGTTCACCCAATCTAAAAGCTCCACTTTTTCTCCTTCGATCTGCTGCTGGACGATTGCCGGCAGCCGGAAATTCAAAATATCATCATAACCCCATTTATCATATTGAATACTGACTTTTAAGTCAAGGTAATTCACAGGCTGATTTCCTTCTAAAGGCAAGATTTCTGCCGTTCCAGCTCCGCTTGTCAGCCATTTTTGCGCAATCTTTGTTTTGGTTTGCTTATACTCTGCCACCGCCGTCGTCCGTTTCTCAGGAAAAATGATTGTTTGGCGCAGCATTTTCTGTACAAGCATCCATTCATAATCGCTGAAAAGATTTTTCACTTTTTGCATGGCTTCAGGGGTCAAGTTTCCTTCACCTTTTTTCCAGTGATTCCATTCTTCCTCATTTACCAGAAGATAGTCCGTCAAAAATTTTTGTTCAGTCTCAAACTGTTCCAAAATAACATTCATTATAAGATCGATATATACTTGATGCACAGCTATCCCTCCTTTCTTTTTATTCTACTTAAGTTCTAGGTAAAAATCATCTTTCAACGTCCATTTTTCAATTTTTTTAACGATTTAAAGCTTCCTTTCTAAAGTTGACCTGCTTATTTGTTATACTAACGGTGTAATCAATTGTTTTTAAGGAGAGTGTCTATATGAAGAATTACCAATGGGGGATCATCGGCCTTGGGAGTATCGCGCATGAATTTGCCAGCAGTTTTGATCAAGCATCAAGTTCTCTTACCGCTGTTGCCTCCAGAACGCTGGAAAAAGCGCAAAAATTTGCAGAAAGCTATGGTATCCCTAAAGCTTACGGAAGTTATGAGGAAATGCTGGCTGATCCAGAAATCGATATTATCTACGTGTCTGTTCCTAATCGTCAACACAAAGAACATATTTTGAAAGCGCTGAACGCCGGCAAACATGTTTTATGCGAAAAAGCGATCACAATGGATGAAGCCGAGCTGGCAGAAGTTATGAAAACAGCTGAACAAAACGGGCTGATTTTGGCAGAAGCCATGACGATTTTCAACATGCCTCTTTATCAAAGCTTGCGTTCATTGATTGATTCTGGAAAACTTGGCAAATTAAAAATGATCCAAGCACCATTCGGCAGTTACAAAGAACCAGATCCGACCAACCGTTTCTTCAATCCTGAATTAGCCGGCGGTGCGTTATTGGATATCGGAACTTATGCTGTCTCATTTGCACGCTTTTTCATGACTTCGCAACCAGAAGTGATTGCTTCGAATATGCTGCCTTTCGAGACAGGTGTAGATGAACAATCTGTGACGATTTTGCGCAATACAGAAAATGAAATGGCCTCTGTCACATTGACTTTCCAAGCAAAAATGCCAAAAGTCGGAATTGCAGCTTTTGAGAACGGCTATATAACGATCACTGATTATCCTCGTGCTGACAAAGCTGAGATCATCTATACAGATGGCACGAAAGAAATGATCGAAAGCGGAAGCAGCCAAGAAGCACTAAACTATGAAGCGGCAAATATGGTCAAAATGATCGAGGGAGAATTGCCGAACCGTTCGCTTTTCTTGACGAAAGATGTTATTGCCATTTTAGATAAGATGCATCAGCTTTGGCAAGCCGATAGGAACGCTTAAAAAGAATAAAAATAAAGAAGCTGTTTTTGAAAAACGGCTTCTTTTTTATGTTATTTTTGTATAGAAAGTGTTCTAAAAAATCACATTCTGCAATCCTTGATATGTAGTTCTTTATTTCCCATTTCGTTCATCGATCTGTTTTTGGACTTCGCCCAATTCTTCTTTCAGTTTGGCTTCTTTTTCTTGCAAAACAGCAATATCTTCTGCCAGTTCTTCTTTCTTTTCATCTTCCGGCGGCCGTACGACGAAATTGATACCAACGGCGATAAATGTCCCGATAAAGGTGTCAAATACTCGCTGGACTGTATATAATACCGATTCCCCTTGCGGAATACTCAACGTGATCAAAAGCAGCGCCGCAATCGAAGCGATGATACCCGCGTTATTTCCAATGCCATCAGAAACAACGATTGCAACCAGGACTAAAATCGGCAATACGATCAATTCGACCATAAAATCGTTATGGAAGTGTTCTAAAATAAGGAAATAAATAACTGCCAATAAGCCGCCTAAAGTATTTCCGATGATTCTTGACCGGCCGAAAGAAACTGTTGATGTGAGATCTTGTCTTAAAGAAAATACCGCTGATAAAGCAGCGATCATCGGTGTGCCGCGTTGAAAAATATGAAAAAATAAAATACATAAAAAAACCGAAAATGCGCTTTTAAAGGTTCGCATTCCTAAGCGAAAACGGCCTATCTGCATAAAAATCCCCTTTCATCCTTTTTAATATCATAACTAAAGTTGATAAATATTGCTAGTTTTTAGTAAAGTTTAGTATAATCCTAAAAAAGGAGGAGAAGTATGTGCGAATCGGTATGCGTACAATCAAAACAGTTATCAGCGCACTCTTAGCAATGCTCGTTGCAAGCGAGCTTTCACTTCTTTACTGGCCTTCAGCCGGTATTATAGCTGTTTTGAGTGTTGGAAATACAAGACGTTCTTCCTTGATGGTTGGTGTCTATCGTTTAGCTGCGTTTATTTTAGCAACAATTGCAGCATTTATCAGTTTTTCTTTGGCTGGCTATACAACGTTAGGATTCGGGCTCTTTTTGCTCGTCTTCATCCCTATCGCTGCTCAGCTGAAATTAACAGAAGGAATCGTCGTCAATTCTGTTTTAGTCACCCATTATTTAAGTGCCCAAACTATGAACTGGCCGCTGATTGGCAATGAAGCGGGTCTAATGGTTCTTGGTGTAGGTTTCGCATTGATAGCAAACATCTATATGCCTGATAAAAGAAAACAGTTACTTGAAAATCAGGAAATCATTGAAGAAAAGTTCCGGGATATTTTGCAGGAAATGGCTTTTGCCTTATCGACAGAGAAAAAAGGAACGATTCGCGGACATTGCGAAGAGCTGCTGGTCTATGTGCGGAACAGCCAATCAGAAGCGCAAAAATACCAAGAAAATTACTGGTTGAAAAGTAATGTTTACTATGAGACTTATTTCTCGATGCGGCGGGCTCAAATCAATGTTTTAAAAAATATGCTGGGCAATCTCCAACGCATCAAAGAACCAGGTCTCTATGGGAAATATATCAGCGAGCTGCTGGCTTTCACAGCAGAAACGTTCGCAGAAGCAAATGATGGCGCAGCAATTTTAGCTCGAATCGATGATGTATACAAACGTTATCGTGAGATGCCTCTTCCTGTCCATCGTTCTGAGTTTGAAGATCGGGCAGAGTTGTTCCAGTTTCTGCAATCTTTCAGAAGTTTTATCGAGATCAAGGCGGAGTTTGCGCAAGTGCATTCGGAGAAGAGGTTGTGAAAATGATGTTCTGCTTCAAGAATTAAGGACGAAAAAGGAAAAACAGCTCTTCATGTTTTTCCCTTTTTTGAACTTAATTCCGCAGAAGCAATCATTTGAACACCGTGTATAGAGGTTGTGAGCAAAGCGGGATGGCCTGAGTATTAAGACTCTTTTCAAATTAGAAATAGCTTTCCATATTTTTAATTTGAAAAGCTTAATACCGAAGGACAGCTTTGTGAACACCGTGGATGAGGTTGTGAGCTCATCGTTATGACCTGAGCAATAAGAAAGAAAATGGCAAAATGGCTTTTCACATTTTTGCCATTTTTTGGTTTATTGCCGAAGGTCAGCTGAGGGAACACCGTAGAAGAGGTTGTGAAAGAACTGCTTAGCACCGAGCATTAAAGAAGAATTTCGTAAAATAACTTTCCATGTTTTGACGGATCTGAAAGCCAATTTTGCAGAACTGTAAGCTCAATATTTTTTCTGCAATGTATCATCACCTCTTATCTCACAACAAAAAGGGCTGCAGCTTTCGCTGCGACCCTTTTTGTTATTTATTCTTCCAAATCGGCTTCGCTTGGATATTCGGGTTCCGGTGAAACAGATGGCGAAACTTCGGTTGGTTTCGACGTACTTCCTGTTGCTAGATTTTCAATCAATTGTTTGATGTCTAAACCAGTTGTTTCTTTTAGTGTTTCTTGTGTTGTCGTTAATAGATTGGTCGCGTAATTTGACACGCGGTTTGCTCCGCCATTGCTTCCAGAACCGCTGCTTGTATCGACAACAGAGATTTTTTCGATATTTCCCAGTGGTTGCGCTGCTTCTTTCATCAATTGCGGCAGCATTTCGATCACCATGCTTAAAACAGCAGCTTCGCCATATTCTTTGAATGCATCGGCGATTTTTTGTTTTGCTTCTGCTTCTGCTCGACCTTTTGCCAAGATAGATTCGGATTCTGCTTGACCAGAAAGTCGTGTTTTGTTAGCTTCTGCTTCGGCTAATGCTTCGACACGGAATCGTTCTGCTTCGGCATCAGCTACTCCTTTCGCTTTTTGAGCTAATGCTTCTTGTTCTTTTGCATAACGGTCCGCATCTGCTTTTTTCTTCACTTCAGAATCATATTGTTTTTCTCTGCGGATGATTTCTTTTTCTTCTAATTCAATTTGTTTTTGACGTTCAACAACTTTGACTTCCATCTCTTGTTCAACGACCTGTTGTTGTGCCCGAGCACTTTCAAGGTTATAAGCCTGGTCCGCTTTCGCTTTGGCTACATCTTGTTCTTGTTTGTAAGCTGCCAGTTTCAATTCTTTTTCTTTCAATGATTCCGCAATTTCTGTTTGTCGTTGAAGTTCAGCTGCTTGCGATTCTTTTTCAGCTTCTGCTTTTTTGATCCGTGTTTCCTTCAATGCTTCCGCTTCGGCGATTTCTGCATCTCGTTTGACTTGGGCGATCCGCGGTTTACCTAGCGAATCCAAGTAGCCGTTTTTGTCTCGAACTTCTTTGATCGTAAAGGAGACGATAATCAGACCCATTTTAGCTAAATCGACAGAAGCAACTTCTTGGACACTTTGACTAAATTTATCACGGTTTTGGTAAATCTCTTCGACTGTCATCGAACCTAAGATCGAACGAAGATGCCCTTCTAAAACTTCTCGTGCTTCATTCTCCAATTCTTCCCGTGTTTTCCCTAAAAATTGTTCAGCTGCAGTCGCGATTTCTTCAACGGATGAACCGATTTTGATGATCGATGTGCCATCACACATTACTGGAACACCTTGCTCCGTGTACACTTCTGGCGTAGAGACATCCAGTTTGCTTGACAAAAGACTGATTCGATTCGATCGTTGGAAGACTGGCAATACGAACGCCCCGCCTCCTCTGACGATTTTGATTTTGTTATTGCTTTCGTCAGCATGGACATTTTTCTTTCCTAAATAACTTCCGCTGATAATCAATGCCTCATCGGGTTTTGCAGTTTGATATTTTGAAACAAAAACGATCAGCAGCATCAATAAAATCAATACAACTATTCCTATAGGTATCAAAGCACTTGGTATCATATCTTTCTTCCTTCCTATCCTTTTAATATTCCTTTGTAAGGTACAACATAACAAATACGTTCATTCACTTCGATGATCAAAACTTCTGTACCGCGTTCGGCTGCGGTCTCTTGAGGAGAATAAAAACACGCTGGCCGGCTGATTGAACCGGTTACATTCTTTAATTGGACTTCTCCCATCCCGCTTACAGGAATCGGCGTCAAGACTAGCGCAACTCGGCCTTCCAAATCTTTTTCTGAAGAAGACAGGGTTGATTCAGCATGCTTCAACGGCATCAGCACATAAAAATTCAATAAAAAAACCAGGATCGTCGAAATAATAACACTAACCACTAAAATAATCGTTGATGAAAACTCTGTAAAATGTTCTCCTAAGTAGCCGAATAAACTTGTAAAAGCTAACCAGGGAACAACCAGCATTGGGTCAAGCGCTCCATCAAAGTCCAGAACATCGCCAAAAATAACTAGAAGCAATGCAAGACCAGCACAAATCAGCAATGTATACCAATAAATCGTTTCGTACGGAATTCCCCCTAACATGACCACACCTCCTACTCTCTCTTCTTCTATCATACCAACACTTCAAAGAACTGTATAGGTAAAAATGACGCTATTTATCGAAACCTTATCAATCTTATTTTTTTCGGATTTCGCAAAAAAATCCCAGAGACAAAAATAAAGTCGTTTTTTGTCTCTGGGAGTATAAATTATAGGATACAAAAAGTCAGGGTGTATTTCTTCAGCAAGACCTAATGACTTTTCTTCTCTTTTTCTAGATCTATTTTCGGGTAGACCAAATAGATTTCATCGTCTTTTATCTCTACTTGTCCATTGAACTTTTTACGGAAAATAAAGTGGAAACGTGTTTCTTTTGGCGATTTCAACAAGATTCGTACAGCTGCTTGTTTGTCCATTTCTTTTGGTATCAGCCAATATTTTCCGCCTTTAAGCTGCTTGATTTCTGCCAAACCAGATTGATCGGTCGTCAAATCGATCGGTTTTCCATCTCGCCGCATTTGTTTTTTTCCGCGAGCATTCATCAACGAGAAAACTTGTCCAGTCATCGGTTGATTTTTTTCATCCATAGCATAAAAACGTAAATCGATTCTACGACTTGCGATTCGAGCAGCTAAGATACGGCGATAAATAGCCCAGCTTGCCGCCAGTAAAACTAAAATCCCGCCAACAATCAGCAGCAATAATTTATGTTTTTTCCACCAGCTGCTGTTCTCGATCTTTTTATCCATTTTCTTGGCGTTATATGGGATTCGGTGACCTGTCACTAATAAACGCTGTGTATTGACCATATAAGGCGTACAAGTCATTAATGTAATCAAATCACGCCCAGGCTGGATGACCATCGTTTGTGTATCTGTCGGTTCGATTACTTGGATTTTTTCGATTTGATATGCATGGCGTTCATCATTGATATCTATATAAAACTGGTCATTGACTTTTAATTTCGGCAAATCAGTGAACAATGTTGCTTCTGGCAAACCGCGATGGGCGGAAATAACGGAATGCGTGCTTTTTCCCCCTACTGGATAACTCGTTCCCTCTAGCAAAGCTGCTCCTTTTTGCAAGGTAAAGTCATTTGTTTCGTCAAAAACCGGCAGATCCACAGAGATTTTTGGGATACGGATTACAGCAATTGTATGCTTTTTATAATAATCGACACTTTTCTTTTTTACTTTTTTGTCCTGGTTCACTGCTTGATCAAAGCCGCTCATGCCAGGATTGTTGCCTTTTTCAGCCAACTCTTTGTTTTTCTTTTCCATTTCTTGTTTTGCTTTTTCACTCGCTTGATGGTTTTCTTGATTGGCCTTTCCTTGATAGTAAGTAATCAGCTGCTGGTCAAGAAAATCGTTCAAGGTATCTTGGACAAATGGATAAAGAAAGATTCCTGCACCAATGACTAAAAGTAGGACCATCAGTGTATCCAGCAAACGCCGCATTTTTCGACTTTTTGTTTTTTTGGTCATGCTTCACCCTTCTTTTTACTGTTTGTATCTATTTTTTAAAAGAGGCTGGGACATTCGTCAGCCAGCCTCTTATATTTATTTACTCTATTTTTCGTACTATTTTATGCGTTCAAATGATCGCGTTTCTTGAAGTAGAAAACAGCAATACCAATGATTGCAAGTCCGCCAAGTACGTAGGCAAAGATACCGATTCCCCCAGTATGAGGCAAGATACCTTTTTGTGTATTCACGACTGTCAATACTTGTTGTGCGTCGCTGTAGCTTGTTTCTGTTACTTTGAACTCTGTGTATGGTTGTGCTGGTAATTGATAATCTGCAGGTGCTTTAACTTCTTTCAAGTTGTAATTTCCAGTTGCCAAACCGATAACTTCAAAAGCACCATTTTCATCAGAAGTTAAGATTTTTGCATCTTCTGGGACAGATGTTCCATCATATTTAGCCCAAGTATCGTTGATTGTACGGTACTCATCTTTTTTCTCGTTAAGAACTAAAAATTCTGCCCCAGCTAATGTTTTGCTGTCGTCATAGGCATCTTTTTTCACAAATTTTTTCCCGTAAGTATCAACTGTTTCATTGTCATGTTTCGTATGATGATTGTTGTCAAAGTCGATTTCATTGTTTACGTCAACTTCAGGTTTTGTACCAGGTTTTAATTTCATTTTGTAAGTAAATGTAATATAGTTTCCAGCATTCGCTTTGATAGCAGCCATATCATTTACATTTGAAGTGAAATCAAAACTAAATCCTGGTGTTTCAGCAGCTGCTTTTGTTTCTAAAGCAGTGATCTCATCGCCATTTTCTGAGACGATAGATGCTGTGATCGTAGAAAGTTCATCATCAGATAACATTTCTAATTGTGCGTCTGGTGTATCGACTAAGGCAAATTCTGTGTATGTGTCGATATCGTCTGGAATCAATTGTTTAACTGTAAAACTGAATGCTTGGTTGTCATCGACGTCTGTGTCATTTGCTTCTTTTTTAGGAGAAGGAACTTGATAGTTGTAAACTTTTGCTTCACTTGATGGGTCTTCGTTTTTATCAAAACTGCTTGTTTTTGTGATTTGTCCATTTTCTACAGTAAAAGTGATTGCATTTGCTGCATGGCTTGACGCATGGTAATCATCTACGGTTGTTCCGTCTGCTGGAATGGCATTTCCATCGCTTCCGATTTCTTCAAATGTATACGTACCGTTTGGCAAAGCTAATCCTTGAGAGAAAAGTTCTTTTGTTGATACTTTACCATCTGCATCCGAAGTGAAGACTGCTGCATTGGCATCTGTTGCTGTCGTTACATCAAAAGTAGGCAAAACATCATTTGCCAATTCTTTGTTTAAATAGTTTCCATCTTGGTCTTTCAATACAAATTTTGCATTTGCAAGAGGTGCAATCGAATCATCTTCTTTGACACCTTCTTTGACAAAGTCAAAATCAGTTAGGTTCAATGTGTTTTTTGGAAATAAGTTTACTTCGCTTAAAGGCGTTGTTCCATCTTCTTCATAAAAAGGTAATGAAACCACTAGATTTGCTGCCGCTACAACATCTCCGTTGTCATGGTTTTCAACAATGACGTAGACTGCATTTTCTTCTTTTTCAGTACCGTCGCTTAATTTGACAGTTGAAGTAACAGGTAAGTTTGCTGAAGTTAAACCATTGTTATCTGTTGCAGCAAATGATGTTGTTTTCTCACCTAGATCTGATACTTGTTTTTGACCAAGTTCAGCGAAAGCTTCATCTACAGATTTACCTGCTTGACGCAAATCAGTGTATAACTGAGTGACATCATAGGCAGTAAATTCGATGCCTTGAAGTGGTTTACCGCCATTTTCTGTTGCAATACTGCTTTGATCAGAACCATCATTCAAGATCAAGTCAGGAGATGGTGCTGTTTCAAATGCGTATTTATGCAATGTGACTTTCTGTGTGTCGTTTCCTTCTGCAGAAACTTTGACTGTTTGCATTGCACTGCCTACACCTAATACGATCATTAGTGCTAGGAACCAGCCGAATACTACTTGGATAGCAGATTTCTTATTCATTTTTTTACTTCCTTTTTTAATATTTTTTGTGTTTGTTCTTGATTATATAAACGAAACTTCCTACTAAAATCAGCAGTAGTCCGATAATCATCCATAAATAATTGTTTTCGTCATTGGTTTTTGGATACCGTCCAATGACTTTTTTATAAACTTTATCTGACCAAGTATGTGTCATTTTTTGGTTCATTATTGATAAAGTCGTGCTGGTACTTGCTTCATCGACTGTGAAATCAAACGGTTTTTGACTTAGATAATAGTTGTCAGGTGCTTTGATTTCGACAAGCTGATACTGACCATAGGCTAAACCGTTAATTGAAAACAGACCTTGCTGATCAGAATGAAGTGTAAACAGCTGATTTTGAACGGCAGAAAAATCGGCAGGTGCTATGTTCTGCCAGTGGTTTTCTCCATTTTGGCGTTCCAGATATTGGCCTTGGTCATTTTTGATGACAAAAGCGGCGCCTTGCAGCTTTTGGTTTCCGTCTGCTAAGTCAACTTTTACAAATGATTTTTGACCAGTAGTAATCTCTGCGTCATCTTTTATTTCTTCATGAGTATCTGGATATAAAATGGCTTGATTATCAAAAGCTGTTTGTGAACTATCAGTTGCTAAGCGCATCTTATAAGTGATTTGCATTGTTTTGCCAACAGAATAACGTAATTTTTTCCCATCAAAAGAAAGAGAAAATCCATGATCCTTCATTTCAGAAATTTGATAAAAATCAGAGAGTGTATCGTCGCCTACAACTTGGACTTTCAAACTTTCCGGCTCCATCCATAACGCAGGATCTGCTTCATCTTGAATGCGGTAGTTCTCGTAGCTCCAAACATCAGCAGGTATTTCAGTTGTCAGCTGGTACGTTATCTCGCCGCCATATTCTGTGTTTGATGAACCAATGATTTCTTTTTTGAAAGGCGGATCTTGATACGTTATCTCTTCATTTTTTGGATAAAGGTCGATTGCCGACATTGGCTGCTGGTTCGTATCTGTTATCGGCAAAACAACGACCATTGGTTTTGCAGCTGCTTGAACATTTTCTGGCAAAGCTGTTTCTAAGAAAAGATAAACTTTCGGACGTCTTTTACCAGTCGCTTCATTTGCAGGCAAAGTAAAATGTGCAATCCCGTCTTCAGTTCCTTCTGTGGCCGTCGTCTGCTCATCCAATGCGTTTTCTGGATGAAGAGCAGCTAATTCCTGCTGTGCTTTTTCTGTTGAAAGACCTGCTGCTTTTTTTTGATAAAATTCGGACGTCACATCATAAACACTAAATGCTGCTCCATTTAAGCCTTCGTAATCTTTCAACAATGTTTGATCAGCAAACGGATTGCTGGACCCATCATTTAAGACTTCATCAGGGACTTCGCCGTTTTTAAACAGTAATTTGTGTAATGTAAAAGTTACATTTCCTGAACCATTTGTATCAGCTTCAGCTGGAGAAGAACTGTGGATCATCAAAGCAGCGAAGCAACTGGCTAGTAAAAAAGAAGTGAATAATTTTTTCAGCATCTAAGCTACCTCCTGTTTCGTTCTTGCTTTATAAAACCAAAGAGCTGCTCCGCTGACCAGCAAGAAACCAATGATCATGAAAATTCCTTTTCCAATACCGCCTGTATGCGGCAGCGGTGTTTTCGCTTCATTCGTCACTGTTATTGATAGAGAAAGTTCCTTGTCACTTCCAGAAGGGATCTTTGTTTCTTTTTCACCGTCATGGATAATCCAGTTTCCTGACTCTTGATCAAAGGATACTGTATAGGTCTGTTGAGAAAAAATGTAGCCGTCTGGCGCTTGTGTTTCTTTTAATGTATAGGTTTGATCCGTGGATAAATCATCGAACACCGCAAGTCCAGAATCGTCTGTCGTCTGCTCTGTTGTACCTGAAGCTGAGCTTAACGTGAAGACAGCTCCTTTTAACCGTTTTTTCGTCACGGAGTCTTCTTTGAAAACAGAAAGACGAACGGTTTGTTTTTCATTCGTTATTGGCGTTTTTTCAAAATCAAAGCGATTATTGCCTTCATCGTTGAAAACGATATGCTGTGTATCGGAATATTCTGTATTTCCTTCATTGCTTTTCAGTGTTGCTTTGCGTCCATCTTCCGTCAGTGTTAATGTCCACGTTGGATTTTCAGGAAGGAAATAACCGGCTGGCGCTTTGATTTCTTCTAAGGTATAGGTTCCAGATGGCTGCAGATCCAAGTCTTTGAAAGAAAAAATCCCGTCTGCATCCGTAGTGACTTCGCCGCTGTCCAAGTTTTCACCAGTTAAGCGGAAGACTGCCCCTGCTAACGGATTTCCTTCATTATCTGTTTTCTTGAAGGTCAAATCTGTTTTTTTCCAATAGTTTGTATCAGTAAAAACTAATTTGTCGTCTTGTTTTGTCACTGAACCATCTTCAGAAGTAATTTCCAGATTTTTATCGAGTGAAAAAGTGTGTTCTTTTTCATCACGTTTATGACCAGGAATCGCTTTGGTTTCTTTGATCGAATATTCTCCTTCAGTCAATTGATACGGCTGTCCATCCGCTAGAAAATCGACTTGACCATTTGAATCCGTAACGGCTGTTGCCACGACTTTTCCGTCTTTCAACAGTTCAAATTCAGCACCTTCAAGATCCATTCCTTCAATGTTGCTTTTCTTAATCAAACTGATCGGGATCTCGGCTGGTTTTGGCGGAGTCTCTTCCACAGTCACGATATTGGTTGTCTCGTCGTATTTGACTCTGTCTTTGCTGTCCATCATTTTGAAGGTACCAGAGTTATCCATTATTTTTTTTGCATCGAGTGTTTCAGGCTTTTCTGTCAAATCTGCTTCGATCCGCACGGTGATGTATCCTCTGGCAAATTGGATGTTGTTGATTTCTTTTGCATTGATCGTCATCGTTACTTTTCGCCCGCTGATCGTTTTGTCTGCTACATCGATTTCTTTACCATTTGTATCATACAGTTTGACATCTTTCGGATTGGTTCCTTCTGGCAAGGTATCTTCAAAAGTGATTTTGCTTGGCTTGATGATTGCATCCCCAACCAGACTGTACAGACCTTGACTGACATAATAATAGATTGGCTGATTTGCCTCAGCTTGTTCATTCACATTTTGTTCATTGATACTTGCTGCTTCCGGAACCCATGAAGCTGCAAAATCTTGATACTCTTTTGTCGCTTTGAATGCTTTTAATTTCTCTTGATAGTCTGGGTCATCCGCAGATGGTTTTTCGTTTTGACGGCTATATACAGGAGTCTCGCTCCCGCCGCCAGCTACAGCTTGACTGCTGACTTTTTTTACATTGAATAACGGCGGATTTGTAGGAATAATAAAACTTACACTTCCGCTGGCATTCGCTAACCAAGTCGCTGGATTTTGACTATACGTACCACGCGTAAATTCGTGAGTCGTTCCTGATAATTTGTAACCGACAGCTCCTCTGCCGAATGTTGTAGAACCGATATGGTCATTCCATTCATCGTTTTCTTCATCTGTTGGTGCGCCATCGTTGTAATCTCCCCATATATGAGCGGTATAACCAAAATGTCCTTTTTGACTCTTGTCTCCGCTTTGCGGCCAAGAAAAATGATTTGATCCGTCTTTTCCGCCAGGGACTGCGGTGTCATCATTAAAGTAAGTCGGTTCAACAAAAGAATCGCCATCTTCGTCTTCGATCGGCGTTTCAGCTGGATTGTTATCTGCAGTTGAAAATTTATTTACAAACTCACCAGGATTCAATGAAGTAAACGTTAATTGGGCATAATTGTCATCAACTGTTTCAAAATCGATGGGCTGATGTGTTTCTGTGTCATAAAAAATAACTTTCCAATCAAAATATTTGATATTCGCTAGTGAGATACCTGAATAAAAGTTATTAGAAAAATCGATACCTACTGCACTGGCTTGGTTCCAGCCGTTGCTCCAATCTGAACTGCGCAGATGCAAGTTGCTGACTTCGACATATGCACCAACTGGGATAGCTTCACCAGATGGACTGACTACTGTTCCGACAGTGTCATAATCAGCTTTGATTACTGATTTCAAATCACCGCTTGGCTGATGATCAAAAACAACCACTCTTGCTGAACTTCCGGGTTCATACAATCCATTCGCATAATTCATCATCGAATTTTGATCATTTTGGTCGTAGTTTTGTCCACTTGGCAGTTGATTTGCTTTTGAACGAATATAACTGTTTACGCCGTCTTTGTTATCGACATTTATTTTCAAGTTAGCAAAGCTGGTCGTCGAAAGTTTTAAACCAATTGCTGAAATGGCACTTCCTGTCGGCTCTTGAATATCGTCATTTGGTTCACCACTTGCTCTTTGTACTGGTATTTTTCCTGAAGAACTTTCTTCCGTTGTTTCCTCTGCTTGGGATGAATCTGATGACGCAGTGGTTTCTGTACTTGTCTTTTCCACCGTAGTTGTGCTTGAATCAGCAGTTTGACTTTCACTTGCTGCCTCATCTGTACTTGTACTGATCGTTGTTGAGGATCCCGCAGAATCAGCAGTTTCTGTTACAGGCAGCTGGATTTCGATTGGTTCTGCTGTTTTATTATCCAAAATATCTGCTTTGATAGTGCTGTCTTCTTGTTGGTCGACTTGAAACTGTGCTGTTACCTTCGTGCTTGATTCAGGTAGAAGAAAAACAAGTTCATCTTGACTTTCTTCTGCAGAAAATGCTGCTGTTTGGATCCATTCTTGTTTTTCAGCATCTTCCATTTTTTCTTTTGGCGTGTTTTGCAAGTCCGCTGCTGTCAGATTTTTTTCATCTGCCTGGACATTGATCTTTATTCTTTCCGGTATTTCTGAAGCCTTTTTTTGATAATGGATGGTCAATTGTACGCCATCTTTGACCTCTTGTGTTTCAGCTTCTGCTTTGAATCCTTCCGTGTCAATCAGTGTCTGCGTAGATCCCGAAGTGTTATCTGCGCGTACGATTGCTGGAACATTTAAAAGGAATTGCAGATAAGACCCCAGCAAAAGAATAAGCATGAACCAATTGCTGAGAACTGTTTTCTTTTTTTTCACAAAATTTCACCTTACTTTTCAATTTGCTTTTAGGTACTCTTTTTGCTGATTTACATGTTGTCTACAATTGAAACAAGAACATTCGATTTATCGATATGTTTTATGAGCTCCTCCTTTTCATGAAAAATTTGATTAATTTTCAGAAAATAGACATTACAAACAAAGAGAATTATAGTAAAATTAAATCCGTTTTTCTTTTGTTTGGTAGCGCTTTTCTAAAAAGTTGTGCATCTGTCGAAAAAAATTTGTTTCTTCCGCTCAACAATAAAAAATCGCGACATGGCTGTTTTTCAGGGGTGCTTCTCTGCTGAAAAAGTCATCTCGCGATTCTGTTTTTTTAAAGAATAACAATTCGTGTATCTATATAATAGAAGGAAATGCTTAAATAAAGGCTTCTCCCTTTGCATACAAAACAGCTTTCCCACCAATGATGACACGGTCTTCCTTAAGTTCACATCTCAAAAGTCCGCCGCGAGCAGATAATTGTTTTGCATCCATGCTATTTTTCTTCATTCTTTGCCCCCAGTAAGGAATAAGATTTGAATGTGCGGAACCGCAAACAGGATCTTCATCAATCGTTAGTTTTGGAAAAAAGGTACGCGAAACAAAATCTTCTTTCGTTCCTTCTGCTGTGACGATCACACCTACTCCTTTTTCAAAATGCTTCAGTTGAGTAAAATCTGGCTTTAATTCAGCAACTGTTTTTTCATCTTTCAATACGAAAAATAAATCTCGTGCAAGATATGCTTCTTTGATCTCCGCACCGATAGCTGCTTCGTACTCAGGAAGGATCGCTGTTTTTTCTGGTAAAATACTTGGAAAATCCATAAAATAAACGTCTTCTTTTTTGGTCACAAACAAGGCGCCGCTTTGTGATAAAAATTGGATTGTTTTCTCAGAAACGCCGTAATAGTTAAACAAGACAAATGCAGCTGCTAACGTCGCATGACCGCATAAATCAATTTCTCTTTCTGGTGTAAACCAGCGAAGATCATAAGCTTCGCCATCTTTTACGACAAAAGCTGTTTCGGACAGATTATTTTCAATCGCTATTTTTTGCATCAATTCTGTGTCGAGCCATTTATCCATGACAAAAACAGCAGCCGGATTTCCGCCAAATAATGTATCAGTAAACGCATCTACAACATAATAGATCATTTTTTATCTTCCTTTCACTTTGTTCCAAATCGATTCTGCGCAGCAGAGATCTTCTACAGCTAAACCTACAGCATCAAATAACGTGATTTCTTCTGGAGTTTGCCGACCTGGCAATTGCTGGCCTCGGGTTTGTTTTGCAACTAATTCGCCTAAAGACCCGCGAATATCTTCTTCCGACAAACGTCCTTCATTCATAGGAATCAAGAGGTCCCCGCTTTCATTCAATACAGCTTCGTAATCGTCAACATAAATAGCGCTGCCGCACATCAACTCCGTAGTGATTTCACGTGTATCTGGCGTAAATGTACCAATTGCGTTGATATGTGTGCCGGGTTGTACCCATTCTTTCTTTAGAAAGGCCTCTTTACTTGGTGTTAGTGTACAAATAATATCTGCCTGAGCAACAGCTTCCTTCACAGACAGACAGGCTGTAAACGTCACAAAAGGATGTTTTTTTCCTAATTGTTTGGCCAGCTTCTCTGCATTTTCTTGATTGATGTCATAAATAAATACAGTTTTCAGTTCCCTTACGCAGCGGATTGCTTCAAAGTGAGAGACAGCTTGCTGCCCAGCACCGATCAAGGCCAATTTTTGTGCTTCTTTCTTTGCCAGATAATCTGTCGCTAGTGCACTCACTGCCGCTGTACGGATCCAAGTCACTGCATTTGCATCAATCAAAGCTTGTGGTTGTCCTGTTCTCGAATCGAATAAGAGGATTTCTCCTAAATGCGAAGGCAGGCCATATCGTCGATTTTCCGGAAAAGCAGTAATCATTTTTGCACCAAATACTCGCTCTTTTCCTAAATAAGCCGGCATCATAGCAAAAATATTCTGATTTGTTCCATCTGGCAAAATCTCAACTTTTCTTGGTGTCTGAGAAATCAGTCCTTTTTGATAATCAAAAAAACAAGCTTTCATTGTCTGGATTGCCTGCTCGAAGGACAAATGTTCGATAACTTCATCAAATGGTATGATTTTCATTGTACTTCCCTCCAATAGGGTTATCTTATACTCACAAAACCAATCATTCAATGATATAATTGTATGGGTTATAATTTTTAGGAGGGATTCCATGCCAATCAATTCTTATGAAAACTATCCGCTGACTTGGCGGCCTGATAAAACTAAATTGACACGTCCTATTTACAAATCACTGATCCAGCAATTAGAAGAAGATATCTTAGCTGGTAAATTACAAAAAAATATCCGCCTGCCCTCCCAAAGAGAACTAGCGGATTATCTTGATATCAACTTTACAACTGTTGGTCAAGCCTATAAATACGGGATCGAACAAGGACTGCTGTATACCAATGTCGGCAGCGGAACATATATTTCTCAAAATGCGCTGGATTCCATCACGATTTCCACGGAAGGCGTTGCAGGTCATATCATTGACTTAGGTTTAGTTAGTTCGTTTGAGGAGTGCAATCAACTTGTCCTTCCTTTCTTGAACATGGTCAGTCAAATGCCGAACATGCCTGGGCTTTTGGGCTATCAGGAACCATCCGGCACTGCTTTTCAGCTTAGTATTGCAGCGAAATGGCTGAAAACACAAGGTGTTTTTGCGACAGAAGAAACGATTGCTGTCGTTTCTGGGGTCCAAAATGGTCTTGCTCTTGCGCTGACTGCCCTTTTCGCTCCTGGCTCTCGAATCGCGATTGATCGCTATACTTACGCTAATTTTATCGAATTAGCTGCCTTGCTTCATATTGAATTAGTGCCGATCGATTATGACGAAGAAGGAATGCTGCCTGATTTTCTTTTGAGCGAGTGCCGAAAAAAAGACATCCAAGGTGTTTTTGTCATGACTTCTTGCAATAATCCCATTGGTTTTCAAATCAGTTTAGAACGGAGAAAAGAATTAGCTGCTGTCTTTGAGAAAGAAGGTTTATGGATCATTGAAGACGATATCCATTCTTTTTTAACGACCTATCATCAACAAAAAGTCATTCCTCCTTTTCAAGCATTTCTTCCTGAACAAACACTTTACTTGGCGGGGATGACAAAATTCCTTTGTTCTGGATTGCGGGTTGCTTATTTAGTTTTCCCAAAAAAGGTGCGTCAGTTGATTCAACGAAGTCTTTTCAATATCAACGTAAAAACATCCAGCTTTGATACAGAAGTAATCACGCAGCTTTTACAGTCTCCTGTTTCTCAACAAATCTTAGAGAAGAAAGCATTTTTGACGGAAGAAGCCAATCAATTATTCGATCAACTCTTTGAACTGCCGCGTCCTTCGAATCCTTTACCGTATTATCGAAATATTCCTGTTCGAAGCGAATTCACGCATACTCGTATTGAAGAAGACTTTTTGCAGCACGGCGTTCGTGTCTATCATTCTGATCGTTTCACTACGCAAAAACAAACAGATCCTTTTATCAGACTTGCTCTTTCTTCCAATGAACTAGAGATTCTAGAGACAGGATTGCAGCGAGTAAAAGAGATCTTGCCGCGTTATATCTAAAAACAACACAAAAAGAGACCCGCAGATTTCTGCTGGTCTCTTTTTTATTACAGGATATTTTAAAGCTTAGATTTATGCGTGGTAACGTTCCACTCCATCTAAATAAGTTGCTTCTAAAGTCATATCAGGGTTCAATACGATAAAGTCTGCGTCACGGCCTTTTGCGATCATTCCGCAGCTGTCGTCGATTTTACAGCTGATTGCTGGTACAAGACTTGCCATCATAACTGCTTGTTCTGGGGTTGCGATTCCCCAGTCAACAACGTTTTTGATTGCTTCTTTCAGACGTAAAATACTTCCTGCAAGGTTTCCAGATTCTAGACGAGCTGTTCCGTCTTTCACTACAACTGGGAATTCTCCTAGATTGTAGTTTCCATCAGGCATCCCGCCAGCCATCATACAGTCAGTGATCAATGCTACATGTTCATGTCCAGCTTTTTCCATCAAGATTTCTGCAGCATTTGGATGAACGTGATGTCCGTCGCAAATCAATTCAGAATAGACATGTTGTAATGAAAGAAGTGCGCCGACCATTCCTGGTTCACGGTGATTCAATCCGCGCATCCCGTTAAATGCATGAACAAAAACGCTTGCTCCTGCTTCAACAGCTCCTTGTGCTTCTTCCAATGTTGCATTACTGTGTCCTAGAGCCACAACAACACCTTCATCTGTCACTTGTTTAACAAACTCTTGAACATTCTTTCTTTCTGGAGCAAGAGCGATTTTTTTGATGATACCGCCTGAAGCTTCTTGCCATTCATTGAAAGTATCCAAGTCAGGATCGCCAAAGTAGCTTGGGTTTTGTGCGCCTTTGTGTTCTTCGGTGAAGAATGGTCCTTCAAAGTAGATTCCTTTGATTTTCGCACCCGTTACTTCATGGTGCACTTTTCCGATTGTTTCAGCCACATCTTTCAAGCGTTCTTTACTTGAAGTCAATGTTGTTGGCAAGAATGAAGTAACACCACAAGAAAGAAGACCTTCAGACATTACTTTGATACCTTCTGCGTCATTATCCATTACATCGTGATTCATAAAACCATGGATATGCGTGTCAACTAAGCCAGGCGCGATCCATTTACCGGTTTGATCGATTACTTTTGCTTTTTTATCAGGAAGTTCTTTTGAATAGTCGCCAAACAGTCCGTCTGTGACTTCAAGATAACCTGCTTCTTTCACTCCTGATTTTAAGAAGAATTTGTCTGCGTAGATAAAAGTTTTCATTTTATTCGCTCCTTTGGTTTTTCTATCCCTAAGGTACTCTTATTTTTTAAAGAAGTCAAGAATGGTATACACCATTTATGAATTTTTTGAGATCCGTTGAACAGATTGAGCCAATTCAAAGTAAAAATCAGCTTTCGATTGGTCACCTTTCTGGTCAAAAACATGACTTTTCAGTAAAAATAAATCGTCTAAATAATAATAGCTGTTTTTCTCTTGTGCCCATTGGATTCCTTGATCGATTTGAGCCAGTGCTTCTTCATGTTCTTCTTGCCCCAGTAAAAAAGCGGCATGATTGAAAAAAATCTGTGTTAGTTCGATCGTTGTACGTTCTTCAGCAAACTGCTCAAAAAGCTGCGTGCTTCGATTAAGATAATAACGAGCTTCTCCCGTTTTTCCAGCTGCGCCGTAAATTTTGCCGATACAACTGATCAGCTGGATCTCGATATCAGAAGCATAGATCTTATCAATGTGGCTGGAATAAGATAGTGCTTGTTTCAAATAACAGATTGCATCAGAAAGATTTTCATATAATTCGAATTCGCAAGTGCCCAAATAGTAATAATAACGCTGATAATCTGATTCCAAAAAAAGATTGTCAATGATCTCCGGTTCTTTCAGCAATTGTTCCAACTTTCGATAATCTCGCTTGCGGAAATAATATGCCAACAGATCAAACTGTTTCAAACTCCCTCGGATATCCTTATTCGATAAAGACATGACTTGATCGATCGTCACGCCTAAACGCTGACAAATCTGTGCCATTACTACAACATTGGGCAACTCTTCATTATTTTCGATCCGGCTAAGAACACTTTGAGAACAAATATCTTGCGACAGCATCTTTTGCGTCATTTGTCGTTCTTTTCGAATCGTTTTAATGATCGTTCCAAATGAATCGATGAACGTTTTCATAGTAAGCCTCCCAAAATATGCAAATTCGCATTATGTAATATTTTACTTTACTGATTTAGAAACTTCAAGAAACTCCTGCTTTATATTGCAATGTTATTTTCGCAAAAAAAGAAGGAGGACTGGATTAGATCCAGACGCTCCTGATTTTAAACGAACAATAACAAAAAAAGTATTGTTCTGCTTTTGAATGCTTACCTTTGTTTATACGTCGATAAAAATTGGCGCATTTTATTTGTCATCAATTTCAAATCATCCATTTTTGGTAAGTAAACAATTCTGAAATGATCCGGCTGGTGCCAGTTGAAGCCGCCGCCGTGAACTAATAATACATGATGTTCATGCAAGAAATCCAAGACAAATTTTTCATCATCTAAAATATTGAAACGTTTGGTATCGATTTTCGGAAAAATATAAAACGCCGCTTTTGGTTTGACTGCTGAAAGTCCTGGGATATCATTGATTGCATTATAGATATATTCTCTTTGTTCATAAATACGTCCGCCTGGAAGCAAAAGCTCATCGGAACTTTGATAGCCGCCTAGCGCTGTTTGGATGACTTGCTGCGATAAGACATTTGAACACAAACGCATCGATGCCAACATGTTCAAACCTTCGATATAGCCTTGCACTCGGGATTTATCCCCGCTCAAGACCATCCAGCCTACTCTAAAACCAGCAACGCGATGGGATTTTGACAGTCCGCTCAACGTTACGACAAAACGGTCAGGCGCTAACGTAGCGATTGGGATATGTTCCAAACCATCCATGACTAACCGATCATAGATTTCATCTGAATAAATGATCAAGTCATATTGACGAGCTACTTCTACGATTTCTTCCAAAACTTCTTTTGGATAAAGTGCGCCAGTTGGGTTATTTGGATTGATGATAACGATTGCTTTGGTTCGGCTTGTGATTTTTGATTTGATATCATCAATATCTGGATACCATTCCGCTTGTTCATCGCAGATATAATGAACAGGAGTACCGCCAGCCAAAGAAACAGAGGCAGTCCATAGCGGATAATCAGGCATTGGTACAAGGACTTCGTCGCCGTTGTTCAATAATCCTTGCATACAGATGCTGATCAATTCACTCACACCATTTCCTGTATAGATGTCGTTTAGTGAAACATCTGGAAATTTTTTCAATTGGCAGTATTGCTGGATTGCTTTACGGGCAGAAAAAATACCTTTTGAATCAGAATAGCCTTCTGATTCTCGGACATTCATGATCAAATCGCGTACCACTTCATTTGGTGCTTCAAAACCAAAAGGCGCGGGATTACCAGTATTCAATTTTAAAATACTGATTCCTTCTTCTTGCATTCGATCTGCTTCTTCTAAAACAGGGCCGCGAACATCGTAACTTACGCCCTCTAATTTATTGGATTTTTCAAAACTCTTCATTAGCCGATCCCTCATTTCAAAAAGTTGAAAATTTCTGTTGTTTATCTTCAAGTTACTTGATTATTCCATATAATACTCTATTCTAAAAAAATATACCACCGAATTCTGTAAATTTCCGTGAAGGTATAAGAAAATTGACACGTTCTGCTGGATAATAGTAACAACATTCAATGAATATTCTTTCTAAAAAGCACTGAATACAAAATCTTCTATTTATAAAACATAAAAGTGGAAAAACCCGGATATCCGGGTTTTTCCACTTTTATCACATCATTTTAAGATGTTTTTTGATGCAGACGATGGGATTTGAACCCACACGAGCATACGCTCACAAGACCCTCAATCTTGCATGTCTGCCGTTCCATCACGTCTGCTTTTTTAAAAAGAAATAACAAATTAATAATATCGATATTTTGAATTAGTGTCAAGATTGAAAAGAAAAATCACAGACCTTAAATAACATATTTTTTCTATGATCGACTATCTTTCTCAGAAACAAATCGATTTATTTTTCCAGCAACCTTCAACTAAGCTATATACTTTAAAAATAATTTTTTATCCAAAAGTCAGTATTTACAAGGGTTTCTCTATAAATATTAAGAAAAGATAAAGCAATTGAAAATAAAAATTGATAGTTTCAGAGGTTATCTTTCACCTTTACAAAAAAGGTACTTTTCCTATTCCTATGCACTTTCCAGCAATTTCAAAATACGTCCGTTAATAAGTTTGTCATAAAACACTTCATTTTGTTACGAACTGTCATCTAACCTTCACCCATGAAATATTCTCACGTGTTAAAGTAGGCATCGTTGAAAGAAAGACAAAAACTTTTTTAAAGGGAGATCATTCATGAAATCACTTAAAACTTTACTACTTGGAACAACTTTGGCTGCTGGTGCGGCATTTATGTTAGGAACTTCTGCATTCGCTGATACAACTTACACAGTACAATCAGGCGATACATTATCTACAATCTCAAATAAATTTGCTGGCAGCAATGAATTAGTCCAACAAATCGCTGAAAAAAATTCAATCGGAAATGTCAACATGATTTACGCAGGTCAACAATTGACAATTCCTACAGGTGACACAGCGCAAGCAGCTCCTGCTCAAGCGCAAACACAACAAGCAGCGCCTGTACAACAAACTGAAACAGTTCAAACAGAACAAACGACACAAACTCAAACAGCTCAAACTGTTGAAACAACAACGACGACAGAGACTGCAGCAGCTGCTACAGAAACTACTGCTACAGCAAGCACTACAAACTCTGCGAAAGAATGGATCGCACAAAAAGAGTCAAGCGGTTCTTACACAGCAACTAACGGACGCTACGTTGGTCGTTACCAATTAGACTCTTCTTACCTAAATGGCGACTACTCTGCA
>KE351686.1:312200-337330 GCA_000415185.1 Enterococcus faecalis 13-SD-W-01
ACTAAAATCTGACTCTAATAACTGATAAATTTGAACCTCCCCGAACATTTTTGATAATGTTCGGGGAGGTTTTGTTTTATTCAAAATGTAGTTTATCTTCGTGACCAAAGAAACAGAATAAATTTTTGATTATTGCCTCGATTAAGCGGATGAGTAATCAAGTTTCCGTTATTCATATTAGAGCCTTCAATATCTAATACTCTGCCACTTGCTGCATTCCGCAAATAAACGACTTTTCCATTTGTATGCCAGCTACCTTCTTCAACGATTTCCCAACGTGAGCTGGCTGAAATATTTGTAGAAACAACTACATTATTGTTTGGCGTTTCACTCAGAACAAAATTTTGGTTTGCTTGGCTTCGGATAAGGTATGTATTTGTTCCTCTTTGATGTTCGAAATGCCATCCTTGATTACTATCCCCTCTGTTTGGAAACACGATGGCTTCATTATTGCGTTGGTTCCAGTCAAGGACTCTCGATGGATTGATTCGGCTTTGTAACCCGCCTACATAACTATGGAACTGACCGCGGGAAGTCGGATCTTTCAAATGACGTTGATTAGCATCTATGATTTTATCTACTAATTGTTCTCCAGCAAAATCAGTAGCGACGATGCCTGTATGTCCCACATTTCGACGAAACATTGTCAAAACTTCGGGATTTAAACGATTCGCCAAACCTATCGGCTGAAAGAACCAGTGCCAAGCACTTGTAAAATTGATATACGTTGTATTGTTTTCTCCACGACTATCTCTCGCTTTAACCATTTGTTGGTAAATAGCCCACTGCTTATCTCTTGCATCCCAAGGATCCCAATAATCTTGGATATCAAACGCAGCCGGGTAAGGAATACCTACATTGTTTCCTAAAAAATTACGGAAAATGACGATTTTTCCTCTAGTCTGCCCTAAAGTAGGGTTGTTATTTCCATTTGCATAGTAGAACAGATTACTCCACTGCGGATTATTTAAATATCTATCGTTTAAGATCCTATTGAATACAGCGTCTGATTCACTACTGTGTTCTTGTTTCAAACGCATGTAGATTACCTCACCTGGATTACTTCGCAAAAAATCTCTCGACCAATTCAGTACATCGCCAAAATTGAATCTTGCATAGTATGCGCCATGGTGAACAGTAAATACCCCATCGATTGCTCGAACTCGGATATCTAAAAAACGGTGCCCATTGTTCAGCTGCCGCTGGATAGTCGTACTTTGTGTCCTTGCATAATGACTTGGGATTCGGGATGTACCGGAGTTATGAGTCCCCGGGATAGAGAGTTGTGAAAGTCTAACATCATCTTTTAATTCTGTCATCCACCTGCGATTGAATGCACGGCTACTTGTCCAATCTCGATCATTGAACTGAGCATGCACTTGAGAACTTCCTGCTAATACACCAAACAACAACGAGAAAAAAATACTAAATCTTATCAAATGTTTATTCATGACAGCGTTCTCCTTTTTATGTAAGTTTTTTAGTAAACAATTCTTATTCTATGTATATCAATGTTATGTACTACCCGTAAAAACTTCTTAATTGATGACTAGAAAAAATCTAATCACCAACTAAGAACACACCATCAAATGTCGCTGTATTGATTTCCTGATCCTCATCAAAAATCTTGTAGTAAATCGTTACTTCGTGTTCGCCTGCTTCTAATTCCTCTGTCAATTCTGCTTCAAGCAGTTGGTTGTTCGGCGGAATCAATCCTGAACGAAAGACTCTCCGATTTCCATCTTTTAATATGTAATCAACTTGGACATTGTAGGCATTCGTCGGCTGATTGAGTACATCGATTCGTGCCACTCCGTCTTCTGTGACTTGGATCTCATGTTTCAGATTTACCTGGATATTGTTTTGATCTACCTCATCCTGCATCAAAGCAAGTGTCTCTTCATCGGTCATTGCTTCTAAATTTTTATCGATATCAGGCAATCCGCTGATGACTCTTGGCGGTTCTTGCAACGATTGAAAAATAAAATATCCAGCAACCGCGGCGAAGATCAAAAGAACGAACCACACCAATTTTCGTTTTTTCTTTGTTGTGTTTGACTTATCCATCCAACTCTCCACTTTCATCAATAATACTGCTGCGGCAGCATGCTTCTTGTCGATTTGCCCCAAAGCCTATCTGACAGCATCAGAACTGGGGAGAAAATCGTCTTTCAAACATGCAGCCGCAGCGTTGTTTTCATTTTGTGTTTATTTAAACGGCAGCAAAATGGAATTTCAAATTATAAGTAGGACGTAATGCCGGTGTTCCCAAAGCTGGGAATGATGCACGGTCAATCTGCCCTTCGAATGAGAATGTTTTTGCCGTATTGCTTTGTACGTTTGTAAAGAAATGTCTAGAATTCAAAAACGAATCTGATCTTGTCTGCAATGTAACACCTGCTTCTCGCGTCGGAACGATCGACAAGTGCTGACGGATCGGTACATTATTCGTTAAAGAAAACTCATCGATAGAAACACTCAATGCATGTGTTTGCGAGTTGTTACTGATTGTATATAGCGGCGAAATGATTTCCGGTACTGGATTTCCGTCTTCATCTACACTATTTGCAAAAAATACTCTGACAGGGATCGTAACGTTGACATTCGAAGGATCTTGCGGATCGATCGGTCCAGGTCCTTCAATGTCAGTGTCATCCCATTCGCCGATCCAGCCGCTTACTTCGATGTCAGCTGAGTCTTCACCCTCAACGTTTTCAATTGGCGTATTAGGATCTGGAACACCTGGGGTCCAAGCACTGACAGCTGTCGGCGCCACCGCGATACCGCTTAAAACTAATGAACTGATAAGTAATTTTTTCAACATAACTATTCTCTCCTCTTTCCAATTAAAACAATATATTTTGTAAGTACAGTAATCGATGGCTTCTTTAATTAAAGAAAACCGATTATAAAATCTCAAGCTCAAGACTTGCTTAGCAGGAAAAACTTCATTATTAATATGTATTAATCATGAAGGTGATGGACTTTTCCTTCTCTATATACTAGTTCTTAAAGCTTGTTATCTCTTGAAGTAAGCCATTGCTTCACTCTCAAGCTATAACAAAAGAGAAACATCAATCCATGTTTACACATTTCACCCCCTTGCATTTCCCCTCAATACAATACTATCAGCCGAAAACATAGGAACACCAACCAACTTTTACCTTTCAAGCGGTAATTTTTGCTGATCGGTCATATCTATGCTAAAGGACAAAATCCGCTGCTTTTTTTGTATCATTTCTCTTTTCTGATGAATAACGCCCAGAAGTTTGGTGATCGTCTCTTCATCCAAATAATCAGCGATCCCGATAATCGGCACATTTCCTTCTGTTTCAAGCAAGATATCTGTTAAGATGCAGTCGTACTTTTCAAAAGAGTATTCTTTTAATTGATCCCGCGGCGAAACCAAGTCAACCTTGATTTTATTACGAAAGTGCATCTCGATCTCTTCTTTGATCATACACATGTGCTCATAGGTAGTGTCTAGAAACAGCACGGCTGAAACGACCATCCCAGGATTCTTCACATTCCTCTTAAGATCTCGCCAAGCAGTCAGCAGTTCAAAAATTCCTTGGTATGCGATTTCTTCCCGCTGGCTTTTCGTTAAAGGGAGTCTGCCGCAAATCTCGGTGAACTGATTTTTCAAAAAAGCGGCCAATTCAGGATCATCCACCATGAAAGCTTCAAAAAATTCTTTCTTTTTATGGTGAAGAATATGTGTCGGAAAACTGGTCTGTACTAAACTAAGATAGATATCTTGTACAAGCTGGCTGCTGTGTTCTGCTTTTATATGATAGCTTTCTTCAATCGTCCTAATTGCCGTTTCAATCAGCGCTCGCAACTGTTCAAGGTCGGAATATCGATCATTTTGCGGTGCAGCTATAAGTGTCAGCGGAGAAAAAAATTCATAAAAGAGCTGGTATAAAACATCATTGGTCAAACCAATATCAAAAGTACGATAAAATCGTTCATAAAATTTATCTGACACCAGCAAAGATGAAAAATCAAAAACGATCAATGGTTTTTGCACCTCGTGTCTCTGTCTGATTCTTTCGATCCGGGCCAAAAGCTGAAATTTCAGCTTTCCTATAAAAAGATGCTGTTTGTTATGGATAAAGGATAAAATAGCTGTTTCTTTCAAGAAATTTTTTATCAGCTGATCGATCAAATCGATTTTTAGAGAGTCGAAACGCTGTTCAGCTGCTCCATATTTTTCATTCAAGAAACAAGCAAAAAAATCTCGAATTTTTTGCTCCTCTCCTTTATATGTTAAATCGGTACTGATTTGAAAGTCATACGGCTGCAAATAGCGATTGAGTTTTGTCAGCCATCTGCCCAATTGTGTCTCGGAAATATACAGCTGATCACACAATTCCGGCCGCGTGATCCCTGGTGAGAAAAAAAGAAGTTCAAGCAATGTATATTCTGGACTCTCTTTTAAAATAGAAGAATAGAGATGTGATTTCGGCAAGGAGCGGTCTTTTTTCAAAAAGTAGCCCCATTTAAGTGATGTTTCAATAGACATCGGCGAAAGATAACCATTAATCATCGCAATATCGGTTCGAATCGTTTTTTCCGAACTGCCTGTTTTCTCTGCCAATTCACTTCCTGTCAGCCAGCGTCCCTGCCATAATATTTCTAGGATATTCAATTGCCTATTTAATCTGCTGTCTAAACAATTTGTCACCTGTTCCACCTCCTTGCTGGCTTTTCCATCCATTTTTTACCTTATATTAGGAAATTTAAATAATACGTTATTCTGATTTTCATTCGAGTTCTATTTTTATCATAACAACTCAAAATCTAAAAAGCGAGGCTCTATATCAACAATCCGCAACCGATTATTTCTTAAAAAAGAAAAAAATGAAACTGTTGACTTCCCATAAAAAATAACAAATTAAATCATTAATGTTATTCTTGAGACAACAAAAAAGACTCTGGCGATTTTTGCCAGAGTCTTGCTTCTTTTTTTAATAATCAGATTCAGTTTTTGCATTTTTTTATAAAAGATAGCTTAAATCGCTCGCAATCGTCGGATAGCCCATGATATAGCGGCTGATCTCTGTATTTGAGATTTTTTTGTCGATAGCGATTGATAAAAAGTTGATCAATTCATCTGCTTGGCCGCTCAGTGTACAAGCACCCACTAACAAGTTTTCTTCATTATAAACAAGTTTCACTTTTGCTGTTGGTTCATTTAAGCGGCTATAGCTGAACCAAGATGTAAGATCTTGTGCAACGACTTTCAGGTCTTGTTTTTCAGCTTCTGCTGGTGTTATTCCAACTGAGGCGATTTTAGGACTTGCGTAAACAATCGTCGGAATAGATGGATAACTGATTGGTGTCATGTTTTCTTCTGAAATATTACGTACTACGTGATTTCCTTCAAATGTTGCTACTGGCGTTAATTTAGGGATTTTTCGGCTGATGATATCCCCGCAAGCAAAAATAGCTGGATTCGATGTTTGTAAATACTCATTAACAGCAATACCATGTTTGTCTGATTGGACACCTGCTTTTTCCAAGTCAAGAGATTCGATATTTGGGATACGTCCAGTTGCACAGAAGACTGCACCCACTGTCTCATCGAAATTTTCTGCAATCAAATGGTAGCCTTCTGCTGTTTTTTCGATTTTTTGCAAATCTGTATCAAAGGCAAATCGAATCCCGCGTTTTTTCATTTCTTCTACTGCTTCATCCACTAAATCTGCGTCAAAAGCTTTCAAAGGTCTTGAATTGTGATGGATGATTGTTACTTCTGCCCCTGCTCCATTGGCGATAGATGCCAGTTCAAACGCAATATACCCGCCGCCAACAAAAACGACTTTGTCTGGTAATTGATCTAGTGAAAGAAAATCGGTACTTGTCTGCATGTATTCTTTTCCTTCAATTGGTAAAATCGATGGGCGCTGACCGGTAGCAAGTACAAAATGATCAGCCGTGATTCGTTCGTCTAAAATCTCGATCGTTTTTTCATCTGCAAACCGAGCAGTACCTGACAAAAAGTCGATCCCTGCTGCTGCTAAACCTTCTTTTCTTTCTTCTGGGACAGGATCGGTGAATGTACGTTTGAATTTTTGTAATTCTTGCCAATCTGCTGGCGGCAATTCTTTGAATCCTTTGCCTGCCAATTGATTGACACGGTCACGTGCTTCTACCCCGCTTAACAATACTTTCTTAGGATCACAGCCTCGATTTGGACAAGTCCCGCCCCAAAGATTTTCTTCAATAATCAAAACATTTTTTCCAGCTTCTTTTAATCCATAAGCTGCCCTGATCCCCGCCACACCAGAACCGATAACGATCACGTCATATTTTTTCATTCTTTTTCCTCCTTATTGCTAAAAAAAGCAAAGACATCTTGTCTCGATATTTTACCAATAACTTCTTGGTTTTTTAGTACCTTTACTTCAGGCGCTTCGGCTAAAAGTGAATAAAGATCCGATAAAACTGCGCCAATGGTTATTTCCGGTCTGCTTGTTTCGTCCGTATCTTTTGTATAAAAACCATTTAAAATCATTTCTTCGATCAGTGGTTCTTTTTTACTTGTTTCTTCAAAGAAACGCTTGATGAATTCGCTTTTTGGTGCGGTCAAAACTTTTTCTGGGGTATCTGCTTGAAGTAATTTTCCGTCTTTCATCACACCGATCCGACTGCCTAATTTAATTGCTTCTTCCATATTATGGGTAACAAAAACAATGGTTGTTCCCAACTGTTGGTGCAATTCTAAAACTAAGTCTTGCAGCGATGTGCGAGAAAGCGGATCTAGCGCACTGAATGGTTCGTCCATCAAAATAACTTCTGGGGATGCAGCAATAGCTCGTAAGATACCGATACGCTGCTGTTCTCCGCCCGATAATTCTTTCGGCATACGATCCCTGTACTGTTCAGGATCAAGACCAACGATCGTCAGCAGCCGATCAACAGCTTCTTCTCGTTTGTTCTTTTTCCAACCAAGCATCTCAGGGATCACTTCGATATTCTGCTTCACAGTCATCGTTGGAAAAAGGGCGATTTGCTGGAGCACGTAGCCCATTTGCCAACGCATTTTTTGCAAGTTGTAATCTTTGATACGGGTTCCTTTGAAATAAACATTTCCTTCTGTTGGTACAGATAAACCATTGATCATCTTCAATGTGCTCGTTTTTCCGCTTCCTGAAGGCCCGACCAAGACGAAGATTTCTCCTGTTTTGATAGCGAGATCTAAGTTTTCGATAACCATTTTCTGGTCATATTTTTTTCCGACATTTTTAAATTCAATAATATTCGTCACTTTTTTATCCCCCAATCAACCCTTCGTTCTTCAAAAATGCACGGGCAACATCAGAAGGATCTTTCTTTTCTACATTCACTTGGTAATTCATATCGATCATCTGCTCTTCAGTCACTTTTCCAGCCAATCGATTCAAGGCACGAACCACTTCTGGATGTTCTGCTGCAAAGGTTTCAGACATCAATGGCGCTCCTTGATACGGCGGGAATAATCCGCGATCATCTTTCAAAGCAACCAGATCATATTGTTTGAGTTCGCTGTCTGTCGAATATGCATCGATCAAATTGATATCGCCATTGTTGATTGCTTGATACCGCAAACTTGGCTCCATACTTTGAACACTAGGGAAATCAAGCTGATATTCTTTTTGGATTCCTTTGTAGCCATCATTTCGGTCAATAAATTCAAGTGTAAAGCCTGCTTTGATCTGGTCTTTGATTTTTGCTAGATCCGAAATCGTTTCAAGCTGATGCTCTTCTGCAAATGTACGTTTCACTGCCAGCGCATAAGTATTTTGGTAAGCCATTGGTTTTAAGAAAGCAAGCTGATCTTGTTCGCTCAACAATTTTTTCGCTTGCTCATAGGTTCCTTCTTCATCGAGATCCTGGTTTTTATCCGCTTCCGGTACATCGACCAAACTTTCTAACACTGTCCCAGTAAATTCCGGGTAAATATCGACTTGTCCGTGAGTAAGCGCATTGAACAGAAAGCTTGTCTTACCAAAGTTCGTTTTCAATTCGACAGTCGCATCTGGGTCCTCTTCCTCAATCAATTCTTTGTACATATTGATCAAGATATCTGGTTCTGCTCCTAATTTTCCAGCAATCGTGATGGGTTCTTCTTTAAAGACACCTGAGCGGTAAAGAGACAAGCCGCCTAAAAGCAGGATAAACGCTGCTAATCCAGCAATCGTATATCTAGGTTTCACCATTTGGAGCAATCGAATCAAGCTGCTGAAAATAATGGCTAACAATGCAGAACTAATGGCGCCAAGCAATGTCAGCATAGGGCTGTTTCGATCAATTCCTAACAAAATAAACGTACCCAATCCTCCTGCACCAATCAGCGCCGCAAGAGTTGCCGTTCCGATAATCAAGACAAGAGCGGTCCGAATACCAGAAATAATAACTGGCAAAGCAATCGGAAGCTCAACTTTGATCAAACGCCGCATTCTGGACATCCCAAAAGCAATCGCTGCTTCTTCAATCGAAGGATTGATTTCTGATAAGCCGATATACGTATTTTGAAAAATAGGCAGCAGCGCATAGATAACTAGCGCAATCAACGCTGGGACTGTTCCGATACCGACAAATGGAATCAGTAAACCTAACAATGCCAATGAAGGAATCGTTTGAAGTACGCCTGTCGTCTGTAACAAGATTTCTGCCATTTTTTTATGTGATACTACCCAAATCGCTAATGGTACCGCGATCAGGATCGCTATCAGCAAAGCAATCAGCGAGATTGAGATATGTTGGATGACCGCAGTAATCAATTCTTCTTTTCGGTCACGAATAAGTTCCATAAAATTTTGCATATTTTTTCCTTCCTATTTACTGGATGACATTCACCCAGACGTTATAAAACAAAATAAACAGCGTGTAAAAACTGGTTTTCAGCATCAAATCTTTTTCCCTAATAATTACTTCTTTTTTTCTGGATTATTTATGGAAAAAAATAGGCTGCGAAATTAAGCAGCTTTTTTCACAACTTCACTTTCATTATAAATGTTTTCATTTTTTGTACCAACTGATACGTTCGCATGACAGCAAAAAGAAGCCAGCAAAGCGACATGTCTCGTGGGGGAGATTTTCTTTGCTGACTTCATTTTGTTTATTATAAGTGAAAAAATGAATTTATGGGGAATTTAGTAAAAATATATCGTTTTGGCATCATAACTGTTCACTTTTCAAAGAATACATCCGTTTTTTATTATAAATAAAGGAATATTGAAAAACATTTATAGATATTGATTGCTTTATGCTACACTTATTTATGGTAGGAAATGACTTTTAGATAGATAAAACAAGTAGATTGTGAATAATATCTTTTATTTAACAAAAAAGCAATCTTGATATTTTTCATTGTTTTTTCCTATCAAATTTTGATTTCCAAGGAGGAGTATAGTTGGGTGTATTTATAGCATTATTAGGGATGATCGCTTTCTTTGTTGGGATTGGGTATTGTATCGTTTATGCCTTTAAAAAGCGTTCTGTTAAAAAAGGACTTATCTTCATGGGTGCAGGGCTCATGCTGTTTGCTGCTGGCGGTTCACTGATGCCTGAAACCAGCACTTCAGCAGAACAGAGCCAAACTGTTGCTACCACGAGTCAGAAAACAGAAGATACCAAAGAGGAAGCGCAAAAGAAAAAAGAAGCTGAGTTGAAAGAGCAGCAAGAAAAAGAAAGAAAAGAAGCTGAAGAAAAGGCGCAACAAGAACAAGAGAAAAAAGAAGTCGAAGAAAAGGCACAACAGGAAAAAGAGAAAAAAGATGCCGAAGAAAAGGCGCAACAGCTAGCAGAAGCAGATGGTCTTGTCTCTCAAGCTGAATCACAGAAAACTCGAGCTGCCTACGATACAGCTAAAGTAGCGGTTGCTGGTCTGCCGGAAGCAAACGATGGATTGAACAGTCGCTTAAGTGCCGTTGAATCAGCTATCACACAGCAAGAACAAGCAGCTGCGCAACAAGCAGAGGCAGAAAGACAAGCAGCACAACAAGCAGAAGCGCAAAGACAAGCTGAAGCTGCACAGCAGGCGGAAGCACAACGTCAAGCAGAGCAAGCAGCCGCACAGCAAGCAGCTCCCCCAAGTGATCAACAGACGCAAGTTGTTTATGTCGCTCCGCAATCTGGGAGAAGATATCATTATGACAGCAGCTGCCGCGGACTCCGGACTGCTAATCAGATCCAACCAATGACATTGCAGCAGGCAATCGACCAAGGATATACGCTTTGCGGTTTTGAAGATTGATATTTAAATAAAATAACCGTCTAAGATTTTACGAAACTGCAAAAATCTTAGACGGTTTTTGTTTGGAGCAACTTTTTCAGCAACTCAAGGAAGCGTTTGTTTTCGGTTCAATTATTCGCTTTATCTCCCCTTCATTGCTACCATATTATTAACGGAAATGTCCGTTGAATAATCGAAATGATCAAAGAATCTTTATTCTTTTTTTGGGGGATCATTTCGGTTTTTTTATGCCTGCGTTTCTTAACGCGGGTTGTTTTTTTCCAATGCTTCCCATAAACCATTTAAATAAACAGCACCCAATGCCCGATCATAAAGACCATAGCCTGGACGTCCTGTTTCTCCCCAAATCATTCGTCCGTGATCTGGACGGATATAGCCGTCAAAACCGTTGTCATACATTGCCTTGAGTATTTTGTACATATCAAGGGAACCCTCTTCTGATTTATGCGGCGCTTCATAGAAATTTTTTCCTTCTAAAAATTTGATATTTCGTACATGAGCAAACGGGATACGGTCACGCGCACAAAATTCAGCTAAAATCGCATAGACATCATTTTCTGGTTCTTCCGCGATACTTCCAGTACATAACGTGATTCCATTAGATGGGCTGTCTACTACATTGCACAGCCAGTCCAAATCTTCTCTGTTTTTGATGATCCGAGGCAAGCCAAAAATCGAGTATGGCGGATCATCTGGGTGGATCGCCATTTTTATTCCTACTTCCTCACAAACTGGAATTACAGCTTTTAGGAAATAAGCAAGGTTTTTACGCAGCTTTTCTTCATCGACATCTTTATAAGCGGCAAGTAATTCTTTTACATGCGCTAGGCGTTCTGGCTCCCAACCAGGCAATGTAAATTTACTGCTGGAATTTTCGATTTTTTTGATGATGACTTCTGGATCTTCAGGAATATCTTCTGCAATAAATGCCAATGTCGATGAACCATCGGCCAGCCGGTAATCAAGATCAGATTTGACCCAATCAAATACTGGCATGAAATTATAACAAATCACTTCGATACCAAATGCAGCTAAGTTCCGAATCGTTTCGATATAGTTTTCAATATAGCGGTCTCTTGTCGGCAAACCGATTTTGATATCATCATGGATATTGACACTTTCGATCACTTTTAATGTCAAACCTGCTTTTTCGATTTCTTCTTTTAAAGATTGGATACGTGATTTAGGCCAAACTTCGCCAACCGGTATATCCATCAATGTACCAACGATCCCTTTCATTGCTGGGATTTGCCGAATCTCCTGTAAAGTTATTTTTTCTTCTTGCGAACCATACCATCTAAATGTCATTTCCATTGTTTGTTATCCTCCCGTGTTCACTTAAATAAGAACGTAATGTTTCTCGGACTGCATTTTTTCCAGCAAGCAGTCTGCAAAAATCCTTTTCGATCTGTTCCCCGATCCCTGCTTGATAAAGATCTACAGAAAAAATAGCTGGATTTGACAAAATCGGTGCTGCTGCTTCATGGATTTTTTGAGGATCATCTTCTCCCAGCTTCATTCCTTCTAACATTTTTTGCAATGGTTCAGTCAAAGGATCTGGACTCAATTCAAACGTCTTTCCTTGGTCATCCTTTTCAATGAGATAGCGAAGCCAAGCGGCAATTGTCAAAGGAATAAAAATCAACTCACTGGTTTGCTTTTCTGGATTTTCCATATAGGCTTGAATCGTTCCGCCAAAACGGATTGCTAATTTTTGTGACGTATCTGTTGCGATGCGTTGCGGCGTGTCAGGAATATAAACATTTGGAAATCGTTTATTGATTACTTCATCAAGGAACTTTCTTGGATCAAGGATTCCTGGATCTTCGACAACTGGCAGGCCTTCTCCATAGCCGATTTCTTTTACCAAATTCGATAAATCAGGGTCCTTCATTTCTTCAGCAATCGACGTGTGCCCCAACAAACAGCCGAAGATCGCCAGCGCTGTATGCAGTGGATTTAGGCAAGCGGCAACTTTCATCGTATCTGCTTTTTCCACGGTTTCTTGATTTGTCAAAATCACACCAGCTGCCGCCAAATCAGGACGTCCATTTGGAAATGTGTCTTCGATAACTAGATAATGAGTCGTTTCTGTATTTGCAAAAGGTGCGATGTTTGTGTGTTTCGCTGTATGGATCACTTGCATGTCGGCAAAGCCTTCTTTTTCTAGGAACGTGCTGATTTCGTTCGACGGATTTGGCGTGATACGATCAATCATGCTCCAAGGAAAACTAACATAATCATCGTTTTTTAAATAATCGAGGAAAGCCGATTCGACAAAGCCGTTTTTCTCCCATTGTTCAGCAATTTCCAGTACCACGTTTTTAAAGCGCTTACCATTTTGTGAAAAGTTATCAGTCGAAACCATCGCAATAGGTAATTTTCCCGCTAAAAAGCGCTGATAAAGCAAAGCTGTTACAATGCTGATCGTGTGGGCTGATTTTTCAGGTCCGCTTGCAATATCCTTTGCTACTTGATCGAAGTAGATACCTGCTTGGTTTTTCAGTGCATAGCCTTTTTCAGTGATTGTGAATGTGGCGAACTGCAAAGAAGGATTTTTGAAATGAGCCGCTGCTTTCTCATATTCTTCTTGATTATTTGGATGACAATATAAACTTTCTGCAGTAATGACATTCAATCGTTTTTCTAATGTACCATCTTCTTTCATAATGATTTCCAAAAACTGGTTATCAAATGCTTGGTATCCTTTTTCAATCACTTCCTCGTCAAACGTTTCGCAAACGACGACCCCTGCCTGCAATTCTTTTTTATCTGCGAGACTCTGGGCGATTTCTGCATGAAAACCTCGATACAGATTACCGCCGCCGAAATGGAGCCAAACCGGTGCTTTCTTGCCTTGATTTCTGACAGAAGTTGTATCAAAGACTGGTAATACCACTTGGTGCCGTTTAAGTTCGTCGACAGAATCTTGCCAGTTCTTTAAATCAATCATGTCTTTCCCTCCTCTAACTGATATATCAGATTCATTTTTCCACTTGTATTATATGTAGGTACAATCAGCTTGTCAACGAATATTTTTGATAACACTTGCTATATTAGAATAAACAGCCCGTTTTCTAATATATTAGTTAGACGATGTTTTTTTCTGCTATAATGAATTGAATAACAGTTGGAAGGAGTAGATTTCTTGACGACAAACAGTTTGCAGGAACAAGCCTATCAAGCCATACGAAAAAAAATCATTTACGCTGACTTGGAACCTGGCAAAAAGATTTCTGAAAAATCATTAGAAGATATGCTTCATATTGGACGGACACCGATTAGAGAATCCTTGATCCAATTAAGACAACAGGAACTTGTTTACACGATTCCGCAAAGTGGGACCTACGTTTCTCAAGTCGATCTTGTTTCGGCTAAAAATGCCCGCTTCGTCAGGGAACAGCTGGAACGAAAAATCATGATGGAATGCTGCGCAAAAATGGATCCGCGTCTTGAGACTGTGCTGCGGACGATCATCGAAGAACAAGAAAAAGCTGTTTCAAAAAAAGACGAACGTGCTTTTTTCCATACAGACAATTTATTCCATGCTACATGCTTTGAGATTGCTGGAAGAAAAGAAGTTTGGCGTTGGTTAGAACATAACAATACACATTTGGAACGGTTCCGCTGGCTTCGCATCAAAACAGAAGGCTTGCGTTGGGACACGATTTTGGCTCAGCACCTCCAACTCTTCCAAGCATTAGTTTCAAAAAATACCGAAGAAGCAGATTTTCTAACGTCTGTCCATCTCCATATGATGCTTTCAGAACAAGAAATGGTTGTTGAAAAAAATCCTGGCTATTTCAAATAACAAAAAACTGATTATTCCTAAGCGTTCTCTTAAAAGTCATCTGAACTTTAAGAGCGGCTCTGAATAATCAGTTTTTTATTGTTTCGTGCTTTGAAATTTTACTCAGCAATGAACGATTTCTCAAGACTATTTATTCTCGAAATATGCTGCTGTCTCTTTTTCGTCTTGCTTCAATTGAGCAATCAATGCTTCGACACTTTCAAATTTCTCTTGTTCTCTCAAAAAATGGTTCCAACGCACAGCAACATGTTCGCCATAGATATCTTGATGGAAGTCCAAAATATACAATTCAACCGTCAGCTCTCTGCCTTCGCCAAACGTATCATTATGCCCAATAGATCCCATAGCTGGGTACCATTTTTCACCAACTTTGATCTCAGAAGTATACACGCCTTCTTTCGGCAGATGTGTTGTATTCTTGACTTTGACATTTGCTGTCGGGAATCCAAGCAGACGCCCTCGAGCATCCCCGTGGACGACGACACCTTCGATTTCATAAACACAACCCATGAGTTCTGTGACTTCTTCCATATTGGCTTCATCCAACGCATGACGGATTCTTGTGGAACTGATTTTTTCGCCTTCTGCTGCTTTCTTTTCGACGGTGATGATCTCAAACCGATCTTTCGCATATTCAGGCAAGTGTGCCACATCAGCGATTTCTTTTGGTCCATACGTATAATCAAAGCCTGAGACAGCAACTTTGGCATGTAAACCAACGATATATTGATCAACGAATTCTTGTGGGTGCAGGCTGGCAAAAGCAGAAGTAAAATCGACCTCATACAGATAATCAACACCTAGACGCGCTATCTTTTCTTCTTTTTGTTCCAAAGTCGTCAAATATTTCACATGATCAGGATTGATTTTTTTGAATACGATAGACGGGTGCTGATTGAATGTCATTACTGCAAGTTTTAGTCCTTTTTCGTCTGCTGCTTTTCGTCCAATTGAGACAACTTCTTGATGACCGCGATGTACACCGTCAAAAAAACCTAACACTAAAACAACATCGTCTTCTGGGATATCTTTTTTATCATATGGATGTCTGATTTTTATGATTTTCATGATTAAACCTCGGTTCTTAAAACTTTACTTGGTTTCAGTTTATTTTTTTCTTTAGGATTTGGCTGATAGATGCTGACTACTTTTTCTTGATAAAATAATGCGATTTCCTCTTCTGGCATTTGTTCCAAACCAAACACTGTATAATCCAAACGCATACCGTTTTTGACTTTTTCCCATGTTGGTTTATCGATATCGACTCTTGGGAAACGAGCCACGCCCTGTTCTATCGGCAAAAGATGTTCTTCTAATGTCCCATTATCCATGTATTCTTGGACTTGCTGCAATGTCAACGCTTGTTCCTTTGACATACCGGCACTCGCTGTTCGGGTCAAATCTGACATGTGGGCGGGATAGCCTAGTTTTGCGCCCGTATCGACAGCCAATGTGCGGACATAGGTTCCTTTGCCGCAAACGACTTGGAAACGCCAAGACATGGTTCCTTTTTCTTGATTCCAAATCGGTTCACTTGTCCGATTGAATTCATAGATCATCGCTTTGCGTTTTGGCCGCTCGACTTCTTCATTATTGCGCGCGTATTCATACAAACGTTTACCGTTGACTTTTACTGCGGAATACATTGGCGGGATCTGGGTGATTTCTCCGACAAAAATTTGCATTGCTTCGTCGATCATTTCTTCGGACAAAGGTGAAGCAACAGCTTTTTCTTCTACAGTCTCACCGGATTTGTCTTCTGTTGTCGTGCTGTAGCCTAATGTGATCTCGCCTTCATAGATTTTCCCAGAATCCATCAAATATTCGATGACTTTTGTTGCTTTTCCGATGCAGATCGGTAACACGCCGTCAACGTCGGGATCAAGAGTACCTCCATGCCCGATTTTTTTTGTATGTACGATTTTTCTTAATTTAAAAACACAGTCGTGGCTTGTCATGCCCCGCTCTTTCCATAAAGGCAGTAGACCTTCCATTCATTGTTCCTCATTTCTATTCTTTTTAACTGAACCATTATAACACAGCCCAATAAGATCCTGCTATTTTTGTCTTCCTATAACTTGCTTTTTCCTTCTTGAGAAATGTTTTTAGCATGTTGGACATCAAAACGTAACAAAATTCATCGTTACGTAAATCGAATACGTGTTATTCTACTTTGCATAAGGAGGGGTAATTATGGAAGATCTTTTCTTTGCACCCTTTGATTGGATTTTTGGGTGGCTCACAGGTAAATAGATTGTTTTTCACTTCCCCAAAACAGCAGAAAAGACTGGATTTTCATCCAGTCTTTTCTGCTGTTTTTTTATTTATTCCTTCATTTTCTGCTCAAAAAATAAAATAATCAGTGTTTCATTAGATAACAACGACCTTTATGTATTATTATGGATATATAAGAACTATTTTATACACAGAAAAACAACAGACAGGAGCAGGATCTTGGAAAATTTATTTTTTACACTTCAAGAAAACAAACAGTTCAAAAGACAGATTCAGATCCTCCATTATTTAAATCATGCGCATATACCCGTCTCTACGACTGAACTTGCTCGTGAATTGGAATGCTCTGCCCCAACTTTACGCAGCGATATCCATTTATTAAATAGTTCATTACCTGAAAATATCCAAATTATTTGGCGTGATCGCGAAGGCTGTGAACTAAGAGTTTCTGATTCAGTCTCAGTAGATTCTTGTTTAGCACAGCTTGCAAAAGAGACGCTTGCCTTTCAAGTGATCGATAACATTTTTCATCGCAAACTCTGCTCTTTTGATCATGCCGCAGAATTCTTGTTTCTATCTTCTAATACATTGCGCAGAGTGATCCATCACCTTAACCAAGTATTGAAAACATATTGTATTTCCATTTCTACGACAGATTTGGATTTTGTCGGCAAAGAATCAGACATCCGCTTTTTTCTGTTCACTTTTTATTCTGATTTCCGAGAATCATTTACTGGATCAAATCCTGAAGATATGGATACAGAAACGTATATTGAAATGCTTTTATCGATTCAAAAAGCCGGATTGCCGCAATTACATATCAGTCATTTTCGAGCAGCCATTTGGATGATGGTCATAAAAAAACGGTTGGCTCACAAAAATTTCATTACTTTAGATAAAAAACTAACCAAGGAAGTTTGTCAGCAAGATCGATTTCATCTCTTTTACAAAACATTTCGCTTTTTTCTTAGTTATTTTTTCACAACGGATACCCCTGCACTGGAAGAGGGCATTTGGTGCTATCTCATTTGTCTGCATTGTGTTTCGTACAGCGAAAGCCAGACGGTGGATGAAGAAACAAAGTACATCTATCATCGCGAAGTATCACCGAAAATCGATAAAATCATATCAAGGTTTTTAGAAACTATTTTTCCAGCAGAGCTGTTTGAAGATGATTCATTGGAAAAAATCCGAGCTTTTTTGAATAATCTTTATTTTTTGAATCAGCTGTCGCCTCAATTTGAACAAGTTTCTTTTCCTTTGAAAAAGTTTATCAAAGAAAGCAATCATCAAGTGTATTCACTCTGGTATGAGCGACTGCAGCTAGCTGTTCCAAAACAGCTGTTTCCGATTCGTCACCTTGAAGATGCAGCTGTTACTTTGACGATACTTCATCTCTCGATTCTCATTAAACCACGAAAAAAAGAGCTTCGAATCCTTTTTTCTTTCCAAGGCGAAGCTGGCTATGATGACTATCTCGTCCAATCCAGCAAACAGTTACTGACAGAAAATGTCTCTGCAGAATATCATTTTGAAAAAGTGATCACGGAACAGCTGATTGAGAAAAAAGGAATTGATCTGGTGGTCTGCAATTATGATTTGCCGGTAGAAACCTTACCTTGTAAAACTGTCCATCTCTCCTATATCCCTACCAGCGCGGAATGGCATTATTTGTCACAGACGATCCACAAAATGAATTATTTCAATCAAGAAAATGTAAAAGAAAGCCTTCCTTCCTAATACAAACCCCGCAAACAAAAAAATGTTTGCGGGGTTTAAAGTTTCTTGTTTTATTGATCAAGATTTTTCCATTCCCAATCCAATACTTCTGGCAGATCAATCCCATTTTCACGGATATAATCATGGTGTTCTTGTAATTTTTGATCCATTTTTTCTGCAAATTTTTCTGCTTGTGCACCTTTGATTTTTAAAGCTGCATCTTTTGCCAAATGGTAACGGTCGAGTTCATTCACTACACGCATATCAAATGGTGTCGTGATATCGCCGTTTTCTTTGTAGCCATGGATCATCAAATCGTGGTTATGACGATCAAAGAAAATCGTACGAACCAGTGTTTCATACCCGTGGAAAGCAAACAAGATCGGTTTATCTTTGGTAAAATATCGATCAAATTCTTCATCACTCAACCCGCGAGGATCTTGACTTGGATGACGCAATTTCAATAAATCTACGACATTAATGAAGCGGATTTTTATTTCTGGGAATTCTTCTAACAACAAAGTAACAGCAGCTAATGCTTCTAAGTTGGATTCTGTTCCTGCAGCGGCAATCACCAACTCAGGTTCCTCATCTTTTGCTGTCGAAGCCCAGTCAATGATCTTCAACCCATCATTCACTAAGATCTCTGCTTCTTCCGCTGAGTAAAATTGAGCCCGGGGATGTTTGGAAGAGATAATCAAATTGATTTTTTCTGACGAGCGAAATGCTTTATCCATGACTGCGAGCAATGTATTTGCGTCTGCTGGCAAATATTCACGAATAAATTCCGCCTTTTTTTCTGCCAAATGTGTCAATATCCCTGGATCTTGATGAGTATATCCATTGTGATCTTGTTGGAAAACGGTCGAGCTGGCAATGAGATTCAATGAAGGATATTCGTTACGCCAAGAAAGATCGTGTGATTTCCGCATCCATTTGAAGTGCTGGGTCAGCATAGAATCAACGACCCGCAAGAATGATTCATAACTTGCAAAGAATCCATGACGTCCAGTCAAAACATAGCCTTCCAAGAATCCTTCATCTTGGTGTTCCGATAGCTGACTGTCAATGACGCGTCCAGAAGGTGAAAGCCATTCGTCATTTTCTGGCTCGATTTTTTCCATCCATTGACGATTTGTCGCTTTGAAGACTTGATTCAATCGATTTGATTTTGTTTCATCTGGACCAAATATGCGGAAATTGTCTGGATTTTTCTCGATAATGTCGCGAACGAATTTACCAAGTTCCGTCATATCTTCCGCTGTTACTGATCCTGGTCTTTCAAATTGCAGCGCATGGTTTTTCCATTCTGGCAAAATCAGCGGTTTCGGATTGATCCCACCGTTAGTAATAGGATTTTTTGCCATTCTTTGGTCACCAGTTGGCGCGATTTGTTTGATTTCTTCGAAAAGACAGCCTTGTTCATCAAATAATTTCTCTGGTTCATAGGATTTTAACCAACGAAGTAAAGCATCTGCGTGATCCATATGTTCTTGGTCTACAGGAATTGGTACTTGGTGTGCTCTGAAGGTGCCTTCGATTGGTTCCCCATCCCATTCTTCTGGTCCTGTCCATCCTTTTGGCGTACGTACGATCAATACCGGCCACTTCGGCATCCCTGCTTCTGCTGCTGATTTCATACGAGCTTCTTTTTGGATCGATTTGATTTTCTCGATTGCTTGATCCATTTTTTCAGCCATAACAGGATTTAATTTTTCTGGGTCATTTCCTTCAATAAAGAAAGGTTCCCAGCCAAGCCCGTTAAAGTAATTAGTCAATTCTTCATCTGATTTACGTGCCAAAATCGTTGGATTGGCTATTTTTGCACCATTTAAATGAAGGATCGGCAAAACAGCGCCATCTGTTACTGGATTGATAAAAACATTTGAGAACCAGCTGCCGGCTAAAGGACCTGTTTCTGCTTCACCATCGCCAATCACGACAGCAGAAATAACTTCTGGATTATCTAAGACCGCTCCGACACCGTGTGAAAGTGAATAGCCAAGTTCTCCGCCTTCATGGATAGAACCTGGTGTTTCTGGTGCTGCATGGGAAGCAATGCCTCCAGGAAACGAAAATCGTTTGAATAATTTTTGCATTCCTGTCTCATCTTCAGTAACTTCTGGATAAATCTCGGTATAACTTCCGTCTAGATAAGCATTTGAGACCATGACTTGTCCGCCATGTCCTGGTCCTTCGATATAAAACATGTTCAAATCATATTTATTGATGACTCGGTTCAAATGGACATAAATAAAGTTTTGTCCCGGAATCGTTCCCCAATGACCGATTGGATGTTTTTTGACATCTTCTGGTTTCAATGTACGTTTCAGCAAGGGGTTATCTTTAAGATAAAGTTGTCCGACAGAAAGATAATTGGCAGCACGCCACCAAGCAGTCATTTTATCAAAGTATTCTTTACTAGAATAATCCATATATAACACTCCTTTTCATTCTTACTCTTATTCTAGCGCAGATGCTTCTAATTGAAACCTAATAAGCATTTCTGATTATTTGCTTGAATTTTAAGTTTAGCCAAATGGATAGATACAAAAAAACCGCGAAATTTTTCTCTTTCGCGGATGTTTCTTACATTGATTCGAAAAATCTTCTCACTTGTTCTCTTGTCGGCATCCCGCCTTGGGCACCAAACCTTTGGATCGAAATGGCCGCAGCTTGATTTGCAAAACGGATAGCAGCTTCCAGCTTTGCCCCTTCCAATAACTTGGCTGCTAAAGCACCATTGAACGTATCACCTGCACCTGTCGTATCAACTGGTGTTACTTGATACGCAGGAACCAGTACTTCTTTTTCGCCATTATGAAAAACAGCTCCTTCTGCTCCTAAAGTAATGATGAGCTGATTTGGGTATTTTTTCAAGATATCTTGACGGCGCTGATTAGGGAACAGTGCTTTAAACTCATGCTCATTTGGTGTGAAATAAGTGGTTTTAGCCAGAAGTTCTTCTCGGATTTCCCGCGCAGGCGCTGGGTTATACAAAAGCGGGATCTTCTTTTCCCAACACCATTCGATAATTGCTTCATTTGTTTTTTGCGGAATTTCATTTTGAATAATGACAAAATCAGACGACAGAATATTTTCTTTGATTGCTGAAACCCGTTCTAACGTCATTTCATTATTGGCTCCTGGAATAACAACGATACTGTTATCTCCTTGATGCAGCGTGATATGAGCAGAACCAGAAACTGCTTGGGGAACAACTGCTATATTCGATGTGTCTACACTATTTGCTTGAAGGTTTTCAATGATTTCTTCCCCAAAAAGATCAGGTCCCACACATCCTGCCATTTCCACTTTCGCATCTAATCGGCTTGCAGCGACTGCCTGATTTGCCCCTTTTCCGCCAAAAGAAGTTTCGAACGCTTCTCCGAATACTGTTTCTCCTTGCTTTGGCTTAACCGTTGTTGTTACGACAAAATCAGTCGATACACTTCCAATGACTAAAATCTTCATCTGTTTCTTCCTTTCCACGCGCTGCTTTTGATTCGATCAACTATACACTTTTAAACTTTATCATAAAGTCAATCGAATCAAACTGCAAGGTTGAAAAGACAATTCTCTTGTTTTGTCTATTGGATTAACAAGACTGTTTCGGAGTTTCCTGGCGGGTCGCTGAAACAGCCTTGAATAACAAGGCATCATACGGAGCAAGCGTCATTTCCTTAGCGATAGTTTTTGATCCCGTATTGCTTAGGATAAGTTTCCAATCCTGCTTTACCGATTCTTCATGCAGGGCAATTTTGCGTTCTTTTCCGCTGATATTCGCTAGTACTAGGAATACTTGATTTTCATAACGACGTAAATACGCAAAAATATCAGGGTCATCTCCAAGTATCAAATCAAATGTCCCATGGGCAAAAGCGGATTCCTGTTTTCTTATCTTGATCATTTCCTGATAAAAATGCCACACAGAATCTGCTTCTTTTTTCTGCGCTTCAGCATTTATTTCTGCTGTATTGGGATTGATTGTCAACCATGGTTTTCCAGTTGTGAATCCGCCTGTTTTTTCCGCTGTCCATTGCATCGGCGTCCGGGAATGATCTCGCGTCCAATGCGTCACACGCGCTAAAGCTTCTTCTTTTGAATGGCCTTCTTTCAAAAGAATTTCATACCGATTGTGAGAATCACTTGCATCCACTTCATCAATAGAAGTAAAAGGATAGTTCGTCATTCCGAGCTCTTGTCCTTGATAAATAAATGGTGTTCCTTTTAAGAAGAAGTAAATAAGCCCAATTGCTTTCGCTGATTTTGCCGTTTCATTTCCTAAAATCGAGTTGATCCGCGGATTATCATGATTTTCAACGTAAAGGGCATTCCAGCCATTGGTTTCCAAATCTTTTTGCCAACGTGCAAGCACTGTTTTAAATCCTAAAAGATTGATTCGTTCCTCTCCTGGTTTGCCCTCCTTTACTTGATGTTCCAATTCAAAAATCATATCGATGTAGCCTTTTTCACCTGGACATGTCCAAGCCGAGGCTTTATTGCTGGATACGCCACTTGCTTCTCCGACTGTCATAATAGGATATTCATTGAAAATATCGCGTAATTCCAGCATATATTCTTCAATTCCTTCAACATTCATAAAGGGCGCCCATGGATTATCTTCAATTCGAAATTCCCAGGGTTCTTTTTGGATATGACTGATTGCATCTAAACGAAACCCGTCGATCCCCATATCCAGCCACCAGCGGATCATTTGGTGGATTTCTTCTCTTACTTTAGGATTTTTCCAATTTAAATCAGGTTGTTCGGGCGCAAATGCATGGAGATAAGACTGTTTTGTTTTTTCGTCAAATGTCCAAGCTGAGCCGCCAAAAAAGCTTTGCCACTCATTAGGCGGACGATCTGCTTCAGCATCGTGCCAATGATAATAGTCTCTGTAAGGATTATCTTTTGATTTGCGGCTTTCAATAAACCACGGATGCTGATCGCTCGTATGGTTCACCACCAAGTCCATGATGATTTTGATACCAGAATCATGTGCTTTTTTCAATAATTCTTTAAAATCAGCTAGTGTTCCAAATTCTTCTTGGATATCTTGATAATCTGAGATGTCGTATCCGTTATCTACATTTGGTGACGGATAAACTGGATTCAGCCAAATAAAATCGATACCTAATTCTTTCAGATAAGGTAATTTTTCTATAACACCTTTGAGATCCCCGGTACCATCTCCATTTGTGTCTTTAAAACTTCGAGGATAAATCTGATAACCTACGACATTTTCCCACCATGTTTTTTTCATCGTTCCACCACTTTCACAACAAAGGATTCCCACGGCTGCAGCACACGTTCTTTCAGCGTCGTGATGTTTCCTGGATAATTTTGGATAATTGTTTCTGCTGGTTTCTTTTCCGGTAAAGAGAATGCACGAGCTTCGTTAGAAAAATTATTGACGATCAGCCATGTTTCTCCTTCATACTTCCGATAAAAGGCAAAAATCTCCTCTTCTGTTTCCAATAATTCAAATGTTCCCCACACCATGATTTGGTTTTCCTTACGCAATTGGATCAATTTTTGGTACGTATAAAATAGTGAATTTGGATCTTCCAAAGCGGCTTTGACGTTGATTTCTTTGTAATCTGGATGAACAGCGATCCAAGGTGTTCCTTTAGTAAACCCAGCTTGTTCTTCATCTGACCATTGCATCGGTGTTCGCCCGTTGTCTCTGCCTTTGATATTGATGGCTTCGATCAATTGTTCAGGTTCCCATCCTTGCGCCAAACGTTCTGCATAAAAATTGTGGCTTTCGATGTCTGTCACTTCGCTGATATCATAAACGACTGGATTTATCATGCCGATTTCTTCTCCCTGATAAATGTAAGGCGTCCCTTTCATCATATGCAATAAAATAGCCAATAATTTTCCGCTTTGTACGCGGTATTCGCGGTCATTTCCCCAACGCGAAATAATTCTTGGCAAATCATGGTTATTCCAAAACAAAGAATTCCATCCTTCATCCGCCAATTCTGTTTGCCATTTTTTAAAAACTTCTTTCAAGTCCCGCAAGGATAATTTTCTTAGATCCCATTTGCTTTTCCCTGGTTCTTCATCTAAACCGACATGCTCAAATTGAAACACCATACTTAACTCTTGACGTTGCGGATTCGAATACAGCTTGGCATGTTCTGGAGATGCGCCCCATGTTTCGCCTACGGTCAGAAGGTTTTTTTCGCCAAATGTTGCTTGATTCATTTCTTGCAGATATTCATGGAGTTTTGGACCATTACCTGTTATTTTTTCGGACGGGATCTTGCCAATCAAATCGATGACATCCATGCGGAAACCGTCAATCCCTTTATCGATCCAAAAATTCATCATTTTATAGACTGCTTGTCGTACTTCTTCATTCGCCCAATTCAGATCCGGCTGTTTTTTACTAAAAAGATGCAAGTAATATTGACCGCTTGTTTCATCGTATTCCCATGCAGGACCGGAAAAAATCGAAGTTAAGTTATTTGGTGCCGAACCATCAGGCTGAGGATCTGCCCAGACGTAATAGTCACGAAACGGCTGGTCTTTTCCTTTTTTTGCTTCAATAAACCACTGATGCTCATCCGATGTATGGTTTACCACCAAATCCATAATAATCGCAATGTCTCTTTTCTTCGCTTCGTCAATAAGTTCCTCCATGTCTGCCATCGTTCCGAATTCAGCCATGATCGACTCATAATCAGAAATATCATATCCATTGTCGTCATTCGGCGATTCATAAACTGGGGAAAGCCAAATTGCGCCAATGCCAAGTTTTTCTAAATAATCTAATTTTTCAATAATCCCTCGCAAATCACCAATACCATCACCATTTGTGTCCATAAAACTGCGAGGGTAGATTTGATAAACGACGATGTCTTGCCACCAAAGTTTTTTCAAAGAATAAACTCCTTTCTGTAGAGGTTGTGAGTAAAGCGTTTTGACTTGAGCATTAAAGAAGAAATCTGTGAAACAGCTTTTCATGTTTTGCAGATTTTTGAGTTAATGCCGAAAGTCAGCTTTACGAACACCGTTTTTAGAGGTTGTTTTCTCAGTGTCCTGATTCGAGCATTAAGACTCTTTTCAAATGGAAAACAACTTTTCATGTTTTTCACTTTGGAAAGCTTA
>KE351686.1:337340-407008 GCA_000415185.1 Enterococcus faecalis 13-SD-W-01
GCCGAGGATCAACTGAGAAAATACCGTTTTTAGAGGTTGTAAACTCAGCATTTTGCTTTAAGTCCATATAAGAACTCACCCCTGCTCCTCACTTTTTTCCACACTTGCAATCACAAATCCTTTTGGTGCTAACTCGATGTTCTCTCCTTGTTTTTGCACAAAACTTTCAAGTTGAATGGTTCCTTCGATTTTAATCGACTGATTTTCTTTTCCTGTGTTGAAGTATCCTGTTACTTGTCCGACAGATGTTTTTCGTGTAAAGATAATCAAGCCGTTTTTTTCTTCCGCTGTTTGCCATTCAACTTGACCTTCAGATAAGATTTCTTGATATTTTTTTCTGAAGTTGTTCAATCGTTTGAAATAGCTGTAGAGTTCTTGATCTTGTTGTTCTGGTTCCCATACCATACATTTACGGCAGTCCGGGTCCATTCCTCCTGTCATCCCAAATTCATCTCCATAATAGATACATGGCACTCCCGGCTGCATATACGTAAACGCTAACACTTGCTGTACTAACACTTTATCGTCTTTTGCTTCTGTCAGCAAGCGAGGCGTGTCATGAGAATCCAGGACATTGAATTGCATCTGGTTGGTTTGATCTCGATACATCATCAATTGACTATTGATTTCTGAGATCATTTTTCCCATCGTTATTTTTCCTTTAACAAAATACTCCATGATTGCATCTGTATAGGCATAATTCATGACTGCATTAAATTCGTCTCCTTGAAGCCAGCTTTGAGAAGAGTGCCAGATTTCTCCTAAAATATAAAAATCTTTTTTCGTTTCATCACACACTTGGCGGAATTTCTTCCAAAAATGATGGTCTACTTCGTTCGCTACATCTAAACGCCAAGCATCGATATCAAATTCTTCAATCCAATAACGAGCAATCGACAATAAGTATTCTTGTACTTCTGGATTGGCTGTATTCAATTTAGGCATGTGAGGCGTAAACGCAAACACATCATACGTAATATCTTGTGCTTCTTCAAAATCATTTCCTTCTTTATAAGAAACAGGGAATTCATGGATATGGAACCATTCGGCGTAAGGAGAATCGGCTCCGTTTTCTACGACATCCAGCCATTGAGGTGAAAAGTCGCCCATGTGATTAAAGACTGCATCAAGCATCACTTTGATTCCTTTTTTATGACATTCTGTGACAAGTTTCTTGAATAATTCTTTATCGCCAAAAGCCGGATCAATGTCGAAATAATCAATTGTGTCATATTTGTGGTTGGAAGTTGCTGTAAAAACCGGACAAAAATATAAGCCATTGATACCAAGGTCAGTAAAATGATCTAAATGATCAAGCACACCTTGAAGATCTCCGCCGAAAAAATCTTGTCTGTCTGGATTCTTTGATCCCCACGCCAAGGTATCTTCTGGATCATTTTCAGGGTCGCCATTCGCAAATCGTTCAGGAAAAATCTGGTACCAAATCGTTTGTTTTACCCATTCTGGCGCCTTGAAACGATCAATTTCATGAAAATAAGGAACACGGAAATAATTATTAGCCATTTCCAAATACATCTGTTCATCTGGAAACACTCCTCGATCGCCATAAAAAATAGTTGTACCGTCTTCCCCAGTTAAACGAAAACCATACGCCATCCGACGAAACGGCTCAGTAAGCTCTATGATCCAATAATCATGAAGTTCAGTAGATAGATATTTTTTCATTTCCGTTGCTTGTTCAAACCAATTCTCTTGATGGATAGTATACGGATCACCATGGATCAAAGCAGCTTGTACCACATCTCCTTTTGCTGTTCGTATACGCACATGCATCAAATCTTTTTTATACAAATAAGCGTATTCGCTGTCTGGACGATGATAGATTGCTGAAATAATCATTTTTCTCAAACCTCTTTTCTTTATAGTCAAGTCGTGTTCATTATGGCACAACAAAAAACCGTTTTCAACACATTTTTCGCAACCGGTTGCTTTACATTTTATAAATAAAAGAAACTTTGAAAAAATACTAACAAAAAACCTCAAATGCTTTGCTATTGGTATAAACCATTTCTCTCCCTAATTCTCATGGTCTCTTTAAAAGAGAGAAAAAGTATGTGCTCCAATCTTTATATAAGAAAAAAGTTTTGTTATTTTCTTACTCTACATTAGATTGTTTCTATTTTAACGAATAAACCTTATTTCTGCCCACTTTTAGCCCATCCAAAATGACTAGTACAATATAGTCTTTTTAACTTTTTTGTCCTTTCTATACTACAGATATTTGTTATAAAAATAAAAGCAGAACAAAACATCGTTGACTATTTGCGCAATCGGTTGCATAATATACATGTAAGCGGAATCATTATATTTCTAGGAGGAAAAGAAATGAAAACAAATTGGAAAAGATTGATTATCAGCGGCGGAGTGTTAGGTATGACCGCCCTAGCCTTTGCAGCTTGCGGCAGCAGCGAAAATGACAGTGCTGCGGAGCCTTCTTCAAGTTCATCAGCGGAAGTCAAAGGAGATTTGAACCTTTGGATAGATACTGAACATATGGAAACAATCAAAGGACAAGTCGAAAAATTTGAAGAAAAGTATCCAGACGTAAAAGTAACAGTGAAAGCCGGTTCTTCTGCTGATGCAAAAGCAGATGTTTCAAAAGATCCGGAAAAAGCAGCAGATGTTTTTATGATGCCGCATGATCAAATTGGACAAATGGCTGAGGCCGGACTTCTTTATCCAATCGGAACAAAACAAGTCGAAACGATCAAAGAAGAAAATGTCGATACCTCTGTTGAAGCTGTTACTTGGAAAGATCGTATTTACGGCTATCCTTATGGTGTTGAATCACAAGTTCTTTACTACAATAAATCGACCCTTTCAGAAGACGATATCAAATCTTGGGAAACCTTAACTTCTAAAGGAAAACTAGGCACAAACTTCGCGGAAGAAGGTGCAAACTATATCTTCACTCCTCTTTTCATGAGTAACGGTGATGTCTTATACGGCGAAAATGGCGAGGATTTGCAAGGAACAAACTTCAATAACGAAAACGGTGTCCAAGTTCTAGAATGGATTGCAAAACAACGTGAAAATTCTGGCGTTATCCAATCCAATGAGTCCGCATTGTCTAACTTGCAATCTGGTCAAACAGACGCTTTCTTGTCAGGACCTTGGTCAAAAAATGATGTCGAAAAAGCCCTTGGAGAAAATATGGGTGCAGCTGCTTATCCAACCATCGACTTCGGCAGCGGCGCAAAACAAATGAAAGCTTTCTTAGGAGTTAGAGTTTACGGTGTTAACCAACAAACAAAATCGCCGCTAGCTGCGATGGCGTTAGCTGAATTTTTAAGTAACAAAGAAACACAAGAAGTCCAATTTGAAGAAAACGGTGTTGTCCCTTCAAACAAAGAAGTACAAGAATCGGATAAAGTACAGTCAGACGAAGTTGCACAAGCTGTTATTGAAATGTCTGATTCTGATCACTCTGTCGTAATGCCTAAATTACCGGAAATGGTTTCTTTCTGGCCGCAAATGGATGCTGTGATCAATGATGTTTATAAAGGTAATATCCCAGCTTCTGATTATGCAGACCGCTTAGATAAACTTGTCCAAGATATCTCTAAATAAGGAAGCTATTTTGAGCTTTTCTTAGAAAAGTACGATGTTCTATTTCGCAAAATTGGTGTGCGGGGCTTAGATCAGCCCCACACACTTTTTACTTAGATTCAGCATATCTCACATTCTGATGAGAACAAGGGTTGAAAAAACAGCAGTGTTTTCTTTTTTAAAATGAAAGTAAGGTGAAGACAGATGTTCAAACGAAACGATAGACACCACATCACATTTAGAGAATTATTCAGAAAAGGCGGCATTCCTGAAAAACTATCTTTTTTGATCATGGGTGCAGCAAACCTAGCCAACAAACAAATTGTAAAAGGACTGATTTTTTTAGGTGCCCAAATCGGTTTTATTACTTGGTTCGTCATTAACGGCTATCATGCCTTATCCATGCTCCAAACGCTTGGTACAAATAAACAAGGATTGATCTATGATGAAGCGCTGGGAATCGATATTCTTCAAGCTGGCGATAATTCCATGCTGATCCTTTTGTTTGGGATTGCCGCTATTTTAGTGTGTATTCTGCTAATTGTTTTATATGTAATCAATCTTAAAAGCGCACGAAATATCTACGAATTGAAACAAGCAGGTACAAAGATCCCTACACTCAAAGATGATCTTGTCAGTTTAGTCAATGAACGGTTCCATACAACGTTGATGACAATCCCGCTTTTGGGTGTGTTATTCTTTACTATCCTGCCTCTTTTGTACATGATTTCGATTGCTTTTACAAATTATGATCATCAGCATTTGCCGCCGAAAAATCTTTTTACTTGGGTTGGTTTCAGCAACTTTGCAAATGTGATCACCGGAAACATGGCTTCTACTTTCTTTCCAGTATTAGGCTGGACATTAACATGGGCGATTTTCGCGACACTTACTTGTTTCTTATTTGGTATTATTCTTGCATTATTGATCAACGCAAAAGGCATCAAATACAAAAAAGTGTGGCGGACGATTTTCGTTATCACGATGGCTGTTCCGCAGTTCGTTTCACTGCTTATCATGCGTAATTTGCTGAATGACGCTGGGCCAGTCAACACGTTGCTGGAAAATTGGGGCTGGATCGAGCGGGCAATTCCTTTCCTGACTGATCCTCTTTATGCAAAAATCACTGTTATCTTTGTCAATATGTGGATTGGCATCCCTGCTACTATGCTGGTTTCTACAGGAATTATCCAAAATTTGGATCGTGACCAAATTGAAGCAGCGGAAATCGACGGCGCCAGCAAATTCCAAATCTTTCGTGCGATTACTTTTCCGCAGATTTTATTTGTGATGACACCTGCATTGATCCAGCAATTTATCGGAAATATCAATAATTTCAATGTGATTTTCCTTTTAACTGGCGGCGGACCGACAAATTCAAACTTTTATGGTGCAGGTTCTACTGACCTATTAGTTACTTGGTTATATAATCTGACAGTCAATAAAATGGACTACAATCTAGCATCTGTAATCGGTATCTTGATCTTTATCCTATCAGCGATCTTTAGTTTGGCTGCTTATACTCGAACGAATTCTTACAAGGGGGCGCAATAGATGGAAACAACAAAAAAGAAAAGTTATCGAAATGGTAAAAAACAAACACAGCTTTTGATTTACGCGATTTTGATCGTTCTGTCGATCATTTGGCTATTTCCGATTTTTTGGATTATTTTGACAAGTTTTCGTGAGGAAGGCGGCGCGTTTGTTCCTTACATCATCCCAAAAAGTTTTACCTTAGATAACTATACGAAACTTTTGACAGATGCTTCCGGCAGTTATCCTTTTGTCCGCTGGTTTTTTAACACCCTTTTTGTTGCAGTCGTCACTTGTCTTTTATCGACATTCATCACGATTGCAATGGCTTATGCACTTTCTCGCCTGCGTTTCAAATTGCGTCAGCCTTTCTTGAAACTTGCTTTGGTTTTAAATATGTTTCCTGGTTTTATGAGTATGATCGCTATCTATTATATTCTAAAAGCCTTAGATCTTACTCAAACATTATTGGCATTGATACTGGTCTATTCTGCCGGTGCAGCTCTTACGTTTTATGTAGCAAAAGGATTCTTTGACACGATTCCTTTAGCGTTAGATGAATCGGCTATGCTTGATGGCGCAAACAAGTGGCAGATTTTTACGAAAATCACGCTGCCTTTGTCTAAACCAATCATCGTTTATACTGCTATGATCGCTTTTATGGTGCCGTGGATGGATTTTATTTTTGCTCGGATCATCATGGGAGATAGTGTTAAAAATTACACTGTTGCGATCGGGTTATATTCGATGATGACTAAATCGACAGCGAATACCTACTTTATGGCCTTCACTGCCGGCTGTGTCCTGATTGCGATCCCGATCACTCTACTCTTTATCTATATGCAAAAATATTATGTCGAGGGGATTACTTCGGGTTCTGTGAAATAAAGAAGTAATATGTAGATTAAAAGCTTTTTTAACTCGGATAGTATATAATAAAAATGAATCGTTTTCTGGTAAAACAAAAGACCTGTGCAGCCACACAGGTCTTTTTTCCAAGTTTCCTCGGCAGTCATTTTTTACGACTTTATTATAACAAGTAAAAAGATAATTGAAAACTATTTTATGAAAACGTTATCTTTTTACCCGAGGAGGAAATTTAGATGAAGAAAAGATTATTGGTATTGATGATGGCAGCTGGTTTGCTTTTAAGTGCATGCGGTTCTGCTTCTTCAACCGCTGAATCAGCAGACAGCACTTCTCAATCAACAACAACGATTTCGGAAACAACAGAAACTACGATTGAGTCCACAGATACCTCTGAAACAGAAAGCCAAGAAAAAGAAGCACAAGAAAAGCAGCAAGCACTTGAGGAAAGCCGCCAAAAAGAAGAAGAACAAAAACAAGCTGAGATTAATCAAAAAACAGCGGAAGCAAATCAGGCAGTCCAACAAGCGGAAGCAGCACCTACCAGAGAAAACTACAATGCTGCAGCTAGCGCTGTCCAAGCTCTGCCAGAAAGTAATCAAGATTTGTCAAACAGGTTAGCCTCTATCAACGCGACAATTACTGCGAATGAAGCAGCAGAGGCACAACGACAGCAAGAAGCGGCTGCACAAGAGCAAGCGAGACAAGCGGCAGAAGCACAGCAAGAACAAGAACAAGCGCAATTAGAACAGCAAAACAATGAACAGACTGTTTACGTTACGCCAACTGGTTCGAAATATCATACGCACAAATGCGGCAATGGTACTTATACCCCAGCTACTTTAGACGAAGCTTTAGCTCGTGGTCTGACTCCTTGCTCCAAGTGTTACGGCGGATGATTTACCGCTAAACAACTTGCAATGTATAAAAGAACAGAGTGCTTTATCTGTTTGATAAGGTTTTCTGTTTTTTTATTGCTTATTCTTTCGCTTTTCGGAATAAATAATTTTGAAATATCTAATTTTAATAAAACAAAAAAAGACCGCAACCCCCGCTCTCGCAGGGGTTGCAGTCTTTTTTGATTAGTCTTTGTTCAAGTCGCGAAGCAATTCATCGATATGATTGCCATATCCGACTGACTCGTCTAATTCGAAAGTCAATTCAGGTGTCTTGTAGAGACTTAATTTACTTCCTAATTCGCGGCGAATCAATCCGCTTGCTTTATCCAATCCTTCTTGCGCTTTTTTCTTTTCAGATGCTAAGTCAGAAAGGATGCTGTAATAGATCGTTGCTTGTTGAAGATCGCCGGTCACATGTACATCAGTGATCGTTACATCTTGCACACGAGGATCTCTCACTTTTTTACGCAGGATCGCATTGACTTCTTTTAAGATTTCTTGACCAACTCGACGGTCGCGATAATTTGCCATATCGAGGAACCTCCCTTAGATATTAGTCTTTTTTGATTTCTTCCATCACGAAGCCTTCAATGATATCGTCAACTTTGATGTCATTGAATTTTTCGATCATAGCACCGCATTCATAACCCATTTTGACTTCTTTCACGTCATCTTTGAAACGTTTCAAGCTTGCCAATTGGCCTTCATAGATAACGATACCGTCACGGATCACACGGACACCGCTGTCTCTGCGGATATAGCCTTCTGTTACATACGCACCAGCGATCGTGCCGACTTTAGATACTTTGAATGTTTCACGTACGATCATTTGACCAGTGATTTTTTCTTCGTATTCTGGGTCAAGCATTCCTTTCATCGCTGTTTCGATTTCATCGATTGCTTTGTAGATGATACGGTGTAAACGAATGTCTACTTCTTCAGCTTCTGCTTGCGCTTTTGCTTGAGGTGTAGGACGTACGTTAAATCCGATGATGATCGCATTACTTGCTGCTGCAAGAGTTACGTCACTTTCATTGATTGCACCTACAGCTGAATGGACGATTTTCACACGCACGCCTTCAACTTCGATTTTCTTAAGTGAGGCTGCTAATGCTTCTGCTGAACCTTGAACGTCGGCTTTGATGATGACGTTGACTTCTTTCAACTCGCCTTCTTTCAAGCTTTCAAACAAGTTGTCCAATGTAACACGGCTGCTTGCAGCACGGTTTTCCAATAACGCACGTTTTGCACGTTCTTCACCTGCTGCACGTGCTGTTTTTTCGTCTTCGAAGACTACGAAACGGTCACCTGCTTGAGGGACATCGTTCAATCCAGTGATTTCTACTGGCGTTGCTGGTCCTGCTTCTTTATCGCGGCGGCCAAGATCGTTTGTCATTACACGGACACGTCCATACGTATTACCGACAACGATTGGGTCACCAACATGCAATGTTCCTTCTTGGACAAGCAATGTTGACACAGGTCCTTTACCTTTATCAAGACGTGCTTCGATAACTGTTCCGATTGCGCGTTGTGTTGGATCTGCTTTTAGATCTTCTACTTCTGCCACTAATAGGATCATTTCAAGCAATTCTTCGATGTTTTGGCCGAATTTCGCTGAGATCTCAACAAAAATCGTTTCTCCGCCCCATGCTTCTGGAATCAATTCGTATTCACTTAATTCTTGCATCACATGTTGTGGATTTGCACCTGGTTTATCGATTTTATTAACAGCAACGATAATTGGAACGTTGGCTGCTTTCGCATGGTTGATCGCTTCAATTGTCTGAGGCATTACACCGTCATCAGCGGCAACAACTAAAATCGTGATATCTGTGATACTTGCTCCGCGGGCACGCATACTTGTAAAGGCCGCATGTCCTGGTGTATCTAAGAAAGTGATTGGTTTGCCGTCGATGTCGATTTGGTAAGCACCGATATGCTGAGTGATTCCGCCAGCTTCTCCGCTTGTTACACGTGAATGACGCAGTGTATCCAACAATGTTGTTTTCCCGTGGTCGACGTGTCCCATGATTGTGACAACCGGCGGACGAGAAACTAATTTATCTGGATCAACTTCTGCAGCTTCAAAGAATTTGTCGATATCTGCAATATCGATTTGTACTTTTTCTTGTGCTTCCATACCGTAGTCTGTTGCAAGGATCTCGATCGTATCTTTATCCAATGCTTGGTTTTGGTTGACCATTACGCCAAGCATGAAGAGTTTTTTGATGATTTCAGCTGGCTCACGGTGGATTTTTTTCGCGATTTCCGCAACGTTCATGCCTTCTGTATATTCTAATACATCAGGTAGTTCACGGAATTTACGTGGCGGTACAGCAGGTTTATTTGATGTTTGCTGTTTGCCTTTTTTCCCTTTTTTGTTGTATCTGTTGCGGTTGTTATTGTTGAAGTTCCCGCGATTGTTATTATTACGTTTTTGGTTGTTTGAACCGCCAGTTTGATTGCTGCGGTTATTTTGTCCTGCTTGTCCAGTTTGGGCAGTTTGACCTGTTTTGTTTGATTGGGCAGGTTTGTTTGCAGGTTTATTCGCCGGCTTGTTGGCTGGTTTATTTGCTTGGGTGTTTTTGTTTGGCTGATTATTTTTACTTTGGGTTGTTTTCCCTTGATTGTTTTGTGTTTGATTTTTTCCTTGGTTCACTTGACCGCTCCCTTGACCGCGTTTCTGCTCTTGATAGTTGCGGCTTTTTTTATTCTGTTGTGTGTTTTGATGCTCTGGTTTTATCTGGTTGACTGGTTTTTGGCTTGGCTTTTGAGTGTTTTGTTTCTGAACAGCTTTGTTGTCAAAAGCTTGGCGCAGCTTCTTCTCATCGTCTCCTGTAAGAGAACCCATATGATTTTTGGCATCAATACCTAGGTGCTGTGCTTGATCAACGATTTCTTTACTGGATTTATTGAGTTCTTTTGCTAGTTCATAGATTCTCTTTTTTCCCATGCAATCACCTTCCTAACCTTCAATTAACTCCTTCATCTTCTTGGCAAATCCGTTGTCTAGTACCCCAACGACTTTCCTTGGTTTGCCTAATGCTTGCGCGAGTTCCATTTGTGAAAACAGATCGTAGCAAGGGACTTGATAGTAGGAGCTTTTGTCTTTTATTTTTTTCCGAGTATTCTCGCTGGCATCTGCAGCAACGAATACACATTTGGTTTTGCTTTTGCGGATGTCTGCTACTGTCAGCTCTTCGCCTGTTACGAGCTTGCCAGCTCGCATTGCTAGACCTAAAAGATTCATGGCTTTTGACCGGTTGGCTTCATTCATTGGTTGAACAGTTCTTTCCGAGCTTTTTGATGGCTCACATACTCTAACAGTTCTTGATAAAATTCATCTGTCAGTGTGGTTTCTAGTACACGATCCAGAATCTTTTTATCCCAAGCTTGCTGGACTTCTTCAGGCTCTAAAGCGAGATACGCTCCTCGTCCAGGCATCTTTCCAGTCGGATCGATCGAAACTTCCCCTTCTTTTGAACGGGTGATTCGAATCATCTCTTTTTTGGGCTTCATTTCACCTGAAACCACAGATTTGCGTAAAGGGATCTTCCTTTTTTTCATCTCTTTGCCTCCTTGCTCCATTAAGCTTCTTGATCTGTATTTGTTTCTGTTTCCTCTTTGTTATCTTCAAAAGCAATTGTTTCATATTCATCAGCTGTCAAATCAGAGGTAATGATTGCTTCATCATGGCTTTCTTCTTCAGATACTTCTGATGCTTCTGCTTCATTTTGCTTGTTCGCATAGAATTCTTCCATGTCTGATTCTGATTTGATGTCGATTTTGTGGTTTGTCAATTTTGCGGCTAGACGAGCATTTTGTCCGCGTTTGCCGATTGCTAGAGACAATTGGTAATCCGGCACAACGACTGTGCAGGCTTTTGGATTTTGTTCGTCAAAGATAACATCTAAAACTTGTGCTGGGTTTAAAGCATTTGTGATGAAGACAGCTGGATCTTCATTCCATTCAACGATATCCATGTTTTCGCCTTTTAATTCATTGACGATTGCTTGGACACGTTGTCCTTTTGGTCCGACACATGTGCCGACTGCATCGATGTTTGCATCATTTGAGCGGACAGCCACTTTTGAACGGTCGCCGGCTTCACGAGCAACACTTACGATCTCAACGATACCATCGTAAACTTCAGGTACTTCTTGTTCGAATAAACGACGCAATAGATCTGGATGACTGCGGCTTACAAAAACTTGCGGCCCTTTTGATGTGTTCTCTACTCTTGAAACATAGACTTTGATGCGGTCATGCGGTTGGTAGAATTCGTTTGGCATTTGGTCTTGTTTTGACAAAACTGCTTCGATTTTTCCAAGGTTCACATAGATATAACGTTTGTCTTGGCGTTCGACGATTCCTTGCATGATGTCTTTTTCATAAGCGCTGAACTCATCGTAAATGATATTGCGTTCTGCTTCACGAACACGTTGCATGATAACTTGTTTTGCTGTTTGTGCAGCGATTCGTCCAAAGTCTTTTGGTGTTACTTCAAAACGGATCTTGTCGCCCATCTCATATGCTGGATTGATCAGCAGTGCATCTTTCAATGAGACTTCTAACTGCGAATCCATTACTTCTTCCGTAACTTCTTTCACTGCGTAGACATGGATGTTTCCTTTTTTCTGATCAAATTCGACTTCCACGTTTTGTGCCTGTCCGTAATGACGTTTATAGGCAGAAACGAGAGCAGCTTCCAAAGCGTCGATCACGATTTCCTTTGAGATACCTTTTTCAGCTTCTAAGGCATCCAACGCGTTCAACATTTCTTTACTCATTTTTCTGATTCCTTCCGTGATTAAAATTGAATAGCTAAGCGGGCTTTCGCAATATTCTTGCGGTCGAAAGTCAATTCTTTCTCCCGTGTTTTTATACGAATCTTCAATGTCAATTGTTCTTTATCGAATGACTGTAAAAATCCTTCATATTGTTTTTCGCCGTCAATTGGCTGATACAAAGAAACATGGATATAGTCACCGAGTGCTTTTTCATAATCTGCTTCTTTTTTCAGCGGACGTTCTGCGCCGGGAGATGAAACCTCTAAAAAATAAGCCTGCGGAATAGGATCTGGATCGGCAGCGTCTAATTTTTCGCTAAGTTTCTCACTGACGAAGGCACATTCCTCGATATCGATTCCGCCTTCTTTATCAATGAATACTCGTAAAAACCAGCTTTTTCCTTCTTTCACGAATTCCACTTCAACAAGTTCGAAGTTTTGTTCCTCTAAAATCGGTGTGACCATTTCTGTCACTGTTTCAACGACACTACTCACATATTTCCCTCCTTAAGAGTTGTATCCGTAATTCCATTAAAAAGAGTGAGCGAAAAATCCGCTCACTCACAATTAGTATCATTACCATAACAAATTATAACACAGATATACAAAAGGTTCAAGTAATGGTCTGACTTGAAAAATAAGGCATGGCAGCTGTTTCAAGTTTCAGGCTGCGCTTGTTCGGAGAACGAAAAACAAACAGTATCCGGCAACATATGGTTATGCTCCCATTTTCTATTTTTCGGCTTAAAGCATGTCGAACAATGAAAGCTGATTCTCATCAGGAAGATCTTTCAATACGCCGTTGTCATTCATGTATTCGATCAGTGTTTTAGACACTTTTCCTCGTGTAGCCAAGTCTTCTTTTGACAAGAATGGACCGTCTTTTCGGGCTTCCACGATTTGTTTGGCTACGTTCAGACCCAAACTAGGTACCGCACGGAACGGTGCAATCAGTGTATCGCCATCGATCACGAAATTGACGGCATCGGATTTGTACAAATCGATCATTCCGAATGATAAACCGCGTTCCAGCATCTCATTTGCTAACTCTAAAACGGTCAGCTGGTTTTTTTCTTTTGTTGATGCTTCTAGACCTTTGTCTGTGATTTCTTTCATTGCTTGTTTAACTGCGTCTTTTCCTTTGCACATTGCCACAAGATCAAAGTCGTCTGCCCGAACAGAGAAGTATGCACAGTAATAAAGGATTGGATAATACACTTTGAAATAAGCCACCCGCAAGGCCATCAATACGTAGGCTGCCGCATGGGCTTTCGGGAACATATACTTGATTTTCGAACACGAGTCGATATACCAATCTGGTACATTGTTTTCTTTCATCGCCGTCAAGTATGTTTCACGCAGTTCTTCAGGGATCTTGTTCCATAATCCCTTACGCACCGTTTCCATGATTTTAAACGCCATCCCGCTGTCTAGACCGGCATGGATCAAATAAACCATGATATCATCACGACAGCCGATTACTTCTGCCAGTGTCGCATCGCCGCGTCGAATCAATTCTTCGGCATTGCCTAACCATACGTCAGTACCGTGAGACAGACCTGAGATCTGCAGTAATTCAGCAAATGTCGTAGGATGTGTCTCTTCCAACATTCCCCGTACAAACCGCGTACCAAATTCTGGAATCCCCAATGTCCCAGTTTTGGAATAAATCTGGTCTGGTGTCACACCTAAAACATCTGGTCCAGCAAAAATCCGCATGACTTCTGGATCATCTGTCGGGATCGTTTGCGGATCGATTCCTGATAAATCCTGCAGCATCCGAATCACGGTAGGATCATCGTGTCCTAGGATATCAAGTTTCAGTACATTATCGTGGATCGAGTGGAAATCAAAGTGCGTCGTTTTCCATTCTGAATTTTGATCATCCGCTGGAAATTGGATCGGCGTAAAGTCGTATACATCCATGTAATCAGGAATAACGATAATACCGCCGGGATGCTGCCCTGTTGTACGTTTGACACCAGTTGCACCTTTTGCTAAACGATCGACTTCTGCACTGCGGAACTGAAGGTTATGATCTCTTTCATATCCTTTAACAAATCCATAGGCCGTCTTGTCTGCCACCGTACCGATCGTTCCCGCACGATAAACATATTCTTCACCAAATAGGACTTTCGTGTAGTTATGGGCCTCTGCTTGGTAATCACCAGAAAAGTTCAAATCGATATCGGGTACTTTGTCGCCATGGAATCCTAAGAATGTTTCAAAAGGAATGTCATGGCCGTCTTTTTTCAAGCGGGCACCGCATTTTGGACATTGTTTTTCTGGCATATCAAACCCTGATCCATACGTTCCGTCTTCAAAAAATTCGGAGTATTGGCACTCTGGACAATAATAATGAGGCGCAAGAGGATTAACCTCTGTGATCCCGGTCATCGTTGCCACAAAGCTGGAACCTACTGATCCCCGTGAACCAACAAGGTAACCATCCTGATTGCTTTTATGCACCAGTTTTTGTGAAATCAAATAAATCACGGAAAACCCATTCCCATTGATCGAATTCAATTCTTTTTCCAGTCTTTTTTCGATGATCTCAGGTAAAGGATCGCCGTATAATTCTTTCGCACGATCATAACTCAATTTTGTGATTTCATCTTCGGAACCTGGGATTTTCGGCGTATACAATTCATCTTTGACTGGTACGACTTCTTCACAGATATCCGCGATTTTATTAGTGTTTTCAACAACGAGTTCTTTCGCTGTTTCTTCGCCTAAAAAGGCAAAAGCTGTCAACATCTCATCCGTTGTACGGAAATGGACATCCGGCAATGAATGGCGGTTCAAAGGATTTGCTCCGCCCATCGAATTGATAAGTATTTTTCGATAAATACCGTCTTCTTCATTCAAGTAATGGACGTTTCCGGTTGCTACGACCAGTTTGTCTTGCTTCTTGCCGATTTCAACAAGGTTACGGATGATTTCTTCCAAGTCCCGCTCGTTTTTGACCAATTCTTGTTCTAATAATGGCGCATAAACAGCTTTTGGCATCACTTCGATGTAATCGTAGAATTTTGCTCGTTTTTCGGCTTCTTCTACTCCTTTTTGCATCATTGCTTCAAAAATTTCGCCTTTTTCACAAGCTGAACCAATCAGCAGATTTTCCCGCATTTTGCTCAATTGTGAACGTGGGATCCGCGGCACTCTTTCAAAGTATTTCACATTGGATAAAGAAATCAATTTGAAAAGATCTTTCAGCCCGGCTTGATTTTTTGCCAAAATAGTTACATGGAAAGGACGCGCCCGTTTGTAGGAATCCCCTTCTCCGATATGCGCATTCAGTTGATCATGATAAAGCATCTCATGATTTTCCATTGCTTCTTTGACGAAAATCCAGGCAAGATGACCTGTAGCTTCCGCATCAAAAATCGCCCGGTGATGCTGTTCTAAGCTGACACCGAATTTTTTAGACAGGACGCCTAAACCAAAACGTTTGAATTGCGGATACAAATAACGAGCTAATTCAAGAGTATCAATAACTGGATTGTCTGCTTCTGGAATACCATATCTTGCATAACTTGTATTTAAGAAACCCATATCAAACGCCGCATTATGGGCAACCAGGATTGAATCTTTTGAAAACTCTAAGAATAAACGCAAGACTTCTTCTTCTGATTTTGAGCCTCGGACCATCTCATCAGTGATCCCAGTCAAATCAACAGTTGTCCGTGACAAAGGATGGCCTGGATCGATAAACTCATCAAAGGATTCAATGACATTTCCTTTATACATCTTGACAGCCGCTAGCTCGATGATCGTATCGTAAACAGCAGACAAACCTGTTGTTTCCACGTCGAATACGACATACGTAGCATCCGTCAAACTTTCGTGCGCGTCATTGTATGCAATTGGTACACCGTCATCTACCACATTGGCTTCGACGCCGTAAAGGATCTTGACGCCGGCTTTTTTCCCAGCGCTATGCGCTTCTGGAAACGATTGGGCACCGCCATGGTCTGTGATAGCAATGGCACGATGTCCCCATTTTCCAGCCTGTGCGACTAAATCAGAAACACTGTTTGTCGCATCCATCGTACTCATATTGCTGTGCAGATGAAGCTCAACGCGTTTTTCGCCTTCTGGGGCATAGTCTTTTCTTGGCGCGTGTTTGACTTCCATCAAATCTTGCGCATTCATGACTAAATCTCTCACGAACGTATCTTCTTGGATGCTTCCTCGGACTTTCATCCAGCTGCCTTTGCTGATTGCTTCAAAGATTTGTTCATCTTTTTCACCATTCGAGAATTTTTTAACAATGAAAGAGGAGGTATAATCTGTGATTTTCAATGTCAGGATTTTACGTTTGGAACGTAATTCCCGCACTTCTTTGTCAAAAACATACCCTTCGATCGTCACTCTGCGTTCTTCTTCTAAGATATTTGCCATTGGAGTAACTGGTTCATCGTTAGGGATATTTCTGCCCAATTGGATTGGGCCTTCAAGTGCAGGTGCTTGCTCTTTCTTCTCTTTTTTCTTTTGTTCATGGATGATCAGGCTCTCGGCCGCTTGTTTCATAAAGGCTTCTGCTTGTTCCTGTTTTCTTTCCTCAAACAATTCCAGTACACGTTTGGCTTGCTGCTCGTCTACTTCTGGTTCGATGTGGAATTTAGGAAATCCATAACTCACAAACAGCTTTTCCACTAAAGGAAGATATTGCTGTTTCAAATAATCGATCGTTGCTGCGCTGTCTACCGGCAAAATGATTTTTCGGTCTTGGATGATCGGTACTTGTGTTTTCAAGACTTTTTGCGCTAATGGTGTATCACATTGCTGGTTTTGAAGTGCTTGGCTCCAATAATCCTGCAGCAATTGTTCATCAAAATTTTGATCTTGTGCGATCACATTGAGTTTGATTTGTGCGATTTCTTTAAAAGCTAACTCCAAATGCTGATGGAGTGAACGATAAAGCATCAGCGGCAAGATGTTGGAAACATGCAGTGTGAATTCCCATAAACGAGATTTCCGATGCACGATGACTTCGCCTAGTTCGCCGCCAGCGATCAACGGATGAGTTTTTTCTGCTTCTTCTAACTGGATCTGATCCAGCAGTTTTTCAAATAACTCTCGTTTTTCAGACAAAAAAATACGCCCTTTCTGATTTTATCCTGGGATAAATTCTTTTTCAGTATCTTTTAGTATACTCGTTTTTGGATCGTTTTTCATTAAAAAATCGCGAAAGAGGTTTCTCTTTCTGTGTTGGCTAATAAAAAAGAAACCGGAACGCAGACTCGTTCCGGCCTCTTGCTTATTTTCCTTGGTTAAATAGGATCGGCAATGTATTTGCTAATTCTTCTTTACGGACTTCCAGCATTTCGCCTGTCTTTTTGATTTTGACTTCGACGATGCCGTCTACTGCTTTTTTACCAATCGTGATTCTGATTGGGCAGCCGATTAGATCGGAATCTGCAAATTTCACACCGGCACGTTCATTACGGTCGTCGACTAAGACTTCGTAACCTGCAGCCATCATTGTTTGTTCTACTTCTTTTGTCAAGTTTGTTTGATATTCATCTTTGACATTCATTTGAACAACGTGAAGATCAAATGGTGCGATTCCTGTTGGCCAGTTGATGCCGTTTTCGTCTGCATTTTGTTCAACGATTGCTGAAAGCAGACGACTGACACCAATACCGTAACAGCCCATGATCACTAATTTTTCACGGCCGTTTTCGTCTAGGACAGTTGCGCCCATTGATTCACTGTAACGTGTACCTAATTTAAAGATATGACCGATTTCGATCCCTTTTTTAAATTCAAGAACACCGATGTTATCTGGTGAAGGGTCGCCTTCTTGGACAAAGCGCAAGTCTTCATAAGCAGCTACTTCAAAATCTCTTTCTGGATTGACATTCACATAATGGAACCCAGTTTCATTGGCACCAGCTACTGCATTTGCTAAGTCTTGGACATGGCGGTCTGCATATAAACGTACTTTTTCAGATAAACCGATTGGACCGACAGAACCGAAGTCTGCGCCTAGGTATTTTTGCGCATCTTCTTCGCTTGCTTCTTCTAAGAAGTCTGCACCTAAGAAGTTTTTCAATTTCACATCGTTCACTTCATGGTCGCCGCGTACTAGAACCAGAACAGGCTCATTGTCTGCGATAAACAAAACAGATTTGATGATTTTTTGAGGATCGATTTCAAAGAATGCTGCTACTTCTTCGATCGTTTTCACATCTGGTGTTTCTTTCTTCTCTAATTCAAGTTGTGTTTCATGGGATTTTTTCGGCGTATAGTAACTTGTTGCCATTTCTAGATTGGCTGCATAGTCGCTTTCTGTTGAATAACAAATCGTATCTTCACCGATTTCTGAGATGGCCATGAATTCTTTTGAATCTTTTCCGCCCATTGCTCCGCCATCACCAATGATTGCACGGAATTCAAGTCCGCAGCGTTTGAAAATCTCTGTATATGCTTGTTCGTAATCTTTATATGTTTCATCCAAACTTTCTTCTGAAGCATGGAAAGAATACGCATCTTTCATGATAAATTCCCGTCCGCGAAGCAAGCCGAAACGAGGGCGTTTTTCGTCACGGTATTTTGCTTGGATCTGATATAGATTCAATGGTAATTTTTTATAAGAACTGATTTCATCACGGATCAATTCTGTAAATGTTTCTTCATGTGTAGGTCCCAAGATCATGTCGCGGTCGTTACGGTCTTTCAAACGGTATAGATTTGGTCCGTAAGTTTCATAACGTCCAGACTCTTTCCAAAGTTCTGCTGGCAAGATTGCTGGCATCAGCATTTCTACTGCACCGATTTTTTCGAATTCTTCCCGCATGATCGTTTTTAATTTTTCTAATACCCGGTTTGCTAATGGCAAGTAAGAATAGATACCTGCTGAAACTTGGCGGATATACCCCGCACGCAGCAAGATTTGATGACTTAATACTTCTGCATCATTTGGTACTTCCCGTAATGTTGGGATCAGCATTTTTGATTGTCTCATTTTCTGGACTCCTCTTCCACAAATTATTCACTTTTGTAATTATACCCTATATGTCAACCCATTTTAAAAAAAGAAACGTTGGATATCGTTCCATGTTACTAGAACCATCAATAACATCAAGAAGCCAAATCCGACAAGTGTCAAGATGCCTTCTTTTTCTTGGCTTAGCGGTTTTCCGCGGATGCCTTCGATCACATTCAATACAAGTTTTCCGCCGTCTAAAGCAGGGATCGGAAGCAGATTGATGATCCCTAAATTCATTGAAAGCAAAGCCATCAAGCTGATGACAGTAGTCAATCCTTGATTTGCTGCTTGTGAAGAAAGCTGGAAGATCATCACTGGCCCACCTAGTTTATCAAGACTGAATCCTGTAAATAAAGAGCCTAGTGCTTTGAAGATTTCCATCGAACTGCTGAACGCACGTGTCACGCCGCCTGTGATTTTATCCATAGCGCCTGTACGCATCGGGACTTGGATCCCTAGTTGTCCAGCTTTTTGGCCGTTTGATTCGATTGTTTTAGGCGTAACTTCTACTTCTCTTGTCGTTTCTCCTCGTTTCACATCCAAAGTCAATTTTTTGCCTGGATTCTCGGTGATTTTCGTCGTTAATTCTGTCCATGTATGCACAGGTTCACCATCGATACTCGTGATTTGATCACCTTTTTCCAAACCAGCTTGTGCTGCTGCACTGTCCGGCTGTACTTCACCGATTTGATTCGTATCTGTTACCGGAACGCCGCCTTGCATAAAGGAAAGAACAATGAATAAAAGAATCGCTAGTATGAAATTGTTCATCGGTCCTGCCAAGTTCGTCAGCATTCTTTGCCATAATTTTGCAGATTGGAATTGCACATCTCTCGGGGCAATACGGATTTCCGTACCATCAGCTTCGATCACTGTCGCATCATGATTCACTGAATACGTCACTGATTCGGTATCATCGCCATTGACAAAGCCTGTGATCGTTAGTTCATCTTCTAAATCATAGTTGACGAGCTCGATCGGTACACTGTTTGCAAGCTGGACTTTTTTGCTGAGATTGATTTTTTGGACGACACCCGCTTCATCAAACGAAAGAGATAACGGCATCCCTGGGGCAAGTTCTGTATCATCGTCTCCATTTCCGGCCATACGTACATATCCGCCGATCGGCAACAGCCGCAAAGTATATGTAGTCCCATCTTTTGCTTGATGTCCATAGATTTTCGGACCCATCCCGATAGCAAATTCCCGGACAAGGATCCCCGATCGTTTTGCAAAGAAAAAGTGGCCGAACTCATGCACAATCACCAAGATACCAAATACGATGATAAACGTTAGGATTGTTTTCATAGATGTTCTCCTTCATTTTAAATAGTTTATTCGAAGATTTTATTCAGGAAAGTTAAAACACTATAATTTTAACATAGACTGACTAAGAGACCAAGAGCATGCTGCCGGAAAGCTGACAAAAGTCCGCAATAAATATAACACTTTGCCTCAGTTTCTATTTTTTTCGTTTATTGAAAAAATCGTCCTGCTTTCAAACCTCTCTGAACCGCTTGGTATTAAAAAACCTGTATCTTCTATATCGGCTTGCGCAAATATAAAAAACACAGGAAGATTTTTTAAAAAACACCAAACAAGTGCATGATCGGAAAAACAAACAGCATGCTGTCAAAACGATCCAAAATACCGCCGTGTCCTGGCAAAATATTTCCAGAATCTTTGACATCATAATGACGTTTGAATGCAGATTCGACTAAATCGCCGAATTGTCCAACGATCGAAAAGATAATTGTCAATAAAAGCATGACGATTGTTCCATGGTTGAAGAATTCTTTCCCTGGATAAAGGATCAAATAAAGCAGAGCGACAACGACCGCACTAGCGATTCCGCCTAAAGCTCCTTCAATCGTTTTATTTGGAGAAATCTCCGGCCATAATTTTCTTTGACCAAATCGACGTCCAACCATATACGCCCCAATGTCCGTTGCCCAGACGATAAAAAGTCCGAAAAGCAGCACAACAAGACCTTCCGTCCGTGCATTGACAAAATTTTGGAAGCCCATTCCTACATATAAGCTGACTAATACAGGAAAACCTGCTTCATCGATCGTATACGTATTTTTTGAAATCACTGATGTTCCCAATAAAATCATGACGATCAAATAAAACAGCATGAACGTATCTGTATTTTCCGGTAAAAAGAAAAACCATCGTTCTTTAGGCAAGACAAGAAAAACTGCGCCAATCGCCGATAAGATCCCTTCAAAACTCAGTAATGTCAAACCTTTCATTCGGAAAAGTTCATAGACTCCTACTACTGCCAACAAAGCCGCTACTAATTCTACGGCGATCCCGCCGACCCAGAGGATGGGAATGAATAAAATAAGCGCTACAACCGCTGTGATTACCCGTTGTTTCATTTTTGATCCTCCTTATTCACTTTTTTTACTCCGCCAAAACGTCGATCACGGTTTTGATAGGAAGCAATCGCCGTTTCCAGATGATCGCCGTCAAAATCAGGCCACAATGCTTTGGTAAAGTATAATTCGCTGTAAGCAATCTGCCACAACAAAAAGTTGCTGATGCGTTCTTCGCCGCTTGTTCGGATCACTAGTTCAGGATCTCGAAGTTCCGCAGGCAAGAAACGAGTCATCAAATGATCTGCAATCACTGATTCGTCGATTGCTTCTGGCTCAAGTTCTTTTGCCGCAGCTTTCTCAGCGATTTCTTGAACAGCCGTAACGATTTCTGCTCGACTGCCGTAATTCAGTGCGAAGTTCAGCACCATACCTGTATTTTCTTTCGTCTGCTCGATTGCCCGTTTGACTGCATCTTGTGTATGTTCTGGTAAAAATTCTTGATAACCCATCACATTGACTTTTACATTTTCTTCGATCAGTTCAGGAACAAAGGTATCAAAAAAATCGACAGGAAGCTGCATCAAAAAGCTGACTTCATCTTGCGGACGTTTCCAGTTTTCTGTTGAGAATGCATAAAGCGTCAATACTTTCACCCCAAGACGTGAAGCTTTCTTGGTTACTTTCTTGACTGTTTCCATTCCTTCTTTATGACCGGCAACTCTTGGCAAACGCCGATTTTGTGCCCAACGTCCGTTACCATCCATGATAACGGCAATGTGTTTCGGTATCTCACCGTTCGGCTCGAATTCAAATTCGCTTTTTTCTTGGATATATTTATTTTTTTGCGGAAAAAAACGTAGCATTCTTTTTCCTCCTATGCTTAAAATTGACACGTATCTATTATAGCAATATCTCTTTTTGTTGCCTATGGTATCTGCTGCTTTTTTATCTTTTCTTGTATTTTTTACCAAAAAAAGAAAAGCCTGGCTAAATAAATCGATCATAGATTCATTCAGCCAGGCTTTTAGCATTTGCGGGAAACTGCTCGGCTTACGCCTTTATCTTTTTTCAAAAAGAGTTCCGCGCTTTTGCATCATCAAACTTCAAGAAGTTCTTGTTCTTTATCAGCAGCGATTTTATCGATTTCTTTGATGCTGTCATCTGTCAATGTTTGCACTTGTTTTTCTAGTCCGCGCAGATCATCTTCAGTGATGTCGCCATTTTTTTGTTGTTTTTTGTAGTCATCGATCGCATCGCGACGGATGTTTCGAACAGCGATTTTAGCATTTTCAGCTTCTTTTTTCACGTCTTTTGCTAATTCTTTACGGCGTTCTTCTGTTAATTGAGGAATCACTAAGCGGATCACATTTCCGTCATTGGCTGGGCTGATACCGATATCGCTCGCCATGATTGCTTTCTCGATTTCTTGAAGAATACTTTTGTCAAAAGGTGTGATCATCAATACACGTGCTTCTGGGATTTGGATAGAAGCAAGCTGGTTGATTGGTGTTGGTGCTCCGTAATAGTTTACAGAGATGCGGTCTAATAGACTTGCATTTGCACGTCCAGCACGGATCTGACCAAGTTCACGTTGTAAATTTTGTGCTGCTTTCTGCATTTTTTCTTTTGCTTCTGTCATAATTGCGTCTGCCATTTTATTTCCCCCTTACAGTTGTTCCGATATTTTCGCCTAAAATTGCTCGGCGGATATTTCCATGTTCATTCAAGTTGAATACGACTAAAGGAATATCATTGTCCATGCTTAGAGAGCTTGCTGTAGAATCCATTACTTGCAAACCTTTAGCGATAACTTCTAAGTGTGTCAATTCTTCAAATTTGATTGCACTCTCATCGACTTTAGGATCTGCAGAGTAAACGCCATCTACGTTATTTTTTGCCATTAGGATAACATCTGCTCCTATTTCTGCAGCTCGTAATGCAGCTGTTGTATCTGTTGAGAAATAAGGATTTCCTGTGCCGCCTGCAAAAATCACGATACGGCCTTTTTCTAAATGACGTTCTGCTTTACGTCTGATGTAAGGCTCTGCGATTTGGCGCATCTCCATCGAAGTTTGTACACGTGTTGGAACTCCTACATTCTCCAATGTATCTTGAAGTGCTAAAGCATTCATAACTGTAGCCAGCATCCCCATGTAATCAGCCTGAGCGCGTTCCATGCCCATTTGCGCGCCGATCTGTCCGCGCCAGATATTTCCTCCGCCGACAACGATCGCCATTTCAACGCCTAGTTCATGTACTTCTTTGATTTCTTCGATGATTTCTTTGATTACGGGCGGTTTGATACCAAAACCTTCATTCCCAGCCAAAGCTTCTCCGCTCAATTTTAAAACTACACGTTGATATTTCGGTGTGACCATGCTAATTCCTCCAATGTTTTCTATTGCTATTTTACCATATCCAACTCATTTCGCCATAAAATGGATGAAACTTTCTGTCATTTGCTTAAAAAAAGGGGCGGGGACAAAAAGCAGTTTTGCTTTTCGTCCTAGCCCTTCATTACAAATAAACATCGCCGATCTGCGACATCCATCAGCATGCTCTTTTCAATCATCGTCCATGAAAGATGATTGAATAAATCTGCTATTGCTGTCGATGATCGTTTTGTTCATCTGTCTGTATAACAGAATTATTTTTTCACTTGGTTCATTACTTCTTCAACAAAGTTATCTTCACGTTTTTCGATACCTTCGCCGACTTCGAAACGTACGAATGTTTTCACAGTTGCACCTTTAGAAGAAACAAATTTTTCAACAGTCATGTCTGGATCTTTAACGAATGGTTGGTCAACCAAAGCGATTTCTGCTTTGAATTTTTTCAAGCGTCCTTCAACCATTTTGTCCACGATGTTTGCTGGTTTGCCTTCGTTCAATGCTTGTTCAGTTAGAACTGTTCTTTCGTGTTCTAATTCTGCTTCTGGGATTTGTGTTTCGTCAACATAACGAGGGTTGATTGCTGCTACGTGCATTGCAACGTCGCGGGCAACAGTTTCATCAGTTGTGCCTTCTAAAACAGTCAATACAGCGATACGTCCGCCCATGTGCAAGTATCCGCCAAATGCAGCGTTGTCGTCTTTTTCAACAACTTCAAAACGACGGAAGCTGATTTTTTCTCCGATAACTTGTGTTGCTTCGATCAAGTCAGATTCGATTGTACCTTTTTCTGTTTTGATTTTCATTGCTTCTTCCATATCAGCAGGTTTGTTTTCTGCGATAAGTTCAGCGATTTCTTTTACTAGGTCTTGGAACATTTCGTTTTTAGAAACGAAGTCTGTTTCTGAGTTTACTTCAACGATTGCTGCAGCATTTCCTTTTACAGCTACTGATGCTAGACCTTCTGCTGCGATACGATCATTTTTCTTCGCTGCTTTAGCCATACCTTTTTCACGTAAAAGATCAACAGCTTTCTCCATGTCGCCTTCTACTTCAACCAATGCTTTTTTAGCATCCATCATTCCTACGCCAGTCATTTCGCGTAGTTCTTTTACCATTTTAGCTGTTACGTCTGCCATTTCTACTTCCTCCTAGTAGTGTTCTTGTTTTAAAAAAAGCTGTTTCAAAGGAGAGTGAGGCTTGTCGCCTAGCCTTTGAAACAGCCCCATCATTCGTTATTATTCAGCAGTATTGTCGCCTTCAACAACATCAACGATTTCTTCGATTGAAGTTTCGTTTCCTTCGTTTTCAGCAGCGAAGTCGCCTTCAACTACTTGATCTTCACCTTGGTTTCCTTCGATAAATGCATCTGCCATTTTTGAAGTGATCAATTTAACGGCGCGGATTGCATCGTCATTTGAAGGGATAACAACATCGATTTCGTCTGGATCGCAGTTTGTATCTACCATTGCGACGATTGGGATGTTTAATTTATGCGCTTCTTGTACTGCGATACGCTCTTTGCGAGGGTCAACGATGTACATTACGTCTGGGATTCTTGGCATATCAGCGATACCGCCTAGGAATTTTTCAAGACGTTCGCGTTCTTTGTTCAAGCCCACAACTTCTTTTTTAGGTAGAACTTCAAAAGTTCCATCTTCTTCCATAGCGTTGATTTGTTTCAAGCGGCTGATACGTTTTTGGATTGTATCCCAGTTTGTCAATGTTCCGCCTAACCAGCGATGGTTAACGTAGTATTGACCAGCGCGAGTAGCTTCTTCTTTGATAGCTTCTTGTGCTTGTTTTTTTGTACCTACGAACAATGCAACACCGCCTTCTTCAGCCATGTTTTTCATGTAATCGTAAGCTGCGTCTACTAACTTAACAGTTTTTTGCAAGTCGATGATGTAGATGCCGTTTCTTTCTGTGAAGATATATTTCTTCATTTTTGGGTTCCAGCGACGAGTTTGGTGACCAAAGTGTACGCCGGCTTCTAGCAATTGTTTCATTGAGATTACTGCCATTTTGTTGTTTCCTCCAGTTTGGTTGTTTGTTTTCCTCTTCTTGTCTTCTGCTTGCCAGCAAACTTTCACAAAGAAAGCACCTACTGACAATCCAACGAGAATGTGGATTTGTGTGCGATACTCTGAATAATATTTCAATCAGATACCACTTGATATATAGTACAGTATTCTACTGGTAATTGCAATAAAAAAGTTGGAATTACTGCCAAAAAAGCATTGCCTACTTTATTTTAAAGGTAGAAGCACTTTACATTGCTGTTATTTAAACAGAAAGAAACCAGAGTAGCTGTTAAGTCACTCTGGCTCTGATCTTTATTCTGTTATCAGTCAAGCCACTTCTGACTCAACTGCAGGAAGGAATAGCCAGCGACAGTTCTAGCTATTTTGTCCTATATATCACGCATTTACTGCCCCATTGTTGTAACAGGTTAGTCCATTTTGTAATAAGAAGTCTTGTAAGTCACAATGTTTCCGTCTTCTTTATCATTGTCATACTGGACAAACTCCATATAATGTTTCCCTTTTTCAAGTGTCCAATCCATGCCAATCAACGGTAAGTTACCTGCAGCGTCAGTCATTAAACGTATATCAGCTAACTGTCCATCAATGTACGTAAATACTGGCTTTGTAGTATCCCACTCTCTGACTACCCAACGCAACTTAGTTATGCCATTAGCAAGTCCAACATTTGCTTTCTTACTAACAGTCCCTTCCCCTATCTTCTTCTGGTCAGGATATTTCAACTTAGACTTATCTACTGTTGATTTCTTCTTTTTAGCTTTAGTTGACTTCTTGCTGCTCTTCTTAGATTTACTTTTCTTGCTACTAGTTTTCTTTTTCTTACTTGATTTATCCTTCTTCTCATCTTTCTTAACAGAAGAACTTTCTTTACTGCTATTGCCAGAGTCGGCTGCAGATGCTATCTGACTGAACCCTCCTATAAACAACGCCGCAAGTACCATTACTATTAAGCCCTTTTTCATACTCTAAACTCCTTTAACTATCAATCCTATTTCAGTAGAATCGGTTTTCGTGTGCCAGTTTTTCATATTTTAAGATAAACATTTATTTATAGCTCATATTAGATAGACATATTACCCGATCTTCAACTTAAATAAATCGGCTGGATAAAGTCGGCTTTCCACGTCTTACTTTCAGGATCATAGTCAAAATACCACGTTTGCGCAAACAGCTGCTTCTTATGTTTGCTGCCTGAGACAAGAGAATTTCGTTGGCGATCGATCATATAATCCAAACAAGTAAAGTCGATATGGATCGAAAAGCTGTTGTCGCCGATTGCCCGGTAGTTTTCCAAACTTTCAATATGTAGTTTTTCGACTCGGTTGACCAAACCGTCTGCTTGATTTTTTTCGATGACGCGCTTGTGTTCTTCAAGCAGTCTTTCTGTACTGAACGCTCGTGCTTCTTCAGGATTTTCATGATCCCATGCCCATTGGATCTGCATAAAGCTGGTTTCAATGTGTGCCAATAATTGTTTCTTTTCTTTGTCTGTTCCTGGGATTGCTTGAAACAGTTCTTCTTTGGCAAGGACTCTTTGTTTACGCTCCCCATTTTTTCTTCTTAGATAGATGAATAAAGGTATTCCTCCAAAAAGAAAAATCTCGAAATACGAAGATCTCCCGCCTCTTATCCATGCTCCGCTGCTTCCATAACTACTGTAATTTGTACTTGAACGATAGGAGCTTCCGCCGCCAGTCGATCCACCGAACGAAGAACCGCCGCGGGAACTGCCGCCGTGTGAACTGCCTCCGCCATGTCCTCCTGCGACAGCTGCTGCCGGTGTTGTGAAAAGAAGACACAGAAATACAAGACTTCCTACTAGAATGAGCAGTTTTTTCATAGATTCACGCTTTCTGTTTTTTATTTTACCGCTAGCAGAATCATAGCGCTGGGTTTTATTGGAAGCAAGCAGATTTTGCGGTTTTTCATTAATTTTTTAGAGGTATGGGCAAGTTGGGCGATTTTTGTTATGATGTTGATGGAATCTTTTAATACAAAGGAGAAAGCATATGCGCAAAGCAGAGCGGCATTTACTTATCAAACAAATCATCGAAGAATCCCCCATCCGGACACAAGAAGACCTTTTGAAAAAATTAGAAAGTTATGGTGTAACAGCAACTCAAGCAACGATTTCCCGCGACATCCGAGACCTGAAGATCGTCAAGTCGCCAGATGAACACGGACTTTCCCGCTTCATGCTGTTTCATGGTGAACAAGAAGACGGCGAGACAAAAAATGAAGAAGAAAAACGGTTGATCCGTATGATCGAAGATATCGTTTTAAGCGTAGAACGTGTGCATTTTCTTACGATCGTCAATACGTTGCCAGATAACGCACATCTTTTCGCTTCCGTCCTTGATGATATCCATCCGCCGCATATGGTCAGTACGATTGCCGGTTTCGATACCGTCATCGTTATTTCTAAGAATGAAGAAGATGCGGAGAAAATCGAGCAGTATTTCAAAGAGCACAGTCTCGAGCGATTGTGAGCATTTTTTACACAGAAACCATCAACACCTTGCTAAAGAAGCTGCATGAACATGCAAAAATTCTTTAGCAAGGTGTTGATGGTTTGTTTTTTTAAACAGCGACTGGGAAAAAGGCACCAAAGATCATTGCTCCTAAGATCGCCCCGCCTGCGATCGGCTTTTCCCATTTATAAAATATAACAGCGCCAATCGTTGCACCGATCCCAATAGGAATAGAAGCCGTAGCCGCACTTAAAATAATCAACGGGCCTAGAAAACGGCCAGATTGATTACCGGCGCCCATCATAATATCGGCGCCAAATGTCGAATTGGATTGATTGCTCGTTACTTTCCGAATCAAAATAATGATACCGCCGATTGCCAGACCCAAAACTGCTCCAGTCATCAGCGCTAATGCGAAGTTATTGATTGGTGCATCAATCCCCATAGAAAGCAGGATAGCCGGGACACCGATCCCTACACCCGTCAATATCGATCCGCCTAAATCAAGAATACCTACGAGTGAACCTTCCAAAATTCGTGCAAAGAGAAAACTTGCACCGAATGCTGCCGCCGCGCCGTAAGAATCGCCATCTAGACCTGCTTTCAGCATAGCAACGATAGATACTTCATTGAATGCTCCTACACCATACGCAACATACATGTGCGTTCCAGCAAAAACTGCCGCAGACATCAATCCCACCAGAATCGGAAACGACCAGTCAGCGAGCCAAAATGTATTTTCTTTTTTTATTTCCATATACGCTCCTCCTTATTTCACAGTAAATACATCATGAAGCTGCTGCAGCCAATCTGGTATATCCAAATGGAAACTATCTAAGAGTTCCAAGTCAAATCCGCGGAAGAAGCCGCTGAAAACAAACAGCAGGACAGCAGAAACCATAATGATTTTTGTGATTCTGGTCCATCCTTGATCATCGACTCCTTTTCCTACTAAAATCCCTAATACCACACCTGGAACAGCATTTCCCATAATCATTTGAGCAACTGCGCCAAACAATGTCCCCCAAAAACCAGAACGTTTGCCTGCATCGATGGCTGCCAGCCAAAATAAGACCGGCATGACCGTATTGATCAAAATCGTGGCCGCAGGTACTAATACAGCAACTGCTGTAACTTGAAGCGATTCTGGTATCGCCGCTGCAGTCGTATTTAGAAAAGCAACTGAAATTGCGCCGATCAATGCACCAGAAAGTCCCATTTTTCTCGGATCATGCATTGTTTTTTCTAAAGATTTATTTTTGATCAGCAAGGATGCTGCTGCCCAGTTTGGAATGATTCGATGCGTGACATCTTGGGTAAATGCCCCGGCGCCGACAGCTGAGGCCCATGCGTTGAAGAAAAAGCCTAAGCCGAATGAAAAATGTGAAGCCGGGTCACCTTCACAGGCATTCATTTCGCCTAATGTCCGAAAAGCTCCTAACCCTTGCGTTTTTGGCGCATGAAACATCCTGGCAGTGCCCATTCCCGCTGAAAAACCTAACAAACCGCCGATAATCAATGATTTCAACAAAATAATCCCCATCTTTTTTCTCCTTTGCTCAAAACTGCCTTCTGCTCAAAAACGGCAACTGGATCGTATCTGGTGATTTCCTATTTTTTTCTTTAAAAACGACTTCCTCTGTTTCAATCAGCAAAATCTCCACTTCTATTTTAAGAGTCACACAATACTCTACCTGCTTTCTCGGCATAAAGAAAAAGAGGAAACGCTCGTCGTACTGGTTTTTTTCAGCAGAAAGAATTTGGATATCTAGAGGTTCGATTCTCAAAACAACCTTTTGCTCTTCACACACACTTTTTGATACTTTGTTCAGGGCATCCGCAAACGCTGCTTGTTTTGTTTTTCCTTTTCCCTCTAACATAACCGCTCGTCTGCATTTTATTACTTCACTCACCGTCACTCTTCCTCACCGTATTTTTTTCGATAAGCTTCTGTCAGCCGTTTTCCTAATTCTGCCTGATCCATGAAGCCGAATCCTAGCACCTTTTTTCCATCTTCAATTGCTGTGATCCCTTCCTCGATCGAGCGCATGCCATGGCGTTCTGAATAACCATATTTCGTCGCTGCTGTAAGTGCCCCTGCACCTCCGCTTCCGCAAAATGAGATACCTAAATCAGCATTTTTTTCCTGCATGACATCCCCCAAGCGCATATCTGCGCCCATTCCCGGAACAACAAACGCTTGTCCTCCTGCGCTTTCTACACCTTCAGCTACCTTTTGTCCTTTTCCTAAACGATCCGCAATAACAACTGTTATCATTGTGTTTCCTCCTTTTAAAATAATTATTGGTTTGCATTTTCAAAATGGATGGATAATACATAGATCTCTGCTTTTGGCAAATCACCTATCTGTTTGGCTATTCGTTCTGCCAACACTAATGAGCGCTGAGATATCTCCGAAAAAACAGACATATCGATAGCAGAAATCAGGTCAGCTTGTTTTTTTCTGACAATCATTTCATTTAGGTGGTTCATTAAAATCTGCCACTGCAGTTCTGTAGGAAAAACAGCTTCTTTTTCCAGCAGTGTTTCGGTATAACAAATAAGTTTATCCAATTCTTCTGGGTAAAGACTTTTTGCTATCATTTCCTGTTTTTTTTCTGCCACAGACATTTTTCTACCTCTCTTAGTCAATTTGGATATAGTTGAAAAGCGCCGACAACTCTGCTTGGTTTATCGGCAAGCCGTTTTCCTCAAAAAATCGTTCAACTTTTTGGATCAATAAAGGATCGACTTTTCTTTCGAAATTATTCGCTCCTTCTAACTGATATTGCTGATCAAAGAAGAGCCGGTGGATCATCAGCAAAAGATGAAACAGAAATGCTTCCTTGTATTCTTCTGATAACTGCTGACCAAAAATAGTTGTCAGTCCTTCATATACGAGATAGCCTTTCATAATAATCTCGCAACTCAGCTCCGCCGCATTTGTTTCTGAAATAAGCGGAATTGTTGTCTTTTTCTTTCTGGTCGGCTGCTTTATTGCAGAAAGTTCCTTGATTTTTTTGATGTCTTTTTCTGTCGGGATCGCATTTACTTTGACTACCGGACAACCATTTTTTTCTTCTAATGGAAAAATACTGATGACGATATCCGGCAAATATTCAGCAATAACTTGATCTGCATTTAAGACCGAGGCAAAACGAACAATTTCGATTTGCGGAATTTCTTCAGAAAATTTCTTTTGGATCAAACTAGTCACGCCCAAACCGGTTGAACAAACATAGACAACTTTCACTGTTCCTTTCGTTGTTTGTCTTTTTTCGATAGAAACCAGAAAATGCAAGGCGATATAAGAAATAAATGAGTCATTGACCAAATAATAAGTTTGTTTCAAGCAGCTGCCGCTTGCTTTACGAATTGCTTCAAATAATTGCGGATGACGTTGTTTGATTTCTTCAGTAAAAGGATTGTATTCATTCATATAATGATGTGCACGTGCTGCATACAGTGACAAATGGGCAAATAGATTCAGCTTCAACTGCTCGTCTTCTGAAAAAGGAATGTCTAAATCGTCAGAAACAGTTTGGATCAAATTCTTTGTCAGCTTCAAAATATCCTGCTGTTGCGTTTCTTTTGTCAAATCCGTACAAAGATAGTCATACTCATCTTTTAAAAGCGGAAAACCGAAGTGAGTAAAAACAGTCTTCATCAGCTGAAAAGGCAGATTCGTTCCTTTCAAAAAATCTTGTTTTTCTTTCATCACAGAAAATGAACCAATGGAAGAATTGATCCGCAAACGGCAAATAGCGATCGTCATGCGAAAAGTAAGCGCCAAAAGTTCTGTGTAGTCGAATGGAGGCTTGTCTTTTTCCATGATCTGGGCAGCTTTTTGGACGACAACTTGATAGATTTCATAAAAGGACGAATTTGTCCCAATAGACAGCAGCGTTTTGTCTGGAAAATTCAACGAATCCATGATTTGATAAATATCATATTCCGTTAAATTTTGGTGCAAAAGATGATCCATCAGAAAACGGCATTGTTTCTCTTCTCCTTCTAACCATATTCCTTGGCCGCTTTGGCTTTTCAGCGATAAATGATGGCTTTTGACAAAATGTCTCACTTTTTCCAAGTCAGAAATAATCGTGTTTTTTGATACTTCCAGCTGGTCAGCTAATTGAGCAATCGTTGTTACACCTTCTGTCAGCAACAAGTGCAAAACGATTTGTTCGATTCGTTTATTCGAAGATGGATAAACTTCAAAACGCCATTTTTCCAGTAATTCATGTTTCTGCTTGGCTCGTTCTTCTTTTGAGATCTCAAACCAAAATCCTTTGTTTCGTTGAGCGCAAAGGTTGATTTTTTTTGGTTTCAGCCAAAGTCGGATCGAATCCAGATCATATTTGATCGTTCGAATACTTACTTGAAAAGTTTCTGCTAATTCTTTCGTTGTGCAGCTTTGTTCACTATCCAACAGTTTAAGTAATAATTGTATTTCTCTTTTTGTTAGTCTCATCATATTGTATCCCCTTACACAACTTACTATAAAGTGATTTTGAATTTGCCTCAATACAAAGTTTTTGCACTTTTTTTAGTGCAAATACAAAAAAGGACAGGAAATGATGATTTCCTGTCCTTTTAGTTGAGGGTTGTTTACAATTTCTGTTAAATCGGTGTTCAAAAACCAACTTCTTCGACATTAACTCGAAAATACGCAAAGTATGAAAAGCTATTTTACGTATTTCCTCTTTAATGCTCGGATCTGAGCGGTTCTTTCACGACCTCTCTAAAACGGTGTTCGCACAGCTGATCCTCGGCATTAAGCTTTTATCAGAAAAAATGGAAAAGCCATTTTCTCTGATCAAAGAGTCTTAATGCTGTGAAACACGAAGAGCGAAGTGATTCGATGTCGAACAGTACCTACCTGGTGCTCGGATCAAAACGCTTTGCGAACAACCTCTTTTCTTACATTTTATCTGGCGCATGCAATCCTAACAGACGCAAATCTTCTTTCAGCAACACTGCTACTGCATAGACCAATGCAAGGCGTGCTTCTTTTTGATCGTCTTCTACAAGGATTTTTGTGTGCGCATAGTATTTGTTGAATGCTTGCGCTAATTTGATTGCATGTTTTGCAATGATTGATGGTTCGTATTTTTCTCCCGCTTGAAGAATTGTTTCTGGATATTTTTGGATCAATTTGATTACTTCCCAGCTTGCTTCATCATTCAATGGGTAAGCAGTTGACTCTGAAGGAACAAAGTCTGCTTTTGCCAACAAGCTCATGGCACGTGCATGTGTATATTGTACGTATGGACCCGTTTCGCCTTCAAAACGAACGACTTCTTCTAAATTGAAGTCAAATGTGTTTAGACGATCATTTTTCAAATCATGGAAAATAACAGCGCCGACGCCGACTTGTTTTGCTACGACATCTTTGTTTTCCAAATCAGGATTTTTCTCACTGATTTGTTCTTTTGCTGATTCGATTGCTTCGTTCAAGACTTCTTCTAAAAGAACGATTTTCCCTTTACGTGTAGATAATTTTTTACCACCTTGTGTAATCAAACCAAATGGGATGTGGTGCATATCGTCTGACCAGTCAAAGCCCATTTCTTTCAATACAGCTTTTAGTTGTTTGAAGTGGTAGCTTTGTTCGTTCCCTACGACGTATAAAGATTGTGCGAAATCATATGTGCGTTTGCGGTAAAGTGCTGCAGCTAGATCTCGAGTGATGTAAAGTGTTGCACCATCTGATTTTTTGATTAGTGCTGGGTTCAAATCGTATTCTGAAAGGTCAACGATTTCTGCACCTTTGTCTTCGTTCAACAAGTGTTTTTCTTCCAGCATCGTTACGATTTCGTCCATTTTATCGTTGTAGAATGCTTCACCATTCAATGAATCGAAACGAACTTCTAACAAGTCATAGATCTTGTTGAATTCTTTCATTGATTCATCGCGGAACCATTGCCACAAGCTGATTGCTTCTTCATCGCCTTCTTCAAGACGTTTGAACCATGAACGTGCTTCGTCGTTCAATTCTGGTTGTGTTTCTGCTTCATCGTGGAATTTTACATAAAGACGTAATAATTCGTTGATTGGTTCAGCTTTAACTGCTTCTTCTGAACCCCATTTTTTATAAGCAACGATCAATTTACCAAATTGTGTTCCCCAGTCGCCTAAGTGATTGATGCGGATTGGTTCATAACCGATTTTTTCCATGATGAAACCAATCGAATTCCCAATAACTGTTGAACGCAAGTGACCCATTGAGATTGGTTTTGCGATATTTGGTGAAGACATATCGATTGGTAATTTCCCATGATTTCCGATTGTGCTGTCGCCGTAATGTTCTTTTTCTTTGACCACAGTTGCTAAGACTGCTTGGCTGACTGCTCCTTTGTCCATAAAGAAGTTCAAGTATGGTCCTACTACTTCGATTTTTTCAAAATTAGCAGCATCGATTTTTTCTGCTAAATCAGCAGCGATCTGCTGTGGTGCTTTGCGATAGATTTTTGCTAATGAAAATGCTGGGAAAGCTACGTCCCCATGGTCAGCTGATTTTGGATTTTCCAATAATTGCGCTACTTGTTCCAATGTCAAATCTTCTTTGACGACATCAAAAATAGCTTTTGCTACGATTTCTTTATTATTCATCCTTTTTCCTCCTGAATAGTCATTGATAAAACAAAAAAAGCCCCCAATGATCGTATTGATCACTAGAGACGAGATAACCCGCGGTACCACTCCAATTGTCTAAAAAAGACCTGCTCGCTCTGATAACGGTAGATAGCCGTCTGCTAGGCAGAATTCTCCAAGTGCGGTTCCCTATAGCTGTTTGGCCCGGCTTCCACCTTCCCGGACTCGCTAGAAAAACAAAACTACAAGTACTCTCTTGTTCATCAAATGAATGTATTAAACTGGCTAAAATTATAGCAGAAAACAAAACGCTTGGCTACCGGTTTTTAGTTATTCTGAAAAAAAACTTTGCTTAGATGGTCTAAAGGAGAAGAAACTCCATCTAAGCAAAGCAATCCATAAATCATTTCGTGAGCCACGAAAGACTTAGCAAAATTAATCAGCGACGATGATCGTTCCTTCTTCAGAAGCTAAAAGATTCTCAATGTTTTCTAAAGAAGTGATGATCGCTTTTGCGTTTGGTCGTGCTTCGACAAACGAAATTGCCGCTTCAACTTTAGGAAGCATACTTCCTGGTGCAAATTGGTTTTCCTCGATATATTGTTTCATTTCTGAAACGGGAACAACCTCTAGTTTTTTCTGGTCTGGTTTTTGATAGTTTACATAAACATTATCAACACCTGTCAATACGATCAGAAGGTCTGCTTCGATGATCTCTGCTAATTTTTCTGAAGCAAAGTCTTTGTCGATAACTGCTTCTCTTCCTTCTAATCCAGTAGGCGTTTCAACGACTGGGATACCGCCGCCGCCGACAGAAACAGTGATAACGCCTTCATTCACTAATTTTTCGATGACTCTTGCTTCTTTGATCGTGACTGGTTTTGGCGAAGCAACTACTTTACGCCAGCCGCGTCCTGCATCTTCTTTGAAGGTTGCAGTTGGATCTGCTGCCATTTGTTCTTTTGCTTCTTCTTCCGTGTAAAATGGGCCAACAGGTTTGCTTGGATTTTTGAAAGATGGGTCGTTTTCATCAACGATTACTTGTGTAACAAGAGAAACGACATCTTTTTCGATTCCTTTTTCTTTCAATACTTCGCCCATTGCATTTTGAAGCCAATAGCCGATTGATCCTTCTGTCATTGCCACACATGTATCTAATGGCATTGCTGGTGTTTTTTCAGAATCCGCAGCGCGCTGCTGGATCAATAGGTTTCCTACTTGAGGTCCGTTTCCGTGAGAGATGATCAGCTCATCTCCTTGTTCAATGAATTTCACAAGGTATTTTGCTGTTTCACGCAAGGCATCTTGTTGTGCTTTTGCGCTTGCATCAGTAGATAAAATCGCATTGCCGCCAAGTGCGACTACAACTTTTCGATTTGCCATTCCATTCTTCCTCTCTGTCGTTTGAATAAGTTGAGGCTGGGACATTCGTCAGCCAGCCTCACTTTTTGATCAATTGTTTGGGTTCATAAAAGCTGGTTTTACACAACTTTATAAACATATCATGTTTTGCTGCTAACTGCTTTTAAAGACAAGTTCTCTTCTCTTATACGCGAGGGATGAACAAGTTTCCTAGAGTAGCTGCCATGATTGCTTTGATTGAGTGCATACGGTTTTCTGCTTGGTCGAATTGACGCGCATATTTGCTGCGGAATACTTCGTCAGTTACTTCCATTTCTGTGATGCCGAAGCGTTCTTTCATTTGTTCACCGTAAACAGTGTTTGTATCATGGAATGCTGGCAAGCAGTGCAAGAAGATCAAGCGATCTGTATTGTGTGTTTTTTCAATCATTTCCATGTTGATTTGGTAAGGTTTCAACAATTTGATACGTTCTTCAAATTTGTCTTCTTCACCCATTGATACCCAAACGTCTGAGTAAAGAACGTCTGCGCCGTCAACACCTTTGTCAACATCATCAGTGATCATCAATTTTGCACCAGATTTTTCAGCAAAACCTTCTGCAATTTTCACGATTTCATCTTCTGGCTGTAATTCTTTTGGCGCTACGATACGCATGTTTGCACCTAAGATCGCACCTGTTACTAATAAAGAGTTTGCCATGTTGTTACGGCCGTCTCCGCAGTATGCAACAGTGATGTCTTCTACTGTTCCAAAGTTTTCTTGGATTGTTAAGAAGTCAGCGATCATTTGTGTTGGATGCCATTCGTCTGTTAGACCATTCCATACTGGAACGCCAGAGAATTCAGCTAATTCTTCGACCATTTTTTGGCTAAATCCGCGGAATTCGATTCCGTCGAACATACGGCCTAATACTTTCGCAGTATCTTCAGTTGATTCTTTTTTACCTAATTGGATATCATTTGCTCCTAGGTATTCTGGGTGTGCACCTAGATCGATTGCGGCAGTTGTAAATGCTGCACGAGTACGAGTAGATGTTTTTTCAAATAAAAGCGCGATGTTTTTTCCTTCTAAATAGTGATGAGGGATACCGCGTTTTTTCAAATCTTTCAAGTGTTCAGAAAAATCGATCAAATATTGTAATTCTTCTTTTGTAAAATCTTTTTCTGCTAATAAGCTTCTTCCTTGGAATACAGATTCTTTCATGTTAAACATTCTCCTTTAGTTTGTTTTATTTAAATTGAAAGAGGAAATCCCGGCAGCAGTTGACAGTTTTGACTGCCGCCGAAGATATTCTTTGATGGTCTTATTTAAGATCTTCACGTACAAGCGGTTGGCTCATGCAGCGTGGGCCGCCACGACCGCGAGACAATTCACTTGAGTTGATTTCCAATACTTTGATACCGTAGCTGCGCAACAATTCGTTCGATACGTAGTTACGGTTGTACGTAACAACGACCCCAGGTGCGATTGCTAGTGTGTTTGAACCATCATTCCATTGTTCACGCGGTGCTACGATTGCATCTCCGTTACCAGTTGGGATCAATACTAAATCGTCTAATCCTAATGCATCTTTCAATGTACCATGCAGATCATCAGAATGAGTGATTTTGATGTCGTCTCCGTCTGGTGTGATCGTGTAAACGTCCATTTTGCCGTCTTTGCTTTGGATAGCTGGGTGGATCGTGAATTTATCATGATCGACCATTGTAAATACAGTATCCAAATGCATCATTGCGCGGTTGTTTGGGATTTTGATTGCCAAGACTTTTTCGAAGCCAGAATTTTTTGCGAACAAACGGCGAGCCATTGTTTCCAATGCTTTGGCATTTGTACGTTGAGAAATCCCTACAGCTACTACTTTGTCGCTTAAGACTAATTCGTCTCCGCCTTCGATGTGTTCATTTTCGTTGCGGTCCAACCATACTTCGACACCTTTGTTCGCAAAACGAGGATGATGTTTTAAGATATATTCTGTAAACATCGATTCTCTTTGACGTGCTGTAAATGTCATGTGGTTGACTGTCATACCATTTCCGATTGATGCGGAAGGGTCTCTTGTAAAGTATAAGTTTGGCATTGGGTCCATATAGAATGGATATTCGTCATCTGCCGAAAGATCATAAAGATGTTTCGAGCGAACGTCGATTTCTTTTGTACGAACACCAGCCATGATTTTATCAACCATTGCTTGCGTATCCATTGCTAAAAGATATTCATGAAGCCCATCTCTGACAGCATTTGAAACAACGTGTGATTCATCCAGCATTCTGTTCAAGAATTCTTCTTTTACGTTGCCCGCGTCGATTGCTTCAGCAGCTAATTTTTCCAAATATAGTGTTTCTACTCCCTGGTCTTGCAATGTTTTTGCAAAGAAGTCATGTTCTTCTTGAGCAATTGGAAGATATGGGATATCGTCGAATAAAAGGCGCTCCATAATATCTGGTGTCAAGTTCTCTACTTCTTGTCCAGGTCTTTTCAGTAAAACCGTTTTTAATTTTCCTATCTCAGAAAATACGTGAATAGGTTTTTCCATGTCGTTGTTGCCTCCTTCGTTTTGATTACATACATAGAATAACTTCTTTTTGAAACCCCTTTCGTAATTTCACCTCATCTAAAAAGAGAGATTCTTCACATTAATAAACTACAATTAAATAATTAATCGTTTTTCTAAATTTTATTAGCTTTTATTCATTTTTTCACTTGAAATACACTCCCAAAAAAATAATTATTCAAGAAAAAAATTTTTTTGTATATTGCAAAAACCAAAGTAAAAACAAGGTTGTCAGCGTTTACTTTATAAGCTATTATCGTTAAATATACATTTTTGTCAAGCAATAGCCCTTATTCTCTTAAGAATAGTTATATATTTATGTAATATAACAAAATAACAGTTTTTTAATGAAAAATATGGCGGTTGTTTTTTTTGGGTTTATCCTTTACAAATAACAAAAAAAACGCAACAATAGAGGTATAGATATTCTAAGGAGAGGAATTTTCTGATGCGTGTAAACAAACTTGATTTCCATTTTTCCAAACTCCGATATCAACCGGATTTCGCACATTTTACAGATGAAGAGTTCCAACTTATCAAAGAACATGCAGTGATTCGTTCTTATAAGAAGGGACAAATACTTTTTGATGAAGGAGATGACCGCAGTCGGCTCTACTTGTTGACGAAAGGTTTGATTCGCTTAGAAAGGTATGACGAAAGTGCCACTTACTACTATTATGACTATGTAAATCCAAACAACCTTTTCCCTCTAGCCGGCATATTCGAATCAGAAACTTATGCTTATACTGCGCAAGCGATGACCGATATCGAAACATTCTATCTTCCTGTTTCCTACTATGAAAAGCTGACAAAGAAAAATCCTGCACAGCTGCTGTATCTGGTCCATAAATTGTCAAAAGTGGTCGAAATGCATGAATTAAGGATCCAGATCGGTTTGACATCCAGTGCCTTTGATCGAGTAAAACAGAACTTATTTATTTTAAAAGAAGAACTGGGTGAAGAAACGGAAGACGGACATACTTGTATCCCTTATCCGATCACATTGAAAGAACTTGCCGTCAACAGCGGAACAACCAGAGAAACAGCCGGGCAAGTAATCAAACAGCTGAAAGATTCAGGCTTACTGACCTATAATAAAAAGCATTTTATCTTCTGTAAAGAAGCTGTGACACCTGCTATACGCTAATCGTTAGAAACAGAAAAGGCAGACACGATGAATCGTGTCTGCCTTTTCTTTTACATCATAGATTAAATTCTTTTTTCAATATCAAACTTGGTACTGCATTCAGCTGGTAACCTGCGAGATGTTGTTTTTGCCATTCGACGAAACCAGCAGCACCAATCATCGCTGCATTATCTCCGCATAGACGCAGCGGCGGAATCACCAATTCCACATCTGGCAGAACGGCTTTCAATTTTTCGTCAAGCGTTGTCCGCAATCCTTGGTTGGCTGCAACACCGCCAGCTACGATCAGCTGTTTGACGGGGTATTTTTCACAGGCACGGATCGTTTTTGTTGTCAGTACATCAACAACGCTCGCTTGGAAACTGGCAGCTAGATCTTTTTTGTCCAGCTCTTCGCCCCGCTGTTCCGCATTATGGACTAAATTGATAAAGGCGCTTTTCAATCCGCTAAAACTAAAGTCAAAATTGTCTTCATGGATCATCGCCCGAGGGAAATCATACTTATCTGCACCTTGATGCGCCAATTCGTCGATTTCTTTTCCGCTTGGGTAGCTTAATCCCAAGACACGGCCAACTTTGTCATATGCTTCTCCTGCTGCATCATCTCGCGTTTCGCCGATGATTTCATAAGAACCGTCTTCTTCCATATAGACAAGTTCTGTATGCCCTCCGCTGACAAGCAAAGCCATCAATGGGAAGCGGAAAGGTTCAACAAACCGCGCCGCATAAATATGACCAGCCATATGGTTTACTGGGATCAGCGGCAGGTCATTTGCCCAAGCAAAAGCTTTTGCTGCTGAGATACCGATCAGCAGAGACCCGACTAATCCTGGTCCATAAGTGACTGCGACTGCTGTCAGCTCTTCTTTTGCAACACCTGCTTCATCCAATGCATCATTAATACATAAAGTAATCTGTTCCACATGATGGCGGCTGGCAATCTCAGGGACTACACCGCCAAAACGTTTGTGGCTGTTGATTTGAGAAGCAACGATATTCGATAAGATCTCTGTGCCGTTTTTTACTACTGCGACACTTGTTTCATCACAACTGGATTCTATAGCTAGAATCAATACATCATTCATTTCATCGTCTCCGTTTTTAACAGTACACTCATGATCACAGCATCTTCTGCCGGTTTCTGATAATAATTTTTCCGAACACCTAATACTCGAAATTTTTCAGAACGATACAGATTTTGTGCTGCTTCATTTGAGGTACGTACTTCTAAAAATAATTGAACTGCTTCTTTACGTTTTTCTTCATTGATCAAAAATTGCAGCAATGTGCGTGCATGACCTTGTCCTTGTACGGCTTTTGCTACTGCGATATTCGTGATCTCGATTTCATCATAAACTTTTGTATAGCCTAAAAAACCAAGGACTTCTGTATTTTCTGCAAGCACGAGATATTCCGTGTGCGGCTGCGCCAAATCTGACAAAAACTGTTCTTTTGTCCACGGCGATCCGTAAGTATAGGCTTCTTCGCAGATTTCCCAAAGTCTTTCTGCTAGTTGTTCCTGAATAAAATCATTCTTTTTGCAAATCATTTGTTTATGCATCTTTTATCCTTTTTATCATGTCTACAGCATCTTCGTTTTTTTCTGTGTAGTATCCTTTTTTGATTGTACGTGATTGAAAACCAAGCTTACGGTAAAGGCGCTGTGCATCTTTATTGCTGACTCGTACTTCTAAAGACAGTGTCTCACAGCGATTCATTATAGCAAAGTTTTCGATTTCGTCAATCAGGACTGATCCCAGACCTAAACGCTGATGCGATGGCAAAACAGCAATATTCGTCACGTGGCAATCCGTTCCCAGTACTCTTGCACCAGAGAAACCGATCAATTTCCCATTTTCTTCAATACCCAAGTATAGATTCGTAAAAGGCGAGCGAAGTTCCGATAAAAAGGCGCTTTTAGTCCAAGGAAGTTCACCAAAGTAAACCGCCCTTTCAAGTGCCAGCAGCTCCTTGATATCCGAAGTATCCAGCTGACGCAAGGTATAAACACGATCCCCTCGTTTCAGTGTTTTCTGTCTAAAGACACTTCTCTCTTTAAAAAAACTTTTGGTCAAGTCTTTAAATCTTCTCAACATAACTTTCTGCTCCTGGCTGGTGTGTTTCCAACCATTTTTCCTCTGCTTCAACAAGCTTCAAGTAACGCGGCAGAAAATCTTGGATGTTTTGGACAGGTTCAGCTTCTGCACCTAATTGCGCCAAAACTACTCCGCTTGGAATATCCCAAAGAGGCACTTGGTTGATGGTGCTTTCTGGAAAATTCTCGCGGATCTCTGCTTCAAATTTTTGGCAGTCGCTTCCGACAAAATAAAAAACAGCGTCCATTTCCTTCAAACGAGCAAACAAATCAGTCAATGCGATATGCGTATCTTCGATCACTGAGACCAGTTTTCCTTCTTCAAAACGATAAGCGCCAGCATAGACGTTTTTTCTGCGGGCATCAAACAAAGGAACAATGATTTCCTCGACCCCTGTGCAATTTGCCGCAATTGTTTTCAAGCTGGATATCCCTGTCAATTCTTTGTTCAATGTATCTGCTAAAGTTTTGGCTGTCGTCACGCCAATCCTTAAACCAGTATAAGAACCAGGACCATCTGATACAGCAATACGATCGATTTGATCCGGTGTTAACTGAAGGTCGCTGAATAATTGGTCAATCGCCGGCATAAGCGTTGTACTGTGGTTTTTTTTGATATTTGTTTGGATCTGCCCCAAAACCGTCTTTCCTTCAACAACACCCACCGCTAATGTTTGGTTGGCTGTATCGATTCCTAAAGTAATCATATGTATCTTCCTCTCTGCTGCTATTTGTCTATTGTAGCACATTTTTTCTGCAAAGAAAGGGAGGAAACAGACTTAGAATCCAAACAGAAAAAAGAGGTCTGATCCTATTGATCAGCCTCTTTTAATTCTTGGATTAGTAGGAACGGTCTATTTTGCGGATTCTCTGATTTCAAGGGTTGTTCCAACAATTATTTTTTTAGCTACAGGCGCTTCTGTCTTCGCTAAACCGACTACTGTCTCTACTGCTGTTTCCCCCAGCCATTCTGTATAAACTTTGACAGAAGTCAGCGCAGGTGTTACATATTTTGCTACGCTGATATCATTGAACCCGACCACAAACAGCTCTTTCGGCACACTGATTCCTGCTTCTTGTATGGCGCGCAAAGCACCGATTGCCAACGCATCATTTGCACAAAAAAGCGCATTGGGAACGTTTTTTGACTGTTGCAGAAATTTCTGGACTGCTTGATAGCCTGCATCGACAGAAAAATCAGCTTCGATCACGGATGCTGCAAGTTTTTTTTCGGCCATGATTGATTCAAAAGCCGAAAGACGAGGATCTGGCACTTTTTTTCGGCTTTGTTTCGTGTATTCTTTCCCAGCCAGAAAAACGATGTTCGTTCTTTTTTTCTTCAAGAAAAACTCTACGACCATTTTGACACTGGCATAAAAATCAACGACAAGCGAATCCACTCCGAGCATCGTTCCATCTGAATCGACAAGCAGCAGATTTTTTTGTGTTTGCTTCAATGACTCTAGTTGTTCTGCATCAAACTTTCCTAAAGCAATCGTCCCATCTGCTTCTTGGCTGCTCATTGTCTCTAGTGTTTCTTTCAATAAAACAGCCCCAAGTTCCTGGGCTTTTTTTTCGATGCCCAGTCGGATAGCAAGATAGTAAAGGTCTTCCAGCTCTTCTTCTTCGTTGTACCACTGGATCAGACGCAGGATCTGCTTGTCCCCCAATTGATTTTTATGGTGTTTGGTATAATTCAACATTTCTGCAGCTTCAAATATTTTTTTCTTTGTTTCTTGACCGACTGAAAGTCCTGAGTCATAATTCAGCACACGGGAAACAGTTGCAGGAGAAACCCCTGCCAAGTTTGCAATATCTTTGATCGTAGCCATGGTCTCTCCCCCAGTCTTTACAGTGTTTGTGTAAACCGTTCGAACGCTTCTTGTCCTTTTTGATCACGTTTGAAAACACCCGCGTCTTCAAGGACTCTTGAAAATACATTTCCGACAGCCGTTTGGACGATCGCTTCTGCATTTTCTTCAGTGATTATTTCATTTTCTTGTTTCAGCTGATCTGCCCACTCGCGATGATAATCTGCGATGTGGTTTTCTTGATTTAAAAGATAGTTTTCTACTTCTTTTAATTCTTCTTTCAATCGCGGCGGCAAAATCGCCAATCCCATGACTTCGATCAACCCGATATTTTCTTTTTTGATGTGTTGGACATCACGGTGCGGATGAAAAATACCATCTGGATGTTCTTCAGACGTATTATTGTCACGCAACACTAAATCTAATTCAAAGTAGCCTTCGCGATGACGCGCGATTGGTGTGATCGTGTGATGCGGTGTTCCGTCTTCTGAAAACGCACGAACTTCCACAGTGTCATCCGAATAGTTTTGCCATTTTTCCAACACACTGTTCGCAGCTTCTGTCAACAATTCTTTATCTGGTGACTGTAGTCGGATCACAGACATGGGCCATTTTACGACACCGGCATTGACTAATGGATAGTCATTTAATTTGAATAGGCGCTCGATTGGTGCTTTGGCCATCGGAAATTCATGTCTGCCCGCTTGATAATGGTCGTGAGATAAAATCGAACCGCCGACGATCGGCAAATCTGCATTTGATCCAACAAAATAATGAGGCAGAACTTCAGTGATCCTTAACAAACGCTGGAAGGTCTCTTTATTGATTTTCATCGGACGGTGTTCTTCAGATAAAATGATCGAATGTTCTTCATAATATGCATATGGCGAATACTGGAAGCCCCAGCTTTCGCCGTCCAGATTCATCCGAATGATCCGGTGATTGGTGCGAGCCGGATAATTCAAACGACCTTTGTAGCCTTCATTTTCCATGCACAGCATACATTTTGGATAATCGACTTTTTCCGCTTCTCTTTCCGCAGCGATTTGTTTTGGATCTTTTTCTGGTTTCGAAAGATTGATCGTGATTTCTAGATCTCCGTATTCTGTAGCTGCAGGAAATTGGATATTTTTCGCAATAGCGCGTGTTTTGATATAGTCGTTTTGCTTGCTTAGATTAAAGAAATAATCGGTCGCTTCTTCTGGGCTTTTTGAATAATGTTGGGCAAAAAAAGCATTTACGACAGACGGCGGCGGTGTCAAAAAGTCCATCAATTGTGCTTCAAGCATTTCTTTTTCTGCTGGAAGATCCGAAATCACTTGGTTTTCTTTTGCTGCAGCAATCAGCTGATCCAGCAAGTCAACAGAAGCTGTTGTGACTTTACGCGGCTGTGTTTCTTCTAAGGCTTCTTCCCCGATCATGCTCAACAGTCGATTTTGTATATAGATGCGGTCCATTTCCATCCAGCCGCCAGCTTCGATAGCTAATGTCGCAAAATCGCAAATTGCTTGACTGAGTGTCATTTTGTTTCCTCCCCATAACCGTTTGGATGGCTGACATGCCAATCCCAAGCAGTCTGAATAATCGCTTCGATTGTTGTATAATTTGGCTCCCAGCCAAGGATTTCTTTGGCTTTCTCGCTTGAAGCAACCAAAGTACTTGGATCGCCCGCTCTTCTCGGTGCGACTTTTGCCGGAATCTCTTTTTGCGTTACTTTACGCGCAGCTTCCAGCATTTCTTTTACGGAGTAGCCGTTGTTGCTGCCAAGATTGAAGACATTGCTTTCGTTTCCAGCCTTTAAATATTCCAATGCCAAGATATGTGCAGCAATCAGATCTTCAACATGCACATAGTCTCTGACGCATGTGCCGTCCGGTGTATCATAGTCATCACCAAAAATAGCTAATGCTTCACGTTGACCTAACGCTACTTGCAAGATGATTGGTACTAAATGCGTTTCTGGATCATGATCTTCTCCAATCGAAGCATCAGATTTAGCTCCTGCTACATTGAAATAACGAAGGGCAACATAACGCATACCATATGCATTGTCACACCATTTCATCATTTTTTCCATCATCAATTTGCTTTCGCCATATGGATTCTTCGGATTTGTTGGTGTTGTTTCTCTGATTGGCGACTCTTCTGGTTCACCATAAGTTGCCGCAGTAGAAGAAAAGACGATATTTTTTACATCAAATTCTTTCATTACTTCTAATAAGATCTGCATTCCGTAAACATTATTATTAAAGTATTTCAATGGCTTTTCTACTGACTCTCCGACTAAAGAACTTGCAGCAAAATGGAGCACACCTTCAATTGCTTCTTGTTGGAAGACACTCCGCAAAAACGCTTTGTCGCGCACATCTCCTTCATAGAAACGAGCCTTGCTGTGAATAGCTTCTCTGTGTCCTGTCAATAAGTTATCGACAACAGCTACTTCATATCCGCGGCTGATCAGCTGGTCAACTGCGTGGGAACCGATATAGCCAGCTCCGCCTAAAACCAATATTGTCATCTCTTGCACCCCTTTTTATTTTCCTATCAATTAGAATAAACCTGCCTTACGATTGTAACAAAAAATCAAACGGCAAAACAGGAAATCCGGCTTTTTTATTGGTTGTTTACGTACTTTTTCACCTAATTATCTTCGTATTCGGTTTCAAAAACAGACAAAATCTGATGTGAATATTTTTAGTTTTGAAAAAATTCTAAGTAATCGTTTTAGTAAATATATAATAAAATATTTACTAAATAAATTCAAGTGTTTTTGAAAGCTTTTTCATATAATCGTATAGCTAGCGTTTTTAAAGGTTTTGTTTCATAATAGATATATAATCAAACAAACGAGGTGGAACAAATGAAAAAATTTATGTCCGGTTTATTACTAGGTACTTTGGCAACTGCAGCAGCTGTCGCTGGTTTAGCGGCTTCCGTTAAAAAAACAGTCATTGATCCAATTGATGAAAAAGAATCTATGATTGAAGAAAATCGTAAAAAAGCAATGCGCAAACGTGTTGCCCGTTAATACGGCGCAATACATTAAAGCAAAACCAGACAAAAGGATCAGCCTAACCTCTTAAGAAAGAGGAAGCTGGTCCTTTTGTCTGGTTTTGTATCAATACATCTATTACTTATTTATGCTCATAGAATCATAGTTACATTTATTTTTCTTCTGCTTCTTGTGGATCATTTTTAAATCAACTTGCGGAATATTTATACTAAAAACCTAACTTCATTTGTTTCTGTAAAAATATCGGCCCTATATATATTGTTTTTTTCTCCTCGTTGATTCGATAAAAGATCGCGTAGCTCTTTCCAATTACTATTCGATATGTTTCTTCCATGCCAAATATTCGGGAAACTTCTTCATACATGTTTGGAAATGTTTTTGTTAGACCACGAGCTTTCTGGATGACGCTCACAAATCGTCGTACGCTCATTTGATTATAACAAGTTATAACTCATTTTCGAGTTTTCTTCACTATATAAAGAATTATTTTCCTAAAACTTCTTGGGCGATTTTATCCGCTTGTCTTAGATTCCATGGATCTGTATATGGTCTGGCAGCCGCGGCGGTCAGCCAATCGACGCCTTCAACTGGGATACCGAAACAATAAAGATTCGTATAGCGGTGTCCGCTAGCATCGACGACTTGTGAAGTTAAGCGGTCAACTTCCAATGCTTCAGATTTGAAGGACGCTGTTTCGTCGGCAAAGGTATACGGACGAACTTTACGATGCTGGTAAAGATTTTTCAGCAAAGGATTTTCAGAGAGCGAAAGATTCGTGGAAGGCAACCTTGCTTCGATCAAATAATTACTGGAAACAATTGCTTCTTCTTTGACAGCAGTGAACTGCTTTCCTTTTTCAATGGTAAAGTTTGGCGGAAGCAGACGGAAAATCCCCGCATCAATCAGCGCAGCCAGCTCTTTCGTACGAGAAATCGGCGGTCCGATCGTCAAAAACGTATTCATGTGGGTAAACCAGCCCCACAATAGTTCTTTGTATTCTTTCGCTGAAAAATCTCCCCATTCCATCACTTGCCGAATCGGATCTCGCCAATCTTTCAGCGCATCCAATGCAGAAGTAAATGCACCTGTACAATTCCCTTTTTCTGCTTCTTGGATTTGCCAGTCAATGAACTTTCGGCTTTCTGCTGTAAAATCTTGTCCAAAATACTTTTCAGGATTTTCTGCTTTATCCCATGACCAGCGAAATTTTTTCAATTCAGGGTAATCATCTAGGACACTTTCCTGTTCTTTTGTAAGATAGTCTTTTTCAAATTTTTTGCGATCAATAGCAAACCCTTTTTCATCAATCAGTTTTTTATAGTAAAACAATTCGACATCTTTTTTCAAAAGGTCAAAGAAAAGCGTTCCGGTCAGTTTTCCTTCGCTGTGGAGCTTTTCAAGATTTTCTTTAGTGATACATTTCGGCCAAGCTGATGCGCCGCCTTGTTTTTGATTTTTGCCTCTTGGATAGTACGGCAGACCTTTGCGGGAACCACAGTACACGATGGGTTCTTTGCCTGAAGGATGATAGACATAACGGCCGTTTTCTTCCGTAAAATGTCCTTCCCGCTCTTTTGTAAATAAGCCCACATAGTCAAAGAAACTTAACCCTAATCCTCGTAAAATAACAGGTTCTCCTGCTGGAATCTCACGTATAGACACATCGGCTGGATTCGTTGGCGGCTGGTAAAACAAGCCCGTTTTTTCCGCATGAAGCGCCAGTTCTTTTTCTTCGCCAGTCAATTCGTTTTGGCTATGGCCGCTTGCGATGATCAGCTGATCAACATGGACAGTTTGTGTTTCTGTGATCAAATCAAACCCATTTTCTGATTCTTCTGCTTTGAGGACCAATTTTTTGATCAATTGAAGCTGTTCGGGAAATTCCTGCAGCAGCTCCTTGAAAAACCACTCTTGATACATTCCGTAAAAACAACGGGTCGATTGTTCATCCGGCGTTAAATGGCTGGCTTCTTTTAGAAAAAAGCCTTGATTCTTATGCGGATTTTCACGAACAAAACGATGTGCTTCTGTTTGACTCCATTCATAGAGATTGGGTCCATTAAATACTTTTCCTCCGCTAGAAAGTGTCTCATCTGTGAATAAAGTGACTTGCTGAGACACCGAGTTCATCAATAAAGCAAGCGGCTGATCTGTGCGCCAGACTTTTCCGCCGGGACCGTTCGGATCAAAAATAACTACTTCTATCTTTTCATTTTCTGCATTATGCAAAAGACGTTCTGCCATGCTTAAACCGCGTGGGCCCGCGCCAATAATACCAATTTTCATAAGCAACCTTCTTTAAGCAATATTTTTTTTAAGACAACTGCCTGATTATGGACTTCATCTTTTGCCCCATAAACAAGTGTGACAGTTTGTTTTTCCTGAACGAGTTCTTCCAAATGAGCAAGGGCTTTTTTGGCTTCATCGTTATTTTTCAATTCTGCTTGGTATTTTTCTTCAAAACTCGGAAAGCGGTCAGGCTGATGATTGAACCATTGCCGCAATTCTTTGCTTGGCGCAGCTTCTTTCAGCCAAAGATCGACATGCGCCTCTTCTTTTGAAATACCTCTTGGCCATAAACGATCAATCAATATTCGGTAACCGTCTGCTTTTTCTGCTGGCACGTAGACTCTTTTTAGTTTCAACATCTCTTTTCCTCACTTCCCCTTGTTTTAATCCTAATTTTATCAAGGAAACAAAGGAACCGGCAATGGATATGGCTCGGAAAAACGTTTTGAACGCTGATTCTGCGAATGAACGCAAAAAAGTCTGGGATTTTGACAAATCCCAGACACTTCTGCAAACAAAAGTTTTTCTAAAAAACGATTATTTAATTTTTATGTTTTATTTTTCCAGACCAGCCGTCAAAGCCGCCTTTTAAGATATAAAGATCTTTGAAGCCTGCTTTGCGTAGTCTGTTTGCTGCACGGATACTGATACTTTTTCGTTGATCGTAAATGTAGACAGGTTTGTCTTTTCTTAATGAAACCAGTGATTCTTTCAATACTGTGTAAGGAATATTGCGCGCTCCCAGGATATGACTAGCATCAAACGCATCTTTTTCGCGAACGTCGATTACTTGCGCTTTACGCATACCTTCACGAAATTCTTCTTCTTCCAAAGTCGTCGCAGAGCGTTTCGCCATGATACGCAAATACAGTTCATTTCCTCCAATAGCTAACAAGATCACTATTAAAACGATATTGATCCAAAATAACATACGTGCTTTACTCCTTTTTTAAGCAAATTTCAAAGCCAATGAAGCTGCACCGATAACTCCTGCTTCGTTGCCTAATTGAGCTAATTTGACTTTTGTTGAATTTCTAACTTGAGGGAAAGTAAATTCCTTGAAGTATTTTTCCACTCGGCTGCGCAAGAATTCACCCGCAGCAGAAACACCGCCGCCTAAAACAACACTTGACGGGTTCAATGTGTTTCCTAAGTTCGCACAAGCTAATCCCAAGTAGAAGCATACACGGTCTACGACCATCAACGCAAAGTCATCGCCGTCTTCTGCTAATTCAAAGATATCTTTACTTGTTACTTCTTCACCGTTGTCCAGCATAGCTTTTAGTTTTGAGTTTCCAGCATATTCTTCTGCTAGATGTCTGCCTAGACGTACGACACCGGTTGCACTAGATACTGTTTCTAGACAGCCGCGTTTGCCGCATGTACATTCAAAACCATTTGGATCTACTGTGATGTGACCGACTTCGCCGCCGCTTCCAGCTACGCCATGGATCAAGTTTCCAGCAGCAACGATCCCGCCGCCGACACCTGTACCTAAAGTGATGAAGACCACATCTGGTTCGTTTTCGCCAGCACCTTTCCAGCGTTCGCCTAGCGCTGCGACGTTTGCATCATTATCGATAGCAAATTTGATTCCTGTACCTTTTTCGATTTGTCTTTTCACTGGCTGTACTTCTGTCCAGTTCAAATTGTAGGCACCGACTACCGTTCCTTTTTCGCTGTCGACACTTCCGGGAGTTCCCATGCCGATACCAATAAAGTCTTCTGCTTTCATATTATATAGATTCATGCGGTGGTTGATCGATTCAATGATTTCAGGTACGATATGTTTCCCATCTTCCAAAATATTGGTATCGATACTCCATTTTTGCTGAATCTCCCCTTCAGGAGTCAAGATAGCGAATTTCGCTGTTGTTCCACCTAAATCAATCCCAATAATTTTTTTATCCATCATATGTTTCCTTTCTTTCGGCTTTCTTCGATTCGGTGCTCTCTTTTTAAGATACGCCACGCATTCATGTATGTATCATGGTCGATCAAGCGCCCGTCGTAAATATTCTTCAACTCGATCATCATAAGTTCAATGTCATAAATACGTGCGCCTACATAGATGTAGATGCCAAATTTTTTAAATAGCTGTTGTACATCATACAAGCTTTCCATCTCTAAGCACTTCCTTCATATTATACAAGCAAACCATATTTTTTTAAACCCAATAAAAGACAAATTACAGCAATAAAAATAAAAATCAATGCGGAAATGATCCGCTGATGTACCGAATAACGTTCATTTCGGTTAGCAACGCCCACTATGTTCCCTAATAGTAAACCACCAACGACTCCTCCAATGTGCCCCCAGATATCGATCGTCGAATCAAACAAGCTAAATACCAAGCTCAGCCCAATGAACATCAAAAACTGTCTGGCCATCATCGTGATCGAAGGCGTATTGCGGAAATTGAGCGCTAAGGCAAAAATCGCACCAAAAAGCCCAAATAATGAAGTACTTGCCCCGGCGGATAATACACCAGGCTGGTTCATTGCAAAACTTGCCATATTTCCCATGATCCCGCTAAGCATATAAATCAAGAAAAATCGCCAATGACCGTACACATTTTCCATCTGCTCGCCCATAAAATAAAGCATCACAGAATTTACGGCAAAGTGCATTAACCCGAAATGGATGAAAATCGGTGTGATAAACCGCCAATATTCATGATAAAACACGACAAGCGGTCCAAACATCCCGCCTGCAGATTCAATCTGCAGATTCGGCACTAAATAAGCTAATAAAAAAACAACGGTCTGGATACCTAAGAAAATGTATGTCCAGAGCGGTTTATGCAGCCAGCGTCTCAGCTGCATCTTCTGCTGATAGTTCATAGATCCCTCCTATATCCCATCAATAAATAGTTGCTGGACAGCGATATCGAATACTTCTGGTTCCCATGCTTCGCATAGCTGTTCTTGAAAAACCAAGCTGCACGTTTTCCCTGGATACCTTTTCAAATAGCGGTCATAATAACCGCCGCCAAAACCGATACGAAATCCCTTTTCGGAATAAATAACTCCAGGAACAATCAGCAGTTCGATTTCTTCTGGACGAACATGCGTTGTTTCTGGCGGTTCTTTCACACCAAACGCAGAGATTGTGAACTCCGAATCTTTTTCGATCAAGAAGAATTCCATCTGCCGCTGCGGCAATGTTTTCGGTGCCGCAACTTTTTTTCCTTCTTCAAAGGCTTTTTCGATGATCGGGTGCGTGTTTAGTTCGAACGGTCCAGACAATGTGATGCCAACGACTTCAGCATTTTTCCAGATAGTGCTAGCAAACAATTTTTGATAGATTTGTTCTTCTTTTTGTTTTTTATTTTTCTCAAGAGCTAGACTTTTCAAAGAAAGTATACTCTTTTCCCGTAAAATCTCTTTCTCCAAACAATCACCTTTCTTCCCCGGTTAGATGTTAGCCGAAAAGCAGTAAAATAGCAATTGCTTTTCTCATTATAACAGAACAAAACTGGAACAATAACCTTTCCAGCTATTATCCCAGTAATTTTTAATGAAAAATATTTTTTTGCCGCGCAAACAACAAATATAAAAAGTAAGGCGCTCCGATTAATGCAATCAAGATCCCCGTTGGTATTTCGCCGCTCGGCATAAGCAAGCGAGCACCGATATCCGCAGCATTGACGAGCAGCGCGCCAATCAATGCGCTGATAAGACAAGTCCAGCTGTTCTCTTTTTTGACGATCAGTTTGGCAGCGTGAGGCGAAAGCAGCCCGACAAACGAAAGACTTCCTGCAACTGCCACACTTCCACAAGCTAATGCGACTGCCACTGCTAATAGTATTTTTTGGCTTCTTGGTACATTGATCCCTAAACTTTGTGCACGTTCTTGACCAAAAGAAAGTACCGGTATTTTACGATTGTATAAAAACGCAATCGGCAGAAGTACCGCTGCCCAAGGGATTAGCGACCAAACATTTGACCAGCTAGAGCCCCAGATCGACCCTGCCAGCCAAGCATTGACGAAACCATAATTTTCTTTAGAGAGTTGGATCGTACACAATAGCGTTAAAGCTGAAAGACCTGCATTAACTGCGATGCCTGCTAACAACAAACGATTCATCCCTACTTGTCCGCTATGCTTTCGAGCCGTCAAATAAACAAGAGCAGAAGCCAGGATACCGCCCATAAACGCGATAAACGGCAAAAGAAGCGCATTGATATTTTGTGAAAAAAAGCCCAGATACAGCATAACAAAAAATCCAGCCCCTGCATTGATGCCCAAAATACTTGAATCGGCCAACTCATTTCTTGTCACACCTTGCAGCAGATACCCAGAAACACCCAAACACGCACCAGCAATCAAACTGATCAGCAGACGAGGCATCCGAAATTCAGAAACAATAAGCTGCTCCACCGGTTTTCCTGCCCCTGTTATCACCTGGATCAATTGATTCCCTGATAAAAAAGGCGTGCCCACCATCAAACTCACGACAGCTGTTGCTAGAATCAATGCCGCAAATAACAAAATAATTGGTTTGACAACTTTCACAGCTGTTCCCTCCTTACTTGGTTCAATAGAAACGGTACGCCAATCAATGCAATAACTAGACCAAATGGCGTTTCAAAAGGAGGATTGATCATCCGAGCAATAAAATCTGCTAACATCACTAGACCGCCGCCGAAAAGAAAAGACGCCGGCAAGACAAAACGATAATCTGTACCAACTGCTCCACGGACGATATGAGGTACCATCAATCCGATAAAAGCCACAGGTCCGACCAAAGAAACAGCGATCGCAGCTAAAACGGCCACGATCCCAAAAGCTGCCAAACGTGTACGGTGCGGATGCCCACCTAATGCAAGAGCATGTGCTTCGCTCAGATTCACTAAAGAAATCTGTTTCCCTAAAGTCATAGACAGCAAGACTGCTGCTGCATAAAATGGAAGGATTAGACGAAGCTGCTGCCAAGTGATATTCGCTGCCCCGCCAACAAACCAAAACGCAAGATCTTGCTGCAAATTGAAAAGTTGAGCCAACGCTTGGCTTACCGCAGTAAAAAATGAACTGATTGCTACCCCAGCTAAAACGAGCTGGACAGGATTCAAGCCCACTCTTGAAAAACGCAAAAAACCAAACACCAGCAGCGTAACAAGCAAAGAACCCGCTAGCGAACATAAAAACACGATAAACGAAGAAGCCGTATGCCAAAAAGAAAAACAAAGCGCCATTGCTAATGAAGCACCAGCATTGATTCCTAGCAATCCAGAATCGGCAAGCGGATTCTTCGTCACCCCTTGCATCAAAGCGCCGCTCAGTGCAAAACTGCTGCCGACCACGAAAGCTCCTAATACACGCGGCAAACGGATATTACGAATGATTTGGTGGCTTTGATTCCCTGACTCAAAGTGAGTAAAGGATTGCCAAAAATCAGACCAGCTGACGGACGCAGCTCCATAGAACAACGCAAGTCCAAAAAGGAGAAACAATAAACAAATCAATAGAACCAGAAAAGCAGGTTTTGACATTTTTTTCATTCTTCTGCCTCCTGTTTCTTCAGCAGATCATACGTCAAAAAAATCGGTTTTTCAGATTCAGGCAAAAATGTGATTTGTGCATCGATCTCAAATAATTCTTTCATCCAATGTTTGGTTATCACTTCTTTTGGTGTTCCTTCAACAATCAATTCTCCCTCTTTTAGCCCTAACAAATAGTCTGAGAAACGAGAAGCATGATTGATATCATGAATAGACATCAAAATCGTTGTTTGTTTCATTTGGTTGATTTCAGATAACAAATGCAGGATCTCTAACTGATGAGCCGGGTCTAAAAAAGTAGTTGGTTCATCTAAAATAAGGATATCCGTTTCTTGTGCTAATGCCATGGCAATCCAAACTCGTTGTGCTTGACCGCCAGATAACGTCGCTAATTCTCTTGAACGGAAAGCTTTTAGTCCTGTTGCTTCTAACGCCCAATCGACTGCTGCGATATCTTGCTCATCGATGCCGTGGAAAGGTTTTTGATAGGGATATCTTCCATATGAGACGACCTCTTCTACTGTCATTCCTAAAGGCGACTCGCTGCTCTGTGCCAGCAATGCGATTTTTTTCGCTAATTCTTTAGGGTGATAAGAAGCAATCGACCGATCATCAACAGATACATGTCCTTTTGTTACTGGAAGCAAACGGGTAAAACTTTTCAGCAATGTTGATTTCCCGCTGCCGTTTGGACCAATCAGGCTGGTGATCTTGCCTTCTGGTATCTTGACCGACAAATGCTCTATGATTTTTTTATTTGGATATCCGGCAGCAATACTTTCCGCTTTTAATTTTGTCATCTCAACCATCCTTTTACTGAAAATCATTCTCAATTATCGCTTTGCTTTGTGCTTTCGTCAAGTCTTACTTTGATTTCCATGAGACAAAACTTAAAACGTTCTCTTTTACAAAGATGACTATACAAAAAAGCATTGACACTGCTTGCTATCTCAGGAATAATGATTATTGAGAATCATTCTCAACACACAGGAGGAAAACTATGAAAATCCAAGCAAAATTAGCAGCACTTTTTGGTACACTTTTCTTGATCACCGCATTAAGCGCCTGCTCTTCATCGAATACAGCAAAAGAAGATCAAAACACACATACGGTAACTGACACATTGGGAAATAAAGTAGAGATACCTGATCATCCTAAACGCATTATCGGCAGCTATCTTGAAGACTATCTTGTTGCTTTAGACGAAAAACCTGTTGCGCAATGGACAGTCGGCAGCGGTTCGATCCAGCACTATTTACAAGATAAATTGGAAGGTGTCCCAACGATTTCTTATGACCTTCCTTATGAAAAAGTATTGAGTTTTGAACCAGATTTATTATTGATTTCTTCATCTGCTACGGTTGAAGGAGGAAAATATGAACAATACAGCAAGATCGCCCCTACATATGTAGTGAAAAACGGAAATGACGTCACTTGGGAAGAACAATTGACAGACATCGGCAAGGCATTAGATAAAGAAGATCAAGCAAAAGAGATTATCAGCGATTACAATTCTTTCGCAAAAGAGACCCGCGAGGAATTAGCAGATAAAATCGACGGAAAAAGCGCAGCTATCTTATGGGTAACAAATAATTCAGCCTTTATGGTCAGCGAAAACCGTTCAAGCGGCCGTATCGTTTACGGCGATTTAAAATTTGAGACACCTGCATTAGTCAATGAAATAACACAAAGCGCCACTTCAGACTGGTCCGCTGTTTCATCAGAAAAATTAGCAGAATTAGATGCAGACTATATCATTTTAGTCAACAGCGACAAAGATGCAGCCATGTTCAACGAGCCTGTCTGGCAAAATCTAAAAGCAGTCAAGGAAAATCATGTGCTGGAATTCGGACCAGAATCAAGCTGGTTGTATAACGGACCAATTGCCAGCAAGAAGATGATTGAGGATATCAAGGAGAATTTGTAGCCAAAGAGGTTGTGAACTCAGCGTCTTGCTTTGAGCAGTAAGGAGAATTTTTCGAAAGTCGCTTCCCAGACTTTTGCGAAAATTTGACTTAGTGCCGAGAAGCAGCTGAGTGAACACCGTTTATAGAGAGGTCGTGAAAATGACGCCCTGCTCCAAGAATTAAGAATGATAAATTAGAAATAGTTCTCCATATTTTTAATTTATCAGACTTAATTCCGCAGGAGCAGTCATTTGAACACCGTTTACTAAGAGGCCGCGAGCAAAGCGTTATAACTTGAGTATTAAAGAAAAACACAAAAGAGGATGGCATTTTGTTCCATCCTCTTTTGTGTTCTTCAAGTTTTTATTCGGTTAAAGAAGTCCGAACCCATTTTTGGAAACGATGCGGATACAGATTTTCTTCATCTATTTTTCCTTCGCGTTCTTCGACTAATTCAAATCCTGAAAAATCGATTTCTCCAATATAAGTATCTCCGGTAAATTCCTCGTCGATCAATGTCCGCCAAATGATTCCTGTTTGTGGTAATAACGCTCGAAAAATATCCCCGCCGCCCGAAATATAAATATCTTCATCAACGGTTTTGCTGAATGCTAAAAGCTCATCAATGGAATGCATGACTTGGGCATTCTCTTTTACTGGCAAGTCTTTTCTCGTTGTTAAAACAATGATTTTTCGGTACGGTTTGCTTAACTCGCCCATCCCTTCATATGTTTTTCTTCCCATCACCAAGATCCTATTCATGGTATGTTCTCTAAAAAAACGCATATCATCTGGCAATCGCCAAGGCAGCAAGCCGTCTTTGCCGATCAATCCATTTTTATCTTGTGCCCACATCGAAATAAACATATCTACTCGCCCTCTCCCACTCTTCTATGTTATGAATACTAACAGTTTTTTTGTATAAAAACCAACAGGACTTTCTTTTTTTAAAACAAAAAAAGCCCCAGCCATTTGGAATACCAAAGGTTGGGAGCTTATGCAGTAAGCTTATTTTTTTTCGCGGTGCAAAGTAACTTTGCGTTCGCGTGGGCAATATTTTTTCTTTTCCAAACGATCAGGGTTGTTACGTTTGTTTTTGCTTGTTAGATAGTTTTGTTCTTTACAAGAAGTACATTCTAAAGTGATGTTTACGCGCATGTTTTTCCCTCCCCAATTACTAGAATTCTCCAAGATGACTCTCAGACTTCATTATCTTACCATGATTTTTCTGAGAATGCTACCCTTTTTGCCGATTTTGTTAAGTATTTTTACTTGACGAAAAAATGGACAACCTGACTCTCCTTTTCCAGCTGAAATACATCAGTTATTCATATTATTTTTCTTTTTTTCAGAATGGGCTTACACTTATATTCAGGAGGTGATATCGTGCTTGTTGTTGTTGATATGCAAAACCATATACTTGATCCCGAGAGCAATCAATTCGTTTCAGGGGCAGAAGAACTTGTACCAAAAATCGCTCAACGGGTCGCAAAAGCACATGAAAAAAATGAATTCGTTCTTTTTACTCAAGATATCCCAGTCGATTATAAAGATACAGAGGAAGAGAATGAATTTGAATTTCAACTAATCGATGCTCTAGGAATGGACACATCTGATACCCGAATCAAAAAATATTACTTTACCATTCCCCCTGAAAAACTGATTCGAATCAAAGAAGAATTTTTTGCGGACAAAAAAGAAGAAAAAAAGATCCAGTTAGCTGGCGTGGAAACAAATCTGTGTGTGCTTTCGAATGCTTTAGGCTTGCAAAGCGTATTTCCAGAGGCCGATATCTACATCGACCCAACGCTTGTTGCTGCTAACACAAAACAACAAGAATCACTTGAACTTTTAAAACACTTCAATATTGAAATCAAGGAGGATGCTGCCAATGCCATGGAACATGAATGACTACCCTGCTTCAATGAAAAATATGGATAAATTGACCCGAAAAAAAGCAATTGACATCGCCAATGCCTTATTAGATGAGGACTATCCTGATGACCGCGCTATCCCGATTGCTATGAAGCAAGCGAAAGAATGGGTAAGCAATGCGTCAGAAGCAGAAAAAAAGAAATTTTCTGAAGAAAAAAATCCTACAAAACATGACAAACATCAAGAAAATCCTCGTGCTGGAAAATTGATGGATGCAGATGTCGATGTCAAATTCGAAAATGACCACTGGATCGTCATTTCTGAAGGTGCCAAACAAGCAAGTCAGCATTTCGATACAAAAAAAGAAGCCGTTGAACGAGGAAAAGAAATCGCCGAAAACAAACAATCGACTTTAAAAGTCTACAAAAAAGACGGCACACTTGAAAAATCTTGATTGTTTCACACAAAAGACCGCTGCACCAGCTTAAGCTGATACAGCGGTCTTTTTGATTATCTGTTTGCCATGAACATATCATAATAAGCATCTAAAATCTCTTTAGCGATCGTTACGTTCATGTGGTCTTTTTCGTCTGTTAAGTTTGGCAATACCACACTGATTGCGATTTCTGGATCTTCTGTTGGTCCATAAGCCACGATATTGCTGTTTACTGTCGCAATATCAGGATGCCCTTCTGCCACAGTTTCGGCTGTCCCTGTTTTAGCAGACACGTCCATTTTCGCGCTGGCTAGTCCTTTGGCAGTTGTATAGGCATCTGTTCCATGAACCGCTTGGTGGAACCCTTCGCGGATCAATGCCATATTTTCAGGAGAGATGTTTACTTCATCGAGTACTTTTGGTTCGATTGATTTTTTCAACTCGCCTAGATTTCCATTTTCGTCATTTCCATAGATCCCTGTGACTAAATGAGGCTGGATTCGTTTTCCGCCATTGGCTACTGTAGCCGCATATTGTGCTAATTGGATCGGCGTATAGGTATCGAACTGTCCAAAGGCCAAATCGGTAAAGTTTCCTGATGTATACCATTCTGCTCCATTATCTTTGTTAAATTTTTGCATGTAGTCAACAGGACGAGCAATCCCCTTCACTTCATTTGGCAAATCGATACCTGTGATAGCGCCAAGACCAAATTCGTTGAATGACTTACGTAATTCTGCATAGGCTGTTTCTTGTTCACTCAAAGCTGGCAATCCCATTCCTGGCGTATATTCAAGTCCTAACATTTTTAAAGCAACTTTGATCATATACGTATTGGAAGATAGTTCCAACGCTTTGACAACATCCAATGAGACTTGTCCGCTTCTATTAAAAACAGAACTCTTTTCTGAAGCACCTTGCAGACGGATCGGTTCATCGACCAACACTTGGTCGCCGGTGATTGCACCTGTTGCCCAACCAGCTGCCAATGTTCCTGCTTTAACAACAGAACCAGGAGTAAATGCACTGGTGATCGTACCTAAAGTATTCTCTTGCAGTTCACCTGATCCTTGGTCATGGCTAAATCCAGCCATCGCAAGGACTTCACCTGTTTTTGGGTTCATAGCAACTGCATAAGCGCCAGGAGAATATTTGGCTTTGCCGCTATTGATCAATGTTTGGAAATTCCGTTGCAAGATCTCGTCTACTTTTGTTTGGAATTCTGCATTGATCGAAAGTTTCAAGTTAGAACCTTTTTCTCCAGCAAAAATCTCTCTTTGACTTGAGACGTTTCCTTTATTATCAAGTTTCACTTCATATTGTGTTTTTGTTCCTTGAAGGACACTTTCATATTGTTCTTCTAAATAACTTTGTCCCACTCGGTCGTTTCTTGCATATCCTTGCGCTAATAATTCTTCGGCACGTTCAGCAGGAAGACCTTGTTTTTCTGTTGTCACGCTTCCTAAGATACTTTTCAGTGAATCTGCAGCGTTATATTCTCGGGTCCAGTCTGTTCCAGTAGAAACTCCTGGAAGTTCAGAGGCACGCTCTGCGACGATTGCCAATTCTTTATCTGAGACATCGCTATTTTTGACATAGATCGTATTCAGATCAGAAGCAGCATTCATTCGTTTGAAAATCGTCGCTGCTTTCAACTGACTTTCGTTGAATTGGATCTCTTCGTCCGTTACTTTATCAACAGTTGCTTGATATTGTTCACTTGTACCCAGCTGCTTTTCTTTAGCAGATAAGCGTTCTGTTGCTTTTTCTAAATTGTCTTTGTCCGCTAACCAGAAATCTTTTTTATCACGTGTCGTCAAATTATCATCGACAGGCACATCGATCAGCTCATTCAGTTTGTTGGCCACTTTCAACAGGTCAGAAGAAGACATTTGCGAGCCGCGAGTAAACGTGATTGCTTGATTTGCCTTATTTTTTACCAGCGCTGTCCCGCTTGCATCATAGATCATTCCCCGCGGTGTCCGTTCTTGAACGGTGATCACAGAAGACGATGTTACTTTTGCTTCCATCTTCTCTCCGTCAATGATCTGCAAATACCCTAGTCGCGCAATCAATGACACAAATAGTGCAAATATAATGAAAAAAAGAAAGTTCAATCGAAAAGGAACATGTGAGCGTCTATATGGTTTGTTCTTTGGTTCCTGCCCGCTCTTTTTCAGTTTGTCGAACCATGACTTATTCATCATTTTTTTCATAAAATCCTTCATCATTCCTATCCTTCCGCATCTCTACATTCGTGTTCCATTTTACCGAAAATCGCAAGAATTAAAAAGCGAAAATCGATTTGGCAAGAAATTCTTTATATAAAATCAAGATAAAATAAATAATTTGTTTCACAGAACATAGAATGATGCTTAACATTCAAATTAAAAAACATATAAAAATTAACGTATTTTTGAAAATAATGTTTTCTAATTTCGTGGAACACATTTACCAAGTTTCTTTTTGTGGAAAACTCCAACAAATTTTTACCGCCTTTGTGCATGTATTCATTTGTAAATCTGTTTGATATATTTTTGGATTGCTTTTCTGGTCGTAGACACTTTTTGCGTCAATTCTTCATTCTGGGCCATATAAAAATAAAAAATAATATCGATCGTTGCAAATTGAGCCAGCAATGAATTGGTTGCTGCGCTTCGATTGGTGATTTCTTTTGGTCGAGAAGTCTGGACAACGATGTCTGCTGATTTACTCAGAGGATTTGTCCCTAATTGTGTCAAAGCGATAACGGTTATCCCTAACTGTTTTGCCAAGTCTGCTAGTGCAACGACATCACTGCTTTTACCTGAATTAGACACCAGCCACAGCACGCATGCTTTTTCATTGCTGACCAATTGAGGAAGCAGCACATGGATATCTTTTTCAAACACGACTTGTTTGCCGACACGCGACCACTTATGCAAGATATCTTCTACAACTAGTGCTGATGCTCCTACACCATAAGAATAAATGACTTCTACTTGATCCAGTGCTTTGATCACTTCTTGGATTTTTTCTTCTTCCAAAAGGTCGACCGTTTCACTGATTGCTACCTGCGCATTTTTTCCTAACTTGTTTTTGATCGAGTAAAAGGCTTCATTTGGGTCAATATCACTAAATCCATCATTGAGTCCTGCTTGCAATTCTGTAGAGATCGTTATTTTGAAATCCGTCAAACTTTGAAATCCGATTTTTTTTGAAAAACGGACCACTGTCGGCGCGCTGGAACCTGCAGCTTTCGCCAAATCGATAGCGGTCATCGTAGGGATTTTCTCTAAATTATCAATTATATAAGCTGCAAGTTTTTTTTCTGCTGAAGAGTATTCTTCCATCATGCTTTCGATACGTCCTGCTACACTCATAAGCCACCATCCATTTTTTTAAATCTATCTCAAACAGTATACCATATCTTACGGGGTATTTTTTCAAAAAATAACTGAGCATCAAAGACTGAATGTCAAAATCTTAGTTGTTTTTTCTTTATTTGAAACAAAAGAAGAGACCCGCAGAACATCATCTGCGGATCTCTTTCTTCTATATTATAAGCAACATGAATTTACTTGTTATGCTTATGAACGGCTCATATTTTGTACTTCTGCAGCAATCGAATCAACAAATAGGTTCAACTCTTCGACAGCTGTTTCTTTGCTGCCGTATCGACGGATATTTACTGTTGCATCGTCTACCTCTTTGTCCCCGACAACGATTTGATAAGGGATTTTTTGTGTTTGAGATGCACGGATCTTGTAACCCATTTTTTCATTTCTGTCGTCTACTTCAACACGCAAACCTTTCATTTGAAGGCGTTCTTTGATTTCATATGCGTAATCGCTGTGTGCGTCAACAGAGACTGGGATGATTGTTGCTTGGATCGGTGCTAACCAAGTTGGGAATGCGCCTTTATAAACTTCTGTTAGGTAAGCAACGAAACGTTCCATTGTTGAAACGATCCCTCTATGGATAACGACTGGACGATGAGAGTTTTCACCATCTTCGCCAACATAAGTTAAATCAAAACGTTCTGGCAGCAAGAAGTCTAATTGGATCGTTGACAATGTTTCTTCAATTCCTAGAGCTGTTTTTACTTGGACATCTAATTTAGGTCCGTAGAAAGCAGCTTCGCCTTCTGCTTCGAAGTAATCTAATTCTAATTCATCCATCGCAGCTTTCAGCATTGTTTGTGCTTTTTCCCACATTGCATCGTCATCAAAATATTTATCTGTATTTTGAGGATCGCGGTAGCTTAAACGGAAACGATAATCAGTGATATTGAAGTCTGCATAAACGGCAACCATCAATTCTAATGTACGTTTGAATTCGTCTTTGATTTGGTCTGGACGAACAAATGTGTGTCCATCGTTCAATGTCATTTCACGTACACGCTGCAAACCAGACAGTGCGCCAGATTTTTCATAACGGTGCATCATACCTAATTCAGCGATTCGGATTGGCAATTCACGGTAAGAATGGATATCATTTTTATAGACCATCATATGGTGTGGGCAGTTCATTGGACGTAAAACAAGCATTTCGCCGTCACCCATATCCATTGGCGGGAACATGTCTTCATGGTAATGATCCCAGTGACCAGATGTTTTATAAAGTTCCACATTTGCCATGATCGGTGTATAGACGTGTTGGTAGCCAAGGCTTACTTCTTTGTCTATGATATAACGTTCGATCGTTCTGCGGATCGTTGCACCTTTTGGCAGCCAGAATGGCAATCCAGAACCAACTTCAGGAGAAACCATGAACAAATCTAGCTCTTTTCCTAGTTTACGGTGGTCGCGTTCTTTTGCTTCTTCACGCATACGTATGAATTCTTTCAAGTCTTTTTTATCAAAGAAAGCTGTTCCGTATACACGCTGCATCATATGGTTATCTGAATTTCCGCGCCAGTAAGCACCTGCGACAGATAATAACTTGAAGACTTGGATACGACCTGTTGAAGGCACGTGCGGTCCACGGCACAAGTCGATGAAATCGCCTTGTTGGTAGGCAGTGATGATTTCGTCTTCAGGTAATTCTTGGATCAATTCAACTTTGTAAGGATCATCTGCAAAAACTTCTAATGCTTCTTTTTTTGAAAGGACTCTGCGTTCGATTGGCAGATTTTCTTTAACGATTTTCATCATTTCTGCTTCGATTGCTGGCAGATCTTCTGCAGTTACAGGATGTTCGCCGTTATCTGTATCATAATAAAAACCGGAATCGATGGCAGGACCTACACCAAAATGGATATTTGGGTATAGTCTGCGCATTGCTTGGGCCATCAAGTGTGCAGATGAGTGACGGACAAGACCTAATGCATCTTCGTGATCAGGTGTGATGATTTCGATTTTTCCGTCTTCTTCGATGGGACGAGCCAAATCAATCAGTTGTCCATTGAATTTTCCGGCCAAAGCTTTTTTAGCCAAGCTTTTAGAGATGCTTTCAGCAATAACAAGCGTTGTTACGCCAGACTCGAATTCTTTGATAGCGCCGTCTGGAAAAGTAATTTTTAACATATAATATCCTCCTTTTTGATTTTGATGAGCAGGCACGGCCAAAAACAAAAAAGTCCCAGCATCTTTATAAAATAAAGATACTAGGACGAAAAGTTCGTGGTTCCACCTAATTTCAAACACAAGTGTGTTCCTTGAGCGTGATAACGGAACGACCGCCTTTGTTTCGACAAAGGTTGGAAAAAGTGGTCATCCTTTGGTTTTCTTCTAGGAACGTTTCAGCCGCGCATTCCCTCTCTAAAAGAAGACTCTCAAATTCAGGTGTCTTTCTCATCAATCAATTATGTGTTTATTTAACCACTTATAACAAAAAAATGCAAGGGGGAAATCAAACTTATTTTTTCCATTCCCCGTTTACACCGTATGTTCCTTTTTTCATTTCGTTGACAATAACATGGATATGTTCTTTTGGTGCACCAGTGTTTTTATGGACTGCGTCTGTGATATCTTTCATCATATTTTCTAATTGGTCAGCTGAACGTCCTTCAACTAATTCTACGTGTACAAATGGCATATTACTCGTCTCCTTCATTTATCTAGAAGTATTTTTTACTAACTTCCTGATTCAAAAACAGTATACTTCAAAGCGTCTATGAACGCAAAATGTTCTTTTATTCCTTGTAGTAGATCAATTCAAACGTCTCACATAAACAAGGGATCTTTTCATGAAAAGTTAGACCAGCTTTCTGATATTCTTCTTTGAAAAACTGCTCATGGACTTCCCGCCAATACGCAAGGCTTCGGTCGCCTTCTCCTTCACGATAAGCAAACGCAGCAGGTACTTCATCAAAAGGATATTCTTCGATCTTCGTGGTGAGGATCACTGCTTTTGGTTCCTCTTTGCCATCTAGCAAAATGCTGTATTCACCAGCAGCTGGAAAAGGGTCATTGTCTCTTTCGTATAATTCTTTAGCAGAACTTGTGGCTGTTTTCTTTCCCGCCAAGACTAATTCTAACAATTCATCGGCCTGTTTTGGTGTGTTCCCAAATGCCCAGGTATCGCTGTAGTTTTCTTCGATCCCTGTTTGCTGGCAGCATTCTTGCCAAAATCGTTCGATGGACATTTATTTCACCTCCAAATTATTTTTTGTATTCTGACGCACCTTTTTCTCTGTATCTTTATCATAGAAAAAACCGCGTTCTGCTGCATAAGCTTGTGCTGTTTGAGAAAAAAGTTCCTGACATCCTTGGAGCGCGTGCGCACATTTTTCCAAAGAAGAAAAATCTAAAAGTGCAAGTAATCGTTCTGTGATTTCTGGTTTCAGGAATTTTGTCAAGTATTTATAGTTTTTCCCTGTACTGATTTGATAGCCGTATTGCTCTCCTACTCCCCAGCTCAGCATACGCAACAATTCTGCAAAGCAATTTTCATAAAGATGATCCGTTGCATAAATCAGTTCCTGTCTGGCAATCCCTTTTACAACATAAGTTGATACCCACCAAAATTCATTGCAGCTGTCTTGGAATAATTTTTCATTTGGTTTTTGCACCCAAAATACTTTTGATGAAGGAATCGACAATTGTTCAAACAACCCATCTGGATCATATATCGGCGTCAACAGCGGTTCTCGTTCTAATTCTTTGGCTGCCATCAGCGGACAAAGCATCAAGTCGATCCTCGTCCCATCCATAAACTGCATCAAAAATGTAAATCGCTGGCCCAATGTCGGCGGAAACAGCAACATCTCTTCTGGTGTCTGCATAATCATTCGTTCGCCAAATTGATCGATCCATCGCCGGTCTGCTAATAACTCATTGAGGTTTTCGACAATATAAACGATATCATAATCTTGGAATTGATCTTTGGTTGCTTCTGGGTCCATTCGTGAACCGGAGATTGCTGCGGCTTTGACATTTAAACTTTTCGCAACTTTTAAGATAAGCGCTGTCATTTCCTCTTCTGTACGCATCTTGTTTTCTCCTTTTTAACTAGTGTAACATAAAGGCACCTCCCGCTAACAAATCTCGGCATTTTTGTGCTATAATTTTATGTCACATTTTTTAAGGAGGCCCACCCGTGGACGAAAGAAAAAAAGAACAACTCCATGTTGCTGAAACCATCAAAATCATTCGACAAGAACAACAGATTCTTTCTCAGCAAAAAGCTGAGTTATCCACTAAAATGAATCACCAGCTAAAAGAAATCTCTGAAAAGAAAATTCGCGGCGGAAGTAATGAATCCTTTTATGAATCAGCTGTAGAATACCGTCAGCATGAACAAGAATTACTGTTGAAATACCAAACTGCTGCTTCCCAAGAAAAAAGACTCCAGTCATTGGGTGTCATGGAAGGCACCCCTTATTTTGCCCGAATCGATTTCCAAGAAGAAACAGAACCCGAAACCCTTTATCTCGGCATCGCCTCTTTACGTGATACTACGGAAGAAACGATCGTGATCGACTGGCGTGCGCCGATTGCCAATCTTTATTATGAAGGAGAGCTTGGAAAAGCTTATTACGAAACATCTGTCGATAAAATCGAAGTCGATTTGTTGTTAAAACGCCAATTCAAAATCCAAGAGGGCGAGATCCTTTCAATGGTCGATACGTCTGAAGTAATCAATGATGATTTCTTGTTGGAGATCCTTGATGATGCTTCTAGTGCCCATATGAAAAATATCGTCTCCACGATCCAAAAAGCACAAAATGAAATCATTCGAGAAACCAGCAGCAAAGTCCTTTTGATTGAAGGAATCGCCGGCAGCGGAAAAACATCGGCGTTGCTTCAACGTATCGCTTTTCTGCTGTACCATCACCGAAAATGGCTAGATTCAAAAGATGTCTTGCTTTTCTCGCCTAACCATTTGTTTTCTGATTATATTTCAACTGTGCTGCCTTCCTTAGGCGAAAGCGGTGTGCCGACATTTACGTTCCGTCAGTTTGCGGAACAATTGCTGCCTCGTTTTTCACTTATTGAAGAAACCAAACAGGAACAAGGATTTTTATCTGGCGAAAAAGATCCGATCCAACAAATGAAAGCTGGTCTTTCTGCTGTTGATCAAATTGATCCTTATGTACGTTCCATCACTTCTTTTGGTCCGCTGTTCCGCGAAATGAAAATCAATGGCCGGACGATTTTATCAAAAGAAATGATCCGCAAATATTATCAGGATACCAACCAGCTGCTGCCGCTCCATCAAAGATTGTCTCTTCTGCAAACCAAATTGCTGAAAAAAATCGGCGGTCTGCAAAAAGATGAAATGCGCCAGCAATGGGTCAAAGACGAAGCAGAAGAACAACTGCAAGAACTTTATGCCAGTGATCCAAACTTGGATTATACAGAGCAGAAAGAAAAAGCATTACGGAAAAAATTAGCGAAACGAATCGTTCAGAAGAGATTCCGTCGCTTGCATCAAGGGATCATGCATTATCAATTTGTGAACCTTTCTAAACAATATTTGCATTTTCTGCAGACGATCCCTCAAGAAATCCGCAAACGTCATGGAATAACGAAAGAAATGTGGGAAAATCACTTACTTGAGATTCGTGATAATTTACGGGAAAAAGAACTTCACCAAGAAGATGCGGTTCTTTACTTCTTGCTGATGCGTAAAATCTACCCTGTTTCTATCCAACAAAAAGCACGGTATATTTTTATTGATGAGATGCAAGATTTCGCACCTGCTCAAGCAGCACTTCTTCAAGCGATTTACCCAAATGCATCCATTACTTTCTGCGGCGACTTGAATCAAAATGTCTTTGGGAATGAAACAATTGTTGGTTCTTTGGATCGCTTGTTTGAAGATCAGACAACGAAACGATTCCAATTGACGACCAGCTACCGTTCAACTAAGGAAATCACTGATTTTGCGAACCATTTTCTTTCAAAAGAAGATCAAGTAGATACTACAGCTCGAAAAGGCGATCTTCCAACAGTGATCCAATCAGAAAACACTGCTGATCAATTGGCTTGGTTAGAAAAAACCTTTGCTGAGACCAAAGAATCTGCACGCTTCTGGCGAACAGCGATCATCGCTAAAACACAAGAAGAATGCCAGCAGTTGTACCAACAGCTTTCTGAGCAAGCGCAGCAAGAGATCCAATTGATCGTCGATGAAGAAGATTTCATGAAACGTTCAATCGTTATCTTGCCAGCCTTCTTAGCGAAAGGATTAGAATTTGACCGCGTCTTTTTATGGGGCGTGGATCAAGAAAACTTCCATACTTCGCAAGATCAATTGATTTTATATACGATGTGTACACGCGCCATGCATGAATTGACTTTGATGACTACTTATGATGAAAGTCCATTGCTGCAGCGAATCGATCCATTGACTTATACTAAAAAAGTGATTTAAGATCATACAAAAGACACCTGTTTGTTATTTTGACAAACAGGTGCCTTTTTTGTAGTGTGGATGATAGATAGGAATTTTAGAAAGGAAGGAAAATATGAAGATAGAACAAAGCAGTAAAGCAGACTTGTTACCTTTTTTAGAAGAAATTTTTCGTCAACAACATGAAAGACAATTTAACAATCATTCATCGGAGGAAACAAATAGAATATTGGCCTTTAGTGCGTGGGAAAATAATCAATTAGCAGGAGGAATTATTGGTAAACGACAATATGATACGCTGCATATTTCATTATTAGGTGTACAAGAAGTATATCAAAAAGCAGGAATTGGTTCGAAACTAATAAAAGCAATGGAAGAACAGGCAATGAGAGAGAATATCAAAACGATTACTCTTACGACAAAAGCTTACCAAGCGGTAGATTTCTATTTGAAACAAGGCTATAAAATCTTTGGAGAATTAGAAGATGTTCCAATAATCGGTACCAAAAAATATTATTTGGTAAAAAGAATAATAGAGTAGCATAGCTCTCTAAGAAAATGTATCAAAGAAATTTAAAAATAACAAAACCTTCTTTTGTTTTATACAACTGGGTTCGGATTCTTCAATTTTTAGTATTGATTCCCTTACTTTTTCATACTCTCCTACTCATTATATAATTTATTTGATGATTCAAATAGTATGAATATCTTTAATTAAAGCAAGGGCCATATAGTGCTTTTCACTTGCTAGAGATTGATCTGCAGGTTGTACTTTCTCTACAAAGACAGCAGCAGTATTATTATAAATATATTTTACTGTACCTGTAATAGTCAAAGAAAATCCTACAGCTTTACATTCAACGTTGGAACCTATTTTTACATCGCATTCTTTTTTCATAATTTCTCACCTTTTTAAGCAGCTTTAATGAACTGCATCTGATAAATTTACTGAAACTATTTTGTAAAAACTCTTTTTTGGGGCACCCTATTGCAGTTCTTAAATCAAGAATTTTATTCATAAATAAAACAGTTCAGCTTATATTCACTATGTATCTTGTATTCCAGTATTCTTTTGAACAAAAGCGTATCTTATATTCTTTACCTTATCAATTGCAAAAGTGCATGGCCTACAATATTCCAATAGTTTATCCCTAATTGAAATAAGGTTTACTTTGTGATAAATCACTCATCATTAATATGACCCTGCCTATTGGTAAAACGATAGGCAGGGTCATTCAAAAACTATTTTATTATTTAAAAAATTATTCGCTTTTCTTTGTGTGCTTATCTTTTATTCCAATAAACACTAATAGAAGAAGCACGAATCCAGCTTTTTTTAGATGATCCATTCTTAGCTCACTTGCTTTATTTTAATAATAATATTTGCTTTCATTTGTTCGCTTGGCATCATTA
>KE351686.1:407210-409509 GCA_000415185.1 Enterococcus faecalis 13-SD-W-01
TAATAACGTCCCATCTGCTCTTGCAGCCAGGATTTGGGCGTCAGTAGCAGTAACAACTGGCGGCATATCAAAAATCACTAAGTCATAGGATTGCTCCAATTCTGTAATTAGTTCTTCCATCCTACGCGAGTTGATCATCTCAGAAGGATTGGGTGATTTCGGTCCACTCAATAAAATAGAAAGATTATCGACTCCACTTTGATAGATGTAGCTTTCTGGCTGATCTTGCCGATTTGCTAATAGTGTGCTCAAGCCTTCTGCATTCGGTAATTTGAACGTTATACCAACAGTCGGTTTACGCAAATCCGCATCTACAAGCAAGACCTTTTTTCCAGTGTCAGCAAAAACAACTGCTAAATTGGCTGCTATAAAAGATTTTCCTTCACTTGGTCCAGAAGAAGTAATCACTAGAGACCTCAATTCTTTATCTGTAGAATTGAAAATAATATTAGAACGAATTGCTCTAAATTTTTCCGATACTGCTCCATTTTTATTACTTACTGTTATTAGCGGAACTGGTACATTATTTTTGTTTCTCTTATTTATCATTTTTTCCCCTTAAACTTACTCTTTCAACTGTCTTTCAACTTCGCATATATACTATATGAAAAAAACTTTTTAAAATTTTTAATACAAAAATCGTAATTATTTCTAGACGATATTTTTAAGACTGATCTCCGCACCTCTTAATTCATTTCCGTTAACATTTTAAAACGGAGAACTTTGATACGCTTGAAGCGACCAGTTGCTTGTACCCATATCATCAGATAATTGTAATCCCAGCGGCGTCTCTTTTTCATTCAAAACTGTAACTACTTGGCGGCAGTTGCTTTTTCTGATAGTACCAAATTCAAAATTGGAGACATTTGTTATCTCACGTGTACCTTCTACTGTAAAAGATACGTCATAGGACATTTGGACATAATTACCATTACTTAATTTTTCTTGAACTTGAATTGTCCCTTTCGTTTGCCCTAGTTTTGATTGATCTGGATAACTAGTGAATCCAACGACTTCGACATTTGGTGCACCTGTTAGATTTAAATAAGAAGCAGCTTGCTGGTCTAACTGCTTATCGGCCATGTTTCGACTAATCGTCCCAGTCCGAGGTGTTACTCGATTAAGAAAGTGCGCCTCCCGCACAATCACCAGCACCTCTGAATATAATAGTATTACCCCATCTTAGCGTTATTGGTACACTAAAATCAGCAGATTCACCACTATTATTATGTGTTACTTTCACCGATAGATTTTTTGTGCCCCCTACAACGAACATTTGATATAGATTAATATCAAATTTCTCACCTACGAATAAATTCTGATGGGTAATATCTGCTAGAATCCCATCTTGCACATTAAATGGTACCTGATAGTCTCTATAGATAAAGTTCCCTGTCGACAACTGTTTGACGAACACGAATAACGCCCGTCTCTGGAACGATTTAGACATGCTGTTATGCGTACCTGGAATAGATAACTGGGATAACCTCGTATCGTCCTTTAGTTCTGACATCCAATTTGGTTTTCTAGAATGAAACTCTGAAATGGAACGTAAATAGGCTGGATGATAATGAGCCTCTGCAGTTACAGGAATACCACCGACAAACAATAGTATGAGTATTGAAAAAATTTTTTCATTGATTTCCCCCTCTTTCTTTTAAAAAAACTGATCATCTATGAAGTAAGTATTCATAGATGATCAGTTTACTGATATAAACTCAACTATTTAGCAGAAGTTAATTCTAACTTATTGTTTTTCATCGTATAGATATAAGTATAGTTGTTATTTCCTAATTTTGTTTTCAAATCCTGATCGAAACTCGTTCTAAACATATAACTTGGTCCTTCTGCGTGATAAATTTCAATTGTGCTTCCTTCAGACAAATCATACTGAGCAAAAGAGCCGAACGTGTAGCGGCCATTTCCCACTACTGAATCGTTTCCATTCCAAGATTGGTCGAATAATATTTTGCCATTAGGATCAGCAATCTTGATTGAGACATATTTTTGGTTTTGCCAGTTGTTCCATTGGAATCTAAAATCAGAGTTTTTTACTAACGAAACTTTCCCATTTTGTGTTTCCACCACTAACCGTGAGAATCCTGCTGGAAACTCTTCTGGATGTGCGGATACTTCTTGTCCACCGATATGGAATCTTTGTGTAGTAAAAGCTGTTTCATCTGTAATATCTACATGCGTATCCGTCAAAATATTTTTAACCAAGGTAGTCATTTCAGCGGTATCAGGCGTATCGTGTGCCAGTTCCCAGATAATGGCTCCACCATAACCTTCATCAATT
>KE351687.1:0-37432 GCA_000415185.1 Enterococcus faecalis 13-SD-W-01
ATTTTTACATGAGGTTTGTCTACAGTCTGACAGCGTTGCGAAGCCGCAACGCTGTTTTTTTTAGATATTTTTTCAACCAATAAAGAAAGTGAGAAGCGAAAAGAGAACAAAGAATGCTGCAATCAAGCTGCAAATAACAAGATGCCGTTTCTTGTTCATCATCAAAATCGCGATATACTCACGCAGAAAGGCATTTGGCAAATAATAGAAAGCTGTTTTTGCCCCAATCCCGTTCGCCTTCAATCGTGCTGTCCGGGCATACATACCGGCGCGGAAAATATGGTAATTATTCGAAGTGAAAATCGCACGATAACGAGATTTTTCGCGATCCATGAGTTCTTTAGAAAAGAGCATGTTCTCAAGGGTCGTTTTCGAATTCGTCTCCACTAATATCTGTTCAGGAGGTATGCCTTTTTCCAGTGCATATTCCTGCATCGCAACAGCTTCCGGAATCTTTTCATCAAGTCCTTGTCCGCCAGACATCAAGAGTTTTGGCGGGCTGAGCGTTGCTTTTTCTTGTGCTCGATAAAAGGCGATTGCTTTATCGATCCGTTTAGCCAATAAAGGTGTGACTTTTTCTCCATTTAACAAACCAGCACCTAACACAACGATGAAATCTTGATTGAATCTTGGCCGGTTGAATTGATAAAGGACAGAAACTGTCAAGAAATTGTAAAAAACAATGAAAAAATAAAAAAGTATCACAGGAACCATAAGTGCTAATATTCGTGCCCAATCAGGAAGATAAGCCAATAAGAAAAAGTTGACCAATACAATGATTGTTAGAAAAATCGCTAAAAATAATGTTAGAAGATTAGCTAGAGAATGCGATTCTCTTTTCAGTACGACGATGCCATTCCAATAAAGAAAAACAATCAATGCATAGATCCCGAAGATCACGATTAATAAAAAGAAGACACCAACCAACGCAACAAGCCCGCCGATCAAGATATTTTGCGTTTGGAAAAGCAATAAAATCAGATAAGCACCAAAACTCATCAAAAAGATATTGAACAATAACCCATTAAGCAGCCTTCGTTTTTCGGTAAAATAAAAATAAGCAAAAATTGCAAAGAAAAATAAAGGAAGACCGACATAAAATGTGTGCTTGGCAATCTCTAAATAGATGAAATAGGCCATCATGACGGCAAATGTCCAGCTGCTGCCATAGAAAAACAGTGCTGGATCTTTTTGTTTTTTACGCCAAAAAATCAGCCCAGCAACACCCGCGAGATACAGAATAAAAAAACTTAGATCTCTCGTTAAATCCATAATTTCAACTCCTTTTACATACTAATCAGTATAACGAAAAACAAACGAAAAGGAAAATTCCAGCTGCTGGAGCGCAGAAAAAACAGAACAAATAAAAAAACCTTTCTGAAACAAAAATCGTTTCAGAAAGGTTTTTGATAAGAGATTTAAATCTTAAAACAAATTACTAAAGAAATTTGCAACATGGCGCCAGCCGATAACGAAGAAATTCGCTTTTTCGGCGTTGCTTGTCGTGATGATCTCTGTAGACGGCATTTGGTCTTCTTCTAAATAGCCCAGTTTGTCATCTGCTACAGCGATTTTAGCTGTTCCTACAGTCGTTCCGCGATCAGCAGGTGCAGCCAATTCATCATCTTTCAGTTTGTCTAAGTCAGGAGTAATCGTCAAGTTGCCAGTATCCATACCTGTGCGGACCCAAACTTTCACAGGATCTTTCAACGCTACAGGAACGGTTGCTTCTTTTCCGTCTTTGACTTTAACTGTTTTTAAATCAGGGATGCTTGCGCCAGCTTTCCCAACTTCTTTTTCTGACCAGTTATCCAAGCAATAGTCCATCAAACGTGATGTTTCATTGAAACGAGCGCTTGGGTTTTCGGCATGGCCTTCAGCATTCAATACGACGGTAATGATGCGGCGGCCGTCTTGTGTGATCGTTCCGACAAAACAAGCACCTGCTAGTTCCGTTGTACCTGTTTTCAAACCGTCTACGCCTTCTTTATAATTGATGAAACCTGGAAGCATCCAGTTCCAGTTCACCATTTCGACAGGAGACTGTGTATCTTCGCCAAACATTTGAGTCGTTGTGCTGGTCACGTCCAACACTTCAGGGAAGTCATTGATCACATGACGGGCAACGATTGCTACATCTTTGGCAGACATTTCGTTTTCGTCTGTTTCGGAAGTGCCTTCTGGGCGGTTGTCGCCGAGATACTGGTTATTCAATCCAGAAGCATTCACGATAGAAGCATCTTTGATTCCCCAGCCTTCCAATTCTTTTTTCATATCTGCAACAAATTCTTTTTCGCTGCCGCTGACTTTTTCTGCTAAAGCAACCATTGAAGCATTTGCTGATTGGATAAATGCAGAATCGAATAACTCTTTGACCGTGTAGCTGTTCTCTTTATGTAAAGGAACGTTTGATAAATCTGGGACAGTACTTAATTCTTCCGCGTAATCTGAGATCGGAACGGTGTCATCCCATGAAAGCTTTCCGTCTTTGACTTGATCCAATACAAGATAAAGGCCGATGATCTTTGTGATAGATGCAATACCCATTGGCGTTTCGCCGTCTTGGTCATAAAGGATCTTTCCGCTTTCTGCATCTACTGCAAAGGCTGCTTTTGCATTTACTTTAAACGAAGTATCTGCATAAGTGGTAAAAGGGATCAAAAACGGGGTAAGACATAGAATGATACTAGCTGCTAGCAAGGCTAGCCGGTTTTTTTTGAACGACATATCAGCTCTCCTTAAAATGAAATCTTTTGACTGTGTACAAATAAGAATTTTATCAGAGAGCGAGAACAGTTTCAATGTTTGTCGGAAACAATCGGGTTATTTCCGGTTTGTTTCGCTTTTTACACGTGCTTTGACAGGCTGCGGTTCTAATTGGATCGACCGAATTGCTGTGTAGCCAAGGACAGTGATGATACTCAATAAACTAAAAATCAATAGAATTTGCATAGGGAATTCTCCTTTGTAAGTTAATCTTACAGTCAATATAACAAAAAGATTTGAATAAATTTCCCAAACAATCGAGAAAGAATCGAATAATATATGAAAAAAGCGTGAAGAGCAGAAACATTTGTTAAAAAAGAAATCGTTTTAGTGTTAGGAAAAAATTTGTTGTGGTAGACTTTATTATATAAAGATCGACTTTTTAGGAGGGGACGTTTATGACAAAAATTGGTAAAGATTTGTTGACACAACTGACTTCGAAAGATGCAAAAGGTCCTTTTGTCACGATCATGCTGAATACACATGTAGGACATCAAAATGTAGAAAAAGATCAAATCAAATTCAAAAATTTCGCGAAGGAAGCGAAGAAACGTTTTGAAAAAAAATATCCTGAACATGAGTGGACACCGATCCAAGAAAAAATCGACACACTATTGAATGATGCTTCTTTTTGGCGGAGCGGGACTCAAAGTGTCGGTGTGATCGTAACTCCTGAAGAAACATACGTACACCGGTTGAGTATTGCCGTAGATGATCAATATTATGTCAGTGATCTGCCTTATTTATTGGCGATCATCAAAAATGAACATTTCAACTATTCTTATTTTGTCCTTGGCTTGAACCGTGATTCGATCAAGATGTTTGCAGTCAAAGATAAACAAGTATCAGAAGTGCAGCTTCCAGAAGATGCACCGACCGATTTAGTAAAAGCTTTAGGAGATGAATTGACTGGCGGCGGTTTGAATTACTCTTCTCAAGGAGGTTCTTCTCGTTCAAAAGAGGGAATGACATTCCATGGCGTGAATACGAAAGATGAAGAAGTAGAGATCGATTGGACAAATTATTATCAAGCAATCGATACGTATTTAAAAGACCAATTTGGGAATCCGGAAAAATGGCCGATTTATCTTTACGCATTGCCGGAAAACCAAACGATGTTCAAAAAAGTCGCAAAAAATCCTTACGTAAGTTATGATGCAGCAATTTCTTCTTCTCCAGCGCAATTGTCGCTCCAAGAAGCAGAGAAAAATATCCAAAAATTGTCTGCTGAATTAGGCGAACAAGAGTCAAAAAGCTATGAAAAACTGTTAGATCGAAAATTCCTCGATCAGCTTGTGGATATCGTACCAGCCGCTAAGGAAGGGAAAATCTCTCATCTATTTATTGCTACTTCGAATTTAGCTGATGGTTTCGGCGAAGATCCGGAAACAGAGTATGATCGCCGTCAAGTCTTGAATACGATCGCAGACGATGTGTTAGCTAATGGCGGGCAAGTATTCATCTTGGATCAAAATGATGCACCGGATAAGAAAAGCCTAGCAGCGATTTTACGCTATTGATTGAGGAGAAACTTAATGATTTTTAATCGTTGCGTTTTCAATGTTCGTTAGTTTAACGGAGGTTTTTTTCTAAAAAGCAGACAAAAACGATTTATTTAGCTAAAAACACTATGCTTTTCTAAGTGAGTGTGCTATACTAACAAGTGTAGTTTTTGTTCGGTAATTATGGTAGCTTGTTTCAAATAAACATCTTCCAGATATTCACCATACAAGTAATTGCAAAATATGTGTTGATACACAAGGAGGATTTTTATTATGGAAACAGGTACAGTAAAATGGTTTAACTCAGAAAAAGGTTTTGGATTTATCACAGCAGAAAACGGAAACGACGTATTCGTTCACTTTTCAGCTATCCAAGGCGAAGGCTTCAAAACTTTAGAAGAAGGTCAAGCAGTGACTTTCGACGTTGAAGACGGTCAACGCGGACCTCAAGCAACTAACGTTAACAAAGCTTAATTATTGATGAACCAAGGCTTGGTGCAGAATCTTCGGATATCTGCTCCAAGCCTTTTTTGTTTTTTTAAAAGAAAGCCGCTTTCTTTAAAAAGCGTAGGGCGATTCAAGTTTTTTTTCTGAATTTGTAGTATAATTTTCAGAAAGAAACGCAAGAGAAGAGGTATGAGTTTGAAACCAAAAACTTACGCGGTCGTAGATATCGAAACAACCGGCACAAATCCTAAAGAAGACCGCATTATTCAATTTGGCTGCGTAATGATCGAAGCTGGAAAAATAACGAGTCGATTTTCAATAGATGTGAATCCAGGAAAGAGGATCTCCAAACAAATCCAAAATCTGACAGGGATCACCAATAAAAGGGTCCAAGATGCGCCTTATTTTGAAGACGTCGCTTTGACGATCTATCATTTATTGGCGGATACGATTTTTGTCGCCCACAACATCCATTTTGATTATCATTTTTTAAATGAGGAACTCAAAAGATGCGGGGCACCAGAGTTGAAGATCCCTGGAATCGATACTGTCGAATTGGCGCAGATTTTCCTGCCGACAGAACCCAGTTTCAGACTTTCTGATTTAGCAGAACGTTTTGGCTTTACCCACGAAAATCCGCATCAGGCAGACAGCGACGCGGAAGTAACTGGGCGTCTTTTTTTGCGGATCGAAGAAAAGATTCGAGAACTGCCTTTAGTGACCGTAGAACAGATTGCCCGATTAAGCAAATTGACAAGTATGGATACCGGCCGATTCATTTGGCAAGTGTTAGAAGAAATGAAAGCAGCGCCAATGGCTTTGCCAAATACTGTCGAAATCGTTGAAGGAATCGCGCTCCAGAAAAAAGAAATCGAATTGTTTTCTGCCAATTATTATGGTGAACGAACATACCCGCGAAAAAAACAAGCAAAAGAAAAGCTGTTCCAAGGAAAACTCTCATATCGAAAAGAACAGAATCGCTTAATGAATGCAGTTTATGATCATTTTACAAAAGACGAAGCAAAAAATCTGATGATCGAAGCGGCAACTGGTATGGGAAAAACGATTGGGTATCTTTTTCCTCTGAGCTATTTAGCAACGCCGGAAGAACCTGTTATCATCAGTACTGTTTCTCTTGTCTTGCAAAGTCAGATCGTAGAAAAAGACATTCCGATGCTGAATCAGCTGCTGGACCAGCCGATCCACGCTGTCGTTTTAAAAAGCTTCCGTCATTATATCGATTTGCAGCGTTTTAAAGCGACATTGCAGCAAGAACCTGTTCAAAAGCAATACGCATTGTATCAAATGGCCGTACTTGTTTGGCTGACCCAAACGACGACAGGAGACTTGGATGAACTGCAATTGACGAATCTAAATCATGTATTTTTCAATGATGTCTATCATCGAGGACCTGATTTTCTTTCTGCAAAATTGCCCTTCTATGAACAAGATTTTCTGCGGCATCTCTTACGCCAAATGAAACAAAGTAATTTTTTGATCGTCAATCATGCGCTGTTAGTCCAAGAAACACTAAGGGAAAAACCGCTCTTGCCGAAAAGCCGCTTCTTATTGATCGACGAAGCGCATCATCTGCCAGACATTGCCGAAAAAATCAATGACCGAAGATTGAATCTTGGGCAGTTCAAAAAACAAATCGACCAGCTGAATGAACCTGGACAGCTGTTTGAACGGTTTTCAGAGTATTTGAAAGAGGACAGTGAGTGTCTGCGTTATTTGGCTATCTATCGTCAAGAACTTTCTGCACTTATCGAAGCACAACTCATCATTGCCAGAGAATTGAACCATTTGGCAGAAGCGTTTGCTGCAAAATCTGCGAGTGAAGAATGTCTGGTCACAAAAGAAATGATGGAACAATTGCCTTTTGAAGCACAGACGGCGATGGATCATCTGCAATTATTTTATCAAGAAATCCGTCAGCTCCAAGAAGCGATCAAAGAAAAACTGTCAACTGTACAAGACAGTTGGACCAACCGCATGCGCATCGATTTAGCAGAATTCTATCGATTATTTGATCAGTTGGAAACACAAGGAACATTTATGGAACAATGGTTGGAAGATTGGCAGGAAAAGTATGTCCATTGGCTGATTCCAGCGGTACAACCGCAATACACGATTTTCCATCTGCATGATTTTCGAGCGGCAACCTTGCCTGCAACGACATGGTATGACAGATACGAGCATATCTTGTATGTTGGCGGGACACTCAAAATCGGTTCTGACCGTCACTATTTAGCAAAACGGCTTGGAATTGAGCAAACGTCGCTGAAAGTCATCGCGTCACCCTATGACTATGAAAAACAAGCCAGAGTTTACGTGCCCGATAACGCACCAGCAGCCAACAAAGTCTCTGCCGAAAGCTATATCCAATATTTGACAGAACTGCTGACAGATCTTATCCATAAAGAAGAACGGCCAATCCTAGTGTTATTTACTTCTCATGAGATCTTGCAAAAAGTGTATCATTCTATGCACTTGAAAATGCTGGAAGAAGGAAGAGAAATCATTGCCCAAGGATTTGGCGGCAGTCGGGAAAAATTACTGAAACGATTTATTCTTTCATCGGACAGTGTATTGTTTGGTGCAGACAGTTTTTGGGAAGGAGTTGATCTTCCAGGAGATGCATTGCAGCTGGTCGTTGTGACACGCCTTCCTTTTGAAAATCCAATGCGTCCCTTGGTCAAAGCACGCTATGCGTATTTAGAAGCAGAAGGAGTCAATCCTTTTTATCAAGAATCTGTACCAAAAGCAGCCTTGAAATTACGGCAGGCTCTTGGTCGGTTGATCCGCTCAGAAGAAGACCGCGGCGTGCTGATTGTTTTAGACAAGCGGTTGATCACAGCCAGTTATGGGAAGCAGATCGTGCGTGCTTTGCCGAAAAACTTGCCTTTAGAAGTGCTGCCGGCGGATGAAATGTTTGAAAGTGTTCATGACTTCTTAAAGAAAAACGAAGAATAATCTTTAGCAGAGACACTTTTTTCATAACACAAATCTGGTATAATGAAAACCAATGAAGAAAAAGGAGCGACTGTCCTTGAAAAAAGAAACAACAAGAGAGCAAACTGTCAATCGCGTCTTACTAGGCTTGATCATTTTCTTGCTGACGATCATCGTTTTAAGTTCGATTTTTTATCTACGCGCAAACCGTCCGATGGCTCAAGCAGAAAAAGAAGCAACAGAAATCGCGAAAAAATATGCTGATATGGATGAAGTAGATCATTTTTATTGGTTCACACGAAAAGAAACCTATTTCAGTTTGATCGGTAAAAACAAAGATGACCAGGAAATCGCCGTCATCATTCCTAAATCTGGCGAGAAAGTCAAGATCCTTGATGCCAGCAAAGGATTGAGCGAAAGTGAAGCAAAACAAAAAGTTTCTGAGAAATACAGCGATATCACGATCCAAAAAGCGAATCTAGGGATGTTCGATGACAAACCAGTCTGGGAAGTCATGGGAAAAAATCCTGAAGGCGCACTAAGCTATCATTTGATTTCGTTCGACTCAGGAGAAGAAACGAACGTCATCAAAGATATCTGAGAAAAGGAGTAAGAGTATGAAACTATCGAAACGTGCAGAATCTTTGCAGCCGTCTGTGACACTTGCCGCAGCAGCCAAAGCGAAAAAGCTGAAAGCAGAAGGAAAAGATATTATTAGTTTGACGGTAGGAGAACCAGATTTCGCGACACCGAAAAACATCCAAGATGCAGCAATCCAAGCAATCCAAAGCGGCAAAGCCAGCTATTATACACCAACAGCTGGGCTGCCTGTTTTACGACAAGCAATCATTCGTTATATCAAAAAATATTATGGATTAGATTATGAAGAAAACCAAACGATTGTGACAGATGGAGCCAAATTTGCCCTTTATGCGCTTTTTCAAACGATTTTAGACCCAGAAGATGAAGTCATCATTCCAGTACCTTATTGGGTCAGCTATGGCGAGCAAGTCAAATTGGCAGAGGGTACACCAGTCTTTGTAGAAGGCAGTCAAGAGAACCAGTTTAAGGTAACGGTAGAACAGCTGGAAGAGGCACGTTCTGAGAAAACCAAAGCAATGATTTTGAATTCTCCTTCAAATCCAACTGGTATGATCTATACAAAGGATGAGTTAGAGAAAATCGGCGAATGGGCAGTAAAACACGATATTTTGATAGTTGCTGATGATATTTACGGTCGTTTGGTTTATAATGACAATGAATTTACTCCAATCGCTGCCTTATCTGAAACGATCCGAAAACAAACGATCATTATCAATGGTGTATCGAAAACTTACGCAATGACTGGCTGGAGAATCGGCTACGCAGTCGGGGATCCAACCATCATCAACGGAATGATCGGCATTGCATCTCAATCCACAAGCAATCCGACAGCTGTCAGCCAATATGCAGCAGCAGAAGCGTTGAATGGTGAACAAGATACCGTTGAAGAGATGCGTAAAGCTTTTGAAGAACGTTTAGACATCATTTATCCATTGGTTGCTGGACTTCCTGGTGTGAAGATCGAGAAACCGCAAGGCGCATTCTATCTTTTCCCGAACGTCAAAGAAACACTGGAAATGTGCGGGTATGAAAATGTGACGAAATGGGTAGAAGATCTACTGGAAGAAACTGGGGTCGCTTTAGTGACAGGAGAAGGATTCGGTGCACCAGAAAATGTCCGCTTGAGCTATGCGACAGATTTAGCGACATTAGAAGAAGGCGTACGCAGGATCAAAGGATTTATCGAGAGTAAAAGTCAAAAACAATCCTGAGTCATCATGGGAATAAAAAAGGAGAGTCATACGTGGAACAAATTCAAATCATTGATTCAAAAAATCATGTAGGTGAAACAGTCCAAATCGGCGCTTGGGTCGCTAACAAACGTTCAAGCGGAAAAATCGCTTTTCTGCAATTACGTGACGGGACTGCTTATTTTCAAGGAGTCGTTGTAAAAAATGAAGTCGGCGAAGAGATTTTCCAAGAAGCGAAAAATCTTCACCAAGAAGCTGCTGTATTGATCACGGGTGAAATCCGTGAAGACAGCCGTTCAAAATTCGGTTATGAAATCGGCATTACGAACTTGGAAGTCGTTGGTGAAAGCCATGATTACCCAATCACACCAAAAGAACACGGAACAGATTTTTTGATGGATCATCGTCATTTATGGCTTCGTTCATCAAAACAACATGCAATCATGCAGATTCGTAACGAAATCATTCGTGCAACTTACGAGTTTTTCAATGCAAATAACTTTGTGAAGATCGATCCGCCGATTTTGACAGGTTCTGCACCTGAAGGAACAACTGATTTGTTCGAAACAAATTATTTTGACCAAACAGCGTATCTTTCACAAAGCGGACAGCTTTACATGGAAGCAGCAGCAATGGCCTTCGGAAAAGTTTTCTCATTTGGACCAACTTTCCGTGCTGAAAAATCAAAAACACGTCGCCATTTGATCGAATTTTGGATGATCGAACCAGAAATGGCCTTCATGCATCAAGAAGAAAGCTTAGAAGTCCAAGAAAAATATGTGGCTTTCTTAGTCCAAAATGTGTTGGATCATTGCGAGTATGCTTTAGATGTATTGGAACGTGACAAAGAACTATTGAAAAAATATACACAATTACCGTTCCCACGTATCACGTATGATGATGCTATCGAGTTATTGAAGAAAAACGGCTTTGACGATATCGAATGGGGCGAAGATTTCGGTTCTCCGCACGAAACATTTATCGCGAATTCATTTGAACAACCAGTGTTTATCTTGAATTATCCAAAAGCAATCAAACCTTTCTACATGAAACCACACCCAACACGTGAAGATGTAGTGATTTGTGCAGATATGATCGCACCAGAAGGCTATGGAGAAATCATCGGCGGAAGCGAAAGAGCAACTGATTTTGAATTCTTGCTTGAACAAATCCGTGAACACGGCTTAGATGAAAATGAATATTCATGGTATCTAGATTTACGTAAATATGGTTCTGTTCCGCATTCCGGCTTTGGACTAGGATTAGAACGTACAGTAACATGGATCTCTGGGATCGACCACGTACGTGAAGCGATTCCATTCCCTCGTTTGCTGAACCGTATTTATCCATAAAAATAAACCACTATTTTTAAGACCTGGACGATCCTGTCTCAGGTCTTTTTTGTATGCTAAAAACCCCCTGATAAAAGAAAACTGAACATCACGATCAACAATAAACTCGAAAATGTAACGAACATCACGGCAACTGCGGATGCTAAGTCTTCGTTTTTCGTAGGTTCTTCTGGTAAGTTTTCTTTATCGTTTTTATCGTACATATCAGTTGTCCCCCATTCAGTCAACATATTTTCAAAAATCGTCTGTTCAAAACTTCTATTTAAAGAAATCATAACAAGAGATCTGCAACGATTCTGCCCGTTTTTTTCCCTACAAAGAAAAAGTTGAAAAACGACCTGGTTGGACAACGGAATATAGTTTTTTTAAATATATTTCTTTTACAGTTAATCAGAGGAAACAGTTCATTCTCCCTGCTGTCTGGGGTACAATAGAGAAAAGTGTGCCAGTTTTCTTTGATAGGAGGAGCAAAAATGACGATATCGATTCGAAAACCAGCAGCAGAAGACGCAGAAAAAATCCAAGGATTAGCAAAAGAATGCGGGAAACATTTTTCTATCAAACATTTTCTTCGTGAATTGCAGGAAGAAGAAAAGAGTCTGATAATTGCTGAGTCGGAAAAAAGCGAAGCACATGGAAAAATCGTCGCATTTGGATTGGCTGAAGTGATGCGCGGAAAAGATTTTACTTTTGAGTCACCTAAGTATGAATTGATCCAGACAAGTTTTTTTTCTATAGAAGACTACGCACAAGAAGCAGAAAAACGATTTGTCGGTTACTGGCTGGCAGAAGCGAAGAAAAGGAAAATCAATCAATTTTTTGTGGAATTGATTGATGAGGAGGAAAAAGAATGACGTGTTTAGGGAATATTATTTGGTTTGTTTTTGGCGGCTTGATCGGTGGGCTGAGCTGGTGCATTGCAGGGGTACTTTGGTGTATCACGATCATTGGGATTCCTGTTGGTCTTCAGTGTTTTAAATTTGCGCAATTATCTTTTGCACCTTTTGGAAAAGATATCGTATACAGCAACAGCGGATTTTCTTTGATCGTCAACATCATCTGGCTGATCGTTTCAGGCATTCCATTAGCATTGACACATGTAGCGAGCGGCATCCTTTTATGTATCACGATTATTGGAATCCCGTTTGGCATGCAGTCTTTCAAACTGGCAAAGCTGGCTTTATTGCCATTTGGTGCGCAGATCATTACGCGTTATTAAAGAAGAAAGCTAGAAAAAGAAGCAGAAAAAAAGAAGTTGGAAACGACTTCTTTTTTTATTTGACATATGAACAACTGCTCATGTATAATAATTTATGAAGAGATGTTCATATGTTTTTAAGGAGGGGAAGAAAATGGAGAGAAAATATGATTTAAAAGGACTTGACTGTGCAAATTGCGCAGCAAAAATCGAAAAAAATGTACGTGGAATCGAAGGTGTCGAACAAGCAAATGTCGACTTTGTACAGCAAAAAATGACGATTATTGCGAAAGAAAAAGGATTTGAAGAAGTAGAAGAAGAAGCCAAGATGCTCATTAAAAAGCTGGAGCCGGATGTTGCAGTCTCTGAAGCAAAAAAAGACACAAGGGAACAGCTGCATGAACACGACAGTCAGCGTGCTGATTTGATCAGGATTTTGGTTTCAGGGGTATTTTTAGGCTTGCTGTTTCTTTGGCAGCCAGCAGAACCATGGCGCTTAGCAGCATTTTTAGCTGTCTATCTGCTGATTGGTTTTGATGTGATCAAACGAGCAGCAGTCAATATTTTTAAAGGACAAGTATTTGATGAAAACTTTTTGATGTCGATTGCTACGATCGGTGCCATGTTGATTGGCGAGTATCCCGAAGCAGTGGCTGTTATGCTCTTTTATCAAGTAGGCGAGTATTTTCAAAGTTTCGCGGTCAATCAATCGCGACGCTCGATTCGCGAATTATTAGCGATTCGTCCAGAAGTAGCCCACGTCCAGACAGCAGATGGCTTCACAGATAAACGTCCAGAAGAAGTTCAGATCGGTCAAACAGTATTGATCAAGCCAGGGGAACGCGTGCCGTTAGATGGTGTTGTAATAAAAGGAAATTCCTCAATGGATACATCCGCATTGACAGGAGAATCTGTACCTAAAAAAGCTGCAGCTGGTGAAAAAATTTTGAGCGGATTCATTAACTTGAATGAAACGATACTGATGGAAGTCGACAAAGACTATCAAGAATCTACAATCAGTAAATTATTGGAATTAGTAGAGAATGCCAGCAGTAAAAAAGCGCCTGCTGAGAATTTTATCACGAAATTTGCACGTTTTTATACACCTATCGTCGTTGTACTAGCGGTTCTTTTAGCGGTGATCCCGCCATTAGTTATTCCTGGAACAGATGCATCAGAATGGATTTACCGTGCGTTGACGTTCCTAGTGATCTCATGTCCATGTGCTTTAGTGATTTCTGTACCGTTGAGCTTTTTCGGAGGAATCGGCGGCGCCAGCAAGATTGGTATTTTGGTTAAAGGAAGCAACTATTTGGAAATCCTTGCCAATACTGAGACTGTTGTGTTTGATAAGACAGGTACACTGACAAAAGGAGATTTTACAGTCCAAACTTTAGAAACGCTGATTGAACGTTCCGAATTTTTACAACTTGCCGCAAGTGCAGAACAATATTCGACACATCCAATCGCTTCTTCGATTCTAAAAGCTTACGATGGCTCATTGATGGAAGCGGAGAAAGTGGAGGAAATTTCAGGAGAAGGTATTGTTGCACGTCTTTCAGGGACTGAGGTAACGATCGGTAATAAAAAACTGATGGATCGTTTTGCCATCACAGTACCAGATGTTTCAGAAATAGGAACAATCGTTTATGCTGCAGCAGATAAAAAATATATCGGTTTTATCGTTATCGCAGACACAGTCAAAACAGATGCCAAAAAAGCCATTTACGAATTAAAGAAAACAGGAATTCAAAAAACAGTGATGCTGACAGGCGACGCGAAAGAAATCGCTGAATCGATCGGAAGTAACTTGGGTATCGATGCAGTACACAGCCAGCTGCTGCCAGCAGATAAAGTAGAAAAATTGGAAATGCTGATGAAGGATGGAGCGAAAAAGACAGCCTTTGTCGGAGACGGAATCAATGATGCACCCGTATTAGCTCGAGCAGATGTTGGGATCGCGATGGGCGGCTTAGGAAGTGATGCCGCCATTGAAGCAGCCGATGTGGTTATTATGAATGATGAACCTTCGAAAATCGCTGATGCTATCCATTTAGCGCGAAAAACATTGAAGATCGTCAAACAGAACATCGTTTTTGCCATTGGCGTCAAAGTCATCGTTTTAGCCATCGGTGCCCTTGGATTTGCTTCGATGGGGGACGCAGTCTTTGCCGATGTGGGTGTGACCGTTCTTGCAGTATTAAATGCGATGCGTTGTTTGAGAGTAAAAAGTTTGTAAGTAGTGTTGCTCCAAATTTTACAATCTAAATAGTAAGAAAAATCCGTGGAACATTGAAGCCACCCAAAAAAAAGTTAGACCAAAAAATCTAACTTTTTTGGGTGTCACTACGCTGTCTCACGGATTTTTTGAATTGGTGATAAAATAAATCCTTACCAAACTCTGTAACTCCATGTATAGAAGTAGGTGTCAAAACTTAAACCTCTTCTAATACTAGTTGTAGTTCTTCCAGATTCAGCGACGCCATTAGTGAAAAAAATAGATCTCCAAGTAAGAACGGATACATTTCCCCAACGAATAGGGGGATCGTAGTAATACCGTTGGCTTCCTGTATTACGCACAATAGCCTCTCTTCGCGCGAATGGAGTGATCTCTATTCCTTCTGTGTCAAATTCTGATACTTCAGCAGCAGATGCAATGGTCGGAAATAAAAAACAAGCTAGTGAAAAAACGACAAAAATCCCAGGGAGCACCTTCTTCATAATAGTTTCCTCCTTAAAGATTTATAGTTAGCATACCGGTGTGCCAGTTATATAATACACTATTCCGCACAAATAAGAAAGCGCTTTCTTATTTTGTTTTGTGCTGTTTTATCAAATTTATAAAATAAATATCAGATAATCGTTATTTTTATGAAAAAATAAATGTGTTATTTTATACTATCTCTATTTGGATTTTTTCAAATATGCACTGTGTGTATCAATCGTTTATCTATTAGGGCAAGGTAAATTTAATAAATTTTTTACGAAATGGCCGTCGTCTAATAGCATTTTTTCCTAACCAAAACGAAAATTGTGATTAATATTAGAAATATATTAAAAGTAATAAGAGTACCAATTCCATTAATGAAATTAATATTGGATGATTTTAAAGGTACAAATCCTGTTCCACCTAAAACTACTTGTTGAAAATCAACATAAGATGTTGGGAGATATTGTATAAAATTATCGTTATTTGCTCCCCCAGATGAAATATTGTAATTCGTAATTAAAAGAGAAAGTAAAAGACCACCTATATTAACCAAATAATTCCCTGTGAATATAGACAAAAAGAAACTTATTAAAATCAAAAGTAAAATCCATAAGATAATAAAAATGATATTTTGATAGAAAAAGGTGGAGATTGGTAAGATGGTCACATCATTGTTAACGATGGTTGCGATTGGATAGTTAAAGTTTCCCATACCGTTTTTCATAGCAACAATCAAAGAGACAAGTGCTAAAGGTAAAAGAACGCTCAATGAAGAAAATAGGAAGTACGAAAAAAAACGTATTGCATTTTTGGGAACTAGTCTTTTGGGAAGTAAATTTATTAAAACAATGTATTGCTTTCTTTTCTCATACGAAGTGATCGTTGCAACAAGAATAGCTGAAATAGCGAGAAATAAGATACTAGGAATAGTGCCCGAAAAAATTAGTTCATAATAATTTGCTAAAGGAAGTACCCTAGTATCGTCTAAAGAAACAAGGGGATAGTTTTTTTGGTACAAATAGTTTAATTTAGAAACAACTTTTTTTTGTTCAATAATGGGTATCCCAACGAGTTTTCCAGATAGCATATCCTCCAAGTTTTTTTCTTCAAAAATATGTTTGCTTTCGACAATCTTGTTTGTATCTTGCGACTGTAATGCTGATATTACTGCTTCAATGTTCTTATTTGCAATTTTCAGGTCTTCTATGGTTTCTGCGGCTGTGTCATCCTCTTTTATTGCATTAATGGTCTGCTCATTAGCAAATTGATTAGCTTTTAGTTCATCTATCTCACTCCAAGGAACTTCTCTATGAAAAATTACAGGTATCAATAGTAAGAGTGTTAGAACTATAAATGGTAAGTAATTTATCTTATTCTTTAATAAATTTATACATTCAAATTTAAGTAAGCTCATTTTTTATCCCCCATATAATTGTTTGTAGAGTTCCAATATTTGATCCATATTTTTTGTATCTCTTTCTATTTTTCCGTTTTTTAAAAAGATTACTCTGTTACAAATAGCTTGAATGTTAGCAATGTCGTGAGAAGAAAAAAGAATGATTTTATTTTTGTAAGCTAAATTTTGAATGATTGCATTAGTAATCTCGATACTTCCAGGATCTAATCCATTTAGAGGCTCATCAAATAATAATACAGGTGCATCACTAATCAAGTAAGTTGCTAACAATGCATGCTGTTTCATACCTAATGACATCTTTTTTATAGGAAGAGTAGGATACTGCTGGATTTTTAAGAGATTAATTACTTCATCTACAGCTATTTCGCTCTGCCAATTTTTTTTAATCACTAATAAGTGTTCTAAAATATTTAAATGTTCAAATAAATTATTTGAACTCTCTAAATAGAAAAATGAACGTTTGAAATTTAAGGAATGAGGGGAAAAACTATTGATTTCCAATTTTCTATATATTGATGGTAATAGCTGTGCTATTCCGTTCAACAAAGTTGTTTTACCAGTACCATTCGGAGCAACTAATGCGACTACTTCTCCATCCATAATTGATAAATTTAGATTATCAATTATTTTTTTCTTTCCTCTTTTTATAGTCATACCCTGGATCAAAACCGACATAAAAGCCTCCTTTTCGACTTGCTCCGCTCTTCAAGTCATATAGTAGTGAAAACGAGCGCGGATCCCCGTTATAATGGCTCCAATACTAAAAATACGGACAAATTGTTCGCTATTAGCTATTAAATAAATGAGTGTTTTAGCGCATAAACAAAAAAATCCAGTCATAAGATGCTATCAAGAATTGAGAGAACTATTCAAATTCTCTAGAGATTTATAGTAAGAGACGATAAGTTTAAAATTTGTTTCCATAAAATCATACGTCCTTTTAATTTATTGTATCAATCCAAAAAGAAAGCGCAATCTTTTTCTGCCGGATGTATGGAATGAAGTTCATAAAATTGAATAGTAATATCAGAATTATTTATGTCATTTAATAAAGAAAAATGACATCTAAATCTATATGGGGAATGAAATTCGCACAAAATGAAAAGCAGCAGTTCAGAAAAACCCTCCATTTTTTTAAAAATTCTGCCAATTTTTTCGTCAGAAAGTAGGAAAAACTATAAGAATGATGTGTTTTGGATAAAAGAATACTCAAGGAATCAGAGAAACTATTGATTGAATAACAAAAAATTATTATGATAACATATGTAACATTAAATTTTTATAAAAAAGGAGAGAAACAATGAACGAAAAACAATTGCGCTGGTTTACGGTGGCATTGATTGCTTTCAACATGGTTTGGGGCATGGGAAATGTTGTCAATAACTACGCACAGCAAGGAATCTCTGTTATTACATCTTGGCTGCTGATTCTTGCCATTTATTTTATTCCTTATGCACTGATCGTTGGGCAGCTAGGATCTACATTCAAAGACAGCAAGGGCGGTGTCAGCTCTTGGGTCGAAAACACAAGTTCAAATAAACGGTTAGCGTACTATGCGGCTTGGACCTATTGGGTTGTCCACATTCCTTATTTAGCACAAAAACCGCAAGCAATCTTGATTGCAGCTGGCTGGGCAGTACAAGGAAATGGCAATATCGTTAATACGATGTCTGTCCAATTAGTAGCTGTTATTTCTTTGATTATCTTTTTAGCTTTCTTATATCTATCGACAAAAGGACTTTCGACCTTGAAAGTCATCGGCGGTCTGGCTGGAACAGCGATGTTCGTTATGTCGTTATTATTTATTTTACTAGCAGTAACTGCTCCATTTATCAATCCAAATATGGAATTTGCGACACAGCACATGGATCAGGTCAAAACATATATCCCGAATTTTGATTTTACTTACTTCACGACTGTTTCGATGTTAGTATTTGCTGTCGGCGGGGCAGAAAAAATCTCTCCTTATGTAAACTCTACACGAAATCCAGCCAAAGAATTTCCAAAAGGGATGATTTTCTTAGCTGCGATGGTAGGTGTTTGTGCCGTATTAGGTTCTGTAGCTATGGGTATGTTGTTTGCCAGCAATAATATCCCTAAAGATTTGATGGCAAATGGCGCATACAGTGCGTTCCAAATCTTAGGTAATTATTATGGTATCGGCAATACATTGATGATCATTTATGCATTGACAAATATGATCGGTCAAATCTCTGCTTTAGCCTTTTCAATCGACGCACCATTGAAAATCTTGTTAGCTGATGCAGACCCAGAATTCGTTCCAAATTGGCTGCGTAAACGTAACCGTAAAGGAACATTAGTAAACGGTTATACATTGACAGGTATTCTTGTCAGCATCATCATCTTGCTGCCGATTTTCGGTATCAAAGATATGAACGAACTAGTTAAATGGCTGACAAACTTGAACTCTGTAGTAATGCCAATGCGTTATCTATGGGTATTCTTAGCATATATGTTGTTGAACAAAGCTTACAAAAAATTCAATTCTGAATACAAATTTGTCAAAAATCCAAAAGTTGGTTTCTTCTTCGGTGCTTGGTGTTTCGCATTTACAGCTTTTGCTTGTATCTTGGGAATGGTACCGAAAATCGAATATGCTGCAGATCCAAAAGCTTGGTGGTTCCAATTGGTTTCAAATATCATTACGCCAATCGTCTTGATTTTATTAGGCATGATCTTGCCAGCAATCGCACGCAGAGACAAAAACAAAACAATCCAAGAATTGCCTGAAACGAAAACGGCAGTTTAATGGAATACTCAAAAAAGGCTGCCGACAGTAACGTCGCAGTCTTTTTTGCTGTTTTTTAAAAGAAATAAGATAGAAAAAGAAATAAGTTGACAAATACCGTTTACAATTATAAACTTAGATATAAGAAAGATTACTTATGTAAACGAAAGAAGGAGATACCATGGAACAAGTAAAATCGTCTGTGAAAATCAGTGATTCAGAATGGGAAGTCATGCGTGTCATCTGGACATTAGGTCAAACAACTGCACAAGAAATCACCTCTATTTTAGGTGACTCTATGGATTGGAAACCAGCGACTGTTAAAACACTACTTGGAAGATTAGTAAAAAAAGAAGTGATTTGGACAGAACAAGAAGGAAAAAAATTCATTTATCACCCAGCCATTGCAGAAGATGAGACCGTAAGAAATGCCACAGAAAAATTATTTTCTCAAATCTGTGCGAAGAAAGTCGGCGAAACGATTGCTGATTTGATCGAAAACTCTGTATTGTCAGTAGACGATATCGAAAAAATCCAAGAACAATTGAAACAAAAACAAGGTGTAGCAGAAGTACCTTGCAACTGCATACCAGGACAATGCATCTGTTCTTACCACAAATAAACGATTAGAAAAGAGGAGAAAAGAAATGAAACAACAATTTTCAATCCAAGGAATGAGCTGCGACCATTGCGTACAACGCGTCGAAAAAGCAATCGGTCAACTAGAAGGCGTGCAAAAAGTCAAAGTCAATCTTAAAAAAGAAAAGAGCGTAGTAAAATTCGATGACACACAATTAGGGCCAGAATCAATTGTGGAAGCAGTCAATGAATTGGGTTACCAAGCTGAGGTGCTTTAATGGATAAAGCACCCAGGCTGGAAACATTTGTAATCACTGGAATGACGTGTGCGAATTGTTCTTCTCAAATTGAAAAAGAACTGAATAAACAATCTGGCGTCGTCCAAGCGGTGGTCAATTTTGCTACTGAAAAAGCGAGTATCCAATACACAGACACCACGGCAGAAAAACTGATCCGCAGTATCGAGTCTATTGGATACGGCGCGATTTTATATGATGATATACATAAACAAAAAATCGCAGAAGAAAAACAGGTTTACTTAAGAAAAATGAAAATCGATTTAGTAATCGGCACGATTTTGACTCTGCCGATGATGATTTCAATGATCGCAATGATGCTAGGGGTACATGCGGAATGGGTCCACTTTTTCCATCTGCCCATTGTTCAACTGATCTTGACGACACCCGTACAATTTTATATTGGAGCACGGTTTTATGAAGGCGCTTATCATGCGATAAAAAATAATGCTTGGAATATGGATGTCTTAGTAGCATTAGGAACAACAGCAGCATTTTTATTGAGTTTATATAACGGTTTTTGGCATGGCCCTGCGAATGAATTGTATTTTGAAAGCAGCAGTATGATCATTACATTGATCTTGCTGGGCAAATATCTTGAACATAACGCCAAAGCGAAAACAGGCGATGCCATCAAGCAGCTGATGTCTTTGCAATTGAAAACCGCGCAAGTGATAAAAGAAGGCAGTGAGTGTTCAGTGCCAATCGAAGAAGTGAAAATCAGTGATACAATAGTCATTCGTCCTGGGGAGCAAATCCCAATCGATGGTCGCATTCTTTCTGGAAGCAGCGCAGTGGATGAAAGTATGCTGACGGGTGAAAGTCTGCCCGTGGAGAAAACTGTTGGTGACGCACTATTTGGAGGCACGATCAATACAAACGGGTTGATTCATATGGAAGTGACCCAAACCGGCAATCAAACCGTCCTTGCTCAAATCATTCGAATGGTCGAAGATGCACAAGGCAGTAAAGCCCCCATCCAAAAAATTGCTGATCAGTTTTCGGGGATTTTTGTTCCAATCGTACTTGTCATTGCGGCACTGTCATTTTTACTTACAGGAGTATTGACTCAAGATTGGCAGCAAGCGTTGATCCACAGCGTCTCAGTATTAGTGATTGCCTGTCCTTGTGCATTAGGTCTGGCAACTCCGACAGCCATTATGGTCGGAACAGGAACAGGGGCACGCAGAGGAATCTTGATCAAAGGCGGCGAAGCATTAGAAGGTGCAGCACATTTGAACAGTATTTTGCTTGATAAAACAGGGACGATTACAGAAGGAAAACCGCAAGTGACGGATATCCTTGGGTCAAAAGAAGTGTTACCGCTTTTTTATACTTTGGAGCAAGGTTCAGAACATCCATTAGCAAAAGCCGTCATCGAATATGGCGATCAGCAAGGAATCACAGCAAAAGAATTGAGCGGCTTTAAAGCATTGCCTGGCGCTGGTGTCTCAGGAATGATTGAAGGAAATGAATATTTTGCTGGAACCAGAAAGCGTTTGTCCGAAATGTCTGTCTCATTTTCAGCCTATCAGGAACAAGCACTTCAATTGGAAAAACAAGGCAAAACAGTGATGTTTTTAGCAGATGCAGAAACAGTGATTGGACTCATCGCGGTGGCGGATCAAATCAAACCAGATACCAAAAAAGCGATTGAAAAACTTCAGCAGCAAGGATTGGATGTCTTCATGGTCACAGGGGATAATCGGCCAGCAGCCGAAGCTATCGGAAAACAAGTGGGTATCGACCCTGCGCATATTTTTGCTGAGGTACTGCCGGAGGAAAAAGCTGCCTATGTCCAAAAAATCCAAGCATCTGGAAAAAAAGTCGGTATGGTCGGAGACGGAATCAATGATGCGCCCGCTTTAGCTATTGCTGATGTTGGGATAGCTATGGGCAGCGGCACAGATGTCGCGATGGAGACGGCAGAGGTAACCTTGATGAACAGCCGCTTGACCTCTGTGTATGAAACAATCATGCTTTCAAAGAGTACATTAAGAAAGATCAAACAAAATCTTTTCTGGGCATTTGTGTACAATACAGTGGGCATTCCATTTGCAGCATTTGGGATTTTGAATCCAATTATTGCAGGAGCAGCAATGGCTTTTAGTTCTGTCAGTGTTTTATTGAATTCATTGAGGCTGAATGTGAAACATGAATAAAAGATTTTCTTTTTCGAAAATGAATCAAACCCAAACAAAAAATCTCTCGGATATCCGAGAGATTTTTTTTATTTATCAGAAACATGCTCATTTTTTTCCTTCAGCATTTTTTTGATGATGGCATCAAAGTCATTTTTGTATACTGCAAGTTCGGGTTCTCCTATACCATAGACAGCTTGTTCATAGATTTTCGTTAGCTGGATGAATTTGCCATCTAAAGGATGAACGGATTCAAATTGCTCACTATAGCGGATCAAACTTTCAGAAGAGGTTCTGGGCATTCTTTTTTCACAGCGAGTCAAAAGCTTGCGATAAGCATTTTGAAAGCTTGCCGTGAAGAAATGAAGGTATACCCAATAAGTCAGCCAAGTGAATTTTTTCCAGAAGAAAAGCAAACCAACAGCAATCAGAATGAACACACTGATTTGGAAAATACGTTTACCGTTTTGAGAAAAAGAAGAAGGAGCAGCTGCCGTTTCCTCTTCGGTTTCTGACGCAGATTCTGTTTCAGAAGAAGAACCATCTGCCGCAGCGGATTCGCTCGTCTCTGCTTCGCTTGTTTCGGTGGCTGTCGTTTCTTCAGAAGCAGGAGTATCAGCGGTTGTGCCAGTTGGTCCAGTAAAAGTCGTTGTCGGTTCAAAGGGTATCCAGCCAACACCAGGAAAGAAAACTTCCGGCCATGAATGTGCGTGGCTGTTGCGGATCGTGTAGGTTGATTCTTCATCATTCTCTGTTCGTGTGCCTGTTGAAAATCCTTTCGTCCAGCGAGCCGGAATATCCAGTGTACGAAGCAGAACGACCATGGCAGAAGAAAAATTGTCACAGTAGCCGACTTTACTGTCAAATAAAAAATAATCGACGTAATCGCGTCCTGAAGGTGTGTGCGGTGTATCGATCCTTGAGTAGCGAAAATCTCCGCTGACGTTCAAATACTTTTCAATTGCTTCGGTTTTTTCTAATAAAGTAGCAGAAGAAGCAGTGATTTCTTCTGCTAAATCAGAAATGCGTTCAGGCAAATTTTCCGGAAGCTGCAGATTGTCTTTCTGTGCCTCCAAATCTGCTGGCGATAATTCGATGCTCGCCAGCTTTTCGCGATCCGCATCCAGCCGCGCAACTTCTAACTCGATCGTCAGCGGTATCTCATGCGTCCCGATAATGAAGCGCTGCGTATCCGGCATAAAATAAAACTGCGGCGGGTGGCTTTCTTGGATCTTTTTCAGCTGAAAATTGCCATAAGCAAAAGGAAGGTAGGTCAGACTAGGATCGAGTGAAAGTTCAATGGTTTCAGCAGTATCGCTTGTAACAGATTCAAAACTGTTCAAGGAATAAGGCAGAAAATCGATAGGGACAATATTTTTTGCCTCTTCTTCCGTCCAGCCATTTCCTGTATAGATCGATTTATTTTCTACTTTCCAATAACTTTCATTTTCTTGTTTTGCAGTAAAGACTACTTCATTGTTTTCATAAAGAGGTCCGCCTAGCTGCTCATCGTGTTCGCTGAAACCTGTCCTTGCTTGTGTCAGCTGATATTGATTGATCGTGTCGTATAACCCTTCCTTATTGAAGAATGTCCGTACAGGCTCGCTGCGCTTCTCTAGATACTGGTTGATCTCAGGGAAAGAAGCAGGAAGAAGCATACTGACAGCAAAGAGAAAAAGCAGAATCAGGTTACCGATCCAAAAATAACGAGAATGCAGCAAAGAAAAATCAAGATTTTGGAAAAATAAATAATAGCAAAGAAGTACAAGAAGAAAAATCGTTTCTTTCGTCAAATCAAAGTTTCGAAAAACTGCAAGCGACATAAAATAGCCTAAAATGACAATGATCGGCAGTGGCCAAAGGTGATAATCGATCATCAGCACAGCGAAGATAAATAAAAGAAGCAAGAGTAAGAAAAGAGAGGTCTTTTCTGGGATATATCCTAATTCTCCAACAAACAGCTGCTGGATCTCCTGAGCGACTTCTTCAAAAAAACGTTGGAGCCAAGCAAATGAAACCTGCATTTTTAAAGGAAAATAAGTATATAACGTGCCTAGAACAATCAGCGCATAGACCGGAAGCCGCAAAAGCTTGGACTGGATGACCAATGAAGCAATAGTGATCAATCCTGCAGCGGCGAACATCGGAAAGGAGCGTGCAATCGTATTTGCCTGCAAAAATGGCGGGATAGCTATAGCGGCTAAAAGAAAATAAAGCAGACCGCGAAGCCAATTGATTTTAAAATGAGTCAAATTCGCACCTCCTAAAATAAGCGGATGTTTTTTTCAGGAGTTTGGATAAAAAAGTCATCTTCCTGAAAATGAAGCAGTGAGACGCTGTTCTTTTTTTTCAACAGAGGCAAAGTCTTTTTTAATAACTCTGAATCTCCTGATGAAAAAATCAAGATATGTTTATTTGTTTCATTAGTTAAAGCAGAAACGTCCAAAAGCGGCTCGGGTTGGACCTGCGCCATGATTTCCGGAGCAGGTGTTTTGGACACGAGATTGCCAAGAATAAGTAATTTTGTGTGATTTTTCAAAGGCCATATTTCTTGAAGTGAATAATACAGATCAAGGCTCTGTTCAAAATATTGCTGATTCTCTCCCCAAAAGCACAAGAGATATTGATGTTCCTTTTCTGTTTCATATTCGCGATACAGCCATTCCTGTGTGTGAGCAGATAATTTCCAATTGATTCGATTGAAAGAATCTCCTGTTTGATATAAGCGATGGCCCGCAATCTCAAAATCCTGTAAATCTGTTTCGGTTACTAGCTGCTGCTGAACCAGGAGCTGAAAGATCGATTGAGCTTTCTCCGGCTGAAAAGCTGGCAGTACAGTTGTTGGTAGCGCAAGTTTTTTCTTACGGCTTTTTCGAAAAAGACCTAAAAGATCATAAGCGGTAACCTGGACATCCAGATGATTGTTTTTTCCTCGTTTCTCAGGTATCCATTGAACAGAAAAACTGGTCTGTTTATTTGAAAAAAGCATAAGTTCCTGTTTTTCAGGAAAGACGGCTTCTAAAAAGGTCACTCGAATACGAGGCAGAAGTCTCGAAAGAACAGAAGTGGAAAGCTGACAATCAATTGCTGTTTTTCTATTTTTATAGACATAAAATGGCATTTTGCAAGTGATTTCAAGTGCTTTAAGCGATGTTGTCAAAGTAATAAAGCTGATCAAGAGATAACAACTTGAAAATAAAAACAGCAGCCAGCCCAATCCGTTATTGAACAAGAAGGCATAGCTGATGATACCAAAGTAAAGCAGAATCAGGGCACCATTTATAAGATAGTTTTTGAGTATATTCATAAGGCTCCTTTATTGATGGACAGGAATGGGGACTTCGTTGACGATCGTTTGAAGCAGTGTTTGCTTTTCCTCTTCTGAAAGGTAGGCATCTTGGAACAGTAATCGATGAAGAAAAACATAAGGCAGGAGCGTTTTTAAATGGTCTGGATGAACAAAAGTTTCGCCTTCTGTCAGAGCATAGGCTTTTGCGGCACGGATAAATGCTTCGCTGCCTCGCGGACTGATGCCTAGCTGGATAGCGGGATGATTCCGTGTAGCAGTGATCAGCTGCAAGGCGTATTCTGCTACTGCCGGAGCAAGGTAGACTTCATCGACCAATTGTTTCAATTCACTGATTTCCTGTTCTTGCAAAACAACAGAGATACGTGCCAAAGTCTGTTCTCTGGAATCTAACAGCAGAGATAACTCTTCTTGAAAAGCGGGATAGCCGATCTGCAAACGGAATAAAAAACGGTCTAATTGAGCTTCTGGCAAAGGGTAGGTGCCTTCAAACTCGATCGGATTTTGTGTCGCTAAGACAAAAAAATGGTTTTCCAGCGGATATGTTTGATTATCGATCGTCGCATGTTTTTCTTCCATTGCTTCCAAAAGCGCGGATTGCGTCCGCGGCGTTGTCCGGTTGATTTCATCTGCTAACAAAATCGTCGTAAAAACAGGACCTGGACGAAATTCGAATTGTTTGCTTTTTTCGTTATAGATCGAGAAACCCAAGATATCACTGGGCAGAAGGTCTGGGGTACATTGGATACGGCTGAAATCACCTTGGATAGCTTTCGCCAATGATTTGATAAGCAAGGTTTTGCCGACGCCAGGAACGTCTTCAAATAAAATATGGCCGCCAGCCAATAAAGCAGTAACAGTTAGGCGGATCGTTTCTTGTTTTCCGAAAATCACTTTTTCGATTTCTTGGATCAAACGGTCGATTTTTTCTTTTGCAGCCGTCGTTTTATTCTCCATTTTATTCTCCTTTTTCATTTGTCCTTTATTTTATTAAATGAATGAGAAAATTATAACAAGTAAAGACGAACAATAGGCGGATTTTTACAAAAATTACGTAGTTGTTCTATTTTTTCTTACATGAAAGTGTATTAAAATTAAAATTCGATAAAAAGCCATGATGCACACAAATGAAAGACTAATTTTGCGTAATTTATAATGACGGGGCCTAAAAAATAAAAAGGAGGTACCAAACAATCAGCAAACTTTCTTGTCTTTGAAAAAAGCATAAAGAACTTTTGGATTGAAATGATTATGAAATGGCAAAAACTACTATCAAAAAAAAGTCAAAATCTCTTTTTGCTGATCAATAAAATGAAAGATCTGACTTGGAAGAAAAAAGAGTTGGCGAATCAACTGGTAGTTGATGTCAAGACGGTGGATCGCTATCTCAAAAGGTTGAATCAAAGTGATTTGCCGATCCAAGTGATTCAAGGAAAAAAGACAATTCGGCTTTTTTATGATCTGGGCTATAATGAGCCGTATCTATTATTTGACTTTTTGACCAAATCTTCTGCTTTTCGTTTATTAACAGATATTGTGTTAAAGAACAATTATCAAAAAAATTACAGTCGGTCGACCCAAGAGCGTCTGCGGATCTGGTTAGGAGAATATCATCTTTCTTTTTCTTATAAACAAAAGAAAATCTTTGGTTCGGACAGAAAAATGCGTTATTTGCTGTTTTGTTTTTTGAAAGATTTCCCCCATTACTTTGTTGATGGACAAGATCAGGCATTTTCAGAACTTTTTATCGACGTATTGAAGCGGAGAAACCAGCTCATCTCGGCAGAAGTGCTGGGCAGCAGAAATTTGATGTTTTACGAGACTTTTCCAGAACTGCTTTTTCGAGAAGAACTGACTTTGCCGAAACAAGTGAAAAATTATCTGTGCATCTTACGGTTAAGCTGCAATATCATCACGGAAAAGAAATGGGAGCGTCTGGAGAAAACCAAAGAATATCAGCGTTTGCTGATTTTGACAGAAAAACTGGATTCTTTTTTCTGGCTGACAAGTGATTATGAACATTCGAACAAAACCAAATTGACACGCGTCCTTTATCAAGAATGGCTGCGCTATGCGATCGGAATCCAAGATCGATTGTCGAAGGAAGAAATCGAAACTTATAAAAGAAAAATCGAAACGTACCCCAATGCAAAAGACAAATTGCTGCAGTTCCAGTTGGCGCTCCAGCAAGGAATATCGGCGCAGGATACAGATTGGGGTTGGCATCTGCTGAAAATGCTGCAAGAAAGAGGATACTTGCAAGTACAGCCGCCAGAACTGAAAATCGTGTTTTTCTTCCGTTTTGATTTCGAAGAAGCAAGACGTTTAGCAGCTTTGCTGGACAAAACACTCAGTCCCAGAAACCGCGTATCGATCCATGTATGTACACGAACGAAACCGCCTTTGTATGCACATTTAGTCATTACTGATCACTTTAGTCCGCTGCACCAAAGAAAAGAACAGAAAACCTACTTTTATCATGCGGAATTAGGGATCGATTATTTTCTTTCGGACATTGACCGCTGGCTCAGAAAAAGCGAGAATAAACATTTTTAGCAAGCAACTTATCCTTTGTCTATGCTATAATATTCCTGATTAACAAAGGAGGAGTCAAGCCGGTGACTTTGAAGAAATTAGAAGTTCCTACATCTTCTATAACAGAAGTGAAAAAATCGCCGATGGATGTATTTGCTCAAGCAAGAGAAGCAGAAACAGGCGTATATATCTTCAACCGCGAGAAAATCGCAGGTGTGATGCTGACCCAAGAGCAGTACGAGACATTGGTGCAGGAATTAGAGGATCTTAGAAAATCAAAAGCGAAGAAATCAAGCAGACCTGCTCCGGCGAAAGCAGCGCAGCCGAAAGAACAGACTGCTGCTTCTGCTGAACCTGCTGAGCAAAAAGAAACAGCACCTGAAGCATTGAGCGGACTGGCACAAGCATTACAGCATACATTAGTGACTGGTGCATCTATCTCTGCAAAATTATTAGATGAAAAAATGGTCGCACTAGGCTTTATTACGAAGAAAACAGGCTTTGGCGGCGTGACGGATATGCTTCACGAACTGACTGAAACAGGGAAAATCAATTATCAGCTGCGCAAGAAACAGGATCAGCAGACGATTATTGCAGAAGTAATCGGAGAACAGGCAAGCCAATCACAGCTTTTCGATAAGATGATCGTTAAAAAAGTGTATCTGCATACACGCTAGAAGCAAAAGAAACAGTTTTCAAACAATTTGTAAAAAAAACAGTAATCAGCGTTGTACAAGTGTATTTTTGATTTGTACAGCGCTGATTTCTTAAAAAACAGTTGTTTTTCACCAAATTAACAGAAAAAAATCATAATTTATGAAAAAAATCCAGTTTAGTGATTGGAAATGAATAAAATCTCATGGGGTTTTTTTTGAAAAAAAAGATTTTATCCCTAATTTTTTCAGAAGGAAAATTGTATAGTATCTGTTAGGATGTGTTTTGGAGGGGAAGAAAATGAGAAGTAAACTCGTGAATAGCCGTACTTATTTGCTTTTTTGGTTTATCCCTATCTTGCTCTTGCCTTTTACTTGGGTGAATGCAGTGGTGCAAGATGCTGAAGTGTTAGGAACAATTCACGGAAATGGGCTTTTACTGGTACAAAATTTTCCAACGTTATCATTTTTTTATTTATTCATTAGTATTAGTTTACTTATTCCGAACACTTTTATCCGCACGGACAATTGGAAGCTGCTATGTTTTTCTTGTATGCTGATCTATTTATCGATTTTGGCAATGCTTCCCCGAATCATTATTGGACCGACAGGATTAAGCGAAAGCGGATTAAGAGATTCTTCAAATTATCTTTCTATGTATCTTATCACTATTCGACCGCCGTTTTATCTCGCGATTTTAGCGACGTTCTTCTCGGTAGTGCTGTACTTTATAGCAAATGTTAAATGTCAGGATCTTTCAATAGAAGGATCGAAAAATTAAAAAAAAGCAGATCGTTCATTCCACGGTCTGCTTTTTCTGTTGTAAGAAGAAATCAATGGCGGATCAAGTAGTCAAATGCACCTAATGCAGCAGTAGCACCTGAGCCCATAGAAATAACGATCTGTTTATACGCGCTGTCGGTACAATCGCCAGCAGCGAAGACACCGTCAAGAGAAGTGGCACCATGTTTGTCGACGATGATCTCGCCAGCTGTATTCCTGTCGACTGTGTCAGCTAACCATTCTGTGTTTGGAACCAGACCAATCAATACAAAGACGCCTTCAACTGTCAAAGCGTGTTCTGCTTTTGTTTCCCGATCGAGATAGGTCAATCCTTTGACTCGAGAATCACCGGTAATTGCTTTGGTTTGGACATTGGTCAATACCGTAACGTTTGGGAGAGAAGCCAAGCGCTCCTTCAAAATCGTATCAGCGCTAAGTTCAGGCATGAATTCTAAAACAGTGACATGTTTGACGATCCCAGCCAGATCAATCGCTGCTTCAATTCCAGAATTTCCGCCGCCGACCACAGCGATTTCTTTCCCTTCGAAAAGAGGTCCATCACAATGCGGGCAGTAAGCCACTCCTTTATTTTTGAATTCTTCTTCGCCAGGAACCCCAATCATTCGCCAACGTGCACCAGTTGCTAAAATCGCTGTTTTACTTTTCAGCAGCGTCCCATTTTCAAGAGTAATTTCAACAAATTCATTTTTTGTTAACGAAGCTGCTCGCTGATATTTCAAAAGGTCAACGGAATATCTCTTGACATGTTCTTCGATGGCAGCAGCAAATCGCGGGCCTTCTGTGTTAGGGATACCGATAATATTCTCGATCCCTAAAGTCTCGGTGATTTGTCCGCCAAATGATTCTGCGACAACGCCTGTTCGAATCCCTTTTCTCGCAGCATAAACGGCAGCACTTGCACCAGCTGGACCGCCGCCGATGATTAAGACATCATAAGGTTCTGTTTCCTCAGTGCGGGTTGGAGCAGAAGTAGGAGAGTCTTCCAAAAGTGTCAAAATCTCTTCTAAAGAGGAACGACCGCTGGAGAAAAACACTCCATCTTGATAGACTGCTGGCACAGCTAAAATGTCTTTTGCTTCTGCTTCTTCTTTGAAAAAAGCACCATCGATCATCGTATGAGAGATTTTTGGATTCAAGACGCTCATGATATTCAGTGCCTGAACGATATCTGGACAATTATGGCAAGATAAGCTGACATATGTTTCGAAATGATGGGATTTTTCTAAAGCTGAAATTCTTTCGCGAACCGTTTCCTCGATTTTTGGCGGGCGGCCGCTCACTTGCAGCAAAGCTAAAACGAACGAGGTGAATTCATGACCAAGGGGGATACCGGCAAAAGTGATCCGAGATTCTTCACCTGTTTTTGCTATTGAGAAACTAGGTGTTCTTTCAAGGGGAGCTTCTTCAATAGTGATCTGTTCTGTTAAACTGCTGACTTCTTCGATAAAGGCTTGCAGTTTTTGGCCATTTTCTGTTTGATCAGTGCTGACAGTCAATGTAAGAGGCGCTTCTAACATGTTGAGGTATTGTTTCAGCTGTTCTTTGATTTCATTATCTAACATTGTATCCGCTCCTTAAATTTTGCCTACAAGATCAAGACTTGGTTTCAATGTTTCGCTTCCTTCTTTCCATTTGGCAGGGCACACTTCTCCTGGATGACTGCGGACATATTGGCCAGCTTTGATCTTGTCGACTAGAATACTTGCGTCTCGTCCGATACCATCGGCGTTGATTTCTGCACTTTGGACAATACCATCTGGATCAATGATGAATGTTCCTCTTTGCGACAATCCTTCTTCTTCATCTAAGACATCGAATAAACGAGAGATTTTTTGACTAGGATCGCCAATCATCATGTATTCGATTTTGCTGATTGCATCTGAATGGTCATGCCAAGCTTTATGCGTGTAATGAGTATCTGTTGAAACAGAGTAGACTTCAACGCCTAATTTTTGCAATTCAGGATATTGTTCTTGTAAATCTTCTAATTCAGTGGGGCAGACAAAAGAAAAATCCGCGGGGTAAAAGCAGACAATGCTCCAGTGGCCCTTTAGATCTTCAGAAGAGACTTCCGTAAATTCACCTTTATAAAAAGCGTTTGCACGAAATTCTCCAATTTCTTTACCAATCAATGACATTCTTTCTTCCTCCTAGATTAGAATTATTTCGTAATAAAAATCACTACTAAAATTTTCTCGTTTCTAAGAAAAAAAGTCAACGATTTTCGTCATTTATGCTTATTTTTTTCGGTTTTTTTGACAAAACAGCGGTTTTTATTTCTTTTTAAAGCGGTTTTACAAAAAATTTACATAAATTAACTAGATATTTACAGCATTCATACGGACTGTTTACAGGGGACTGGTACACTGAACTTGTCAGTAAGAAAGGAGACGGAAAATGAAAAAGTGGTTAATTTCTTTAGGAGTTGTAGGAACGTTACTTGCCCTTGCTGGGTGCGGTGGACAAGGAGGATCATCTTCTTCAGGTTCTTCAACAAATGATGAAGTAAAAATCGTTGCAGTAGGCTCAACTGCCTTGCAGCCGCTCGTTGATGCAGCGCAAGAAAGTTTTGTTCAAAATAATCCTAATTATACTATTTCAGTACAAGGAGGAGGCAGTGGGACAGGACTAAGCCAAGTGTCAGATGGTTCTGTAACGATCGGAAATTCAGATATTTTTGCGGAAGACCGAGATGGAATCGATGCAGATGCGCTCGTGGATCATCGTGTTGCAGTTGTCGGTATGGCACCAGTAATCAATAAAGATATTGGCGTAGAAAACATCACACATCAGCAATTGATCGATATCTTTACAGGAAAAATCACTAATTGGAACGAAGTAGGCGGCGCAGACCAAGAAATCAACGTAATCAACCGTGCGAACGGAAGCGGTACACGAGCAACGTTTGAAAAATGGGCATTGAATGACGAAGAACCAATCCAGACACAAGAACAGGATTCTTCTGGTGCAGTTCGCCAAATCGTCAGTCAAACACCAGGTGCTATCAGCTACTTAGCCTTTTCTTACTTGGATGATTCTATTCAAGCATTGTCGATCGATGACGTGGAACCTAAAAAAGAGAATGTGATCGATAATAGTTGGAAAATCTGGGCATATGAGCATATGTATACAAAAGGAACGCCAGATCCAGAAGTCCAAAAATTCTTAGATTACATGTTGGAAGATGAAGTGCAAAATGGACCAGTTGTTGAACTTGGTTATCTCCCAATCACAGATATGACAGTAGAGCGTGACGTAAATGGAAACGTAACGCCAAAAGAATAATTTTATAAAATAAATACAAAAACCGCGCCGAAGTTGAATTTCGGCGCGGTTTCTTTGTGTTTTTTTCTTTCATCAGCTGGTTGGTTCTTGTTTAGGCAATGTGACTTCAAAGGTTGAACCCACTTGCGGATGGCTGGTCACTTGGATCGTGCCGCCCAGCCGAGTGACATACTCTTTGACGATGGCTAAACCAAGTCCTGTTCCGCCAGAATGACGGCTTCGTGCTTTGTCTACCCGATAAAAACGTTCGAAAATCCGTTCTTGGTCTTCTTGGTCGATCCCCATACCGAAATCTTGGACAGAAAACTGTAATGTTTCTCCTGCAAAATAACGAATGATGATCTTGCTGTTTTCTTTCGAATATTGGATCGCATTTTCTACTAGGTTTTTGATGATTGGATATAACAGTTCAAGCTGGATCGTAAAAGTACTGTTTGGTGTGCCAGAAAGCTGGATATCCAAATGTTTTTCGTCGATTGCTGGTTGATAGCTTTGAATGATTTGCTGGAACAATACTTCTAGTGAAAGGGTACGTAGTTCATATGAAGTTTCGCCATTTCTAGATAACTGGATGATTTCTAAAATAAGATCGTTTAATCGAGCGGCGTCTTTCTGCATGATTTTCAAGAAAGCAGTCAAGGTCTCAGGATCATCTTTTGCACCATCCAGCAAGGTTTCCGTAAAGCCCATCAGTGAAGTGACAGGTGTTTTTAATTCGTGGGAGACATTTCCAACAAAGTCTTTTTGCAGTTTTTCCAGCTGTCTGACTTTTGTGAGGTCATAGGCGATTCCCATGATTTGTCCTGTTTCATCTGGCTGCTTGAAATAACGAAGACTTAAATCAAGCGTTTGCTGGTTGCTGAAGGTGATTTCCTGCTGCTGGATCGGCGCTTCCGGCGTTACTTGGTGGATCAATTGGATCACTTTCGGTTCTTGGATGACTTCGGTATAGTTTTGTCCGGGCACGAAATGATCTACACCAAGATGAAGCTGCATTTTAGGATTCAGCAAAAGAAGATGCTCTTCGTAGTCGATCAGAAAGATACCGATCATCAATTCATTCAGAAAAGTGAAAAATTGTTCTTCGGTCGTGGTATAGGCACGATAGGTCTCGCTTGTTTGTTCGCTTAATGCGTTGATTGTTTGGTATAATTCTTCCCATTGATCAGAGGTTTGCATGATAACTTCTGTTCGCTGAGGGTTGGCAACCATTTTTTTCAAGACCGGCAGAATCGTTCGGATCGGCTGGTTTTTTTGGCGGACAAGATAATAGATCACGCAGAACATGAAAAAGAAGACAAAAAGAAAAATCCCGAAAATCCAGCGGCGGAAAGAGTCCGTTCGCGGCAAAAAGTTGCTTGTGGCTTCTGCGATCCGCAATACACCGACTAGCTTCTCTTTTTGTTTAAGAGGCAATGCGACATAAAGCAGTTCTTTATGCAAAGTATCGCTGACCCGAAGAGAGCTGCCTTGTCTGCTTCCGTTCATTACAGTTTGGATCTCTGGCCGTGAGTAACGGGTGCCTTTCAAAGAAGGATTGCTGGTATCAAATAAGATCTTACCTTCAGGGTCAAGTAAAGTCAGCCGTTCAGAAGAATCATTGATAAAGCTTTCTAATAACTCATGATCTTCTTTTGAGTTCAAATGATCTAAATCCAGATGCTGACTCAGCAACTGGACTTTTTTTGATAAATATTCTTCTTGCTGACTGATGATCTGCTGTTTGAAATAATTAGCAATGATTTGCCAGCAGCCAAAAAACAGACCGACCAGAAGGAGAAGCAAGATGATCGTTTCAGAAGATTTCTTCCAACTCATAGGGCAGGTTCCTGAAATTTATAACCGAATCCTCTAACGGTCACCAAGTATTTTGGATGTTTGGGGTCACGTTCGATTTTTTCCCGCAAATGGCTGACATGGACATCAACGATTCGGCTTTGTCCAGCGAAATCAAAATTCCAAATCCGTTCCAGCAATGTGTCTCGGTCGATTACACGATCTTTTCGTTTCATAAAATAAACAAGAAGTTCAAATTCTTTAGGGGTCAAATCGATCAGCTGGTCAGAGACTCTGACTTGGTAATTCGTTAAATCAGCAGTGATTTTTCCGACTGTCAAATATTCGGGTTCTGGTTCTGCTTTCTCTTTTCGGGGTTCGATTCGGCGGAAGATTGCTTTCATACGTGCCAATACTTCTCGCGGACTAAAAGGTTTCGTCAAATAGTCATCTGCTCCGATTTCCAAACCTAAAATCCGATCAATCTGATCGTCTTTTGCTGTGAGCATCAAAATCGGTGTGTCGATTTTTTCTTGTCGGAGGCGCTGGGTGATCGCCATGCCGTCTATACCAGGGAGCATAACATCTAAAATAATAAAATCAAATGGATGATCCAGTGCGAGGCTAAGGCCTTCTTGACCATCTGCCGCACTCGTTACCTGATATCCTTCTTTTTCAAGGTTGAAAGTCAGCAGTGTAACGATCGAAGGTTCATCATCAACGACTAGGATTTTTTTCATAAGTTCTCCTTTGAATAGTTGGATTCTTTCTCTATTTTAGCATAGAATGCGCGTTAAGGACTATTTTGTCAGCAAAATAAATGATATAATGGACACGCACTTTTGTTGGAAAGAAAGGAAGGACAAGATGATCGGTATCAGCGCGTGTTTGGGCGGCGTACTTTGCCGTTATGATGGGAAAGAAAAAGCTATTCCTCAGTTGAAACAACTGGTAGAAGAAGGTAAGGCGATCATGGTTTGTCCTGAAATACTGGGCGGTTTGGACACGCCTCGAGATCCTGCTGAGATCGTTGGCGGCGACGGATTCGATGTTTGGGATGGACGAGCGCGAGTCATGACTTGCAACGGCGAAGATGTGACAGAAGCTTATCAAAAAGGAGCGGTCACCGCTTTCCAAAAATTGAGCGAGGCTCAAGTAGAGATGGTCATCTTAAAAGCAAAAAGTCCTTCATGCGGTCATGGAATGATCTATGACGGCAGTTTTTCTGGTAAAAACAAAAATGGCTTCGGCGTAGCGTCAGCTTATTTTCTCCAACAAGGACTAAGTGTACTATCTGACGAAGAATGGCTGGAGCAGCAGAGGTGAATCTAGTGGAAATCGAAAAAACAAACCGAATGAATGCTCTATTCGAATTTTATTCGACGCTATTGACGGAAAAACAGATGAATTATATGGAATTGTATTATGCAGATGATTTTTCCCTTGGAGAGATAGCAGAAGAATATGAAGTGAGTCGGCAAGCGGTTTATGATAATATCAAAAGAACAGAGAAGCTTCTGGAAGATTATGAAAGAAAACTGCACCTATTCTCGAATTATATCGTCAGAGAAGAAATCTTAGAAAAAATGACTGCCCATATCGCAGCGCATTATCCAGAAGACGAAACATTGAAAAATCTAATCATGCAGATCCAAGCAATTGAAGAATAAACTAAAGGAATGAGAAAAACATGGCATTTGAAAGTTTGACAGAACGCCTGCAGCAGGCAATGAGCAAATTAAGAAGAAAAGGAAAAATATCAGAGGCTGACGTAAAAGAAATGATGCGGGAAATCCGCCTTGCTTTACTCGAAGCCGATGTTAACTTGCAAGTAGTAAAAGACTTCACAAAACGTGTCAGAGAAAGAGCAATCGGCGCTGAAGTCTTAGAAAGTCTATCTCCAGCCCAACAAATCGTTAAAATCGTTGATGAAGAATTGACGGCAACATTAGGTTCAGAAACAGCCGAATTGAATAAATCACCGAAAATCCCTACAGTTATCATGATGGCTGGTTTGCAAGGGGCTGGTAAAACAACATTTGCTGGAAAATTAGCTAACCATTTGAAGAAAACGGAAAATGCACGTCCATTGATGATCGCTGGTGACGTGTATCGTCCAGCCGCTGTCGACCAATTGAAAGTTTTAGGTCAGCAATTGGATGTACCAGTTTTCGATATGGGAACAGATGTTAGTCCAGTGGAAATCGTACGTCAAGGGTTAGAACTGGCTCGAGAAAAGAAAAATGACTATGTATTGATCGATACAGCAGGTCGTTTGCACATCGATGAAGCATTGATGGATGAATTGAAACAAATCAAAGAATTGGCGCAGCCGAATGAAATCCTATTGGTCGTGGATGCTATGACCGGACAAGATGCCGTAAACGTTGCGGATAGTTTCAATCAGCAATTAGGGATCACTGGGGTCGTCATCACAAAATTAGATGGTGACACACGTGGTGGTGCAGCGCTGTCTATTCGTTCTGTTACCGGAGCGCCAATCAAGTTCATCGGTTCTGGTGAAAAGCTGACGGATTTGGAAGTTTTCCATCCAGATCGTATGTCCAGCCGTATCCTTGGTATGGGCGATATGCTGACGCTGATCGAAAAAGCACAGCAGGAATATGATGAAAAGAAAGCCGAAGAATTAGCGCAAAAAATGCGTGAGAACAGCTTTGATTTCAATGACTTTATCGAACAATTAGACCAAGTGATGGGCATGGGTCCATTAGAAGATTTGATCAAAATGATCCCAGGTATGAACCAAGTACCAGGAATCGAAAATGTCAAAGTTGATCCGAAAGACGTTGCCCGCAAAAAAGCAATGGTCTTCTCAATGACACCAGCAGAACGTGAAAATCCTGATCTGTTGAATCCAAGCCGCCGCCGCCGTATCGCAGCAGGTTCTGGGAACAGCGTCGTAGAAGTCAACCGCATGATCAAACAGTTCAAAGAATCACGCAAAATGATGCAGCAAATGTCGAAAGGCGATATGAACATTCCAGGAATGGATCAAATGTTTGGTTCAGGGGTCAAAGGAAAACTAGGCAAAATGGCAATGAACCGAATGATCAAGAAAAATAAGAAGAAAAAGAAAAAAAAGAAATAAAGAGGTTGTGAGCAAAGTGTTTTGACTTGAGTACCAAGTAGGTACTGTTCGACATCGA
>KE351687.1:37634-81600 GCA_000415185.1 Enterococcus faecalis 13-SD-W-01
CCGAAAGTCAGCTTTGTGAACACCGTTTAAAAAGAGGTTGTGAAAAAACTGTCCAGCCCCAAGCGATAAGACTCTTTTTTCAGAGAAAATAGCTTCTTACATTTTTTTTCTGAAAAAAGCTTATCGTCGCAGGGGCTAGCTTTTGAACACCGTTTATATAGAGATGATGAAAACAATGTTCTGCTTCAAGAAATAAGGATAAAAAAGACAGAAATAACTTATCATATTTTGCCTTTTTAACTTATTTCCGCAACTTAACTTTGTGACCGCCATCTCCAATAACTGGCCGAAATCCGCAAAACAGGGTTTGTTTTGCGGTTTTTTTTGCATAGAGATAAAAGTAAAGTTTCCTTTCGTTCGTGTAAATCACTTCATTTTGATAAAATAAAGGCGAGGTGAAGAAAATGAAACGTTGTCCATGGGCTGAATCAACAGAATCAATGAAATACTACCATGATCATGTTTGGGGCGTGCCAGAATACGATGACCAAAAGCTTTTTAGAAAACTGATGTTAGACATCAATCAAGCAGGCTTAAGCTGGCAGACGATTTTGAACAAAGAAGCGGCCTTTGATTTAGCCTATGATGGATTTGCAATTGATAAAGTCGCTGCTTATGACCAAAACAAAGTAGAAGAATTATTGACAAATCCAGGAATCATCCGCAACCGCCGAAAAATCGAAGCGGCAATCGTCAACGCACAAGCAGTACAAAAGATCCAAGCCGAATACACCAGTTTTTCTGATTACTTATGGTCTTTCACAGGTCATCAGCCGTTAAATAACCGTTATGAAGAACAAAGCAAGATCCCAACGACCAACGAATTGTCGGATAAGTTGACCAAAGATTTGAAAAAAAGAGGCTTTAAATTTGTCGGAAGCACGACAGTCTATGCATTTTTAGAAGCAGTCGGTATCATCAATGATCACTTAGCGGATTGTTTCCGCCATCAAGAAGTAAAGGAGCATATCCATGCGTAAAATCGTTTTTTATGGAGCAATCAGTCTGGACGGCTATCTCGCCGCAGCGAATCATGATCTTCAATGGCTGTTGGATACACCAACAGGAGAACAAACAACTTATGAAGCGTTTTTTGAAACTATAGATACAACTGTTATGGGAAGAAAAACGTACGAAGAAGCAAAAAAATTGTTAGAAGCAGAGGCGCTTTATCCAGAAAAGGAAAACTTTGTCTTTTCAAGAAACCCTGAATTGCAAATGTCTGATGCAACAGTTATCCACGAAGATCCTGTGACATTCTTAAAGCAGCTGCAGGAAAAAGAGGGAGGAAATATTTGGATCGTCGGCGGAGGTTCCCTGATAAAACCGCTGCTTGAAGAGAACATGATCGACGAGTGGCAAATCCAAATAGCACCCGTATTATTAGGAAAAGGAATCCGATTGTTTGAGCCAGGAGACTACGAAGAACGGCTTGAATATATAGGTGTGGAACAATTTGGACAATTTGCTGAATTGCGTTATAGAAAAAGAAGAGATTCTTCTTTATAAAAAAACAAAAATACAGCGCAGGAAGTTATCCCGCGCTGTATTTTTATGTTAGTCGGTCAATTTTTCTAAGAAATCGATGTAAGAATTCATGATTGTTTGGAAGAAGTTCAATGTACTTTCGATGATTTCGCCATTTTCACCAATCAAGTTATTGATATTCCCAATATAGGCTTCAGGCTGCTGCAAAGTAGGAATATTCAGGAAGACAAGTGATTGGCGCAAGTGATGGTTGGCACCAAACCCGCCGATTCCACCAGGAGAAACAGAAACGACCAAACCTGGTTTCTTATCCCAAGCACTATGACCATAAGGGCGAGAACCGACATCTAAAGCATTTTTCAAGACAGCAGGTACAGAACGGTTGTATTCCGGTGTAACAAAGACAACACCATCTAATTCTTTGACTTCATTACGGAAACGCGTCCACTCTGCTGGTGCTTTTTCTGGGCTTTCCAGATCTTCATTGTAAAAAGGCAGATCACTGATTGTTATGATTTTACTTTCATAGCCGTCAGGAAGCAGATCAGCCAGAGCTAAAGCTGTTTTCTTGTTATAAGATTCTTCACGTAAACTACCAATAAAAAAACCGATTTTTTTTGTCATAGATAATTCCTCCTTCATTTTGCTGCTATAATAAGCTTACAAAAGATAAGGAAACACGACAAATAATATGCATTTCAAGAAAAAAGTTAACTGTAAAGAAAAAAAGCTTTACAGGGTAAAAAAAAACTGTTAAACTACAACTTGTGATTAAATCAATGGAGGTGGAAATAAATAATGGCAGTTAAAATTCGTTTAAAACGCATGGGTTCTAAGAAAAGTCCTTTTTACCGTATCGTTGTAGCTGATTCACGTTCTCCTCGTGACGGACGTTTTATTGAAACTGTTGGAACTTACAATCCTTTGAAAGATCCTGCAGAAGTTGTTTTAAAAGAAGATTTAGTTCTTGACTGGTTGTCAAAAGGTGCACAACCTTCTGATACAGTTCGTAACATCCTTTCAAAAGAAGGCGTTATGAAAAAACACCACGAAGCTAAATTTACAAAGAAATAAGGTGAACGGATATGAAAGATTTAAGAGAGTTGATCTTAACAATCGTTCGTCCGTTAGTCACCCAATCAGATCAAGCCGAGATTGAAATCGTTGAATCAGATGATTTTTACGAATACAATCTAACGGTAGCACCGGAAGATATCGGACGTATCATCGGAAAACAAGGGCGGGTCGCAAAAGCGATTCGTACAATCGTTTATGGTGTCCGTACCAATGATTCGAAAAAAGTACGTTTGAATATCCTTGACGGGAAAAAATGATCATCAAAACTGTTTTGAAGCTTGCTTCGAAACAGTTTTTTTTGTCAAAATAAAAAAGACAGCGTATTCTTGAATAAAGAGGGGAGTGTCAAATGATGAAAAAAATCATGTTCTTGGGAAGTTTTATCTTACTGTTGGCAGGCTGCAGCAATCCTGGCAGTAATGAACAAGAAAGTACAGCAGAAAGTGCCGCAACAAGTACCGCAACAAGTACCACAGAAAGAACGCAAACTACACAAAGCAGCACTTCTAAAAGTACGGAAACAACCAGTGAAACAGACAAAAGCGAGACACAACCAACAGGCGATGCGATGGAGCAACTACAGCAAAAATATCCCAATGTCCTGCTGCCGACAAAAGTACCTGTAGCTCAGAACCTGAATATTGCAGCTGCTGAAACGAAGCAAGGTTTCTCGGTGCTTTATTATGATCTGGGCCAAAAATTACCGTTGAATGATCAGCAGTTGAATCAAGAAACGCCACAAGCAACTTATCTTTACCGCTATGCATTTGCTTCAAGTAACGAAGCGGTAACGGCTATGCAGCCATTCACAGTGGATACCAACGCACAGCCAGTTGATTTAGGACATGACATCACAGGCTATCAGCAAGGCGCAGCCGGATCAAGCTATTTAGAATGGACAGAAGGAAACTGGCGTCTTCGTGTTCGTGCAAGTAATATCGATGGTCAAGATCCTGTACCAGCTGCAAAAGATATCGTCAATTATCTAGAAGAAAATACCTTGCCAGCTCCTGAAATCGTAGGGCTGATCACTTTAGATTTGGCGGATACCAGTAATAAAGCCGCACAAGTAAGCTGGCAAAACGGGACAGATCTTTATACCATCACTCATCATGATCCGTTAACTGCTCTGGAAATGGCTGTTTCGATGAACCGTTAGCGCAAAACTTCCAAACAAACCTAGAATTGCCGGTAGACAAATGCTAAAATAAAGCAGAGAAAAAAGAAATGAGGAAAAACGGTGACTGAATATTTGAATGTAGGTAAAATCGTCAATACACAAGGAATCAAAGGAGAAGTACGCGTAATCTCCATGACTGATTTTCCTGAAGAACGGTATAAAGCAGGCGAAACACTGACTTTATTCCAAGAAGGCAAACAGCCAATCGAATTAACGATCAAAAGCTCACGCAAACACAAGAACTTTATTATCTTGAGTTTTGAAAACCATCCAAACATCAATGATGTAGAAAAATATCGCGACGGCATCTTGAAAGTATCAAAAGAAAAATTAAGTGAATTATCAGAGGATGAGTTTTATTACCATGAAATCATTGGTTTAGATGTATTTGACGAGACTGGAGAATCGTTAGGGAAAGTAAAAGAAATTCTTTCTCCAGGAGCAAATGATGTTTGGGTCGTCCAACGTCCGAAGAAAAGAGATCTTTTATTACCTTACATTGCTTCTGTCGTCAAAGAAGTTGATCCTGAAAATGGAAAAATCATTGTTGAGATACCAGAAGGGCTGATCGATGATGAAGATTGATGTATTAACTCTGTTTCCGCGAATGTTTGAAGGACCGATGGGCGAGTCGATCATTGGTAAAGCAGTAGATAAAGGACTCTTGGATATCAATGTCTCAAATTTTAGAGAATACTCAGACAACAAGCATCAGACGGTGGACGATTATCCTTATGGCGGCGGTGCTGGCATGCTGTTGAAAGTCCAACCCATCTATGACAATATCCAAGCAATCAATGAAGCTGCTCCAGACGTGAAAAAACGCGTGATCCTGCTTGATCCAGCAGGAAAACGATTCGATCAAAAAATGGCGGAAGAATTTTCGCAAGAAGAGCATCTTGTGTTCATTTGCGGCCATTATGAAGGGTATGATGAGCGTATCCGTACATTGGTAACTGATGAAGTCTCATTAGGGGATTACGTCCTAACAGGCGGAGAACTAGGAGCAATGGTCATGATCGATGCGACCGTGCGCTTATTACCAGATGTTTTAGGCAATCAAACGTCTGCTCAAACAGATTCTCATTCCACTGGTTTGCTGGAACATCCGCAATATACACGTCCAGCAGAATTCAAGGGCATGAAAGTACCAGAAGTCTTGATGAATGGCAACCATAAACTGATTGAAGAATGGCAGCTGAAAGAATCCTTGCGCAGAACCTATCAAAGACGTCCGGATATGCTGGAAAAAATCGAATTGACCAATCAAATGAAAAAAATGCTGGAAGAAATCAAAAAAGAAGGATAAAGAAAATTTTAAAAATAAATGCACCATTTTTTCTGAAAATGTCCGATTCTTTTTTTGAAACTGCTTTACAGTGTTCGTAACTTATGTTAGAATTTTTTGGTGAGTGTAAAACACTCAACTATTACGATATTCCGCTGTGACTAGTCATATGAATATTTGGAATAAGGAGAAAGATAAAATGAATCCATTAATCGAAGAATTAACAAAAGAACAATTACGTTCTGACATCCCTGCTTTCCGTCCTGGTGACACAGTACGTGTTCACGCGAAAGTTGTAGAAGGTACTCGCGAACGTATCCAGTTATTTGAAGGTGTTGTAATCAAACGCCGCGGAGCTGGCATCAGCGAAACTTACACAGTACGTAAAGTTTCTAACGGGGTTGGCGTTGAACGTACATTCCCATTGCACACACCACGTGTTGCAAAAATCGAAGTTGTTCGTTACGGTAAAGTACGTCGTGCAAAATTGTACTACTTGCGTGCATTACACGGAAAAGCAGCTCGTATCAAAGAAATCCGTCGTTAATCATTTGTTATCAGACAAAGGAAGAACCCTTGATCATCAAGGGTTCTTTTTTTATTTTCTATTATTTTATAAACATGGAGGCCATGTTGTTCTGCCGTTTATATTTGCAAAAGAGACAAAAAAGGGGCAAACAAAAATCCACCTGCTTTCACAGGCGGACAGTTATTTGTTTATTCAGCTATCTTCTTCAGATTTATAACAAAAAGCCAAGCGCATTATTTAAAATATGGATAGCCATGACAAAAACAATTGAACGGTTTGCCGTCAAATAAGCAGCCGTTAACAAAATGGCTCCTGGTGCGTAGATCAAAAAATCGATTGGCTGCTGTACATGAAAGAATGTAAACAGAAAAATAGAAAGTAGAGAAGCGAATACTAGACCAATGTATCGAGAAAGCCAGTTGATCAAAAGATGGCGGAAAATAAGTTCTTCTATGATCGGACCAAAAAAAGCAAAGACGATCAATATCAAAAATAATGGCGTTTGTTCACCTAACTGCAGCAAACCTTCTTGATTCTCTGCTTGATTTTGTACGCCTATCAAGTTCTGCATAAGAATGTCCACCAAAAGAATAAGTGCTACCCAAAAGAAAATTCCAGCAATCCGCAACCAAGTATTCTTTTTAAAATAAGAAAAGCTTTGTATGATTTCTTTCCAAAATAAAATAATTCCTATAATCGATGGTATACATAAATTGGTTGCCAGTATCAAGAAGTCTGAGTTCACTAAATCAGTACCAGTCATTACAGATAGTGCATATAGCGGAAGCAGACCTAACTGCAACCCGATGAATAAAAAATAAATAATGAGCAGGGAAAGTTCCCTTTTGTTCGTACGAATAAATCCCAAAACGTACCTCCTAAAATTAGTATTGGACAAGCGTCCTTTAAAAAGGTAACAATAATGGGAATCTGATTCAATATATTTGCCTATAGAGGTTGTGAAAAAGCTGCTTTGCCTCAAGCATTAAAGAAGAATCCGCTGAAATAGCTTCATATATTTTAGCGGATTTTGAGTTAATGCCGCAGAGGCTAGCTTTTGAACACCGTTTAGATAGAGGTTGTGAGCAAAGCGTTTTGGTCTGAGCACCCAGTAGGTACTGATCAACATCGAATCACTTCGTTCTTCGTATTTCACAGCAATAAGACTATTTTACGATAGAAAATGGCTTTTCACATTTTTTATCGTAAAAGCTTATTGCCGAAGGACAGCTTGGTGAACACCGTTTAGATAGAGGTTGTGAGCAAAGCGCTTTGACTTGAGTATTAAGACTCTTCTTAACAACAAAATAACTTTCCATGTTTTTACGTTAAAAAGAACGCACTTCCGCGCCTGCATACTTTTCTTTGATATGTTCAAAATGCACTTTGTATTTATGCGCAAAATTCTCCATATCCAGCAAGTGGAAGATAGTAAAAGCATCTGTTATCTTTTTTTCTCCTTCTGTTTGCATCCCTTTAGCATAATCAAGTAATCCTTCTAAATAAAGTCCCATCGTTTTCCCAAACAAGTCGCGAATTTCCAACATATTTTTGAATGTTTGGAGGTATGTATAACCTTCTCTTAGATAACCAGTATCGATACACATCAATACAGCGTTCATCAATATTTTACAGTAAGGAGAGTTAAAACCGTGAGATTCAGCATATAGATTTCTTTTCTTTAAAAGAACATTGACGACAACGAACAACGTCTCTATCGGCAGCTCATCCATGATAGTGATAAATACTCTTGCTTCGCGGCTGGTCCAATTCTCCAGTTCCATCAAGCGTTGGATAATCTGGTCTATATTTGTGTTAGTAGCGTTGCCGCCTAAGCGAGCAATGAATAAATCAATGATGGCTGTGAGAGTAGGATCGTTGTGTTCGCCATTTTCTTTTAAAATCGCATTTTTAGCATCAACAAGTCCTTGAATATCACCTTTATGATAAAGTTCAGAAAGTTCAAACCATGCGCGATCGCTCAATGGTTTTTTGTACTCGTTATGGATATACATAAATTCTTCTAAACCGACATTCAGGTTTTTGATGAGTTTCTCAAATACATCGATAGTAGGGGAGCTGATATTTCTTTCGATACGACTGTAGTAACTTAAAGTAACAATGTTTTGGCAAACATCTTTTTGTTTTAACCCTTTATCTTCTCTTATTTTTTTGAGCGTTTGGCCATACATCAATAAATTCCTCCCTTCGTTTATTTTAAGTATAGCACGAGTAAAGAAAATCCAAACAAATAAAAAAATGACTTATAGTACATGTTTTTTTATTTGTGTTTCTTTTTTATGTTATTCTGTAAAAATAGTTAGAATTTAGTTATAAAAAACATCTTTATTTATTTGGTGGAATAGAGTTTTAATAGGGGATATGCCTTGTTAAATATGTGCTTAGTAACAAATTTAGGCGTTTTCAAGTCGATATAACACCGTTTAAAATTTATAATGCATGTTTTTTTGTGTTTTTTATACTATATGTTATTCTGAAAATACAATGAGATGTTTGTTATAAAAAACACGCGAAAATAAAAGGGGAAATGGGTGATAACGAATATTGACGAAAGATTCTAGAAAAATGTTGGACGATTTTTTTAGATGTTGGCAGAGCGTTTGTTCAAAGTAAAAAAGAAAAGGATGGGATACTATGAAAAAGTTTGCTTTATTGTTGTTGGTCAGTGGTGTTGGTTTAGTTGGAGGCGCTCGGGGGATTTCTGCTGTAGAAGCAAACCCTACAGCTGAATTAGAGAGTGAAGCTTCTTTGACTGTGCAGCCTGGTGTATTGAGCTTAGACACTGTTTCTAATTTTAACTTTGGTACATTATCGATTCAAGATATTGCGGAAGCAGATCAATCCTTGACAAGTACACCAGAGGCGACGACAGTTTCTGACTTTAGAGGACCGAATCAATCAGGATGGGCATTAACAGCTAAGCTTTCACAAATCGAAAATGAAAATTCTGTCAGACTGCAATCTGCAAAATTGAATCTAGCTGCAACTGCTGCTGCAGGGAATGCAACAATTGGAACGATTCCAGCGCTTGATGCAGGTGCAACAGATCCAACGCTTGTAGCTTCTGCTGATGGAACAACTGGTTTAGCAAAAAATGAATTTGATTTCACTGCAACGACTTTGACATTTCCAAAGCAAAACATCAACAGCGGTCAATATTCAGGAACAGTTACTTGGACATTGACGAACGCTTATACACCAGAGTAACGGTAAAACAGCTCACATGTAATGAAAAGATTGCTTTACATGTGAGTTTTTTATAAAAGATTATCTTAAAGAATGGTGTGGTGATGAGAGATGTTAAAAAACAAAGTTCTGCTCTTGATAACTTTTCTTTCAGGGCTTCTTTTCTTATGTTTGACTATCAGTGATTTATCCGCCGAAGCAGAGTCAACAGCTTTTACGGTGATACCAAGTTTTCCCGAAAACCAAGTGTCAGAAGCTACATATTTCGATTTACATGTGAAAGAGGAAACAAAGCAAGAGTTGACAATAATTCTTCAAAATACGACCAATCAATCACTGGATATAGAAGCAGCTGCTTTGAACAGCTATACGGCTTCTACGGGGATCATCGCCTATCAAAAAACTGAAACAGCTGAAAAAAACAAAGGACGTTCCTTCACAAAGCTGATTGAACCGAAACAGCAGCAGATACGGTTGATGCCCAATGAAGCAAAAGCAGTTTCTTTTACCTTAGACATGAAAAAACAAGCCATTACAGGCGAGATCTTAGGTGCGTTTTCTTTTGCAGTAATTTCCTCAGAAACGGAAGAATCAAAGGATGCAATGCTCCAAGCACGTTACGAAACACAAGTCGGCGTTCGCTTAAGATCCGAACTGACCGATCTTCCTTCCCCGAATCTAACTTTAGAAAAAACAGAACCAATCGTAAAAAATGACCATGCAGCTATTCAAAGCACAGTAAAAAATGATCAACCAGTTGCGTTTGGCAAAGTAAAAGCGGAAATAACGATCCATGAAAAAGAAACAAAGAAAAACGTTGGCGAAAAAGAAGTCGAAAATTACCAGATTGCCCCAAATTCAACGATTCCCTTAGTGACAGAATTAAATGCAGAACAACTAGAGCCTGGCGAATATACCACGCATATCGAACTGACTTCCCCAAAAGGTCATTGGGTCTTTGATGATTCATTCACTGTTTCTGCAGCAAATGCAAAAATGATCAATCAGAAAACCGTCTATGCAGAAAAATATGAAAATAAAAATATGCTGGTTTATGTGCTGATTTTCTTTATCCTTCTGCTTTTGCTGGTCATTCTGTATTTGAGTTGGCGCTATTATCGATCAAAAAAATCCAAAGAAAGTGGGACTAGGAATGGCTAAACAAAAATTGTCAATTGTTTGTCGTGGATGGTGGCTGTTTTTTCTTTTCCTTGCTTGGTTGGTATGTTTACCTTCAGAAATAAAGGCAGCAGTGGTCGAGCCGCCCTTTGAAACATTGCCTGTGGACAGTACGATGATCACTACAGCGGGAAAAGTAGGTGCGCCTAGTGGATCAGCCAATCACCGCTATGTCCAAATCAACGACACTACGACAAGCTCAAGTGGTGCGGTGTGGTTCAATAATCCTGTGTCATTTACAAGTGATTTTAAGATGGATATGGCTTTTTTTATTGAAAATACCGCAAATGATAGTGACGGGTTGACTTTTGTGATGCAAAGCAGCAGTCCGACTGCAATTGCTGCAGAGACTGGACCGACAATCGGTGTTTGGGCAAATACGGGAAATTCAAGTCCGCTTAGCCAGGGAGCAATCCCCAATAGTATTGCTATAGAATTTGATACTTTTTATAACAATAACAGCAATATTATTGCTCATGACGGCATGATGGATCGGGATGTCGCCTCAAAAGGTCACCACATTGCCTGGGCTTATCCGGGATCAAATAGTTCCTATACGACAGATGGTTTTTTGATTATTGATAAAGTGCTTCATCACAATGATACAGTAGGTGTAACGGACTTGACAGATGGACAATGGCACCAGTTCACAGTTGAATTCAAAAAAAGTGCGAATACATTTACTTATAAAGTACCTGACTATAATGTCAATGTAACGATTCCTGTTGACGATACATTTAAAAATAACTTAGGCTTAAATTCAGGAAAGTCTGTTTATTTCGGTTTTACTGGCGCGAACGGCGGTTACGCTCAAGCAAAAGCAGTTTCTTTCGTCGATGTCCAAGGACTGGTGGATCTGCAATTAAGAACAGGGATTTTCCAACCAGAAAACATGCAGATGATTTTAGATACGGGAGCAGTAAATCCAACGATCAACACGGTTGATAAAGAGCAGGAACTTACGTATCTTACCGCCCTTAGTTATCTTAATACGAGTGATTTGACAAGTTTAAAAGAAGGAACTGTTATTAGTGTGTTGGTACCTAGGACGCTTGATTTAGTGGGGGATACTGTCAAATTTGTAAAAGTAGAAGACTCGTCTTCGGTAGTGATTCCGACAGAAGGAGAATCAATTCCTTTTACAAGAGATGGGGATACTCTGAAAGTGACTCTGCCTGATTTAGAAAGAGGAAACATGTACGAGGTTTTTTTCAATGTAAAAAATAACTATCTGGAAATCGATAAAAATCTGGATTTAAAGGTACCTGCTACGACTTCGTTTTCTGGGAACGCGTTTGCCTCGCCCATCTCATTAGGTAGTCCAGACACCCATTATTATAACGTCGTAGGAAGTTGGGTTCCGACCGTAGCAGACAGCTATACAACAACAGCAGAAGCACAAAGCAATGCGCAAATCGTCCGACAAAATCGCAAGGCTTATTTTCCGATAGAAATAGAGGATGAAAATTCAACTTCTGCGACATTATTCATGACACCATTAGTAACAGAAGATGAATTGCCGACAGCGGGATTTTCTGAAAAAGCAGTCCTTTCAAGAGAACAAGTAAGCGATCCTTTAAATACGACGATTGAATATGAAACAGATAACTTGCAGCCAGGAAATCTTTATTATGTGGGAATCTATACCGTCGATACAGAAGGAAACCAGTCAGAAATAGTTTATAAAGCTGTTGATTTTCGAGGAATCATCCAACTGAATACTGTACCAGGAAATTTCGATGGACAGATTTTGACAGTCAATGACCTAGTCAATTCTCAGCAAGAAGATGGATTTTTTTACGTAAAAGTAGCCAATTTAGCGAATGCTGATTTAGACATAACAAATACAAGCGAAAATCGTTGGGTCTTGGATGGCCAGTTGAATAGTATTGCGGAACAGATAAATACATGGGGAGACAACCTTTCTCTTCGTTTTTTTGAAAAAGGGACCAAAAATCTGGTTTTCCAACTGACAAGCGAAAAGCAAAGAATACTTACTCAAGAAACAACAGAAGCAAATGTGAATAAAAATTTCAATGAGTACGATATCTATTTTACATTCACAGCAAATCCTTTAAAGATTATCCCTGGGACATATGCTGGAACAGTCAATTGGACGCTGACAAGTACCGATTCTTGAAAAGTATGAATATCAAAGAAGTAAAAATACTGATTTTGGGCCGACTCTTTGTGCAGCAAAGAGTCTTTTTTTGCAGGAAAACCAAGAAAAAACTTTCTTCCATAAGTAAAAGTAACCCCAAATCCTATTGATGCTCCTGAACTGTGTTGTTCCATCTGGCAGTTTTTGCAGGGGTGATCACCTTTTTATCTTTGTTTATGACGTTAGCATTTGTTGGTTCCGCAATCGGATTTAGTACACTGAAAATAACTTCAGATAATCCGCTGGAAGGTGTGGGTACAGGTTTGTATATCTGACTGATCATCACTTCTCTATCTGGTACGTGGGGTGCAAATTTTGTTAAAGAACCAAGACGAGAAATGAGAATGTAAAAGAGCATATAAATGAAAAGAAACTGTTCGGCAGATGCCGCAGTTTCTTTTTTTTAAACTTTTACACAAAAGTATATTTTTTCGACATAAAAGTAACTTTGGCGTCAGAAAAAAATGCAAAAATTATCTACATAAAGCAGCAGCAATCAATTCTTCTGCTGAAAACGATAAGGAGGTGAAGAAGGGAATGCAAAAATTTTTTCTAGCAATGTCTATTTTTCTTTGCTGGATTGGTCTTGCCATTAAGCCGAAAGAAGTCGCCGCAAGTTCCGCTGTTTCCTTTTCTGTGGAAGCCTTAAATAAAGATGGGGAATCAAATGCACAAGGATTCTATCGGTTCGAAGGGAAGCCGGGAGAAAAGGAACAGGTAAAAGTAAAAATCACAAATGGCAGCAAACAGCCGATAAAAATAGCCGCTGAAGTAAATCCAGCCTTCACGAACACTAATGGAATACCAAGTTATCAAAAAAGCGAACAACTTGACAATACGCTGAAATATCCATTAGACAGCTTAGTACAAATCGAGAAACAAGAAATTGATTTAGAAGCTGGCAGTTCTCAAATAATAGCAGCAGATATCGAATATCCCAAAGAAATATGGGAAGGACAAATTTTAGGAGGGATACGTTTTTCAGAAATAATCAACGCAGAAACTGCGCAATCAGTTACCCATCAAATCGCTTATACGATTGGTGTCTTGCTGACGATGGAAAATGGGGTGGTTCGGGAAAATAATTTACAGTTGAACAAAGTTGAAGTCGGTCAGCGAAATCATCGGAATTACATTGAAGCGAATATTCAAAATACTGCGCCAGCAATTATTTCTGCTATGGAAATCAAGGCAGAAGTCTATCAAAAAAATGATAAGAAACCTATTTATCAGTATGAAGCAAATGAAATGCGCATGGCGCCAAATTCCAATTTTGATTTCGGGATTCCTACAGGGGAAGTACCGCTTCAACCTGGAGATTATAAACTGAAACTGAAAGTGGAGGCTGATTCAAAAAAATATGAATTTGAGAAATCATTTGAAATCAAAGCAAGTGAGTCAAAAAGATTAAATCAAAGTGCTGTAAATTTAGAAATAAAAGAGAACACAATGATTTATTGGGGGATAATCATTGCTTTACTCTTCATCATTGTTATTGGTTCAATGAGAAAAAAATATAAAAATAAAAGGGCAAAAATAAACTAATTAAGGTGGTAATTTTATGAAGCAAGCAAAGTTATTCACAGTCTCAATGATTTTAGCAAGCGGGTTTTTAGGAGCAATCCCGGCGGCAGCAACAGAGTATGAAAGTGCGACAAAAGTAATCACAAATGGCAAAGTAGAAATTTTAGAAGATGATAGTTCAGACAATAATATCCCAGACCCAGAGAATCCAGAAGAACCAATCGACCCGGAAGAACCGGTTAATCCCAATCCAGGGCAATTGAAAATCAATTATGTCTCAGCATTCAACTTCGGAAAACAAGCTAATGTATCCAATCGTTTAACAATCAACGCTGACTTAGATGCTCTTATTAGTCCCAGTGGTTTAGAAACAAGACGTATTCCCTTTATTGCTACAGAAGATCGCCGAGGAACCGATCGTACAGGCTGGGAGTTGAGAGTGAGCCAGCCGCAAGGATTTTATGATAATGAAGGGAACGAGTTAGCTGGAGCGACATTGACTTTAAAAAATCTTCGTTATGTCGATACGAATAATGCACCTGTACCAACAAATGGAGAAATTATTTTAAATACAGAGGAACAGACAATCGCAAAAGCGGACGAAATACAAGGAGCAGGTGCTTGGTCATTAGCATTAGGAAATCCTACAGACAAAGGAACAACAGATGGTGTTGTTTTGGATATTCCAGCAAACACAATCAAAAATGTTACAACTTATTCAACATCGATCGTATGGGAATTGATCGCAGAACCAACAACATAGAGCAGAATCATTACTAATAAAAAAACATATCTATTGCTTATAATAGAAAATTTCTGATTGTTTTATTGCCAAAGCAGTATTCCAATCAGTTGAACATAGATGATGCCAAAGAAGCAGCGAAATACACGTATCAGTAAACATACGTTGTGTCTTTTATGGCACAACGGTTTTACTGGTTTGACTAAAAGACAGACACAACTTGCTCAAGGAAAGTCTCTAACAATTAGACAGATTTCAGCAGCTGGTGTTGCATTTTAGAAAAATGAGAGTGGTGAGAAAGAATGACGCGCAAATTAATGTTGATAAGTGTTCTTTTGATGTTTTTTTTAGGACAATTGCCGACAAATACAGTTGCAGATACTATAGTAAAAGCAAGTCCAAATAGGGATGAGCAGATGTTGGATGGAATAGATTTTGATACATCAGCTACAACAGAGATACCAACGAGTAATCAGAAAGTAGATGGAAATAAAGAACTTCAAGAAATAAACGAAGAAGAAAATAACACTAAGGAACCGGAAGAGAATAGTATAGAGCCGATTTTAACGAATGATTCTGAAACTAAAGGTATTTGGGGAACAGCAGAATGGGCATTTAATCAAGCTACAGGTGAAATGAAAATAACTAATGGAGAGCTAACTGACTATCATGAATCACTATGGCAACAAGGAAATATCTCAAGCAGCAATATAAAAAGTATTGAATTTATTGGGATAGTAAAAGCACCGAAAAACAGTTCATTTTTATTTGAAGGACTGACAAATGTAGTGGAGATTATAGGGTTGCTAGATACAAGTGAGGTAACATCAATCGATTATATGTTTCAGGTATGTTTTAGTTTAAAAAGAATCGATTTTTTAAAGACTTTATATGTTACTAACATCAATAGAGCCGTAGGGGTATTTTCAGCATGCTACAATTTATCAGAAATAGACTTGTCTCACTGGGAAAATATCACACTTTCAGAAAATACATTTGCAGCGTGTAATTCATTGGAAAAGTTAGTTTTAGGCTCGAATATAAGTTTTATGAGTTTCCCAGAAGTTCAATTTCAAATGCCTCGTCCGCTCTATTCAGGTAATGTGGGAATAGCGACTGGTAATTGGACGAAAATAGATGGTACTTCTAAAGGTTATTCACCAAATGATTTTATTACTAATTGGGGAACTGGCGATTTAACACCAGGAGCTTACGTTGCAGAATTAGATGGAGGTTTCAGGTGGGGGACTTCCTCGGTCATTTTCGACAGTGAGACAGGTACGTTAACAATTGATGAAGGAGAACTAGGGGAGTCAACTACGTCACCGTGGAATCGTAAAGATATTTATGAAGTTGATATTAGAAATATCAAGAAGATTGTTTTAAAAGAGAATATCATTGCACCTCAAAATGCAGCTAACTTGTTTGTTAAAACATCAAATCTTGACATAGTGCCGTGGGGATTGAATGCGATAGAAGGATTGGAAAATCTCGATACAAGTAATGCAACAGATATGTCAGGAATGTTTGACTTATTGGTCTCCTTGGATACATTGGATTTAAGGAGCTTTGATACAACAAATGTAACAAGCATGAGGCGGATGTTTCGAGCGACGAGGGTAAGAGAATTAAATTTAGAAAGCTTCGATACGTCAAATGTTCAATCTATGAATGAAATGTTTAGTTTAAGCAGAATCAGTCAGCTTACTTTAGGTGAAAAATTCCGATTTTTAGGTACGTCAGCAAGCTTGAGTTCTCCTTATTCTACAGAGAATGTTACTGGCCGATGGATAAAGAATGATGGTACTTCTTCAGGGTATTTACCCAATGATTTTATGAATAATTATGGAACTGGCGATTTGTCTCCAGGAACTTACATCGCGGAGATGAAAAGTTTCGATTATGATATTGTTTTACCTGAAATAACATTAGGGAATAAATTAGCTGATTTTGATTTGAATACAATCATTACTAATGTACGATTTGATGATGAGGAATTGATCCCAGAAGAATACGAACTAAGTATCACTAAAGAGATTGAGACAGATATAGTCGGAGAGACTGTCGGTGAAATCCAGATAGCACATAAAAGAAATGGACTGATCCAAAAAATACCTTTACACATTCAAAAAGTGAACTGGGGAAAAGCATTACGTTTCAAAGGCTATGATAACATGTCAGTGGGAACTTTTATTTACCATCCAGAATTGAACAAAATCACGCCGCGCTGGGGGTTATATAATGCGCATCAACAAATAAATCTTCCGGAATATGGAGATAATTTTTTCTATTCTATCAAACAATTTCGCGCATCTTCTAATCAATTTATTTTAGATTTTGAAATACCGCTGAATTCAATATCAGCTAATGGAAATGATTCTTCAGATATTTTTATGAATCAGGGAAAAGAATGGGTAACAAATATCGGGGATGTTTTAGAAGTTAAGCATGTGCAAGCGGCAAAGGATCGTTTGACAATGATGATAGAAGAAAAAGAAAAGCCACTATCGGAGCAAACCTATTTAGAACTAACAAAAGATGGATATAGGATGTTGCAGCTGAATCAAGTCAAACCAGTAAAAACAACAATTAACATAGGAGCGACTGAAGAGGAATTAGATACAAAGATCAATGGATTTATTGATAAAACAGCAGCCCCTGATGTTGAATTAGTTGGATTTGTTTCATACCCTGATACTTCAAAACAAGGAGAGTCATCAGGAATTATCCAAATCAAGGAAAAACTCACTACTGGTAAATATGTTTATCAAAATTATGTCGTTCTATTTAATGTGGAATCAACCATTTTAGAACTTAAAGAACTTAAAAACGCGGATTTTGATTTCGGATCGATCAAAAAGAGCAGTCATGCTCAAACGCTTGCTGCAAAAGGTGAAAGTGCACCATCGATTACGATCAGTGATTACAGTGAATCCAATTCTTGGGAACTGCGTGTTTCGCAACCAGAAGGCCTAAAAGATGCCCAAAAGAATGAATTATCCGGAGCAGTCATTCGCCTAAAAAATATCCAAGTTGTAGACTCCGTCCATGAAAATATCCTGCTCCCTGCAAGAAATATAGAACTTTCTTCTGTTCAGCGATCTGTTGCGCGAATGGTGGATCATGGCGGGGAAAAAGAGACTGGATTAACTATCCTGCAAATAGGGGATAGTAAAGATCAAACACTATCCGGGATCGAAATGAGTATTCCGAGAAACACGATAAGCAATGCGAGTACCTATCAAACAACAATTGAATGGGAATTGACAGGTGATCCTACATTGACCGAAGCAAAGCAGATAGGAGGGCAAGATGAAGCGTCTTAAACTAACAATCATTTTCTTGCTTTTCAGTATCGTTTGGTTTCAACCAACTATATATCAAGCAGCAACAACAAATAAAGCGGTAATCACATTTAAAGAACCAGAAGAGAAGATAACGCCAGGTGAAGAAACTGAAAACGAAAATAACTCATCAGAAAACAAACAACAGCTGCCCAAAACAGGCGTTGAAAATCGTCCTTTTTTCTTTCTATTAGGTAGCGCCTTGCTTGTATGCAGCTATCTTGTACGTAGAAAAATCAAAAAAGGATGATAAAAACAATAGAAAAAACATAAAATAAAAGTTTATTTTATGATTAAGAGGACGGGCGAATTTTTGTCGCAGTCCTCTTTTAAGTTGTTGGATTTTTAGGGAAACAGCATGAAAAAAATAGTTTTTTCAAGAAAATTTCAATTGATTTGCATATGCTTATTGACATCAAGCAAATAATTGTGTATATGGAAAGAGACCTTCAATCGTGAAATTTAAAAGTAAGAAGAGGATGGTAGCAATTTAATGCGATATCATGTTATTTTAGCAATAGTGTTTTTGACACATGCGTATTTTAATTTATACATAGGCGCTCGAGTACTAACAACCAAATATAAAGCAGCTTGTTTGCTGATGATCCTGAGTATTTTTTCTTTAGTAGTCAGTTTTCCTGCAATTGAATTTTATCTGCTGCCCAGCGTCTATTTTTTTAACTTCTTGATTCTTTATGCTGCCACGAGAAATTATTTGTTTACAATCGTTTATATCCTAAGCGAGTATTTTATTATCCAAATGGGTCTGGTTGGAAGCGGCAGTGTTTATTTTGCCATCAATGATGTTCACTTTACTCAAATTGATCTTTTTACTTTTTCTATGATACTCGCAGGAATGACGATCCTTTTTTTTATTGGCATCAAGGTATTAAATTGGGCTTATCAAAAGTTTGAAGTGTACGTTTTTCTTTATAAAATGTCAAATTCCAATAAAAGAGCGATGGCAATATGTTTGAGTATTTTTGCTGTCTTTGCTTATTATCAAAGGATTTGTGTGGATTTTACCAAAAGTGATTACTGGCTCGTCACAGCAATTCTTTTTTTGATGGCGATTCTTTTATTTGGCGGATTATATTTGGTTATCAAAGCGAGCATCTATTATGAAAATCTATATAATACTGTTGCTTTATATGATGAAAAGCTAGAAAAAATGAGTGATTTGAAATCGTTCCGACATGATTACGAAGGCATTTTATTCAGTTTGACCACTGTCTTAGAAGAAGGCGATACAAGAGCCGCTTTGGACCAGCTGCATAAAATCAAGGAATACTCTGAAGAAGTGATTGATTCAAAAAGCTATCTCGAAGAATTAGAACTGATTAAATGTTTACCATTGAAAAGTATTTTGTATCTAGAAATAAATAAAGCAAAAGCTGCAGGGATAAAGATAGATATTCGTTTTGATCAAGAGGTTTCTGAAGTTTCAATGAATATGTTTGATCTGATCCGCTGTTTGACGATTTTGTTGAATAATGCAATCGAAGCAAGTCTGGAAACAAAGAAACCATATATAAGTGTGAGAATCAGGGAACAGAATGGAGAGCTGCAAATAACTATCCAAAATAACTATTCAACGCGTTTGCCGCTGCATAGCATTGAAAATAAAGGCACTAGCAGTAAACAAGGACATTCAGGACTAGGACTTCAGAATTTAAAAAAAATCACTAGTATGTACAATAATGTGCAGTACACTATTTCTCGAAATGAGCAATTTTTTGAGGTCGTTCTTTCTCTGAAAAAAATTTAAATTATAGTATACAGTCTCCAATTATAACAATAATATATAACACTTGATTTGCTGCCGAGAATTTTCTTCAAGGCAGTAAATCAAGCGTTTGTTTCACTTTGCTTAATATTTTGATACTAGCATAGATTTCTGAATCATTTTTAAAGGTGATAATGCCAAGTTTTCGATTGATCGATTTGATTTGTTTTAAATTTAAAATGTAAGATTTTAAAAACAAAAAGTATTGGGGGAAAGAAAGATCTTTTAATTTAGAAAAACTTTCATTCAGCAGATATTCCTGATCAATGGTCTCTAAATAGATAGAAAAACGATTCCCTTTAACTGTCTGTATGTAATTGATATCGGCAAAAGAAAAAATCTGACTCCCTTGTTCATTTTTTAAAATCAAAAATTTATCACGATTTGTATGCAAGTCAGTGAATACTTTTTTTAAGGTTGAACGTAACTGTTCTTTTGTTTGGGTGATATCCAATCCGGTTTTATGTATATAATCAAAGGGCGTAATATTTCGCGTAATGATATCAATTCCTTTGTCAACAAAACTGGTGATAAAAATAATTTTGCAGACAGCATTTGTTTTTCGAATTCTTTCAGCAATATCAATACCTGAATATTGCGTATTTAAATCAATATCGATAAAAAAAAGATCCGTATCAACAATTTCCAGTGTTGGAAGCTGCTTTACAAATGACAGAGGAGAAGTAATAGGTGTCGTACGAACAATAAGTGAGTAATCTTTTGAGAACTCATGAATCGTATTTTCAATGAATCTTTGGTGCAAAAAGTTATCTTCAATAACGTAAATATTCTGCATGATTGACCGCCTCTTTTCAATAATGAACTAACTGAAAATGATTGTGTAAAAAATTGGATACAGCTGTATAGTTTAGCTAAAAATGCAAACAATCAAATAATCATTTATAAGTATAACAAATAAAAAATCGGTTATAAATGATTTGTAAGGAGAAAAGTTTGCATTTATTTGCTTTTTTAAATAAATGTTGCAAAAGAATGCAAAATGGGTTAACTTAGAAATAAGGAGGGGAAGTTTATGCTGATCGCACAACGTTTAGAAAAAATAAAACAGATTTTGGAAGAGAAAAAAAGTGTATCTATCGAAGAATTGGCAGAAAAATTGCATATTTCAAAGGACACTGTCAGAAGAGATTTGATCAAATTGGAAAACAAGAAAGTCTTGAAACGAACACATGGCGGTGCTGTTTTAGCCAATAAAGAGGCGGAAATCTTTGATTATGTGCAGCGTTCTGCAAAATATTATCCAGTGAAGCAAAAGATTGCTAAAAAAGTACGACAAGTTATCCAGGATGATGCATCGATTATTTTTGATTCATCAACGACAGTAGAAGCGGTCATTCGACAGCTTTCTGATCGGAAAATACATGCGATCACGAATTCTTTAACACATGCGCAGCTGCTAGCAAGTTTTGAAAAAACAACGATTTCGATGCTGCCAGGAACACTACATAAAGAACAATTATTTCTTTACGGTGCAGATACGATCGATAAACTTTCCCAGTTCCGCGCAGATTACACTTTGTTAGGCATTTTTGCTTTATCCAAAGAGGGCTTGTTTATCCATACAGAAGAAGAAGGCTTGGTCAAACGGAAAATGATCCAGCAAGGCAATTTTGTAATTGCTGCGGCGGACCACACGAAATTAGGCACTACTGGATTTTTCAAAGTAGGTGATTTAAGCGACCTTGATTTATTGATAACAGATCGGAAGCCAGAAGAAGAACTATTAGCAAAACTAACAGAAGCAAATGTTGAAATCATGATAACAGAAGAGGAGAAAACCAAATGAAACCAACGATTTCTTTAGAAGAGGTAAAAGAACCGCCAGTATTTACAGAAGTTCCACCAGTTTTTTTGACAGATGAAACGATGGAAGTACGAAAAAGGAAACTGCTTCAACGAATGAAAGAAGAACAAATCGATACGGTTGTTATTTATGCAGACAAGGAACATGGCAGTAATTTTGAATATCTAACTGGGTTCATTCCTCGTTTTGAAGAAGGTTTATTGGTTTTGGATAAAGAGGGAACGGCTGCACTGATTTTAGGAAATGAAAACTTGAAGTTATGCAAACATTCAAGAATAACAGCTGAATTATTCCATTATCCGCTATTTTCTTTGCCAAACCAACCGATGGAACAGGAGCGCGCATTAGAAGAAATCTTCAAAGAGCTTCAACTAGATAAAAAGAAAAAAGTTGGTTTGATCGGCTGGAAAATGTTTACTGCCAAAATGAAAGCACCTTCTCAGTTATTTGATGTACCTTATTTTATTGTAGATGCATTAAAAAATACTCTTTCTGAAGGCGAACTAGTCAACAGTGTGTATTTATTGATTGGGGAAAATGGCGCTCGAACAACAAATAACGCAAATGAACTTGCACATTACGAATATGGGGCAAATCTTTCTTCTCGAAGTATGCTGAAGGCAATGAACCATATAGCTCCTGGCGTAAGAGAAATAGAAATCGGGCAACTGTTGTCAGGAGAGGGACAGTATCATTCGGTCGTGACCATCGCTGCAACGGGCCAGCGTTTCGAACATGCAAATATGTATCCTACGTATAAAAAAATCAAGCAAGGTGACCCGCTGTCGATGACGACGGGCTTTAAAGGCGGACTATCAAGTCGGACGGGTTTTGTGGTGGAGAACCAAGAACAGCTTCCCGAGGAACAAAAAGATTATTTGGAACGCGTTGCCCAGCCTTACTATGGGGCAGTCGTCACTTGGTTAGAACAGATAAAGATCGGTCTGCGAGGAAAAGAGATGTATCAGCTGATTGAGGATGTTTTGCCTAAAAAAGACTATCACTGGCATTTGAACCCTGGACACCTAACGGCAGACGAAGAATGGATGTCTTCGCCTATTTATCCAAATTCTGAGGAACAGCTTCAAAGCGGAATGATCTTCCAAGTGGATATTATCCCATCGGTTCCTGGCTATGCAGGGGTGAGCGCAGAAGAATGTGTCGCTCTTGCCGACGAACAGCTGCGAACAGAGATCCAAACGGAATATCCAGAATTATGGGAACGAATCACCACGAGAAGAGCTTATTTAAGCAAGGAATTATCCCTTGCGCTTCCAGATGAGGTACTGCCGCTTTCCAATACGGTTGGTTATTTACGCCCGTTTTATTTAGCGAAAAATAAAGCTTTGAAAGTAAAAAGATAGTCTGCTTTATTCTTTTGATTAGTACAAGCAGCTAATTGATTGGAGGAAAAAATGAAAGTAACTGAACAAAGCAAAAATGACCAAAAAGTCATTATCATTGAAGCTGACACAGTTTTGATAAAGGACAGCCAATCAGCATTAGATCTGCTTTTATCATTGGCTTATGAATACCAAACAAATAAAATCATCCTTTTGAAATCTGTGATAACAGAAGATTTTTTTGAGTTGAGAACAAAGATAGCGGGAGACATCTTGCAAAAATGCACGAACTATCATATCGAACTTGCTGTTGCTGGGGATTACAGCAGCTATACAAGCAAAGCACTAAAGGACTTTATTTATGAAAGTAATCAGAGCGGTATCTGCTTCTTTGTTGACATGCCAGAAAAAGGGCTGGATTTGTTGACGAAAAGCGGAAGCTAAAAAGCTGATTCGTCAAAAAAACCTGCCAAAACATTTTGTTTTGGCAGGTTTTTTGTTTTTAATAAATCAAGATTTGTTTTGTTGAAAAACTCTTCTTTCACCAAGCGATAAAACGACTGCTGCAACTAATACAACAGCCAGCAGCCGATCAAGATAATCGGTGCCTGCTTGGATCAGAATAATACTCGCTGTTTGATCAAGGCCCAATCCAGATAAAACCTGAACAAGAATACTTGAACCAGAAGAAGTGATCCCGCCAAACAAAAAGACAGTGATCAAAGAAGCAGCTACTGTTCCAGGAAATGAAATCAGCAGCGCTTGGAGCGGTAAACGAGATTTTTGGATTTTTCCGTTTAAGAGAAAACCAGCACACAAACCAGTAATGATTTGAACAGGCGCATAATACAGAGAAAAAAGATCTGCTGTGATCCCGCTAAGCAACGCACTGATTGTTCCAGTCAATGCGCCGAATCCTGGTCCCAGCAAGGTGGCGGAAAAAATCGTTCCGATACTGTCCAAATAAATCGGCAGCCGCAAAAACAGGGCGATAGCACCGCCAATATAGTTCAAAGCGACGCTGAAAGCAATGATCGTGATCGTACGTGTCGTGAATTTTTTCATTTTTTTCATCCTAACTGCAGCATTTTTAGATCCCTAGCAACGGCTTCGGGTTGTGCATCTAAAATGACGGTCAAAAACTTCAGGAAGAATGATGAAACATCGACAGTTGTCAAAATCTTGCTGTTCGCAGGTTTTTGCCAAAAGTCAAAACGATCGACTAATGTTTGGCCTAAACTGATTCCGGTAGTTTCTACAGCAGTATAGCTTTCAAACCCGCTGCAAAGCGCTGAATCGATAAAATAAGCCACAGCTAAAGGATCATTGATCACACAGCCGAGGATTCGTTCCTGCTGCCAATGGAAATCATAGTAAAAGCGGGTGATTGCTTTCAAATAATTTCCCACCTCATTGTTGGTTTGGCAGCAATACTCTAAAATCGTAGGCGTAAACACGATTTCTCTGGTCACATCCAGTCCGACCATTTCAATCATCTTTTCTAAATGTTTGAAAACATAAGCCGCGGCATCTGGATCACACCAATAGTTGTATTCAGCTACTGGCGAACAGTTCCCATGACTTTTATAAGTGCCGCCCATTGTAACGAAGCGGGCCATATGGCGTCCTAGATGGGGATTTTTTTTCAGCGCTTGTGCGATATTGGTCAAAGGACCTAAAGCAATAACAGAGATATCTGTAGGAACAGAAAAGGTCTCAGCTAAAAAATCAGCTGCTGGTTTTTCTTGTGCTTGGTATTCAGAAGTACGGGGGAAATAGGTTTCACCCAATCCATCCATGCCATGGGTATCTTGTGCGCTGATAAATGAGCGGACAAGCGGTTTAGAAGCTCCGGCAAAGACCGGAATATCTAAACGTTGACATCTTTCTAGACAGCGAAAGGTATTTTCTACACCTAATTCGACAGGGACATTTCCGCAGACGACAGTAATACCGAGCACCTCTAATTCCGGCGATTGGACAGCCAGCATCAACGCCAGCGTATCATCGATTCCCGGATCGCAGTCAATAATTACTTTTCGCATTATTTCCAACCTCCTTTCTTTGGAATCCAAAAATAGACTGTTTTTCAAATGTTTTATTGATACAGTACTTTTTGGATCTATGAGAGATACTTAGTTTTTTATCCTGGGAAGTTTACGAACCAGTCCAAGAAATCTTCTTGTTTTAAATGCACAAATCAATCATAACTTAAAGTGAAGAAAAAGAACACGTTGTCAGAAGAATTTTATTTAAAAGAGTTTTTGCTGAGACATTTCTCCTCCTTTTTGAAATCTTGTTGTATAGTAGAGAAAATACGGGAAACGAGGAAAGAACCAAATGAAAAAATATGTCATTTTTCTCCGAGGAATCAATACCGGAGGCTTAAAGATCAAAATGGAAGAACTGAAAAAAACGCTTGAACTGCCTGAATTCAAAACAGTCACGACTGTATTGGCAACGGGAAATGTAATCATCGAAACAAGTTTATCCGCGGATGAAACCTTGGAAAAAGTGCTGGTTTGTTTGAGTGAACATTGGCAGCGGCCGATTTACGGTTTGATTCGGACACAAGAAGAAGTCGAGAACATCGTCCAGCATGTGGCCGAGATGCCTGAACACAATCAAATGGTTCTTTTTTCAGATCAATCTTTATATGAAGAATTGAGTGAGCTGTTTGAAGCATCAGAACATGATGAACAAGAAAAGTTGATGTTATTCGAAGGAAAAGATTTGTTATGGGTGGTTAAAAAGGGAATGACGACAAAAAATTTTGGCAAAATACTTGCTTCGAAAAAATACCAGCAATTTTTAACCTCCAGAAACATGCGGACGATAGAAAAAATCCATAAAAAATTGAGCTGAATCTACAAGAAAATAAGCGCTCTTCCACATGGCGGAATCTTTCCGCCGCACGGAAGAGCACTTATTTTTGTTTGACTGGATCAATTTGATTTGACATCCAGCAACGAATAGCTTCGGCTGTCAAATCGATTTCGGCTTGTTGAATACTCGATAGGTTTCCCATCTTTTAGGTAAACGACTTGCTGGACTTCCAATACAGGATCATTTTCTGCACAATGCAAGTATTTTTGATCATAAACGGTACTTTTGTCCGCAGAGATTGCACGATATGCTCCAGCAAAAGCAATGTTCAACGATTCGTGCAAGTAAGCATAGATAGAAGAAAGCAGGTGTTCTTTTTTCAATCCAGGAACAAGGTGAACGGGCATATATGTATGTTCCAAAATATAAGGTTTGTCATCTAAAATCCGTAAACGATGGATATTATAGACCGGTTGTTCGGCATCGATCATCAAGCGTTCCTGGATCATCTCATTAGGAAATTCAACAGTGAAGACGATGACGGTGCTTTTTAATGAGCGATGCTGACGTGTCATTTGCTGGCTTAGCCCCTCGTATTCATTTGCTGGGGAAGTATCTTTTTGCAAGAAGGGATGATTGAGGATCTTTGTTCCAGCCCCTCTTTGAGAATACACTAGTCCTTCCATGAATAAGATGTTCACTGCTTTTTTGATCGTCATACGGCTGACACCGAATTCTTTGACTAATTCTACTTGATTCGGCAGATAACTGTCGGGAGGATATTCTTTTGAACGAATTCTTTCCCGCAATGTATTTGCGATTTCTTCATATTTTGGCATCTGATCCACCTCCATAGATTGAGTATAACGAAAGTCGGTACATGCGACAAGAATAGTCTCGATAATTCTGTTTTTTTATTTAAAAAGCGAAAGTATTCTTTGTTTAAAAAGAAGAAAAAAACAAATTTACGCAAAAGTTCAACTTTTGCGTAAATTAGATGATTTATTATTATGAAACAGCTTCTAAATCGACATCAGGCTGTTTATCTAAAACTCTTAAGAACGGATACCAGATCAAGCCGACGATAACAAAGTCGATGACTTGCAAGAGACCGCCAAGCCAAGAGTTGGTTGCTAAGACACCGCTTGCAATAATCGGCACAGTCCAAGGAACAGAGACGCCAGTTGGTGCAGGAACAAGTCCAGCTGCCATAACAAGATAGTTGAATGTTGTTACAACTAAAGGAGCAACTACCCAAGGAATCAAAATCGTTGCATTCAATACAATTGGCAGACCAAAGATCGTTGGTTCATTTACATTAAAGATCCCAGGAGCTAGGGCCAAACGACCAACATCACGGTATTGTTTTTTCTTCAAGACAAATGCCATCAAAAGAACAACAGCAAGCGTCATCCCAGAACCGCCAAGACCTACAGTGAATGTTTCCATAAATGGTTTTGTGATGATATGAGGCAGTGCATCACCACGTTGGTAAGCTTCAAGGTTATCAAGCATCAATGTGTTCCAAATCGGGTCCATTACAGAGTTGACGATGATTTGGCCGTGAAGACCGAAGAACCATAAGAATTGAACAAAAAATAACGCTAATAATGTCGCAGGCAAACTGCTGCCAAGACCGGTTAATGGACGTTGGATCACTTCATAAACGACATCATGGAGATTGGCATGGAAGACACCAGTCATGATTGCATTGATGATCAAGAAAACAGTTAATGTTAATACTGCTGGAATCAATGCAGCAAATGATTTTGTCACTGCTGGCGGAACTCCGTCAGGCATTTTGATCTGCCAGCCGCGTTTTGTGATTCGGCAATAGATTTCTGCAGCAAGGAAAGCAGCGATCATTCCGATGAACATTCCTTTTGCGCCTAAACGATCAAGTGAAAGCACGCCGCTGACTTCTTCACCGCCGACAGTTGTCATGACAAATGGTGTAAGAATCAAGAAACTAGCAAAGGAAACAGCGCCTCCGAAAATACCTTCAACATCATAAGATTTTGACAAATAATAGCCGATACCAAATGTAACAAAGACGGACATGATACTCATTGTTGCATTTTGCCCATTTCCAAATAACTCAGTTAGTGTTCCTTTGGTCGCATCGTTGAAAAATGGCAAGTTATTGATAACCACCACGATCGAACCGAACATCGTTAAAGGGAAAGAAAGCATGAAGGCATCTCTTAACACGGTGAGATAGCGGTTTTGCCCAAGCAAGTTTGCGAGGGGCATGATTTTTTCTGACAGTTTATCCATAAATCCGTTCATTATATTCACCTCAAATTTATTTGTAATCGATTACATGAAAAATATATCATGGTATTTTTTAAATGTCTAGTCATTTTCTGATAAAAGTGTTGATTTATTTTTTTGAGTTGGTTATGATAACGGTATCAAATGAAAAAGCGAGGAATAGAAAATGACAGTATATAACTTTCCAAAAGGTTTTTGGTGGGGCTCTGCAGCTAGCGGACCACAAACAGAAGGCAGAATTTTAGGAGATGGCAAAGGGGAGAGTATCTGGGACTATTGGTATGAAAAAGAACCAGAGAAATTTTTTGATCAAGTTGGTCCTGAAAATACATCCCAAGTTTATACAAAATATCGCGAAGACGTTCAATTAATGAAACAAACAGGTCATAATACCTTTCGGACATCTATCCAATGGAGCCGTTTGTTCCCAAATGGCACTGGAGAAGTCAACCAAACAGCAGTATCTTTTTATCATGATTACTTTACAGAACTTTTAGAAAACGGCATTGAGCCATTCGTCAATCTTTATCATTTCGATATGCCGATGGCGCTGCAGGAAAAAGGCGGCTGGCTCAATCGAGAAACAGTAGATGCGTATGCAGAATATGCAAAAACTTGTTTTGAATTATTTGGCGGAATCGTCAAAAAATGGTTCACCCATAATGAACCAATCGTACCTGTAGAAGCAGGTTATCTGTATCAATTCCATTATCCAAACCATGTGAATCTTAAAGAAGCAGTCCAAGTCGGCTTCCATGAAACATTAGCAAGTGCTAAAGCAATCAAAATCTATCACGAAATGGCACAAGATGGAGAAATCGGGATCATCTTGAACTTGACGCCAAGTTATCCAAGAGATGAAAATAATCCAGCTGATGTGAAAGCAGCAGCGATTGCGGATGCGTTTTTCAACCGCTCATTTTTAGATCCAGCAGTCAAAGGAACATTCCCAGAAGAATTGATCGAGATCGTTAAAGAATTAGACATGGTCCCTGAATTCAAGGAAGGCGACCTTGAACTAATCAAAGAAAATACAGTGGATCTTTTGGGAATCAACTACTACCAGCCTCGAAGAATCAAAGCAAAAGAAACACCTGTCGATCACAAAAACGGCCCAATGCCAGATGATTATTTTGATAATTACGACATGCCAGGCAAAAAAATGAATCCTTACCGCGGATGGGAAATCTATGAAAAAGGAATCTATGATATTTTAACGAATACCCGAGAAAATTATGGCAATATCAAATGTTACATCTCTGAAAATGGAATGGGTGTTGAAGGGGAAGAACGCTTCATTAATCAAGAAGGCGTGATCGAAGACGATTACCGCATCGAATTCGTACAAGATCATTTGAAATATGTGCATCAGGCGATTGAAGAAGGAACAAATTGTGTGGGTTATCATATGTGGACATGTATGGATAACTGGTCTTGGACAAATGCATACAAAAACCGTTATGGCTTCATCGCTGTCGATTTAGACCAAGACGGCAAACGAACAATCAAGAAATCTGGTCATTGGTTCAAACAAGTATCTGAAAAAAATGGTTTTGAAGCATAAGGTTTATTGTTGTTTGATCAAAAAATATTTTTGATCATTGATTTATTTGTCCGTTCTCTCAAACAGTGCTAAAATAGATATAAAGGAGGCGGTTTCAATGGATTCTTATAACAATATTCTAATCGCGATCGATGGGTCGGAACAAGCAGAAAAAGCTTTTGCAGAGGCAATCGAGATTGCGAAAAGAAATCACGCGAAGCTTCACATTTTGTATGTAAATGAAATAACAGGGAATTTCTTTGGGGATTTTGCTTTTACAACTGCGAACCTTCAAGATGAGCTGGATGAAGTAGCGAAAAACCAAATGGATGCGCACCGTAACCTGGCGATTGAGAAAGAAGTAACGGATGTGAAGACCTATATCATGTATGGCTATCCGAAAACATTAATCGCAAATTTCAATGAGTCAAAAGAACCAATCGATCTGATCGTTTTAGGATCAACTGGACTGAACGCAGTAGAACGCGCAATCGTAGGATCAACGACTGCGTATGTCGTAAACCATGCGTCGTGCAATGTATTAGTTGTCAAATAAGTAAATTTTGCAAAAACAGAATGAAAAGCAAAAAGCTCCGGCAGATGTTTGTCTGCCGGAGCTTTTCTACATATTCATCCAGTTTGGCTCTAGGATATTTCCATCTAAGTCTTGCACTTCCAAATTATACATTTGTTCTTCAGGAAATCCCATATCGACATGGTAAACATTTCCGCCATTTGCTTCTGCTTTTTCACCAAAGGCTTTGACTTCCTCAACGCTGTTCATGCTGAAAGCAATCAAAGCACCGCTTGTTGTTTTTGTATCAGCAATCGTTTTATCACCAATAAACTTGCGATAAAAACCATGATCCAGCAGCATGACCATGAAATGTTCATCCCACACCATTGCAGTTGCTTCATCTGTTGAGAATTCAGGATTCATCGTAAACCCGAGTTTTTGATAAAATTCTGTGGACTTTGCGACATCTTTAACTGGAAAATTTACAAATACCATTGTTGACATTTTTTCTCCCTCCTATTTGAATATTAAAGAAATACACTGGGCATCTCTTTGAAAACGCTATCTTGTATTCTATATCCAAGATAAACTGATACCGTTTTTTCGTCTAATAAGAGGAACTTTTCCACTAGAGCTTAATGAATAATTAAAGAATAGGTGAAAACAGGCGAGAAACTTGTTGCTTGAACAATAGCCATTTTGACATCTGGCTTACAGTTTCTTCAGTCATCACGGTAGAGATTGCTTCATCTTGGATAAACTTGTCCGCTAGTTTGTCTAAGCATTCCGGGTCGTACAAAACAGCACTGCTTTCAAAATTCAAGCGATAACTGCGGATATCTTGGTTAGCGGAACCGACCATACAGATTTCTTCATCCATGATCAATGTTTTAGCGTGCATAAAGCCGCCTTCATAAATCAAAATCTCGATTTTATCCTTGATAAGCTGGCGTGCATAATACTGTGTCGCACGATAGATGAAGGGATGATCTGGCTTGTTTGGGATCATGATTTTTACTTCTACGCCAGAAGCGGCTGCAATTCTCAATGCAGCAAGCACACTTTCATCTAAAACAAGGTAAGGTGTTTGGATCCATAGGCGTTTTTTTGCGGAAGTGATCAACTTGATAAAAGCGAGTTTGATTTGTTCATTTTCACTATTTGGACCGCTGGAAACGATTTGGATCGATGTTTTGTTTTCTTTGACCGTATGACTGTCTGTTTTTTTGAAGAAATAATCCAAATGATAGCCGACTTTTCGTTCAGCAGGCACAGAAGCATTCCAGTCCATTAGAAAACGTAATTGCAGCAGTGAAGACGCAGCACCATAAATACGAAGATGCGTATCGCGCCAGTAGCCGAATTTTTTCGTTGTTTTGACGTATTGGTCCGCAATGTTGAAACCGCCGATGTAACTGTATTTGCCATCGATCACAACGATTTTGCGGTGGTCGTGATAGTTCAGACGGAAACGCATCAATGCTTTTTGCGAAGTAATGAATGTTTGCGCATGACCGCCGTTTTCCGTCAGCTTTTTGAAGTCTTTTGCTTTGGATCCTTTTGAACCAAAAGCATCATAAAGCAGACGAACTTCGACACCTTCAGCTGCTTTTTCTTCCAGCAAACGAAGAACTTGCTGCCCAATGCTATCGGTAACGAATGCATAATATTCGATATGGATCGAATGTTTGGCGTTTTTGATATCTTTTAGAAGAGCATCCAATTTTTCTTGACCATCTGTAAACAAATCAACTGCATTATTTCGTGTCAGCGGCATTCTGTTCAACGCAGAAAAAAAGTCGACGAACTGCTGATGATCGGGATTTTTCATTCCTTGATCGTATAATTCATCTGTATTATCTTTAAAATCACGAAAGTTATCTAATTCCTTCAAATCGCTTTGTTGAAGATAGAATTTTTTCTTGTCAGTCAATCCTCGACCGAAGAAGAGATATAAAACAAATCCGAAACCAGGCAAAGCAAATAACACCAGCAGCCATGCCCAGATCGCTGCAACATCTCTAGGTTTCATTAAAATAGTAACTAATGCAATAAGTGCATTGATAAAAAAAATAAAAGAAATAATACTTCCTACCAACTTGTGTCCTCCTTTTTCAATCTCGTATAGTATAGCATGGCTGCAGTAAAAAATTCTAATTGAGGTGTTGAAAATCTTTCAATATTATTTCAAAAAAAACAATTCCGATAGTTGCGTTTTGCAAAAAAGTAAGGTAACATGAACTTACAGTTGAATAACCTCCTTAGGGGAGTAACCGGCAACCCAGTGTTGCGATAATATCAACAGTAAGTTAACCAATGGTTTTCTGGTATTGTATGAAATGGTGAGACCTAAGACAAATAGCTATTTGTCTTAGGTCTTTTTTTTATGACAGGACAGGAAAAAATTGGTGAAAAATAAAAAAACGGGGGATGACAAGTGGAAAATAAAGAACAGCATCAGCAAGAGATCTACAAAGAATCGGTTCAATCGCTGATGACTCAAACAGAGAGTTCTGAATCAGGGTTGAGTACAGAACAAGCACAAACAAGGTTGGAAAGAGACGGCTACAATCAGCTGAAGGAAGCCCCAAAGAAACCTGTCTGGAAATTATTTTTAGAAACATTCAAAGATGCAATGGTCATCGTTTTGCTGATCGTTGCTGCTATCCAGCTGGTAATGGGTGACTATATCGAGTTTGTCGTTATTTTTGCTGTATTGCTGCTGAACTCAGTAGTTAGTGTTGTACAAGCGAAAAAAGCAGAAGGTTCTCTAGAGGCGCTGAAAAACTTATCCGCTCCTGATGCACGCGTAATCAGAGATGGCAAAGAGCGTACTGTTTTAGCAAAAGAATTAGTCGTAGGCGATATCGTCTTGCTGGATGCAGGGGATTATGTACCGGCAGATGGCCGTTTGTTAGAGGCTGGTTCGTTGAAAATCGACGAAGGTATGTTGACAGGGGAATCTCAAGCTGCTGAGAAATCAGTAGGAGATATCGAACAAACTGTACCAATCGGCGACCGAACGAATATGGTGTTCAGCGGAACGATCGTAACTTATGGACGTGGAAAATTACTAGTCACTTCTACAGGAAATAATACAGAAATCGGACAAGTTGCCGGATTATTAGAAAGTACAACAGAACAAGCAACACCGCTTCAAAGAGGATTAGACAGTTTCAGTAAAAAACTAAGCTTAGCGATCCTTGCGTTGTCACTTGTGATTTTAGGTATCCAATTATTACGTATCTTTACCGGTGAGGGCACAGGCGATCTTTCAAAAGATATCATCGACGCAATCATGTTTGCTGTCGCTGTTGCTGTTGCTGCGATTCCAGAAGCATTACAGTCGATCGTGACCATCGTTTTATCTTTAGGAACAAACAAAATGGCAAAACGCCATGCTATCATCCGTAAACTGCCTGCTGTTGAAACACTTGGTTCAACAAGTATCATTTGTACGGATAAAACCGGAACATTGACACAAAACAAAATGACGGTCGTTGATTACTATTTGGCGAATGGCGATACAGGCGACTTTACCAATGATCCGTCAAAATGGACAACAGATGAACGCCGCTTGATCGAAATCAGTGTGTTGGCCAATGATGCCTCAATCAGTGAAGATGGAAGCAAATTAGGCGATCCAACAGAAGTAGCATTCGTTGACTTCAGTGAGAAATTAAACCAGCCTTACCATGAGATCCGTCAAAACTATCCGCGTCAAAGCGAATTGCCTTTTGACTCTGATCGTAAATTGATGTCGACCGCTCACTCGATCGACGAAGAAAATGTTCTATTGGTAAAAGGCGGACCAGACATCGTGTTTGGACGAAGCAAATATGTTTTGATGAATGGCGAAGTCGTACCAATGACAGATGAAATCAGAAAACAATTCCAAGATCAAAATGAAGCATTTTCTAAACGCGCATTGCGTGTCTTGGCCTTTGCTTACCGCCCAATCGATTCATTGGAACTTTCATTCGATGACGAAGATGAACTAGTACTTGTTGGTTTGATGGCGATGATCGATCCGCCAAGAAAAGAAGTAACAAGTGCCGTAGCAGAAGCGAAGAGTGCGGGAATCAAGACAATCATGATTACTGGTGACCATAAAACAACTGCTGTAGCAATTGCGCAAGAAATCGGTATTTTTTCTGAAGGCGACCAAGCATTGACTGGTACTGAACTAGATGCATTGTCTGAAGAAGAATTAACACAAGTTTTAGAAAAAGTAACCGTTTATGCACGTGTTTCTCCAGAAAATAAAATCCGAATCGTTCGTGCATGGCAAACAAAAGGTCATATCTCTGCAATGACTGGTGATGGTGTAAATGATGCGCCTGCCTTGAAACAAGCAGATATCGGTATTGCAATGGGTACAGGGACAGACGTAGCGAAAGATGCAGCAGCAATGGTCTTGACGGATGATAACTTTGCTTCGATCGTAAATGCGGTAGAAGTAGGACGTAATGTTTTCGACAATATCAAAAAAGCTGTTTCTTACTTGTTTGCCGGAAACTTAGGAGCGATCATCGCGATCATTTTTGCCTTACTTGCTGACTGGACAAATCCATTCACAGCGCTGCAATTGTTGTTTATCAACTTAGTAAACGACTCTTTACCAGCAATCGCTTTGGGAACGGAAAAAGCAGAGCCGTCAACAATGGAACGTCCGCCAAGAGATCCTAATTCAGGTATCTTTACTGGTCGTACCTTGATCTCTGTAACCTACCGCGGAATCTTGATCGGTGTCGCTGTTATCTTTGCACAATGGCTTGGTATGCAGCATTCACAAGAATTCGGTGTAGCGATGTCCTTCTCTACATTGATCTGGTGCCGTACGTTCCAAACATTCCCAGCACGTTCAAATACCCAAACAGCGTTCCAAGCTGGATTCTTCTCAAACAAAGTCGTACTGTTGGCTGTCGTAGTCTGCGGCGCTTTGTTTAGTTTGACAATGATCCCTGGATTGAAAGAAGTCTTCTCGATTCCAGCTGCATTTGGTATTCAAGAAGTGTTAGTATCTATGGGTATTGCGATCGTAACGATTATTTTGATGGAAATCACAAAACTAATCATCTTGCGTGTCCAAAAAAATAAAGTAGTAAGCGAATAAAAAAATAAAGAAGTTGTCCAGCTATTCAGCAGTTTGCTGATCCTGTTAAATCGATGCAGGAAAACAGGCTGTGACAGCTTCTTTTTTCCGTTGATTTCAAACGAGAAAGTGGTGAGAAGGATCGAAACAGAAGAGTTTTGGGATGACTTTGCGGAAACCTATTATGAGATCCAAGAAGAATCTCGACTGCCGATTGCAGAAGATACGGCGGCATTTTTAGCCAAAGCAGGGATTTTCCCTACACAAACATTTGCTGATGCAGCAGGTGGTACGGGACGCTATCTTAAAAATTTTGCTCCTCAAACAGGTCAATATGATTTGATCGATTTTTCGGATCAAATGTTGAAGTTTGCAAAAATAGAAGCAGAAAAGCACACCTTGGAAAATGTTCATTTCATCAAAAAAAATATGGCAGACTTTTTTGCTGATGACCAGAAGTATGATGTTGTCTTTTCTGCGATGAATCCAGCGTTGACAGAAGAAAATCAGTTGCTTCAATTGATGAGGAAAAGTAAAAAATGGGTCGTTGTCTTGCGAATGATCGAAAACCATGATGATCTTTTTTCGCGTGCAGACCAACTGTTAGGAATTGCTGAAACAGACCCAAATGATGACAGTTCGCTGATGGATACATTTGAACGTTTTTTGACAGCACAGAACTTAGGACCTCATAAAAAAGATTTTACGTATCAGTACCAAGAAGAAATTACTCGGGAAATGGTGGAAGAATACTATGAAGAACAGCAGAACCATCCGCTGTTTCAGTCATTGCTTGAACGACTTTTTAAAGAAAAAACAACTATCTGCAGCACAACGACTATTACTTATCGATTGTTGTATTGGCCAGCGGGGGATAAAGAAAAGTGAGCCTAATTGAAGGGGGACGCTTCTACAAACACTCTTCAGGGAATCCTGAGCTAGCATCAATCTTCTCTCCGTTTTTGGCTGCTTCTTCAAAAATATTTTTTTTCTTCTTAATAAAAGTGATAGAATCATTTGTATCTTTGATTGCAAGATATTCAACATTTTCTTCAATGCCAAATTTTGAAGGGACCGTCAAAACGATTGCATTTCCTTGGCGTCTTGTTTTCATGGATAGAACCTCCTTTGTAATGATGATGTATTTAAATTATACTCACTTTTTAGATGAAACAGAACACAAAAAAGCAGGAGCGTAATGCACGCTCCTGCTTTTTCTTATGCCATTCCGCGGTAGTAGCGGATATCATTTTCGATTTTTTCGATCGAAAATATCATTGGATCTGAATAGACTGCTTGTTCACCATGTTCAGGTGCTTTTTCGCTGAAGATTTCTTCGTATTCTTGTAAAGAAAGCTTTTTACGCGTGTCCAGCATTTGCTGATGGACATCGGAGAAAAGATAGTTTTGGAATCCTTTTTCCAGTGTGCCGGTAAAGAATTCACTAACAGCGCCGGAACCATAACTGAAGAGTCCGATTCGTTCGCCGCCTTGTAGATTTTGGCTGTTTTCAAGTAAAGAAATCAAACCAAGATATAAAGAGCCGGTATAAAGATTGCCGATTCGACGGCTGTAGCGAATGCCTTCTTCATAGCGGGCAAGCAAACGTTCTTGTGTTTCGCTGTCGGTATCTTCTAACACGCTTTGTAATGCTTTTTTACCCATTTTTGTATAGGGGATATGGAAGCATAGCGCATCGTAATCAGCTAACTGTAATCCGCTTGTTTCCACGTGGCGGTACCACACTTTTTGGAAAGCTTCGATATAGGTTGCATTTGATAAAGGACCGTCGACTACTGGAAATTCGCTGTAATCTGGTCGCCAAAAATCATAGATATCTTCTGTATGGAAAACATTGTCATTTTCAAAAGAAAGGATTCTTGGATCTTTTGTCACCATCATCGCAACTGCTCCAGCACCTTGGGTCACTTCGCCGCCGCTTTTTAGTCCATAACGGGCAATGTCGCTGGCGATGACCAATACTTTTCGATCTGGATGGTTTTGGATATATTCTTTTGCCATATTCAATGCTGCAGTTCCGCCATAGCAAGCTTCTTTGACTTCAAAGGCGCGCGCAAAAGGCTGTATTTTCAATAAACGGTGGATAATGACTGCACTCGCTTTTGAATGATCGATCCCAGATTCCGTTCCTACGATCACCATATCGATCGTTTCGCGGTCATCTTCTGTGACGATGCGGCTGGCAGCATTTGCACCAAAAGTAATGATATCTTCTGAAACTGGATTAACAGCCATTTGATCTTGTCCGATACCAATATGATATTTTGCAGGATCGTCCCCACGACCTTCTGCTAACTCTGTCATATCTAAATATAAATCAGGAATAAAAAAGGAAAGTCGATCAATCCCAATTTTCATTTCAACACCTCTTTGCTCAAAATAAAAACTCACGTATAATAAAGTATCACAAAATGAACAAAAAGACAGCGAAGAATACGAATATTTAAGTATTGTTAAAATTTATTTGTATTTGAAGGAAAGAGTGTTATATTTTTTTTGGAGGTGGCTTACTTGAAAGAAGTCGTAATAATTGATGCAATCCGAACACCAATCGGTAAATATAAAGGAAGTCTAAGTGGCTTTTCAGCAACTAAATTAGGAGAAAAAGTATCCAAAGAGATTTTACATAAAACCCATGTAGCAGGAGATCAGATCGATCAAGTGATCTTTGGAAATGTTCTGCAGGCAGGCAGCGGACAAAACGTGGCACGCCAAATCTCGATCAACAGCGGTATACCTGAGACTACACCGGCAATGACAGTGAATGAAGTTTGCGGATCAGGAATGAAAGCTGTTATTTTAGCAAGACAATTGATCCAGCTGGGAGAAGCAGAAGTCGTGCTGGCTGGAGGGACAGAAAGCATGTCTCAAGCACCATTACTCCAAAAGTATGAGAAAGAGACCGACAGCTATGGTGATCCTATCTCAAGCATGATCAATGATGGTCTGACCGATGCATTTTCAAAGACACACATGGGATTAACTGCAGAAAAAGTGGCCCAAACATTTTCTGTGACCAGAGAACAACAAGATGAATTTGCGTTGCAATCGCAATTAAAAGCAGCAAATGCCACAGAAAAAGGCATGTTCAAAGAAGAAATCCTTCCTATCCAATCAGGTGAGACACTTATGGACCAAGATGAAGGAATCCGCGGAAACAGTACATTAGAAAAACTCGGTACATTACGGACTGTATTTTCTGAAAATGGCACTGTTACTGCAGGAAATGCTTCGACATTGAACGATGGCGCTTCTGTGTTGCTGCTGGCTTCAAAAGAATATGCAGAGAAAAATGGTCTTTCCTATCTGGCAGTAATCAAAGAAACAGCGGAAATCGGGATTGATCCTTCAATCATGGGCGTAGCACCAATCACAGCCATCAATCGACTTCTCGAAAAAGCAAATCTGCCGCTTTCTGAAATCGATTTGTTCGAGATCAATGAAGCATTTGCCGCTTCTTCGATTGCAGTCAATCGCAACTTAGGTCTAGATGAAGAAAAAGTCAACATTTATGGCGGCGGGATCTCACTAGGTCATCCGATTGGCGCAAGCGGTGCAAGAATTTTAACAACGTTAGGTTATGCATTGAAACGCGAAGACAAAAAATACGGCATCGCTTCGTTATGTATCGGTGGAGGTCTAGGATTAGCAATGCTCCTGGAATCACCCAGGCAAAGCAGAGAAGGCTTAAGCCAAAAAAAGTTTTATCAGCTAAGTCCCGCTGAACGACGCCAACAATTGTTGGAAGAAGGCAAAATCACCAAAGAACAAGAAACTGTACTGAAAGAACAAGTTTTAACAGAAGAAATCGCCAATCATTTGATCGAAAATCAAATCAGCGAAATCGAGATTCCCTTAGGTGTGGCACAAAACTTTGTGATAAACGGCCAGTCAAAAGTAATCCCAATGGCGACAGAAGAACCTTCCGTTATCGCAGCAGCCAGCAACGGCGCAAAAATCTGTGGGAATATCACTGCTTCTACACCACGCCGGCTGATGCGGGGCCAAATCGTTTTGACAGGTGATGCCGTTTACTCGGAAGTGATCCAAGCTGTAGAAGAGCGGAAAGAAGAACTTTTTGAAGCTGCTGCAAAAAGTTATCCTTCGATTATCAAACGCGGCGGCGGCGTACGCGAAATCTTGACACGAGAATTTATGGGCAGCAGCAGTGCTTATTTGTCGATCGACTTTTTAGTGGATGTAAAAGATGCAATGGGCGCAAACATCATCAATACGATCCTAGAAGGCGTAGCAGAAGAAATCCGCAGCTGGTTTCCAGAAAAAACGATTTTATTCAGTATCTTAAGTAATTTTGCGACAGAATCCTTAGCAACGGCACGCTGTGAGATTCCTTTTGAACGTTTAGGCAAAACAAAAGAAGAAGGTAAAGCAGCTGCTGAAAAAATCCAACAAGCAGGAGAATATGCAAAATTAGATCCTTACCGCGCAGCTACACATAATAAAGGAATCATGAATGGCATCGATGCAGTCGTCTTAGCAACAGGCAATGATACACGTGCCGCAGCTTCTGCAATCCATGTCTATGCTGCACGTCATGGACAATATGAAGGATTGACAGATTGGCAGATCAAAGGTGATAAGTTAGTGGGCGAATTGACGCTTCCGCTAGCAGTGGCTTCTGTGGGCGGCGCGTTGAAGGTTTTACCCAAAGCGAAAGCAGCGCTAGAGATGCTTAATGTAGACTCTGCAGAAGAACTTGCTCAAGTGATAGTCTCTGTAGGTTTGGCTCAAAATTTGGCGGCTGTTCGTGCACTGGTTACTTCTGGTATCCAAAAAGGACATATGGCCTTACAGGCGCGTTCGCTTGCTATTACTGTGGGAGCAAAAGGGGCAGAAATCAACGAATTAGCTGAAAAGCTGAAAAAAGCGAAACAAATGAATCAAGAAACAGCAAGAAAGCTTTTAGCAGAGTTGCGTAAAAAATAGAATCAATGATTTATGATTTGAAAAAGGAAGAATGAAAAAGTTCATTTCTTCCTTTTTCGTTCTTCTAAAGTACTGTTTTTTTGAACTTTTCTTAAAAACACCCGCAATTTGACAGAGAATTAAAGTTTTTTTGTACTTATGCCTTTTCAATCCGTTGTTTTTTTTTTATAATCGAAAGGTATGAGTGAAGGAGAGTTCTTATGAAGAAAAAACAGAAACAAAAATTATTGAATCAATTCCGTCCATCTTTGGATGCGATCCGCAGTCAATTATTCCATTCTTTAGAAGATGAAAGTTTGCGTCGTTATGGTTTGCCTTTGCAAGTCTTATTAGACCCAACGAATCGAAAAATGTTAACGATTGGTTTGGCTGGCAAAGCAAACGAAAAAACACGTGTCAATGTGCCGATCGACGACAACTTTACAACTGTGTTGAAACGAATCCGTTCAGGTGAACAAGGGATCTTCGAACGTTTCCGCGACAATCTATTGATCGAGATCGTTTCTTACTGGAATGATCAAAGAATGGAAAACCAACCGCAGCAAGAAGTTTCAGAAAAACCAGAAACAGCGAAGCCAGCGGAAAAGGAACCTGTTAAAGAAGAAGCAAAAGAAGAAGTAAAAGAAGAAGCTGAATCAAAACCAGCAGAAACCGAATCAGAAACAAAATTAGAAGGTTCTCTTGATTTCGATGCTTTTTCTAAAGCAACAGCTGACTATCCAAAATTCTATCTTGAAAAATCAGATGAAGCAGTAGTTGTTTACGAAGAAACAGCAAAAGAACCACGTAAATTGGCTGAGATCTCAATGACAAAAGAAAATGACTTTACAATTGAAAAAGCTTTGGAAAGAAAATACAAAGTAAAATTGACTTTTGTTCCATTGATCGAGCAATTTGCAGCAACACCTTTAGCAGAACGCTAAAAATAAATATTCGGAACCAGCAAAACATGAGAATTGTTTTGCTGGTTTTTTTTGTTCGAAATAAATTGTACTAGCATCATTTATTCCGAAAAGAGAAAAAATATAAAAACTTCAACACTTGAAATGATGCGCATAATGCGTATAATGATGAAAGAAGGATATCCGCCAGTTCCGATACCTGTCCATAATAAGGACTTAAAAAAAGGAACAGAGCAAAAACTGCTGAAGGATCTAAGACTTAAAAAGTCCTAGCCTTCAGCGTCCGTAGAAGAAAGGAATGATGGAAAATGAAAAAAAGTTATCCAGCGATTTTTACGAAAGAAGATGACGGATTTTCGGTGGTGTTTCCTGATTTCGCGGGCGCCACACAAGGGGATGACCTAGAAGAAGCTATGTCCAATGCCAAAGAATTTCTGGATAGTATTTTAGCTTATTCGATCGACGAAAATTTAGAGATCCCTGAACCAACAGATATCAAGCAGCTGCAAGCAGAAGCGGATGAAACGATCATTTCTCTTATCCAAGGAGATCCGACTCCTTTTATCCAAAAAAAGACCGTTCGGAAAAATGTAACGATTCCTGAATGGCTAGCGGCTAAAGGAGAAAAAGACAAGGCGAATTTTTCTCAAATACTAACGGATGCTTTGTTTAAAAAATACGGTTAAAATAGTTAACTCAACAACTCGTTGCTTTACAAAAAATAAAAACAGTAGGATACCCAGGAACATGTGTAAAAAATGCCTGGGAATCCTACTGTTTTTCTATTTATGATTTTCTCGCGGAATCAACCCGAAACAGACACTTTCTTCTGTATAAACGATTTGATGACCATACCAATTGGTCGTTTTCAGATTTTCCCCAAGTCTTTCCCTGAAAGCTGCCATTTTTTGGTCTTCTGTCCAGCCTCGAGCCGGGAAATGCTGGATTTTATCTGGATAGATCAGGAACAAAAAGTCGGGATGAAAAGTTTGGTTAACTGTTTCTGGTAATTGATCCAAGCGTTTCGAATAATCGATCATTGATGAAACAATCCTTTCTTGCATCAAACGAGTGCGTTGCTGTTTTGATTAGAAAGAAGTTGTATCTGGATCTTTTGCTTTACCAACTACGCCGTCTAATTGGTCGATTTGTTTCATTTCTTCTTCTGAAAGTTCGAAATCGAATACTTGCGCATTTTCTTCGATCCGGCTTGGTGTAACAGATTTAGGTAATGGTAAGAATCCATGTTGCAATGACCAGCGCAATGCTACTTGAGCAATCGATTTGTCATGTGCTTCAGCGATTTGTTTCATTTCTGGTACGTCGAAGATTTTCCCTGTTCCTAATGGGCTGTATGCTTCGATCACCATGTCGTGTTGTTTGCCGTAATCGACAACTGCTGGCTGCAATTCGCCTGGTGCTAAGAAGATTTGGTTGACCATCGGCATGATTTTCGCTGTTTTTGCTAATTCATCTAAATGATGCGGTAAAAAGTTGCTGACACCGATCGATTTGATTTTTCCAGCTTCATACAATTCTTCAAAAGCTCTCCATGTCTCAGCGTTGGCTTGCTGCCAGTTTTCGCGGAACGCTACAGGATTTGGCCAGTGGATCAAGAAAAGATCCAAGTAGTCTGTTTGCAATTTTTCCAATGATTCTTCAAAAGAAGACATGACTAAATCATAACTATGGTTTGCATTCCATAATTTTGTTGTTAAGAAGATTTCTTCACGAGGGACGCCGCTTTCTTTGATGGCTTGGCCTACGCTTTCTTCATTTTTGTAGCCTTGTGCTGTATCGATATGGCGATAACCAGCTTCTAGTGCTTTTTTGACAGAGGCCACTGCAACATCTCCGTCAGGTGTTTGCCATGTTCCAAATCCAATGACAGGAATCTCGTAACCGTTTGCTAATTTATAGGTGCTTTTTAATGAATCCATTCTGTTCAGCTCCTTCGTTAATTTAATACATCTACTAGTGTAGCCTACTTTTTTGAAAAATGGATGAATTTTGCTTGTTATTTAAATAGAAAACGTCAAAAAAATCATTTTATAACTAGCAAAAATATTTTTTTTCGCTAAACTAAAACAGAAGGGAATGAAGAACGTGGATATTTATTTAAAAAAAGCAATCATGCATATTATTGATCGGGAAACAGGTTCACCGGTCTTTTCACAAAAAGAACTAGATTTGACGAAAGAATTCGTTCGCGATTACTTACAGAAAAAAATCCAAAAGATCTCATCAGCACAAACAAAAACAGGGACACTTGCCGCCGAAAACGGCTTTACAAAATTGATCCAAGCTTGTCAAGAAGACTTTGTTCCAGCAAGTGAGCAATTAGTCCAACGCTGGTTTGAAGTTTACCAAGAAAGCGAAGAAGCGCCTAGTGCAGATGTCTTTTTGGTGCTTTATGAAGTGGACACAGTCATGCACCTTGCTTTGCTGAAAAACAATTACCGGGAAGCTTATACTCATTTTATCGAAGCCGATGAAGAAGGGATCGACAACAAATTGATTTTAAATCGTGCGATCTTAGGCTCGAAATCACAAAAAGCCGATGAAGCACTTGCTGTTGATCTAAATGGTCTTTCTTATGAATTGATTGAGAAAAAATATGAGTTTTCTGGAAAAAAACAAAATTATTTTTCGGAAAGAGTGATTGAAAGTGTTCCAGCACCTTCTCTTGAAGAAAATGTCAAAGTCATCCAAAAAGTAGCAAAATCATTAGGGAAAAAATTCGAGACAGAAGAATTTGACCTGATTGCTGATTTGAAAGAAGCAGTTTATGACACGATCGAAGAAAAAGGGCGTCTGGATCATGAAATGATCGCTGAAAAAGTCTTCAAAGATAACGTAACAGCGAAACTTGCTTTCAAAGAAGAAGTCCAAGAAAAAGGATTTGTGCCAGAAGCGGAACCTGTTAGAGAAGTCCAAGAAATCTCAGAGAAAAAATTCGGCAAACAGAAATTCAAACTTTCAAATGGAATCGAGCTGGTCGTTCCAGTCGATGTCTATCGAAACCCGGATTTGATCGAGTTCGTCAATAATCCAGATGGGACGATTTCTGTGATGATCAAGAATGTGGAAGAAGTGATGAATCGAATTTAGTGAAAGAGGTTGTTTTCTCAGTGTTCTGCTCCGAGCACCAAGTAGGTACTGTTTGAC
>KE351687.1:81782-197561 GCA_000415185.1 Enterococcus faecalis 13-SD-W-01
GAAAAGCTTAATACCGAGGGACAGCTTTTTTAACCTATTCAGTATGTTTGTTGCATCGATAATCACAGGAAAGCAAATAAAAAGAGCCGAGTTTTCCACTCGGCTCTTTTCGTTTATTCTAATTTATCCAATGCTGCATCTGGGACATCGCTTTGTTTTACTTCTTCCCAGCCCATGACACCTTTACGGGGGTTCACGCTGAGTTTCAAGTAAGCATTCATTTTCAGGGGCCGATCTCGTTCTTCCCGCAAAGTAATATCCTTGGATTCGCCTTTTTCATTATATGCTTTTTGGTCATAGATATAGACATTATATCCTTCACCTGTATCTGTGTGACCTGTTTCTTTTTCGCCATTCGTCACGATTTTTGTATAGTAGGTTGAACCGCCATAAAAATAATTATAGGCACCCCAGCTCCCGCCGATAAAAATCGCAAGAACGATCAGTAAACCGATGATTTTTTTCATCTTTCTCACCTCGTTATTATTATTCCTTAAAAAAACGATTTCGTCTATCAAAAAAGGCTGAAATTAAACTTTCTATAAGATAATGTATGAGTTACTTTTTGCGAAACAAAAAAGTTATGCTACAATTATGTTAACGTTTTCAAAAAGAGGTGTTGTTTTTTGGCAGAAGAATATTTTGAGACCAGTTTCCGTTTCAAATGGGGCGTTGGTTCGATCATTGAGTTCATTACAGAAGTATTAAGCTATGCGGTTCCATCAGCAGGGATCGATTTTGCCTATGAATTAGAAGGGATCCGTTATGAATATTTGGTGCAGGAAAAACGATTTTCCGAAACAGGGGAGAATTTCAAGAACACTTATAGTGCAAAAACCAATTTTGTATTAGAAGTTCCTAGTAAATCACTATTCGACGAATTCATTGTGACTTTTGGCAACCAATATCTAAAAAAGGTCAAAGAGCGGCTTATCACGGAATTCCAAGAGGAAAATGGACGAAGCCGAGCATTACATGAAGTATATGACGAACTGGAAAATTTTGATGCAATCTTGACGTATACAGAACTAAATTTGGAATGGATGGATGATCAAACACTTGTCGTAAACGATCCAAACCCTCAGAGAATCAACGATGATGAGTCCTTTTTCATGGGCTGAAAACGACGAGCGTCTTTCTTGACTTTGACCAACTTTGACGTATAATAAAGTCAGATTTGATTCTTACATAAAGTAAGTGATACATATCCTTTTTGCTTTTTGGAAAAAGAGACTATAATGTATTCGTGAGAACTGAATCTATTCAGTGACCCAAACTATTTAGGAGGTTTGTAATTATGGCAAAAGAACATTACGACAGAAGTAAACCACACGTTAACATCGGGACTATTGGCCACGTTGACCATGGTAAAACAACATTAACAGCTGCGATCACTACAGTATTAGGGAAAAAAGGCCTTGCAAATCCTCAAGATTACGCAAGTATCGACGCAGCCCCTGAAGAAAGAGAACGTGGGATCACAATCAATACAGCCCACGTAGAATATGAAACAGAAAAACGCCATTACGCGCATATCGATGCTCCAGGACACGCGGACTACGTGAAAAACATGATCACTGGTGCTGCCCAAATGGACGGAGCAATCTTGGTTGTTTCAGCAACAGATGGACCAATGCCTCAAACACGTGAACACATCTTGCTTTCACGTCAAGTTGGTGTAAAATATCTGATTGTTTTCTTGAATAAAACAGACTTAGTCGATGATGAAGAATTGATCGATCTAGTTGAGATGGAAGTTCGCGAATTATTGAGCGAATATGGCTTCCCAGGTGATGACACACCTGTTATCAAAGGTTCAGCATTAAAAGCACTTCAAGGTGATCCTGATGCCGAAGCTGCAATCATGGAATTGATGGATACTGTTGATGAATATATCCCAACTCCAGAACGTGATACAGACAAACCATTGTTATTACCAGTCGAAGATGTCTTTTCAATTACTGGACGCGGAACTGTTGCATCTGGTCGTATCGACCGCGGTGCTGTACGTGTCGGTGATGAAGTAGAAATCGTCGGGATCAAACCTGAAACTCAAAAAGCAGTGGTAACCGGAGTAGAAATGTTCCGCAAAACACTGGATTATGGAGAAGCAGGAGATAACGTAGGTGTCTTGTTGCGTGGTATCACAAGGGACGAGATCGAACGTGGTCAAGTATTAGCAAAACCAGGTTCAATCACTCCGCATACAAAATTCAAAGCAGAAGTCTATGTATTGACAAAAGAAGAAGGCGGACGTCATACACCATTCTTCAACAACTATCGTCCACAATTCTACTTCCGTACAACAGACGTGACTGGAACAATCGTTTTACCAGAAGGAACAGAAATGGTTATGCCTGGTGATAACGTGACGATCGAAGTTGAATTGATCCATCCAATCGCTGTTGAAAATGGAACAACTTTCTCTATCCGTGAAGGCGGACGAACAGTTGGTTCAGGAATCGTTACAGAAATCGAAGCATAAAAATCAGCTGCATACTCGCAACAATCGAGTAACAACTGAATATTTTTTAAAAGAGGCTTGATGACAAATGTCACAGCCTCTTTTTTTTGTTCAAAACAGGTAGCTTTCGCAAGACAATTCCATAAAAAATGCTAAAATAAAAAGAGGCGCTGTGAAAGCGGACTGCAAACATCGGTGTTTTTATAACGGAAAAATTTTTTCAATGAATGGATATTTTCAAAATGCTGGAAATAGAAAAAATCATCTGTTTCAAACTCAAAGAGAACGATTTGTTTGAAAAACTCTTCCAAAATTTCAATTTTTATTAAGGAACATACAGAAACTAGCGGAAGAAATAGCCAAGGTGAGCAAGAAATAGTAAGATAAAGAAAGATGTCTGAAATTAGGTGATTTATATATGAAAAAAGTAATCTTCTTGATCTTTCGCCTTGTCGCATGGCTCATCGCATTTGCTGTGATCGCAGCTGCTTTGGTTTGGCTGACCCGAACCTATCAAGCGGTCAAAAAAATCAATACCTACCAAGCAGAAATCACAGAAGCGGTCGAAAAATATGACATGGAAGAATACGAAGATCTGGTAAAAGCTGTTATTTTAACAGAATCAAAAGGTGAAGGTACTGATTTGATGCAAAGTTCTGAGAGTGCCTATGGCGAGCCGAATGTTATCGATACGCCAGCGAAAAGTATTGATCAAGGTGTCAGCTACCTGAAAAAAGTGATTCAAGAAACAGAAAAACAAGGATGCGATTTCTGGACAGCTGTTCAAGCGTATAATTTTGGGGTTGATTATATCCAATATGTAAAAAATAACGGAGGAACCAACAGTGTCGAATTAGCTGAGACTTATTCGAGAGAAGTGTTGAGTCCGTTACTAGGAAACGAAAATCAGTCCCAAGTCCGATACTGGAAACTGCAGTCATTATTTTATAATGGAGGATATCTGTATCATAACGGAGGCAATATGTTTTACGCAGATATCGTAAAAATGAATCAATGGATCATCCAAAGAACAACTTGGATTTCCTAAAGAAAAGAAACAAACAAGATGAAAGAAGGAGTGCGTGGAAAGCAATGGAAAGAAAACAAGCAGAAGTCGGGAACTCAAAAGATTGGACCTTGCGTTTTGTCAAAGGAATGTTTATTGGATCAGGATTTATCCTGCCAGGAGTCAGCGGGGGCGCTTTAGCAGCGGTCTTCGGAATCTATGAGCGGATCATTTCATTTTTAGCTCATATCACAAGAAATTTCAAAGAGAACTTTTTCTTTTTCTTACCAGTTGGACTTGGTGGGATCACAGGGGTTTTTCTTCTGTCCTTCTTGGTCAGTTTTCTTTTAGGCGCGTATGAAACACCGATTTTATGGTTTTTTGTTGGTTGTATCCTAGGAACTGTGCCGGCATTATGGAATGAAGCTGGGAAAAAAGGAAGAAAATCTGCTGATTTGGTTATTTTGGCAGTGACATTTGTTGCAGCCTTGATCTTTTTGATCTATGGTTCAAGATTGTTTGACAGCCACGTTGAAGAAAATTTCGTGACATGGTTGATCGCTGGTGGTTTGATTGGTCTGGGAATGATCGTTCCAGGTCTTAGCCCATCGAACTTTTTGGTTTACATGGGTATCTATAAAGCAATGGCAGATGGCTTCAAAACAGCAGATCTTAGTGTGATTTTCCCGATTGCGATCGGCGGGATCGTGTGCGTACTGACATTATCAAAATTGATGGATTTTATTTTTTCAAAAGCTTACAGCAGTTTGTTCCATTTTATTTTAGGTGTTGTTTTTGCTTCAACGATCATGATCATCCCGACTGATTATTCTGGTCTAGGTGTACTGGGAATAGGTGCTTGTTTCGTTTTATGCGGCGCAGGGGCAGCGTTAGGCTGGTGGATGAGCCGTTTAGAAGAAAAATACAAATAGAGAATCTTTTTACTTTGGAAACAACTGTTTTTTTAATAAAAAAACAAGTTGTTTTCTTTTGCGGAAAACGCTAGACTTAATAGCGTGATTATTTATGAAAGTTGGCGGAAAATGGAAATGAAGAAATTGCGTGGGTTGACGACGCAGGAAGTAGCGGAAAGAAAAGCTGCTGGTCAGCAAAATGACTACCAAGAAGATGCATCGAAATCAACAAAACAGATATTCAGTGATAATATTTTGACATTATTCAATTTTTTGAATTTCGGAATCGGGATCTGTTTGCTGCTGGTAGGCGCATACTCGAACATGGTCTACTTAGCGATCATTCTTGTAAACATCGTCATTGGGATCTATCAAGAAATCCATGCACGAAATATGGTCAGAAAATTATCGATCGTCTCCCAATCAGAAGTCCAAGTGCTTCGTGACGGCAGCGAAAAAATGATTGCAACAACAGAATTAGTTTTAGGCGATATTGTTAAAATCGGCGCAGGAGAGCAGATTCCTGCTGATATGCGCGTCATTGAGGGATCAGCGGAAGCAAACGAAGCTTTATTGACAGGCGAATCTGATTTGATCGTCAAAGAAGAAGGCTCAGAAATGCTTTCAGGAAGTTATTTGACAAGCGGTGCTGTTTTTGCGGAAGTGATTCGTGTCGGTGCAGACAATTATGCTGTGAAATTGACAAACGAAGCGAAAACACACAAACCAATCCATTCAGAATTAGTGGATTCGATTCGAAAAGTGTCAAAATTCACCAGTTATGTCATCATTCCGCTGGGGATCATTTTGTTCTTAGAAGCTTTCTTTTTACGGGATGCTTCGATGAAATTATCTGTTGTAGCTTCAGCGGCTGCTTTACTGGGGATGCTGCCAAAAGGATTGGTATTGCTGATCAGTATTGCTTTGACGACAGGTGTGACGAAGCTAGCTAAAAAACGGATCTTGGTCCAAGACATGTATGCAATTGAAACATTGGCTCATGTCGACACGTTATGTTTGGACAAAACAGGAACGATTACTGAAGGAAAAATGACGGTCCAGCATGTTGAATCTTTACATCCTTTTTATGAAAAAGAGATTCCTGCCATTATCGGGACGTATCTAGCAGAAAGTGAAGACAATAATATCACGATGCAAGCGTTGCGTAACCATTTTGAAATCTCAAACCGTTATGAAGTGACGAATAAAATCGCCTTTTCATCTGATCGAAAGTGGAGTGCAATGGAATTTCCTGAACTAGGTGTCGTTTATCTGGGTGCACCAGAACGTTTAGTCGAAGAAGATATGCTTCCTGAAAGACTTTATCAAGCACAAGAAAACGGCTATCGCGTTCTGATGCTGGGGATTGCACCGCACCAGAAATTATCAGATGAAGCTCTTCCTCAGTTTGTCGAAGGAATTGCTTTATTTGAAATCGATGATCCTATACGTAAAAATGCAGAAGACACACTTGCTTATCTGCATGCTGAAGGGATCGACCTGAAAGTAATCTCTGGAGATAACCCGCATACGGTCTCAAACATTGCCAGAAGAGCTGGATTACCGAATTATCAATCTTATATCGACCTTTCTGATTTAAAAGAAGAGGAAGAAGTAAGAAATGCTGTCCATGAATATACAGTCTTTGGCCGAGTAAGTCCGCAGCAAAAGAAATTGCTGGTGAATGAGCTGAAAGCGAACGGACGCACAGTAGCTATGACTGGTGACGGTGTGAATGACGTATTGGCATTAAGAGAAGCAGACTGCAGTATTGCAATGGCAGAAGGGGACGGCGCAACACGTCAGATCTCGGATTTGGTCTTACTGGATTCAGATTTTACTACATTACCGGAAGTCTTGTTTGAAGGTCGCCGAGTAGTGAATAACGTAACAAAAGTATCAGGTATTTTCTTTATCAAAACAATCTATTCATTTATTCTTTCGATCCTTTGTGCAATTACTGCTGTCGGATTTCCTTTTATCCCGATCCAGATCACATTGATTGATTTAGCTATCGAAGGGTATCCTTCCTTCTTCTTGTCATTTGAACAAGATAAGCGCAAAGTAAATTACCGTTATCTTCCAACGGCTTTGATCAGCGCGCTTCCAAATGCACTGCTGGTAGTGATCAACACGGTGGCTGTTTACTTCTTAGGAAGAAATCTTTCATGGTCATCGATGGAAACAACCACGCTGATGTATTACCTATTGATCGGTATCAGCTGTTTAGCGGTGATCCGTGCTTGTTATCCATTCAATCCATTAAGAATCTTTTTGGCTGTGACAACGATTGGCGGTATTTACTTCGCGGCATTATTGTTCCATCACTTGCTTGAAGTCAATCTGGGCTTGGGCAGCACATGGCCGTTCTTCATCGTATTTATGCTCATAAATATTGTCTTGCGGCTCCTTTATTGGCGGTTGGATTTCCAAACAAGCTTGTTAAAGAGATTTGCTTAAGGATTCTCTCAAAACTGTCAAGAGGTTCTACTTGAAAAAGAACAGAAATATGATACAATCAAACATGTATAATTGTGTCTTTTGAATCGCGCTGATTTCGGATTAGTGCGATTTTTTACCGATTATTCTCCTCGTGTATGAACAAGCGAGATAATGCACAGAACGGGGGTAAGTATAATGGCACAACGTATTCCTCAAGAGGTTATCGAAAATGTCCGCCATCAGACGAATATCGTTGATGTAATCGGGCAGTATGTCCAATTAAAGAAGTCTGGTAAAAATTATTTGGGACTATGTCCGTTTCATGAGGAAAAAACACCCTCGTTTTCCGTAGCAGAAGATAAACAGATTTTTCATTGTTTTGGCTGCGGCAAAGGTGGGAATGTCTTTACCTTTTTACAAGAGCTTGAAGGGCTGTCTTTTCCGGAAGCTGTCGTAAAGGTCGCGGATATGGAACAGCTCGAAGTTTCAGATCAATGGCGAAAACAGACGGCTGCTCAGCCTGCTGATTCACCAGTTGGACAAATGCTTGCGGCACACGCTAAAGCAGCGGAAGTCTATCATCACATGCTTCTGCATACTAAAGCTGGGGAACCTGCTTTAGCTTATTTGCTGGATCGCGGGTTGACGGAAGAATTGATCGAAACTTTCCAAATCGGATTCGCACCGAATGAACGCTCGTTTTTGAAGCAAGTGTTCAAAAACGAATCTTTTTCTGAAGCAGCTTTAACAGGTTCTGGCTTATTTGTCCAACATGATGATGGAAATCTATCTGATCGGTTTTATCAGCGGATCATGTTCCCAATCAACAATGCCCAAGGACAGATCATTGGTTTTTCTGGCCGCTGGCTAGCACCGGAAAAAGGCCGCGAAAAAGAACAGCCAAAATATTTGAACAGTCCTGAGACCGAATTATTCAATAAGCGTCAAGTATTGTTCAATCTGGATAAAGCGAGAAGCGAGATTCGAAAAAAAGGCGAAATTTTTTTATTTGAAGGATTTATGGATGTGATCGCTGCTTGGCAAGCGGGAACAAAAAATGGGATCGCATCAATGGGAACAAGCTTGACGAGCCAGCAAATCCAAACCATCGAACGACTGACCAAAGATTTGGTGATTTGTTATGATGGTGACCGCGCAGGGATCGAAGCAGCCAACCGCGGGATCGAATTGCTGCGCGAAAGCAGTCGTTTGAGATTATCGGTGGTGGTTGTTCCTGAGAAACTCGATCCAGATGAATATTTCCGCAAATATGGAGAAGAAGCTTTCCAAGAATTAGTGCGCCATGCCAGAGAAACGATTTTCACATTTAAATCCCGGTTTTTAAAAATGGGAAAGAATCTGGAAAATGAAAAAGAAAAACTAGATTATCTAGAGAAAATCTTGTTCGAACTCAGCAAAGTAGTGTCGCCAATCGAACAAGACATGTATCTTTCACAAATCGCTGCAGAATTCCAGCTCAGCAGGGAAACCTTGCAGAAACAAGTGAGGGAATTCAAACGAGAAGTACAGCAAGAAGCAATGCCTGTACCGCAAACTTCTCCGGCAGCACAACCGTCCAAACAGAAAAATCGTCCGCTTACTCGTGTCGAAAAGGCAGAGCAGATTTTGCTTTATCGTATTTTCAATGAGACTGCGGTAAGAGGACTTTTGAAAGAACAAGAGTTTCAATTTGTTCACGATGAATATGCAGAGGTTTATTTTTTGCTTGATGCGTATTTGTCACAAGAAAACAATGGGTTCAACTTTGCAGAATTCCTAGATTTCCTGCAAGATGAAAAGTTGCGGCAATTAGTGGTGGAAGTTGCTTATTTGCGCGTTGCGAGTGAAAGTTCGCCTCGCGAAATCCAAGATCTGCTGGATGTTATCGATAAATCTGGACTAGCTGAAGAAATAAATATAAAAAAACAACAGCAGCAAGAAGCCAGACGAACAGGCAACAAACAGTGGGAATTGGAATTGGCAATCGAGATCATTAATTTGACGAAACAGTTAAAACAAGCCAAATAGCTACTTGAAGGGGGCCTTCTTTATGGCAAACGAAATAGACAAGAAAAAGTATGAAGCAGCAGTAGCAGCTTTTATCAAAGAAAACAAACCCAAAAGACAGGTTGTTTACGATGATCTATCAAATAAATTAGCAACACCATTCACGCTTGATGCGGATGCGATGGATAAGCTGATCCAACGAGTAGAAGATGCAGGTATCAGTGTCGTTGATGAAAACGGCGAACCTTCTGTACACAGCTTGAAAAGCAATGAGAAAAAAGCAGAGGAAGCAAAAGAAGAAGATCTTTCAGCGCCTACTGGAGTAAAAATCAATGACCCAGTGCGTATGTATTTGAAAGAAATCGGCCGTGTTTCGCTGCTGACTGCTGAAGAAGAAGTTGCGCTTGCGCTGAAAATCGAAGAAGGCGATCAAGAAGCAAAACAAAGATTAGCTGAAGCGAACCTTCGCTTGGTCGTAAGTATTGCGAAACGTTATGTTGGTCGGGGTATGCAATTCTTAGACTTGATCCAAGAAGGAAACATGGGCTTGATGAAAGCTGTTGAAAAATTCGATTACCGCAAAGGATTCAAGTTCTCAACTTATGCAACTTGGTGGATCCGTCAAGCAATCACTCGTGCGATTGCTGACCAAGCACGTACGATCCGTATCCCTGTGCATATGGTGGAAACGATCAATAAATTGATTCGTATCCAACGTCAATTACTGCAAGATTTAGGAAGAGAACCAACGCCGGAAGAAATCGGTGCTGAAATGGATCTCCCAACAGAGAAAGTTCGTGAAATCTTGAAGATTGCACAAGAACCAGTTTCTCTAGAAACGCCGATTGGTGAAGAGGATGATTCACATCTAGGCGATTTCATCGAAGACCAAGAAGCAACGAGTCCTGCAGAACATGCAGCTTATGAATTGTTGAAAGAACAACTGGAAGATGTGCTTGATACATTGACAGACCGTGAAGAAAACGTCTTGAGACTTCGTTTTGGTTTAGATGACGGAAGAACAAGAACGTTGGAAGAAGTCGGTAAAGTATTCGGTGTAACGCGTGAACGTATCCGACAAATCGAAGCAAAAGCTTTGAGAAAATTACGCCATCCTTCCCGTTCAAAACAATTAAAAGACTTTTTAGAATAAAATCTCTGTTTTTTTCTTTCTTGAAGAAAGAAAAAATAGGACGAAAGAAGCTTGCAGTCAGCCGACCGCAAGCTTTTTTTCTGTCTCAAAAAATAAATTTTCCTTTGTTTCTCTAAAATCGTTAGAATATGCTATTGGCGGATCTCTAAGAATATGGTAGATTAAATGTTAGTGTAAAACTGAATCAAAGGAGCCGATCGCTAAGTGGTAAAGAAATGTCCGAATTGCGAAACTGACTTGCCAAAAGATCAAGAAACTTGTCCGGATTGCGGAAAAGCAGAGACAGTAAAAAACAAAGAAACTGAAACTGCTGATCCAAAAAATAACGTTGAGCAAACAAACTTTCCAGACACTGAGTTGAATGATCCTATCGAATGGTCAGAGTTGAAAGACCTCCCAGTAGAATCAGTCATGGAGTTATTCCATCAATCAGAGACTGCTGGAGACGCGACAGCAAATGAAAACGATAAATTAACAGAAGCTGATATCAAATTTTTGAAGAAAAAACAAAAGCAATCAAAAAATGATGACCCAAAAGAGACAGAAGATGATTTAGAAGACGATTCGATTTTAGCTGCGTACATACGGGCTCATCGCGAAGATACCGATAGAGAACATGCAGAAGAATTGTTGAAACAGATCCATGAAAAAGTCCAAACCGAAAACACAGCAGGTGAGGAAAGCAGCGTAGATACAGAGAATTCTCAAGTCAACGAAGAACCAGCTGCGGAAATGACAGAAGAAGCACCAACCGAGACAGAACAATCCGCAGAAACAACAGAGAAACCAGAAAGTTCGGAAACCATTCCTGTTGAAGAACCGGAAGTACCAGCCGAAAAAGAAGAGCCAACTCAAGCTGAAATCGAGGCGGAAGAGCCAATAGCTGAAAAACCGGCAGCACCGATAGAAGAAAACAACAAAGAACAAGAACCCGCAAACGTTGAATCTGTTGAAGAAGTTGTTCCAGAACCTATTTCAGAGCCAGTGGCGGAAACTTCTGTTGTCGAAGAAGAAGCATCAACGACCGAAGATGAACCAAGTATACCAGAAGAAAAAGTTTCAGAATCTAAAACCAGCAAGCAAGAGACATCAAAAAAAGAAGTTCTTGAAACAAAAGCAGCTGAAACTGAATCGGAGCAAAAAACGCCGTTAAAACAGACAGAAATAAAATCTGCACCACGTAAAAGCAATCGCAAGAAGTGGTACGGGCTAGCTGCTGCAATCATTATTTTGAGTGCCGGCGGATGGGCTTTTTATGATAATCAGCAAAAAGTCCAAGCAGAAAAAGCTGCTGCCATCGAGCAAAGACAGCGTGAAGTGGATCAAATGGAAAATCAGCTGCTTGCTTTTTATTACGATGATGCCCATGAATATATCAAGACAGATATGCTGGGACAAGATTTAACGAAATTAAAACAAGAGCTGGATACATTCAAAGATGAAAAAGAATATCCTGAAATGGAAAAGACCTATCAAGATATCGAAGAAAAAATCAAGACGATCCAACAAACGAATGAGTTGTTTACCAAACCTGTCATCGAAAATGATCAAATGGCAGAGAATCCATTGCTGAAAGCTGATCAAGCCGTTGAAATTTCTGAAGAATCAGCGAATGCAGAGAATGGATTTGAGCAATTGATCAGCAAAGCACAGACAGAAGCAAAAACGCAATATGAACAATTGCAGGAAGCGAAAAAACAAACAGCAGTTGTTTATAAAGACGATGTGCTTGAATCAGCGAACCGAGACCAATACAACAAAGCAAAAGAAGCTGTCGATAAAATCAAGAATCCTGACTTAGCAGAAGACTTGAAAACACAGCTTAAGAAAGTATCAGACACATTGACTGCCAAAGAAAAGGCAGAGAAAGAAAAGCAAGAAAAAGCTGAAAAAGAAAAACAAGAAGCAGAGAAAAAAGCGCAGGAAGCAGCGGCAGCTCAAGCAGCTGCACGAGCTGCGGCTGAAGCACAAGCAAAAGAACAAGCACAAAAAGCGTCACAAAGTTCTTCTGCATCGGCTTCACAAAGTAATTCAGCTAACCAGCCGATCATGGCTACAAGACAAAGCGACATCGCTGATTCATCAAATTCAGCATGGAATTGGGCGCCTGGTGTCAAAGAAAGCGTAATTGCTACAGCGATCCAAAGAGGGTATATCGTTGAAGGCGGCTATACGCTGGAAAAAGTCAGAATCGAAAACGGCGAAGGGTATTACAATCTTTTTGCCACTTCGACAGACTCTGCTTTGATGAAAGGGATCGCCAAAAGTGCTTTGCCATTTTATATCGTGACGATCAACTGTAAAACAGGTTGGTTTGGCGGAAACGGCAGCAACTAAAACGAAACGTATAAAATGAATAAAGATCTCGAAAAATCATTTGTTGATTTTTCGGGATTTTCCTTTTTTCGAAAACTGAAGAAGATAACTCATTTTTCCGCATTTTTATAAGGGAACTCGCGCTTTTTCTATTCAGGTTACTATCAAACATCAAATTATTATGCTATGATGAATCGACGGATCAAAGAGATTTTTTTAAAAGGAGAAACAATGAATAATTTATTAGCAACGATTTTTACAGGGATGATCACTGACGAAAACGAACAAAGTTATTTTGTCCAAAAAAACGGTCAGACATTCAAATTAGACAAAACAGAAGGCGAGCATCAGCTAGGTGAAGCAGTCGAAGGCTTTGGTTATGAGAACCAAAAACAAGAAAAACGCTTCACGACAAACGTACCAAAAAGCCGGATCGGCCATTATGCATTTGGGACAGTTACAGCTTCTAGAAGAGATCTTGGTGTCTTCGTCGACATCGGCCTTCCAGACAAAGAAATGGCAGTGTCTCTAGATGAATTGCCAACGATGCACGAATTGTGGCCTAAAAAAGGTGATCGCTTGATGATTGCGCTGCGTGTTGACAGCAAAGATCGTATCTGGGGAACGATCGCAGATGAGAAGATCTTTAAATCATTAAGCAAATTCGGTACAGAAGAAATGAAGAATAAAGACGTTACAGGGACGGTTTACCGTTTGAAATTAGCAGGCACTTATGTCTTGACAGAAGATTTCTATGTCGGTTTTATCCATCCTTCTGAACGTTTTCGCGAACCGCGTTTAGGTGAAGTCGTTCAAGGACGAATCATCGGTGCTCGTCCAGATGGCGTATTGAATCTGTCATTGAAACCAAGAGCCCATGAAGCAATCAGCGACGATGCACAAATGATCTTGACTATTTTAGAACGTTCAAAAGATCAGCAAATCGGTTTAACAGATAAATCCGATCCTGAAAAAATCATGCAAGCGTTTGGTATCAGCAAAGGAGCCTTTAAACGCGCGTTAGGAAATTTGATGAAGCAAAGATTGATCATCCAAGAAGATGGTGTGACAAAATTAAGTAAAAAATCGAATTGAGAATGACTTGCATGTTTCTTGCAGCTATCTTATAATTATTATAATTTGAAATGCGAGTTCTATCTTTTTGTTTATAATAATTATAATCTGTGAGAATTGAGGAATCACCTATGAATGCTCTTGCTGCAATGAAAAAAACAAAACAACAGCTGCACGAATCAGGGTTCAAGCTGACACCCCAGAGAGAATCTACGCTGCTGGTTTTATTAGAGAATGAGAAAGAACATCTTTCTGCTGAAGAGATTTTCTTTCTAGTTAAGAAAAAAAGTCCAGAAATCGGGCTGGCAACAGTTTATCGAACACTAGAGATTTTGACGGAATTGAAAATCGTCGATAAAATCAGTTTTGATGACGGGCTTGCTCGGTATGATCTCCGTAAAGAAGGCGCAAAACATTTCCACCATCATTTGTTATGTCTTGAATGCGGGAATATCGAAGAAGTAGAAGAAGATCTTTTGGGCGATGTGGAAAAAATCGTTGAAGAACGTTATCATTTTTTAGTTAAAGATCATCGGCTGACTTTTCATGGTGTATGTAAGGAATGCCAAGAAAAACTTGAATCAAAATAATAGGAGCGAAGCCGTTTCAAAAAGAAACACTTCTGACAACTCAAATTCAGTGATCCGCAAAACAAGTCCAATTGTTTTGCGGGTTTCTTCTTTCGGTGGAAATGAAAAGGTTTCAATGAACCAGCTTTCTAGGCATTAAATCGAAATTCCGCAAATATGAGGAGCTATTTTACGAAGTTCCTTTTTAATGCTCGGAGCAGAACGGTTCTTTCACAACCTCTAATAAACGGTGTTCACGAGCTAGCTCCTGCGGCGATAAGCTTTTTTTCTGGAAAATATAGAAAGCTATTTCCCAGAAAAAAAGAGTCTTACCGCTTGAAGCTGATCAGCTCGTTGACAACCTCTATAAACGGTGTTCAAATGACTGCTTCTACGGAATTGAGTCTGAGCAATTAAAAATATGAAGAGCTATTTCTAATTGCTCATTCTTAATTCTTGAAGCAGAACGTCATTTTCACAACCTCTAAATTACAGACTACCGAAATACACCGGTATCTGTTATGATAGAATGGCGCGAGGTGGATTATCATGAATGAACAAATTACCGAATATCTGCACTACTTGAATATCGAACGAGGATTGTCTGCAAACACACGCAAGAGTTACGAACGCGATTTGGAACAATACCTTGCCTTTTTGAAGGAACAGGATATCACGAGCTGGCAGCAAGTCGATCGTTACTTGGTCATCAGCTATTTAGAAGAAATGAACAAACAAAAAAAAGCAGCAGCAACGATCACACGGACGATTTCGGCCTTGCGAAGATTCCATCAGTTTCTTCGGCAAGAACGAGTGACTGATCATGATCCAATGCAGCATATCGATACACCAAAGAAAGCACAAAAGCTGCCAAGTACTTTGACGTTAGCCGAAGTGGAAAAAATCATCGAAGCACCTGACACATCAAAGCTGCTGGGCATTCGTGACCGGGCAATCCTTGAAGTGATGTACGCGACTGGGATGCGGGTAAGTGAATTAGTCGGCTTGAAACTAGGCGATCTCCATCTTTCGCTTGGCCTTGTCCAAACGATTGGTAAAGGCGATAAAGAGCGGATCATACCGTTGGGAGATCATGCGATCCGCTGGTTGGAACGGTATTTGGATGAAGTGCGTCCGCTGCTAGTCAAAAATGATTCTGAAACGCATCTGTTCGTCAATAACCATGGCACAGGATTGTCGCGCCAAGGAATATGGAAAAATTTGAAACAAATCGTGCGGGAAGCAGGCGTATATAAAACAGTTACACCGCATACGCTGCGCCATAGTTTTGCGACCCATCTTTTGGAAAATGGAGCAGATTTGCGGACGGTCCAAGAATTGCTGGGTCATGCAGATATCTCAACTACTCAGATTTATACACACATTACGAAGAAAAGAATGACAGACGTTTATAAACAGCATTTCCCAAGAGCTTGATCAAAGGAAGGTGAGCCTAATGTTAACGTACTATCGCAAAGAAAATCGAAAAATCGCCATGGGACTTTTGAGTTTTCACAAGAAGATGAGTGAGCGGTTTTCTTTACTGAAAGAGATCGATACTTATGAAACAGATCCTGCGTTTGAACTATTTTTCTATACTCCTGAAGACTCAACGAATATCCAAGGAGTCATTGGTGTTGAATGGTTAGACAAAGAACATTTGATCGTGCATGATATTTCGCTGAATCCTTCATATCGAGGAGAAAAGATCGGATATCAGATGCTTGATGAATTACAAGAAAAATATCCAAATGTACAATTCGATCATACAGAAGCAACAAAGCTGTTTTTGACAAAATGGCAAACCAATAAGAAAGAGTGAATAGTTTGACTGAGATCAATATCAAATTGGATATCTTCGAAGGTCCGTTAGATTTGCTGCTGCACTTGATCCAGCAAATGGAGATCGACATTTATGATATCCCGATCACTGCGATCACAGAGCAGTACATGGATTATATCCATACAATGAAGCACTTGGAATTAGCAGTTGCCGGCGAATATCTGGTGATGGCCGCTACCTTGATGGCAATCAAGAGTAAGACGCTGCTTCCTGTCCAAGATTTTTCACAAGAAGAAGAGGAATTTTGGGAAGAAGATCCCCGTGAAGAACTGGTTGCTCAGTTATTGGAATACCGGAAATATAAATATGCTGCAACTCAGCTATCCGAAAAAGCGGAAGAAAGAAGCTTGTACTTTACCAAAGAACCAATGGAAATCGATGATCTTGCTGATACAGAAGCACCGCTGAAAAGAGGACAAGTAAAAAAAGTCGATTTATTTCGAGCAATCCAATCGATTTTGGAAAAAAACAAGTTTTCGCAAACAGTCGAAAGTACGATCGCACCAGATGATACAACGATCGAAGAACGAATGGCTTTTATTGAAACCAAATTGAAAGTCAGTCAAGGCGGCTGTTCTTTTGAGTCCTTTTTTTCTGTTCCTTCAAAAAAAGAAGTAATCACGACCTTCATGGCTGTCTTGGAATTGATGAAAAATGGACAAATCATTGCAGAGCAAGAAAATAATTATGGATCAATCATGCTTTACCCAGCAGTAGGAGATACAAATAATGGATAAATTGACTGAATTAGAAGCCGTTTTGTTTATCGTCGGCGAAGAAGGAATCGATGCGCAAGGCCTCAGCTATTTGCTTGATACAAATGAAGAGACTGTTTTGACGCTGATCCAATCATTAGCAAAAAAATATCAAGAAGATGAGCATTCAGCGCTGCATATACTAGAAGCAGGCAGCCATTTCGTTTTGACGACGAAAAAGGAATTAGCACCCTTGCTGAAAAAGTATGCGCAAGCCTCATCAAGTACACTTTCGCAAGCGGCAGTAGAAACATTAGCAATCATTGCGTATAAGCAGCCGATCACGAGAGTGGAAGTCGAACAAATCAGAGGTGTCCAAGTTTCTGGACCTATCCAACGATTAGTCGTCAGCAAATTGATTGAAGAAAAAGGCAGAGTCGAAGGACCAGGGCGCCCGATTTTATATGGGACGACCGATTATTTCCTTGATTATTTCGGTTTGAAATCATTGAAAGAATTGCCGGATATTGAAAAAATGGAAATCGCTATGGAAGAAGATGCACCGCTGGATCTCTTTTATGATCGATTTAATGAAGGAGAAGAGTGATGGAACGAGTTCAAAAAGTGATCGCCCACGCCGGAATCACTTCCCGAAGAAAAGCGGAAGAATTGATTTTAGCAGGCAGAGTAAAAGTAAACGGACAAACAATCAGAGAATTAGGGGTCAAAGTTGGGAAACATGACCAGATTGAAGTCGATGAAGTGCCGATCTATCAAGAAGAATACGGGTATTATCTGCTTTATAAACCAAAAGGCGTTATTTCAGCTGTTGCGGATGACAAAGGAAGAAAAGTTGTTACAGATTTGCTTCCTTCAGTCAAAGAGCGGATTTATCCAGTTGGCCGTTTGGATTATGATACTTCTGGGTTACTGCTGCTGACAAATGACGGCGACTTTGCGCAGCGATTGACGCATCCAAAACACGAAGTCGACAAAGTTTACGTGGCAAAAGTCAAAGGAATCGCGACAAAATCGATGTTGCTGCCTTTAACAAAAGGAATCCGCATCGATCGTTACAAAACAGCGCCAGCAAATTTCCAGATTTTATCTGTTGATCCAAAAACCAATCATAGTATCGTTGAATTAACGATTCATGAAGGAAGAAACCACCAAGTCAAGAATATGCTTCAAGCAGTGGGGCTTCCGGTACAGAAATTAAAACGCGAACGTTATGGGAACTTGACGCTCCAAGGCTTGCGTCCAGGCGAATATCGCGAACTAAACAAAAAAGAAATCAGCAGTTTGTTGAATCAAGCAAAATAGTCACTTCCTTTTTGTAAGTAAAAATAATTGCGTTTCTTTTAAAAACATGTATAATAATCATTGTAAGAAAAATAATATATGGTTCGTCTTCAGGGGCAGGGTGAAATTCCCGACCGGTGGTAATAGTCCACGACCCGTTTCTTCGGAAATGGCTGAATCGGTGAAATTCCGATACCGACAGTAAAGTCTGGATAAAGAAGATAGGGCTTATTTGATTCGCTTTTGATCAGATAACTCTAACTCTATTTTCCCTGAGAAAATAGAGTTTTTTGTTTTTTGTTCAAAAGGAAATCAAATAGTTCGCTGAAGAAGAGTCCTAACAGGAGGATTTTAATATGAAGAACACCCGAGTACAAAAAATGGTTGCAGTTGCATTATTCGCAGCCATTGGATTGGTTTTGCAATACATTGCGTTCCCGATCATGCCAGCATTTAGTTTCTTGAAAATCGATTTCAGTGATATCCCCGTATTGATCAGTATGTTTTTATTTGGACCTTTAGCCGGAATCGTCACAGCATTTTTACGCTCCGTGCTGCATTTGATGACAACTGGGTTCTCACCTGACAATTTAGTTGGAGATACAGCCAGCTTTTTGGCATCAATGATCTATACGTTACCGATTTTCTATTTCTTCCGAAGCAAAAAACATTCTGTCGGCCGCAACAAATTCTGGGGCGTTATCTCTGGAACATTGGCAATGACAGCATTCATGAGTGTGGCAAATTACTTTGTTATCACACCATTATATTTGATGTTCTTCGGCTTGAATGCGCAACAAATGCTAGGAATGCCTTTAGCAAACTACATCCTGATCGGTATTCTTCCATTTAACTTGATCAAAGGATTTATCGTTAGTGCCGCTTTCCTTGTGCTGCATGCAAAATTGCTTCCATGGTTAGCAAGAAAACAAAATCAATTGGAACAAGCACGCACGATGCCTAAGTAAACGCAGAGTGCCCCAAAATTGGATACTATCAGTGAAACTCTCTCGTGTATAAAAACAGCCGAGAGAGTTTTTTTATATGGTAAAAAAGTAAATATGACTTTTTTATTAAATTTTTTTAATGAAAGAACATACAATAACCATCATAATGAAAGCGTATTATTAATCGGATATGCGTATATTTTGTTAAAATGAATAAAAATAAATTTTCTGTTTATAAATGTGAAATTGCTCTCTTTATAAAAGATAAATATTTTTGTTTAGCATGAAACAGAAAACGCTACAATTGTTTTGAATAAAAGAATTTTATGAAGAAGGAGGAGGAGCAGGAAAGTCAGCGGTGTAAAAATTTCATACAAAAAATAGTTTTATTATGAGTTTTTTGTTTTGTTATGCCGTACTTTTTGATAAAATAACAGTAAGGCCGATTTTGGTCTAAAATGAGAAAAAGAAAGGGAGAATAAAATGGAACAAACAAAGAAAAAATTCCAAATGCCATCAGCGTATACGGTCTTATTCATTATTATCGCAGTAATCGCTGTACTTACTTGGTTCATTCCAGCTGGACATTACAGTATTGATGATGCAGGCAACATCATTGCTGGGTCTTATGAACGAGTAGAACAAAATCCACAAGGTCTGTGGGACATCTTTATGGCTCCGATCAATGGGATGCTTGGGGTACCAGCTGGAGAATTAACAAAAGAAACACCAGCGGCTATTCCGATTTCATTCTTTATTTTAGTTGTTGGGGGCTTCTTGGGAATCGTCAACAAAACAGGCGCACTAGATGCAGGTATTGGATCAGTCGTGAAGAAATTCAAAGGCAAAGAAAAAATGCTGATCCCTGTATTGATGTTCTTGTTCGCACTAGGCGGTTCAACTTATGGGATGGCAGAAGAAACAATTCCATTTTACGCGTTGCTGATCCCTGTTATGATGGCTGTTGGTTTTGATACTGTTGTCGCTGTAGCCATTGTATTAGTTGGTTCACAGGTCGGCTGTCTGGCTTCTACGGTAAACCCATTTGCGACAGGTGTGGCTTCACAAGCGGTCGGTATTTCTATGGGTGAAGGTATTGGTTTGCGTTTCTTGATGTTCGTTGTCTTGTTAGGCATCTCCATCATTTACGTTTACCGTTATGCTTCAAAAATCGAGAAAGATCCAACCAAATCACTTGTTTACAATCAGCGTGAAGAAGATATCAAACATTTTGATATCGATTCAATCGAACGCCAAGAAACAATCACGAAAAAACAAAAATATGTCAATGTATTATTCTTTATCACTTTTGGTATCATGATTATTAGTTTGATTCCTTGGACAACATTGAATGAAAACTTCACGATCTTTGAATCTTTTGCAAGCTGGTTATCAAACTTGCCTGTATTAGGTACAGTAATTGGTAAAGATCTGCTTCCTCTAGGTGATTGGTACTTCCCAGAAATCACTATGTTGTTCTTAGTGATGTCAATCGTTGTAGCCTTCACATATGGACTAAAAGAATCTGAATTTGTTTCTGAATTCTTAGCTGGCGCTTCAGACTTGATCGGTGTTGCGATCGTCGTAGCTGTTGCCCGTGGTATCCAAGTAATCATGAACAATGGTCTGATCACTGATACTATCTTGCATTGGGGCGAACAAGGATTGAGCAGCTTGTCATCAAGCGTATTCTTGATCCTAACATTCATCTTCTATATCCCAATGTCATTCTTGATCCCATCAACTTCTGGTTTAGCTGCGGCTACAATGGGAATCATGGGACCAATGGGTGAATTTGCAGGCGTTGGTAAAGACTTAGTTATCACAGCTTACCAATCTGCTTCAGGTCTTGTTAACTTGATCACACCAACATCAGCTATCGTAATGGGTGCTGTTGCAATCGCTCGTTTCGACGTTTCTGTTTGGTGGAAATTTACAGGTAAACTGATTGCGATCTTGTTTGTAGCAATCTGTATCATCTTAGGTATTGCTGCGGTACTTTAATCTTAAAGATCACAGTAAATCCAGCTTGAAAAAAGAAGTCATTTTGTCAAAAGCATCTGCTTTTCGAAATGGCTTCTTAAAGCATTAAAAAGTAATTGTTTTCAACAAGAGGCTGAGGCCGTGAAATAGATGCGCTAATGCTAAGTTTGGCGGCCCCCGACCCCTTTTATTTAAATAGGAGGTAGAAAAAATGAAACAATTTGTAACTGAACAACATCATGAAGAGGCGCTTTCTGCATTGAGCGAACTGATCCGTATCCCATCTGTGTTAGATGAAGCAGATTCAGGTGAAGGACATCCGTTTGGCTCAAAAGTAATCGAAGCGCTGGACAAAGTTTTAGAAATCAGCGAAAAATTAGGGTTCAAGACATTCAAGGATCCAGAAGGCTACTATGGCTATTCTGAAATCGGTGAAGGTGACGAACTTTTCGGTATCTTATGCCATATGGACGTAGTGCCTGCGGGAGACGAAAACAATTGGGACAGCAAACCATTTGAACCAACTGTCAAAGACGGCTGGTTAGTCGGCCGCGGTTCGCAAGATGATAAAGGTCCTTCTATCGCAGCGATGTATGCTGTGAAAGCATTAATGGACGCAGGTGTGACATTCAACACACGTATTCGTTTTATTTTCGGAACAGACGAAGAAAATCTATGGCGCTGTTTAGAAAAATACAATGAAAAAGAAGAAGGAATCACACGCGGTTTTGCACCAGATGCAGAATTCCCGTTGATCTATGCTGAAAAAGGTCTATTGCAAGCTTACTTGACTGGACCAGGAACAGATGAATTTTCTGTCAAAGCAGGGGGTGCATTGAATGTTGTACCTGATTCTGCACCATATTCAGGAAATAAATTAGCAGAAGTCAAAGAAAAATTAACTGCTCATGGGTTTGATTTCGAAGACAAAGGGGATTCAATCGTTGTTCTTGGAAAAAGCATCCATGCAAAAGATGCCCCACAAGGAACAAATGCTATCACGCGTTTAGCGATTGCATTGTCTGAAGTATTTGAATTTGGACCAATCGATTTCTTAGGAAAATTAGTTCAAGAAAACGCAACAGGCGAAAACGTTGTTGGAAAAACAGAAGACGAACCTTCTGGAGAATTGACAATGAACTTTGCCAGCTTAGAAATCAAACCAGAACAAACAAAAATCGGCGTAGATATGCGTATTCCTGTAACGATTGAAAAAGAAGCAATCGTTGAGAAATTAGCAGAAGCTGTACAAAAATATGACCTTACTTACAGCGAATTCGATTTCTTAGATTCATTGTATGTACCAAGAGACAGTGAATTAGTCACAGCTTTATTAGGTACGTACCGCGACATCACAGGCGACATGACAGAGCCTTTTGTTTCCGGCGGCGCAACATTTGCCCGGACAATGAACCAGTGCGTGGCGTTTGGCGCAATGTTCCCTGATACACCAGACTTTATGCACCAAGCAAATGAACGTTGGGAATTAAGCAGCATGTATAAAGCAATGGCAATCTATGCTGAAGCTATCTATAGACTGTGCGGCGAAGAATAAAAAGCCGTGATTGAATAGAAAAAGAAAAACACCTGCAAAGTTGAGCTTTTCAACTCTGCAGGTGTTTTTGCGTATCTATAAATGAAGTCAAGATTGTTCTTCTAGAAGAATTGCGCGAACCGGACATTTCTGATAAGCTTTTTTTACATCCGCTTCATCAGCTTGCTTTACAAATTGCTGATGGGCTTCGGGTTCTTGAGCAAATAAGACGATACCTTCCTCGTCATAATCAAAAATCTTTGGCGCAGCCAGCTGGCATAAGCCGCAAGCAATGCACCGCTCAGGAACGATTTTACATAATAATGCCATTTCAACCATCCTAACTTAAGGAGAATCATGATGTTTGATTACATTCTAACGTTATTTTCATCAGGTGACAAGCGAAGAATCAGTACGCTTTATCAAGTGCTGACAGGAAAACGGACAAGTTCTGTTCTTTTGTATAGTTTTTTTGAACAGCTTTTACCCGCCCACCAAAGCATACCAAAACTCAAGAAAACAGATTTTGAAAAAATAATCCAGCAATTAGCGGAGCAGCAGCTGATCAAACGAACAGAGAACGAAGCAGTTATTACCGAAAAAGGGCAGAATTATTTGCAAAAGCGCAAAATCTATCAAGTCGATTTTGGACGATACGGCCGCACAGCAGAAATTTCTTGGCGGTTATTGAAATTTTCTGTGCAAGTGATCTCAAATCTTTCTATCCAACAGAAAGAATATGTACCGATTGAAACCAGTCCTTTTTATACAATGAAGATCAAAAGCTGGTTGGCAACGGAAGATAGAGAAACATTGGCAGAGCGTTTTTATGAAGAATGGCATGAGCTGTTTCAACAATTGCCGAAAGAACAAGCAGATTTTTTGGCCAATCAGCTGACAGGAAGAGACCAGATAGGCCAGCTTCCTTATCAATTGACGGCGGCAGATAAAGATACTTTTGAAGTAAGTCTCATCCAAGCAGAAGCTGTGCATGCTTTGTTAGCGGCGCTGGAAACAAAAACAGATTTCGTTCTTTATGTTCTTGTGAAGGATGTGCTTCGTCAGAATCTCAATCAAAGCATGCTGGTCACGCGACAGATGGTTTTGGCAGGAGAGACGAAAGAAATGATTTTGAAGAAACGACAGCTGAAAGCAGGGACGTTGGCGGATCACTTGATTGAATGGGCGCTTTTTTTCTCTGATTTTCCCTATGAAAAATTTATTTCAGAACAAACGATACTGGTATTGGAAAAATTAAAAACGCCTATCAAAGACTGGCGTTATCAAGAAGTTTCGCCATCTGGACAATTGGATTATGGCGAATTCAGACTTTATCAAATCCAGCACCTGAAAGGAGAAAGAAAATGGAACGACTGAAGCAAGCCTTGCATCATTATTTCGGCTATGATTCTTTCCGGCCGGGTCAAGAAGAAATCATTGATTCCTTGATAAATGACCAAGATGTCTCGGCAATCTTGCCCACAGGTATGGGAAAAAGTTTGTGTTATCAGCTATCGGGTTATTTGAAAGAGGGACTTGTTGTCATTGTTTCGCCTCTGCTTTCTTTGATGGAAGATCAAGTATTGCAGCTGCAAAAACAAGGAGAGAAACACGTAGTTGCCTATAATAGTTTATTGTCAACTAGCGAGAAGCGTTATGTCCAAAAGCATCTTTCCGCCTATAAATTTTTGTTTCTTAGTCCTGAGATGCTTCTGCAATCCGATATTCTCCGGGCATTGAAACAACAAAAAATCGCTTTGTTTGTCGTAGATGAAGCGCACTGTGTCTCGCAATGGGGTGTTGATTTCCGCCCAGAATATCAGCGGTTAGGTGAATCGATTGCTTTATTAGGACAGCCGACAACACTAGCTTTGACAGCTACAGCAACTCCGAGAGTCCAAAAAGATATCGAAACCGTACTGTTCTCAGAAAAGCCGAAAGTCGTCAAACATTCTGTCAATCGCGAAAACATCACGTTATTTGTTCAGGAAACCAACCAAAAAGAAACGGAATTGCGAACGATCCTTTCACAAACAAAAGGAGCAGCAATCGTTTATTGTGCGACTAAGAAAACAGTAGAAGCCGTGTATGAACAACTTCGGCCTTATTTTGCTGCCGGCTACTATCATGGTGGGCTGGATGCCAGCCAGCGGAGGCAGCTGCAGCAGCAATTCAACTCGAACCAACTGCAAGTATTAGTTGCTACGAATGCATTTGGGATGGGGATCAATAAACCGGATATCCGTTTGGTCGTCCATTATGATCTGCCTGACAGCTTAGAAAACTATGTGCAGGAAATCGGTCGTGCTGGCAGAGATCAGCAGCCGAGTTCAGCAATTTTGCTTTACCAAGAAGGCGATGAGCGTATTCATTGGTTTTTCAATCAGCTGTCAAGAGAGCAGCGCCAAAGTTTCGAATTTTATCTGGAACATCTAAAAGGAGAAGATGCCCCTTTTGACGAGCTTCAGAAAAAATGGTGGGCTATCACTCAGCAGACAGACACGTCCAGCTGGTTAGATAAATTACGTGCGAATGAAAAAGAAAACCAACAGCGGCTAGAGCAGATGATCCGATACATTGAAGAAACCAACTGCCGCAGAACTTTTATCATGGATTATTTTGGCGAAACACTTCAAGAAAAACCAGAACAATGCTGTGATTTGGATGGAGCAAAACGCAGCACAGAGAGACAGGAAGCAGAGAAAAAGAAAGAAACAGAAGACTGGGAAGTTATTTTGATAAATTTATTTAAAAAAAAGAATCCGAATTGATTTTTTAGTACAAGACAGATTTGACTATGGTATAATACAGTCGATAGCAATTAGGAGGTAAAAAAGTGAGCAGAAAAGACAGACATCATTCACCAGAAAATAACGAAACACAAGAACCATGGGAACAACCAATCTACGAAACAGAGGATGATGAGACTTCAAGAAGTTCTCAAAGAAAACAGAAAAAAGGAAATACACTTTTCCTTTCACTCTTCCTTGTTTTACTTGTTTTATGTATCGCGATTCCAGCAGGAGCATACTTCTGGATCAGAAACGGTTCTTCTTCCAATGAAGCAGCTAGTTCAACAGAACCGACTTCTTCCGTTGTAGAATCAAAAGAATCATCAACGAAAGAATCATCAACTGTTGAATCAACAGAAGAAACAACAAGTGATACAGTTGCGGAAACAGAGACAGCTGCGACAAACGAAGCAGCAGATACGAGTGTGGAAACAGCAGATACGAACGCTGCTCAAACAACACCAACATCAGAAGATCAAACAATTGCGGGCGGAACAACTGATAATACAGTTGCAGAAGGTGCAGCAACAACAGACGCAGCTGGCCAAACAGGCGAAACAACTGCTGCAGCCGGCTCAACGATCGCTGTACAAGCTGGCGAAGGTCCAAAACAAGTAGCAGCAAGAGCTGGGATCTCAATTGAGGAATTATTACAATTGAATGGTATGACTATGGATAACTATATGTTATATCCAGGACAAGAATTAAAAATCAAATAATCGAGCGCGTTTTTTAGAAAAAATAAAAGACAGCATTATTCTGATTAGAAGAGACTGGCCGGTAAAAGTCCAGTCTCGCTTCTTGTACAGAAGTATTTTCGGCAGCGGGCAAAAGAATTGCCTTTGCCGCGTAATGAAATGGTTTCACCATTTTTATGATTTTAGCAAGAAATAGAAAGAAGGCAGGAAGAAAACCGCATTTCAGCATTTGTTGAAGTTGGCTTCCGCCCTCTTTTTTTAACGAAGGGGTTTTTTGATGGAAACAATCAGTATCGCAATAGACGGACCAGCATCTTCTGGGAAAAGCACAGTTGCAAAAATTTTAGCAAAAGAATTTAATTATGTTTATACAGATACAGGTGCGATGTATCGCGCTGTGACCTATTTGGCGCTTCAGCATGATGTTGCTTTGAACGATGAAGCAGGTATCGTACAGCTGACGAAAGAGCATGAGATCTCATTCCGACAGCAAGAAGACGGCCAGCGAGTGTATGCAGACCAAGAAGACATAACGGATGCAATCAGACAACCAGAAGTAACAAATGCTGTTTCTGAAGTTGCAGCACATGGCAAAGTGAGAGCAGAAATGGTCGCGATCCAAAAGAGCATCGGTGCAAAAGGCGGCGTCGTCATGGATGGAAGAGACATCGGGACAGCTGTTTTGCCAAACGCAGAAGTGAAGATCTTTTTGGTTGCCAGCGTGACAGAGCGTGCAGAACGCCGTTACAAAGAAAATCTGGAAAAAGGCATCCCAACCGATTTAGAAGTGCTGACAAAAGAAATCCAAGAACGTGATCATTTTGATTCAACCCGAGAAGTTTCACCATTAAAACAAGCCGAAGACGCGGTAAGAGTAGATACTACAGGGAAATCAATCACGGAAGTCGTCCAAGAAATCAAAAATGTGATTGCAGAAAAAGGCTATTTGAAGTAAGCAAGTTTCGTTAAACACGCAAAAATCAAATAAAACAGCGGTTTTTTAGAAAAAAGCGGACGAAATCGCTTTATTTTTTAGTAGAAATCAATTAAAATTAAATGAGTACTGTATTACTGTATTTTTATGAAGAATGTTGGTTAGGAGGACAAGTGTCATGACAGAATTTGATCAAACGCAAGCAGAAAATAATAACCAGTCAATGGAAGACGCAATGAAAAGCGTCCAAGAAGTAAGTGTAGGCGATATCGTTAAGGGAGAAGTCCTAGCGCTTGAAGATAAACAAGTGGTTGTCGGTATCGAAGGAGCAGGCGTAGAAGGCGTCGTTCCAGCAAAAGAACTTTCTACTTTGCCAGTTGAAGATATCCACGAACTTGTAAAAGTCGGCGATGTTCTTGACTTAGTCGTTATCAGCACAATTGGTAAAGACAAAGAAAACGGCAGCTATCTATTATCTAAACGCCGTTTGGATGCGAAAAAAGTATGGGAAGATATCGAAAAAGACTTCCAAGAAGGAAAAATCATCGAAGCCCCTGTTACAAATGTTGTCAAAGGCGGTTTAGTCGTTGACGTGGGTGTACGCGGATTTGTTCCTGCTTCAATGGTAGAAGATCACTTTGTTTCTGATTTCTCAGAATACAAAGGCAAGACTCTTACATTCAAAATCATCGAAATCGAACCTTCTGAAAATCGTTTGATCCTTTCACACAAAGCAGTCGTGGAAGGCGAAAAAGAAGAACAGAAGAAAGAAGTATTGGCAAATATCCATGAAGGCGATGAAATCGAAGGACGCGTGGCACGCTTGACAAACTTTGGTGCATTTATCGATCTAGGCGGTATCGACGGATTGGTCCATGTATCAGAGATCTCTCACAGCCATGTTGCAAAACCAAGCGATGCACTTTCAGTCGGCGATGAAGTCAAAGTGAAAGTTCTATCGATCAATCCAGACCAAGAACGTGTTTCTTTATCTATCAAAGATACATTGCCTGGACCATGGACAAATGTTGAATCAAAAGCACCAGTCGGCTCTGTTTTAGAAGGAACAGTCAAACGTTTGACAAGCTTCGGCGCATTTGTTGAAGTATTTCCTGGTGTAGAGGGACTTGTGCATATTTCTCAAATCTCTCACAAACACATCGCGACACCGCATGAAGTTCTTCATGAAGGCGACCAAGTACAAGTCAAAGTCTTGGAAGTACATCCAGAAGAACAGCGTATTGCGCTTAGCATCAAAGCATTAGAAGAAAAACCTGCATCTGAAAAAGAAGAAGAACCTGCAGAAGAAACGTATGAAATGCCAGAAGAAAACACTGGCTTTACAATGGGTGACATCTTAGGGGACGCTTTGAAAGATGCAGAAATAAACGACGAAGATTCTGAAAAATAAAGCTTGAATCATCCGTTTCATTGAAAGAAACGGATGAGGCACTTTTTAGGATATTTTTTTCCTCTGTGAATAGGCAGAGAAAAGAAAGACTCGTTTGTCTGAAGTTTTTAAGTATAGAATTTGAAAAAACAGATGATCCGAAAGCTGCTTATCAGATTTTCAGGATCATTTGTTTTTTTGATTAAGTTTTTTGTCTGATCTGCTGCAGTTTTCATTAGAAAAAGAAATACAAGCTTGAAACTTTCCAAGCCATTCGGTAAACTAAGTAAGATTGAAGACATGACTAGGAGGAAAAAATATGGCAAATCCAACTATAGCAATCGTTGGACGTCCGAATGTCGGCAAGTCCACGATCTTTAACCGTATTGCCGGAGAACGTATCTCGATCGTTGAGGATACTCCGGGAGTAACACGAGATCGCATCTACGCTAAAGGCGAATGGCTGGGTCGAGAATTCAGCATTATTGATACGGGCGGGATCGATTTAGGTGACGAGCCATTTATGGATCAAATCAAGCATCAAGCAGAAATCGCGATCGAAGAAGCAGATGTAATTGTTTGTGTTGTAAGTGGGCGTGAAGGCGTAACAGATGCGGATGAGATGGTAGCAAAGATCTTATACCGCAGTAACAAACCAGTGATTTTGGCTGTCAATAAAGTCGATAATCCTGAAATGAGAAATGACATCTATGAATTTTATTCACTTGGACTAGGCGATCCATATCCTGTTTCAGGAAGCCACGGTCTGGGAATCGGTGATATTCTAGATGAAGCAATCAAACATTTTGCTGAAGAAGCAGATGAAGAAGATGAAGATACGATCAAATTCAGTTTGATCGGACGTCCGAATGTTGGGAAATCTTCTTTGATCAATGCAATTTTAGGGGAAGATCGTGTGATTGTATCAGATATTGAAGGAACAACACGTGATGCAATCGACACGCATTTTGTTTCTGAATCTGGACAAAAATTCTTGATGATCGATACAGCAGGAATGCGCAAGCGCGGTAAAGTTTATGAGAATACTGAAAAATACAGTGTGATGCGTGCGATGCGTGCAATTGACCGCTCGGACATCGTCTTAATGGTCATTAATGGCGAAGAAGGTATCAGAGAACAAGACAAACGTGTAGCTGGCTATGCCCATGAAGCAGGCCGCGGAATCATCATCGTGGTCAATAAATGGGACTTAGTAGAAAAAGAAACAAATACGATGCGCGACTTTGAACAAGAGATCAGAGAAGAATTCCAATATTTGGATTACGCACCAATCATCTTTGTATCAGCTGTGACAAAACAGCGATTGAACCGCTTGCCTGAATTAATCGAGCAAGTTAGCCAAAATCAAACGATGCGCGTTTCTTCTGCTGTTCTGAACGATGTGATCATGGACGCTGTAGCAATCAATCCAACGCCGACAGACAAAGGAAAACGTCTGAAGATTTTTTATGCGACACAAGTGGCAATCAAGCCGCCGACCTTTGTTATTTTTGTGAATGAAGAAGAACTGATGCACTTCTCTTATGAACGTTTCTTAGAGAACCAAATCAGAAAAGCCTTCGAGTTTGAAGGTACACCGATCCGCATCATTCCAAGACGCAGAAAATGAGCATTTTACCATAACTATGGGTTTTTGACAAAAAAAATCACGTTTTTTATGTGTTACGTTTTTATGACTAAAAAAAGCAGCTAAAAATCGGCAAAAACCTTGCTATTAAGCGATTCATATGCTATCGTGATAACAGAATATTGAATTTGATCAATATTTTAGATAAACATTTTGGACCACTCAAAATGTTTATAAAATCGATGTTTTACATCATATCTCTTTTGGAGGAGGTGAATCTATCCCATGGCAAACAAAGCAGAATTAATCGAAAAAGTTGCTTCAGCTACTGATTTAACTAAAAAAGATGCAACTGCAGCTGTAGACGCTGTATTCTCAACTATCCAAGATGCTTTAGCTAACGGTGAAAAAGTTCAATTAATCGGTTTTGGTAACTTTGAAGTTCGCGAACGTGCGGCTCGTAAAGGACGCAACCCGCAAACAGGTGAAGAAATCGAAATCCCAGCTAGCAAAGTACCTGCATTCAAACCAGGTAAAGCATTGAAAGACGCAGTTAAATAATCTTGCGTTTTAATCCCTTGTGGCTCTAAGGCTGCAAGGGAGTTTTTTTGTTTGCAGAAGCCTGCAGGGACCGAAAAAAGGAGTAAAGCCATTCATACATAACCCTAACACTGACTCCGCTGTTATTTAAGTGACGCATTTGTTTGAGCGGCGCGCTTTTCTTTTTGAAACACTGGACTAATGGTAAAATAAGAGAAAGGAGGGAAGCAGATGAAAATGATTTATCGTTCGGCAAACCAGAAAACGAACATTTTTTACGGAAAGACATTAAGCAGTCAGCTAAAAGAAACCGAAAATGACACCCACATGTTGTTCGTTACAAATCAGCGTTATTATGATTTATTTGCCGCGAAAATAAATCAGCTGTTTCCAGACCAGACAAAAGTCGACTGGCATATTTGTACGAACAGCCCTCAATGCAACCAGTTGTCGGAACTAGAAAACTTATTAGGCTTTACAAAAAAATTCCCTGAAAAAGAAGAGTATCTGATCGTTGGTTTCGGCAATGAAGGAATCATGGATCTAGCCGCTTTTTTTTCAAAAGAACAGTCCGTTGACTTCCAAGCTGTGGCTGATACCCGTTTCGATCCGCTCAATGGGAAGAAGTCTGACAGAGAAACGAACGATCCTCCAGATGAACCAGCCAATCATGCAAACCAATCATTATCCAGAAACGATCTTTTATGATGGAACCATCAGTGAAAAGCAGAGAGACGGTAAACCAGTCGATTTTTTGACGTTTATCCGCTGCGGTATCGTCTGCGACTACTCATTTCTTCAAATGCTTTATAAAAATTATCCAGCAAAAGAGAACATCATGTCCCGGCCTTTGACTGGCATGTTAGAAAAAATGATCCGTTTTTACGAAGAAAGTAACGAAAACTTGAATAATTATGGTAAATTATTTGAGCAGGCATTTTATATGACAGAGAATGGGCATTTACTTTCCTATAACATGAAACAATTTTTAGGAATGGTTTTCCATTTGTTGTGGAGTATGGAAGCTGCACCTTTTTCGTTCAAAGAAAAGAACTTTTTGTGGTGGCTGGGCAAATTGGGCTATCCAATCGGCTGGACAGACCAGATTTCTTCAGCAGAATATCTGCAAAATGTACTTTTTTTAGCAGAACGGAGCAAAACAATTTTAGTTTTAGAAAAAATTGGTATAATCAAAGGATACCAAACGCCAACTGAAAACGAACTGCTTCAGATGATGGCAAACTATCAAAATATCGTTCGCGAGATAAGAGGGAAAAATGATGGAAACATATAGTGAAAAAATGCTGCGTGCATTGGAAGAAGAAGATTTAGCACAAGCACAGCTTATGCTGACAAAAGCATTGAAGGAAGATTCAGGAGATGTTTTAGCTGAGTTAGGAGAAGAACTGCTGGCACTCGGTTTTTTAGAGGAAGCAAAACAGATTTTTGAACAATTAGCCGTTCAATACCCAGAAAACGACAGCGTATATATTCCATTAGCAGAAATCGCCATTGAAAATGATGAAATTGATCAAGCTTTCGAATATCTGGAAAAAATCACCAAAGAAAGCGACTATTACCCACAAGGATTATTAGCACTTGCTGACCTTTATCAAGTCATTGGTATTCCAGAAGTAAGTGAAGCGAAACTAAAAGAAGCTGCAAGCTTGCTTCCTGATGAGCCGTTGATCCAATTTGCATTAGCAGAACTTTATTTTTCTGTTGATCGTTTTAATGAAGCTGCTGTTATTTACGAGACATTATCAAACAGCAATATCAAAGAAATCTCAAATATTTCTATGCAAGAACGCTTGGGAACATCTTTGAGCATGCAAGGTGAATTTGAAGCGGCAATCGAACCTTTGGAGAATGCGTTGGAAGAAGAACGTACAGATGATCGTCTATTCCAATTAGCTTTCACACATCTTCAATTAAAAAACAACGAACCGGCAATCAACTATTTGCAGGAATTGAGAACGATCAATCCGCAATATCAAGCACTTTACCTATACCTAGGACAAGCTTTGCAAGAAGAAGAACTGCTGGAAGAGGCACAAGCTGTCTTAGAAGAAGGAATCAAAGAAAATCCTTATCAAGTCGAATTGTATCATTTGGCTTCTGAAAATGCCTATCGTCTGCATGACAAAGTGCGCTCAAAACAGTTATTAGTTCAAGCACTTGAATTAGGGGAAAAACAAGATGAAACACTGTTGACATTAAGTAACTTGTACTTGAATGATGGAAAATATAAAGAAGTGATTACAGTCATCAATCAAATGGAAGAAGAAGGTAATCCTTATGCTGAATGGAATCTTGCTCACGCATACAACGAGCTGGAAGAATTCACTCATGCTGCTATCCACTATGAACAAGCGGCACATGAATTACAGCACGAACCAGATTTCTTGAAAGAATATGCCTTTTTCCTAAGAGAAGAAGGAAGACTAGAAGAAGCAAGAACTCTATTACACCATTACCTGCATCATGAACCAGGAGATATGGAGGCAGCATCCGTACTTGAAGACTTAACAGAGAGGTGATCAAGATGTTTATTGACGTAGAAGAGAAAAAACATTTCTTGAACTGGATGGTCAATCACGTGTCGTTTAGCCGCAGAGAAGTCTTTTGGATTTTGAATTATTTAGCAAATCATGAAGCGATTTTGAACAATGTCCATTTCATCGAAGAAGCGGATCAATCAAAACGCGGATTGCAGATCCGGGACCTTTCAAACGGCGGCGAACCGCTGAAATTATTTTTACAAGGAAAAGAATTCACAGACACGGATCAAATTTTCCATGAGATCCGGCTGAATTGGAAAGAACCGCTCTACGTCGAGTGTTTATTTGAAAATGCTTGGCAAAACGCCGATTATATGGCGATTTTAGAAGAAAATCCTTTTGTCAGCTGGGAAGATACTGTCAGCGATGAAAACAAAGAAAAAATAAACCAGTATTTTCTTGAAAAAGAATATGAATCGCAACTGAATGTTCTTTATGCACAAATTGATCAAGCGTTAGAATCGGGGGATCGAGATTCATTTTTAGAATTATCGAATGAAGTGAATCAACGAATCTTCGAGCACACATTGTCATTTGACAAAAGTCGCTAAAAGCAAAAATGGACTGTTTCTTTTCTTGAGAAGAAGGCAGTCTATTTTTGTAGAGAGGTCGTGAAAAAACCGCTCAGCTCCAAGCAATAACGAAGAAAAATAGAAAATAGCTTTTCATATTTTGTATTTTTTTGAATTATTGCCGAAGGAGTTGGTTTTTGAACACCGTTTAAAGAGAGGTCGTGAACAACATGTCTTGCTTCAAGAATTAAGGACGAAAAAGGTAAAATAGCTCTTCATGTTTTAGCTGATTTTGAGTTAATACCGAAAGTCAGCTTTTGAACAGACTCTCAAACACTCGATTTCTTGGCCCTCTGTCTAGGAATAGTCGTTGATTTTTGTTAAGATAACGAAGAAGGGGGAGAAAAATGGAAAAAGAACGTACACTAAAAGAGATGCAGCTGGAAGTAGATGCATACATCCAGCAATTCAAAACAGGTTATTTTTCTCCGCTGGCACAAATGGCTCGTTTGACCGAAGAAGTGGGGGAACTCGCACGGGAAGTCAATCACCATTATGGAGAAAAAAAGAAAAAACCAACTGAGAAAGAAAATACAGTCGCTGAAGAGTTGGGCGATGTGTTGTTCGTAACGATGATCATGGCAAACTCGATGGACATCGATTTGACCGCTGTTTTTGAAAAAAATATGGAAAAATTCAACCAGCGCGACCGCTATCGTTTTGAACGAAAAGATGGAAAAACAGAATGATTTTTTGACTGCCGTGTGATTTGTTTGTTCGTAAAACTTGGCAGAATTTATTGAGGGATTGGAAAAAGAGATGAAATTAGAACAGTTGCCTATAGAATACCAAAAAGCACTTCCTGTTTTGCGGAAAATCGAAGAAGCAGGTTATGAAGCCTATTTTGTTGGGGGAAGCGTCCGGGATACTTTGCTGGGACAGCCGATTCATGATGTGGATATCGCCACCAGCGCGTTTCCAGAAGAAATCAAACAACTGTTTCCGCGAACAATCGATATCGGCATCGAACATGGGACCGTTTTGGTTTTAGAAGATGAGGAGCAATATGAGATCACGACATTCCGGACAGAATCTGCCTATCAAGATTATCGACGCCCGGATCATGTCGAATTTGTCCGTTCATTGGAAGAAGATCTGAAAAGAAGAGATTTTACTATCAACGCTTTTGCACTGAAAGAAGATGGAGAGATCGTTGATTTGTTCCACGGTCTAGAGGATTTAGAAAATCAGATCTTGCGAGCAGTAGGGAATCCTAATGAACGTTTCCATGAAGATGCATTACGCATGATGCGAGGCATTCGTTTTGTGAGTCAATTGGGGTTTCATTTATCGGAAGAAACAGCGGAAGCTATCCAAAAAAATCACGCATTGCTGGAAAAAATATCCATTGAACGTATCAATATCGAATTTGTCAAAACATTGTTAGGCAAAAATAGAAAGCGCGGAATGGAAACATTTGTAGAAACAGAATGTTATATCTATTGTCCAGGGCTGAAAGATGCAGGTGAAGCACTGCTGCGTTTTGGCGACTTGCCGGAAGATCAGTTAACTACAGAAGAGCAAGCATGGACACTGCTTCTTAGCCAAATGGTTATGGATGAGTCTGAAATCCGCCCATTTTTGAAAGCTTGGAAATGTTCCAATCAAATGATCAAAGATGTCCAGACGCTTTATCTTGGCTTAAAAGCGAGACAAAACGGTCCGCTTTCTGCTGAACTGCTTTATCTTCTAGGGGAGAAAAAAGCATGTCAAGTGGAAGAGCTGATTCGTTATTTTGGGGAAGAATCAGAAACCGAAACAGTGATGACACGCTACCAAGCTTTGCCAATCAAAGACCTTCGCGAATTAGCGATTGATGGAAAAGTGTTATTAGCAGCCATTGACCGCAAACCAGGAAAATGGGTCAGCGAAGCTTTGAAACAAGCAGAAGCTGCTGTGATAAACAATGAAATCCAGAATCAAAAAGAACAACTGATCGACTATGTAAAACAATCATTACCAAATGAATAATAAAACAGCTTTTCAGGAGATTTCCTGGAAAGCTGTTTTTTTGTTGGAAAAACGGATCAATCGGCAATCAACACTGTCTCAAAATGGAATTCGCTAGGAATATGGTTAGCGATCGAAAATTCGAAAATCCGGCCGTCATCCAGATAAGCAACTTGTTCCACGCGCATCAAAAAGTCGATTTCTGTTAAATTCAGATATTTTCTTTCTAAAGCAGAAGGGCGGATACCGGAAATATTGACATGGGCACTTTTGACCGTCAAGTTCAATTTCTCGGAAATGTATTTATAAATTGAAGTTTCTAATTCTTTCATCGTCAAATCAGGAATGATCGAGACAGGCATCCATGTATATTCGATGATTGAAGGAATTCCTTTGATTTTTCGCATCCGAATGATCTTATAGACAAGAGAATCTCCATCAATACCGAGTTTTTCGGCGATCGACGGATCAGGAACTTCAGTGGTGAAACCGATAATAGTTGATTCTACTTTTCCTTCATGTCTCGAGAAGCTTCCAGTCAAAGGGGAGAATTTAGTCATTGTTCGATTTTGAAAATCTTTGACGAAGCTGCCTGAACCTCTTCGTCTGACGATATAGCCTTCTCTCACCAGAAGATTCAGTGCTTTAGTGATCGTTAATTCGCTGACTTGGTATTTTTCGGCTAAGATCCGCCCTTGAGGCAATTTTTCATTTATTGCATAATATCCGGATTCGATATCTTTTTTTATTTTTTTGTAAATATCTGTGTATTTTATATTTGTTCCCATCGCTTCTCTTCTCAACTCCTTTACTTTATTATAACATTAAACTTCTTTATTTAAACTATATAGTTTTTATTATATTTTGTTTTTTATTTCCTTGATAACAAAATATTTATCAATATTTTTGTTGACTTTGTGTTTTTAAAACTATATAGTTTTATCAAAGGATGCGCTTTCTTAAAAATTTGATAGAGAGGAAGAAAATAATGGAAGGTATGGAAGAAATCTCATTTCAGATCATCGCAGCAGTCGGAGAAGCAAAAACAGCCATCATGGCAGCAATCGCTTTAGCAGGAGAGCAGCAGTATGAAGAAGCAGAAACCCAATTGAAGCAAGCAAAGGAAAAATTTGCAGCAGCTCATCATGTTCATTTTGATTTGATCCAAAAAGAAGCAAGCGGAGAAAAAACGGAATTAGGGCTTTTACTGGTTCATGCAGAAGATCAATTGATGACGACAAGCATGTTATATGATGTAGCGGAACAAATGATTGGGATGTATCAAAAAATGTATGCGCTTTTTGCGGAAAAAGGAGTGTAGCAAAATGAAGAAAGACAAGGTGTTGCAGCGGATCAATGATTTTGCTCGGAAAATGGCATCGATGATTTACTTTCGGGCATTGAGAGACGGGGTTGTATCGACGGTCCCATTCCTCGTTTTAGCGGGTGTGATGATCTTGGTCAATAATATCATCATTGCGCCAGATACAGGCTGGATTGCTGGTTTTGTCAGTGCAGATACATTAGGTACATGGCAAGAACTAGGAAATAAAATCATCAACGGCACATTGAATTGCTATTCATTGATGATTGGTGCTTTGATTGCCAATAGTTTGGCAAAAAATCGAGGAGAAGAAAATCCCATTTTCAGTTCCTTAGTAACGATTGCAGTTATCATGATTTTCTTGCCGCTGACAAATGCGGTCGTGCCAGTGGGGGCTGAACAGCCAGTTGAAGTTGGCGGTGTTGCTGTTCTTTCTTATTTAGGAACATCTGGGATCTTTGTCGCTATTCTCGCTGCTATTTTTTCAACAGAACTTTTTATTCGTATCTCCCGCAGCGACAAATTGAAATTTAAATTGAACGGCAATGGTATCCCTCCAGCAGTTGCTCAAAGTTTTGAAGCGATGGCAGCGATTATGTTGACATTATTGACATTTGGCCTTATTTCATTTGGTATCCATCAGCTGACAGGTATGGAGATCCATGAATTGATCAACAAGATCATCCAAGCACCGCTTGTCCATTTAACAACAAGTTTGCCAGGATTTCTTGTTCTTTGCTTCTTTACAAATTTGCTGTTTGCACTAGGTATCCACCCGAGCGGTATCGTCAATCCGATTTTAGAGCCGCCGTTGTTAGTTGCCATGAATCAAAATACGGAAGCTTTTGCCAATCATCAGGATATACCAAATATCATCGTTTTGCCTTTCCGTGATCTTTATGGTCATATCGGCGGAACAGGTTCGACGATTGCCCTGATCATTGCGATTTTTATTTTCAGCCGTAAAAAAGTCAATAAACAATTTGCTAGTATGTCTGGCCCATTAGGCATTTTCAACATCAATGAACCAGTTATCTATGGTTTTCCAGTTGTTTTTAACCCGATGATCATGATCCCATTTATTTTTGGACCGCTGCTTGCTTTTGCGATTGCTTACTTTGCGACATGGGCTGGATTGGTTTCTCGAATCGTTGTCTATGTTCCTTGGTCAATGCCGCCTCTTGTGAATGCTTGGGTGGCCAGCGGAGGAGATTTCAGAAATGTGATCTTGCAATTCTTGCTGATTGTCATGATGGTTGCCATTTATTTCCCATTCTTGCGAGCATACGAAAACAGCATGGCTGCAGAACTGCCAGCGACAGAAGATACCGCTTTTTCAGGACTGTCAGAGATTCCAGAACCAGCTGCTTTCGACAGTAAAGAAGAAACAAAACCTGCAGCAACTGGTGAATTTTCTGATTTTACAGATTTCATGTAGTATCGAATATTGAAGAAGATTTTTAGATGAAAATTTGAATCAAGTTAGAGGAGGAAGAAACATGACAAATATTTTATTATGCTGCAACGAAGGGATGTCAACATCATTCTTGGTCAAAAAAATGCAGCAAGTAGCAAACGAGAACGGTTTGAAAGTGAACATTTGGGCGGTTTCAGAACCAAAAGTAGACACGGAAAGCCAAACAGCAGATATCGTATTATTAGGACCGCAAATTGCTTTTATGCGTGACACCATCGCAAAACGCTTGGGGACAAGAATTCCTGTCCAAGCCATCAATGCAGAAGATTTCGGCCGTTTGAATGCTGCAAAGATTTTAAAAGAAGGATTAATGATGATTCGTCAAAACCGCCAGAACTAAAGAATAAATTCACGTTGCAAGAGAGGAAGAAAAAAATGACACTAACAATGGGCTTCATCGGCTTTGGAAAAAGCGCAAATCGTTATCACTTACCGTACATCAATACGAGAGAGACGATCCAGGTGAAAAAGATTTTTGATTTGAATATCAACGAATCAGCAGCAGCTCCTTACAGAGAAAAAGGAGTGATTTTCACGACAGACATCGAAGAGATTTTAACAGATGCCGATATCGAACTGATTACGATCTGTACACCAGCACATACGCATTATGAATTAGCCAAACAAGTCATCAATGCTGGGAAATCAGTCATTGTAGAAAAACCATTTTGCGATACTGTTGAGCATGCAAAAGAATTGTTTGCTTTAGGAAAAGAAAAAGGTGTCTTGGTGATGCCTTACCAAAATCGACGTTTCGATGGTGATTACCTAGCAGTCAAACAAGTCATTGAGCAAGGATTTCTTGGAGATATCAATGAAGTCGAGACGCACATTGATTATTATCGTCCTGGAAGTATCACAGCAGAAGGCGAAAAAGAAAATGGTTCTTTCTACGGTCTAGGTATCCATACGATGGATCGGATGATTGCTTTGTTTGGCCGTCCAAGTAAAGTGGCCTACGATATCCGCAACAATGAGATCGAAACAGCAGTTGATAATTATTTTGATGTCGACCTGCATTACAATCACAAATTGAAAGTCAAAGTCAAAACAAATCACGTAGTCGCAAGCAGTTATCCGCGGTTTATCGTTCATGGAAGTAATGGTTCTTTCATCAAGTATGGAGAAGACCAGCAGGAAAATGATTTAAAAGCTGGCATCATGCCTGGCTCACCTGGATTTGGCGAAGATTCAGTGATGTATTACGGCATCGCAAAATATCGGAATGCAAACGGAGATTGGATCGAAAAACAAATCAAGACACCCGTTGGCGACTACGGAAGATACTATGATTCAGTTTATAATACGTTGAAAAACGGGGCGGAAAAATTAGTCAGTGAAGAAGAAGCATTGACGAATATCCAGATTTTGGAAGCAGGATTCAACGAACCAAGTCCAAGTGTCTATGTGATGGAGGAACAAGCATGAAACGAATTTTAGCATGTACAGCCTCTGATTTTGGACAAGAAACTACACCAGCAGAAATAAAAGAAGCAATCAAAGCATCGGAAGGACGAGTATTGCTGACTGATTTAGCTGCAGAAGCTGCACCATTGTATCCGGAAGTAACAAACGGTGAGATGGCCGCTGCATTTGGCGCAGATCTTTTACTGCTTAAAGGAATCGATGTCCAGAAAATGGCTGTTGGCGGGTTAGGGAGCATCAAGCATCTTTCTGAACTTCGTCAGTTGACTGGAACAGGTATTGGCGTGAACTTGGAAATCGCAGATGATACAGCAGACTATAAACGAGTAACAGCGCAATCCGTTCAAGAAGTCTTGACTAAAGGTGCTGATTTTCTTTCATTAACAGCTTATGTCAAACCAGAAGCAACGCCGGTACGTATCGTTGCAGATATTAAATTAGTCAGAGAAGCATATGATGGCTTTTTGATGCTCAATCCAGTCGTCAGTCATGGGATGGATCTGTCTCTTGAGGTGCTGCTGAGTTATGTGACCGCTGGTGTGGACATGCTGGTATTGCCAAGTCCGGGTGCAGTAGCTGGGGTCATAGAAGACAAACTTTCTGAGATTATTTCAGCCATTAGAAAAAAAGGTGCCTTGGTTTCCTGTACTGTTGGAACATCACAAGAAGGAACAGATAAAGAAACGATCCAGCAAATTGCACTTGCAGCAAAACGAGCGGGGGCAGATGTGTTTGAATTAGGAGATGCAGGAATCTCTGGCATGCCAGCGCCGACCGCTATCTATCATGCGTCGATTGCCTTGCGGGGACAGCGTCATACTTTCGTAAGAATGGCACGGTCTGCCAAACGTTAAAGAATAAAAAGGAAAGAAAAACAGCGCTATGGTGCAGTCCGTGTGAAAAACGTTATGGAAAGCCAAAAATGTTACCACTTTCATCTATTTGTGCTAAACTTAAAGAGTAAATAGAAAAAGCAAGGAGCGTTTTTTATGGAAAAAGGAATGACAGCGTTAAAATTTTATTTTCGTAATGGCGAAACATGGACGATCGACCGCCGCCATATCGGAGACCTTTGGATCAAACAAATCACAACAAGTTTCGGAAGAATCAACGGTAGTGAATTCGTCGAAATCCGCCCGTGTGCTGGATTCAAAATCGAGATTTTCCAAGAAGGTGACTCTGTTGCCACTCATGATATCAATTTAGGCGGATTGGAAATGGGCATGTTCAGCCGTGCATTGAAATATGAAGATATCGAACGTATGGAAATTTTATATCGCAACGGTAAACCAGATCTTATCTATTTCCCTTACAGCGACAAAGGTGAAGAAGGTTTGGATAATGAATATCAATCAACAAAAATCAGTGAAAAAACTGGCAGTCTCTACATCGTGATCAATCCTGATCAGCGTGTAGAAGACGTATACGCAGAATATTTTGACTAAGAAGCAGGCAGCAGGTCTTGTTTCGACCGTCAAAGTCAAATAAATAGAAGCAGAGGCAAAAGACCGTCGGAATCGGTGCTTTTGTCTTTGTTTTTTCCTTAGAAAAGGAAGCAAGATTCCCTTTGAAATGAAAAGTAAATAAAGTTTTAAGGGAAAAGAAAAAATGAATAAAAACATTTTCCATTGCCTGATGAATCTGCTATAATGAGTCCAGTTTGTGTATAGGAGACCTGAAAAAAATGAGAACAGATTTCGAAGAAGGAAAAAGATTATTGTATGAACAATATGATGTATGTACAATGGAAGAACGCCGACGTATTCTTTGTCATCTAAGAAGAAAAAACGTTTTGCTGTATCGTCAGCTGGAACGTGTCAAACATGATTTGCTAAGATTGGAATCAAAACGAGTACAATTAGAACTTGCTGGAAATGAACAGCAAGTCATAGTTATTGAGAAAAAAATCTTGAAAAAGAAAGAACAATTTTTAAAGGCGCTCGCCCGAAACCGCGAATGAAGGAGCTGAGGCCATGGAGTTCGTCGAATTACTGATTGTTTTTGCTGTGACCATCACATTGTCCAATGTAGCTAGCAGGATTTTCCCAGCGATTCCTACACCATTGATCCAAATTTTTTTTGGGATCATTTTAGGATTGACTGAGTGGGGACAGTCTGTCGGTTTCGAACCGGAGCTGTTCCTAGTGATGATCATTGCACCATTGCTTTTCCGCGAAGGTGAAAAAGCAGATATCGCCTCTATTTTAAAGAATTTTGGCACGATTTTATTTTTAGCTTTCGGCGGAGTATTGCTCACGCTGTTAGGCGTTGGCGCACTACTTTCTTTTCTGCTTCCAAGTATTCCGCTTGCGGCTTGTTTTGCTTTTGGCGCTGCATTAGGTCCGACAGATGCTGTAGCTGTTGGTTCTCTTTCTGGCCGAGTGTCAATCCCAGATAAAGCGATGCACATCTTAGAAGGAGAAGGATTGCTGAATGATGCATCCGGCGTTACAGCCTTCCAGTTTGCGATTGCTGCGCTGATGACGGGAACTTTTTCAGCTGTCAATGCTGGGATCAGCTTGATTTTCTCTAGTATAGGCGGTGCCGTTGTTGGTATTTTGCTTGTTTGGGGAAAACGACGCGTGATCGGCATGATTGAAAAAGCGTCTGCCCGAGATGTGACAGGTTATCTTTTGATTGAGTTATTATTGCCGTTTTTAGCCTATGTATTGGCAGAAGTAGCTGGCGTCTCAGGGATTATTGCGGCTGTAGCGGCTGGAGTTTTGCAAGCAGCTGGGTTTAGAAAAATCACTGTTTTCGATGCAGAATTATCTGTTTTATCAGACACGACTTGGTCAACGATCGTTTTCACACTGAATGCACTTGTGTTCATTTTTTTAGGAATCGAATTGACTCAAGTTTTCTCACCAGTTTGGGAAAATAATATTTATCCTAACTGGCTTCTTTTAGTCACGATATTATTGATTTCTGCTGTTTTATTTGTGATTCGTTTTGTTTCCATCAGTCTTTTTTATCTTTTTAAAGACGGAAAAAGCAAATTTAAAGAACAGCTCAATGAAGTACTGATCTTGACGTTTGGCGGCGTAAAAGGAACCGTCAGTTTGGCGACGATTTTTATTTTGCCTATCTCGGTCAATCAGTTGACGTTTTATCAGAGACCGTTATTGCTGTTTTTGACAGCGGGTGTGATCTTGACCACTTTGATCGTTGGTATTCTAGTCTTGCCGATGCTGACAGAAGACGAAGAAGCCGATGGAACGGATATGAATGCACTGATGATCTTAGAATCGGTCGTTTCTCAAATGAGAGAGGACATGGCTGATATGGACAAAGATTCAAAAGAGTATTTAGCGACAGAAGCCGTGATTGATAATTATCAAGAGCGGATCAGAGAGCTTTACTTAGAAGATTTGTCTGGAGATGAAAAACAAGAAGTACAAGAAATCCAAGCGTTGATTTTATCGATTGAAAGAGACAGTTTGGATAAACGCTATCGTGAAGGCGATCTAAGTATCAACAGTTATCGTTTTTATTCACGGTTTATGTCACAATTTGAAAAGTCTATCACAAGACAAATCTTGTCCTTTATGGGGTTCTGGCTGTTATTTGTCCGTCGTATTTTCCGAATTGTTTTGCATCCTAAATTATATTGGGAACGAAGACAGTCGGATCGCCAGACAGTGATTACTCAAAAAGATATCGATGAAGTCAGAGAAGTTTATCAAAAAAATACTGATTTGATCATTGAAAGTTTGGATAACTTAACGGATGTTTATGATAACACGGTGATCCAATTCTTTATTGAACAAAGAAAAGCCCAGTGTCAGCGTATGATGTCGGGTTCCTTTATCTCGATGTTCATGATCCAGCAAGAAACGATCTTTACGAAACAGATGCTTCGCGGCTACTACTTAGAACGAAAAACAATCGATGAGTGTGAAGTATCGGAACAAATCACGACGTTTACTGCGAATACGTATCGAAGAAGAATCAATTTGCTGGAATCTTATACGATGAACCAGCCGACAAACGGGCAGACATTGCCGTTCGTTTTCCGAGAAAAACTCAAAAAAGGAAAAATCAATCGAAAAATGCCTTGATAATCGTTCGAAATGTCAAGGAATGCAAGAGGATGGGGCATCAATCAGCCCGATCCTCTTTTTTTGTGCACCTTTTCAAAACGACTATATTTTTCGCAAAAAGAGACATTAATTTTCCGTTTTTTATGCTACAATATTTGAGAATAAGGAGGAGACAAGTTGAAAGAATTAAAAGTAACTGGCCTCAAAAAAACATATGGTGAAAAAACGTTATTTGAAACAATCAGTTTTATGATCCACGAGAAAGATCGGATCGGTTTGATTGGTACAAATGGTACAGGAAAAACCAGTCTGCTGAATATATTAGCAGGAACCGACAGCGGCGACGGCGATCAGGAAGCTGTTTTTTATCCAAATGATTTTCGAATCGGCTATCTTTCTCAAAATACCGATTTTCCTGGTGAGAACACCGTACTCCAAGCCGTTTTCCAAGGGACGAGCCCATTGATGCAAACAGTGCGCGAATACGAAGAAGCGTTGTTGGTTTTGGCGGAAAATGGCGAAGATCCTGCTACACAAAAAAAATATACCCGAGCGGAAGAACAAATGAATAAACAAGATGCTTGGGCAGCAGATACAAATGCAAAAATTATTTTGCAAAAATTGGGTATCAGTGAATTGGATAAAAAAATAAGCGAATTATCTGGTGGACAGAAAAAGCGTGTTAGTTTAGCACAAGTTTTGATCGATGAACCAGATCTGCTTTTATTGGATGAACCAACGAACCATCTGGATTATGCAGCGATTGAATGGTTGGAAACTTATTTGAACCATTACCGCGGTGCGTTATTGATGGTAACACACGACCGCTATTTTCTTGATCGAGTGACTAACCGGATCTTTGAACTTTCTTTTGGCAAACTTTATGAATACAAAGGAAACTACGAGGCGTATGTCTTAGCAAAAGCAGAGAGAGAACGTGTTGATGCAGAGCAAGAAGAAAAACGCAAGCGACTATACAAGCAAGAATTGGCGTGGATGCGTGCAGGTGTTCAAGCACGAGGCACGAAACAACAAGCAAGGATCAATCGTTTCGAAGATTTGAAAGACAATTTGTATCAAGTCAATCAGACGGAAGATTTGGAATTGAATATCGCAACACAGCGTTTAGGAAAAAAAGTACTAGAGATCAAAGACGGCAGCTATGCAATAAACGGCATGCCGATCTTAAATGACTTCCAACTGCTGATCCAATCAAGAGAACGATTAGGAATCACTGGTAAAAATGGTGCCGGAAAATCGACACTATTGAATATCCTAGCAGGAAGAATACCGTTAGACAGCGGCATCTATACCATCGGAGAGACCGTTCGATTGGCTTATTATACACAAGAAAATGAAGAGATGGATCCTAACAAACGGATGATTGCTTATCTGCAGGAAGCAGCAGAAGAGATCCAAACCGCGGACGGGCTGCATATCGGAGTGGCGGAATTATTAGAACGATTTTTATTCCCTCGTTTCATGCACGGAACGTTGATCGGCAAATTATCCGGCGGCGAAAAAAGACGGCTTTATTTGCTGAAATTACTGATCCAACAGCCAAATGTACTTTTACTGGACGAACCGACCAATGATTTGGATATTGCCACATTGACGATTTTAGAAGATTATTTCAGACAATTTCCGGGAGCAGTCATCACCGTTTCCCATGACCGTTATTTCTTAGACAAAGTAGCAGATAAATTGCTGGTTTTCCAAGGTGCTGGCAAAATCGATCTTTATTATGGGAACATGTCTAGTTATCTGATGAACCAAAAAGAGGAACTTCAAACACCGGAAAAAACAAAAGAAAAAACACCAGCACAAACAGAGACAAAGAAAAAGAAACTCACTTATATGGAACAAAAAGAGTGGGAAACGATTGAAGACGATATCGCTGTGATCGAAGAACAGATTACACAGCTGCAAGAAGAAATGAACCATCAAGGAAATGACTTTACCCGCCTGCAGGAATTGCAGAAAGAAACGACGAAATTAGAAGAACAGCTCGAGGAAAAAATGCTGCGTTGGGAATACTTGAGCGAATGGGCAGAAAACTAGGAGGATGATTCAATGGAGCAAGCATATCTTGACTTAGGACGAACTTTGTTAGAAAAAGGACACCGCAAAGAAGACCGTACTGGTACAGGTACATACAGTATTTTCGGCTATCAAATGCGTTTTGACCTGCAAAAAGGCTTTCCGCTTTTGACAACAAAAAGAATCCCCTTTGGACTAATCAAAAGCGAACTGCTTTGGTTTTTGAAAGGCGATACGAATATTCGTTATCTTTTAGAAAACAACAATCATATCTGGGATGAATGGGCATTTGAACGTTATATCAAAAGCGCTGATTATACAGGGCCAGATATGACAGATTTCGGACATCGCAGTTTGACAGACCCAGCGTTCAACGAAGAATACAAAGTACAAAAAAAACAGTTTTGCGAAAAAATCTTGAATGATCCAGCTTTTGCTGAAAAATATGGGGATCTTGGTCATATCTACGGCTATCAATGGCGTCATTGGGAAACAAAAGACGGCGGATTCATCGATCAGATTAAAGAAGTGATCGAAGCTATCAAAAAAACACCAGATTCAAGACGTTTGATTGTTTCCGCTTGGAATCCAGAAGATGTTCCAAGCATGGCTTTGCCGCCTTGCCATACAATGTTCCAATTCTATGTCAATGACGGACGCTTGAGTTGTCAGCTTTACCAAAGAAGCGGCGATGTTTTCCTTGGTGTACCATTCAATATTGCCAGTTATGCACTTCTGACACATCTGATTGCACATGAGACTGGACTTGAAGTAGGCGAATTCATCCATACATTAGGTGATGCACATCTTTACAGCAACCACATCGAGCAAATGCAGGAACAGTTGAATCGAGAAATACGTTCATTTCCTGAATTGATTTTGAACCCTGAAAAAACATCGATTTTTGATTTTGAGATGGAGGATATCACACTAGAAGGCTACGATCCTCATCCAACCATCAAAGCACCGATCGCTGTATAGCGGTCCAGAAAGGATGAAACTATGTTAGCAGCAATTTGGGCACAAGATGAAAAAGGATTGATCGGAAAAGACGACCAACTGCCTTGGTATCTGCCAAATGATTTGAAGTTTTTCAAACAAATGACAGAATTGAATACTCTAGTGATGGGGCGTAAAACGTTTGAAGGAATGGGTGGCCGTCCGCTGCCTAACCGCCAAACAATCGTGTTGACACGCGACTTGACGTATCAAGCAGACGGAGTGATCGTCATGCATGCAATGGAAGAAGTCTTGGCATATGAGAAAGAACACGACGGCATCGTATTCATCGCAGGCGGCGCAGCAGTTTATCAAGAATTTTTGCCTTACTGCGCGATTTTGTATCGCACAGTGATCCATCATGGGTTTGAAGGAGATACTTATTTTCCGCCAGTTGATTGGGAAGAATGGTCTTTGATCAATTTAAGCACAGGGGAAGTGGATGAAAAGAACCGCTATCCTTATCAATTTGAAACCTACCAAAGAAAAAGCGACGTGGAATAAATACATCCGCATAATAAAAAACACATCGAAACCTTATTTAAAAGCGTTCGATGTGTTTTTTTCTTTGTAGAAAGCAGAATCAAGTATAGAACAACACTGAAAAGTACATGAATCCGGCACCTAACATAACAAAGAGATGCCAAACAACGTGCATAAAGCGGATCGAATTCAAGCTGTAGAAAAAGGCTCCTACTGTATAAGAAACGCCGCCAAGGACCAAGAGCGAAACACCAACTGGACCTAGTGAATGATAAAGAGGAACAGCGGCGATCAAACAAAGCCAGCCCATGATGATATAGATCAGTGTAGAGATTTTTGAAACTTTTTCTTTTTTATGAAGCGTCAGCGATTTATAAACGATTCCTGCAATCGCAAATAACCAGATCAATGCAAACAGTGTCCAGCCTAACCAGCCTTTTACACTTAAAAGACAAAATGGTGTGTAACTGCCGGCAATCAAAAGAAAGATACTGCTATGGTCAAATACTTGGAAAACTTTTTTTGCTTTCGTGAAAATCAGCGAATGGAATAATGTAGACGTAAGGAACAACAAAATCATCATTGAACCATAAATCGCATAGCTGACAATATGCAAAGGAGAATCTAACTGCACTCCTTTGATAAGCAAAATCACAAGACCAGCAATACTTAGACCCGCACCAATCCCGTGAGTGACTGCATTACACACTTCATTGACAATCAGATAAGTTCTGCTGAAACCTCTTTTTTCCATGAAACCGTCTCCCTTATTGTTTTAATTTGATGAAAAATTGATTTTTGTCTGTTATACTAAAAATAGAATGAGCCTTAAGAGTAGTTTACCACGAAAGAAGGCAGCTGTTAAAGAAAGAGTGGGGAAACAATGACAAATGTTAAGATTGTAACAGATTCTTCTTGCACAATGGAAAAATCCATGCGAGATGTTCTGGATATCCATGTGATGCCATTGTCAGTGATGATCGATGGAGTCGTATATCCGGATGATGATACATTAGACGGCGAAAAATTTATGAGTATGATGGCAGCGGCAAAATCTTTGCCGAAAACAAGCCAGCCGCCAATCGGAGAATTTATTTCTTTATATGATGAATTAGGAAAAGATGGTACGAAAATCATTTCTATCCATATGACAAAAGGATTAAGCGGGACTGTCGAGGCTGCACGTCAAGCGAGTAATCTGACACAAAGCGATGTCACAGTTATCGACAGCGACACGACAGACCAAGGACTTTCTTTCCAAGTGATCCGAGCAGCAGAAATGGCCAAAGAAGGGAAATCTGCAGAAGAAATCATTGCAGAAGTCGAAAAAATCAGAGAAAACACAAAGCTGTATATTGGGATCTCTACATTGGACAACTTGGTGAAAGGCGGAAGAATCAGCCGAACAAAAGGACTGCTTTCAAGTATCCTCAATATTCGTGTCGTGATGGACTTTGCGCATTCCGAATTAGTACCAGTAATCAAAGGGCGCGGAAAGAAGACCTTTGACAAATGGTTTGATGAATTGAAAAAAGAATTAAGTACCATTCCAAATATTCGGCAAATCGGTATTTCTCATGCAGATGCACAAGAATTGACGATGGAATTCAAACAAGAATTGCAGAAAATGTTTCCTGACATGACGATCCCGGTCTTGCACACGAACCCGATCATAGCAACACATACAGGAAAAGGCGCCTTTGCGATCATGTATTACGTAGATTAGAAAAGCTGGGACAGTTGATTTATTCCGTTTCCTTATTTTCAGCAAACCTCAACGTTTCAACGATTGGATGCTGAGAATCGGAAAGAATAGATTTTCTGGTCCTGCTTTTTATTATTTCCCCTACCTTTTTAGCAAAACTTTTGTTAAGATAAAAACCAATCAGAGGTGAATAAAATGAAACGAATGAAACCAAGACTTCTTCTTTTGCTCCTGCCAATAGTTATCGCGATTGCGGTATATGCAGGACTCTCATTTTCTTTGCCAAAAGCTGAACCTCTGTTGAAGCCGGGAACTGCAGTGCAAGATGATTCGTCCAAGAAAGACAAAATCCACTACATAGCAATCGGCGATTCTTTGACAGAAGGCGTTGGAGACCAGACCCAGCAAGGAGGATTTGTTCCTTTAGTCGCAAATGATTTAAAGGACCGTTATCAGCTTACAGCAGTAGAAATCGAGAATTACGGGGTCAACGGCGAACGAAGCGATCAGATTTTAAAACGATTGAAGAAAGAAGAAAAGATCCAAAAAAATATTGCTTCGGCTGACTTTATTACACTTACTGTCGGCGGCAATGATTTGATGAAAGTAATCCAGAACAACTTTTTCGGTCTAAGCGTCGATTCGTTTAAAAAACCTTTGAAAAATTATCAAAAAAATGTCGCTTCTTTAATTGAAGAAATGCGTTCATTGAATAAAACAGCACCCATCTATGTCTTAGGAATCTATAATCCTTTTTATTTGAACTTTCCTGAGATAACAGATATGCAGACAATCGTTGATAATTGGAACAAGGGAACAGAAACGACTCTATCAGAAGAACCGAATACTTATTTTATCCCAATCAATGATATCCTTTATCAAGGACTGGACAATCAAGTCGGCATCACAGCAGAAAGCGGCACACAAGACAGCGGCTCAGGCGATAATCTGAACCAATTGAAAAATAATGTGTTGTATGAAGAAGACCACTTCCATCCCAACAATCTGGGGTATCAGCTGATGGCAAATGCGGTCAGAGATCAGCTCATCAAAACACAAGAGAAGTGGCTGCTGAAGGAGGAGAATAGATGACGGAAAAAGAACCAGAAAAAAGAGTCTCCAAAAAAACACCAAAACAAGCTTCAAAAAAACCATTCCGCGAATCGATGCGAAATCCTTGGAAAATCGCATGTTTAGTATTGATTGGTTTGATTCTTGGCACAGGGATCTTTTTAGGAACAAGGATCTTTGCGAATCGAGAACCAGACTATAAAGAAATCCCAGCGATCACTGCGCGTCAAGGAGAACCTGTTTTGACGATCAATACGAAAAAAGAAAAAGTCAATCAGCTGATTACCTTCTTTTTAGAAGATTTCCAAAAAGACAGTGATGTGAAATATAAATTTTATTTAGAAAACGAAGCTCTGTTAAACGGTGAATTTGAGATCTTAGGATTTCCGATAAACTTTTATTTATATTTTGATCCATATGTTATGGAAAATGGGAATGTACAATTGAAAGCAAAAAGCCTCTCAGTTGGGACGCTAAGTTTGCCAATCAAAGATATCATGAACATGATCAAACGAAATTATAAACTGCCTGATTGGATCGAGATCAATACCGATGATTTAACAGTGATGATCCGGCTTGATCAGTTCCGTATGCAAAATGGCATGTATATCAAAGCAGAACGAATCAATCTAGTAGACGATGATATCCAATTCAGCTTATACTTGCCTAAAACAAATGATACAGATAAAACAACTACGACAGAAACAACAGAAAGCAATTAGAAAGAAGGAACGAAGATGGAACGTGCGATTTTTGCCGGCGGCTGTTTCTGGTGTATGATCCAGCCATTCGATACACTTACAGGAATCCATTCAGTGATGTCTGGCTATACAGGCGGACATGTGGAAAATCCTTCCTATGAGCAAGTGAAAAATCATGAAACAGGCCACACTGAAGCAATTGAGATCATCTATGATCCTGAAAAAATCAATTATGATGATTTACTGGAAATCTATTGGCAGCAAACAGATCCAACAGATGCCTTTGGACAATTCGAAGACCGCGGAGACAATTATCGCCCAGTCATTTTTTATTTTTCAGAAGAACAAAAGCGCGCAGCAGAAAAAAGCAAACAGCAGCTGCAAACGAGTGGACGTTTTGATCAGCCAATCGTTACTTCGATCGAACCAGCACAAACGTTTTATTTGGCGGAAGAAGAGCATCAGGAATACTACAAAAAACATCCGGAGAATTTTGCTCGAAACCACGCTAGAAGAGCTGCGTTTATCGCTGATAATTGGGAGGAGCAAGCATGAGCCGCAGTTTTTACCATTATTTGATGACACTTCGAGGGCCGCAGCGTGATGCAGTGACGACATTTGCCAACGAAGCAGGAAAAGATATTCAATTTCCCAAACACACTACAGAATATGAAGAAGTTTCCGATTATTTAGAGATGAATGTCGATTACTTAGATTCCATGGACATTTTTGATGAAGCATGGGAAAAATACAAAGAGAACAGCCGCTGAGAAGCGGCTGTTTTTTTTGTTTAAAAAACAACACACACCATTAAAAAACAGTGAAAATAAGAGCCTGGCTATACAAGCGCATCAAAAGAAGATGTTACTCTTGATTCAAGGTAGTACATTTACTAAAACATCAGAAGGATATTATTTTTGATTTGAATCCAGTTCTGTTATCTATAAGGAAAGAGGGAAAGAAATGAAAAGTAAATTCGTACAGCAACGTACTAGAAAACTAGTTGCAGCAATCATCGCAGTGCTCGTCATTATGGGGATTTCCCAGCAAACTGTTCATGCGGACAACAAAAATAATTTTTCTATCCAAACGTTGAATCAAGATGGAACGGTGAATCAACAAGGTTTTTATCACCTAATAGGCCATCCTGGTGAAAAACAAACAATTGCGCTGAAAGTATATAACGCTTCTGAAGAAGAAATTACAATCAAAGCGGCAGTCAATCCAGCTTCTACGAATAAAAATGGGATTCCCAATTATATGGGAGAAGAACAATATGATTCCTCTTTAAAGTATCGAATGGATGAATTGGTTTCAATTGAAGAAACAAAAGTCAAAGTACCTGCATCTGGTTCTGTCACGGTGAATGCAACGGTAATCTTTCCCGATAAAGAGTGGGAAGGAGATGTGCTCGGCGGTATTCGCATCACAGAAGAGGCTGAACAAAACAGTGAGCAAACAGTGGTTCACGAAGTTGCTTATACAGTGGGAATTCTACTGAATCAAACAAATGGCGTTTCTGTTGAAAATGAGCTGCATTTGCAAAAAGTATCTGCAGGACAGCGAAATTATCGCACTTACATTGAAGCCAATGTACAAAACAGTGCTGCAGCAATTATTCGTGAGATGAATGTCCAAGCAAAAATAATTGAAAAAAATAGCGAAACACCTATCTATACATATGATGCCTACGAATTGCGAATGGCGCCTAACTCTAATTTCGATTTTGGGATTCCTACCGGTGACCAACCAATCAAAGCGGGTGATTATTTGCTTGACATGATCATCCAAGCAGATGGAAAAGAGTATCAATTCCAGAAAAACTTTACCATTGGTGGATCCGAAGCACGCCAATTGAATCAAAGTTCAGTCAATATCGTCAAAACATCAAATGCATTTCCAGCCAATTTAGTAATCACAGGCCTAGTGCTTGTTGGTTTGATTCTTTTTGTTAGCGGATACCTGCATAAACGGAAGAATCGCTCACTCACTCAATGAAAAGGAGGCAATATATAAAGATAAACTGGTTTACTGTTTACTCGTTAAGAAGAAAAATAAAAAACAAGAAAATTTCGGAGGAAAAAAATATGAAAAAAACGATTTGGACGTTATCAACGGCACTTTTATTAGGAAATATTGGTTTAGGAGCAGTCACTACTTATGCAACAGATTATGAAGATGCGAAAACAGCAAAAACAGAAGGAACAATCTCTATTCTAGAAAATAACTCAACAGATCCAGTCATTCCCGATCCGGAAAACCCAGAGGAAGAAATTGATCCAGAAGAACCAACCAATCCGCATCTTGGTCAACTGCGAATCAATTACGTCTCCAACTTTGACTTTGGTGCAATTAAAAATGTTTCAAATGAGATTGTTCAAAAAGCACGGCTTGATCAAGTTTGGTCTAATGGGACAGAAGAAGGTCGTGTACCATTCGTAGCGACAGAAGATCGTCGCGGCAGTGATCGTTTAGGGTGGGAATTACGTGTGTCACAATCTACCCCGTTAAAGGATGCAAGCGGACATGAATTACAAGGTGCAACGATTACGTTGAGCAATTTTAAATATGCTAATCCAACAGAAAAAACACCAGTGGTCAATCAAAATGCGGTTGTTCTTGATGAAACGACCCAACCATTAGCAACAGCTGATGCTAGTCAAGGAGCAGGCGCATGGACATTAGCACTAGGAAACCCGGACAATGAAGGGCACACAGATGGTGTAGTCTTACGAATCCCAGCGAATACTGCCAAAAACGACACCGTGTACTCGACATCGATCGTCTGGGAATTAGTTGCTGATCCAACAACGGAGGCAGTGAGATAGGAACGTAACCTCTGCTCTTAAAATTCGTTTAAAGAAAGGAGGGAATCTGAATGAAAAAAGTATTACTGAATGTTTTAATTGCCATCATCCTGCAAGCACAATTTCTTCCATCGGTCATCGTAATGGCAGAAACTGTTATTACTGAAGAGACGAGTGATTCAGCCGAAATAGAGCAGCCGATAGCATCCACTGATAGTAATACAAATGATGAACTAGTTGAGCCAGGACAAGAAACATTGCCAAGTGAGCCACAAAATGCAGAAGAATCTGATATAGAAACAAAACCATCAGAAGAAATAGAACAGAACAGTGGAAATGATGTTCTTAACAATCCAAAAGTAGAAATAACTACTTCAGGGGCAGTAGGAGCTAGAGTCTTAACAGCTAAACTAGTAAATGAACCAGATGCTCGAACAGTTATTGCAACTATTGCAGATGTGCTATCTGTCGATAAATCTATTGGCAGTGTTATTATTGATGGAAGATTTGGCGAGGATAATGCAGCAGGATGGGGGCGCAGCTTGGATGAAGGGAACATAAGTGCTATCCACTTCAAAAATTCCAATTACATTCCAAATCAATTGTACAACAAAGTTACAGGACTTTTTGAGGTAACGGATGATGGCAGTATAAAAAGTATGTCTTTTCGTGCACTAAGAATCAGTACGAATGAGGCTACAAGTGATCTACGAAAAGTTGAATTAAATGCAATTGAAACAATCGATGGAATTAATTTATATGCATTTCAGGGGAAAAGTTTACATTTTCCTGTTTTAAAAACGTTAGGCAGAGCAAGTAACTCTAGTATTTCTGACATGCCCTTTATTGAGACCATTGATTTTCCTAAATTAGAAATTATCCGAGGCTGGCGATTGTTCAGGGATATGCCTAATTTAAAAACCGTTGATTTATCTAATGTGACAGAAGTAAATGTAGAGAGTAGTTTTTTTGATGCAAGAAATAAATTTCCTATGTATGTCGATTTGAGTAGTTTAAAAGAGTTTCCAGATGTGTATATTGGAAGTGACAGTCGAGATGGTTTAGCGCCAATCTACATGAAGGTCAGAGCGGATTTCGCGAGTGATTTGACTGGTAAAGATCGAAATGTTTTAGCTTATAGTGGACTAAATGAGCAGAAGATGACTCAAGTGATGCAGGATGAACAGTTGAAGATTTCTGCTTTTGGTGAGAATTTTTATACTTTTGGCGACGATATATCTGTTAACTGGTATATCAACGGCACTCGCTCTAATTATACTGGTGCAGAAATCGAGTTAGCCGCTTCTGATCTTGGTGTAGGAACATTTACGTTTAAACCAATGATTGCCTATAAAGGTGTAGAGGACCCAGATTTTCTGCGTGATGTTGAAATTGAAGCAAAAATAAAAGCACATCAGTTAACAGCTGAAGCCGTACCGCAAGAAGTTGTTTTAGGGGGAGAATTTACGAAAGAACAGCTTCAATCCTTTGCAAAAAACGTGAAATTAAATGACCAGGTCTTGAACAAAGAGGAATATACAATAGAAGAAGTATCACTGCCATCTACTAGTTTAGTTGGTGGAAAAAATGCGGAAATCAAAGTAATCCATCAAGCAACAAGAACTGAAACAACGTTGGAAGTTCCGGTAACTGTTTTATGGGGACATACGATTTATGCCAAAGAAGCAAGTGCAGATGGTTCAACTGGCGCGCTTAGTCTTTTAGCAACAGAAAAAGAGCCTTTATTAGTGGCTTCGGAAGGATATGGGGATACCTACGCTTCAACTCATTTGACTTCACGACCAACGTTTGCTATTTTCAGTAATAATTATGACAATAAAATAGGAAACTTACATTATGGGACAGTAAGTCAAAGTCGGGCAGCTCTTGTCTCTAGTTGGAATCAACACTTGAAGGAAGTCGATATTAAGTACGGAGATATCGTCAGCTTGACTGTTTTTCGATATGCTAATGCTGCCCAAAATTATAATGGGAATAATACTTGGATAACTAGAAATGAGTCACCTGTTTTAGAAACAACTGGTTTTCCAGAAGCATTCTATATGATTACTAAAGAGGGGTATCAGTTGATGCGAGTGAATCAGCTGGTGACAAATGAGCTGACTTTTGACATAGGAAGTACCACAGAAGACATTGAAAAAAGAGTATCAGAATTTTTTGATTTTCATGATGGTTTTGATGAGAGCGAAAAAGAAGAGTTTTCTTTTGAATTAATCAGTCATGATGATACTTCAAAAGTTGGCTCAAAGAAAGCGCAAATCCAAGTCACTCAAAAAAAGGGAGAGTATCAGTTCTCTTATAACTACGAGGTATCTTTCTCTATAGAGCCAGGTGCTTTGGAACTTTCTGAACTAACCAATGCAGATTTTAACTTTGGAGAAATCAAACAGTCCAGCAGACTTCAAGAAGTTTTTGCAAAAGGTAACGAGGCTCCAGCAATTACCATCAATGACTACAGTGACGCATCACAGTGGGAACTGCAAGTGTCAAGAACGCCTTTTTTGGATAAAGAAAATCGCGAATTGGAAGATACGGCACTTACACTCAAAAATCTAAAAGTCTCAGAGACCGTGCACAAAGGATTAGAAATAGCATTAGACGATGTACTGCTTGATCAAACACCTGCTCCGATTGGTACGATGATCAATCAAAATGGGATAAACGGAACAGAAAACGGGCAATCAGTGATCCAAATAGGAGAAGCTGAAAATGGCATTCTAACAGGGATTTCTTTACTGCTTCCTGCCAACACTCCAATAGATGCTGGAACCTATCAAACGACGATTACTTGGGAATTAGTTTCAGACCCTACGTTGTCAGGAGGGAAACAATGAGCAAAAATCTAACCGTCATTTTGATCAGTCTAAGTTTCTTACTGGTTTCCTTTTTCATAACAGCAGAAAATACCCAAGCATCTATGAATAAAAGTCAAGCGGTCGTTCGTTTTTATCAAGAAGAGGAAGCTGAAAAATCAGAAGAAAGTTCAACTGTATCCTCAGACAATGAAACGCTTTTTCCGCAAACTGGAAATGTTAGTTCTGTTTTAGGTATCCTTGGCGTTGTTCTTTTAGTCAGTACTGGATGGTTTATGATAAAGAGATCTTCTACTACTGAGCAAGACCACTAGCTGGAGAGTTGGTGGTTTTTTCTGTTAAAAATATTCTTAGCAGTCGCATTTCATACCGAAATTCCTTATAATGAAAGAAGAGAAAAAAATGAGGGATAGAATTGACGAAAAAACAACGCTATATTGATCGCTTCTGGCTAGTAGTCAAATATTTTCTGAGTGCGGCTTTCATTGCTTTTATTTTACGCGGGTTTTTCCTGATACCGGTACCTGTTGAAGGAAACTCTATGGAAACGACATTAAGCCAGGGAAATATGATCGCCATGGAAAAAATAACTGAAATCAAGCGTTTTGACGTCATCGTTTTCCAATTAGCAGATGGAACGATCTACATCAAGCGAGTGATTGGTTTGCCAGGAGAAGAAATCAGTTATCAAAAAGACCAGCTTACAATCAATGGGAAAATAATAAAAGAACCTTTTTTGCGTAAAAACATCCAACTTGACCATGAGGATGCTTCTTATACGACAGACTTTACGTTGCAAGAACTGATTGGAGAGGACCGGCTCGCCGACGACAGTTATTTTGTGATGGGGGACAATCGCCGTGTGTCTAAAGACAGCCGTTCATTCGGTACTGTATCAAAAGACGAGATCCTTGGCAAAGCGAGGTTTGTTTATTATCCATTCAGTGATATGAAATGGATTCGTTGAGCAGTCAAAAATAATTACTTCGGCTCGAAGCAGACGGGACAGATAATTGTTCCGTCTTTTTTTGTTATAGAAAATCATTTTTTGATTCATAAAATGATAAATAAATGAAAATGACTGTTCAGAGAGGAAGAGTGGGTGGAAAACATAGGATAATAATAAAAGAACATCGACTTTTTCGTCCACATAGAAATATCTCAGACGATAAGCTCACAATAATCAATATGGGAGTGTTATGCAAGAAAATCGTATCAAAGAATTGGAGGGATTTATTTGTTAGTAAGCAATTACAATGCTGTCCAGCTTTTTGTCAGTATCATCGGTCTGTTAGGCGCAGGTTTTTATTTTTATCGAATGAATTTCCTGACAACGTACAATTATTTGATCCTGTGTTTTTTGTTTTTAGGGGAAGAAGCAGGTGTCTTTTTTATGCAGGAAGAAGCGTTGTTTCTTTTTATGCCGGCTAATTATCTGCTGGTTGCTCTATTTCTGACGATTTCTGGTCAGCTTTTCATCACAAGTGTGTTTTTGACGATGTTTGCTTTTGCCATTGATCAACTTTCGCGGATCGCTGTTGACAGTTTGTTCATGTTTTATGAGATGGATTTCTTTCCAACATGGAATGTTGTTCGCTGGCTGGCAGTATTTACAATGATCAGACTGCTTTTATTCCTGTTTCAAGATCGATTGTATAACTGGTTTATTTATAAGTCTCATATCCTTCAAATCACTGTGTTTCTCAAAAAGAAAAATGCCTTTATTTTGAGTATCCTCTTTTTTGTCTTCTTTTTGGGGCTGAAGCTGTTTTTCGGGAGTCCGATCTTTGCGTTTCAGCGTTTTTACTTAACATTTAGTTCAGCTGTATTTTTCTTGATCCTGTTATTTGTTTCGCTGGCAGGGATATTTTTAAGTAAACAAAAACAACAATTGAGTTTGCATATCGAGAAACAAGCAGCAGCAGAGCTTTCTTTAGCGAATATCCAAACATTGACGCATGACTTCAATAATATCTTATATACATTAGCTGAGTTGATCAAACATAATGACAAGGAAGAAGCTTTAGCTTATATCTCAAGTATTTCAAATTATATCAATGAGGAAATCCCTGTCCGCAACTATCACAGGATCGAACAAATGAAAAATCATTGGCTGAAACATTATTTGGTTTCTGCTTTGAAAAAATGCCGTCAGCAAAACATTTCTGTTGAATTACAAGTGCAGGAAATGGAACAGATACTGGATGATTTTTTAATGATCGACGCGGTCAGATGTCTCTCTATCCTTTTTGATAATGCTGTTGAAGAATGTGCGAATCAAGAGAAGACAACTATAAAAGTAGATCTTTATATAGAAAGCCGCTATGTTGACTGTAAAATCGTTAATTCTCTTCATACTTCTAAAAAAACAAAAATGGACTGCGCCAAAAATGGATTTACAACAAAACCTGGACATCAAGGGATCGGACTGACTAGTATTGATCGAATCGTTTCGAAATATCGTCAAGGAGAATTTTACTTTAAACAGGCAAAAAAGGAATTTACGACGCAATTCGTATTGAGGAAAAATGAATAAACAGATAATTAAGAGGTGAAAAGCGATAAAAAGAAAAATCTATGTCATTGAAGACAGTCTTTCCCAACGAAAACAAACCATACAGTTGTGTCATGCTGTTCTAGAAAATAACGATAAGAACTACACACTTATCGAGGTGAGCTCTCCAGATCAGTTTTATAAAGAAGTGACACAAAAAACAATCAAAAGCAATGATATTTTTCTGATCGATATCCATCTGAATTGCTTTTGCTCCGGTATCCAAATAGCTCAAAAAATTCGCAGCATGAATAAAGAAACAGCAATCCTCTTCACTACGTCTGATTCTTTTTCTTCGATTGAAGTAATCAATACGAGTATTCGGCCGCAAGCCTATATTTTAAAAGACAGCAGAAATCCAGCATTTTTTTCTGAAACACTCAAATATCATCTCCAACAGCTATTTGAAATGCAAACAAATGAACCAACAAAAAATAGTGTGATTTTTACGTTCGGAGGAGAAGTATCGTCCGTTGAATCTAAGGAAATAAATTATATCCAAACCGATAAAATGAAGCGGTCATGGGTCAATATCTATTTAACGACAGATGAAGTCTTGATGATACGAAAAAAATTTTCTGAAGTAAAAACACAACTGGCAGAGTTTAAACAGTTTATTCCCTCAAAATCTCACCTTATCAATCTAGAAAATATCAAATCTATCAGTCGGCAGGAAGAATATATCCAATTCAAGAATGATGAATATTTGTATGTAGGGAAAAAAGTGATCGATAAAGTGCGCAAGTGTTATTTAGGATAACGAAAAATTTTGTATTTGAACGAAAGAAACAAAACATGACATAAAAGAAACACTTCTATATAAATCATCAAGCATAATAAGGATAGTTAAGCGATGACTTAACAAACCAATAAACTTGAAGGAGATACATAGCATGTACAAAAGAATTTTATTAACATCAGCAGTAATCTTAACAACATTTGTTTCAGGAGCAGCTTCCGTGAGCGCTGCACAAGTCACTCCAGAACAGCCGACAGTATCACAATCAATTGAAAACGAACAAATCGGCCAACTAGGTGTTTGGACTTTAGGAAGCAAAGACGAACCAACTACATATACAAAAGGTACTCAAGTTATTTATAATGGCGGGATTTTCCGTACACTTCAAACACATGCAAACGAAGGGGATATCGATTGGAATCCAGAAAAAGCAGAAGCATTATTTACTCGTATTGGTGATGCACCAACAGTTTCTGTTGATGGGAAAAAAGTGATTTTGACTGTTCCTGAAAATGTGTTTGGGTCAGAAAATCGATTTAAAGTTTATCATAACGGAGAATACATCTTTGAAGTGGATCGTCACATCGGCTACTATTCTGTACGACGTGATTTTGAAGGATACAGAACATTCACAAGAACAATCAACTGGTTGGAAAGCGGCGATGAGATCACAGTATTGACTGCAGAAGGCCGTGCGGGATGGTCAATGAGCTATAACCGAGATATTTTCCAAAGCGTTATTGCAAAATAAGTCCATTTACTGATTAGTCATCAAAAAAGAGTAAGAACCAGAAAAAAGTTAAGGCAAAAGCCGAAAACTTCTTTCTGGTTTTTTTGCTAAACATAAAGAATAAAAAACGTTATTTTATGTATATATAATCGACAACTTTAATCACTGAGCAGAAACTCATATTTCCATGCGTACTTTTTGGTGCTATAGTTACTAAAAGGTTCCTTTTTTGGCAGAATAGGAAAAGAAAATATTGTTTTTTTAAAGAGTATTTTTTATTTGACAAGCTTTCTTTTTTTGGGATAGAATACGTAGCGCTAAGAAACAAAGAAGTGTACCAATTTAGGAGGAAGAGCAATGGCAAATTTTAAAGAAACATTCCAATTCAAGAACGGAAGTACACTACGCAACCGTTTGATGCTGTCGCCAATGACAACGGAAATGAGTTTTTACAATGGGATCGTGACCCAAGATGAGCTCCGCTATTATGCAAATCGCTCACATGATTTAGGCGCTGTGATAACAGGAGCAGCGAATGTACAAGCAATCGGACAAGGTTGGAAAGGTGAATTAGGTGTTTATGATGACCGCTTTATTCCTGGATTGACAAAATTAGCTCAAAGCATCCAAGCAGGCGGTGCTAAAGCGATCTTGCAGATTTTCCATGGCGGACGTATGACACCAACAGCTGTGATCGACGGACAACAACCTGTTTCTGCTAGTGCAGTTCCAGCAGAAAGACCTGATGCACCAACACCTCGCGCGCTAACTGGTGAAGAAGTGCTTGCTGTGATTGAAGATTTTAAAAAAGCAGCGATACGCGCAGTAAAAGCAGGCTTTGATGGTATCGAGATCCATGGAGCCAATACTTATTTGATCCAACAATTCTTTTCACCACACTCAAATCGTCGTGAGGATGAATGGGGCGGAAGTTTAGAAAACCGATATCATTTTGTGGATGTTTTGGTAGATGAAGTTATTGCAGGTGTCAAACAAGCAACCAGCGAACCGTTTATTATCGGCTATCGTTTTTCTCCTGAAGAATTTGAAACACCTGGGATTCGTATGGAGCACACACTGTACCTTGTCGATCATTTAGCTGAAAAAGAATTAGACTATCTGCATGTTTCTTTAAATACGTATGATCGTGTATCTGTCGAAGAAGCCTACCAAGAAAAAACGATTTTAGCTTATATGCAAGAAAAAATCGCCGGACGTTTGCCATTGATTGGTGTAGGAAGTATCGAAACAGCCGACGATATCGAAAAAACATTACAATCTGCTGATTTAGCAGCTGTTGGCCAAGCAATGCTTGTTGACCCAGACTGGGCGAAAAAAATCTTAGCTGATCAACCAGTAAAACGCGTGTCTGAGTTGCCTGAAGAAATTCGTGCACTTTTTCGTATAAGCATCTGGGATTATGTCGATGCAGTTCGCGGAGATAAACGTTAATACAGGAGAGAAAATAGTAATTACGAAATTTTCGTGATTACTGTTTTTTTTGTGCTGTTTTTCTTCTCAATAGCTGAAAATACTTTTTTTCAGAAAAAATAAGTATAATTAAGAAAAATAAGCATAGAGGGGGAGCACAGATGGAGGGCAGACAAAAAGAAAACCGTATTGATCTCAATGAAGTAGAGCCGAAGATCCGCAAGTACTTGCTTGATAAAAATCCTGAATTGAATGAAGATTCCACGATTTCATTTGTTGAATTATTGAACTATCGTCTGGAATACTTGCAGGAACAGATTCTTCAGGAACAAGATGAAACGAAGAAAATCAATCAAGAAATGATTGAAAAAATCAAAGAGAATAAAATCATCAGTACAAATCTCAATAGTTCGTTTGAAGGGAAAAAGACGCTGGGACAAAAAGCGGCTGATGCGATTGCAAAATTTGGCGGAAGCTGGCCGTTTATTTTTATATTCATTTGTGTTTTGATCATCTGGATCTTTTTGAATTCCCTGACGGATTGGTTCCAGCCTTTTGATAAATACCCGTTTATTTTATTGAATCTTGCACTCTCCTGTCTTGCTGCGATCCAAGCCCCTATTATCATGATGAGCCAAAACCGGCAAGCAGCTCGTGACCGAAAAGAAGCAGACAACGACTACCGGACAAATTTAAAAGCGGAACTGGAGATTAGTTTGCTTCACGAGAAAATCGATTACTTGATGTCCGAACAATGGCAGCATATCGTCGAACTTCAGCAGCTGCAAATCGAATTATTGACCCAGCTCCATGAACAAATCACACCGCAAGAAGAGACGAAAAACTAATTTTTTATAAAAATAGTACGCAAAAGGCCGGTATATTTTTATCGGTCTTTTGTCTTTTTCCAATTAATTTATTGAACAGTCAAGAATTTTTTAATCACTTTTTTCATTTTGCTCCTTTTTTGTAATAAACCTCTTTTTTCTTGTATATTAAATGATTGCGTTTTCATAAAATGCATATATAACAATAAGGAGGATATAGAATGAGTAAAAAAATGAACAAGTATGTATATGCGGCAGCAGCATTAGGAATGTTACTGGGAACAGTGAACCCAAGCCTTGTCAATGCGGTATCTAATGAGGATGCAGCAATGACTTCGCAAGCTGATGCAGCAGAGAAAACGAGCGAGACAAGTAGTGCAGCAGCAGAGAAATCAAGTTCGGAAACACAGCAAACTGAAACCCAACAGTCAGAAACAACAACCTCAGAAACAACGGAACAAAGTACCACGACAGATTCAAGCACACAACAAAGTACTGAACAAACAACTGAACAAATAACAGATCAGACAACAGCTGCTGATACTGATCAGGAAAGCAGTCAGGCGGCAGTAAATGATAATGACACAGATAAAGCAGAAATTGCTAAGATCGGAAAAGGCGATAAATTCAATCCGGACTTATTTTTAAAATTTACGGAACGCAAACTTCATGAAGCTTACGACAGTGTACCAGGATTTTATTTAAAAGTATTTAAACTGAAAGGAGAAGTCGATGATTTGATCTCACCGGAAAACATCAAAGAGAGATTTGATGTAGCGCCGGAGACTGTCAACCATCTTGTAGCTGCTTATTTTATGTACGATGCCGCTTTTGCCAAAGACAGTGTTCTGTTTTCGCTTTTGGCATTAGCCGATACGGCGGAAGTGCCTAATACAGGATTTTATCCGAACACGGAACAATTGGAAGGAACCACACTTAACCATGAAGATGGACAAATGATGACAGTAAAAAGTTATTATGTTGATCAGAAATCGGATAAAACGGTGATTATCCATGGAGGAGTTCGTGGAAATTGGACGAACGGAATCGTTTCTGATGAATATAAGAATTTCTATGATGCCGGTTATAATCTGTTGTTTGTCGACTCACGAGCAAGCGGTGCAAGCGGCGGCGATTATATCACTTATGGGGCCTATGAATCAGATGATGTGCTTTATTGGGTCAATAGAGAAAGCAGAGAACGTCCGCAACAAAAGATTTTATTATACGGCGGATCAATGGGCGCGGCTACCATGATGTCGACCTTGGCCAAAGATGTACCATCAAATGTAAAAGGCATCATCGAAAATTGCGGATTCAAATCAATCAATGAACAATTACGTTTCACCTATCAAACGAAAATAGCACCGGCTCTTATGAATCTTTTTGACAAGTTAGATGTAGCTGCTGACCAAGCACACGAAGATATGTACATGTCGATGCTTCAGCAATATTACAATGATCCTTATGTAAAAATCGATTTGACACAAGACCTTCCAGTTATCGGAATGACAAATTCTGCGATTCCAAAATTAATTATCCACGGCAGCGCAGATACAGTTGTTCCAGTTTCCAATGCGTCCGCCTTGTATGATCTTGCCAGCGGATATAAAGATTTGCTTATCGTTGAAGGCGCAGACCATGGGAAGGCGCAAGAAGTCGATCCAGCAGCGTATGATCAGCATGTCACTGATTTCTTGAAAGTCGTTTTTGACGATCAAGTCCAGGTAAGATATCAAGATGAGCAGGGAAAAAGTTTGCTTAAAGAAGATTGCCTGGTCTTGTCAGGTACTTACGGGGAGCCCTATAAAACAGAAGAAAAAAACTTTGCTGGATACAAACTTCTTTCAGTTGATGGACCAACGGAAGGAACGTTCAACGAAAAAGTACCAACAATTACTTATATCTATCAAAAGGAAGCAGTAAAACCGGATGATAATTCAGGAAATTCGACAAATAAAGATAATTCTTCTGGTACTAAAGATGACACAACTAAAAATGATACAAGTAAAACTGAACCTGTAAAAGATGAAACACCAAACGTACAAAATATTTCAAAAACAAATGTGAAAGTACAAGAAAACAAGCCCGTAACTGCAACTAAAGGATCATCCACGAACAACTTGCCAAAAACAGGTGACACAACGCATCCTGTATTGATGATCACAGGCGGTGTGATTAGTGCAGCAGCCGTGTTGTTCTGGTTCTTTCAAGCAAGAAAGGGGCTGAAAAAATGAAATGGGTAAAACGGATCTTGCTGACCTTGATCTCATTGATCGTTATACTGGTTCTCGGCATTTTTCTGATCAATCAACTCACACCAAAACCAGTCAGCTACCTAGTTAGAACTCAATTTGATACGAGTGATAAAAAACAAGTCTACCCACGACCTAAAGATTTTGATCAAAAAATAAATATGTTATCCGTAAGTGAAAATCAAAAATATCCTTCAAAATATGACGATAATGTATTAGATATCTATACACCGAAAGATTTAAAACAAAAAAGTGCCGTTTTGTTTTGGATGCACGGCGGAGGATATGTTGGCGGGGATAAAAGAGATTGTCAAGATTATTTGAAATTGCTTAGTGCAGACACAAATACTATCGTCGTCAACATCAACTATACACTTGCGCCAGAAACTGCCCATCCTGCACCAGTGCAGCAGCTGAACGAAGCAATAAAATTTATGAAAGAACATGACACAGACAAAATCGATTGGTCGAAGGTGATGATCGGCGGTGATTCAGCGGGAGCGCAAATCGCTAGTGAATATCTAACAGCGCTTTATGACGAACAGATTCAGAAAACGGATCAAATTACACCAGTCATTTATGGAGAACAAGTCCAAAAATTCATTTCCCTGTCAGGTTTGCTGGAACCAGAAAAATTCACAGAAGTTTCAGATTCGATCTCAAGTTTTCTTTACAAACAATGCGGCTGGGCTTACTTCAATGATAAACATTTTACAGAGTCAAAAGAAATTGCACAGCTTTCGCTTCGTTCACATGTCAAAGACTTTGACCAAAGCTTCTTTTTTACTGACGGAAACGAAAATACTTTTACAAAACAAATGATGGACGTTTCAAAAAAATTGACAGCGGCCGGACGCCGTGTGACTACTGTTTCTTATGACAAAGAGACCGCCACGCTAGGACATGAATACCAATTTGATTTTAAGATCCCGCAAACACAAGAAACCTATAACAAACTAACAGCCTTTTTGAAAGAATGATTCTGTCTGCCAGCAGTGGGGAAATGAAAAAATATCGGCAATCGAACAATAAACGCCATAGAATGTGTTACAATAACTTCGGAGAAATTCAAGATCAAACGATCCGTTAAATAGATTATTTGAAGAAATCGAAGAACGTTGCACCATCTAAGGAGGAATTTTATGACCATACAATGGTTTCCAGGACACATGGCGAAAGCCCGCCGTGAAGTTTCTGAAAAAATGAAATACGTCGATATCGTTTTTGAGCTGGTCGATGCTCGACTACCGTTATCTTCTCGTAACCCAATGCTAGATCAGATCATCCAGCAAAAACCTCGTCTTGTTTTGTTGAACAAAGCAGACCTCGCAGACCCGCAGCAAACACAAAAATGGCAAGCTTATTTTGAGAAAGAAGGACATGCTGCGTTAGCAATCAATGCGCAAGAAAATAAAGGAATCAAAGCGATCCTTGCTGCTTCAAAAGAAGTCTTGAAAGAAAAAAGAGCGCGAGATGCCGCGCGCGGCTTGAAGCCGCGTGCGATCCGTGCCATGGTCTTAGGTATTCCCAATGTTGGAAAATCCACGTTGATGAATCGTTTGGCAGGGAAAAAAGTAGCGCAAACCGGAAATAAACCCGGCGTGACAAAAGGTCAGCAGTGGCTCCGTTCAGGCAGCGAATTAGAACTGCTGGACACACCAGGGATCTTGTGGCCGAAATTTGAAGATCCGGAAATCGGGAAAAAACTAGCATTGACTGGCGCAATCAAAGATCAATTGGTCCATTTAGATGATTTGGCGATTTACGGCTTAGACTTTTTTGCCCGCTATTACCCAAACAAAATCAGTGAAAGATACAATCTGGAAGCCGATCAAGAACAGCAGCTGGCGCCAGAACTTTTGATGACGATCACTCAAAGAAGAGGATTGAGAGACGATTATGATCGTGGAAGCGAACTAGTTGTTTTTGATATTCGTCAAGGAAAATTAGGCCGTTATACATTAGACCGTGCAGAAGAAATGGAGTCTGATGAATGAAAGAGTCGATCCAGCAAATCAAAACCAAGCTGATGCAATGCACAGATTTGGCCGATTCTTACGTCCAAATGATCAGATTGGATGAAAGAAAAGGAGTTCAGCAAGCATTGCTTGGTTTAGAAAAACGAATAGCGAAAGATCAGGCACTCAAAGAAAAATATCAAGAAATGCTTCTTTTTGAGAATCAAGGCTATGCAAACGGCCATCAATTTATTGCGGGTATCGATGAAGTGGGCAGAGGGCCGTTAGCTGGGCCTGTGGTTGCTGCCGCAGTTATTTTGCCAAAAAACTACGAACTTCTCGGATTGAATGATTCAAAACAGCTTTCTGAGAAAAAACGAGAAGAACTGTATGAAAAAATCACAGAGAATGCTTTAGCTGTCGGCATTGGAGTCATCGAAGAATCAATTATCGATCAAGTCAATATTTACGAAGCAAGCAAGCTGGCAATGATCCAAGCGGTTGAACAATTAACCATCCAGCCAACGTATCTATTGATTGATGCCATGGTTCTTGATTTACCGATCCAACAAGAAAAAATCATCAAAGGCGATGCCCGCTCTGTTTCGATTGCGGCAGCTAGTGTCATCGCAAAAGTCTATCGCGACCGTATGATGAAAGAATATGAAGCACTTTATCCTGGTTATGGATTTGCCAAAAACGCAGGATATGGAACACAAGAACATTTGAATGGATTGAAAGAAAACGGCATCACACCTATCCATCGAAAAACTTTTGCACCTGTCAAACAGTACATTTAAAAAAACGTGTCATCTTTTGCGTATCTTATTAAAAAAGAGAAGCGAAAGGTGGCTTTTTATGTATAAAATAGAAGAGTATCTTCTGCGTTTAGCTTATGCAGAAGGAATCAGTGCGCAAGGGAAATGGCGAGTGTTCCAGCATCTCTTGCAATCTTCTCAAGAAGAGACTGAAGAATTATTTGACAGCGAAAAAATCATCAAATTAGCAAAAATCACTGCTTACAGAGAACTGTTCCGCAAAAGTTGGCTCAATACCGAAGAAAACTGGGAATCAATCAGTAAAGATAAACGGTATATCACCTGTTTGGACGCACGATATCCCCAACAGCTCCATCACTTGGCGTATCCTCCAACGGTTCTTTTTTATAAAGGAAATCTGGAACTGCTTGAAGCGAATATGCTGAGTATCGTTGGCGCGAGAGAACCTTCTTTTTTAGGAAAGAAGACCGTCTTTTATTTATTGAGACCCGTCATTGAAGCCGGCTATGTGATCGTCAGCGGCTGTGCAAAAGGGATCGATACATTTGGGCATCAAGCAGCCCTGGAGACTGGCGGGAAGACGATTGCAGTGATTGCAACAGGAATTGATCAAATCTATCCCAAAGAAAATAAAAAAATTCAAGAAATAATTGGAAAAGAGCATTTACTGCTTAGCGAATATCCACCAAATGCCGGTGCTTTGCGTCATCGTTTTCCTATGAGAAATCGAATCATCGCAGCGTTATCTAAAGGGACTTGTGTTATTGAAGCAAGGAAGAGAAGCGGTTCGCTGATCACTGCGCAGCAAGCACTTGACTTAGGAAGAGAAGTTTTCGCGGTACCTGGAAATATTCTTGCGGAACATTCAGAAGGGTGTCATCAGCTGATCCAAGATGGTGCAAAATGTACGATTTCCGGCCAAGATATCCTGGCAGAACTCCCTTAAAAAAACAACCTTTCTTGACAAACGTTTTCTGAATAGATATGATTAGCTACGATTTGTGTATGAATTTCGCCTAATTATATAGTAGGAACTCGACAAGTGAAAGGAGCCCATTCTAGAATGGCATATAAATACTTAGTGATCGTTGAATCACCTGCGAAAGCAAAGACTATCGAAAAATATCTTGGCCGCAATTATAAGGTTATGGCAAGTGTCGGCCATATCAGAGATTTGCCAAAGAGTAAAATGGGAATCGATGTAGAAAACAACTATGAACCGCACTATATTTCCATCCGAGGAAAAGGCGATGTGATCAAAAGTTTGAAATCTGCTGCAAAAAAAGCACAAAAAGTCTATCTCGCAAGTGACCCGGATAGAGAGGGAGAAGCGATTGCTTGGCATTTAGCTTATTTATTAGGTTTAGATTTAAAAGAAAAAAATCGCGTGGTCTTCAATGAGATCACGAAAGATGCGGTAAAAGCAGCCTTTAAAGAACCGCGTGTGATCGATGTCGATCTTGTGGATGCGCAGCAAGCCCGCCGCGCACTGGATCGTCTAGTAGGGTATTCGATCAGCCCTATTTTATGGCGCAAAGTCAAAAAAGGATTGAGTGCCGGGCGTGTTCAATCCATTGCATTAAAACTGATCATCGATCGCGAAAAAGAAATCCGTGAATTTGTTCCTGAAGAATATTGGAGTATCGACGGAAACTTCAAGAAAGCACGGAAAAAATTCAAAGCTAATTTTTGGGGAATTGACGGCAAAAAGAAAAAACTTTCAAATGCTGAACATGTAAAAGAAGTCACTACCCGAATCGACGGAGAAGATTTTGAAGTCAAGAAAGTCGAGAAAAAAGAACGCAAAAGAAATCCTGCTAATCCATTTACGACCAGCAGCCTGCAACAGGAGTCTGCCCGGAAATTGAATTTCCGTACCAGAAAAACCATGATGGTCGCACAACAGCTTTACGAAGGAATCTCTTTAGGAAAACAGGGCACAGTGGGTTTGATCACTTATATGCGTACGGATTCGACTCGGATTTCTGATACAGCGAAAAGCGAAGCAGCTGAATTTATCGAAAAAACTTACGGAGACGAATTTTCTGCTCACGGCAGCCGCAAAGTAAAAAATGCTCAAGGAGCGCAAGACGCCCATGAAGCGATCCGTCCGACGAGTGTCTTAAGAACACCAGACGAAATCAAACAATATTTAGATAAAGATCAACTGAAATTATACACACTTATCTGGTCACGCTTTGTTGCCAGCCAAATGACACCAGCTATTTTAGATACGATGAAAGTAACATTGGATCAAAACGGAGTGATTTTCGTTGCCAATGGTTCCAAAGTAAAATTCAAAGGGTTTATGCAAGTGTATGTTGAAGGACGAGACGACGGCAAAGAAGACAAAGAAAACATCTTGCCTGAATTGGCAGAAGGCGACATCGTCCAATCTGTCGATATCGAGCCGAAACAGCACTTCACGCAGCCGCCAGCTCGTTTCAGTGAAGCAACATTGATTCGGACACTGGAAGAAAACGGCGTAGGCAGACCTTCTACTTATGCGCCAACATTGGATACGATCCAAAGACGCTACTACGTGAAACTGACACAAAAACGGTTTGAACCGACTGAACTAGGAGAAATCGTCAATTCATTGATCGTTGAGTTTTTCCCTCAGATCGTTGATGTCCATTTCACAGCTGAGATGGAAGGCGACTTAGACAAGGTCGAAGAAGGAAAAGAAGAATGGGTCAAAGTCGTTGACCGCTTCTACAAACCATTCGAAAAAGAATTGACCAATGCGGAAGAAAATATCGAGAAAATCCAAATCAAAGATGAACCGGCTGGCTTTGACTGTGATGTATGCGGAAATCCAATGGTCATCAAATTAGGGAAATATGGCAAATTCTATGCCTGCAGCAATTTCCCAGACTGCCGCAATACGAAACCAATCGTCAAAGAAATCGGTGTAGTCTGTCCTGTCTGTCACGAAGGGCAAGTCATCGAGCGGAAATCAAAGAAAAACCGATTATTCTATGGTTGTTCTCGTTTCCCAGACTGCGACTTTACTTCTTGGGATAAACCAGTCGGCAGAGATTGTCCAAAATGCGGCAAGTACTTAGTCGAGAAGAAAGTCAAAGGCGGCAAACAAGTGGTCTGTGTCAATGGAGACTACGAAGAAGACGTTCAAAAATAGAAAGAAAAGAGGCAATTCATTGAAAATAGTTAATGTTATCGGCGCAGGACTTGCAGGAAGCGAAGCAGCTTGGCAAATCGCACAAGCAGGTGTTCCTGTCCGTTTATACGAAATGCGTCCAGTAAAATCAACAGAAGCACATCATACTGATCAATTTGCAGAATTGGTTTGTTCAAATTCTTTAAGAGGCAACAGTTTAGCAAATGCGGTTGGTTTGCTGAAAGAAGAAATGCGCAGATTGAATTCAGTAGTGATCACTTCTGCAGACGAAACGGCAGTTCCTGCGGGCGGCGCACTGGCTGTCGACAGAGATTCTTTTTCTCAAACGATCACAGCAAAAGTCAAAGAACACCCATTAGTAACAGTCGTCAATGAAGAAGTAACAGAAATCCCAGAAGGTATCACAGTGATCGCTACGGGTCCGCTGACTTCACATCCTTTAGCAGAAGCAATCAAAGCATTCAACGGCTCTGATGGATTTTATTTCTTCGATGCTGCTGCCCCAATCGTGGACAAAGCAACCATCGATATGGATAAAGTATACTTGAAATCTCGTTATGACAAAGGAGAAGCAGCTTATCTGAACTGCCCGATGACAGAAGAAGAATTCACAGCTTTCCACGAAGAACTTGTGAAAGCAGAAGTAGCCGAGTTGAAATCTTTTGAAAAAGAAAAATATTTTGAAGGCTGCATGCCAATCGAAGTAATGGCGCAGCGCGGATTCAAAACAATGTTATTCGGACCGATGAAACCAGTCGGCTTAGAAGATCCTAAAACAGGCAAACGTCCATATGCAGTTATCCAGCTGCGTCAAGATAATGCGGCAGCTTCGTTGTACAATATCGTGGGCTTCCAAACGCATTTGAAATGGGGCGAACAAAAACGTGTATTCCGAATGATCCCCGGCTTGGAAAATGCGGAATTTGTCCGTTACGGTGTGATGCATCGAAACAGTTTCATGAATTCACCAGAACTGCTTCGCCCAACGTATCAATCTGCAAAACGTGAAGATTTATTCTTTGCTGGTCAAATGACAGGTGTCGAAGGCTATGTGGAAAGCGCAGCTAGCGGCTTGTTAGCAGGTATCAATGCTGCAAGATTGGCAAAAGAAGAAGAGCCGATTGAATTTCCGCAAGAAACAGCAATTGGAAGTATGGCTTACTATATCACACATGCAGAAGGAAAACATTTCCAACCAATGAATGCAAACTATGGACTGTTCCCTGAATTGCCAAAACGTATCAAAGATAAAAAAGAGCGTTACGCAGCCATTGCTGAACGCGCATTAGCAGCAAACGAAAAAGTGATCGAAGAACTATCAGAAGCGGCGAAAGCATAATTTTCGCCTTGCCTCTATGAAAGAAAAGGTTTGGAACTGCGGCAAACGTCAGATTCCAACAAAGAACTTGCAACTACTTTACGGCCGCCTCGCTGGAAAAGCGAGGTGCCGTACCGGCTCAATCCCTGACTGATCGGTCAGGGATTGAGCCGGTACGAAGCGTCAAAAAGCAGAAATCGTTCATTGTTGGAGATGTTTTCGCCAGTCTCAAGCCTTCTTTTATTTCTGTGAATTGTTGCAATTGTGAACAAGCTTAAAAATATTGGTTAAATTCTGACAATTCATTTGTCTTTTTTGTATAGCTATGCTAAATTAATTTCTGGAATCAAAAAGAAGGTGAAACGATGACAGCAAATAGCTGGGAAGAAAAGTTTTTGCGTTATTTGATCGTTGAACGCGGGTACTCTGAAAAGACGCAGTCAGCGTATCAAAAAGATATCACCGATTTTAACAAATTTTTAAAAGAATCTGGAGATGAAGATTTTTTAAGTATCACACATTCCGATGTGCGGATCTACTTAGGCTTTTTGACAGAAAAAGAGTACAGTCGGAATACGATCAGCCGAAAAATCGCAAGTTTGCGCTCTTTTTACCAGTATCTTTTAAAAGAAGGCGTCGTGGAAGAAAATCCGTTTTCCTACGCCCATTTGAAAAAGAAAAGTTTAAGGCTGCCTCGTTTTTTTTACGAAGATGAGATGCAGGCTTTATTTGACAGTGTAAAAGGCGAAAAACCGCTAGATTTGAGAAATCAAGCACTACTGGAAGTCTTGTACGGATCAGGTATCCGACTGAGCGAATGCAGCGGTTTGAAGATGTCTGACATCGACTTTGAAGCTGAGGTCATGCTGATCCACGGAAAAGGAAACAAAGAACGTTATGCGCCTCTGGGGTCTTTTGCGCAAGATGCGCTTCACGAATATTTTGAAAAAGGCAGAAATGTCTTGATGCAGAAATACCATAAAAATCACGAATTGGTCTTTGTTAATCATCATGGGGAACCAATCACACCAACAGGGATCGAATACGTCTTAAATCAGCTGATAAAGAAAAGCAGTTTAGACAGCGATATCCATCCCCATATGCTTCGCCACACGTTTGCGACACATCTGCTGAATAACGGTGCCGATATGCGTACAGTCCAGGAATTGCTGGGACACGCAAACTTATCGACAACGCAAATCTATGCACATGTGACAAAGGAAAGTTTACAAAAAAATTACCGGAACTTCCATCCGCGAGCATAAACGCGAGATCATTTTTTGTTTAAGAAACAGGAGGAAAAAATAATGGCAGAATCACAATTTCATTCAACAACGATTTGTGCAGTCGAAAAAGACGGCAAATTTGCAATGGCTGGAGACGGCCAAGTAACAATGGGTGAACAAGTAGTCATGAAAGGTACTGCACGAAAAGTCCGTCGTATCTATAACGGAGAAGTCGTGGTCGGTTTTGCCGGCAGTGTTGCGGATGCCTTCACATTAGAAGAAAAATTCGAAGGAAAACTGAATGAATACAATGGAAACCTTCAACGAGCAGCGGTTGAACTTGCACAAGAATGGCGCACACAGCAATCGATGCAAAAATTAGAAGCAATGCTGATCGTCATGAACAGCACAGAAATGCTCTTAGTCTCAGGTACAGGCGAAGTTATTACACCAGATGACGGAATCTTAGCTATTGGTTCAGGTGGAAACTATGCCTTGGCAGCCGCTCGTGCGATGAAAAACTACTCAGGCGAGATGACAGCAAAAGAAATCGCTCAAAACGCATTGACGATTGCAGCTGACATTTGTGTCTTCACAAACCATAACATTATTGTAGAAGAATTATAGAGAGGTGCTCCGAATGAATGAGTTGAAGCAAACACCAAGACAAATCGTAAGTGAATTAGATCGCTACATCATTGGACAGCAAGCAGCAAAAAAATCAGTAGCTGTTGCTTTACGCAATCGTTATCGCCGTTTGCAGCTAGATGAAAAGATGCAGCAGGATATCACACCAAAAAATATGCTGATGATCGGTCCAACCGGTGTCGGTAAAACAGAGATTGCCCGCCGCTTAGCGAAAATCGTACAAGCACCGTTTGTCAAAGTCGAAGCCACAAAATTTACCGAAGTCGGTTATGTTGGCCGTGACGTGGAATCAATGGTTCGAGATCTAGTAGAAAACGCAATCCAAATCGTTGAAAAAGAACAATACAGCAAAGTCTATGCGCAAGCAAAAAAACGAGCAGAAAACCGTTTAGTCAAACGTCTTGTTCCAGGAATCAAGAAAGAACAGCGCCAATCCGGCAATCAATTTGAACAAATGATGAACATGTTCAATGCTGCGCAGCAACAGCAAACAGAGCCGCAAGAAGAAGTGACAGAAGAAATCCGAACAAATCGTAAAGGCGTTTTGGAACAATTGCAAAAAGGCTTGCTTGACAACCGCGAAGTGACGATCGAAATCGAAGAACCGAAAAAAACAATGCCTGCAATGAACAACGGCTTGGAACAAATGGGGATCGATTTGAATGAAACATTAGGTGCTTTAACACCGAAGAAAAAAATCGAACGCACAGTAACAGTCAAAGAAGCCATCGAATTATTGATCCAAGAAGAATCTGCCAAATTGGTGAAAGATGCAGATATCCACAGCGAAGCAATCAAACTTGCTGAAAGCAAAGGAATCATTTTTATCGACGAAATCGATAAAATCACATCGAAATCACAACAATCCGGCGAAGTATCAAGAGAAGGCGTACAACGTGATATCTTGCCGATCGTTGAAGGCTCACAAGTCAATACAAAATATGGCGCAATCCAAACTGATCATATCCTGTTTGTTGCTTCAGGTGCTTTCCACTTGTCAAAACCAAGCGATTTGATCCCAGAATTGCAAGGACGATTCCCAATACGTGTGGAACTAGAAGACTTAACAGCAGAAGATTTCGTGAAAATCTTGACTGAACCGGACAATGCATTGATCAAGCAATATATTGCGCTGATCGGTACGGAAAATGTTTCTGTGACGTTCACAAAAGAGGCCATCGAACGAATCGCGCAAATCGCTTTTGATGTGAACCGCGATACAGACAATATCGGTGCCCGCCGTCTGCACACGATTTTGGAAAAATTATTAGAAGATCTATTGTTCGAAGCTCCTGACATGCAGATGGGAGAAATCACAATCACAGAAGCTTATGTTGACGATAAATTGGAAACAATTGCTGAAAATGAAGATCTAAGCCGTTATATTCTATAAAATGGAGGAAAGAAAATGACAGATTTGCTAAGTAAGACTCGACAAATCAATAAGCTTTTACAACAAAAAAATACCTTTGATATGAAAGCAGATTTGCCTTATGACAAAATGGCCGTGACCTTAGGCGAAATACTAGACAGCAATACGTATATCATTGGAAGCGACGGTGTATTGCTCGGTTACAATGAACGCCATGATGTCAACAATGAACGCATCAAATCGATGTTCGTTGAAAAACAATTTCCTCTGTCTTATACAGATTCTGTGGATCAATTAGTGAAAACAGAAGCAAACGTACCTATTACCAGCGACATGACAGCTTTTCCTGTCGAGTCGCGAGAAAAATATCCATTTGGTCTAACAACGATCGTGCCGATTTTTGGTGCCGGTGAACGTTTAGGAACGATTATTTTATCTCGCATGGAACAAGCTTTCAACGTCGATGACCTGGTATTAGCAGAATATGGCGCAACAGTTGTTGGTATGCAGATCCTTTATCAAAAATCTCGCAGCATCGAAGCTGATGTCCGCAGCACGACCGCTGTCCAAATGGCAATCAATACGCTGTCTTATAGTGAATTGAAAGCTGTTCAAGCAATCTTCAGTGCGTTAGATGGAAATGAAGGACGTCTAACGGCATCAAGTATTGCGGATGAAATAGGGATCACTCGTTCCGTTATCGTCAATGCCTTGCGAAAACTGGAATCTGCTGGGATTATCGAATCTCGTTCGCTAGGAATGAAAGGTACCTATCTAAAAGTATTGAATGCGCGATTCAAAGATGAATTGGCAAAACATAGTTATTAAAAACTGGGGGGCGTAAACGATGACTGTCATCATCCAAAACAACCAGCTGATTGCTGAAATCGCAGAACACGGTGCAGAATTGATCAGCTTAAAATCAAAAGAACACGATCTTGAATATATCTGGCAAGGGGACCCTGAATACTGGGGCCGGCACGCACCGGTTCTTTTCCCCTTTGTCGGCCGTCTGAAAGATGACCAATATACGTATCAAGGCAAAACATATTCGATGGGACAGCACGGATTTGCCCGCGACATGGATTTTGAATTGATTGAAAAAGGCGAAGAGTTAGCAAGTTTTGTTTTGCGCAGCAGCAAAGAAACAAAGAAAAACTATCCTTTTGACTTTGAATTGGTGATTTCTTATGAATTGGGCGGGGATGGTCTGACCGTTCGCTACCAAGTAGAAAACACTGGAGAAGAAGAAATGTTCTTTTCGATTGGCGGACATCCAGCATTCAACGTTCCTCTAGAAAAAGGCCTGACGTTTGATGATTTTTATTTGGCTTTTTCACCAAGAAAATCTCGCCTGCGCTTGCCTTTGAATGGTCCATTTATCGATATGGAGCAAAAAACACTAGGCCAGACAAATACAAACCTTGCCTTGAATCGTGAATTATTCGATCAAGACGCTTTAGTTTTTGAAACAAAAGGATTGAATGCTTATTCGATCCGCAGTGAAAAATCAAAACACAGTATCACTTTGAGTTACAAAGATATGCCTTATGTCGGAATCTGGTCTCCTTATCCAAAAGAAGCGCCATTTGTATGTATCGAACCATGGTGCGGAATCGCTGATACAGTCAACAGCAATGGCCAGCTGATCGAAAAAGACGGTATCCATCAGCTTGGTGCACATGAGCTGTTCCAAACGAAATACTCCATTACCGTGAAATGACAACGGGATAACAAAAAAGTTTGCTCAAGCGAAAATCTAAGCTTGAGCAAACTTTTTCAATCAATAAGAGTTATTTCTTTTTACTGCTTTTTAAGCCGAATGGGATACGGCTTTCTGTTCCTTCTTTGATTCGTTTGATGTTTTCTTTATGACGATAAAAAATGAACAGTGTGACACCAAAAGCAATCAATGTCAGCAGCCAGTTATGAGAAGGCAGGATTTGCGGTGCGATGTATGGTAAAATAATAGTAGACAGCGTAATCAGCGTTGCACTGATCATACTTGTCAAGCTGACTGTGCTGGTGATGTATAAGCAAATGACAAAAATCAGCGAGGAATAAATAAAGAATACAGGGCTGTAACCTAGAAGCATCCCAGCGCTGGTTGCAACAGCTTTTCCTCCTTTGAAACTAGCAAAAATCGGAAAGGTGTGGCCTAAGATCGCACAAACCCCGAACCAAAGCGGATTGATCGTTGTCACATGGAAAATCAAAGGCAGACAGGTAGCTAATGTTCCTTTTAAGATATCCATCAATAAAACAATGATCCCAGCATTTTTGCCCAAAACCCGGAAAGTATTCGTTGTTCCTGTGTTCCCGCTGCCGAATTGTCGAATATCTTTATTGAAGAATAGTTTGCCGACCCAAACACCAGAAGGAATCGAACCAAGCAAGTATGCGGCAGCAAATAATAAAATCAATTTCATTTTTTTACCTCTTTCAAATTAAAAACTAATATATATTTTAGCATGAATGTGCAAGAGGAACAATCTTAAAAATAAAGAGACAGAGGAGTGTTGAAAATGGCTTTTGAAAATCCATCACAAGAAAAAATCTTTGATTATTTAAAAACAGCAAAAAATATCGCAGTAGTTGGTTTAAGCAATAAAACGGATCGTACGAGTTATAAAGTAGCAGAAGTACTGCAAGAAAATGGGTATCGCATCCTGCCAGTCAACCCAATCCTTGCAGGTCAAGAAATCTTGAATGAAAAAGTTTATGAAAAATTAACAGATATCACAGAACCAATCGATATCGTCGATGTATTCAGAAGAAGCGAATTTTTACCAGAAGTGGCAGAAGAGTTCTTAAAAACAGATGCAAAAGTTTTTTGGGCTCAACTTGGCTTAGAAAACGAAGAAGCTGCAGAACTATTGAAAGCCGCTGGAAGAAATGATATCGTTATGGATCGATGCATCAAAATCGAGCTTGGAAAATTGAAAGACAAGTCATAACAAAACAGAATCAAGAAAACGGCTAGCGGTCATTTTTGTTTTATTGTACGCTAGCTCTTTTTTTTATTTCGGTTTTTTAGTATGATAATCGATGGTGCGGTACTACCGCAAAAGTATGGTTTAAGGAGCGTTTGCCTTGGCAAAAAAAGTAATGAATGAATACAATGACGCCTCGATCCAAGTATTGGAAGGCTTAGAAGCGGTTAGAAAACGGCCAGGAATGTATATCGGTTCCACTGATAGCCGAGGCTTGCATCATTTAGTTTATGAAATCGTTGATAATGCAGTCGATGAAGCATTATCTGGATACGGAAATGAAATCGAAGTAACGATCCACGAAGATAACAGTATCACTGTTGCTGACAGCGGTCGTGGAATGCCGGTTGGGATGCACGCATCAGGAATCCCGACTGTAGAAGTGATTTTTACTGTTCTGCACGCGGGCGGCAAGTTCGGACAAGGCGGATATAAAACATCTGGCGGTCTGCATGGTGTCGGTGCCAGTGTCGTTAATGCGCTGTCTAAATGGCTGACAGTGACGATTGTACGCGACAGCGTGGTGTATGAGCAAAAGTTCAAAGACGGCGGAAAACCAGCTGGAACATTGAAAAAAGTAGGCAAGACAAAGAAAGCAAATGGGACAGCTGTTCACTTTTTACCAGATGATACGATTTTTTCAACAACAAAATTTTCTTATGAGATCCTTTCTGAACGTTTACGGGAATCTGCCTTTTTGCTTCGCGGTGTGAAAATCACGTTAACCGATTTACGCGGAGAAGAAGACAAAGCTGAAGTTTTCCATTATGAAGAAGGAATCAAAGAATTTGTCGACTATCTGAATGAAGAAAAAGATACATTGACACCGGTTGTTTATTTTTCCGGAGCGAAAGAAGGCATCGAAGTCGAAGTCTCTTATCAATATAATGACGGCTATTCTGAAAATGTCCTTTCCTTTGTCAACAATGTTCGTACAAAAGACGGCGGGACCCATGAAGTCGGAATGAAGACAGCAATGACAAAAGCTTACAACGAATATGCAAGAAAAGTCGGTTTGCTGAAAGAAAGAAACAAGAACCTTGAAGGCAGCGACTTTCGTGAAGGTCTGGCTGCGGTCTTATCGATCCGCGTACCAGAAAACTTACTGCAATTTGAAGGTCAGACAAAAGGAAAACTAGGAACACCGATTGCTCGGACTGCTGTCGATAACGTAATTGGCGAACAAATGGGCTTTTTCCTGCAAGAAAACAGCGAAATGAGCCAAATGCTGATCAGAAAAGCAATCAAAGCTCGAGAAGCTCGTGAGGCAGCACGCAAAGCGCGTGAAGAAAGCCGAAACGGAAAAAAACGCAAAAAAGGCGAATCGCTTCTTTCTGGAAAATTGACACCGGCACAATCACGAAATCCTAAGAAAAACGAACTGTATCTAGTCGAAGGAGATTCTGCCGGCGGTTCTGCCAAACAAGGACGTGATCGTAAATTCCAAGCAATCCTTCCTTTGCGGGGGAAAGTAATCAATACCGAAAAAGCCAAAATGCAGGATATCTTGAAAAACGAAGAAATCAACACGATGATCTATACGATCGGTGCGGGTGTCGGACCTGAATTTTCATTGGAAGACTGCAATTATGACAAAATCATCATCATGACCGATGCGGATACAGATGGTGCCCATATCCAAGTCTTGCTGCTGACTTTTTTCTATCGCTATATGAAACCATTGATCGAAGCTGGGAAAGTCTACATCGCTTTGCCGCCTCTTTATAAAGTCTCTAAAGGACAAGGTAAGAAGCAAGTCGTTCGATATGCTTGGACGGATGAAGAATTGGCAGACGAGATAAAAGAAGTCGGAAAAGGCTACATGCTGCAGCGCTACAAAGGACTCGGGGAAATGAACGCAGAACAACTGTGGGAAACAACGATGGACCCTCAATCACGGACCTTGATCCGTGTTCGAATCGATGATGCTGCTCAAGCAGAACGCCGCGTGACAACGCTCATGGGCGACAAAGTAGAACCTCGAAGAAAATGGATCGAGAGTCATGTCCAATTTTCATTGGAAGAAGAAGGCAGTATTTTAGACAAAAAAGAAGATGAACTTGTCCAGCCGCTTATGACTGAACAAGAGGCAGAAAATAAAATGGAATAGGAGGTCACCAAATGGAAGAGCGTCAAGAAATCCAAGAATTAACCTTAGAAGAAGTCATGGGTGACCGATTTGGACGTTATTCAAAATATATTATCCAAGAACGTGCGCTGCCGGATATCCGGGACGGGTTGAAACCCGTTCAGCGCCGTATCTTGTTTGCGATGAACAAAGATGGGAATACCTACGACAAAGGGTTCAGAAAATCAGCAAAATCTGTCGGGAATATCATGGGGAATTATCATCCCCATGGTGACAGCAGTATTTACGATGCAATGGTCCGCATGAGCCAAGATTGGAAATTGCGGGAAATCTTGATCGAAATGCATGGGAACAACGGAAGTATGGATGGCGACCCGCCTGCTGCAATGCGTTATACCGAAGCACGGCTGTCAAAACTCAGCGGTGAGATGCTGGCGGATATTGAAAAAGAAACAGTAGATTTTGTTTGGAACTTTGATGATACCGAAAAAGAACCCACTGTTTTGCCTGCGCGCTACCCAAATCTGCTCGTGAATGGTTCAACAGGTATCTCAGCAGGGTATGCGACAGAGATCCCTACGCACAATTTGGGCGAAGTCATCGACGGAACGATCTATATGATTGACCATCCCAATGTCAGCTTAGATAAATTGATGGACTTTATCCCAGGTCCGGATTTTCCGACAGGGGGTATTCTGCAAGGAAAAGATGAAATCAAGAAAGCTTATAAAACCGGCAGAGGCAAAGTGATCCTTCGTTCAAAAACAAGTATCGAGAATCTAAAAGGCGGCAAACAGCAAATCGTGATCTCAGAAATCCCTTATGAAGTAAACAAAGCAACACTTGTCAAAAAAATGGATGAGATTCGTTTGAACAAAAAAATCGACGGTATTGCCGAAGTCCGAGATGAAAGTGACCGTACTGGACTGCAAATCGTCGTTGAATTGAAAAAAGATACGAATGCACAAGGGATCTTGAACTATTTATTCAAGAATACTGAATTGCAGATCAATTATAATTTCAATATGGTAGCCATCGACCACATGACGCCGCATCAAGTCGGCTTGAAAGACATCTTGAGCAGCTATATCGAACACAGAAAACAAGTCATCACAAAACGAAGCCGTTTCGAACTGGAAAAAGCCCAGAAGAGACAGCACATCGTCGAAGGTCTGATGAAAGCTTTATCGATCCTAGACGAAGTGATTACAACGATCCGGGAAAGTAAAGATAAAAAAGACGCGAAGAAAAATCTTGTGGATGTCTTCCAATTTACAGAAGAACAAGCAGAAGCAATCGTTACTTTGCAGCTTTACCGTTTAACAAATACAGATATCACAGAATTGCGTAAAGAATCAGAAAAACTGATTGCTGAAATCACAGAATTGAAGAAAATCTTATCTGATGAAAAAGAACTGTTTTCTGTCATGAAAAAAGAACTTCGTGAAGTCAAAAAATCGTATGCTTCTTCACGAATGACAATGATCCAAGACGAAATCGAAGAAATCAAGATCGATACAGAAGTCTTAGTCGCACAAGAAGATGTCGTTGTCAGTGTCACAAAAGAAGGCTATATCAAACGAAGCAGCCTGCGTTCCTTCAGTGCTTCCAAGCCGGAAGAAATTGGGATGCGGGAAGGTGATCGCTTGATGTATGCCGGCGAATTGAATACGTTAGATCATTTGCTCATGATCACGAACAAAGCCAATGTCATCTATCGTCCGATCCATGAATTGCCTGATCTGCGCTGGAAAGAAGTCGGCGAACATATCTCGCAAACAATTTCGGGTCTGTCAATAGATGAATCGATTCTGGCAGTTTTCCCATACCATAAAATGGACGCTGAAAAAACATTTGTCTTTATCAGCAGAAACGGGATGATCAAACAAACCAGAATGACAGAGTTTGAACCTTGGCGGACGTATAAGAGTCGTCCAACAAGCGGAATGAAGCTTAAAGGCGAAGATGACCAATTAGCTGCTGTATACTTGGCAAATGGTCAGGAAGATCTGGATGTCTTCCTTGTGACGAACCAAGGATTAGGATTGCGTTATCCATTGACAGAAGTGCCTGTCGTAGGAGCGAAAGCCGCAGGTGTGAAATCAATGAATCTGAAAGACGAAGATTATATCGTCAATGGTATGCTCGTATTGGCAGAGGGGGATACACCAATCGTTATCGTCACGCAGCGAGGCGCAGTCAAACGAATGCTTGCACAAGAAATCAGCCAAACAAGCCGTGCGAAACGTGGCGTCCTAGTCTTGAGAGAACTGAAAAAACAGCCGCATCGTGTCATCTACATGAGCGAAGGTATTTCAAAAGAATTGACATTGATCAACCAAAAAGGACAGCAAGCAGCCATTGATCCTACCGACTTTTCGATTGGCGATCGTAGATCAAACGGATCATTTGCCATGAATGAAAAAGAGGGCGGAGAAGTCATCGAAGTGATCGAAGACTATGTCATTACTTCGGATGAATAACTGTTATAATATTTTTATCTACAAAAGGTGTTCTGTATTAATACAGAACACCTTTTTTTGTGGCGAAAAGAAATGAAAAACTATATTATTTACAGAAAATTAAACAATTCACAAACAAAGAATCCTTATATGAAAGCATAAATAACGCATGTTTCTTAAATAACCGCAAATTTGTTAAATAAAAAACAAGAAAACCCTTGCAAAGACGTTTTGCTGTGTTATACTAATCACGTAAAAGCTGTTACATAAACTTAAGGAGGTCCATGAAATGGAACAATGGAATGGATTTAAAGGCACAAAATGGAAAGAAGGCGTTGATACACGCGACTTTATCCAAAACAACTACACAGAATACCGTGGAGATGACAGTTTTTTAGAAAAGCCAACTGAAGCAACTGAAAAACTATGGGAAGAACTACAAAAGTTAAATGATGTACAATTCGAACGCAACGGCGTTTATAACATGGACACAGACATCGTCTCAACAATTACTTCGCACGATGCTGGGTACTTGGACAAAGATTTAGAACAAATCGTTGGGTTACAAACGGACGAGCCTTTGAAACAAGCATTCATGCCATTTGGCGGGATCAACATGGCAAACAACGCCTTGACAAGCAATGGCTACACACCAAACGAAGAATTAACACATATTTTCACAGACTGGAGAAAAACACATAACCAAGGCGTTTTTGACGCATATACTGCTGAAATGCGTGCAGCGCGTAAAAACAAAATCATCACAGGTCTGCCAGACGCTTACGGCCGCGGACGTATCATCGGCGACTACCGCCGTGTTGCTTTATACGGTATCGATTACTTGATGGAACAAAAGAAAAAAGATCATGACATGGTCGGCTTCCACACAATGAGTGAAGAAGTGATCCGTCTTCGTGAAGAAATCACAGAACAATACCGTGCCCTTGCACAAATGAAAGCAATGGCTGCAAAATACGGCTATGATATCTCTAAACCAGCTGGAAACGCAAAAGAAGCTGTTCAATGGTTATACTTCGGCTACCTAGCAGCAATCAAATCACAAAATGGTGCAGCAATGTCTATCGGACGTGTTTCTGCATTCTTAGACATCTACATCCAACGCGACTTGGACAATGGTTTAATCACTGAACAAGAAGCGCAAGAATTGATCGACCACTTGGTAATGAAACTGCGTATGGTGAAATTTGCTCGTACTCCGGATTACAACCAATTGTTCTCTGGCTTCCCGATCTGGGCAACATTGTCGATTGCAGGTATGGGACTTGATGGACGTTCATTAGTAACGAAAAATGACTTCCGTCTATTGCATACATTGACAAACATGGGTCCATCTCCAGAACCTAACTTGACTGTTTTATATTCTGAACATCTTCCAGAAGGTTTCAGAACATATGCAAGCAAAATCGCTATCGAAAGTTCTTCTATCCAATTCGAAAACGACAACTTGCTTCGCGAACAATGGGGATCAGATGATTGCGCAATCGCTTGTTGTGTATCAGGAACCGTTGTCGGAAAAGACATGCAGTTCTTTGGCGCACGTGCCAACTTGGCGAAAGCATTGCTATATGCGATCAACGGCGGGGTAGACGAAGTAACAGGCGCACAAGTTGCACCTGAATATCGTCCGATCACAGCAGAGGTCTTAGACTTTGAAGAAGTAAAACACAGATTCATGAATATGATGGATTGGTTAGCAGAATTGTATGTGAATACATTGAACATCATCCACTATATGCATGACAAATACTCTTATGAAGCAGCACAGCTTGCTTTGATGGATTCAGATTTGAAACGTACTTTTGCAACAGGGATCGCTGGGATCTCTCATGCTGCGGATAGTTTAGCAGCTATCAAATATGCAACAGTGAAACCAATTCGCGATGAAAAAGGCGTAGCAGTCGATTTCGAAGTGGATGGCGAATTCCCTAAATACGGAAACGATGATGACCGTGCAGATGAATTGGCAGAATGGATCTTAGAATACTTTATGACACAAATCAAACGTCATAAAACATACCGTGATTCAACACCAACAACATCATTGCTTACAATCACTTCAAACGTTGTTTACGGAAAGAGCACAGGGAACACACCTGATGGACGTGAAGCTGGAAAACCTCTTGCACCAGGAGCAAACCCAAGTTATGAAGCTGAACAAAACGGCTTGTTAGCAAGTTTGAACTCAACAGCTAAAATCAACTATGCTTACGCACGTGACGGTATTTCAAATACACAAACGATCAATCCTTCTGGTCTTGGAAAAGACGAAGAAACAAGAATCGGCAACTTGCGCAATGTTCTAGACGGCTACTTCTCAAAAGGAGCATACCACTTGAACGTCAACGTATTCAGTAATGACTTACTACGTGATGCAATGGAAAACCCAATGAAATATCCAAACTTGACGATCCGTGTATCCGGCTATGCCGTTAAATTCCGTGATTTGACAAGAGAACAACAATTAGATGTCTTGATGAGAACATCTCACGACAGAATGTAATTTCAAGAATCAACTTGATCTAAAAAAGACAAAGGACAGAGGGACTGTTACATGTCAGCTCTGTCCTTCTGACTATCAAAAACGGACAAAATGGTTTGGCGAGAGAACTACTCGCCAGACACTTCTGTTCGATTTACAGCATTAAAGGTTGGACCACGTGTTATCAACCTCCTAACAGAAATTAAAGAAAAGATGTGAATTCTAGTGGAAGAAAAAATGATTGGTTATGTTCATTCCATTGAAACATTTGGCTCAGTAGATGGTCCAGGTGTGCGATTTGTGACATTCATGCAAGGCTGTCGTATGCGATGCGAATTCTGCCACAATCCAGATACATGGAATATGGGCGGCGGAAAAGAATATACTGCAGAAGAACTTTTAGACCAGGCAGAGCGTTTCCGTTCCTATTGGGGAGAAAAAGGCGGGATCACAGTCAGCGGAGGAGAACCGCTTCTGCAAATCGACTTTTTGATCGATTTATTTGAAAAAGCAAAAAAACGCGGGATACATACGACACTTGATACTTGCGGTCAGCCTTTCACGTATGAAGAACCCTTCTTTTCTCGTTTTCAAGAATTGATGAAACATACCGATTTGCTGTTATTTGATATTAAACATATCGATAGCGCAGAACATAAGAAACTGACAAAATGGGGCAATGAGAATATCTTAGCGATGGCGCAATACCTTTCAGAAATCAACAAGCCTGTTTGGATCCGCCACGTGCTTGTACCAGAACGCAGCGACTATGATGAATATTTGGTTCGTTTAGATCAATTTATCAAAACACTCAATAATGTGGATAAAGTAGAGATCCTTCCTTACCATAAAATGGGAAGATACAAATGGGATACATTAGGATTGAAGTATCCTTTAGAAGGAATCGAACCGCCAACAAAAGACAGAGTAGAAAACGCCCAAAAGCTTCTGCATACGGAGGATTACCGCGGTTATGTAACCAGATGATGGCCAAAAAGCAGAAAGTAGCTATTGCTTCTTTCTGTTTTTTTGCTATTATTAAAGAGGAAAGAGAACAAAGGAGCGAATCTCATGTCAAAAATTTTAGTCTTTGGACACCAAAATCCAGATACAGATGCAATCGGCGCAGCAATTGCGTTTTCTAATCTTCAAAATTCATTAGGAAAAGAAACGGAAGCAGTTGCGTTAGGTGAGCCTAACGAAGAGACACAATATGCATTGGATCATTTCGGAATTGCTGCTCCTCGCGTAGTAGAAAAAGCAGCTGGAGAAGCTGAAGATGTTATGTTAGTAGATCATAATGAATTTCAGCAAAGTATCTCAGATATTTCAGAATTGAATGTTTTAGCTGTGGTGGATCATCACCGTATCGCAAATTTCGAAACAGCAAATCCATTGTATTACCGTGCAGAACCAGTTGGATGCACAAGTACGATCATTTTGAAATTATATAAAGAAAACCAAATCGATGTACCAAAAAATATCGCTGGTATCATGTTATCAGCTATCATTTCTGATACATTATTGTTCAAATCACCAACATGTACTGAAGAAGATGTGAAAGCAGCGAAAGAATTAGCAGAAATCGCTGGTGTAGATCTTGAAGGATACGGCTTGGAAATGTTGAAAGCCGGAACAAAACTAAGCGACAAATCAGCAGCAGTCTTGATCGATCTTGATGCGAAAAGTTTCCCAATGAACGATAGCACTGTACGTATTGCACAAGTCAATACAGTTGATTTCGCAGAAGTAATGGATCGCCAAGAAGAATTAGAAAAAGCGATGCAAGAAGAAATCGAAAAAAACAACTATGATCTATTCGTATTAGTTGTAACAAATATCTTAGAAAGCAATTCAGAACTTTTAGCAGTAGGGAACAAAAAAGAAAAAGTCGAAGAAGCTTTCCAAACAAAACTAGAAAACAACCATGCCTTTTTAGAAGGTGTTGTTTCTCGTAAAAAACAAGTTGTCCCTCAATTGACAGCGGCGTTCAACTAAGAACAAACGATTTAAGGAAACAAAAAGAGAACAAAACAGATTTTTAAAAACGTATAATTGATCCCGTTTTTTCGGTGTCAGACAAAAATCCGTAAAACAAGCTGTTTTACGGATTTTGTTTTTGAAAATTATGCTTGGTTCATCGTTTTATCAAAGGATGTGGAAGATTGAACTATCATTATTATTCGAAAGAAAAGGCGCGCGTGCTCCACAAGCTGATCCAAAACGAATTGTTTTCTCCGCTCGCTGAATATTTGGCAGAAAACAAAGAGAAGCGTGTGATCTTGAGAGAACTAAAGAAGCAATTCCCTCAGAAAAAATTTGAACATTTTTTAGATCAGCTGATTGAACATGGATTGATCATACGTCATGAGCGGGCATATGAACTCGGATTTCCTGTTTTTGGCAAGGCATACCAAGAAGAACACGCAGAAGAAATCAATCGGGCGGCAGAAATGCTGTTGGAGCAATTGGAGGCTGTTTCGCCAATGATGCAGCAGCAGTTGATTGCAGAAACGATTTGGGCATGGTGTTTTACAGAAAATGAGTATTTTTATGGGCAAAAAGCTGGAAACACTGCTGAAAAATATGAAGCCGGCAATGAAAAATACAGATTTATTTCTGATGACCAGCAGGATAAAGTTTCTCTTGCAGTATATTTTGCACATCAGAGAGACCAGCTGCCATTACCAGAACGTTTCCGCAAACTAGAAAAACTGATTGGCGACGTGGATGAAGAGTATTATTTCAACCAAGCAGAAGTCATCATAGAAAAAGTCCTTGCTGGAAAATATAAAAAACGACGTCCAAGTATTTTTCATGATTCGTTGATTGAAGCAGGGGTCATAGAACAGAAAGAAGAAGTATATTCATTGATGTATCCGTTGATCCAAGAACAAGAAATTTCAATTCATTTCCCAGAACTGACAGGTTCATCCGATCATCAAGCGTTTATGAAAAGCCAAATCTATGGATGCTTATTGAAACAGCTGCCAGAAGGATTTTTCTATATAAAAGAAATCGTATAGTTGCAACATAAACAAGAAACTGTTTGACGTCTGTCGCAGTTTCTTTTTTATATAAAATTAAAAAATGATGAGCTTTTCTTTTGGTTAAATGATAGAAAAATGATAAAGTCTATTTATCAACGAAGAATGGAGTGTTCAAATGGAGACTATCAGAAAAGACGAACTTGTCGCGCAGCCAACTTGTCCCGCAAAAATCATCCCATTTGTTTCGCTAGCTGAGATCCAGAAGATAAGAGATCAACTGGTTTTAGCCGGCTTTCAGACAGAACATTTTTCAGACACGGAACTGATTATCGTACTCCAGCGAAAGAAACAAGCAGGCAGTCCAACTGTCCTTACATTTCTTTTGGATTGGTTCCTTGAGAAATATTATATACGGATGAACGCTGGAAAAAAACAGCTGATCAGCGAAGAAAAAAATCCATACAAAACCAGCGGCATCTCTTATCAGCAAGTAGGAGAACTCGACCAAGATACTTACGGCGAGTACTACTTGATGGCAGCTTCTGTTCCAGGAAAGAAGTTAGCTGGATTATATAAAGTTTATACAGATGGAAAGATTATGGAAATGAGGATCTAAGATTGAGAACTGAAAAATCAAAAAAAGCGGCTGAGAAGAATTCGTAAACTGGCTTCCAAACAATTGGAAAAACCAGTATCGATTCCTCTCAGCCGTTTCTATTTTCACGCTTTCGCTTTGCAGCGCCACATGAAATAACTCAGAAATCCGACAAAGACGATATTCAAAAGATCATTTAAATTCCGGCACAGATCAATCTGCATGTTCGGCATGATCGAAGTTAGGAAGAAAACGCCAGTGCTGAAAAATAGGCAGAAAATAGGGAAAAAGCGCAAAAACGCAGGCAATTTCAATTTCACAAAAACCATTGCGAAGAAGAAAAATGTCAAGATCCCTGAAAGCACCGCCAGCCCATTCAAAATAAAATAGAAAAGCGACTGATGATCGACCGCGTAGAAAAGGATCAGCAGCAAAGAGATAGCTTTCATGATGATAAAGACGCCCGATGCTTCGCCCATAACACCTGGATATCTGGTTACAGAATATTTTGCGAAAGAAATCGCAAAAAACAAACTGCATACACCAGCCAGAAAGATGAACAGCGCATTTTGTTCTAGTACGACCGCGCCTGTGTCGATGGAGTATTGGATTGACGGATCATTGTTTGCCGGAATCTCCACAAATAAGTGGAAGAGGAAAAAAAGGATCGTCAATAATCCGAAAACGAGTCCGGATTTAAGGTGATTTGTATATTTTAATTGGGTTTCCATAAGCTCTCCAGTTTATAAAGTAATAATTCGCGTATATTATAATAACAAATCGATGAGGATAAGTCGATAGTTTTTATAAAAAAGAAGAGGATTTTGTTCATTTTTTTGAAACCGTTTTTTTGTATTGGTCATCTATTTTTCAGTAAACGTTAATCTTTAGCTGTTTGTTATAGTTTGGAACGGCGTTTGCGGATTTTTTTCGTCCAAAAACCACCTGAGATATATTTAGGTTCATAAGAAATAATAAAGGCGCGTTCCTCGACTTCTTTAATCAAACGATAAAGATCTCGCTCGCTTTTTCGCGGAGAAAGGATTTCAAGGACCATTCGTTCTCCTTCTAAGCCCATGGCAAAAGTTTGTGTGACGCCGTAACCATTTTCCCGCAAAATCCGGGGCATATTTTTTTCTTCTGGGGTGTGGGCAGGGAGGATCGCAGTAACCATGATGTAACCCAAAGCCAATTTGTCCTCGATCATAATCCCAACGCTGATACCTACAGCATAACCTAATGCATATACAAACAGATTGATTGGATTATCCAAACGATCCAAGACCAGAGACAATCCAACGATGTAAATCGTGATCTCTACCATACTTACAAGAGGTGCAGCCAATCGATAACCCTTCATAGTGAGCATGAAGCGAAGTGTGTTTAAAGTGATATAAGCAAAATTGATACCAAAAATCATTAAAAGCATTTGAAAATCCAACATAATAAAACCCCTTTACGATATATTCCTTTCTACCATAGCAGATAAGTGAAAAAAATTAGAATTAAAGCAATTAAATATTTGATAAAAATTAAAAATGGATTATAATTAAATTATAAAATTAAATTATAAAATTAAATTAGGTGATGAAAATGAAAATGGTAAGCCAAGTGATTTGTATCAGCCATCTTTTTAGTGTAGGATTCAGTATATATTTAGGCAGTTACTCGATTCAGCAGCCAATTGAGATGCATACTTCGATCTTTCAGCTATCGATCATCGATAGTTTTATTTTAAGTTTACTGCTATTCTTATTTTTACTTATGGGCAGCATTTTTGGAAGTGCCGCAAGTTATTTCTCCTTTCAGTTTTTTCCAGTTTTTTCACTTATTTTAGGACTGATGGGATTAAGTGTCTTTCTGTTTTTTGATGTACCAACATCAAATTTCCAAATTCTTGCTTCATTAAATAGTTTACTTCAGATCTTTTTAAGTATTTGGCTGCTTTATCGGCATTTGTCGGTTGTTGAAGCGGAGGAATAAAATGAATCCAGTTATTTTGAAACGTACCATTAAAAACATTCCTGTTTTGGAGGTCGTTCTGGAAGAATATAAAACAAAAGCAATACCTGTCGTCATTTATTATCATGGCTGGCAGACAAGTAAAGAACTAGTACTAACACAAGGACGCAAGATTGCACAAAAGGGATTTCGGGTCATTTTGCCTGATGCCATGAATCATGGGGAACGCAAAGCGCCTGTTTCGCCAATCCCGTCCTTTACATTTTGGGAAAGTATCCATGCGAATCTTTTTGAATTTTCAGCTATTATCGACAATCTAAAAAGAAGAGAAGTGTACCATCCAGATTTGGGTGTAGGCGGCGTTTCTATGGGTGGTATGACTACTTGTGCATTATTGACCAAACATGAAGAGATTCGCTGCGGAGCGTGCATTATGGGCTCACCAGCTCCTCTTGCATACGGAGAAGAGGTCGTTCGTCGATCAGGAGAATTCAAGATGAGTTTGCCAGAAGATTATTTTGATTTGATTTCTTGGGTGAAAAATTATGATTTATCTTTACAACCAGAAAAGTTGGCAGAACGCCCGCTCTTTTTCTGGCATGGCGAAGCGGACGAAAAGATCCCGTATCGCCATGTTTTTGATTTTGTGAGGGAGAACCACGGAACAGAAAATGGAAAAAATATTTCTTTCCTTTCCTCTGCAGAAGATCGGCATTTGGTGAAAGTACCAACGATGGTCGATACAGCAGAATTCTTCCTGCGTTCTTTGACTAAATAAAAAAGGAATGATCCGTTCTGTAAATTGAACAGACAAAACAATCTGTGGTATGATTACGAAGAGTATCTTTTTGAAAAGGGTGAGCTAAATGAAAGAAGTCAACCGAAAAAATTTTCGTTTCCCTGCCTATGATGACGAAACAGGTGTGAAACTGAATTCAACACAAAACCGTGTTTTATTTGAAGACGAAGCAGACTTTCTAACAAAGAATGATGATTATCAAAAACGCAACAAACGAACGGCTGTAGTGCCTAAACCTAAAATCAGAACAGAAGAAAAAAGCTATCGAAGAAGTAGCACAAAACGCTCTGCACAGCCAAAAACCGGCTTAGAGAAACATAAAACCAATCTTCCGGGGTACAGTTCTAATCCAATCAAGAAAGCAGAAGAGACCCGCAGATTTGAAAAAACTTCAAGTCCGGCAAAACGTACAGAAGAAAAAAGAGCCGCAAAGCCTGGGCGTTCTTATTTTGTTCCGAAATATATCCCAGCTTCGATTATTCCTGACCCGAAAAAAAGTATGGTCACAGAAGAAGAATTACTTCGTTCAATGGAAAAATCAGCGGATTCTTATTTATTGTTTGATACAGAACCAACACCCTTTCAAGAAAAGAAGGATGGGGACCCGACTGTTCGAGCGTTTAATCGCAAAGAAAAAGAAGAATCCCGAAAAGCGGGTGTACTAGAACGGTCATTAGCAGGAATGATCGAAGAACAAAATGATAAATTTGAAGATACAGGATACTTTAAATAAACAAGTGATCGATTCTTTACGTGTGTTTTCAAGGAGGCAAGAAAGATGTCAGAAAAACAAATGAAAAGAGTAGGTTTTTATGAAGGGCTTCCTATCAAGGACGAAAATAGTTTCTTGGATGAGACCGGTCCTATCCCAGTACCGAAAGGAAAAGATCTTTTAGTAGCTGTCCATGCTGTTTCTGTCAATCCAGTCGATACGAAGTTCAGACAAATTGCGCCAAAAAGCGAAAAATTCACTGTTTTGGGCTTTGATGCGGTCGGAGAAGTCGTCGCAGTTGGAGAAGAAGTTGAAAACTTTAAAGTCGGAGATCGCGTTTACTATGCAGGTTCCTCTAAAAGAGATGGAAGTAATCAAGAATTCCAACTAGTTGATGAACGGATTGCTGCGATGGCACCCAAAACGTGTACGAATGAAGAAGCAGCTGCTTTTCCATTAGTCTCATTGACGGCATATGAACTGCTTTTTGAAAAGTTCCAACTAGTACCTGAAGAAGGTGCGAATGCTGGACAATCGATTTTAGTAATCAATAGCGGCGGCGGTGTAGGAACAATGATGACGCAGTTGGCCAATTGGAGCGGTTTGACGGTCTATGGAACAGCTAGTCCAAAAAACTTTTCTTGGCTGTCCGAACATGGTGTCCATCATCCGTTAGATTATCATCATGATTTAGCAGAACAGCTGGAAAATTTAGGCGGAAAAGTCGACTATATCGCAGTTTTACATGATCTTGCAACTTATGCTCCGCAAATTACCAAGCTGATCAAACCATTGGGACACGTGGGAGCAATCGTAGGCACAAACGAGCCCATAGCTATCGGAGAATGGAAAAATCTTTCCATCAGCTTTCATTGGGAGTATATGTTTGCAAAAACAGACCATGACAGAAACGTCGAGACACAAGGGCAGATATTGGCGAAAATCGCTGAACTGGCGGATGCAGGGAAACTGCGCAGTCCTATCAGCAAAGCAGATACGTCAGGCATCAATGCCCAATCGCTGAAAAAAGCAACAGCAGCTGTTGAAACCGGACATGAACAAGGGAAAATCGTCATTTCTGGAGGATTTAAATAACAAAAAAAAGACTGAGTGATCAGTCTTTTTTTGTTTATATAATTGAGAGTCTAGGCTGCATATAACCTATTTTTATTGTTCAATTTAAGAAGCAACTTTTGCAAAAGTATTCTTACTGCTCGGAGCTGAGCGGCTCGTTCACAACCTCTATTTCCACGGTTTCTTCGCTTGTCTGCACAGCAGATAATACTTCGGCTGCTTGATCCGCACGGAAATATTTCACTTTGTTCAAGACGTAAGAAAGGAGCGCTGAACTGATCAATGTATAGAAGAAATGGCGCAAATCTAAGTAAAGCAAAGACACTACTAAAATAACAGCAGTCACAAGCAGTAAGCTTTTTCCTATTTTGACATGGAAGTATTTCTCAATTGCTTGATAAATAATATCAGTTCCGCCAGTGCTGCCGCCAAAACGAAAGACAAGTCCACAGCCTAGACCAGAAAGAAGACCAGTCATCAGACTATTGATCAGCAAATTGTCTACAGCAAGATTTATATGAAAACTTTCCCAAAAACGCAAAAAGAAAACCAGAGCAAATGTACCAACGATTGTCCGTAGAAATGCTTGTTTTCCGAAAATGAATAATGAGATAAGTAATAAAGGTAGATTGAACAGCAGAGAAGTAATAGACGGTGCAAAACCGAATAAATTTTTCAAAAGCAGTGCTATACCAGTGACACCGCCATCTGCTAGTTTTGATGGGATATTGATTCCAGTTACCGCCAAGCCATAGATGCCTGCTCCTAGAATGATTCCACCGAAATCTGTAAATAAACGTATTTTTTTCATTTCTAACCTCTTTCCTGTTTGAAAATTTTCAGCAACTACATCATTATACTTATTAATTAGAGGAGTTCAAGAGATTAAGCAGATTTTTTTTTGATTTTATGCTATTTTATGGAGGAGCGAAGGAGGAATAGAATGAGAGCAGCAGATTTGCTCACGATCATGACAGTGAGCCCGCAAAAAATGTCTTATGAAAAAATTTGTCTTAAAAAAAATGACAGGTTTCTTCCTTTGACAGGAATCGAAACGATCCAAGATCAGCTTGTGTTCTTATTTGAAGAAAAAAAACCATCGATTTCCATGAGAGATGTTATGGTATTCCTCATGAAAAACCGAGAAAAAAATATCTGTTATTACGACGGAAATGAGAAACAACCCGTCTATGGAATCAAGGAAACAGAGGGTGTTTTGCAAATTTGATTTGCATCCTTTGTTTCTTTTTGTGTTCAAATACTGCATCAGTCAATGGTTTAGACCATTGGCTGATGTATTTTTATTTTTTTCTAAAATATGAAAAAATGGGAAGAAATGATGTGTTTTTTTGAGAAATAATAAAGAAATTTCTTTTGAAACCTTGACGTGTTTTTTAATGTTCGTTATGATTTATTTATAGATATTATTTGTCCTCAAAAGGAGAAAGGGATAATGAAATTAAAACGCAGCTTAGAAGAAGCAGTTTGCATCATCTTGGTTTTAGCCTCAGAAGCAGAAGGTACACCAGTGAAAAGCGCATTGCTAAGCGAACAGCTTGGAGTTTCTGATTCTTATCTGAAAAAAATCGTACGGAAACTTGTAGTCAGCGGAATCGTCCTTTCTTCAGTCAGCAAAGGCGGCGGCTTTCGTTTGGCAAGGTCGCTTGACCAAATCAATATGCTGGATGTCTACCATGCGATTGAAGGAGAAGAGTCTTGCGTTCAATTGAAACAGCTCGCAAAACGTGTCTTTTCCTCAGAGCAAGAATCCAACACAGTAGAAGAAAACTTAACTCATTTGTTAAGAGAAAGTGAACAGCAGTTTTTAAACCGGCTGAAAGGTTATCCGCTAAGCCGTCTGTTCATCCAAAAGCATTGACAGTTATTTTTTGTAAAATATTTTTGTCAGCGCTTTAAATGGAAAAAGAACATAAAATCAACGTTTTAGTTACTATTCAAAGGAGTGTGAGGCATGAGTGTAAAAGCGATCCAACAATTGATGGAAGCAGAAGAAACAGTAAGACAACTGATCGAGGAAGCAGAAAATGAAACGCTGAAAGAAAAAGAAGCAAGTCAGATCAAAATCAGCCAGTTCAAAAAAGAACTCTTGGAAAAAGAAAAGAGCGAACAGCAGAAGCTGCGTCAGCAATATGAATCAGAATTCCAGGAAATCAAAGCACCTTTGACACAACAAATGCAAAAAGAAGCAGAAAAACTACGTACCATCTCTCCAGAAACCCGCAAAACAGCACTTGAAATCATCATGGACAAGGTTGTGAACTGATATGGCGATCGTAAAGATGCAAAAATTCAACCTGATTACCTTTCGCGGCTATCAAGAAACCATCATGGAAAAACTTCAAGATTTTCAAGAAGTCGAACTATTCTCGGCAGAAAAATTCGCTGCCGGCTCCCCTAATTCTTTTAAGAAAATGAAAGAACATCCGAATTTGGAAGAACTGGAAAACCAGATTGCACAGCTGACATGGGCAAGAAGCTTTTTGGATCGCTATCTTTCTTCTTCAGGGATGATCAAACGATTAAAAGAACCATTACAACGTTATACATTAAGTCAACTTTCGGAACATGCAGATACATACGATTGGCTGGCTGTTTATCAAGAGCTTCGAGCAGCAGATAAAAGACTTCGAATCTTAGAACAAGAGCGCCGAGAACTCTCTGAACAAGAGAATGCGTTAAACATCTGGCGTTATTTTGACGAGCAGCCTTCGATTTTAGAAACGTTCGAACAGGCAGGAGGAATGCTGGGGACGATCCCAAATTCTGAATTGCCGAGTTTGTCCAAAAGAATCGGCGAACTGCCGAATGCCTATCTCGAAACGATCCACCAAACTACTACAACCGCTTATCTTCTTGTTCTTTTCCACAAGGACAGTCGCAAAAAAGCAGCGAATACATTGCGTATGGCTGGTTTTGAAGAATATCAATATCCATTCGACGGAAAGCCGTCACAAGATCTGCAGGAAATCAAACAGCAATCAGAAAAACTTATCCAGGAAGAAACATCACTCAAAGAATCTTTGAGAAAAAAGAGAGAAGACTATCACTCTCTTGGCATTGCAGCAGAGTACCTTGAAAGCAAACTAGCACGTATCAGCCGCAACAAAGAACTGCTGGAATCGGACTACACGATCAATTTATCAGGCTGGGTGCCGATCGAAAAAGCTGAACGTTTAGTCAAACAAATCGAAAAAGCAGTTGGCCAGGAATATTATCTGGAATTTAAAGAAATCACTGAAGAAAACACCGAAGAAATCCCGATCCTTTTGAAAAACCATCCATTAGTGGCACCGTTTGAAGGTCTTGTGGGGATGTACAGTCTTCCGCAATATGACGAACTTGATCCAACGCCATTGATGGCACCGTTTTATGCCATTGCTTTTGGGATGATGGTCGCGGATTTTGGTTACGGCCTGCTTTTGTTTGCCGCGATTTTTATTGCGAAACGCATTTTCCACTTCAAACCAAGTATGAAACAAAATTTGACCTTTTTTGAGATTTGCGCGATTCCGACGATGATGTGGGGACTGATTTACGGAAACATTTTTGGATTTGAATTTTCGTTCCAATTGCTCTCAACCAGTTCTGATATCACCCAGATTTTGATCCTTTCTGTGATTTTTGGGTATTTCCAAGTCCTATTTGCGCTAGGGTTGAAGTTTTATATTTTATGGGGAAAGAAAAAAGAGAAATCGAAAGCTTTCTTTCAAGCAGGATCATGGATCTTCTTCCTATTAAGCGCACTTGTCTTAGTCATTGGGATGATGCTTTTACCGGATAGTCCTTTACAGCAAATTGGTCTGATCGGCATGATCGCCAGTCTCGTCTTGATCGTTGTCGGCGGTAGTTTTGATGGTCAAACGATCGTCGGAAAAATCGGAGCCGGTCTTTATGCATTGATGGATGTGACTTCTTATCTTGGCGACTTGATCAGTTATACTCGTTTGATGGCTTTAGGAGTCGCTGGCGGAAGTATTGCTGCGGCATTCAATCTAATCATCAGTTATTTACCAGTATATGCGCGTTTTACGTTTGGTATTTTACTATTTATAGTGCTGCATTCCTTGAATATTTTCCTTAGTTTCTTAAGTGCTTATGTTCATGGCATTCGATTGCAGTATCTTGAATTTTTTGGAAAGTTCTTTACTGGAGGCGGAAGGAAATTTGACCCGTTAAAAGCAAAAGAACAGTATGTAGAAGTTATTTCGGAAGAAAAACAACAACAGGGGGAAGAAAACTAAATGGAAAATTGGATTACATTTTTTTATGAAAACGGCGGATTACTTTTTGCAGCATTAGGAGTAGCTACTGCTACGATCTGCGGCGGTATCGGCTCAACGATCGGTGTCGGTATGACCAGTGAGGCAGCCGCTGGATTAACAGCAGAACAGCCGGAAAAATTCGGTCAGGCATTGATCTTAGAACTGCTTTCAGCTACCCAAGGATTATATGGTTTCGTTATTTCCTTTATGATCTTTCTGCAAATCACCGGCGATATTTCTTTCCAACGCGGTTTGTTCCTATTTATTGCTTCATTACCAATTGCTTTCACAGCGATCGTCTGCGGAAAATGGCAGGGAAGAGCAGCTTGTGCGGCAATGCAGATTTTGGCGAAGAAACCTGAACATGTAACAAAAGGGATCATTTATGTAGCCATGATGGAAACTTACGGGATCTTAGGATTTGTTATCTCCTTCCTGCTGGTTATGAATTAGGAGGAAAATTATGTCTGATATCACACAGTTGACGAATAAAATCATTCAAGATGCACAAAAAAAGAAAGAACAACTGCTGAAAGAAAGCAAAAAAGAGATCCAGCAAAAAGAAGAATTAGATAAAAATCGATTGGCAGAACAAAGCCAAGAAAATATAAAACGGTATGAAAAAGAACTGCAAACAGAATTGAGTCTGAAAGTTTCAGATCTGCATGTCACATCACGCAACAAAGTTTTGGCTGCAAAACAAGCAGTATTAGATGAACTTTTTTCAGAAGCTCGTCAACAACTGCAAGAGCTTCCAGCAGAAAAATTTGAAGCATTCGTTCTTAAAAATCTTCAAAAAGTGCAACTGACCGGACCAGTTGAAATGGTATTAGGTGAAAACAGCCTTGCGTATGCAACAGAAGAAGCGATCCAAAAGTGGCGGAAATCTATCCAGCCGCAAGCGGATTTAACCGTGGCGAAACAAACGATCCCAAGACGCAGCGGATTCTTGTTAAGACAAGGAGATATCGAATTCAATTTTATTTTTGAATCTTTACTCAATGCCTCAGAAGAAGAGTTGAGCAATCAGCTGCTTCAATTGATATTTGAAAAAGGATAAGAGGTGTCAGAATGAAGGATATCCAGTTCAACGCCGTCAATACCCGAATCAGAACATATGAAGGCCGGCTGCTCAGCAAACAGTTTTATGAGCGGATGTTCGCTGCAAAAGAAGCCGAAGAGATTTACCAGATCTTGCAAGAAACAGCTTATGGCGATTTCATTGATGAAACAACAAAAGTCCATGATTTTGAAGAAGTGCTGATTGCAGAACTGAAGCGGACTTATGACACTTTATATGAAATCACACCAGACCGCAGCATTATCGATTTGTTCACGGTGAAGTATGATTACCAGAATCTGAAAGTGCTGGTTAAAGCTGCCTACACGAAAAAGGATCTTTCAGACTTGCTCGTGCCAATTGGTTCTTTGCCCTTGAAAATATTGAAAGAACTTGTCAACGTCCGTCATAGTGAGGAAGCATCAGAGCAAATGAATGCATGTATTGAAGAAGTTTTCCAATACATCGAAGATTACCACGAAAGCCAGTCCATCGATATCATTTTTGACAATTATTATTGGGAACAGCAATCAGCCGCTGCCAAAAAAGAAAACCGTCAAGAAATCCAGCAATTGATTCAGCGGAATATCGATATCTTCAACATTTCAACAGCGCTTAGAAGCCATTTGATGGGACGAAAAAAAGGGTTTATCAGTGCGGTTTTGGCTGATGGCGGAAATCTTCCAGCAGAAGAGATCCTTTCTGCAATCACCGCTTCTTTAGACGAATTCGTTGAGTATCTTCGCCAAACACGTTATCAAAATCTGATCAATAAGAGTTACGAAGAAATCACAACGAAGAAAACGCTGAATGATTTTGATTTACTGAAAGACAACTTTTTGATGGCGCGATTCAAAGAACAGAAAATCGTTCCATTTGGGCCAGCTGCTGTACTTGGCTATATCAATGCCAAAGAGATGGAAATCAAAAATCTGCGGATTCTTTTGATTGGGAAAATAAACAAGATCCCAGAAGAAATTTTACGAAAACGGGTGCGTGATAGTTATGTATAAAAAAATCGGTATGCTAGGCGGCAAAAATTCCATTCTTCCTTTCAAAGGATTAGGAATCGATGTTTTTCCTATTACTGATTTGGAGGAAACACAGCTTTTGCTAGAAGAAATCGCAGATGATTATGGTGTGCTTTTCATCACAGAACGGCTGACAGAACAGTTGGAAGAAACGATTGCACAATATGACGGAAGACAAACGCCTGCCATCATTCCCATACCCAGCAGTACAGGCAGCTTAGGCATCGGCATGGAACGTATCCAAAAGAATGTCGAAAAAGCAGTAGGAATGAATATTTTAAATGATTAAATAAAAAGATTGCAGTTGGTAGGAGGAGATTTTTTGGCAATAGGAACAATCACAAAAGTTTCTGGACCATTAGTTACTGCGCGCGGACTTCAAGGTGCGAAAATACATGAAATCTGCAAAGTCAGCGAAAAAGGGCTGATTGGCGAGATCATCGAATTGAAAAAAGGAACAGCATCGATCCAGGTGTATGAAGAAACAGCAGGTATCGGTCCTGGTGAAATCGTAGAAACAACAGGGCGGCCATTATCTGTTGATCTGGCACCAGGTTTGCTGTCTCAGATGTTTGACGGTATCCAGCGTCCATTAGATAAATTTATGGCTCAGACAGAAAGCGACTTTTTAGAACGCGGGGTCACGATCGATCCATTAGATTGGCAAAAAAAATGGACGTTCGTACCGAAAAAAACAGCGGGTGAAGTCGTTGAGGCCGGTGATGTGATCGGCGTGGTCCAAGAAACAAAAGCAATTGAACATCGAGTAATGATCCCTGCAAACGTCTCAGGAACCATCAAGGAAATCTATGCCGGCAATTATACAATTACTGAACCTGTGTGTATTTTAGAGACAAAAGAAGGTGAAAAAAAGATCCCTATGCTTCAACGTTGGCCGGTGCGTGTGCCGAGACCATTCCAAACCAAATTGAAGCCTGGTGAACCCTTAGTCACTGGACAGCGTGTCATTGATACCTTTTTCCCTGTTGCAAAAGGCGGATCCGCCGCTGTTCCTGGTCCTTTCGGCGCTGGGAAAACGGTCGTTCAGCATCAAATCGCAAAATGGGCAGATGTAGATATCGTTGTCTATGTCGGCTGCGGCGAACGAGGAAACGAGATGAAAGATGTCATCAATGAATTTCCTGAATTAATCGATCCGCAAACCGGTGAATCGATCATGGAACGAACTGTATTGATTGCGAATACGTCCAATATGCCGGTAGCAGCACGGGAAGCTTCGATCTATACAGGGATCACGATTGCCGAATACTACCGTGATATGGGCTACAGTGTAGCAATCATGGCTGATTCTACTTCACGCTGGGCAGAAGCTTTAAGAGAAATGAGCGGCCGTCTGCAAGAGATTCCGGGGGATGAAGGTTATCCAGCTTATTTAGGCAGTCGAATCGCAGAATATTACGAACGAGCAGGACGTTTCCGTTCATTGGGAAGCGAACCCAGAGAAGGCAGTATTACAGCAATCGGCGCTGTTTCACCGGCTGGAGGCGATATTTCAGAACCAGTGACTCAAAACACGTTAAGGATCGTCAAAGTCTTTTGGGCGTTGGATAGTTTGTTGGCACAAAAACGGCATTTTCCGGCAATTGATTGGCTGACGTCATATTCGTTATATGAAGATGAGATGAACGCTTACTTAGATGAAGTATTGGGCAGCGAGTGGTCAAAACAAGTCACAGAAGCAATGTCGATCTTGCAGGAAGAAAATCGCTTGGAAGAAATCGTCCAGCTGGTAGGTATTGATTCATTGTCACAAAAAGATCGAATCACCATGCTGACAGCCCGTTCGCTAAGACAAGATTATTTGCAGCAAAATGCTTTTGATGATGTGGATACGTATACTTCCCGCATCAAACAGTTCAAGATGCTGACGAATATCCTGTCTTTGAATCAAGAAATGCAAAAAGCGATTCGTTTAGGTACATATCTAGATGAAATCGTCAAAGGGACAGTTAAACTGCGCGAAAGAATTGCTCGCAGCAAATATATCCCTGAAGATGATATCGGTACATTTGACGCAATCAGCCGAGAAATCAAAGAAACGATCCATAGCATCATCGAAAAAGGAGGAATGAGTTAATGTTAAAAGAATATCGTTCCGTATCAGACATTGTTGGTCCTTTGATGATGGTCGAAAATGTTGAAGGAGTCAAATACGATGAGTTGGTAGAGATCCGTTCAGAAAATGGCGAACTGCGAAGAGGACAAGTATTAGAAATCTCTGAAGACAAAGCGGTGATCCAGATTTTTGAAGGTACCAGCAATCTGGGCGCAGAAGAAAGCCGCGTTCGTTTTTTAGGAAATGGGCTGACATTAGGCGTATCTCCGGATATGTTAGGTCGAGTATTTGATGGACTGGGTCAGCCAAAAGATGATGGACCGAAAATCATCCCAGAAAAAAGACTCGATGTAAATGGTGAATCGATCAATCCAATGGCACGGGATTTTCCCGATGAATTTATCCAAACGGGGATTTCAGCAATCGACCATTTGAATACTTTAGTCCGCGGCCAAAAATTACCGATTTTTTCTGCCTCTGGACTTCCCCATAAAGAAATCGCTGCGCAAATCGCGCGTCAAGCGACAGTACCTGGACAAGAAGGCAATTTTGCGATTGTTTTTGCAGCAATCGGAATCCCTTTTGAAGAATCAGAATTTTTTATTGAAGAATTTCGTAAAACAGGTGCACTAGACCGATCGATTTTATTCTTGAACCTAGCAAATGACCCAGCGATTGAACGGATTGCTACGCCAAGAGTTGCCTTGACAGCCGCAGAGTACTTAGCATTTGAAAAAGACATGCATGTATTGGTGATCATGACGGACATGACCAACTACTGTGAAGCGCTGCGTGAGATTTCAGCAGCCAGACGAGAAATTCCGGGACGGCGCGGGTATCCAGGATATCTTTACACGAACCTAGCGACTTTATATGAAAGAGCCGGAAGATTGATGGGGAAAGAAGGATCAATTACCCAGATCCCGATATTGACGATGCCAGATGATGACAAAACGCATCCGATCCCTGATTTGACCGGCTACATAACAGAAGGGCAGATCATCCTTTCAAGAGAGCTGGACAAACGGAATATCAATCCGCCCATCAATATCCTGCCAAGCCTGTCGCGGCTGAAAGATAAAGGAACAGGTGAAGGTAAAACAAGAAAAGACCACGCTGCAACGATGAATCAAATCTATGCAGCATATGCGGATGGAAAAGCAGCCAAAGAACTTTCAATCGTTTTGGGCGAATCTGCCTTATCTGATGTAGATAAAAAGTTTGCCCGCTTTGCTGATCTTTTTGAAAAACATTATATCAATCAGGGATTCTATACCAATCGGACGATCGAAGAGACATTAGATTTAGGCTGGAAGCTTTTGGCAACATTGCCAAGAGAAGAATTGAGCCGAATCAAGGAATCGTATATCGATGAGTATCTTCCGTCTGAAGAGGAGATGGCTGAATGGCAATCATGAATGTCAATCCGACAAGAATGGAACTCAGTAGGCTCAAAAAGAGATTAGAAACGGCAACAAGAGGTCATAAACTTTTGAAAGACAAACAAGATGAGCTTGTCCGCCAATTTATTCGGCTGATCAAACAAAATCAAGAATTCAGAATCCGTATGGAACAAGCGATGGAAGAGGGGATGAGGGAATATGTGCTAGCTTCAAGCAGTATTCCAGACCATGTGCTCCAAGAAGCTTTTGCCATTCCCTTGAATCAGATCTCTTTGGATATCCAGCATAAAACTATCATGAATATGGATGTTCCTGTCATGAATGAAGTGTATGAAGAAGAACGCTCAGAAGATGTTTTTTCTTACGGATTTGCCAGTACCACAAGCGAGCTCGATCTTTCTTTAAGACATTTGGATACCATTTTGCCATTGATGCTTCAGCTTGCTGAAATCGAAAAAACCTGTCAGCTGATGGCCGATGAAATCGAAAAAACGAGAAGACGTGTGAACGCTTTAGAATACATGACGATCCCAAAGCTAACAGATACGATTGCTTATATCGAACGAACCTTAGGAGAAAGCGAACGCTCGAATCTAACCCGGTTGATGAAAGTTATTGATTTGATCGGAGAAGAAAGTTAAAGAAACACCTGGATGAGCAAAAATAAACAGATAGAGGTTGCGGCAAAAGGACGAAAACTTTTGCTGCAACCTCTTTTAATAACAAAGTTTTGTATTGACCCAAAGAAATATGTATGGGAAAATTATTTTGTAAGCGTTAACAAAAAATGCACAGGAGGAACCGAGTTTGAGTAAAGTTATTGCAAAAAGCCTATCGATTCTATCTATTGTGTCACTTTTAGGAACCCCGTCTGCCGCTTTTGCCGAAACAATCACAGGAGGAGCAACGATTTTTAACGAAAATGCACACGTGAACAATTCGGAAGAAAAGAATGACTCCGAAGTTCAAAAACAAGAAGATCAGCCTGTAATGAAAGCAGAAAATCTGGAAGTCGGTTCTTGGCAAAGTGTGGTATTTGGTGAAAGTACAAATGCCAATCGATTCAGCGTTGAACCGTTAGAGAATGGCGTCCGATTGTCTTCTACACAAAATGGCGGCAAATTCCAAGCAAGCGGTTCAGACGGACTGACTTATTATTATCAGCAAGTACCTAAAGATGTGAATTTTCGGCTAAGCGCACAAATCGATGTCGAATCTTGGACCTATACAAACGGACAAGAAGGATTCGCCGTGATGCTTCGAGATTCTGTACCAGCAGAAAACAGTTTTGGCCGCGCTTTTTTCTCTAATTCCTTTTCTATTTTAGGCAGCAGGATACAATATACTTGGAATGCCGAAAATCAGGAAGTAACGAATGGAAATGGCACAAATTATACAATGCGTCTTGGTTTAGGATCAAGGACCATCACCGGCGTACCAACAGGCCAGCCAGAATTAGCACCGCCAACTGGAAGTGTGTCAACGACGACGACTACTTTTGAGACATCTGCCGGCGAAAAAGGAAAAGAATCTGGTTCTTACAATATCATGGGAAATGGGAACGGGAATCTTTTTCCCGCCACAGATGACCTTACGACTTTCCGCCTAGAAATGAAAAAAACGAATACGGGGCTTGAAGCCTATTATTATGACCTTGAAACAGGTGAGGAGCTTGCTTCGGAGATTATGTACGACTGGGAAAAACTGTATCAATCTGAAAGTGACCAAGTCTATCTAGGATTTGCAGCTGCACGAAATATGACGATCAAAGTGACAGATATTGAGTTGACTTACACAGACCCAGCAACTGACCCTCCCGCCAAAGAACGGCCAAACAGAGTGATCGAACCTGTCTATACGGTGACTTCTAGAGAACAAACAGGCAGCTCTTCTCACGAACTTCGCTTTCGAGCAAATGCGGACGGTTTATTAAACATCAAAACAGCGGATGGCGCTTTGCTGGATGGTGCAGAAGCAATTAGTGTTACAGCAAATCGGGAAGTTTCGTTTGAGACTTCTTTGATACCAGGAGAAAACAACTTTATCTTCGCTTTTACTCCTGATCCGAATTTCCCGCCAGAAGACTATACGGTCATGGCGGATTATGATACCCGTGAAATCAAACATTCTGTTCACTTTGCAGCACCTAGATATATGACTGTTTATGTAACACCAGAAGGACAGGATTCTGGTACGGGGAGCAGACAAAATCCGCTGTCTTTAAGACAAGCACTTCATTATGCTATTTCTGGACAGACTATTGTTTTGGCTGGCGGTACGTATTTGATGGATGAGGGGTTGATGATTGCAAGCGGTGTGGATGGGACGAACGAAAATCCAATAAAATTGATTGCAGATAATAGAGAAAATAAACGGCCGGTACTAGACTTTAATGGACGAGGCAGCGGATTGACACATTGGGGAAATCATTGGATCATGCGAGGCTTCGATGTGACCAATACTGCACCGATGAGGCAAGGATTGCAAGTTTCCGGCAGTGAGAATTGGATAGAAGATATCCATGCATACAGAAACGGCAATACTGGTATCCAAATTAGTGGACGCTCCGCAGACCCTTTTGAGGAATGGCCAGCAAACAATATGGTAAAAAACTGTACTTCCTTTGAGAATGCCGATCCTGGATTTGAAGATGCAGATGGCTTTGCAGCAAAATTGACGGTAGGCGAAGGAAATGTTTTCGACGGATGTATCGCTTATCATAATGCTGATGACGGCTGGGACTTGTTTGCCAGAAACGAAAATGGACCCATCGGAAAAGTCGTAATCAAAAATTCTGTGGCATACAGAAACGGCTGGGTTCCTGGAAAAGAAGGTACCGGGAACGGAAATGGATTTAAAATGGGCGGTTCTTCCATGCCGGGCGCCCATGAACTTATCAACAGTTTGGCTTTTGAGAATCTTGCAAAAGGGATCGACTCAAACAGCGGGACCAATATTTTTGTTAAAAGCAGTTCAAGTTTCAATAATCAATCTTACAATGTCGCTTTCTATACGTCATCTGCGCCTCAAACTGATTTTAACGCAGAAGGGGTACTATCTTTTCGGACAGAAGATCTTGGCGTACGCGAGCAGATTCGTCCAATAAACCAAGATGAAACACAAATTTATGGACCTTTAAATTACTATTGGAATGAAAATGCCCAGATTTCTGAAAATAGTTTAGGCTATCAACTCAAAGAAGACTGGTTTGTTTCGTTATCTGCTGGAGAGAAGACAAGAGCTGAAAGTGAACCTGTTACCCGTTATGAAAATGGCAGCATCAATGTACACGGATTGATGCAAGTCAAAGAGGAATACCGCAGCGAAACAGTCAATGAACAAACACTGCATCGAACAGTAGGGGCAAATTTTGATGGGCAAACTTCGCCTTCTTCTGAGTATCCTAAATTTGAGTTAGCGGAAGAACGCGGACCCGTCCAGACACGCCCGACGCAAGAAAATAATCCAATCCATATTATTGCAGCAAATGGCCAAGAAGAACAAGCAGAAGAGAATATCGTTGAAAACGGCTCGCTGCGCTTTGGTGTAGCTGTCTTTACTCCTTATGCAGAACACGGCGAAGCGATAACAGGAGATGCACGCTATACACCCGTGGATTGGCAAATCAAAAATACAAATCAAAAAGGAACATTTGATACAACGCCGCCAACAGCGGAAACCAAAGCGCCAACAGCAGGTACTTATACACTTGAAGTGAGTTATAAAATGGAAGTATACGATGGTCAAAATTGGCAAGTCGCCGAAGAAACGATTCTTCAAGAACGAGAAATCCGGGTTCAAGAAGAAAACAAAGAATCAGCGCCAACACCTGAACCAGCACCAGATGACGCAGCTGATGATCCAAATAATCAAGAGAACAAAGAACATTCAGAAAAAGAGCCCAAGCCAACGAACAACGATCGTACAGCACTTCCCAAAACAAATGCAGTGAGAAGTACGATGCTGCCGGTTTTAGGAATCGGTTGTTTGGTGCTTTTCGCAGGGTATATCTACAAGAAAAAAACAAAATAATCTAAAAGAATCCCCAGGAGCAGTTTCAACACAGACCATAATCTGCGGTTGAAAGCTTCTGGGGATTTTTCTAGCATTTTAAATGATTTTTAAGCCCAAACATCCTGTGCGATTTCGTGAAGAAGCTGGATTTTTTGCCATTGCTGTTCTCCTGTTAATTTATTTCCTTCTTCCGTAGAAGCAAAACCGCATTGCGGACTAATAGATAAGTGAGAAAGAGGAATGTATTCTGCTGCCTCCGCAATTCGCTGTTTCACACTTTCAGGATCTTCTAACTCTGGGAATTTTGAAGTTACTAAACCTAAAACGACTTTTTTATCTCCAGACCAGTAGCGTAAAGGCGCAAAATCACCTGCACGATCAGAATCATATTCTAAAAAGTAGCCATCATAATTTGTGGCAAACAATTCTTCTGCAATCGGTTCGTATCCACCGGAAAACAGCCAAGAAGAAGCATGATTGCCGCGACAGATATGTGTCGTGACCGTCAAATCATCGGGTTTGTTTTCTAATGCACCGTTGATGATCGAGGTACAGATAGCAGCAACAGCTTTCGGATCAATTCCTCGTTCTTTTAATTCTTCTTGTTTGTTCGCATCCGCCAAGAATGCCCAGTTTGTATCATCAAATTGGAGATAACGGCAACCTAGTTCATAAAACTTAGTCACTGTCTGCTGGTAAACAGCCGCTAAGTCTGCGAAAAAGTCTTCGATATCAGGATAGATTTCATGGATATTGGAGTCGCCAATGTTTGCCAACAACTCTTGGCGAAGCAGCATCGTTGGACTAGGAATCGTTGCTTTTGCTGTGTATGCAGGCTCAGTTTCGACTAGCTCTTTCAAATAAAGAAAATCTTCAAAAAAAGGATGCTCTTCGTTAAAAGATAGTTTATCTATCACACGGATATTGTAAGCTGGCGCTGCTTTTCCGTGGAATTTTTGATTATAACCAGTTGAAGGAACATAGCCTTCCACGCCTTGCAGATTTTCTAAAAAGTCGATATGCCAGAAACCGCGGCGGAACTCGCCATCTGTGATCCCTTTTAACCCAGCAGCTTTCTGTTTGTCTACTAATTTTTTGATTTCTTCGTTTTCGATACTTCTCAATTCATTTTCAGTTAATCTATTTTCAGAAAATCTTTGTCTCGCTTCCTTTAATCGTTCTGGACGCAAAAAACTTCCTACATGATCTACCGTAAACGGTTTTCTCTCTTTCTCCATCAAAACCCTCCATTCCTTGTTTCATATATTCTAGGACGAATGTGGCAGAAAGTAAATCAATCTGTATAAGAAGCTAGGAAAAGAAGCATGAAAATAGCCAGAAATTTTGAACTTCTCTATACTGAAAGAAAAGGAAGAAAAAGGAGCGGGAATGATTGAAAAAAGTACTATTAGTTGTAAATCCAAGTTCAGGCGGAGAAAAAGCAAAAGAATACGAAGAACATGCTAGAACGAAATTAACAGAATTGTTTGATGAAGTCGAAGTAAAACATACTGAAAAAGGCGGAGACGCTAAAAAGTTTGCTCGTGAAGCAGCAGAACAACAATACGACAGCGTTTTTGTCATGGGCGGCGATGGTACCGTCAACGAAGGGATCAGCGGTATCGCCGAACAGCCTCACAAGCCGAATTTTGGCTTCTTTCCGCTGGGGACAGTCAATGATTTAGCGCGAGCGCTGCATTTACCCCTTGATCCAGAAGAAGCCATTGCACAACTAGATATTGATCAGAAAGAAGCGATTGATATCGGCAAAGTAAACCAGGATTATTTTATGAACGTCGTAGCGGTGGGAACGATTCCCGAATCTATCAATAACGTTGATCCTGAACAAAAAACCAAATTAGGCAAACTCGCTTATTTTGTTTCTGGAATCAAGCATTTGGCCAAAGCAAAAACCTATCATTTCAACATCGTGCTGGATGGAGAAGAACGAAAAATCGAAAGCAGTACACTATTGATTGGTTTGACGAATTCCATCGGCGGGTTCGAGACGTTATTCCCGGAAGCAGAAACTGCAGACGGAAAATTGCATTTTGTTTATCTCAAAGATCAATCCCTGCTTGATTCGATCAAAGCAATCCCTGATTTGCTGAAAGGAATCGATGCTTCCACAGAAAATTTAGAGTATTTGACGTTTAGAAAAGGAAGAATCGAGTTAGAAGAAGGAGAGCTTTCAACAAATGTTGATGGAGACGAAGGCAATCCACTGCCAATTGACGTAGAGATTTTGCCAAGCCATATTACGGTTTATCATGGGAAAGCAGAAACAGCAAAAGAATAGATCAAAAAACTGTGCAGAGTGGGCGTAGGAGCCAGTTCATCCTGTACAGTTTTTTTGCGGTCTCTTGTTTTTTCTGTGTAATTCGGTATCATAAAAAGAAACCGCTTTAAAAGGAGAGAGGATTTTGAAAATAAATGAGATTATAGTCGCCTGTGATTCAGGAATTGCGACTAGCGCAATCGGTGCCAGTTTACTCCAACAGATGCTTGCCGCCGAATCCATGGATCTCCCTGTTTATTACCGAGCTCTTGAACAAGTGGAAGAGAGCAGCAAAACATTACTTGTTATCCATCAAGAAATGAACGAGCGGGCGGAGAAAAAAGTACCGCAGATGGAGAAATATCTATTAAAAAACTTTTTGGATAAAGAAGAATATCGCCGATTAGTTGAAAAGCTGAAAAACTAACAGGAGGTTCTTATGCTTTTAACTCAGAGGGAAACACTTATATTAAATGAATTGCTGGAACACACAGAGCCGGTTTCCTTGGTCCATATGATGGATCTTCTAAAAGTCAGCAAGCGAACCGTTTATCGAGAGTTAGCCAACTTGGAGACCTCGTTACAATCTTTTGATACGAGTATTGTAAAAAGCGGACGAGGAAAATTCAAGCTTTCAGCAGATACAGCTGTTCAAGAAAAGTTGAAGAAACTCGCTGCTCAAAATCTTTCAAAAGAATTCGCTGTCCAAGAACGGCAGCATGCTATACTTATCGAGATGCTTTTGGCGATGAGACCAATCTCTGCTGAATATTTTATGGCTGCTTATCAAATAAGCCAGACGACATTTTTTTCGGATCTCAAACAGTTGGAAGAAAAAATTTCTCGGTTATCTTTGTCGATCGTCCGCAATCGAGGATATATCATTGAAGGGTCCGAAAAAGCCAGGCGATTACTGATCGCCAATCTTTTTGTCTCTGAAGTCAATGAATATCATTTTTTTCATCGCGACAAATACAGCGAACAGGAACAAGTCTTTTTTCGGTTTCTTGATCATGAACATTTTCTTTTTGCGCAACAACTGATCCAAGAACGTTCAGAACCTGAATTTGCCGATTTAAGTGATCGAAAATTGGTATTTATCATTACTATACTCACATTAGCAATGGATCGTGTGGAAGCTGGTGTTTCTTTGGAAGAAGAAAGTTACCCTCTTGCCGTTAATAAAGAACTTTTAAAAGTCTCTAAAAAGATTTTTTATGTGATCGGTAAAGAGACTAGACAGCTGTACTCAATTAAAGAAATCACCTTTTTTGCAGTCTTGATGGGGAATTTAGCCAATTCATTTGATCGAGATTTTTTTGAAGAAAATTTTGATCCTGACTTAGCATACCGTGTCAAACGAATGATTGAAGAGGTAAGTGAAGAAGCTGAAGTTGCTTTTTACGAAGATGCAAAACTGTATAAGCTCTTATTAACTCATATCTCCGGGGTGCTTGCCCGCGCTGTTTTTGAAGAAACAGTTTTAAGAAATCCGATCCTTGAAAAAATCATGGAACAATATACAGAAATTGCTTCTTCGATCCAGCGAACCTTGCCGAAAGTTTTTCCAGAACAAACATTTTCTCAAGAAGAAGTGGCATACATGGTCTTGCATTTTGCCAATTCTTTGGAGAAGCATCCGAAAGTAATGGAAATCAATATTGCTGGAATTTCGCCAAGTGGTCTGGCTTCTCTTCATTTGCTCGAGATCCAGCTGAGAAAACATTTTCCTTTTATCAATGAAATCAATTTTTTCCGCGTAGGAGATATCCATCGGTTGAACATTGAAGAAAACTATGACTTAGTGGTTTCGACTGCCTTATTACCTGGCTATACAGGAAAATACAAATTAGTATCTCCAATGCTTCTGACGGACGAAATCAGAGAATTAAAAGAAAGTTTCAAAACCATCAGTCAGAAAAAACGCACGATCCAGAAAAAAGAAGCAGCAGCGGCAGATTATGTTGAAACGCTTGGATTTCTCGAGGAAATCAATCAGCTTTTAGCGTTGCTGAGTGTTCAAACAATCCAAAATCCGCCTGATTTGTCTGAGACTTTGCATAAGGTAATGTCTTTTTTTGAAAATGAACTCGTCTGTGAAAAAGAAATAGTCGCCGAAAAGCTGCTGCAACGCTCCTACCAAGCACCAATTGGTATTCCGGAGACACAATTTGCTTTATTTCATGCCTCAAGTAAAGAAATCTTGAGACCTGTTTTTCGCGTTTTCGATTTAGTACAATCATTCGAAATGCTTGCGATGGACAAACAGCCGATAACTGTCAAGCGTCTGCTAGTGATGCTGGCACCTGCACCGCTCGACGAAAATACGAGCAGGATATTAGGGAAGATAAGCAGTTCTATCATCATGAATGATTTGAATACCGAGATTTTTAATTCAGGAAACCAGCAAATCCTCTATCAATTGCTATCCTCTTTGCTGATTGAAGAAGTGAAAAAGTAACAGTTAAAAGAGTGTTTGACTTTAAAGAATCGCTATTTATTCGAAAGAAGAGAGAATAATCATTTTAATAAACAGTACATCAGCTTTGGCACAAACTTTTGTGCCAAAGCTCTTCTTTTTTTACGCAAGGAAAGCGCATACAATGAAATCAGATAAAACAAAGGGGGAGTAAAGATGAAAGCAAAGATGACACAGAAAAAAACACTAAAAGCAAAAGTCCAAAAGTTAGGAAGCACCCTTTCAAGTATGGTCATGCCGAATATCGGAGCTTTGATTGCTTGGGGCGTATTGACGGCATTATTTATTCCAGACGGGTATCTTCCAAATGAAGCACTGGCAGAAATGGTTGGACCAATGCTGACCTATCTGATTCCGCTGCTGATTGGTTATACAGGAGGGAAAGTGATTGCGGATCAGCGAGGTGCTGTCGTAGGAGCAATTGCTACCATGGGCGTGATCGTGGGTTCTGACATTCCAATGCTTTTAGGAGCCATGATCATGGGTCCATTAGGCGGATATGCCATCAAAAAATTCGATCAGTTTTTTCAAGAAAAGATCCGTCCCGGTTTTGAGATGCTGGTCAATAACTTTTCTTCGGGGCTGATTGGCTTTGCTCTTGCGTTAATAGGTTTTGCAGCTATCGGTCCAGTAGTGAATATGCTGACAGAAGCCATGGCATCCGGTGTAGCGGCCATTATCAACGCGCATTTGATTCCATTAGCAAATATCTTTATCGAACCTGCAAAGATCCTGTTTCTGAACAATGCGATCAATCATGGTATCTTGACACCGCTTGGGACAGAACAAGTCAATGAATTCGGAAAATCGATTTTGTACTTGCTGGAAGCAAATCCGGGCCCAGGTCTAGGCGTCCTGCTTGCTTTCACGTTATTTGGTAAAGGCGCAGCAAAATCTTCTGCCCCTGGAGCCATGATCATCCATTTTATTGGGGGAATCCACGAAATTTATTTTCCCTATGTCATGATGAAACCGCTGCTGTTTTTATCGGTGATAGCAGGTGGTGTTTCTGGAAGTTTTATTTTTCAACTGCTTGGTGCTGGACTTCGAGCGCCAGCTTCTCCAGGGTCGATTCTTGCGATTTTAGCGATGACACCGATGAATTCCGCAATGGATGTGTTTTCTGTTATTGCAGGGATCACAGTAGGCGCTGCAGTTTCGTTTGCCACAGCTTCGTTGATTTTAAAAGCCGATGTGAAAGACACGATAGAAGACGATTTTGAAGCAAAGGTCAAAGAGACGCAGCAAGCAAAAATAGAAGCAAAAGCATCTCTGCAGCCAACAACAAATCTAAAAGACATCAAGCATATCATTTTTGCATGCGATGCTGGGATGGGATCAAGTGCGATGGGAGCTGCGATCCTTCGTAAAAAATTGAAAGCAGCTAATCTGCCTCAAAGCATTACCAATTCAGCTATCAACAATTTAGAAGATGCCCCGCATACATTGATCGTTACACAAGAAGAATTGCAAGAACGAGCAAAACAAAAAGCACCGAATGCAACTTTTGCTGCTGTGGAAAATTTCCTGCATTCACCAAAATATGACGAGATCATTGCTTCACTATCAGGAAAAAAACAGTCAAAAACACAAGAAAACCAATCTGTTATTCCAATAAATGAGACCATCAACCAGCATGCTGAATCAGTAAATGAAATCATTTTTACACATGATGATCGAAAAGGTTCAACCACAATGGCCAAAAAAATCTTTCAAGATCTATTGAAAAAAGAATCGTTGTTTTTTCCGCTTAAGCAGATCCATATCGACGATCTGAAAGCAAATGCATCAACACTTGTAGTAACGAAAACAGAGCTGGCAGAACAAGTGCAAGCCGCAGCACCAGAAGCAGTACACCTGCATATGGACGATTTGCTGCGAACATCAAATTATCAAAAAATCGTGGCAATGATCAAAAAATCGAAGGAAAGAGGCTGATGAGTATGGAATTATTGACAAAAGAAATGATTGAATTGGACAAAAATTTTACCAATAAAGAAGAAGCTATCCGATATTGCGGAGAAAAGTTAGTTCAAGCTGGCTGTGTCGAACCTGAATATATCGAAGCAATGATCGAAAGAGACAATGCATTATCTGTATACATGGGAAATTTCATCGCGATTCCTCACGGGACAGAAGAAGCCAAAAAATATGTCAAAAAATCGGGTATATGTATGGTTCAAGTTCCAGATGGTATCGATTTCGGGAAAGAGGGCGAAGAAAAAATCGTTACTGTTTTGTTTGGGATTGCTGGCTTAGGGGAAGAACATTTGCAGCTAGTCCAACAAATCGCTCTTTTTTGCAGCGATATCGATAACGTGGTGGAATTAGCAGATGCGTTGAGCAAAGAAGAAATCACTCGTTCGCTAACAGCGGCTTAAGGAGGCAAAAAATATGAAAGCAGTCCATTTTGGCGCAGGAAATATTGGCAGAGGATTTATTGGGGAGATTTTAGCTGCAAACGGCTTTGAGATTCTCTTTGTCGATATCGATCCCAAAGTAATCAATGCATTGAAACAACGAAAATCTTATATGATCGAACGAGCAGATGAAACCAAAAAACAACTTCAAATCCAGCATGTTTCTGGTGTGAATAATCAATCAGAACCCGAAAAAGTGATTAAAGCAATCAAGGAAGCTGACCTTGTCACAACAGCGATTGGGCCAGCTATTCTTCCGCATATTGCGGAACTTATCGCCAAAGGAATCGATCAGCGCCAAGAAGCAAACAATACTCAGAAACTAGATGTGATTGCTTGTGAGAACATGATTGGCGGGTCAACATTCTTAAAAAAAGAAGTAGAAAAATACTGCCGTTATCCTGATTACTTATCAGCAATGATTGGTTTTCCTGACGCAGCAGTTGACCGAATCGTTCCTTTGCAGAAACATGAAGATCCATTATTTGTCCAAGTAGAACCATTTTGCGAGTGGGTCGTCCAAGAAGAAATGGTAAAATCCAGTATTCGGTTGAATGGCGTGAAATATGTCAAAGAACTGGAACCATATATCGAACGTAAGTTATTCAGTGTCAATACAGGACATGCAACTGTCGCATACGCTGGCGCACTGCAAGGGTATCAAACGATTGATGAAGCGATGCAAGATTACTTGATTGTTGTTCAATTGAAATCTGTATTGCAGGAAACAGGTCGTTTGTTGATTGAGAAATGGGGATTTGATGCCCAAGATCATGAAGAGTATATCGAAGAAATCATCCAGCGCTTCAAAAACAAATATATCTCTGATGCAATTACGCGAGTTGCTCGAACCCCTATTCGCAAACTAGGATACTGCGAGCGATTTATCCGTCCCATGATTGAATTACAAGAAAGAGATCTCCTGCCGAGGCATTTATATGAAACAATCGGTATGATTTTTAACTATCACGATCCAGAAGACGAACAAAGCGAACAGTTGAAAGAGTTAGTCAAAACGCAAAGATTAGCAGAAGTCATTTCAGAAATCACTGGTATCCAAGATGCAGAAATAATCGAGAATATCAGAGAAACAATTGAAAAATATGCATATGCAGCAGCTTAAAAACGAGAGAACAAAGAGCTGTGCCCTTTGTTCTCTCGTTTTTTGTCTTTCTTAGCTAATCAAAAATTTCTTTTTGAAGAAATTTTTGAAACGAACTAAGGCGTAACACAGAGTATGATAAAGATAGATCAGTTGAGGAAACAAGTTTTTCAAAAAAATACATAAAAAGTTACTTCAACAATTAGTAAAGGAGGAACGAATCCAATAAATCAACTGATCAAACAAAAATAAAAATCAAAAAATCAGGAGGAATCAACAATGAAAAAAATGATC
>KE351687.1:197755-209791 GCA_000415185.1 Enterococcus faecalis 13-SD-W-01
AGTTACGTTATTTACAGGTTTGAACGGTACCGGAAGAAGCCATGTTGCGGTTGATACAATAGATGCATTTTCTGGAAATCTTTCTTGGCTGAATGACAATGTTGTTTCATTGCGGCTATCTCCACGCTCTAAAGTAGTCGTTCATGAACATTTTAGGTTTACAGCTGGCTTTCGTACAATCGTTAACTCAAGTAATACAAATGAACTTTTAGTTAATTTACCAAGTGATTGGTTAAACCGTGTCTCTGCACTTCAAATTTCTTCCTATGAGAATAATGATTTTGGTGTGAATTTATTCCAGAACAGATCTCAAGGTGGTCATGCAATTAGTATTACAGAGCCACATAGTGATTATGATTTAGCAAGGAGCGGTAACTTGGATAATCAAATTAGTAGTATTGAAGTATATCCAAACTCAGGAATCATTGTTTTTGATGAAGCTGGACTTCGCGGAGATGTTTTTGCGGTATACGAAAATCGTGGTACTGAAGTGATGCATGTTGAACTGCTTGCTGAAAATCCAGAAATGAATGACATTATCTCTTCTTACAGCGCCTACAGATTAAACTAAAAGAGAACATAAAAATCAATTAATCAAATTACAATAAAAACCAGGAGGAATCAACAATGAAAAAAATGATCGCGTTTACTCTAGCAAGTATGACACTAGGAACAGCATTAATTGGTACCGCAATGGGCGTACAAGCAAATGAGATTGGAACGAATAAGTCAGCTTTAAACGTGGTAACAGATAATTTCTCTTCAAGTCCAGTAGCAATGCTATATACAGGAGCAAATGCCACTGGAAGAACCCATATTGCATTTGAAAGTGAATCTTCACTTCTCGATAATATCCCTTGGTTGAACGATAGTGTTCGTTCAATACGTTTATCACCACGTTCTAAAATCGTTATTTATCAAAATGTTCAATTTGCTGGCAGACTTCGAACATTCGTCAATCCAAGTGATACTGAAGAACTGTTGATTAATTTACCAAGTGATTGGACAAATATTGTCTCCGCATTCAAGCTTTCTCCATATGAAGAAAATGAATTTGGCGTAAAGCTGTTTGAACACAGTAATCAAGGCGGCCGTATAATTATCCTTGATGAACCACATAGTGACTATGATTTAGCTGAAAGCGGTGATTTGGACAATCGTATCAGCAGTATTGAAATATATCCGAACTCGGGAATCATCGTATTTGAAGAAGCAGGACTTCTTGGAACTGTTTTTGCAGTCTACGAAAATCACGGAACAGAAGTAATGCATATTGATTTAGCGGTTGAAAATCCAGAGCTGAACGACACTATCTCTTCTTACAGCGCATACAGCTTAAATTAAAAAATAGCACAGAAGCCAACTAATTGAACAAAAAATAAAAAACTTAAAAATAAAGAGGAATCAACAATGAAAAAAATGATCGCGTTTACTCTAGCAAGTATGACACTAGGAACAGCATTAATTGGTACCGCAATGGGCGTACAAGCAAATGAGATTGGAACGAATAAGTCAGCTTTAAACGTGGTAACAGACAATTTTTCAAGACCGACAGTTACGTTATTTACAGGTTTGAACGGTACAGGCCGAAAACTGGTGACTTCAGAAGATGAATTGTCTCTTTATCCAAATATGCTTTGGTTAGATGATAATATTGCTTCTGTTCGTTTGCCTGCGCAATCACAAATCAGACTTTTTGAACACCCGGAAAGAACAGTTGGCGGCTTCCGAACAGTAGTGAACTCAAATGATTCAGGTGATTTGTTAGTAAATATGCCGAGTGATTGGCTCGGACGAATCTCAGGATTTGCGATTTCTACATATGAAGACAGCGACTTTGGTGTGAATCTGTTTGAACTTAATGATCAGGGTGGCCGGACAATTGCTCTTGATGAACCATATAGCGACTATGATTTAGCAGCAAGCGGCAACCTGGATAATCGTATCAACAGCATTGAGATTTATCCAAATTCAGGAATCATCGTGTTTGAAGAAGCTGGCCTACTTGGTAATGTTTTTGCGGTATATGAGAATTACGGAACAGAAGTCATGCACATTGATCTAAGTACTGAAAACCCAGCATTAAGTAATTCGATTTCTTCTTACAGTGCCTACAGATTACCTTAAAAAAACAATTCAAAATGCCTAAGCCCAGAGCAAGACTCTGGGCTTTTTACGTTGTATCTTATTCATTGTTAAAGTATCATTGACTTTAGAATAAAGAAGCACGAGGAAAAAGATATGATGATCAATTTTAATAATGATAAAAATACATGGATCAATTTGAAAACAGAAGAACAAAAAGAGTTAGAACAACTTTATACAAAATATAACATCGACGACGAAATCATTGAGTACACGCTGGATGAAAACGAACGAGCCCATTTAGACTATGACAAAAGTACCGATACACTGGTTTTGATCTACAATGTACCAAATCAGAAAAAAACGGATAACCATTACGAAACGACACCGATGACTTTTATTATCAAAGAAAATATATTTATCACAGTGACCAAAGAACAAAACCATTACATCTTTCCTCTGATGAAAAAGTATTTGGAAAACAACCTAGATAACTCGGTTTTTGAGTTCTTATTTAATACATTATTTATGATCACGGATAAATTTTTCCCCTATATTGAAGAAATGAACCGAGAAAGAAGACAAGTAAGTCACCGTTTAAAAGAAAAAACGAGCAAAAAGAATTTGCTTTCTTTGTCTGATTTAGAAACAGGGATCGTCTTCTTTATCTCAGCTTCAAAACAGAATGTCGTATTGCTGGAACAAATCAGGACGCACAGTTTCCGCAAACGATTGACAGAAATAGAACTGGAAGAATTAGAAGATGCCTTGATCGAAGCGAAACAGGTAGTAGAAATGACGCAGATCTCTTCAGAAATATTACAGCAATTATCAGGCACTTATAATAATATCTTGAACAATAACCTGAACGATACCATGCGCATATTGACTGTCTTATCTGTGTTATTGACGATCCCAACAATCATTACGGGCTTTTTTGGCATGAATATGCCTTTACCTTTAGAGCATAACGCATCGGGCTGGATCATCACAATTGTCATCAGTACCTGTCTGTGGTTTGCATTATCAATTGTTTTAAGAAAATTCATGAAATAAAGTCAGTTATAAATGTAAAAAAGTGTGAACACCTTAAAGGCTTAACCAATGAACGACGAATCAATAAAAAGGCAGGGGATGCTAAAAAAATGGAGCTTCGTTTACTAAAATATTTTTATACGATTGCAGAAGAAGAAACGATTTCCCAAGCCGCAGAAGTACTGCACATCACTCAGCCGACATTGAGCCGTCAGCTGAAAGAATTAGAAGAAGAGTTAGGAACGGAATTATTTATTCGTGAAAAACGAAAAATGGTTCTGACTGAAGCCGGACGTTTTCTAAAAAGCCGAGCAGAAGAAATCTTGCATTTAACAGAACAAACCCAGCGTGCATTCGAAGATCGCCGAAAACAACTATTTAGCGGTCATTTTTCAATCGGGTGTGTCGAAGCCGATAATTCGGATACATTGGCAATGATGCTGGAAGAATTTATCAGCGATTATCCTGATGTACATTTTCATATCCAAAGCGGAACGGGTGATGATATCAAAAAACGTTTGGACAAAGGATTACTGGATCTGGCCATCGTAATAGAACCAGTCGATACCAATAAGTATGAAAAAATCATTCTGCCAAGAAAAGAAAAATGGGGGATTTTGGCTTCTGCGGAATCTTTACTCGCTCAAAAAAGTAAATTGACAAAAGAAGACTTGAAAGACATTCCTTTGCTGATTTCCCAAAGAGAAGAAATCCAAGCAATGTTTAGCAGCTGGTTGGGTATAATCCCTTCTGAATTGCCGATCGTTGGAACATATAATTTGATTTTCAATGTCTTTTCTTTAGTTGAAAATAACGTAGGTTCAGCATTGGCTATCGAAGGAGCAATCAGCAACCGAAAACAACAAACGATGCGATTCATTCCCTTAGAACCCGAAATCGAGACATCTTGTGTACTGATTTGGAAAAAGAATCGGGCAATGTCGCCCGTAACGGAGGAACTTATCAGACGTTTCAACGATGCTTTTGAGGCATAGAAGTAAAACAAAATAGGTATTCGCCATCACATCTAAAAAGCTGTATTGTTGAAAGAAACAATACAGCTTTTTGTGTGAAAGGAAGAAAAGGAACATGGCAAAAAAACAAACAGCAGGCAGAGATAATCTGGGTGATTTTGCACCGAAGTTCGCTGAATTGAATGATGATGTCCTATTTGGTCAAGTATGGGCAAGAGAAGAAGAACTAGCCCCGCATCAAAGAAGTTTGATTACGATTTCTGCTTTGATCTCAGGCGGAAATTTTGAACAATTACCAGCACATTTGAAAATAGGGAAAGAAAATGGCATCACAAAAGAAGAAATCGCAGAAGTCATCACACATCTTTCCTTTTATGTTGGCTGGCCCAAAGCATGGTCAGCTTTCAATTTAGCAAAAGAAATCTATGGAGAATAAGGAGCAGATAGAAAATGGCAAAATTTGAAGAAATCAAAAAAGGCGTTATTTTTCCTGCAGGCGAAAAAAACGACGCTTATGCGGATTATTTTATTGGACAAAGTTATTTAAAAATGTTAGCAGCTGATCCAGACATCTCTGTGAATGTCGGAAATGTGACATTTGAACCAAGCTGCCGCAATGATTGGCATATTCATCACGACGGTTATCAAATTCTTTTAGTTACAGGTGGTGAAGGTTGGTATCAAGAAGAAGGAAAAGAACCAGAATTTTTAGAAAAAGGCGATGTAGTCATCATCAAAGAAGGTATTAAACATTGGCATGGAGCTGCAAAAGACAGTTGGTTTGCGCATCTTGCCATTACTGCTGGAACAACGGAATGGTGTGAAAAAGTAGCAGATGACGTATACGCAAAAATAACAAAATAATTTTAAAAACGACCAAAAAATTTGGTCGTTTTCTATTGACTTAGAGTATACTCTAAGTTGTATGATAGGACAGAAAGAAAGGGGATCTTTATGTTACTAGAAAAAATCAACAGCCCAGAAGATATCAAAAAATTATCAAACCAAGAATTACATGAACTTGTCAAAGAAGCAAGAAAAGCTTTGCTTGAAAAAGTCAGTCATCACGGCGGACATAATGGTCCAAACCTAGGTGTCGTTGAAATGACAGTGGCACTGCATTATGTATTCAATACACCGGAAGACAAACTTGTCTTTGATGTTTCTCACCAATCATATGTCCACAAAATGTTGACTGGACGTGCGCACGCCTTTCTTGATCCAGAACGCTACAGTGAAGTTTCAGGTTATACGAATCCAAAAGAAAGCGAACATGATTTATTTACGATCGGTCATACTTCTACCTCTCTTTCTTTGGCAAATGGTGTCGCAAAAGCTCGGGACTTAAAAAATGAAACAGGGAATGTGGTCGCAGTCATTGGCGACGGCTCATTATCTGGCGGACTTGCATATGAAGGATTGAACAATATCGCAGAGCAAGGAACAAATACGATCGTGATCGTCAATGATAACGACCAATCGATTGCAGAAAATCACGGCGGAATCTACCAAAATCTTCGTGCATTAAGAGAATCAAATGGTCAAGCGAAAGACAACTTCTTCAAAGCAATCGGTTTTGATTATCGTTATTTAAATGACGGAAACGATTTAGATGCATTGATCACACTTTTTGAAGAAGCAAAAGATTCAGAAAAACCATTACTGCTTCATGTGCATACAGTCAAAGGAAAAGGATTTAAATTTGCTGAAGGAAATCGGGAGAAATTCCATGCTGGCGGACCGTTCAGTTTAGAAACAGGGGAATATCTGACACTTGGCGGCAGCGGAACAACCTATAATAAACTAACAGCAGAATTACTTCTAGAAAAAATGGCAAATGATCCAACAGTTGTCGCAGTGAATGCTGGAACGCCAATGGTTTTGTTCAATAAAGAACAACGCGAAAAAGCAGGGAAACAATTTGTTGATGTCGGTATTGCAGAAGAACAAGCAGCAACGATGACTGCAGGACTAGCTAAAAATGGCGCTAAACCAGTTTGGGCAGTTACTTCAACATTTATGCAACGCAGTTATGACCAAATTTCACATGATTTGGCATTGAATGACCTTCCAGGAACGATTTTGGTTTTTGGTGCATCTGTCAACGGTATGAACGATGAGAGCCATCTTGGGTTCTTTGATATTCCGTTTTTAAGTCATATTCCTAACGTTGTTTATTTGGCACCAACAAACAAAGAAGAATATTTAGCAATGTTGGACTGGTCGATTGAACAAACCGATCATCCAGTAGCGATCCGCGTGCCAGTAGGAGCAGTCAAAGAAACGGGTAGTGCGGATACAACTGATTACTCTGATCTTTATAAAAACCAAGTAACACAAAAAGGATCAAAAGCAGCGTTATTCGGCATCAGTAATTTCTATTCTTTAGCGGAAGAAGTCGCAGCAGAATTAGCAAGCAAACATGACATTGAAGCAACAGTGATCAATCCAAGATTTATTTCTGGTTTAAATACAGAATTGCTTGATCAATTGAAAAAAGAACATCAAGTAGTCGTTACGATCGAAGACGGCATAGTTAATGGCGGCTATGGTCAAACAGTAGCCAGCTATCTAGGAAATACAGAATTAAAAGTCCAAAACTATGGTATCGACAAAGCCTTCCACGACCGTTACAAAGCAGCAGAGTTGCTGAAAGAAAACGGCGTGACAGTCGAAAATATCGTCAACAATATCCTAAACGCGTTATAGAAAAAGCATAGATACGAATTTTTAAAGAGGTTGGGGTTGATCCAACCTCTTTTTTTGACTATTTTTTGATAAATTTTTCAACAAAACACAATGTTAATTTATCGTACATTTTAAAAGATGCTGCCAGAAAACAGCTATAATTTATACGAAAATATGGGAGGTGCGTCACAATAACTGTAGGGATAAAAAATAGTACAAGAATACATAACTATCTAAAAATTATATGGAGGGCGTTGAAATAATGATCGGATTATTGCCAGAAGAGTTGAGAAGACAAATAAAACTTCTAGAAACCGTGTCTGCGGGAGGTAGTTTTCAAACCGAGTTTCTACAAGAACAAATCAACTGCTCAAGCAAGACGTTGAGAAATGATTTGATCAAAATAGCCAATTACATAGACGAGCTGACAATCATTTGCACAGGAAAAAAAGGAAAAATCTCTGTCGTTCGGTCACAAAATTTTTTGGAATCAAGTATCTATCAAAGGATAATGGAGGAAAGCATAGAAATCACTTATTTAGAAAAAATATTTATTTCCGGGTATCAAAAACTGGAAGAACTATGCAGTGAAATGTTTCTTTCGGAAAGTGCCGCCAAACGAATGATCAAACGAATCAATCAGACATTGAAAAATATTGGGATAAAAATCTCTGCCGGAAAGATAACAGCAGAAGATTCTGCAATGCTGACTATCTTTATTTCAAGATTATTGTTCGAGAAATACCAACTTTATGAAAACTGCTTTCCAGCAGAATGGTGCTTTTTTTTTCAAACTATCGTTCAACGGTTTATTGCAGAAAATCATTTGGAATCCCATTGGCAAGCACTGGGATTACGTGAAAAAAATCATTTTTTGATCTTTATCACTTGTCGTTTTTTTCAAGTCAAAAACGGTATTCTCTCCTGTACTCAAAAAGAGGGATTCAACATTGAGCAAACGGCAGCAGAGATTCAAACGCTGTTGCCGCGAAAACCGCATTTTTCAGCAGAAGAATATGCGCAAACTATGTTTGAAACAGAAATGACCGCTTTTTTTCTAAAAATCCCAACAAAGAAAAAAGTACAAGTCTTCAAACAACCTTCTTTACGAAAAGTTTCTGAATTGATTAGTCAGCTGGAGGACAAGTTGGAAATCACTTGTAAACAGAAAGAACTTATTTTAACGAATTGTTTTCTTTTTTTGGAAAAAAACGATCTTCGTTATTCTATGTTTTATGACCACAATGAGATGTTCCTGAAAAAAATCATTGGACGACACGGAGTCTTTTTTGAAACACTGAAAAAGAAGTTAGAACAGATCTACTCCAACGAAACAGAGACCGAATTCCTAGTCAAGCATACATTGATCGAAATAGCTGTCAACTGGGAAGAACTTTTGCAGGTTCTCGATTTAGGACAAACAGATATCAAGGGGTTGCTGGTGTTGGATGGTTCTCAACACCAAATAAATTATATTTGCGGTATTCTTCGTTCTGAACTAGGAGAAATCGCAAAAATCAATATCTGTTCAGAATATCCTTTAATAATCGAACAAAAAAATACTCAAAGATTTGACTTTATCATTACGAATATCCAGCTTCTTTTAAAAGAAACAGCGGAAAAAGTTTTCACTGTCTCTGTTTTTCCGACAGAAGATGAAATCAAAAGAATCGCTGCTTTTTGCAAACGAACCAATTTGGATTATCAATTGGAAAAAGCTGGTTTTTGAGACAAGAAACCAGTATAGTACATTTTCTGGCATTTTTACTAGATGAATCGAAGAATAAAAGTCCATATTTTTCCAAAAATTCTCTTTTTTTGAACTTTTTGATATTAAATATCTTACTTATAATCAAATTAGGTTAGGTATGTAAGCGTTTTAAAAAAAGGAGGAGATGAAAAAATGAAAAAGCACAGAAACGGGTTATTATCAAAACGAGCACCAAAGATTTTTGTCGCAGCAGCAACATTGCTTTCAGCAGGCCTGTCACTATCAAATATCAGCTCGGCCAATGAAGTCTCTGCACCAAAAAACAGTTCCGAAAAAGCAGTATCTGAGAAGGAAAAGCAGCAAGAAACACAGTATCGAAATGTGATGTACTATGGCGACTGGTCTGTCTGGGAAGGCCAAGGCCAGTTTTTTCCTAAAGATTTGGCAGCAGATCAATACACGCATATCAATTTTGCCTTTTTAGATATGGATAGCAATGGGGATCTGCTTTTGACAGATTCAGAGGCAGCTTTTGGCAATCCAGTAGGCAGCGGCCATCAATGGAATTCGCCGATGTCAGGCACCATTCCAGCATTGGCTGCATTGAGAGAAAAAAATCCTAATGTGAAGATTGGTGTCAGTCTGGGCGGCTGGTCGAAATCGGGGGACTTTTCAACGGTTGCAGCAGATGATTCGCTGCGTGCACATTATGTCGAGAATATTATGACATTTCTTAAATACACTGATATGGATTTTGTAGATGTGGACTGGGAATACCCGACAAGTGTAAGACAACCTGATCTTGTTGATAATAAAAATGACGAGGGAACACCAAACGCGAAACCAGAAGACAAAGAAAACTATATGAAATTGATGAGCGATCTGCGTGAAGCGCTAGACAAACAAGAAAAAGAAGTCGGCAAGACCTATGAACTATCTACGGCGATCCATGGAACGAAAGAACGGATCCAAGAACAAATGGATGTAAAAAGATTATTCGAGATCGTCGATTTTGCCAATCTGATGACCTATGATTTAAATGGTGCGTGGGGCGATACTTCTGGTCACCAAACAGCGTTATATACAAATCCAGATGATCCTTTGGGGTATTCGATCGATGCGGTCGTTGACTTTTTACTAGGTCAAAATGTTCCTTCTGAAAAAATCGTTATCGGCGCAGCTTTTTATTCCAGAGGTTGGGACACTGTTGAAAAAGGAGACGATCCGACACAGCCAGGTCTCTTCCAAAAAGCAGAATTGACGAATCAAGATGCAGATTTTTCTCCATCAAGAGGTGCAGACAATGAAGTGCCGACTATCGTAGGTGATGGTGGACGAAAAGGCGGTATCTGGTCTTATCGAAACTTTGATCAGTTAAAAGCACAAATACCAGATTTAACAGAGTACTGGGACGATATTGCACAAGCTCCTTATTTCTATAGCGAATCAACAAAAGATTTCTATACCTTCGATAATGTCCGTTCTGTACAAAAGAAAGCAGAGTACGTAAGAAAACATCAATTAGGAGGCGTTATCTCTTGGATGGCTTCACAAGACAAACCAAGTGATGCAAACAGCAAAGTCAGAGATGAATTATCGAATGCCATCAAAACTGGGTTATACGGTTCAGAAAACCTGCCTAATCAAAAACAAGAATATGATCTGCCTTTAGATGTAGACCTCGACATTCGTACGACTACTGCAGATTCAGGGAAAGACAGCTTCGAATTAACAATCAATAACAATGAGATTCTTGAACCTTATGCAGGAGATGCGCTGAAACTGGCAGATAACTATTTCAGTTCTGTGAAATTCCCGCAGCTGATCATCACGATGAAAGACAACAGTACATTAGCATCTGGAGATTATAAGGCAGGAACTGTGACAGCAGAAGGAAACAAAACAATCGTCAATTTAGCAACAAACTTTGACGGCCAATATGTCAATGCAGGTGATAATTATACCTTCCGACTTGTCCGCAATGACGATACACCAGTTGATCCTTCGCAAATCGAATCTGTTGTTTTGGAACAATATTATGATGCTGAGACAAGATTAAGCTCTCAACGATTAATTGGTGAAGCCAGCACAAACCAAGTTCCAGTATTTTACGGAATCGACGATCAAACGATAACTAAAGGCGATTCTTTTGATCCATTAGCTGGTGTTACAGCTTTAGACAAAGAAGACGGTGATCTGACAAGCAAAATCAATGTAAAAGGAACAGTAGATACAGAAAAAGCCGGTGAATATACATTGACCTATTCCGTGACTGATTCAGATAACAACCACGTCAGCGAAAACAGAACAATCACTGTCCAAAAAGAAGCAGCAACTGAAACACCAACAGCACCGACAAATCTGCAAATCACAGAAATCACCACATCAAGTGCTCGATTATCATGGAACGCTTCCCAAGTCAGCAGCGGAAGCATCAAGTATATGATCCAAGTTGTTGGAAATGGCGAAACCATTCGAAAAGAAACCACAGACACATCCCTCGCTTTAGAAAATCTAGCAGCTGGAAAGGAATATACTGTATCTGTTCAAGCAGCAAACGATGCAGGTGATTTATCACCAGCAGTCTCAGCAGCTTTCACAACGCAAAATGTACCTTCCGCACCAGAATGGGATCCAGATGCAATCTATGTGATGGGAGACCGTGTCATGTTTGAAGGAAAATTATACGAAGCAAGACATTGGACAAGAGGCAACAAACCAAGCGAATCAGGACAGTATGGACCATGGCGCTTGATTAGCTGATCAAGGAAGATACATTCGAATCATTTTTAAAGAGATTGGAGAAAATCCAATCTCTTTTTTTACGAATTAATTAAATTTATTTTGTTTTTTTATGTCTGTAAAATAAATGTAATAATTGCTCTTTTTATGCACTTAAAACAACTTTTTGTGGAATTTTAATTTAATAATATTGTTATTCATTTATAGTGGGATTATCTTCTGAATGGCGGCTTAAAAGCCATCTATAAGTAGGAAGTGTACTATGTTTTTCACAACTGTAAAAAGAGAGGGGGAGGTGTACTAAATCATCTGTTTAAATCTAGCAACTTGTTGAAATGTTACTTGATGACAAACAAAGGAGAGAAATGATGAAAAACAATAAATTCAAAAAAGCAGTAATCGCTTTAGGTATGACTTTATCCTTCATTAGTCCAACTGCAGTCAGTGCCAATGAAGTTACCAACGTTGTTTCACCAGCAGAAGAAACACAGTTAGCTAATTTAACAAAAAACGTTTTTATCTTTGATGATCAAGCCGAGGTCCCGTCTGAACGTTCTATTGCGCCAAGATTATCTTTTGATACTTTTTATAGTGGTATGACAGGGATTCCTGGATTTGGTACTGTTTGGGCAGAATTTCATCCGCGTTCACGTGCAGTAGCTGTACAAGTTAGTGGGAAATCTGTTTCAACCGGACGTGCTAATGCTGGAGGTAGAGCGTATGCTTCTGCGCCTAGAGCATTTTCTGGAAATACGTCAAGATGGTGGTGGCTATAAGGATCTTTGCCGCTAGATTTTTCTA
>KE351687.1:209981-212059 GCA_000415185.1 Enterococcus faecalis 13-SD-W-01
TAAAAACATCTTTACTTTTTCCGCAAAAGGACAATCAGATTATAGTTATACACCCCTGCCGACAGATGATCCTACCAATTTTTATGATGCTTCTGAATTAACGACAGAAGACCTTTTTGCTGGATTCTATGCACTGACAGAAAAAGCACCGGCAACGATTGTCGAAGATTTTTACAATAGAGGAATGAAAATCAAACATGAATCAGCAGGAATCTTTCGCTATCTGATTTTTGGCGTTTTTTTGAAAACCGGTAATTTGTTTGTTGTTTTGGTATTATGTACAATCACTGCGTTGCTTTTTTATAAATTCTCGCAACGTAAAAAGATCGGGATCTTGCAATTTTTAGGACAAAGACCAGCAAAGCTGATCGTGTCAGATGTGTTATTTGATACTACGGTTATCTTGCTGCTGTTCTTGGTTTTTTCTTTGATATATCCGCTATTGTTTTCCGTTTTTCTTTGGTTAAGTATAGGTGCGTTTCTTGTCTGTTTGGGGTTGAATATCGTTTTCAGCGCTCTTGCCTATAACATAGGGACGATCTCAGATAGGATCAAAGGCAGAAAACCTTACAAACAATTGAATTTCTTCAATTTTTTAGTGAAAGCAGTATTGTTTGCATTTATTGTCTTTAATACAGCTTCGCTCACCACACAACAAGCTGAATTAAAACAACTCAAGGAACAGTTTTCTGTTTGGCAAGGCAGTCCAGATTACTATTCATTGGAGTTCAGCGTCGGTACAAGTTTGATCGTTGATTTCTCTATTCCTGACCGAGAAACTAGGAGGAGAGAAGAAGCAAAAATCAATCAACGCTTGCTGCCATTACTAGAAAAATCAGAAAAATCAGGTGCACTCCTTGTTCATAATAATGAAATCGTACATAGTCCATCTGCAAATTTCTATACAGATAAAAGATCGATGCTGACCGTCAATCACAATTTTCTTAGCGTTGCCAATATTTTGGATACCAATGAAGCTGCTATTACAGCGTTAGATAAAAATTATTTCTATATTCTGATTCCGGAAAACGAAAAAGAAAATGAACAAAGAATCGTTGAAGAAGTCGAAGATCGAATTCTGCTTTATCAAAATTTCTATGCAGAGCTTTCAGATGGATATCAAGGTGATTTGAAGGTCCTTTATACAAAATCCAATCAGCAAGTCTTTAATTACAATCATCGATATCCTGAATTAGGTATTTCTGATAACCCGATTATTCTGGTATTGGATCTATCTTTGATCCAGCCAAATATTGAAGTTTGGATTAGTGATATTACTGGGGGCTACTATCTTTTCACAGACGCTGAAGAAGTAAAAGACTTCATCAAAGAAAACGACATGGAAAAAGACTTTTTCAGTTTGACTGCAGTAAAAGATGCCATGTATCATGAGCTTCAACAAGCGCAATCCGATTACTTTATCACGTGGATTCTGCTTGTTCTCCTCTTTTTATCGTTCATTGCGATTGAATTGTACATTACGTTGGTCTATTTTGAAGCAAACAGAAAAAGATTGTTCTTGCGCTTCATTTTTGGTGATCATTTCTTTTCAAGGTATGCCGAATATTTTCTTTCCGTCATAGGGCTCTCTGCGGCTGTTGGTGCGGCGATGGTGATTTGGAAAGAAGAGCTGTTCCCGTGGGTGCTGTTCTTCTTAGCGTTCGAATTGTGCCTGCTGATTTGCACGACATGGATCACAGAAAAAAGGATGCGATTGGAGGTCATAAAAAATGATTGAAGCAAAAAATATCAAAAAAGTTTACAAAGAAAAAACTGTCTTTGAAAATTTATCTTTTTTTATCGGCGCAGGTGAAATGGCAGCCATCACAGGAGAAAGCGGCAAAGGGAAAACAACACTTTTGAACTGTCTGGGGCAGCTGGAAAAAATCGATGCAGGTGAAATAACTTTTAATGGTAAAGTATTGAAACCTAAAAATCTGCGTAAGTTCTTCAAAAATGAAGCAGGCTATCTGTTTCAAAATTTTGCTTTGGTAGATAATGAAACAGTAAAAGAGAATCTAAAACTTGTTTCTAAAAATACAGAGGAAATCCTCGCATCCTTAAAAAAATTCCAAGTA
>KE351687.1:212107-223537 GCA_000415185.1 Enterococcus faecalis 13-SD-W-01
GCTGATATTGAAAAAACCTTCTATCATTTTCGCGGATGAACCGACTGCTTCATTGGATAACAAAAATCGAGACATCGTGTTTTCTGCACTAGAAGAAATGAACAAGGAAGGTGCGACGATCATTGTCGTCACCCATGATACCGAACTTGCGAACCGATTTGCACGACAAGTCGATCTTTCAGCGCTGGGAGATGTTTCTTAACAGAAAAAAGAAAATCTTCACAAATAAACCACCAAGGATGGTACTTAGCAGTAGCATTATTGGTGGTTGGATTTGTGGCTTTAGAGATAGTTACTTATGAAAATAAGCTAGAAACTATCTTAGCATCCTATGTCGTGTTGGACCGGTATACTGCTGCAAATTATTTTGAATACTTTGGACGTGTATCTTTGCGGATAGTATTCTTTTGTTTACGTTCTTTAATTCGAACTGAGAAATAAAAATACCTGTATTTTTAAAAATCTTTTGTTTTTCTATATCTGTTAGGGAATAAAGTGAAGGAAGCTCTGTTTTTTTACGAAATACATTTTTTAGCCCAGAAACGATTGAAGGTTTTTCTTTTTTTAGAGAAACATTTAGTTGAGGCTTATTTATCCGGTTAAACTGTATACTATCACTGTAATTAATATAATAGTCGTTCAATGACTGACTGTCGTTTATTTTCCGGTCAAAATCAGCTTGTTTGTTTTTCCTTCGAGTTTTGTTGGAACTGTAGTGTTCATTTAGCGTTCTAAATTGTTGAAGGGTCCGGGCTCCATAGCCTGCTTTTTCTAGTTGATGACAAGCGATCTCCGTGAGTAGTTTATTTAAAGATTCATTGTTCGTTTTCTGCTTATTTATTAGAAATTGTTCTAAGGTAGCTTTTAAACAACCTGTCCATGATTTAACGCAACAGTTTCCGATAACTTGAATCGCTCTGATTTCATGACCATAATATTCTTTAGCAGCTAATTTACTTAATAATCTTAACGGGATAAAGTCATAATCAAATAGAGTTGAGGTGAATTTTTTGGTTTTTCTATCAAGTGGAATATTGAACCTGCATCGACCACTTTCAAGAGCATAAATCATATTTTTGAAGTTATTTTTTGTGTCTTTTATTTCATAAATGTAATTTATATGTCTTAATTTGTGTTGCTCATTACCTGGTATTAAAGGAGGGTCAGCTCTTTCAGGAGGAGCAATTCCAGCTTTATCAAAAATTTTCACCTGATAAAAACCGTCTTTTTTTTGGATAGTCGCTGTTACTAAATGTAAATCAGGTCTTTCTTCATAAACAAGAGGAGTCACGATAAAACTGCTTGGATCATTTGGAACCAACTCACTAACATATTTGTGAAATAGTTTGGGATCTTCCATTGCATAGTTACTGCGTATAAGCGATTCTTTCAAATTTTTAGCATCATTTCTGAATTCGTCTTTATTTAAGTCTATCAAATTAATGAATAAAGGCGTCAAGTGAGAAAGAAATTTAGCATGATTTGATACAGTTACAGTATTTTGTTTAAAATGGTACTGTTGAGCAAAGGCCTCGTATAAGCTTTTAGCCCATTGGCCATTTTCAATACACGATAATCTTTCTTTATCGATTTGTTGGATTATTTTTTTCTCATTCATCTAGTTCCCACTTTCTTATTAAAGTTTTTGTAAGTACTCTCGAGAGAGGACAATACAAATGTTAGTTCATAAATAGTTAATCATAATTTTTTGTGCAATAGAGAAAGATGGAGAACTACTTTTGCGATAAAAAGTAAAAGTTGAACTATCTTTCACAAAAAATCCACTAGATAAAATAATGAAGCAAACTCTTTTTTTCATCATGAAGTTTTAAATGAAGTATCTGAATGTTGATTGATATAGCGTTTATGTGATACTTTCATTGTTTTATTTTTTTTATCGAATAAAAAATAACGAATTCCAAAAAAATGTTGACTTTTATTTCGCCACTGTTTATGATGTAAGAAATTCATAGATGGAAAGAGTAAGTTTTTTGGCTTTTCTCAGAGAGCGGTCGTTTGGTGAAAGATCGCAAAAACCAATCATACTGAAAATCATTCCGGAGAAGCGCAGACGATAAGTGAAGTCTGCGACGGTGATCCCCGTTACAGGATTAAGTATTTCGGCAAATAGCTGAGATGCGAAAGAGATTGCTCAATAAATAGAATTGAGTAAAAAAATGGTGGTACCGCGATTGATTGATCGCCCGTTGAAACATAGTTTTCAGCGGGCTTTTTTGCATTCTGCCGATTTTTTACAAAAGGGGGAACATCCATGATTGACATTGAGATTGATATTAAACGAATGATGCTGACTATACGAAAAAATGAAAAACAACGAGAGAGAAATGGGGATTATTCATGAAAAGTTTATCAACAAAAAATTTGGTCTTATTAGCTTCTTTGATTTTCGGGATGTTTTTTGGTGCAGGAAATCTAATTTTTCCGGCCTTCTTAGGACAACAAGCAGGCAGCAACTGGCTGGCTGCCGGGGGCGGATTTTTATTATCTTCGACATTGCTTCCGCTTGCTGCACTGATTGCGTTAAGCAAAACACGTTCAACAGGATTATATGATTTTGCGAAGCCGGTATCTGCTTGGTACGGTGTGGTGTTCTTGATTTTGAACCACATGGCTTTAGGACCGATGTTTGGAACACCGAGAACCGCAGCATTAGGTTATCAGTTTAGTTTAGGAATGTTTATTCCAGAAAAATATACATCGATCAGCTTACTTGTTTTTTCAGCCGTTTTCTTCGGACTTGCGTATTATTTATCGGTCCAAGAAACAAACTTATTGAAAATCATCGGTAAGTGGTTAAATCCGTTATTCTTGATTTTATTATTCGCGATTTTTATCGTTGCACTTATCTTGCCATTCGGACCATTGAACCACGCGCCAGCAAGTGTACTTTATCATCAAGCTGCAGCAGCAAACGGCTTCCTTGAAGGATACAACACGATGGATGCATTGGCAGCACTAGCATTTGGGATCACAATCATCCGTACATTACAATCAATGGGTGTTAAAGATCAAAATGAATTATCAAAAAATACGATAAAATCTGGTACTTTCGCCATGATCCTTTGCGGCGGAATCTACTTAGCAATCATCGCTTTAGGGGCAATGTCCTTAAACCGATTCTCACCAGCTGAAAACGGCGGTATCGCACTGACGCAGATCGTTCAAGAATATTTTGGCAAACCTGGACTTGTGTTCATGGGGATGTTGACGATTTTAGCTGTGTTTACAACGGCGATGGGCTTATTGGCTTCTTTTGCCCAAGATTTCGAAAGTCGTTTCAAGATTTTTGGTTATAAAGGCTGGTTGCGTATCACTACGATCCTTTCGTTTGTGACAGCTAATTTTGGATTAAATACGATCATCGCTTGGACAATGCCTTTCTTGATGATCCTTTATCCTTTAGCTATGGCGTTGATCATTCCAGCATTGTTTGGTTCTTTCTTTAAAAATGACCGTATTGTTTATCAAGTGACGACCGTTTTTGTGGCATTGCCAGCTTTGATGGACGGAATCAAAGCTCTGCCGGTCCAAAATGATTTCACATTGTCATTATCCAGCTGGTACAGTCATGCGATTCCTTTTCCATCGATGGGGTTAGGCTGGATCGTTCCGGCAGCAGCCGGGCTGATCGTCGGTTTAGCCGGTCATTTCGTTTTTCGTAATAAAGAGCAGTTGATTGAAGAATAAAAATATCTCAAGGAGAATATGAATATGAAAAAGAAGTATTTGCCGCTTGGTACAATCATAGAACTTGCAGAGAAAAAATATATCATCATTGGTCGCGTAACGTTAAATATGGAAAATGGCACACATCTTTTTAAAGACTATACAGGTGTCCCATATCCTGTCGGTTTTGAATTTGATAACTATGTTTTCTTTAATGAAGAAGAGATAGATAAAGTAATTGCAAAAGGATTCGAAGACGAAGAAGAGACAGGCTTTCAGCAAGAGTTGAACTCCTTTAGAAATCGCTCGAGTTTGCTTGCTTGATGCTGAACCAGCAATAGGAAAAGATAAAATATTTTTGAGAATTTAACCAACTGAAATAATGATACAATGATATAAAACAGCTAGCTGACTCATATGTACTTCCTCCAGTAGATTCTAATACTGGAGGATTTTTTTGTTCTGTTGTTTAAAAAAATAAAATGAGATAAAAATGAACATTTATTAATAATGGAAGGTGGATTATTTGAAAAAAATTAATGGAAATGACACACTGATAGTTAAAGAAGGGTATCTTATAAACGTTGGGAGGGCTTTATTGTGAAACCGAAAATCAGTCGAGAGGAAGTAAAAAAACTGCTTGTTTCCGATGTTTATTTTGAAAAGAAACATTATCTCCTGAAAATCTTTCAGACGATAATAGCTATTATTGGGTGGATTTTTGTTGTTGTGCCATTTATTTGGGTTTTATTGCCATTCATAGCTCCTGAAATCGCGCGCGAAAATCACTTTTTGGTTTATACAGAAGAATTGCAAACACTGAAATTCCTTTTCATTTTCTTTTGTATCATGTTTGTCGTCATTGCGGTTGTCTATATTTTATTGACACGTTTGAATAATTACCGATTCAAGAATCTTTTACAAAAAGAGGTCCAATATAATGAAGAACGTTTGAATATCAGACGTCGTTTATTGGAAGAAGATTATGAGGTACGTTTCGGACCGGAAGAATTTCGCAAGACTGTTTGTTTTTACTCAGTGAAAGGAGAACAAAATCTAGATACAGAATTTGTTCGCGACCTTTATAAGAAAGGCGGGGTAAAATTATGATCACCTTTTTTAATACGGGGAATTCTGTATTGGATATTATTTTTACGCTGATGTTCTTAGTGCTGATAACTTATCCAATCCTTGGTGGTTTTTCTTGGTTTATTGGTGTTCTGTGTTACACTTTCTTATTCAAATATCGTCAAAAACAGTGGGATGAGATCCCTGAAGAAGTCGAACCGTTTATTACTATTATGGTACCTGCACATAACGAAGAGATCGTTATCGAAAATACGATCGAATACTTGATGACAAAAATAAATTACAATCGTTATGAAGTGTTGGTGACGGATGATGGTTCTACTGACAGCACACCAGAGATTCTTGAGCGTTTGCGAAAAAAATATCCTAAACTTCGAGTGATCCGAATCGAAAAAAACAAAGGGAAAGCACACGCCTTTAATATTGGTTTAGGTTTTGCGAGAGGGAAATTGATTTTGAGTAATGATGCAGATACTGTCCCAGAGCCGGATTCGTTGAATATGTACGTCAACTATTTCCTTCGTTCAGATACCACGAATATTTCTGCGGTCACGGCTAATATGGACGTGCAAAACCGTACCAAACTTATCGCAAAATCACAAACTGTCGAATTTTCTAGTATTGTAGGAATCATCAAACGGACACAAATCGGCGTGTTAGGCAGTATTTATGCCTATAGCGGTGCCAATACAATGTATCGAAAAGACGCCTTGATCGATGTCGGTTTATTCAGACAAGACCGCGCAACCGAAGATATCAGTATTGCTTGGGATCATCAAATGGATGGTTGGCTTTCGCTTTTTGCTCCGCTTTGTTTGTTTTGAGATGATCTCAGGGATCTTTCAATTAGTTGCCTCGCTGATTGTGGATGACCGAGGAAGAAAAATCAAATACTTGTTATTTGCACCGTTATATATGCTTTTTTATTGGATGATGAATGCTTTAACGATTGTAACCACCTTTATTCCCGCAGTCAAAACAATCATGGGATTAGGTTCAGGTACCTGGAAAAGTCCGGAAAGAAAAGGGACGATGCCTCCAAAAAATGATTCAGATAAACAATGAAACGTACACACGTCATTTTAAATGACGTGTGTTTTTTACTAAAAAGCGATCACTTTTTTCTTGAGAGTGAAAAACAAGTTCTTTTGTAGAGCCTTTTTCTTCTTTATACTTGACTGAAAAGAATAACTTAAAGGGAGAAATGAAATGATGCAAGAGAAAACGAAAGAAAAACAAAAGAAAAAAAAGAAAGACAGTTTCGTTGTGAGAGTATTTCGCAGGCTTGGTTTTAGTTCAAAAAAAGAACCCATCGCTTCAGTAAGCGAAAATAAAAAACAAACCACGATGCCAGCCAATTCGAAACGAGACCAAGTGTCTTCCTCAATTTCTTTAGAAAATAAAAAGACAAGTGAGAAGAAATCGAAACAATCTAAATAGCCTGTGATTGAGCAGACCAATACGGAGAAAAAACGAACATCGACGTCGGAAATGACGTCAGAAATAGTGAACGAGCAATCAGAAACGTCGACAAGACCGATGCCAGTACCAGCACCAAGATCGATACCTAATCAGCCATCGTTGGAAGCTGCTAGGAAGCGAGTTGAGAAACCACCTGTGATGCCAAGAAAACAACTAGTACCGTCGAAAAGAGATCAATCGCACTTGGATACGTCACCTCAGAAACCATTACAAACAATTACTTCAAAGAGCTCTCAACAGGCAAGAGAAGCAGGACCTATCCCACCGCCGAAGCCGAAAAAGACGTCACATGAAGCGCACCAGAGATAGATATTGGAATGATCCTGTTGCTATTGATTCATCATTGTATTATCGTTAGATTAACTTGAGAATTTATGAAAACAATACAATGCTGGATCTGAACAGCAATGAGGAAGTGAGTGTTATTGTATAAAAAATGGCTGCAGTATATGGAAGAGCATCCATACGCAAGTGTTATCATTGTAGCAATAGCAGCGAGTTTGATTGGTATTTCTATTGAATATTTAATAAATCAAGATTTTGTGAGCGGCGGCTTTTGGGTAACATTGTTTTTAGTTATCGGGCAATTGATTGCTGTAAAAAGGAAAAACAAGAAAAAGTAAATAGGTGAAAGAAAGCAAAAAGCAAGCTGATTTATGGAGAGTTTTCCGTAAATCAGCTTGTGCTATTTTGTAGGCTATTTGCTCTTAACTTTAAATGTTTTGTTCTTTGTTTTTACTGCTTCAAGGTTTCAAAACAACTTTTATATTTTTATCTTCTTTTTTGTCAAAAATCTCATAGGCTTTTGCTGCTTCTGCTAGCGGCAGTGAATGCGTAATGATTTGTGTGGGATCAAATAGTCCGTTTGCAATCATTTTGTAGATTTTCGGCATGAGATGGATAATAGGTGCTTGTCCATGTTTGACAGCGATATCCCGCATGAAAAATTCTTGCAGCGGGTAAGAAGAAGCAGGGGTCATATAAACACCTGTTACTTGGACTGTGCCGAATTTTTTGACCGCTTGGGAAGCCATCTGCAATGGAGAAATCGTACCGCTTTGTAAGCTGACTAAATTTTTTGCTTTCTCTTTTACAGGTTCAAGCCCATCCATTCCCACACAATCGATAATAACATCTGCGCCGCCTTTCGCTAACTCATACAATTCTGTTCCTGCTTGACTTGTATCTTCTAAAAAATAAGTTTCGACACCATTGTAATTAGCCGCTTTATCTAAACGATGCTGTACGGGATCTACTGCGATGACACGATCAGCTCCAGCCATTGCAGCAAACTTTTGAGCGAAAAGACCTACAGGACCAGACCCAAGAATAACAACTGTGTCGCCTTTTTTTACGCCGGCATTTTCAACGCTCCAATACGCTGTAGGCAGGATATCTGATAGAAACAAAACTTTTTCATCAGGCAGATCACTATCTGGAACGACAAATGAAGTCGAATCGGCAAAAGGGACTCTTAAATATTCTGCTTGGCCGCCCCAGTGATTGCCGTTCAGCTTGCCAAAACCAAAAAGACCGCCATAAAGCTGATCTGGATTTGATTCATCACATTGGCTTTCCATATGATTCAAGCAAAAATGGCAAAGTCCGCAACTAATATTAAAGGGGATGACCACTCGTTGCCCTTTTTTCAATGTTTTGACTTGTGCTCCTACTTCTTCAACGATCCCCATAGGTTCATGACCGACGACATACCCTTTTTCCAAAACTGCTTCCCCATGATGGTAAAGATGAAGATCTGAACCGCAAATGGCTGTTGCTGTGATGCGGATAATTGCATCAGTTGGTTCTAAGATTTTTGGATCATCAACGTTTCTGATTTCCATTTTTTGTTTTCCTTGCCAAGTGACTGCTTTCATTGGAGATGCTCCTTTCAAATTCACAAAATCGTCTGTGTTATTGATGTGTAATAAAGACAGTTTCATTCTAAAGGAGTTCTTATTTTTTAGACAATAAAACGCTTTTTAAGCTCACCAAATTGACCCAATCAATATAAAAAATTCTTATAATAAGTATAACTTTTATTTTATTGATAAATGAAAAATCAGGCAGTATAATTTTCTTGAAAATAACAGAAGAGATGAAAGGGAGCGTGTTATATATCATGAAAAAAACAAGCAGAAAAGTAGTCATTGTGGGAACTGGTTTTGTAGGAACAAGTATTGCGTATGCTATGATCAACCAAGGAATCTCAAATGAACTTGTGCTAATTGATGTGAACCAAGAGAAAGCAGAAGGTGAAGCTTTAGACCTTTTAGACGGTATGGCATGGGGAGAAGAAAATGTTGCTGTTTGGTCAGGGGATTACAGTGAATGTTCAGATGCTGATCTAGTCGTAATCACAGCAGGAGTGAACCAAAAACCAGGTCAAACACGATTAGACTTAGTAAAAATAAATGCAGTTATCATGCGTGATATCGTGAACCAAATCATGAACGCTGGCTTTGACGGAGTACTAGTCGTGGCATCAAACCCAGTCGACATTTTGACTTATATTGCGTGGAAAGAATCTGGTTTGCCAACTTCACGTGTGATTGGTACAGGAACTACTTTAGATACCACTCGTTTCAGAAAAGAAATCGCATTGAAATTACAAGTTGATCCAAGAAGTGTCCATGGGTATATTTTAGGCGAACATGGGGATTCCGAAGTTGCTGCATGGTCACATACAACAGTTGGCGGAAAACCTATCATGGAATTTGTTGAAAAAGATCATCGAATCGAAGCAGAAGACCTAACGATCATCGCAGATAAAGTAAAAAATGCAGCGTATGAAATCATCGATCGTAAGAAAGCAACTTATTACGGAATTGGGATGAGTACTGCGCGGATCGTCAAAGCGGTTTTGAATAACGAACAAGCAGTTTTACCGGTGTCAGCATACTTGACTGGACAATACGGCGAAGAAGATATCTTTACAGGTGTACCATCGATCGTAGACGAAAACGGTGTCCGCGAAGTCATCGAATTATCTATCACAAAAGATGAAACAGCGTCATTCAGTCAATCTGTCAATGAATTAAGACAAGTTTTGGCTACCGTATTATAATCAATAGTAGTAAAAAAACGAGCGGATTGATAGAGGAACCTCCACAATCAGCTCGTTTTTTAACTATTTACGTCTTTTGAATAAATAAAGCCAAATGCTTTTAAAAACCTATAATTTATTCGGGCTTGTATATTTTTGTAAGAGAGGCAATTGTATCGGTCAAATATTTTCGTACACGTTTAGGAGCTGTCACTTCACAGCTTGCGCCCATTGCAAGCAGGGTTTGATATCCTTGTACAGTGTCTAGTATGAGAACTTTCGCAGTATATTCTCCGTTTTTCCGATGTTCTATCACTTGATCTCCCCATAAACCAATGATTTCTCGTTTATGATTTTCTGGAAACTTGATAGTCACTTCCACGAGGGGATAGTCTTTTTCCAAAGTTTGCTCAAAATTTTCAACTGAAAAGTCTCGAGGAACAAATGTCGTTGGTAAACTGGATAGCTTTTCAATCCTTGAAAACCGGAAAGTCCGAACTTCTTTTCGCAACAAACAATAGCCTTGGATATACCAGCTGCTTCCTTTGTGGAGTAGGCGATAAGGCTCAATTTCTCTTGTTGTTGCCTGCTGCTTTCCACTGAAATAATCGAAGGTGACTAATTGATGATTTGCCATTGCCTCCTTGAAAAGTGTTAAGTATCCATTTTCTCGAGTATCAGGTTTCCATCCTGCTAAATCCACTACCACTGCTTCACTTTGTCTTTTTACTTCTTCATAGATTTCTTTTGAAACAAGGCTTTGCAGCTTAGCAAGGGCATATTTAAAGGTCTGTTCTGGGAGGGTTGGTTCCATTGTTGTCAGACTTGTTACTAAGGAAATCAAATCATTTTTTGTGAAAAGTTGTTTCCGAACCTTATATTCTTCCATAATATGAATCCCGCCATTCGGACCTGTCGTTGTATAAATTGGAATTCCTGCATTGGCAAGAGAATCTACATCTCGATAAATCGTACGTTTGGAAACAGCCAATATTTCAGCTAATTCAGTCGCTTTGATATTTTTTCTCTCTAGCAAAAGCATCAGCAAGGTCAATAAGCGTTCTACTTTCATTTATGTACTCCTTGGTTTTTTATTGTTGACAAACAGTTGGCAACAACCCATGATAAACTATCTGTAGTTAAAAGAAAAGGCAGGGAACAAACAAATGAATAAAAAAGTAATCGACTTTTTAACCGAAAATCCAATTGGTGATTTTGCAACTATTGGTCGGGACAAAAAACCACAACTGCGTCCAATGGGAAACTATTTTGAAAGAGAAGGACATTTTTATTTTGTCACAGGGGCTAATAAGGAAACTTATCATGAATTATTGGCAAATCCATACGCACAATTTTGTGTGAGAAGTCCTCAGATGAGTTGGCTACGCTTATCAGGTAAAGCTGTTTTTATTGAATCAATCGATGAGAAAAAAGAGATTTTCAATCATTCAGAGACACTTCAGCGACAATATACTAGTGCAGATGATCCTACTTTCAAACCATTTTATTTAGATGAAGTTCAAGCAAATCTTTATCAATTTGGACAAGAACCACAGCTCTTCTCTTTTTAGCATATTGTTATTTTTGTGACACGGCTATTCAAATGGCCGTGTGTTTTTTTGTTTCTGACAGCAGAACTTTCAGCATAAAATATTGATGTAAAAAAAGAATCACTTTTTTCTTTAGAATGAAAAAGGAGTTCATCGGGAAAAGTTTTTCTTCTGTATACTTAATTATTGAAAATAGGATTGAAAAGGAGTAGATACTATGGAAACAGTTACTTATTCGGAGTTCCGTAAGAATTTTCGAAGTTATATAAAACGAGTCAGTGAGGATGCTGAGACTTTATTTATCAAGAGCGAAGAAGGGGAGAAAACAGTCGTTCTATTGCCAAAAAGAGAGTATGATTCGATGGAAGAAAAGCTAAGAATGTTGTCTAACAATTAAATGGGGATTTTGTAAAAATCACTATTTACACTGTTCATAATAGTTGTTTTAGTCGTAATAACAAGAATATATTTAATAAAAAGGAGAGAAAAATTATGAAAATTGAACACGTGGCGGTTTGGGTAGAAGACATTGAAAAGATGAAGGAGTTTTATCAAAAATACTTTAATGTTACATCT
>KE351687.1:223547-228506 GCA_000415185.1 Enterococcus faecalis 13-SD-W-01
CAAAAATACTTTAATGTTACATCTACAGAGTTATATCATAATCCGAAAACCAAATTCAACTCTTGCTTTCTTTCCTTTGAGTCTGGTAGCCGCTTAGAATTAACCAATAAAAAATTTCTAACAAGTAAAGTTTCTGAAAGTTTGGGTTATTGTCATATTGCTATTGCAGTAGGGAATAAGAATGATGTTTACCAATTAACAAAAAAATTAAACGAGGACGGCTATCCTCTGTTAAGCGGCCCTAGGATAACTGGTGATGGCTATTATGAGTCTGTAATACAAGATCCAGAAGGTAATTTGATCGAATTGACTATTAGCTGATTCCTTTTAGCTTATTATGCCTGTAGTAGGATAAAATTACAGGTCTTCATTTTTTCTTTTTCCTTTGTTACAATGAAAAAAATGGATTTATGGAGAATAGAAAATGAAAATCATAGAGGTAAAAGACAGAAATACATTGCTGATCAATCAATTATTAGCGGTATGGGAAAATTCTGTAAAGGCAACACACTTTTTTCTATCCGAGAAAGAAGTAAAAGAAATCAAGAACTATGTACCGCAAGCATTAAAAGAAATCCCGCATTTGGTTATTGCAGAAAATGAAAATCAACTTCCTGTAGGGTTCATGGGTATTGCAGACCAGCATCTTGAAATGCTCTTTATTTCTCCGGAAGAAAGAGGAAAAGGCGTGGGGAAAAAATTGCTTGAATATGGCATAAAAAATTATTCAATCAATGATTTAGCCGTGAATGAACAAAATCCTCTTGCTAAAGGTTTCTATGAACATATGGGATTTGAGATATATAAAAGAACAGAAGTAGATGAACAAGGTAATCCGTATCCACTTTTATATATGAAATTAGATTAACAAAATGAACAGGATTTTACGAATCAATGATTCATTTAATGAATAGGAAGCAATATACAGAGAATTGGCTAACCCCAGATGAAAGGATAGGGTACGTGATACGAGTGCTTTATCTAGGGCTGTGAATCAGACGTAACAAAAAATGTTTGGTCATTAATTTAATAGTACTGTGATTTACAAAAAAATAATAAGCGAAATCTAGTTAAAACTCTCGAATTAAGAGGATTGACTAGATTTTTTTATTGCTCAGGCCGAATGTTTACAGCATATTTTTTGTTTACAAAAACAAGAATTAAATAGCACAAGTCAAATTTTTAAAATAATGGGTTGACCTTATAGCGACTCTAACCTTTATCCTGTAATAGAAAAGAAGATGGAGGGATAAAAATGAAAAATTGGCATTATTTATCAATAGAAGAAACAAAAGCACAAACAGGTATTTCTCTGATTACAGAAAAGGAACGAAAGATCAAACAAGAACAGTTTGGCAAAAATAAACTAGAAGCAGCGGATTCTGTGCCAGAGTGGAAAAAATTCTTAGCTTATTTCCACGATGCATTGATGTATGTATTGATCGGGGCCTCTTTCTTGAAATTCGTGACAGGAAGTTTTGTTGAAGGAATAATCGTGTTATTAGTCGTCGTGCTAAATGCAGCAATCGGCTATTATCAAGAACGCAAAGCAGATGAATCGTTGAGCGGAATCTCCAAATTATTAAGTGCTAGTGCAACGATTGAAACAGAACAGGGGCGAAAAACTATTGATACAGAAGAATTAGTCGTTGGTGATCGCGTTTATTTAAAACCAGGCGATGTGGTTCCAGCTGACTTGCGTCTGATAACTGTGAATCAGTTGAAAATAGATGAAGCAATTTTAACAGGAGAGGTAGAACCTGTTGAGAAACAAACGGATTCTTTAGCAGAAGAGACTGTTTTAGCAGACCGAATCAATATGGCTTATTCCGGGACAAAAATCCAATCAGGAACCGGTCAAGGAATTGTCGTTGCAATCGGCTCTGAAACAGAGGTTGGGAAGATCAATCATTCTTTAAAGACGATCGAAGTGAAAGAAACGCCTTTGTTAACAAAAGTCAATGAAATGAATCATAGCATTTTCAAAGGGATCGGTTTCTTTATCTTACTTTTAGGATTAATCAGCTACTTTGTTTATGGGATGAGTCTTACTTATATTCTTTCTGCCATAATTGCGTTAATCGTTTCGTCCATTCCAGAAGGGCTGCCGTCGATTTTGACGATCATTTTATCTTCTGGTGTCCACAATATGTCTAAACAAAAGGCCATTGTAAAAGCATTGCCTACAGTAGAAACATTAGGTTCGATGACAGTGATTTGTTCAGATAAGACAGGAACTTTAACAAAAAATGATATGACATTAACGTCCCTTTTTGTTAATCAAAACATTGTCTTTTTAACAGACAAAGAGCGCCAAAATTCATATGGAAAATCCGTTCTTTCTGAAATTATGCAAAACTGCCAGGAAACACAAAATTTTTACGATACAAAGTGCCCGATCACTGGGAATGCGACGGAGCTAGCGTTATTGAAATGGACAAATGAACAGCAAGTTCTTCGTCGTGAATGTATAGATGTATTGCCTTTTGATTCCGCATACAAATATATGGCGACCGTCCATATCATCGAAGGAAAAAAGCGTATTTTCGTTAAAGGAGCACCCGATATTTTATTTACTAAAGCAACTAGCCAACTTGTCAATGATCAAGTTCAAGCTTTTGACCAGGATGCTTGGGAAGAAGCTAATTCAACTTTTGCTTCAAAAGGACAACGTGTGTTAGCTTTCGGATATAAAGATGTGTCTTTAAATGAAGCTGTTACGCACGATACAATAAACGGTTTAGTGATGGCAGGTCTGGCTGGGATTATTGATCCACCTAAAGAATCAGCGATTAAAGCTGTTAAAGAATGTAAGCAAGCTGGTGTTCGGGTAGTGATGATTACGGGTGATCATCCAACAACAGCTAAAGCAATTGCTCAGCAGCTGGGATTGAAAAACGCTTATCAAGCAATCACTGGCGAAGAATTGAATCGGTTAACACCAGAAGAATGGGAATCAGTTGTGCAAAACACGGATGTTTTTGCCAGAACGACTCCTGACCACAAATTATCCATTGTGTCCTATTTACAAAAACAAGGTGAGATCGTTGGAATGACAGGGGATGGTGTCAATGATGCGCCAGCGTTGAAAAAAGCGGATGTCGGGATTGCCATGGGAATCAAAGGCAGTGATGTAAGTAAGCAAGCGGCAGACATGATTTTAGTGGATGATAATTTCGTGACGATTGCCAAAGCGGTAAAAGAAGGACGTCGTATTTTTGACAACCTAAAGAAAACAATCTTATTCTATTTGCCAACTTGTTTAGCACAAGGATTATTATTGATTTTCTCCATTTTGGGAAATTTACCATTACCTCTGACAACTGTCCAAATTTTATGGTTAAACTTAGTTGCTTCAATTACATTATCTTATGCCTTAGGTTTTGAACCAGCACACAAAGATATCATGCGCCGTAAACCGAGATTGATGACTGAGAAGATCATTTCAAGGTATACATTATTCCGAATCATATATGTTGGATTTTTGATTACTCTTTTTGGGTTTATCACGATGAGCTTATTTAGTGGGGAAAATTTACGTCAAACGATCTTGATTAATGCTATTGTTTTTGGACAAGCACTCTATATGATCAATTGTCGTGAAATGACAGATTCTGCTTTTAGTAATCCATTATCAAAAAATCGTGCATTGATTTGGTCCCTGACAGCTATGCTAGCGTTGCAATTAGCGATGGTCTACTTGCCGCCGCTTCAATTAGTTATCCAGACAACGCCTTTAAGCATAGGTCAATTCATGATGAGCATCGTGCCTTGTGCCGTTCTATTTTTGCTTGTGGAGTTAGAGAAAAGAATCACGAGAACGTTTGATTCAAATGCTTTATCTGTAGAATAAGTTAGCAATAAAAAAGGAGTAGTTTCTATGGACTACTCCTTTTTTTCGGGCATTAAGCGGGGGATAATTGAATCTCGATCTCAGATATATATTCTTCAGGAAAATTTGTTTCATGGAAGTCGAGTAAATAAAATTCATAGAAAGGACCTGCAGCTTTTAACTGGTGTTCTTCTAAATAACTTTTTAACAACTGAAGGGCGAGGTCGCGATTTTTGTAGGTGCCGCTATAACAAATCGTTAAGTAGTCGCCAGCAGGTAAAGTTGTGGAATGTTCAAGGGCTTGTTCACCATCTAGACAGTAAAAAACTTGATGTCTAAACCCATCGTCATTTGGTGTCATCCGCGTTCCGAAGACATTTTGATTGTTAGCATGCAGATTTTTTTCAAATAATTTGTGTAGTTTTTTCAGTTCTAAGTAGAGATTTTTTCCTGTGGTATCCGTCTGCCGGCTTAAAATAATTTGGCGAGGCGGATAGGTCACGATTTCGACGGTCAACGTTTTTTTCTTTTCTGCTACTTCGATCAGCTCTAATCGTTCATTTAGGAAATGCTCTTTTTCTTTAAGGACGTTGATTTGCTCACGTACGTTCGCAATCTCGAATTGGAGCATTTCTTTTGTTAAAGCTTTATTTTTCTGATCAAGATAATTTCGGATTTCTTCAAGCGAAAGGTCAAAGAAACGCAAATCTCGAATAGTATTCAATCGCTCCAGATCTTCATAAGTATATTGGCGATAGCCATTTTCTGCATATTTGGGAGAAAGCAACCCGATTTTTTCATAATAGCGTAATGTATGTGAGGTAATGCCATACATTTGACTGACTTCTTTGATATTCATTTTTTGTCTTCCTTTTTATAATGATGTTTTTTTATGATAGCGTAGTTCAAAAGTTCTCCAAATATTGTTCCCATCCCTAACTATTATACAGAAGAGATAAGACTTTTGCTGGTCTGTTTTATAATTTCTTCGTCTGGAAGTGAATGATTTCTTCTATTTTATTCTTCCGTAAACAAAAATCAAATCCGAATTGTTAGGTATCTAATTATTAGATTTTGACTTTTTTGTTTGACATTTCTTTTATAAGCGTGTATATTCTTTTCGAATA
>KE351688.1:0-17114 GCA_000415185.1 Enterococcus faecalis 13-SD-W-01
CTATAAATTAGTACTTTGTCTACAGTCTGACAGCGTTGCGGCTTCGCAACGCTGTTTTTCTTATTTTCCTTCTAATTCTTCGCTCAATTGGATCACGTATTCTTTAAGATCCGATCCGATTTGCGGATGAGTCAGCCCATATTCGATACTTGTTTGCATGTAGCCGAATTTATCCCCTACATCGTAGCGGCGGCCTTTGAATGTCCGCGCAAATACTCGTTGTTTTTTATTCAACTTATCGATTGCATCTGTTAATTGGATCTCATTTCCCGCACCAGGTTCTTGAGATTCTAAAATATCAAAAATATCTGGTGTTAACAGATAACGGCCGATGATTGCTAAATCACTTGGTGCATCTTCTGGTTTTGGTTTCTCGATGAAATTTTTTACACTGCATAAACCGTCGCAGACAGCTTCACCAGGGTCGATGATGCCGTATTTTGATGTATCTTTATGAGGAATCTCCATGACTGCGATCGTTGAAGCTTTCGTTTCCTCGTAATCATTCATCAATTGTTTCGTCAAAGGAATCTCGTCCTTCATTAAATCATCCCCTAACATCACTACGAAAGGTTCGTTGCCAACAAATGTTTTGGCTTGCAGTACGGCATGTCCTAAACCTTGCGGATGCGGCTGGCGAATAAAGTGCAGATTTACATCTGTTGTTTCTTCAATCAATTGCAAGAGTTCATCTTTGTGTTTTTCTTTTAGATTCATCTCTAATTCAAGATTGGCATCAAAGTGATCCTCAATAGGACGCTTGCTTTTACCTGTAACGATCAAAATATCTTCGATTCCTGAATTCAGTGCTTCTTCTACGATAAATTGGATCGTTGGTTTATCAACGATTGGCAGCATTTCTTTTGCCATCGCTTTCGTTGCTGGTAAAAATCTGGTTCCTAATCCTGCTGCTGGAATAACTGCTTTTTTGACTTTCACTGTGACCCCTCCAAATTTGCTATTTTATTGAAAATTCATTTTCCATCTTGCCGTCGCGCAGCATTACTTCTTTCACTGCTTGTCGGACATCTTTTCCTTCATATAACACACTGTAGATTGTTTCTGTGATTGGCATTTCAACATTTAATTGTCGCGCTAGTTCCACGGCTGCTTTCGTTGTTGAGACACCTTCAACGATCATCCCCATGTTATCCAGCACTTCTTCCAGTTTATGGCCTTTTCCTAAAAGATTTCCAGCACGCCAGTTTCTTGAATGGACACTTGTGCATGTTACGATCAAATCGCCCACACCGCTCAAACCAATGAATGTCAATGGATTCGCGCCCATTGCCACACCTAGACGGCTGATTTCTGCTAAGCCGCGCGTCATGATGGCTGCTTTGGCATTGTCACCAAAACCTAACCCATGGATTGCGCCAGCACCAATGGCAATGATGTTTTTCAAAGCGGCGCCTGTCTCTACACCAATAACGTCATCATTCGTATAGATTCGGAAATAATCGTTCATAAATAATTGCTGAACTGTTTCTGCTGCTTTTAAATCGGTACTTGCCGCAGTAATCGTCGTAATGTCGTGGACTGCGACTTCTTCTGCATGACTTGGACCAGATAAAACAACGATTGCTTGCCGTTTTTCTTCTGGGATCTCTTCTGCGATTACTTCGGAGATACGTTTGTGCGTGCCTTGTTCCAAGCCTTTGCTGGCATGGATGATCAAGGGTTTGGTGTTCATTTTCTGTACCAATTCTTGTGCAACTGCTCGCGTAGCTTTCGTTGGAACAACAAACAAGACTGCATCGACGCCGTCCACAGCTTCCCCTAGTTCTTTATAGCCGATGATTGTTTCGGGCAATTTCAACTTTGGCAGAAAATGGCGATTTGTATGATACGTGTTGATTTCGTCGATTTGGGCTGGGACATTTCCCCAGATCCGTACATCATGACCATTCTCTGCTAGTGTTTGTGCTAATGCAGTGCCCCAAGAACCAGGACCTAAGACTGCGATTTTACTCATGTTATATTCTCCTTTGTACTGAAAAATCTTCCCGAAAGAAGGCGTTATTTTTTTATGAAGAAATACCATCTACTTATATAATAAACGAAAGTATTTAATATATATATTAATATACTTACGGAAGGGTGACCAGATTATTTTGAAAAAGTTTAGAAATCCCTATTTTTTAAGGTTGCCGCTTTTTTTGATTCCAGGAACAAACAGAATCCCCTTTTCGATCATTACTTTTTGCGCAGAGTAGATGCCGTTATTTCCTGAACACATAAAACTAATGATACAGATCATGAACAAAAAGCCTGCAGCATCACTGCCGAATAATTCGATGCCCATGATAAAACAAGCAATCGGAGTATTCGTTGCACCAGAAAAAACACCTATGAAGCCCAATCCAGCTAAAAACGGAATCGATACATGCATAACTTGAGCAAAGGTTGATCCTAATGATGCACCAATCTCAAATAACGGTGTCACTTCTCCGCCTTGATATCCTGCACCTAAAGACAATACTGTAAAGAATAATTTCCCAAAAAAATCAAAAAAATGAGCCTGTCCAGAAAACGCATCTTGAAGAAGGGGCAAACTCAATCCCAAATAACGATGGCCTTGGAAAAGAAGTGCCGCAAAAACAACGATTGCTCCACCAGCAAAATTTCTGAACACTGGATTTTGGAACCAGCGCGCATAAACGCCTTTTAAGAAAACGATGGAACGGCTGAATACCCAGCCGCACAGACCAAATCCGATACCAGCCACCAGTAATTTGATAAAAAGAAGCACACTCCAGGAAGGGATCGCCCCCATCGAATAATGGATATGCGTCGCTCCTAATCCTTCCGTCACGAAATTAGCAAATAACGCAGCAAAAAAACTTGGGAATAAGGCTTCTGTCCGCATTTTGCCGATTGCTAATACTTCCAGTCCAAAAAGCGTACCAGCTAAAGGCGTACCGAAAACTGAACTGAACCCCGCACTGATACCGGAAATCACTAAAATCTCCCGGTCGATTTTATCGATCTTGAACAAACGAGCAAGGTTTTCAGCAATGGCGCCACCCATTTGGACAGCCGTTCCTTCTCGGCCAACTGAGCCGCCGAGCAAATGTGTAGTCAACGTACCAAACAACGTCAGCGGAATCAAACGCAGTGGGATTTTTTCTTCCCCGCCATTCCCTTGATCAATCACCAAATTATTCCCGCGTCCGGCATTTTTACCAAAATAAGTATATAAGTACGCAAACAAAGCGCCGCCCGCAGGTAATAAATAAAGCAGCCACGGATGTTCCAGACGTACATCTGTCACAAACGTCAAGCTCGTCAAAAAGAATGCAGAAAGGCTTCCCATCAATACACCCACAATAGCGGTAAGTAATAACCACCTTGTCATGTATGCTCCGATCCTTATAATTTGACTATTTTTCATCTTATTTCCTCCTTATTATCCAAACAAAAAAACGCCTACTAAACAAAGGGCTCTCGTCCTTTCTCTAGTAGGCGTCATTAGCTGTCTTTCGATCAACGTTTAAAGGCGAACACCATCACCTTATTCCTTAAAAAGAATAGCATGTTTTCTTTCAAAAAACAATGCGGTCACTTTTCTTTTTTCACGATTTCTGCAAATTCATGAAATTTGTCCAATTGAACAAGCTGCTTGTTGCATTGTTCGCTGTCGTGGCAAATATAGTTGCCGCGTTTTGTGTACGTGCCGTCTGAGGAAGTTTTGGTCGTTGCTAAAAACATCGAAACATTCGATGTTTTTTGGCAAATCGAACAGATTCCTTTGATGATCGTTGGTGACAACGTACCGCTGATGCCTTGCAATTTATTCTCTTTATAGAAAAGAATAAATTTCTTTTGAGTACCTGGATCATTCCAGCCGATATAAGTATGTTCACGCAAATCCAACTCTGACCAATTTGGGAATTTCAGTTTTTTGGTCTTGCGGAAGGCTTTCTCGATCTGTTTTTTCTCAGGCTGTTCAAACGGGATCACCGCTTCTTTCAATGTTTCTAACGCCTGTTCTGCTTTTGCTTTCGTCCATGTCCGATCCAGCGCAAGCTTTAAGAACGCTTCTACTTCTTCGTTTTCTGTTTCAAACAATCCACGGATCTTTTCAGCCGCAAGTGCTTGGACTGTTTCGACCGTTTTGTTGTCATTGACAGAAGAATAAACACTTAGCAAGTGCTCTGCTTCTCGTTTGATAAAATAATAGTTGTATGTTTCGATGGTTGGTTTCATAATAGTGATTCCTTTCCTCTTTTGTTTTCATACCTTGAAGAAAGAATCAGGTTCTACAAAGTATGTTCTACTTGTAAAGCCCCATCGATTTTAAATAAGATACGTTCTGTCTGTGCATCTTATCATCACCCCCTTTAAATTGTTGGGTCTGCCAATTTATTACTATACTTGAAAAAGGCTGAAAAAACAAGGTCGAGAAAACAGCTTCCTGCATTTGAAAACAGGCCTGGACGTCCACGAGCGCTTGGCGCTGTTAGAAACGATCAGACCTGTTTATCTCTGTTATTCGATGCCAACCGGTTTTTTGCCGAAGAAATGCTGCCATTTTTGTTTCATCGTTGCAGTCATTGGTTGTGATGCTTCTTTGACTGCGCAGTATTTATCGACCATTGTCACGATATAGCTTTCTTTATATTTTGGCGGAGCAATCGTTGCTCCCCACATGTGTTTCAAAATGATGTCTCTCTCCAGATCAGAGAGTTCTGTGATTTTCTCAGCGTTTTTGACAGCGATTCTTGGGTGCACATACGCATGTGTCCCTTCATCGAATTTCGTTGTCCGCCAGTCATAATAAAAGAGGTCATGTAAGAGTCCGGCGCGAGCTGTTGCTCTTGCGTCTCCGCCCCATTTTTTTGCAAGTTTATAACTATTGTAAGAAACACTGATAGAATGCTCTAATCGTGTCGAGTGGACATGTTGAGTATAATCAGCTAATTTTTTCACAGCCTCAGTTTCTAAAAGTTCTGCTACATAAGACATGTATTCTTCGTCTTCACGCCATTTTTCTGTCATATCTTCAATCTGCCACCTTTTTTGAATTTCGTTATTATTGAAATTGGTACCAGTATATCACTAGTTTTTGGTTCGTACTAGGGAGTTCTTATGCAACTATCCAAAACTTAACAGTTCCTTAATCAACGTGAGAAATGGTACATCAAGACACCGGCAGCTACGCCCACATTTAATGATTCGGCATTTCCAGGAATTGGGATATACACATTTTTATCAGTCATATCCAAGATTTCTTTTTGGACACCTTGACCTTCATTCCCCATGATTAAAGCAAAATCAGTTGTTTTTGGCACTTCATTGAGAGGAAATGCTTCTTCATTCAGTTCTGTTCCGTAGATTGGCGTTTGCTGCTCTTTGAAAAGAGGAATGATCTCTGTCAGGTCTTTTTGGAGAATCGGCAGATGATAATTGCTTCCTTGCATACTTCTTAATACTTTAGTACTGTACAAGTCAGCTGTTCCTTTTCCCAAAATAACACCGGTTAAACCAAACGCATCGGCTGTCCGGATCATAGTTCCGACATTCCCTGGATCTTGCACATTGTCTAACAGCAGCCATCCGCCTTTGTACGATCCAACTTCTGATTCATCCATTTCGATTACTGCTAAGATTCCTTGAGGCGTCGGCAAATCTGAAACAGCAGACATGACTTCGGCGCTGACTAGATAACAGATTTCTTCCTTTAATTTGCGAGCGATCCAATCGCTCCATTCTTTGAGTCCTCGATCTGTCACAAGCAGCTCTTTGATTTTAGCGCCAGATGCCTCTGCTTCCTCCACTAAGTGAAACCCTTCTAGCAAATAACACCTCGCTTCCTCTCTGTATTTCTTTTTATGTAATTTTTTCAATTCTTTGATCAATGGATTCTTTACCGATTGGATTTCTTTCAATTTTTTCACCTCACCTGATTATAGCATGAATCAGGGGTTCGAACTTGTTTACTTTTAAAAAAATCGTTATCATAAATCTATAAAGAAGAAAGCAGGTGACTCTCATGCGCAAAGTAAGAATGAACGTGCAAGGCCGTGTCCAAGGTGTTGGTTTCCGCTATACGACGAAAATGCTTGCGGATCAGCTTGGTATTTTCGGTACGGTCAAAAATGAAGAAGATGGTTCTGTAACGATTGAAGCAATCGGTGATGACGAGACTGTAGAAGCATTTATCTCCAAGGTCAAAGACTCTCCTAGTCCTAGCGGTCGTGTCACTTACGTTGATTTACAAGAGGACCCAATGATCCAGGAACGTGAAAAATTTGACGTTATTTATTAAATAACCATTTTTTGATTTTACAGAAAAACGATGCCCTACTCTATTCGTTTTGAGCGAACCGACTTTTTCTCTGCAGAAGAAAAAAACGGCTCGCTCTTTGCTGCGCCTTGGTTTATGTCTCTATTCGGTAAAAAATCAGGACTAGTTTCTTTTCGTGTTCTATCTCTGCTTTTTCATATCAAAAAATACTTACAAAAAATAACAGTTCTTTTTAACGCAATAATGTGATTTTTCTATGAATACAATTGAATTTCGCTGTTTTTTTTAGTATAGTTAATTTTGTGTAAAAATTATGGAAGAGGAAGAATTTAATGAATAAATGGAAAAATTGGCTGCTAGGCTCCGGACTTTTGTCCATCATGCTGTTTTTGTCTGGCTGTGTACGTACAGATTCACATGGTAATCCTGATACTTCAGGCTTTGTTTATCGCATACTTGTCCATCCGATGGGTCAAGCAATCACTTATTTAGTTCAAAACTTCAACTGGTCTTACGGTTGGGCGGTCATCTTTATGACGATCATCGTTCGTTTGATCATCTTGCCTTTAGGGATCAGCCAGTCGAAGAAAACAATGATCCAATCTGAAAAAATGCAAGCCTTGAAACCTCAAGTCGAAGCAGCGCAAGCAAGAATGAAAACTGCGACAACACGTGAAGAGCAAGTTGCAGCGCAAGCAGAAATGCAGCAAGTTTATAAAGAAAATGGTATGAGCATGACAGGCGGTATCGGTTGTTTACCTCTATTGATCCAAATGCCTATCTTCTCCGCATTATACTTTACTGCTCGTTACACAGAAGGTATCCGTGAATCTTCATTCTACGGTATCGATCTTGGTTCACCTAGTCTTGTCTTAGTTGCCATTGCTGGGATCGCTTATCTGCTGCAAGGATATATCTCAACAATCGGTATTCCAGAAGAACAGAAAAAAACGATGCGTACGATGCTGATCGTTTCACCTGCTATGATCGTCTTCATGTCGATCAGCGCTCCTGCTGGTGTGACATTGTACTGGGTAGTCGGCGGTGTGTTCAGTTGTCTGCAAACATATATCACAAACGTCATCATGAAACCTCGTTTGAAAGCACAAGTAGCAGAAGAATTGAAAAATAATCCTCCAAAAACGGTCGTTACTCCGCCAAAAGATGTAACACCGGAAAAAACAGAGAAAAACGAAAAAACAGTAAAAAGCTTACCTTCTTCTGAAAAATCTGCTGGAAAAAATGCTGGCAAAGGAAGAAATGCTGGCAAACAGCAAAGAAACAAAAAATAATACAAAATACTCATTGAAATAAAAAAGGCTGGGACATTTTGTCCCAGCCTTTTTCTGTGCTTATTTTGTTACTAACAGATCCAAGCTCGCTAATGAAAGTGCCATTTCGGCGATTTTTCTTAGTTGTGTCAAACGATTCATACGTACGTTTTCATCATCTGCCATGACCATTGTTTGATCAAAATATGCTTCGATCAATGGGCGTAACCCTGTCAAACGTTCGTAGGTCTCTTCTGGCGTTTGTTCCGCAAAGTCTGCATCTAGTTCGTTCACTGCTTCATACAAAGCTTTTTCTGATTCATTTTCAAATAAAGCAGGATCGACAGATGCAGATGTTTCTTCTGCTTTTTTCGCTAGATTTACGACACGAGTCAATGCTTCCATGGATGGTTTGAACTCTTGGTCTTCCAAATGTTGTTTGAACAATTGTGCTGCCCCAAATATTTTCGCTAAGTCTTTTTGTTCAGCAGCTAAAACAGCATCAATCACGTCATGACGGATTTGTTTTGTTGAAAGCAATTGACGCAAACGGCCTTTGATAAATTCAATAACTTCTTGCTGACCTCCAGATAACTGGATACCAAAACGTTGCGGATCAGCATTCACTGCTTCGCTGATAGCTTCTTGCAATTTTACTAATGGGAATACCCAATTTTTTGCTTCAATGATTCTTACCACACCGTATGCTTGACGACGAAGTGCATAAGGGTCATTAGAGCCGTTTGGAACCATTCCAACAGCAAAGAAAGAAAAGACACTGTCAAGTTTATCAGCGATGGCTAGAACGGCTCCGATGGCTGTTTCCGGCAATTCATCTTCACTTGAGGTTGGAAGATAGTGTTCTCTGACAGCTGCCGCTACTTCTGGTTTTTCTCCTTGCAGCAATGCATATTTCTCTCCCATGATCCCTTGAAGTTCTGGGAATTCACCGACCATATTCGTCACTAGATCAAATTTATAGATTTCCGCAGCACGTTGCAAATCTGCAAGTTCCGTTTCAGATAAACCAACTGTTTCACCGATAACACGAGCTGCCGCTTGGACACGCTGCATTTTTTCATAGATGCTGCCGATTTTTTCATGGAACGTCACAGATTTTAATTTTTCTACATACATGTCGATTGAATTTTTCTTGTCCTCATTGTAAAAGAATTCTGCATCTTCCAAACGAGCTGTCAATACTTTCTGATTTCCGCGAATGACATTTTCGATTTTCACTCGATCGCCATTACGTGCAGAAATAAAGTGCGGAAGCAGCATACCTTTTGCATTGCGTACTTCGAAATAACGTTGATGTTCTTTCATTGAAGTAACTAGCACTTCTTCTGGAACAGACAAGTATTTTTCTTCAAAATCGCCCGCAAAAACAGTTGGGTATTCAACTAGGTTGTTTACTTCTTCCAGCAATTCAGGATCAAGGTCGATGACCCAGTTGTTTTTAGCTGCTAATGCTTCTGCTTGTTCGACGATTTCTTTTTCTCTCTTTTGAGGAGACGCGATCACGAACTGTTCAGCTAATTTTTCTTCGTATTCATTGGCATGGGCAAAAGTAATATCTTCGCCTAAGAAACGATGGCCACGGGACACACGGTCTGTTTTGATATCCAGGATCTCGAATGGAATCACTTCATCATCCAATAAAGCAACAAGCCAGTGAATCGGACGAATATATTCAAAGTCATAATTTGCCCAATGCATACGTACTGGGAATGTCAAGCTTTTGACTACCTCAGCTAAACCAGTTAGAACGGTTTTTGCCTCGATGCCGTGAACATATTTCGTTACATAAACATATTCCGTGCCATTCAATTCTTTAAATGTGATTGCATCAGTCGTCAAACCTTGTCCGCGGACAAATCCTTCTGCTGCTTTTGTCCAGTTTCCGTCTGCATCTTGCGCGATTTTTTTCGCTGGACCTTTGACTTCTTCTTGGCTGTCTTCTTGTTTTTCAGGGATATTTGTGACTTTGATTGCTAGACGTCTTGGTGTTGAGAACGTTTCGATCGAATCATAAGTCAATTGATTTTCATCTAAAAATTTCGCTGTTTTTTCTTCTAACTGCTTCATGCTTGGTGTAACGACATGTGCAGGCATTTCTTCTAAGCCGATTTCTAAAAGCAAGTCTTTTGCCATCTTATTCTGCCTCCTTTACAGTTTCGGGGTTTGCAGTATTGTGGTTCAACAATGGATAGCCTAATTTTTCACGTTCTGCAACAAAGATTTTCGCCACAGCGCGAGCCATGTTACGGATTCGTGAAAGATACCCCGCACGTTCTGTTACTGAAACAGCGCCTCGAGCATCTAATAAGTTGAATGTATGGCTGCATTTCAAGATATAATCATACGCTGGATGGACAAGGTTTTCGTCGATACAACGTTTTGCTTCTTTTTCAAAACGGTCAAAGTTTGTCAACAACATTTCTTGGTCACTGACTTCAAAAGAATATTTTGAGTGTTCAAATTCTGGTTGTTTGAAAATCTCGCCGTATTTTACGCCTGCAGACCATTCTAAATCATAGACACTTTCCACTTCTTGGATATAAGAAGCCAAACGTTCTAGACCGTAAGTGATTTCTGAAGTAACAGGTTTGCATTGCAGACCACCCACTTGTTGGAAATACGTGAACTGAGTGATTTCCATTCCGTCTAGCCAAACTTCCCAGCCGACACCGGCACAGCCCATAGATGGATTTTCCCAGTTATCCTCTACAAAACGGATGTCATGTTCAAGAGGGTCGATGCCCAGAAGACGTAAGCTTTCTAAGTAAAGTTCTTGGATATTTTCTGGAGAAGGTTTCATAACTACTTGGAATTGATGATGTTGGTATAAACGGTTTGGGTTTTCTCCGTAACGTCCATCTGCTGGTCGGCGAGAAGGTTCAACATATGCTGCATTCCATGGTTCTGGTCCAATTGCACGTAAAAATGTGTATGGACTCATTGTTCCGGCACCTTTCTCTGTATCGTATGCTTGCATCAGCATACAGCCGTTCGATGACCAAAATTTTTGTAAAGTCAGGATCATTTCTTGAACAGTTAACTTTTTACTCATTTTTTCTGCCCCTTTCATTTCTAAAGCTTTATGTTTGGCAGTCCGCAAAATCTTTTCAGAAAACAAAAAAATCCCTATGCCTGTTTGAACAGACATAGGGACGAATAATTTCGCGGTTCCACCCTACTTCCGGAGAATCTCCGGCAGCTTTTTCATACTGTACTCGCAAGCGCCGCTTCAAAAACCGCTGGTATCCGGCTCACACCGCCCCGGACTCGCTAAAACTGCGTATCTTTTACTGAACTTGGTCAACATACTATTTATCTATGCCTAATAATAGTCGGTCTGCCTATGTTTTGTCAAATAGTATTTTCTTTTACTGGCTATTCTTCTGGTTTTTCTTCTTTCAGCACATGTTCCCAACTTTTCATTTGATCAATAAATTTCTTGCTTTTCAGATGGATACCCACGAATTCTTCATATAGCTGATCGATCAGCTGGCGGATTTCTTGCTTGGTCTCTTCTTTCAAATGAATGCCAGATATCTTATCATATGCGATTGCCGAAAACATCCGTGCAAAATGGACAGCCCGTGGCGATGCGTGATAACGATGCGGATCAAGCTGCCAGTGGTTTTCGCAGATAACACCATTATATTTTGAAGAAAAATCAAATTTTCCTTCTGTTTTTCCGCAAACGACACAGTGCGTCCAAATCGGTGCACTACCAAAACGGCGCATTAATTGGATCTCAAAAATATTCGTGATGATCTCTGCATCATAGCCTTCTTCCATTCGAACCAATGCTTGTTCAAGAAAAGAAAACAGGTTGGGATCATATTGACGGTCTTCAATCGCAGCATCTGTCAAATTGAGCAAATATGTTCCATAGCCGCTTAAAAAAATATCTTCTTGGATTTTTCTAAAAGGCTGGATATCTTTGGCACTTGTCAAAAAAGAAAGACCCTCTTCATTAAACGTACCGATATAAACGGCTTCGGTAAATGGCAGCAATGCCGGCACTAAAGGCTGGTTTCTTCGATGGATACCTTTGACATAAAACATCATTTTTCCAGCTGATTCGGTAAATATTTTGACAAGCTTGTCTTTTTCTTTATAATTTCGGCTTGATAAAATCAGCCCTTTTGACTCCGTTAGCTGACTCATTCTATCCCTCCTTTATCACAAAAAAGAGACCACGGAAGACGTACCTCCAGTAAGAAACGATCACCTATCTTGGACGTTTTACTGATTAAAATGGTATCTAAGCCATGATCTCTATAAACTTCAAACAATAAATCACTTTTTTACGTACGATATCTGCTGCGGCTTTACGGTCTGTCTTGTTTTAATATTCGTCTTTTCGATAACCGTAATCTTGAAGATACGTACGTTTGTCACGCCAGTCTTTTTGGACTTTTACCCATAGCTCAAGAAAGACTTTGTCGCCTAAAAGATGCTCGATATCCAAACGGGCTTTCGTGCCGATTTGTTTCAGCATCTTGCCGCCTTTACCGATGATGATCCCTTTTTGACTGTCTCTTTCAACAATGATCGTTGCTTCGATCTGAACTTTGTTATTTTCGTTTCTTTTCATTGAATCAATAACGACAGCTACTGAGTGCGGTACTTCATCTCTGGTCAAGAAAAGCACTTTTTCGCGGATCAATTCTGAAACGATAAAATATTCAGGGTGATCGGTCACTTGATCATCCGGGAAATATTGCGGACCTTCTGGCATTTCGTCAATCAAAGTCGACATCAAACGTTCGACATTGTTTCCTTCTGTTGCTGAGATAGGAACGACTTGTGCAAAATCCATTTGAGAAGAATAATCTTCAATGATTCCTAAAAGGTCGTCAGGATGGACTTTGTCAATTTTATTGATGACCAAATACACAGGCGAATCAACATTTTTCAATCGTTCGATAATAAAGTCATCACCGCGCCCGCGTTTTTGGTCGGCACTGATCATGAACAAGACAGCATCTACTTCTCTCAATGCGCTATAAGCAGTTTCTACCATGAAGTCGCCTAGTCGGTGTTTTGGTTTATGGATCCCTGGTGTATCGATGAAGATCAGCTGTGCGTCTTTTTCCGTATACACACCTTGGATCTTGTTTCTTGTTGTTTGTGCTTTATCACTCATGATCGCGATTTTTTGTCCGACGATCCGGTTCAGCAAAGTTGATTTTCCGACATTTGGGCGTCCTACGATCGCCACAAAGCCTGATTTATGTTCTGGCATAAAGATTCTCCTTTTAGTTAAACAGCAATTGATAGATTTTTGGGACAAAAATGATCAGCCCCACGATAACAGTAAAACATGCAGTAAGCAAAACACCGCCTGCTGCCATGTCTTTGACTTTTTTACCGATCGGATGGAAATGGAAATCAGTAAACATATCAACGACATTTTCAAAAATCGTATTCACTACTTCTGCCAGCAATACTAAAAAAATAGAAAGCAGAAGCCACAGCCACTCGACTTGGGACAGCCCGAAAGCTGCACCCAAAATCAAAGCTGCTGCGCCGAAACAAACATGTTTGCGCATATTCCGTTCCTCTTCAAATACCGTTTTTATTCCTTGGACAGCAAATTCGACTGAAGTAATAAAGTGTTTATTTTTCCCTGTATTGTTATCTTTTAAGTCCATACGCATCCAGTATCTCTTTCTGCAATCCGAACATCTCTTTTTCATCTTCTGGTGTCATATGGTCATACCCATTGATGTGTAAGAAACCATGAACCGCTAAGAAGCCTAATTCCCGATCATAGCTGTGTCCATATTCTTCGGCTTGTTCCTTCGCGCGGTCGATTGAGATCATGATATCGCCTAATACTCTAGGCATTGGATTTTCATCATCTTCAAAGATTACTGGAATCTCGTCTTCCCCTTCTTCTTCCAAAGCAAAACTGATGACATCTGTCGGTGCATCTTTTCCACGGTAATCACGGTTGATTACTTGGATCGCTGCATTGTCCATGAATGTGACGGACATTTCTGTCTCTTCTGGCAAGTTTAAATGGTCTGCTGCAAATTGCAGCAGATCATCGATTTCTTTTATTTTTGTTTCCGAAACTTGATTTGTTTCGTCCATAAATGTGATATCCATTATATTTCGCTTCCTTCTTGTTCTTCTTTCATTTTCTCTGCTTCTGATTTCATCTTCGGATATTTGATCCTTGAATGGAACGTACTGCTCAGTCCGCTGATCAATGATTTCTCCACTTTTCGGATTTCTTTCAATGTCAATCCGCTGTCATCTAATTGACCATCAGAGATACGTTCTTCAATCAGATTATGCACGAATGTCTCGATTTTTTCGCTCGTTGGGTGGTCCATTGCTCGAACGGCTGCTTCACAGCTGTCGGCGATGTTGACGATCCCTGCTTCTCTTGTCTGAGGTTTTGGTCCAGGATAACGGAATTGCTGTTCGGTTACTTCTGGATTTCTTTCTTTTGCTTTTACATAGAAATAACGCATCAATGTCGTTCCGTGGTGCTGACGGCAGATATCGATGACCATTTTCGGCATTTTGTATTCTTCTAAGATTTTTGCACCGTCTGTGACGTGCCCGAAAATGATTTGTTTACTGTCTTCTGGCAAAAGGAAATTATGAGGGTTTTCTGCTCCTGATGGCAGATTTTCCACAAAGAAACTTGCATGTTTGATTTTGCCGATATCATGATAGTAGCAGGCAACACGGGTCAAAAGCGACCGGCCTCCGATTTCTGCTACTGCATTTGCACTAAGATTTGCCACCATCATACTATGATGATACGTTCCTGGTGCTTCTTCCAATAATTTTTTCAATAATGGATGGTTCGGGTTACTTAACTCATTCAAAACAATCACACTATCGTCATTTACCAGCAATTCGATATAAGGATGCAAACCAATCGTCAATAAGAAAGACAGCAATGCGCCGGCAAATCCGCTGACTAAGGTCATCCAGGTCGTTCCATCTCGGAAACTCATGCCTTGATAAACAACTAAAATAAGATCCATTGCTAACGGAAAAACAACCACCCACATAATAGCAGGAAATCCTTGTTCAGAGATCCGTTGACGTCTTACGATCGTTGCTAAAAGGCCAGAGAAAAGATAGGTAATCAAAATAACGGTCAAAAAGTTTGTTCCGATCGATCCATAAAAAATGAATAACGCAGAAATCACTTGGAACAATGCTGCCATGATCCCTGCCCGCCGATTCAAGAAGAAATTCAAGACAAGCGGCATAAATGCAGCTGGATAGAACAATGGGATATACGTTGCTTGTTCTGTTTGGAATAGTTGTAAAAATTTCATCAAAATAACACTGATAGACATTGCAACTACATAAAACAAAACATATTCCGTTCGTTTTCCAACACTTTGGAATTGCATAGAATTAAACACCAGCACCGCTATTTGTAAAAGAACAGCTAAAACCATTGCTACAAGCGGGAAGATTGAAGTATTTTGATCGGTCAATCCCAGTAATTCTAACTTTTCGATTGCTGAAGCATCGATTTGGTTTCCTTCGCGGACAATGATCTCCCCTTGATAAATCATCACAGGCTGAACTGATTGGCGAGCTGTTTCTCTTAACGCTTCTGTCTTTTTCTCGTTCAAGAAATCATTGACTACGATTCCCTGATCGATCAAATAACGAATCACGCGCTGCTGTTCTGCAGAGACATTCAAATACTGCAGCTTGTCTTCGGCTTCTTGTTTAAAAGTCTCCAAATCGCTGTCACGTACTTGCTTGTTCATTTGTTCATCGATCAATTTAATACTTTCGTTGCGAACCGTTTCCAGTTCATCCGAATTTAAACCAAAAATCGATGAATAAAATTGATTTGGGAGTTTTTGATAAAAACTGATATCTTCTGCACTGACGGATTCAAAACTTCTTTTCAGTGCAGCAACTCGTTCATCGGTCGTCGGATTTGGAACATTCTCATCATCATTTGCCTGTTCCACCTTTTTTTCATACTCATCATTGATTTTTTTATTGGTCTTATCGATTAGATCAAACAGCTGATTGATCCGGCTGTTTTGCGTATCCACCATAGATTCTTGATACGTATACTCTGGTGTAATTGCTTCTGCTGCCAATTTTCGTTTTTGTTCAGTGGCTTCAGAATTCTCGACTGTTTTGTTTGCCCGAATACTTTCTTCTGCTACTTGTCCTTCTCTAAAGTCGTTCGTCTTTTGTTTGACGCTGCTAAAAGTAACGCCGCAGACTACAATAAAAAACAAAAGCAGTAAAACAGGCAGAGATGCTTTTCCGAGTTTTTCTTGCAGTTGCTGCAGGGTTTTGTTTAACATGAATTATCCTCCTAAGCAAAGCCTATTCTTTGTGCAGATCCGCTTTCTCGTAAGCCTCAATGATTTGAGCCACTACGGGATGTCGTACTACATCACTTGCTTCAAAGTTGACAAAATCGATCTTTTTGATTGATTTCAATGTTCGTTCTGCGTGGACCAATCCGCTAGTTGTTCCTCGAGGCAGGTCGATTTGACTCGTATCTCCATTAACGATCATCTTGGATTGATAGCCTAAACGTGTCAAAAACATCTTCATCTGTGCAATCGTTGTATTTTGTGCTTCATCTAAAATAACAAATGCGTCATCTAATGTCCGGCCGCGCATATAGGCAAGAGGTGCAATCTCGATAACGCCTCTTTCCATCAAGCGATTCGTATGTTCTAAACCAAAGATTTGATACAACGCATCATAGACAGGTCGAAGATAAGGATCGACTTTTTCTTTAAGGTCTCCCGGTAAAAATCCTAAATTTTCGCCAGCTTCAACCGCTGGACGAGTCAAAATGATTTTTTGGACTTCTCCTTTTTTCAATGCAGAAACAGCAAGGACTACCGCTAAGAACGTTTTCCCTGTTCCTGCTGGTCCTATACCGAAGACGACATCATGCGTTTTGACCGCTTCGACGTATTTCTTTTGTCCGCTGTTTTTTACACGGATAGGTGTGCCTTTTTTGTCTTTCACGATTTCTTCTTCATACATTTCGATAAATGAACTTAGTGTCCCTTTTTGTGCCATTTTCAATGCAGTAACGATATCCGGCGTGTGTATATGGATCCCTCGTTTGATCAATTCTTGCAGTGCACGGATCACTTTATCTGCTAAAGCTGCCTGGTCCTTTTCTCCTAAGATCTGGATCATTTCGCCGCGTGTGTTGATCGTTGTTTCTGTTGTTTCCTCGATCAATTTGATATGTTTATCGTGTGTTCCTAAAAGCATGCTGATATCGTCAGCAGCTGTTAATCTAATTTCTAAAGAAACAGATTCTTCTGTCAAATATAGACATCTCCTTTATTCAGAATACTTCCCTATTTTACCATATACGAACGAAACTATATAGCAAATAAAAAAAGAGACAAAAAATACGGCTGATTTGAGATCCGCTGTATTTTTTGTCGTTTTGTTTGCTGCTTCTTTTAACTTTTTATTACGGTATTTGACCATTCAGTAAAGAAACAAATACTTTCCTTGAAATATACATAAAACTAAAAAAGTATCAATCTGTTAAGATTGATACTTCAATAATATGATACCGGCGGCCGGGG
>KE351688.1:17124-17585 GCA_000415185.1 Enterococcus faecalis 13-SD-W-01
GCGCGTCTGCCAATTCCGCCACGCCGGCATGTTAAGGTTATATTAGTACTAAGGCGGTAACCGGATTTGAACCGGTGATGAAGGTTTTGCAGACCTCTGCCTTACCACTTGGCTATACCGCCACTATTTAAAACATTCTATAAAATTATAGAAACTGGGGTAGCTGGATTCGAACCAACGCATGAGGGAGTCAAAGTCCCTTGCCTTACCGCTTGGCTATACCCCAATAAAAAACTAAAGGGCGACCGATGGGAATCGAACCCACGAGTGCCGGAGCCACAATCCGGTGCGTTAACCACTTCGCCACGGTCGCCATAATACTAATCAACCTAATCATACTCAATAAAAAAATAAGATGAATTCATCTTATTTAATACCGGCGGCCGGGGTCGAACCGGCACGCCCTCAACGGGCACTGGATTTTGAGTCCAGCGCGTCTGCCAATTCCGCCACGCCGGCAT
>KE351688.1:17595-18321 GCA_000415185.1 Enterococcus faecalis 13-SD-W-01
GTGCGTTAACCACTTCGCCACGGTCGCCATGGCAGGGGCAGCAGGAATTGAACCCACACTAACGGTTTTGGAGACCGCTGTTCTACCTTTAAACTATGCCCCTATTAAATGGAGGAGAGTGGATTCGAACCACTGAACCCTAAGGAACGGATTTACAGTCCGTCGCGTTTAGCCACTTCGCTACTCCTCCATGGTGGCGCGGGACAGAATCGAACTGCCGACACACGGAGCTTCAATCCGTTGCTCTACCAACTGAGCTACCGCGCCAATATAGAAATATTATATTATCATAATTGAATATAAATGACGGTTCCGACGGGAATCGAACCCGCGATCTCCTGCGTGACAGGCAGGCATGTTAACCCCTACACCACGGAACCATATCATTATGGAGGTTAACGGGATCGAACCGCTGACCCTCTGCTTGTAAGGCAGATGCTCTCCCAGCTGAGCTAAACCTCCAGTTTTATTCAATTAATGACCCGTACGGGATTCGAACCCGTGTTACCGCCGTGAAAGGGCGGTGTCTTAACCGCTTGACCAACGGGCCAGTTAAGTTGTTACGGAGAGTAAGGGATTCGAACCCTTGAGACAGTGTTAACCATCTACATGATTTCCAATCATGCTCCTTCGGCCTCTCGGACAACTCTCCAGAGAAAAAGAAGCTCATTACTCTTTTCTCACTTTTATATGAGAACTCCGGCAGTAGGACTCGAACCTACGACA
>KE351689.1 GCA_000415185.1 Enterococcus faecalis 13-SD-W-01
GGGAAAATTTCACTAATTAAAAAAGAATTTTTCATACCTAAAACATTTGTTTAATTGAAGGCTATTTGTTTGAATATTATGCAAACGAATAGCCTTGTCTACAAAATTATGACAATCAAGAAGATAATCAAAACTATTGCGAATGGCCGTAAATATCAGATAGTAAGGTGTCTCATTTTCTCCATAAGGAAGTCCTGAAAAACCAAAAAGGTATAAATAAAGGAACATAATAATGGAAGAATTAACAAGATATAATTTACCAGTTGGTGAATACTGGTTAAAAAAAGTACAACAGGATAAGAAAGGAACCATGATAGTATTAGAGAGCAAACAATTTTTGGTGACAATTCTTTTTGGAGGTTTTGTCTACGCTATGTTATGTTCAGATGAATCCGGACTTCAAAAAAGAAATCATCAATGGCTCGAAAAATTTGCAGATGTTAGTTTGATAGATGTGGCGTTTTTCAAACTATCAAATTCAAAGTTTATTGACTTCATAAAAGATCAAACTTTTGGTTATTATGAGGATTTCGACTTCAAGCATTTTGTCGCATGGACTGAAGACAATATTATTGAGATAGTTGCCCATTATGAACCAGAAATAGAAATTCACGAAAAGGAATTGAAATAGGTGGTCCAGTTGTCAATCTAAAAATAAAAAGTAACCTCATAATTAATTACTATATTAAGTAGGAATTTCTTATAATGTTTTGATTTCTGAGAAGACTGAAAATCCGAAAAGAGTCCCTTCTTTTCGGATTTTCTTGTATATTCCATAAACGGAACCGATATTTTTTTAGTTGAAAAAAAAAGCGACTCACTATAATAGTGACCCATCTCTCTCCTGAGCAACTCAGATATAAAAAGACTAATAAATGATCCCATGCGCAATCTGTTTATCAGAATCTTAAAGGTACCCCTTTTTATATTACTTAGCTTTTAACTGTTTTAACTAAAGAACATTACAATAGCTATAAAGAGTGTATATATTCCCCATGAAAGAAAATAGCAAATCTATTTTAGCCACTTGTTTGCTTTTTTCTATCGGAAATAAAACAACTTTTAATGGGTTATCAGGATATTTCTTTAAGTAGTCTTCCCAGAAAATCTGTTGTTTTTCTAGGCTTGGAGATAGCCAAATGTAGAAGGAGACCAATATCATTAGTATGGATAAGCATAAAAATATCCCCCATGCCCCCACGTGTCAATGTGAAATACCCACATAATTGATAAAATCAATGATATTAGTGACAGATAAGGAATAGCAAGATAAAGTTTGTTAAGATCTTTAAAGTAAGAATTATAATAGTTATTAATACTAGTTTTTCGATATTTCTTATCAGCAGTAGTTAAATCAGGGTAGTACGCGTCTACTAATCTTTTATTTTCCTTTTTGAGCTTTTTTGTTATTCTCTTAGTCCACGTTGTCCATATAAAAAGAATGAAAAGAAGAACAAAAAAAATAATTAAAAGAACAGACTCATTTATTTTCGTATTAGCACCTCATCAAGTTAAATAACGTTTGTTATAATTCTGATATATCTAGAAGACAAGTTTTATTTTTAGTGAATTCCATACAATACAATAGCAAATCATATTATTTTCATGTATCTCTTATTTTGACTATATAACATATTTTTCTATGAAAGAGACAAAAAAAGACATGCGATATGTCTTTTTTTTGCGATACATAAAGAAGAATTATTGAAAAAAGTAAGAGATATATAAGTTTTTGAGTATCAATCTTTATTAACACGCAAAAACTTTAACTTATTATGGTACTAATTAAATCAAAACGCAAGTAATTTTTAAATAGCAACATAAAAATTTCCTTGCCTAAAATAGTTTACAAATCAGAAATTGTATTATTTTTCTCTGTAACCGTCATTACTTATAGTATAGACTGAGGTAGGTGAATCTGGATAAGAAGCATTTCCATGATAGTTCTTAATAATCGTATTATCCCCATTTTTTATAAATTCACAGTAGCTGCCATCAGCACTGCCGATATTTGCCCAATGTAAAGTGATGTTAGCTCCGCTATTACTTACTAAACTCCAACAGCTACGGTTATGATTCGTCCAATTGATATACTGACTAAGTTCATTCTCTGGATTTTTATATGTGGCGTCATAAA